>CAVZCE010000015.1:0-254647 GCA_963773695.1 uncultured Chloroflexia bacterium | reverse complement strand
GGCATCGGTCCGGGTGGTGCTCATGCGGGTGGCGGACTCCGTGAAGTAGAGCGTCACCTTCTCCGGGGTGCCCAGGCCCAGGGCATCCCGGCAGGCGAGGGCGTAGATCGAGAGCTGGAGGCTCTGGTCCACGCTCTTCTGGCTGGCGATCTTGCCGGTCTTGTAGTCGATCACCTCGATGCCGCCCGACGGCAGCCGGTCGATGCGGTCGATGGAGCCGCGGACCACCACCGGCGCGCCGCCATCCGGATCCTCCAGCACCAGCTCGAACGGCTGCTCCTCCACCATGGCCTCGCCCAGGCCGGCGACCTCGCCGGTCCAGAAGTTGCCCAGCAGGGTGTCGATCCGGCGGTGATACGCCTCCTCCGTGGGCCTGTCGCCAAAGGCCATGGGCACCCAGCGCTCGCGGAAGAGCCGCTCCAGGTCCTCCCGGGTGGGCGGTGCCTCGCCGCGGGCCACGCGCTCGCGCCGCTCCTTGGTGAAGGCCTCGAACGCCTCGTGGGCCGTGCTGCCGAAGGTGAGCGCCCCTGCCGGCTTCGCTGGCTCCGGGATGCGGTAGACGTACTTGAACGCGTACTGCAGCGGACAGCGCTCGTAGGTGTCGAACGCGGAGTAGCTGAACGCGGACGGCAGCGGGACCACGTCCAGCAGGTTCGCGCCGGCACCACCGTCCACGGCGATCTCCTGCAGGGTGATGGGATCGAGTCCCCTGGCCCGCGCTTCATCCGCTTCGACGGCCGCGCGCTCCCCCACCCCGGCCAGCTCCGCCTCGAACGCCGCCCGGGCGTCCGCCGTCTCGGGATCGGTGCCCTTCGTGCCCTCGAGGAGGCCCACCAGCTCGGCCGCCCGCAGGCGCAGCGCCAGCCGCCGCTCGCGCTTCGTGGGCAGGGCCACCACCCGGCGGGCCAGGGCCAGGGCGGGGTCTGCGTCGCCATCGGCCTGGGCAGGAATCTCCCAGGAGGTGGCGCGGTCGATGAGCTCGACGTCGGTATCGGACCCGGCAAGCACCTCGTTGACGAACAGCGAGGCGGCCTTGGCGTCACGACCGCCGTGGGTCGTGAGCATCAGGGTCTCCTGGGCGCGGGTCATGGCCACGTACAGGAGGCGGCGCTCCTCCTCCGTGTGCAGCCCCTCGCCGGCAATGGGCTCGCGCAGGAGCTCCTCCGGGAAGTAGCCGCTCCAGCCCTCCTTCGTGGGCCACTCCCCCTCGAGCAGCTGCGGGATGAAGACGTGCGGGAACTCCAGGCCCTTGGCCTGGTAGAGGGTCATGAGGCGCACGCCGGCCACGTCCTCGCTGAAGCTCCACGCTGGTCGGCAGCTCGCCGCCGGCCTCCTGGTACGCGTCGAGGTAGTCGACGAAGCCGCCCAGGTTTCCGGCCGGATGGGCGGCCTGCCAGTCCGCGGCGAAGCGCAGCAGTGAGCCGATGTTGGCCACCGCCCGGTGGGCCTCTGCCGTGTTCGCCCCCACCAGGTCCAGGACCTGGCCGGTCAGCTCCAGGAAGCGCTCCAGGATGGTGTGCGGGCCCTCGCGCCAGGTCTTGTCGTGGAGCTCGTCGATGACGCCCAGCAGGCGGCGCAGCTTCGCCCGCGTGGCGGGCGCGATGGTGAAGGTGCCGTCGTCCTCGTCGTCGGCTTCGGTGGTGGTTGCCGTGGGCGTCTCGCCGGTCTCGACCAGGCGGCGGATGACGTCCAGGAGCGGCTCGCGCTTGTCGAAATGGGCGATGCGGGTGACGTGCAGGATCTCCAGGGCGTCCAGCCGCCAGGGACCGGCGGTCATCATCCGGGTCAGGGCCGGGCCGTCGTTCGGGTTGGCGATGGCGCGCAGGCTCTGCTCGAGGTCGCGGATCTCCGGCATGGCGAACAGGGAGAGCCCGCCCACCACGGTGTACGGGATGTCCTCGTCCTGGAGGCGCTTGACGATGGCGTCGCGGTGCTTGTGCTTGCGGTACAGGACGGCGGCGTCGCCCCAGCCTTGCGTGGCGCCCACCCGCTCGCGGATGGCGTCCACGATGGCGACCGCCTCGTCCTCCTCGCCACCGCAGACCACGACCTGGACCTCGAGCCCGTCCTCGCGCTCCGTCCGCAGGCGCTTGTCCGGCTCGAAGCGGACCAGGTTGCCGCAGATGAGCCGATTCGCCGCGGCCAGCACGTTGCCCGGCGAGCGGAAGTTCTCCTCGATCCGCAGCCGTGGCGGCGGGCCGGGCGGGGTCCCGTTGGGGTCGTGGGCGGGCGGCTGGCTGAAGCGGCGGTCGAACTCCGCGAAGGCCGCGTAGCTGGCGCCGCGGAAGCGGTAGATGGACTGGTCGTCGTCCCCCACCACCATGACGTTGTCCGGGCGGTCCGGCGTGCGCCCCAGCAGCTCGATCAGCTCGATCTGGGCGATGTTCGCGTCCTGGAACTCGTCGACCAGGAGGTATCGGTACTGGCGCTGCCATCTGCGCAGGATGTTCGGGCGTCGCTTGAAGAGGCGGATGACCGCGGCGATCTGCTCGCCAAAGTCCAGGGCGCCACGCCGGGCGAGCTCGTCCTCGTACGCGTGATAGACCGATGCGAGCTCGGTCAGCCGCATCACCTCCAGCGCGGCGCCATCGGCCACGTAGGTGGCGGCCAGCGCCTGGACCTGCGCCTGCTGCTCCCCGTCGAAGTGGTTGATCCCCACCGCGTGGCCCGTGCCGGCGACGGTGCGGCGCGCCTCGCGCTCCGCGGTCGCGTCGACGGGCGCGAAGTCGCCGCCATCGGCTCGTTCGCCTGTCCGGAAGCGCGCGTAGTCCTTGCGCACCTCGCGCACGGGCTTGAGGTTGCCGTTGGTGGCCAGGCGGGCTGCGACATCGGCATAGCTGCCGTAGGCGTCCTCGAAGGCCCGGCGCTCGCCGGCGACGAAGGCGTCGAAGTCGTCCGGCGTCACCAGCTCGTCCTTGGCCCGGTTGATGAACTTCACGAACTCCGTGAACGCCCATGGGCCGTGGTAGACGAGGTTCAGGCGATCCCGCAGGTCGCGAATGAGCAGGAACTGACCGATGCCGTCCAGCACGTCGGGCCGCGGCGGCAGGTCCGCCTCGGAGGCGGACGCGGTGAGGACCTGCACGCAGAAGCTGTGGAAGTTGGCGACGGTGAGGCGCGCGGCGGTCGCGGCACCCACCGCGGCCTGGATCCGCTCGCGCAGCTCGCGCGCGGCCTTGACGTTGTAGGTCAGGACCAGGAGGTTCTCGGGGAGGAGGTCTGGCTGCGTGGCCAGGAGGTGCGCGACGCGCTCGACGATGACTCTCGTCTTGCCGGTGCCGGCCCCGGCGATGACCACCATCGGTCCGTCGCCGTGCTCCACGATGGCGCGCTGCTCAGGCGTCAGCGGCAGCCGGTCAACGGTGCTGCCTGGTGCCTGCGCGATGGCGATGGCTGATCCTCCCCTTCCCCTGGCCGCCAATGATGCACCGGCGACAAGGGTCTCCGTATGGCCCATTGGTCACTGGCGCCCTCTCCCGGGTGGCGGACCCTTCAGGGGAAGCTCAGGCTGGCAACTATCGTCCGAAGCTCGCCATCTGCCAGGGCTTCCGGCGCGTCGTGCAGCTGTACGGCGATCACGATATAGGCGCGGTCGCCGTGGACAACGACGTACCCTCGATACAAGGACGTTGCCTCGTCCCATGCGAACTTGCCCACGGTCCGGTCGCCTATCACCTCCGTGGTGGCGGACGAAGAGCCCGATCCGAGGCTCGCGTTCATGTTGTCGCTGATGGTCGACGCGATCTTCGACACGGTCAGGCCCGGCGGAAGGTCGGCCCACTCCACCCGGAACGAATCGTAGTGGTGCACCCGCCGATCCCGAGCCTCGAAGGCGACCTTCCAGTCGCCGTCCATTCCCTGTGCCGGCGTCACCTCGTCGAAGTACGGCGGGTACTGCAGGGTGAAGCCCGCGGCCAGCGTGGTGACGGTCTCCACGACTGGCGACCCGTCCGGTGCGCGGGCGTACACGGTCTCCCTCGGCGGGGCTCCGGCCACGGTGCCGACCAGGAGAAGCACCCACAGGCCATTCGCGAGGACGAAGAACCGATTGAACCAGGCGTGCTCCGTGGGCAGTTCCGGCTCATCCTCGGGCGACGTGAAGGCAAGGACCTTGACACGGCGTGTCCCCACCAGCACCGAGATCGCTGCGGCCACCAAGCCGCCCGCGTAGGCCGCTGCAGAGGCGATCTGCAGAGATCGGACCAGAAGGAACGGCGGCGAAGGGAGGGTGGAGAGGGTCTTGACGATGATGGCCAGGATGAGCCCGGACCAGAGGAGCACGAAGGCCACCAGCAGAAGCACCCCCGGTGCACCGGAGGCCAGGTTTCGGAGATGCGAGTAGGTCACGTTTCGCGGCGACCACCCACTCGTCACCGCTACCCAGAGGCGGACCGCCTTGCGGTTCCACATCGTCCACGCGACCACGAACGCCGCCCACCCAGCGACCGAAAGCACCCAGAGCGTGCCGCTGGTGGAGCGGTACGCCTCCTCCCGTTGCACGTACGCGCCGGCGTCAAGACCCGCACGTCCACATCGAGAGCCCATCGATGAGATGGATGAGCGTTGCCCCGAACGTAACAGCCAGGGCGGCGCAGACCACAGCGAGTGCGACAGTCGCCAGGCGTGCCTGTCGATAGGTCGGGATCCGCGCTGATGGCCCGATGCCGTCCTGCTCGAGCTGTTCATTCGCCTGGATAGGATCGGGCCGTCCCGGGGTCACTTCCTCCACGTCTCCCCCCTGCGTTGTGTGGTGACTTTGGCGATATGGTGAATAGCGGCCGCCAGACAACAGAGAGGGCCAATCGGCCCTCATTTCACAGCCTGAGGGCGAGGGTTCCTGCCTTCGTCGTTGCGGAGCATCTGCTCGAGGCGCCCCGTCGCCAGCCCCGGCGGCCATGTCGCTCAGCAGGTGGGCCTTACGACCGAGGACGGCGCCGACATCGGTCAGGAGGTCAGGCGGGAGTAACCGGACGCACCGAGGAAGGGCGCCTTCTCGGCCACAAGGTGAGGTGCTGAGCAGCCACGGCGCCGGGGCGAATGTCCCTCCTATCCTCCGTGTGGTACGCTGTGCCACATGGGAACACAGCGGCAGCACCTGACCTTTCGCCTGCCCGAGCCGACCCTCGAGCGGCTGGAGGCCCGCGCGCACCAGATCCGGGAGACGCGGACCGCCCTGGCGGAGCGGTACCTCGAGGAGGGCCTGCGCATGGACGATCACCCGGGCATCGGCTTCGTGGATGGACCCGCCGGCCGTCGCGCCGTGCTGGTTGGCACCGGGCTCGACGTGTGGGAGGTCATCGGCTCGGTGAAGGCCTCGCGCGGCTCGGTGGCCGCCGCGGCCCGATACCTGGAGCTGCCACCCGCGCAGGTTCGCGCCGCCGTCCGCTACTACGCGGACTTTCCCGCCGAGATTGACGACATGCTGGCGCGCCAGGCGGAGGCGGCCGCACGCGAGGAGGAGGCTGCCCGCCGGGAGCGTGCCGCCCTGGGATGAGGCTCCTGCTCGACGAGCACTTCTCCCCCACCGTCGCTGCCCAGCTGCGCCGCCGGCGTCATGACGTCCTGGCTGCCCGTGCGGACGCGAACCTCCATGGACTGACCGATGCGGCCCTGCTGGCGCATGCCACCGCCGAGCGCCGGGCGCTGGTCACCGAGAACGTCGCCGACTTCGCCGAGCTGCACCGCGCCGCGGTGGTCAGCGGGCGGCGCCACTACGGGATCGTCTTCACCTCCCCACGCCGCTACCCCCGAACGACGCGGGCCATTGGCCGCCTGGTGCGCGCGCTCGATGCGCTCCTGGACGAGAACCGGCCGGAGGACGCGCTGCTCGACCAGGTGTGGTGGCTGTAGCGAGCCGAGAGAATGTCGACCCAGCGCGAGGAGGGCATGCATTGGACGAGGGTCCGTTCTTCCACGGCACGAAGGCCGACCTGCGGGTGGGCGACCTCCTGACGGCCGGCTTCCGGTCGAACTACCGGCCCGATGTCGTGATGAACCACGTCTACTTCACGGCCCTGCGCTGACGGCGCCGGGCTCGCCGCCGAGCTTGCCCCCGGCGACGGCGAGCCGCGCGTCTACCTCGTGGAGCCAACGGGACCCTTCGAGGACGACCCCAACGTGACCGACAAGAAGTTCCCCGGCAACCCGACGCGCTCCTACCGCAGCCGGGAGCCGCTGCGGATCGTTGGCGAGGTGACGGACTGGACGCGGCTCACGCCCGCTGAGCTCCAGGCCTGGCGCGACCGCCTGGCGGCGATCCGCGAGAACGAGCGGGGCGAGATCATCAACTGACCGGCGACCGCGCAACGCGGGCGGGCACGTCGGCGTAGGACCCGAACGTCGGGGCACGCGGATGCTCACCAGGTGGGCCTTACGACCGAGGACGGCGCCGACATCGGTCAGGAGGTCACGCGGGCATAACCGGACGACCGGGGAAGGGCGGTACCTCGGTCGTTAGGTCAGGTTGCTGAGAACCGCCGCGGCGTGCTCGCCCTCACTCGGCCGTATCGAAGGTCAGGCGGCCGGCCGGTCGATAGGTCAGCAGCATGACCCCGGACGGCAGGGCACGCGATTCGACCAGCGCCATGTCGTGCGTCAGTGCCGCGCTCCCCGAAGAGCCGGAGGCCATCGCCCACCACGACGGGGTAGAGCCGCAGGATCAGCTCGTCGACGAGGTCGCGCTCGAGCAGCCATCGGAGCAGCTGGCCGCTGCCGTGGACCTGCAGCTCCCCGCCGGGCCTGGCCTTGAGCTCGCGCACCGCCGCCTCGACGTCGCCGTCGATGACGTGGGTGTTGTGCCAGCGTCGGGTCCCGCAGGGTGGTGGAGGGCACGTACTTGGGCAGCGTGTTGATGGCGTGGCCGAACGGGTTGTCGTCGTGCTGCGGCCAGTACGGCTCCCAGATCTCCCAGGTCCTGCGACCCAGGAGCAGCGCATCGGCGCGGTCGAACATCGCGGTCAGGAACGGGCCCATCTCCTCGTCGGCATGCGCCGCCGTCCAGCCGCCGCGCTCGAAGCCGTTGCGCCGGTCCTCGTCGGGGCCTCCAGGGCCCTGGTACACCCCGTCGAGGGTCAGCATCTCGGTTGCCACCAGCTTCATGTTCACCACTCCGCGCTGTCTTCTCGTTCGCTGTTGAGACCGCCGGTCCCGTACAGAATCATCGGCGACCTTGCCGACGTCCGACACATTTCGTGCTGCACGGATGCACGGGTGCACGAGATGTGACGAGGCGCCGAGTTCACCCGGGTGCGCGCCGCGGGCGCGACGCCATCGGCTCATCCGAACCGGCGAACGACGTGGACAGTGCTGTACGGCAGGTTGTACAGTTGCTCGTCATGAAGAGCGTACCGGTCAGCGACCTCCGCCAGCGGGTGGCGGAGATCCTGGACGACATCGGCGCATCAGACGAACCCACCGTGGTCCTCCAGCGCTCGCGCAAGGCCGCGTACCTCGTCAATCCGGAGCGCTACGAGCGCGACCAGGCCGAGCTGGCCGCCCTGCGGCGCGCCCTGTTCCTGGCCGAGGTGCGCGAGGCGGAGGCGGAGTACCGGGCCGGCGATGCCCGGGGGTTCGACGACGTGGAGGCGCTCATCGACGAGCTGCGGGCGTGACATGCACGTCACCGCCTCGAGCCGGTTCCTGCGCCGCGCCAGGAAGCTGAAGGATCCCCAGGCAAGCATGCTGCGCGCGGCCCTGCGCCGCTTCGCCGCCGACCCGCAGGATCCCCTCCTCCACACCCATAAGCTCAAGGGCGAGCTCGCTGACTACTGGGCGTTCAGCGTGGACGAGGACCTCCGCGTCCTGTTTCGCTGGGACGGCGACATCGCCTTCCTCGTCAACCTGGGCTCCCACGACGAGGTCTACTAGCGGTCTGTCGCGGCGATGAGTTGCACGCGTGGCGGCCGTCTCAGGGGCAGACATCCGCAGGAGGCAGGAGCATGACCAGAGTCAAGGCAGCCATCACCGTCTCTCTCGACGGCTACATCACCGGCCCCAACGACGGCCCGGACAAGGGGCTTGGCGAGGGCGGCGAGGCGCTGCACTCGTGGGTCTTCGGCGGGCCCTGGACCTACGAGTCCGGCCCAAAGGGCGAGGCGACGGGCGTCGACAAGGAGTACCTGGACGAGGGGATGCGCAGCCAGGGCGCGGCCATCGTCGGCCGCAACATGTACGAGGCGGCCGGGCACTGGGGCGACCGGAACCCATGGGAGGTGCCGACCTTCATCCTCACCCACCGGCCCGAAGAGCAGCCCGATGGCGACGAGTTCACCTTCGTTGGGAGCCTGGACGAGGCGCTGTCACGGGCCAGGGAGGCGGCGGGCGCGAGGACGTCCACCTCGCGGGCGGTGCCGACCTCATCCGCCAGGCCCTGGCGGCCGATGTCGTCGACGAGCTGTCCATCATCGTCGCGCCCATCGTGCTGGGTGGGGGGAAGCGCCTGTTCGAGGGGTTCGAGCGGCGCATCGAGCTCGAGCAGCTGGGCGTCCGCCAGTCGCGGTTCGCCACGTTCATCGACTATCGGGTGAAGCGCGGCTGAGGCTGTCCGGGTGGCGAACATCACTGCATCGAAGTTGCAGGACGGGCTGCCCGATCACCCGGAGCGCCATCTCGTCCGCAGCACTGCCTGACAGCGTCGCGCCGCCATCGGTCAATAGGAGAGGACGGCGACCCCCTGGCGCTCGAAATCGCGCCGGTTGCGGGTCACGATGGTGGCGTCCAGGCTGACCGCGACACCCGCGATGAGGGCGTCCGCCAGGGCCAGCTTGCCGCCAGCCCGATGCCGTGCCAGGCGCGAGCCTGCCGCCCAGCGCGCCGCATCCGGCGAGGTCGCGACGTACTCGAGCGCCTCGATCAGCTGACCGATGACACCCAGCTGCTCGTCCGTCCCGCCGGCCAGCGCCTCGCAGACGACGACGTCACAGGTGAACAGCTCGCCGCCCTCTTCGAAGAGATGGTCGAGGGTGGCCGTCGCCGACGGATACCCGTTGGCGTGGTCGATGAGCAGGGTGGTGTCGAGGAGGTAGCGCACTCAATCCGTCTCCTCTGCGCGCAGGGAAGCGACCCAGCGCGCCACCTCATCGGGGGTCATGGCTCCGGGCTTGCCCTGCAGGGCGCCCGCGGTTTCGCGGATCGCCTTCCCCAGCCGATCGCGCTTGACCCGCTGCGCAACCGCCTCCGCAACGTACCGGGACCGGCCGCGGGGACCGGCGATCTCGTCGACCTCAGCCATCAGGTCCTCGGGAAGGGTCAGGTTGGTGCGTGTCAGCGCCATCGGCTCCACCATGCGTGTGCGTCGCCCTGCGCATACGCTAGCACACTCCTGGGTCGGTGGACGCCTGGCGGCGCGTGCCTCGCGGCCACCGGTCCCCGCATTGATCGCCTAACGAGCGGTACGGGCCCAAGCGGTGACCGCGATGCTCAGCGGACAGGGCCGCGGGCCGAGCCCTCGAGGGGACCCGGCCCGCGGTGGCTGGGAGTGCCTTCAGGTCAAACCCGAGGTCAGGGTGTGAACTGGCCGCCGCCCTTGCCGGCATTGCAGACGTTGACCTCGTTGCCGGACAGGTGGTTCTGGGAGGCGTGGACGCCACCCGCCTGGTACCACAGGAGCCCGCACGCGACGTACGACTTCGGCGTGTAGGCATTGCCGCTGACCGTGTTGCCGGTCACCAGCGCCGTGGCGCCGTAGCTCACCTGGATCCCGTTCTGGGCGATCAAGTCCACGGGGCCAGCCCCGGTCACGGTGTTGCTCTCGACGGTCACCGCGGCACCATCACCGCTGACCACCACGCCGCCCTTCTGGTAGCCGGTGATCGTGCTGCCGCTCAGCGTGCCGCTGGCGGCGGTCCCGCTGGACGAGCCGTCCTGGTTGATGGTCGTGTAGAACACGCCGACGCCGTGCTGCGCGCCGTTCAGCGGGCTCTCACCGATGTCACGGACGGTGCTGTCGGTGACGTCGACATCGGCCGCGTTGGCGACCACGCCGTAGTAGTTGGCGCCGAAGATGGTGGCGCCGCTCACGGAGCCGGTGTGGCCGGGTCCGTAGTAGACGCCGATGTTGCAGGTCGTGGCATCCACGCTCCCGGTGACGGGCGCCGCGGGGTTGATGAGGTAGGCGGTGAGATCGTGGCCGTCGCGCATGAACCCGGTCGGGGTGCACTTGGGCAGGACGTCGAAGCGGGTCCAGTCGAAGCGCTCATCGGTCTCCGCGCCGAACACCATGCGGACCTCGACGTAGCTGTTCGCCGAAACGGTCACCGTCTCGGTGCTGTTGTTCTCGCACCAGTACGGGTACAGGCCATCGGTGACCAGGGGGTTGTAGTTGACCCCGCTGTTCTCGGTGAGGACCTGGCTGGTGTCGCCATCGGTCCGGACCTCGAAGCAGCTGGAGAAGCTGCGGGTGCTGATGAAGCTGAGCGTGGCCGTGCCTGGGCCAGCCGTCGCGTCCACGTGCGCCCAACCGTTGGTGCGGTTGATGTCGTTGGTGCTTGGGGTGACCGAGTTCACGGCGGCCGATGCCGTGCCTGCCACGGCGAGCGTGCTGACCAGCAGCATCGCGGCGACCAGCGCGAGGAGTCTCCGGGAGCGGTTCAAGATCGTTCCTCCCTGTCCGTGCGAGGCGCTCTCCCCACCCGAGCGCCGGCACGGGAAGTCCACGCAAGCCCGCGGACGAAGGCCAGACCAGGGACCCGCGGGGTCCGGTCTGCGTGCCGGCGGTTCGGCGCACTGGTGCGTGGCTGCTGGCGCCGGGGGCCCCCTGTCTGTGCCCTCACCCTACGCCGGGGGCCGGCGAGACCGTACCCGTACCTTCGGCCCAGCCGTTGACGGCCCATGTTGGCCAGGCCGAGCTGGACCGACGTGGAGATCTACGCCCTCCTGCCGGCCGTCAGCGAGAGCGCCGGTGCGGCCATGTGCTCAGCGGGTGGGCCTTACGACCGAGGAAGGCGCCGACATCGGTCAGGAGGTCAGGCGGGAGTAACCGGACGACCGGGGAAGGGCGCCTCCTCGGTCACAAGGTGAGGTTGCTGAGCAGGTGGCCTGTCAGGAGGAGGTGATGCTGAACGCGGTCGAGGCGGCGCCGGTCGCCCCGCCCAGGGTGCACGAGACGCTGACCCTGGCCGTCCCCGTCCCGGTGTTGGACGTGACCGTCCAGGTCCAGTTCACGGTACCGCCGGGCGGCGCCGTGTGGGACTGCAGCAGCGCGGCCACCGTGGACACCCGGCCGGACGGGAGCGTCACCTTGATCGTGCACGCCGCGCCGGCGGTGGTCCCCGCGGAGACGCTCGCCGTGGTGCCGCGCTTGACCGGGTTCACGACGCTCGTGATGCGGACGGCGAGGGCGGCCCGTGGCGCAGCGGTGGCGGTCGCCGTGGGCGGCTGGGTGGGTGCGGGAGACGCGGTCGAGGCGGTCGCGGAGAGCGGGATGCCGTAGAAGGCGTGGACCCAGTGGTCGCCGATCTCGGATTGGGCTTGCGCGAGCGTCACCTGCCCGGCGCAGACCTCCCGCTTGAGGGAGGTCTCGAGGGTGTCCTTCACGCGGGCGCCCGTATCGCGCCCGTCCGCGAGGGCGGAGTCGTACGGCTCCGGCCAGAGGTTCGCCGGGTCCGATGGCGCACCGCCCAGCTCGAGCGGGATGAGATGGTCCTCCTCGTAGGAGGACGTGCTCGTGTCGGCGTACCCGTAGTCCGCGATCTGCTCGATCTTCAGGGCGGTCGTGTAGGACGAGCTCGGCCGGATCGTCGCCGTCCAGCCGGAGACGCAGATGGTGGAGCCGATGGTGGCCTGGGTGACGTCCGGGTTCAGGGCACCGGGCGTGAGCACGGGGTTGGGCTCGCCCGGCAGCCAGCCAACGGCGATCGCGTTCGGATTCGTCGTCGCGGCCGGCGTCGGCAGCGCGGGCGGAGCGCTGCCCGTGGCTCCGTCGTCGAGATCAAGGGGTGCGGAGGTTGCAGACGGGACGGCTGAAGCGGCGACGGACGCTGAGACCCATGGCGAGGCCGATGGCGAGCTCGCCATGGCCACTGCGCTCGAGCCGGACCCCCGCGAGGCCGTGGGTGTCGGCGTTCGTGCAGCTGCCGTGACGGCAGCGACCAGCACGAAGACGACGGCCAGCAGGACGAGGCGCCCAGTGCGTCCCCGGCCGGCACGCGCGCGGCCACTCAAGGCCATGGCGTCCTGTCCCAGCGGCATGCTCCGCTCCCCTCTCTCAGCCCCGCCCGGATGGCGGGCGGCGAGCCATCTTCGCGCGACGGAGCGTCATGCACGAGGCAGGGACACGCAAGGGGAGATCTCTCCGATCGGGATAGGCCAATTCTCCCAGGCCCCGCAGACGAAATCCGGCGTTCACCGCGCCCGGGCCGTTCAGTAATCCTCGAGCGCGTCGAAGTTGCGCGCGGCGTCGCACTCGCCGCAGATCCAGGCGTCGCCATCGCGGTCCGGCGGCAGGCCGCACCACCACAGGTCTCTGCCGCACCCCGCGCAGCGCGCCTCTCCGGGACCGGGCGTCGGGTTCACTCCCGCTCCTGCATCCACCGCGTCCCCGTCGTTCACGACCCCATGGTCGCTCCCCACCTCGACAGGTCATCTGTCGCAGTAGGCGATGCTGCCGGTGCGGTCAACCCGGGCTGGAAGCTGGCCCAGAGGGCCACCCGCTGCTGGGACGCCGCATGCCGGACCTCGACCTGGCCACGGACGCCGGCCCGATACGCACCTTCAGCCTGCTCCACGCCGCGCGGCCGCTGCTCGTCAACCTGGGCGAACGCGGCGGGCTGGACATCGGGCCGTGGGCGGAACGGGTGCAGCTGGTGAATGCCCGGGAGGCGCTGACCGCCTGGTTCGGTCCCGCCGCCTACCGGCCCACCCGGTAGCCGAGCAGCAGGGACCCGCCGGGCGAGACCTCGCTCGCGATGAGTTCCAGCTGCAGGCCCGGCGCGCCGTCGAAGAGCCGTCGCCCGCTGCCGGCGATCGTGGGTGCGATCACCAGCCGCAGCTCGTCCACGACGCCGGCGGCCAGCAGCGCCTGCGCGACAGAGATGCTGGCGTGGACCCCGATGCTGCCTCCGGGCTCCTCCTTGAGGTCCCGGACGAACCGCACCAGCTCACCGTCGATCGCGGTGGCGTTGGCCCAGTCCCGGTCGAGGGGCGACGAGGTCGCGACGTGCTTGGCGACCCCGTTGATGAAGGTCGCGAACGGCTCGATCTCGCTGCCCGGCCAGAACCGCGCCCACTCCGTGTAGCTGCGCCGGCCCAGGATGACCGCGTCCTGCGTCGCGATCACCGCGGCCAGGTCGGCGTCCATTGCCGCGTCCCATTCCGCGATGAAGCTGTCCGGATCCTCTGCCACCCCGTCCAGGGACAGCAGCTCGTACACCACGACCGTTCGCACGTCCTGCACCTCCACCTGTTCTCCGCCCCACTGGTGGACGGATCGGACCGCGGGAACTCATCGCCGCGCGGCATGAGTTCCACCCGGTTCGCGGACCGATGGTGAGCGGATCATGGCGTGCGGATCGCCAGCGCGATGAGTGTTGCGGACGACATCGGTCCAAGATGGTGACTGAACACGCACAGCGGGGATGGGTGAGCATGCTCCGATCCGTCCCGGGTTCCGGCACATCTGCCTGGAGGTCGGCGACCTGGATGCGACCCTGGCCCGGCTCCGGGCGCAGGGATACGGCACGGTGGGCACCCTGGAGCAGTACGAGGACCTCTACCGGCTCTGCTACGTCCACGGCCCGGAGGGGCTGATCGTGGAGCTGGCGGAGCGGGTCGGGGCCGGATCCGCGACCGATCCGGTCGGCACGCGACAGTAGAGTCGGCACGCGACAGTAGACAAGAAAGAAGAGACCGCGATGGAATTCAACAGCTTGATGATCGGATCGGAGAACCCCGCACGCCTGGTGGAGTTCTATCGGCGCCTGTTTGGCGATCCCGCCTGGGAGGACGGTGGCTACACCGGCTGGCAGCTCGGATCCGTGACCGTCATGGTGGCGCCGCACGACCAGGTGAAGGGCGCCAGCGCCGAACCGGGACGGATGATCTGGAACATGACCAGCACGGACGTCCCGGGCGACGCCGAGCGCTTCAAGGCGGCGGGTGCCACGGTCATCGCCGAGCCGTACCACCCCGGCGACGCCGAGGAGGCCTGGATCGCCACGTTCGCGGACCCCGACGGCAACTACTTCCAGATCAACAGCCCGATGTAGCCCGCACCGCGTCCACCGGGGCGAACGGCGAACGTCGACCCGGGCACGCGGGGACGCGGGGACGCGGATGGCCTGGATGCTGGCCTAGCGGGAGGAGCGCTCTCCCGGGAGGCGCGTCCAGCGGCCCTCGTGCTGGGCGGCCGACCCGGCCCGCTGACCGGCCCATGCAGGCCGATGGCCGGCGCCCGCCGAGCGCGGTGCTGCGCCACGCTGCTCGCGACCGAGCGACGCGGGAGCATGGCCTGCGGGCTGACGGCGACGGCCGCCCGCCGGCGGGCCAGCGCGCCACCCCGACTGCCGGCCGGCACCGCGACTGCCGGGGTTGCCCCCACCACCCGCGCCGGTGCGCAGCCTGATGGGCTCCGCGCGGATCATCCGGTCCGGCTCGAAGCCCGCCACGAGCTGGCTGGGAACCGGGGCGCCCAGGAGCCGCTCGATATCGCGCAGCAGCGGCGCCTCGTCCACGCAGACGAGAGAGATGGCATCCCCGGTCTCGCCGGCGCGCCCGGTGCGGCCGATACGATGGACGTAGTCGTTCGCCACCATCGGCAGCTCGTAGTTGACGACGTGGGGCAGCTGCTCGATGTCGATCCCGCGCGCCGCCACCTCGGTGGCGATGAGCAGGGTCACGCGGCCGGCCTTGAAGTCCGTGAGCGCCCGCACGCGCTGGGGCTGGGACTTGTTGCCGTGGATCGCCGCGGTGGCGATACCGTCCTCCTCGAGCTGCTTGGCGAGCTTGTTCGCGCCGTGCTTGGTGCGGGTGAAGACCAGCGCCTGCTCGATGGCGTGCGTGCGCACCAGGTGCGAGAGGAGCTCGCGCTTGCGCTGCCGGTCGACCGGGTGGACGACCTGGCGGACGAGCTCGGTGGTGGTGTTGGGCGGCGTGATCTGGACCGATGCCGGCCGATCCAGCATGCCCGCCGCCAGCCCGCGGATCTCGTTGGAGAAGGTCGCGCTGAAGAGGAGGTTCTGGCGCTGCCGGGGAAGGAGGGCCAGGATGGCGCGGATGTCCCGGATGAAGCCCATGTCGAGCATGCGGTCCGCCTCGTCGAGGACGAGGATCTCCACCGCGCCCAGGTCGATGGTGCGCTGGCGTCCGTGGTCCAGCAGGCGACCCGGCGTGGCGACCACGATCTCCGGGCCGCGCCGCAGGGCGGCGACCTGGCCGGGGAAGCCGACGCCGCCGTAGATCGTGGTGGAGCGTGCGGACGAGTGAGCGCCGTAGTCGCGCACGCTCTGCTCGACCTGCAGCGCCAGCTCGCGGGTCGGCACCAGGATCAGGGCCCGCACGCGCCGTGCGCCGCCGCGGGGCGGCGTCGCGTCCAGGCGCTGCAGCATGGGCAGCACGAACGCGGCGGTCTTGCCGGTGCCGGTCTGGGCGCCGGCCATGAGGTCGCGACCGGCCAGCACGTGCGGGATGGCCGCGGCCTGGACCGGGGTGGGAGTGGTGTAGCCCTGTGCCGCGACGGCACGGAGCAGTTCGGGCGTCAGCCCGAGCGCAGAGAAGGACAAGGGATAGAGTCTCCTGACGAGCCCACCCGCTGTCAGCGGGGCCCGGTCAGGGCGGGTGAATCGGGTCGGGACGGGTGTGAAACCGCGGCGCGGACCGGAGCGCCAATCGAACACGTTTTCGACATCATACTCGATGCGCGTCCGAGGGGTGGCGCCGCCGGCCCGTGGTTCCCCCGCCCATAGGAGTACCCTGAGGTCGTATCCCACGAGGCCCCACGATGTCCGATCAATGTGTCCACGGCTTCCGCATTGCCGAATGCGCGAGCTGCCATCTCTGCCGCCACGGGCTCGTCAGCTCGCGCTGCGTCCGCTGCGCCGCGGCCAACGCGCCCCGCACCCGACGCGCCAGCGCGCTGGAGACGACCCCCGAACCCCAGGAGTACGAAGGGTTCGAGATCTTCTACGCTCCCGATGTGAGTGGGTGGCGCTTCCGGGCGCCCGACGCCGCGCCATCGGTCCTCTCCTACCGGTCTGCCTTCCTTGCGCGCAAGGCCATCGACGAGGCCCAGGAGCCCAAGGCGGCACGAGGGGCGCGCCGGTCCGCCTAGTCCAGCGGAGCCGGCCTGGGCTGCCGGCCTGGAGCCTTCCGTCCGTCCCCGCCTGTCAGCCATGGTTCGTGCTGCACAGCCGCACGGATGCACAGCTGCACGACCACCCCCCGACGGCGGGATGAGGTGCCACCCCGAGGGGCACCGCAGGCACCGCGCTGGCGCCCCCATCGGTCAGGAAGTCGGGAACAGCTCGAAGACCGGGTGATGCGCGGCCGCAGCCACCGGGTCCCCCACCACGTCGCCCAGGAAGATCCGGCTCGCCCAGCGCCGCGGCAGGGAGCTGCGCTGCACCCAGGGGCGAAGGACGTCGCGGAAGAACGCCAGCGCGTCCGCCCCGGTGATCTCCACCGCCCGCACCTGCTCGTCGCGCCCTCGCAGGCGCAGCGTGCCTTCTCCCGCAGCGCGGAGGTTGCGCACCCAGTGGACCTCCCCGTACGCACCGACGACGAAGCGCCGCCCGTCGATCTCCGTCAGCGCCACCCCGGCCGACCGCGGCTGGCCGCTCTTCCGGCCCCGCACGGTGAGCAGCACGTTGGGTCCCATGGGCACGCCGGCCCGCATGGCCCGCCGTCCCAGCGGGTCGAGGATCCGCACGATGAGCGGCGGCCGGTTGATTGCCTTCGTCGGAACCTGGTTCGCCATGCGCTCGGCCATTGGCCGCACCTCCTTGTCACACTTGGGCCCTGGATCGGGTCACTGGTGTGACACGCGCGCCGGGAGGAATGTGACCAACGTGACGCAGGAAGGCTGGCTGGCAGAGCGGTTCGAGGAGCAGCGGCCGCAGCTGCGCGGCGTCGCCTACCGCATGCTCGGCTCCCTGGCGGAGGCCGATGACGCGGTCCAGGACGCCTGGCTGCGCGTCAGCCGCGCCGACACGGCCGAGGTCGAGAACCTGCGCGGCTACCTCACCACGGTCGTCGCGCGCGTCTGCCTGAACATGCTCCGTTCGCGCCGGTCGCGCGGGGAGGAGCCGCTGGAGGGCCGGCTGCCGGATCCGGTGGTGGAGCGCGCGGACGCGCCCGATCCTGCGCAGCAGCTCCTCCTGGCCGATGCCGTGGGCCTGGCGATGCTGGTGGTGCTGGACCGCCTCTCGCCGGCCGAGCGCGTGGCGTTCGTGCTGCACGACGTCTTCGGGATCCCGTTCGCGGAGGTCGGCCGGATCGTGGGCCGCTCCCCGGCCGCGGCGCGCCAGCTCGCCAGCCGCGCCCGTCGCCGCGTCCGCGGTCCGGGGGGCACCTCCTCCCCACAGACCGATGCCGACCCCGTCCGCCAGCGCGCGGTCGTCGACGCGTTCCTGGCCGCCGGCCGCGCCGGTGACTTCGGCGCGCTGCTGGCCCTGCTGGATCCCGAGGTCGTGGTGCGCGCCGACTTCGGCACCACGGCGCTGGGCCGGCAGGTGATCCGCGGCGCGGAGGCCGTCGGCCGCTCCGCCCTGGGCTTCGGGTCGCTCGCCCGCTTCGCGCGTCCGGCGCTCGTCAACGGGACGCCGGGGCTGGTGGTCATCCGCGAGAGCGGGCCGTTCGCCGTCCTGGGCTTCACCCTGCGGAGCGGGAAGATCGCCGAGCTCGACATCCTGGGCGACCCGGAGCGCCTCGCCGGCCTGGACCTCTCTGCCTTCGCCGGCTGAGGTCGCGGTCCGGCAGGTCGGCACTCGGGGGGCCCGGTAGCGGGACTACCCATTTGACCGCCGGGAGGCCCTTGAGCGTCGATTGGGTAGCCGGACTACCCGTACGACGCAGGAGCCGGACGTCGCCGGTCGTTTGGGTAGTGGGACTACCAGCGCGCGCCGCCCGCGCCGCCCGCGCCGCCCGCGCCGCCCGCGCGGAGCCGGCGGCCGCTTGACGCAACGGCAGCGGTCGCGGATCGTGGAGCTCTTCGTACACCCAGGGGCCAGGTTGCCGGGTTTCGCACGCCGCGTCCTGTTGATTGCGGGCATGGGCCTGCTGGTGGGCTGCACGGCCAGGCCGTCCCCATCGGTGCCGGTTGTGCCGCCCACCCCGAGGATCGAGTGCATCGCGTCCCGGCCGGCTTTCGTGCTGACCGGCGGTCCCCTGGCGGTCCTCCCGGTGCCGCTGGAAGCGCCCCTGCAGCCCTGCCCGTCCGCGGCCCCTTCCGCGGCCGCGTCCTTCGGCGGCTCACGCCGGTAGCCCCACTACCCATCTGACCGATGGGGGCGGGCTGGGGCGGGCTCGGCGGTCGTTTGGGTAGCCCCACTACCCATCTGACCGATGGCGGCGGGCCAGGGCGGGCTCGGCGGTCGTTTGGGTAGCCCCACTACCGGCGGCAGGCCACACCGAGCGGGCCCCCGCGCCCGACCAGCGAGCGCGGCGCAAACGTCCATGCGGCACTTTCCGCCAGGTGGCCCGCCGTCTTCACTGACCGCAGTCCCGCCGCAGCCGGACCGATGTGCCTGCCGCGTAGCGTGGGGCCCATGAGGTCGCGGGGGTCTCGAGCGGAGGGCTCGGACAAGCCTCGCGGCAGGAGGTCTGACGATGCCTGGGACGGGCGAGCGACACGAGCGACACGATCATCGACCACCATCGGTCCAATCAGTCCTGTCACGCGCGTGGAGCGCACGAGCCCTGGCGCTCCTTGCCGCGACGACGCTGGTGCTGACCGCCTGCGGCACCGGAACCGGCGGCAGCCCGGCGCCCACCCCGCTGCCCACGCCACAGTTCGGGGACGTCGGCTGGGACCTGGTCGGCGCCGGGCCGTTCCCGAACGAGAGCGTCTTCCCCGGCGGCATCGCCGTTCGCAACGACACCGTCGTCGTCCTGGGGCTCTCTCCGCAGCGGGCCGCCGACGCGCACCCGCTGCTGTGGTCCTCCACGAGCGGCGGAGCGTGGAAGGCTGCGACGATCAAGGGCGACACCGGCGGCTCGCCGGCATCGGTCATCTCCTTCGCGGACGGCTTCCTGGCCGTGGGCGCCTATGGCTGCCCCAACGGTGGCATCTACTCCATCACGCTCGTCGGCTGTCGCCCCGCAATCTGGACCTCGGCCGACGGCGCAACGTGGACCCGCGTCACCATTGAGGAGACCGTCAACGCGCAGCTCACGTCGGTGGTTGCCTGGGACGGCGGACTGCTGGCCGTGGGCGGGCGCGAGGATCCCTCGAACCCGGCTCGCAACGCCGCGCTGGTCCTCCGTTCGGCCGACGCGGTGAGCTGGCAGGCGGTGGCGCCGCTGGTCGGCCTGGACGCGCCGGTCACCGATGTCGCGGCCGACGGCGAACGTCTCGTGGCCGTTGGACCGGCGCCCGGGGCGCATACCCAGGCGAAGTCGGCCACCGCGTGGTCCTCCATCGACGGGAAGACCTGGACCCGGGAGCCGTTGCCCGGTGGCGAGTCGGGTTCGCAATGGGCGCGGGTCGCGGCGACTCCCGAAGGCTTTGGCGCCATCGACGTCGGCTCGTCGCCGGAAGGGCCGCTCAATGCATCGGTCTGGCGCCGCGGTGCCGAGTGGGACACCGTGATCGACTCGCAGCGCGTGAGTAACGCGGGCGCCATGGACATCGCCAGCGGACCGTTCGGGGCGCTGGTCGTGGGGCTCGACTGGACCTATGCGCCGGTGCTCTACGCCTCCCACGACGGGATTGCGTGGGGCCTGGTCGCACCCGCGGGCGACATGCCCGCCGAGGCGTTCGCACCGGTCTCCGCCACCTGGGACCAGGGCCGCTTCTACGTGGTCGGCGTGAAGATCGAGAGCCAGCAGGTGCTGGTGCTGGCCGGCATGGCCTACGTGCCGTATCCCGGTGAGCTCCCGGCTCCCTCGCAGAAGCCCCGGCCGACCCCCTCGCCCACCCCCACGCCGGCGCCGGTCGCCAGCGAGGCGGCGGGCGCGGCCACCGTGACCCTGACCCGTTCGGCGGGATACGTCGCGCAGAAGAACGGCTCGGGGATCTGCCAGTCGGTTGCCGGCGACGAGGCGGTCGCACATATCGGCCTCTTCGACGTGGGCACCGTCTCCGGGCAGCCGCTCGACGGCCAGCTCGACTTCGTCACGGCACCCGCCGTGGGCAGCAAGGCGGAGCTGGTCCTCACCGCCACGCGGGTGGACAACGCCGGCGGGGAGACTCCGCGCTGGGTGTACTCCGCATCGGTCTCGAAGCTCGCCGAGGACGGGATGAGCGGAACGCTCACCCTGGCCGATGGCGCCGGCAGCCTGACCTGGCGCTGCAACGCCTGGCAGGACGCGGACTGGAGCGCCACCCGCATCGCCGGTCGCGGCACGATCTCGCTCGACATCTCCACCACCGGGTGGCTCGCGGCGCCCGAGCCGGCTACGTGCGGGGCGGACCCCCAGGCGGATGTCTCGGGCGTCAGCGGCGTGGTCGGGACCCTGAACGGCGATCCCATCACGGTATCCCTGGACCTGCGCGGCAGGTCGCACGTGGGCCAGCCCATCGTCACCGGGGTGATGAACCAGGCGTCGCCCGGCATGGGTGACACCATTGGGCTCGTGACGCTCACCGCGGTCACCGGGAGCGACCGCAGGGGGTCGGGAACGTTCAGCCTGCGCTTCCCCGCCGCTCGCGACGGATGGCCGGCGCGCGTGACGGGAACCCTCAGCTGGCAGTGCCCCGGCCGGACCGATACCGACGAGAAGCCGCTGCCGGCGTGCGCGGTGTCCGCCGGTCCCGCACCGGGGCCCAACCTGGCGGCCTCCGCGGCGTCGACGGTGTCGTCGGAGCTGGCGAGCGAGCCGCGCTCCGCTGCCTTTGACGGCAACCTGGTCCAGGGGTGGAACTCCGGCACCTACGCCATCGGCTGGATCGAGGTGGACCTGGGCAAGGCGGCTGCCGTGGGCGAGGTCCGCGCCTGGGTTGCCCAGACGCCGGCCGGGCACACGGAGCACCACCTCTACGGGCGCGCCACGGCCGATGGGCCGCTGGTGGAGCTCACCGCGTGCGGCGGAGTGACGAACGACCAGCAGATCCTGGCGTTCACGGTGCCCGCCGGGACCAGGGCAGTCCGCTACCTGCGGCTCGAGACCGTGTCGAGCCCCTCGTGGATCGCCTGGAGGGAGATCCAGGTGTTCGCGGCACCCTGAGGCGCTCCGGCGCCCTCCGCCGGGTCGGTCCCCCCCGGCCGGGTCGGCCCCCCCGGCCGGGTCGGCCCCCCCGGCCGGTAGTGGGACTACCCATTTGACCGGCGGGGGCCGGCCGGCACGTCCTCGGCGGTCGTTTCGGTAGTGGGACTACCAAGGCGGCCGCGGGGCACGCCCTCGGCGGTCGTTTCGGTAGTGGGACTACCACGGTCCGGGAAAGTGCTCGGCGAATCGGGGGCGCGACCTCTGGCCCTTGCGCGAGTCGCAGGGGGATGCCTCACTGGGGAAGAGCGTGGGGTGGACCGATGGCTGAGCAGCAAGCGTCGAGGCGGGCGGTCCGAGTCTGGCTGCCGCTGCCGTGGTTCCTGCTGGCGGCGTTCAGCGCCTACTGGGGCTGGGGTAACCCGTGGGGGTGGTGGGCGGAGCTCCACCCGCTCTTCGCCTTCCCCCTGGTCGTCGCTCCCCTCCTCGCGTCCGCCGCAATCGCCGTGGCCCCGCGAATCTGGCTCGTCGTCGCCGGCGTCGTCGCCCTGGTGGGTGTCGGCGGCGGATGGGCGTGGACGGTGCTCAACCTCCCGATCGGGATTGAGGGCGCGGTCTTCATGGTGCCGCCCACGTACTTCGTCGGCCTCGGGCTGTGGGTGTGGGCCCTGGGCGCTTCCATCGCCACGGCCCTCGCCGGTGACGAAGCGCGCATCCAGGGGCGCACGACCGACTGGCGAACCGGCTGGCTGGGCGCCGCCATCAGTGGCGCGGCGGCGTGGGCGATTCTCCTGCTGGTCGCCTTCATCCGCGACGCACTGCGCCCCTAAACGGCAGCGCGCCCTCCGAGCGGCCGGGTAGGCTCTGCGCGTGAACGCGCGCACAACCCTGAGCGACGTGATCGTCGTCGGTGGGGGGATCGTGGGGACGGCGGCAGCCGCCTTCCTGGCCGATGCGGGCGTCCACGTGACCCTCATCGAGCGCGAGGGGCTGGCGTCGGGGGCCTCCGGGGCGAACTCGGGGATCGTGCAGCATCCGTTCGACCCGGCATACGAGGCGCTCTACCACGAGACGGTCGCGCTCTATCGCGAGCTGTCAGGGCTGGGGCTGGGGTTCCGCCTGCCTGACGCGCCCGCAGGCATGCTCTTCCTCTCCCCCGACGAGGAGGTGGTGCGGCGCCAGGCGGCCGGCATCGGTCAGGCGTTCGCGAAGCTGCGGACCGATGTCGTGGGCGGCGCCGACCTGCAGGCGCTGGAGCCGGTGCTCGCGGCGGACCTGTGGGCGTGCCGGGTCGATATCGGGTACCCGGTGGTTCCGGGCGCCTCCACCTATGCCTACGCGACGCTGGCCGAATCCCGGGGAGTGGCCATCCGCCAGGGCCACGCGGCGGTGCCGGCGCTCCGCGACGGTGCGGTGGAGGGCGTGCTCGTGGACGGCAGACCGATGGCGGCCGACGCGGTGCTCATCGCGGCCGGCCCCTGGTCGTCCGAGCTGCTGGACTCCGGGGGCGCGTGGCGTCCGATCCGGCCGCGCTGGGGGGTGGTGGTGGAGGCCGTGCTGGCGGAGCCACCACGCCACATCCTGGAGCAGGCCGGGATCGAGGCGGTGCTCGGCGGTGACGAGAGCGCGGAGATGGACTTCAGCCTGGTCCCCGTGGCCGCGCCGGAGGGGAGCGCGGTGGGGTCCACCTTCCTGGCGTCCGAGCCGGATCCCGCGCGCTGGATCGAGCGGCTGCTCGAGAACGCGTCGCGGTTCGTGCCGTCCGTCGCCGATGCGCCGATTCGCGGCGTGAGGGCCTGCGCCCGGCCGCAGAGCGTGGACGGGCGCCCGCTCCTTGGCCCGGTGCCCGGGGTTGAGGGGCTCTTCGTGTGCGCGGGGCATGGCCCGTGGGGGATCTCGACGGGACCGGCATCGGCCCGGCTGGTGGTGGACGTCATCCTGGGACGCGGGTCAGCCATTCCGACGGAGCTTGACGCGGCGCGCCTCGCCCCCCTCGAATAGGCGGCGTGACGCACCAGACCGGGCGGCGCTGCCGTCGGTGTATCGTGCTGCGCGCGCAGCGGGGAGGCACCCATGGGGAAGATCGTTGCCTTCGAGTCCATCACCCTGGACGGGGTGATGCAGGGGCCGGGACACCCGGACGAGGACCGCCGAGACGGCTTCGACCTGGGCGGCTGGTCGGCGCCCGTACTCCGATAGCCCCGAGCAGGACAAGGCCGTCGCCGAGTCCATGTCCACCACGGGCGCCATCCTGCTCGGCCGGCGCACCTACGAGCAGTTCCACGGCGTGTGGGCGGGCCGGACCGACAACCAGTTCAGTCCCGTCCTGGACAACGCCACCAAGTACGTCGCCTCGCGCACCCTGCGCGAGCCGCTCGTCTGGCAGAACTCCGTCCTCCTCCCTGACGGGACCGATGGCGCGGCCCGGCTCCGCCGGGAGCCCGGCAAGGACATCGTCATCCTGGGGAGCGGCGAGCTCGTGCAGTCGCTGGCCGCTGTCGGCCTCATCGACCGCTGGTTCCTCTTCATCCATCCCCTGGTCCTGGGGAGTGGCCGGCGGCTGTTCGCGGACGACGGGGTCCTCGCCCGCCTCCGCCTGGTGAGCTCCGTGGGCACGAGCACCGGGGTGATCATCGCGATCTACGAACCCGCCCCCGCCTGACGCCTTGCGCGGCCTACGCGTTGCGCGGCTGACGCGTTGCGCGGTTACGTCTTGGGCGGTTTGCTCAGCAGGTGGGCCTTGCGACCGAGGACGGGCTCGACATCGGTCAGGAGGTCAGCCGCGGGTAACCGTACGACCGAGGAGCGGCCCCATCTCGGTCACAAGGTTCGGTTGGTGAGCACCCGACCGGCAGGGCGGCAGGAACCGAGGAGTAATCGCTCCGTAAGCGCCGGTCGGCACACTGGGCTCATGGCGACGCGATCCAGTCCAGCCACGCGAGCCGGAGAGCGGGCGCGCCAGTCGCTCCGCGAGGCGGTGGGCCAGATCCGTGCGGCCAGGCGTGCCGCCGGACTGAGCCAGCGGGTGGTGGCCGCGGCGGTCGGCTGCTCGCGACAGCTGATCGCCCACCTCGAGGCCGGGCGCATCGAGGACCCCGGCTCCGTCTTCCTCGCCCGGGTGGGTGCCGTGGTCGGCCTCGACGTTCGTCTGCGAGCCTTCCCTGGCGGATCTGCGATGCGGGATGCGGGGCAGCTGGAGCTCCTGGGACGGTTCCTTCGCCTTCGGGGCGACTGGTGGTCGGTGCGGACGGAGGTGCCCGTGGCTCCCCGCGACGCACGGGCCTTCGACGCGGTCCTGCGATACGGCCGCCTCAGGGTGGCGGTCGAGTGCATCACCCGGCTGACCGACGTCCAGGCCCAGATCCGCGCGATCCTGCTCAAGGCGGAGGCCGCCGGAATCAGCTGCATCGTGCTTGTCCTCGCGGATACCCGCTGGAACCGCCAGGCACTGGCCGATGCGGCACCCACCATGGATCCCGCGTTCCCGCTGCGCCGCCGCGCCGTCCTGAAGGCCCTGCGAGCGGGCGAGGTCCCGACGGCAAACGGCGTCCTGCTCGTGTAGATGCTGAACTCGCCCTTGCGACCGCCCTCTCGCCCGGTCAGATGCTCAGCAACGTGACCTTGCGACCGGGGAGGACGGCTTCCTCGGTCCGGTGGTTCGCGGCCCATATACCGCAGGACCGAGGACCGAGGCTTCCTCGGTCATAAGGCCCATCCGCTGAGCAACTCCGGTGACGAGCGCTGCCCCGAGCGTGAGGCGCGGGTCGTCTACGAGGGGCGGTCGTAGCGGAGGAGGACGGCCCCGGAGGCAAAGGGGCGGGACTCCACGAGGCGCAGGCGAAGCGGTGAGCCAAGCGGCGGGAGGAAGGGAGTCCCCGAGCCGAGCACCACGGGGTGGACGACGAGGCGGTACTCGTCGATGAGGTTGCGCCGGATGAGCGGAGCCGCCAGCGCCGCGCCGCCGACCTCCAGCTCCCCGGGGAACTCGTCCCGGAGCCGCGGCAGCGCGTCGAGCAGCGACCCACGCTCCAGGCGGGCATTGGCGACGGCGGCGACGGAGGAGGCGTCGAGGGTCGAGGAGAAGACGATCTTCGGCGTGGCATTCCAGATCCGGGCGAAGTCGAGGATGACCGGGTTGGCGTCGGCATCGGTCAGGGCATCCGGCCAGTAGGCCGCCATGGTCTCCCACAGGCGACGGCCGTACAGCGAGGCGGCCGCCTCGCGGGCACGGTCGTTGAACCAGGCGTGGATCTCCTCCGTCATGTCGATCCACTCGAGGGAGCCGGCGGCATCGTTGATGAAGCCGTCCAGCGAAACACTGAAGGAGTAGGTGAGCTTGCTCATGGCGTCATGGACCGATGCCGGCCTCCACTCTCATCGGGGGCAGGTGCGCCCGCGCACCGGAATCATCGCGCAGGCATGCCCGCGGCCTCAAGCGCGGCTATGCTGCCGATCACCCCCGCGACGTGAGACAACCGCTGGAGGAGTCCCCATGCACCGACTCAGGATCGCCATCATCGGGGCGCTGGCCGCCATGCTGCTCGTTGCGGCGCCCGCATCGGCCATCACCTACGGACAGCCGGACGCCGGCGAGCACCCCTACGTGGGCTTCATGATCTTCTACGACGCCAGTCCCGGCGAGGCAGGCTGGTACAGCTGCTCGGGCACGCTGCTGAGCCCCACCGTCTTCCTGACGGCCGGGCACTGCACGTACGGGATCGCCACCGGCCTGCAGGACGTCGGCGCCAGCGGTGGCCACGACGTGTGGGTCACCTTCGGGGCCGCCGATGTCCTCGCCGGGTTCCCGAAGCGCGCCGACTACACCGACCAGGGACAGCTCAACGCGGATCGCGTCAGCTGGCTCCAGACGAACGGCGCGTACATCCGCGGTGTCTCGCACCCGAACCCGGCCTACGACAACTTCGCGAACTTCCCGGTGAACAACGACACCGGCATCGTCGTCCTCGACGCACCGGTGACCATGGGCGCGTACGGTGTCCTGGCTGCGCAGGGAACCGCCGACGCGATGGCGAAGGTCGCGAAGAGCCGCAACAGCGCGCTCCTCGAGACGGTCGGATACGGGATCCAGGCGATCCAGCCGCATCCCATGGACATCGAGTCGCGCTACAAGTCGACCTCGCGGATCGTGGAGGTCAACGGCAACGCCTCGAAGGGCGGCAACCTGCACACCCTCAACAACCCGTCGCCCATTGGCGGGACCGGCGGGTCGTGCTTCGGCGACTCGGGCGGACCGCTCTTCGTGAACAACACGAACCAGGTCGTGTCTCGGTGGTCTCGTACGGGTTCAGCGCCACCTGCCACGGAGCGGACTACTCGTGGCGGGTCGACACGGAGCCCTCGTACGACTTCATCCTGCCGTTCCTGACGGACTGATCGGCCGGCCGATCCAGCGTCCAGTGACGCCGGGCCTGCCGTCGGGCAGGCCCGGCGTTCCCTCCCCTTGTTGCTCAGCAACGTGACCTAGCGACCGAGGAGGCCGCCTTCCTCGGTCGGGTGGTGCCTCGGCCGCTAACCGCTGGACCGAGGACGGAGACTTCCTCGGTCGTAAGGCCCATCTGCTGAGCATGTTGAGGCCCTGCCTGGGGGGCGGAGTCCCTCCCCGAGCCGTTTGGCCCTACCACTCCCCCGCATCCGCACCCACCGTAGTGGTACCGCAGGGGTTGAGGCGGACCATGGCGCCATGACTGCACCAACGACCGCGAGCACGCCCGAACCGGCCGTTCCGGCCCGTCCCAGGAACCGGGCGCTCCCCGGATCCGCTTCGCAGTGGGCGCTCGAGGTCCTCCTGCGCAGCGTGAGCCGTCGCTACGGCGCGCTGCAGTGGTTCCTGGAGGTCATGCCGCCGGGTCCCGCCGATGCGTTCAGCGAGGCGAGGGCCCTGCGCGCCGTCCGCGAGGCCGGCCGGCGCGTGCCGGCCTACCGCGACTTCCTCCAGGGGCACGGCATCGAACCGGACCGGATCCGCGACCTGCGCGACCTGCCGGAGACCGACAAGCACTCGTACATCGACGCCTACCCGCTCACCGAGCGATGCCTGGACGGGCGCCTCCCGCTGATCGGCACGACCATCGACGAGAGCTCCGGTTCCACCGGCACGCCGTACAACTGGGTGCGCGGCGCCCAGGAGCGGCGCCACGTCCGCCGGATGATCGCGTTCTTCGCGCGCTACACGTTCGGAGACGAGCCGCTGGTGGTGCTGAACACCTTCTCGATGGGCGCCTGGGCCACGGGCATGACGACCGCGGCGGCCCTGGAGGAGCGCGGCCTGGTGAAAGCCACCGGGCCGGACCTCGACAAGGTGCTCGGCACCCTGGTCGAGCTGGGGCCGGGGCATCGGTATCTCATCGTGGGCTACCCGCCGTTCCTCAAGGTGCTCCTCGACGAGGGCGAGCGGCGCGGCATGGACTGGTCGGCGTACCGCATGTGGGCGCTCCTCGGCGGCGAGGGGAACTCCGAGGCGCTGCGCACGTACCTGGCGCGGCATTTCCAGGGGGTCTACTCCGGCTACGGTGTGACCGATGTCGAGATCGGCCTGGCGGCGGAGACGCCGGCGAGCATCGCGCTCCGGCGCCTCGCCATCGAGCGCCGCGACGTGGCCGAGGCACTGCTGGGCGGCGACGAGCGCTCGCCGATGGTGTTCCAGTTCAACCCGTTCTTCCATCACATCGAGGAGAACGCGGACCGCGAGCTGGTCTTCACCGTGGCCCGTCACGCCACCCTCTCTCCGAAGCTGCGCTACAACCCCCACGACGAAGGGCTGGTCCTCCGCGACGACGAGCTCCGGCATCGGCTGCAACGGGTGGGCGTGGATCTCGACTCGCTGCGCCCTCGCCGGCGGCCGGCACCTGATCCGGATGCCGTACCTGTTCGTGTTCGGGCGCAAGGACTCCACGGTGTCGGTCATGGGAGCCAACATCTACCCCGAGGACATCGAGTCGGCGATCTACTCGGATGCCGAGGTGGCCGCGCACATCCTCTCCTTCCAGCTCTCCGTGGTCGAGGAGCGTCCCGGGGAGACGCGGCCGCACGTCGCGGTCCAGCTGCTCAACGACGCGCCGGACGAAGCGTTCCGGGCGCGCGTCGCGCAGCTCCTCACCGCGCACGTGGGGTCCATGAACCGCGACTACCGCGAGGCGTCCGGGGAGTACCCCGCGCTCATGCCGTTCATCGTGGAGCTCCATGCCCGCGGCGAGGGCCCCTTCGCCGGGATGGAGAAGCGGATCAAGTTCCGCTACATCGCCGCGCGTTCCTGAGCCACCCGCGCGCCACCCGCGAACCAGCCGGGGAGCCCGTGCCTGCTCGAAGCTCAGAAAGCTGACCTTGCGACCGAGGAGTCCGGGTTCCCCGGTCGAATGGTCCGCCCGGGATAGCCGCAGGACCGGGGACAGAGGCTTCCCCGGTCCCAAGGCCCATCCCGTGAGCATCGTCGCGCGGCGACCATCGCCCGTCGCGCGCTCAGGCGACGCCCTCGCGGCAGCCGTACCACGCGTAGCCGTACGGTGGCAGCTCCAGCGTGAGGTGATGGTCCGGCACGTCGCGGTCGGGCTCCCCATCCTGCTCGCCGGGGGCGAAGATGCGTCGCCATCGGCCCCCGGTCGCCTCGCGCGGGAGCTGCACGGTCGCCCGGGCCTTCTCCGCGCTGAAGTTGTGGAACGCCATGACCGAGCCGCCGGTCCACGATGCGAGGTGCGCGAGCACCGCGGGGTTCCGCGTCCCGAGCAGCCGCCAGGCACCCCACCCGAAGTCCGGCCACTCCTTGCGGGTCCGGATCGCACGCTCCATCCAGTTGAGGAAGCTGTGCGGGTCGTGGCGCTGATCCTCCACGTTGACGGTGCGATAGCCGAACGGTCCGTCCGGCATCGGTGCGCGCGGCCAGTCCGCCGCATCCGCCGTGGAGAAGCCGCCGCCCGGCTCGGCGGTCCACTGCATCGGGCCCCGCACCGCCAGGCGGTCCGGCAGAGACAGGTTCTCCCCCATCCCGATCTCCTCCCCGTAGAAGAGGACCGGGGTGCCGGGCAGGCTGAAGAGCAGGCTGTAGGCGAGCTCCATCCGCCGCCGATCACCGTCCACCATGCCCGGCAGGCGTCGCCGGATGCCGCGCCCGAAGAGGCGCATCTCCTCGCGGGGCGCGAAGGCGGCGAAGACCTCCGCGCGCTCGGCATCGGTCAGCTTGTCGAGCGTCTCCTCGTCGTGGTTCTTCACGAAGTACGCCCACTGTGAGCGGGACGGGATGCGCGGCATGGCCTCCAGGGCGTTCGCCAGCGGCGTCGCCTCGTGGCGCACGAACGACAGGTACATCGCCTGGTTGGCGATGAAGTTGAAGAGCATGTCCATCTGGTTGCCGCGCTCGCCGAAGAAGGCGCCGACCGCGTCCAGCGGCTCGTTCGCCTCCGCCAGGAAGGCCGCGTCACCCCGCCTGCGCGACATGTAGTCCGCCAGCTGGCGCAGGTAGTCATGGGGGTCCTTGACCGCCGGATGCTCCCCGGCGACCTCCTCGATGATGAACGGCACCGCGTCCACCCGGTACCCGGAGAGACCCTGCTGGATCCAGTAGCCGATCACCTTCTGGATCTCGTCGCGGACCTCGGGATTGTTGATGTTCAGGTCCGGCTGGAAGTCGTAGAACCGATGCATGTACCACGCCTTCGCGACGCGGTCGTAGCTCCAGATCCCCTTCTGCTTGCCGGGGAAGATGATTCCGCTGTTCCGCGTCCGTCGGGCTTCTCGTTCGACCAGACGTAGAAGTCGCGGAAGCGCGGGTGTCCGCGCCGAGCCTGCTGGAACCACGGATGCTCGTCCGAGGTGTGGTTCACCACGAGGTCGGCGATGACCCGGATCCCCCGCTCGTGCGCGGTGCGCAGCATCTCGACGAAATCGCCGGGGGAACCGAACTCGTCGCGCACGCCGAAGTAGTCGGAGACGTCGTAGCCGTAGTCACGCTCCGGCGAGGGGTAGAAGGGGAGCAGCCACAGGCAGGTGACGCCCAGCCCCGCCAGGTAGTCGATCTTCCGGGTCAGCCCGTCGAGGTCACCGACCCCGTCCCCGTCACTGTCCAGGAACGAGGCGAGGTCGACGCAGTAGACCACGGCGTTCTTCCACCAGATGTCGCTGGTCGCTTCGGCACGCATGGCCCGACTCACGGTGCACGATGCATACCGGGGCGTGCCCCTAGACTCGCGCCATGCACGTCGAACGCCTGGGAGACCACGGGCCGCGGATTCTCCTGATCCACGGCAGCACCTCGCCGGGCTGGGCGACGTGGGCCGCCCAGCGCGAGCTGGCCGACGCGTACCGGCTGGTCGTCCCGCATCGCTCGGGATACCCGCCGAACCCAGCCCTGGAGCGCATCGACTTCGAGGTCCAGGCGCGCGAGATGGCCGGCCTCATCGAACCGGGGACCCACGTGGTGGGCCATTCCTCCGGCGGCGTGGTCGCCCTCCAGGCGGCCGGCCTGGTCCCGGAGCAAGTCCGCTCCCTCATCGTCATCGAGCCGCCGGCGTTCGGCGTGGCGCGCGGGAACCCTGAGGTCGAGGCAGCCATCGCCCGGGTCGTTGCGGCGCTGCAGGCGCCGGGCACCATCCGCGAGACGTTCGTCCGCTTCCTGGAGGCGGTGGGCTCGCGGGCGAAGGTCCCGGAGACACTGACGCCGGAGATGGAGGCATCCGTGCGGGCGATGCTCGTCGAGCGGCCACCCGACGAGGCGGTCTTCGACTTCCCGACCCTGCGCGCCGCGGGGTTCCCGATCGTCGTGGTATCCGGGGCGCACGACCCCGCGGCAGACGCGGTATGCGACGCACTGACCCGCGAGCTGGGCGCCGAGCGGGTGGTCATCCCCGGCGCGGGGCACGCCGTCCAGCGCACCGGCGGCGCCTTCAACCGCCTGGTGCGCCGGACCGTGGATGCCGGCGAGGCGCGGCTCAGCGAGGGGCGGTCCTGAGCAGCCCCAGCATGGCTCCCTGCGGATCGCCGATGATCGCGAAGCGCCCGCCCGGGAAGTCGGTGGGCGAGACCCTCTCGGAGCCGCCCGCCTCGAGCGCGCGCCGAAAGGCGTCGTCGACATCGGCGACGTTGAAGTAGACCATCCAGTAGCTGGGCATCTCCGGCGGCAGGCCCGGGCTCATCTCCCAGGCTCCGGCGATCGACTCTCCGCCCAGCATGAACTGGGTGTAGTCCGGCTGGCCCTCTCCCATGGGACTCGTCTGCGCCTCCCAGCCGAAGACGGCCCGGTAGAACGGGAGCGCGTTCTCCAGGCCGCGAGCGTTGAGCTCCGCCCACCCGTACTCGTTGACGCCGCCGGCCCGGAAGCCGCCCATCTCCTGCGACTGCCACACGCTGATGAACGCGCCGGTCGGGTCGGTGAAGACGGCCATACGCCCCTGGTCGCCCACCGGGAAGGCCGGCATGATCACCGTGCCCCCCGCGGCCTCCACCGCCGTACCGGTGGCCTCTGCATCGTCGGATCCGATGTAGAGGGCCCAGAAGCTCGGCCCCGGCTGCTGCTGTACACCGATGCCGGCCACGTCCCGCCCGTCGACCCGGGCGAGCGCGTAGCCGCCGTACTGGGGATCGGGCGAGGCCTCGATCTCCCACCCGAAGAGCGTCGCGTAGAACTCGCCGGCCGCCGCAGGATCGCTCGTCGCGAGATCCACCCAGCGCGGCCGGTTGGTCGCGGTTGCCGCTGCCACCTGGTCACCCCTTCGTACCGATGCCGATCCGTCGCGGTCGCCCGGCGCCACCGCGGCTCGGAGGCCGCCCATTGTGCCATCGGAACATGACGGTGCGTCCGGTGGCCCTGGCCTACCCGCCTGAGCCGCCGTCCACGGTGAACGAACCCTTCGCCAGTACCTTTCCGCCCTGCAGGATCTCCATGGTCCAGTCCCCGACGTCGTCGGGTCCGAGGGTCCGCGGTTCCAGCAGGACGAGCACCTGCGTCGCCGTCGAGCCACCCCCGGAAACGGGGTAGGCGGTCGTGGTGGGCGTTGCGCCGGCCGCAGATCGAGTCACGCGAACGGAGAGCTCGTTGCCTGGCGCGGACTGCGTGAGTGTGGCCCGGAACGCGAAGCTATCCCCGACGCGGAACGTCGACGTCTCGTTCTGCAGGGTGCGCGAGGAGCTGTCCACGCCGGTTCCGAAGGTGATGGTGCCGGCGCCGCCGCCTCCCGGGAGGATCATGAGGACGACGAGCGCCAGCAGGATAATGAGCCCCATGTACATGAGTGCCGCGGACCGGGTCGGTGCCAGGCGGCGCAGGAGCGACGGGCCTGGGCGGACCGCCTCGCTCTCCGGCGAAACCTCCCAGACCTGACCTCTGTTCCCTCGATCCTCGTCCACGCTGTCCTGCCCTCTCCATCCTTCGGTTCGCGGCGGGCACTAGCGTACGCTTGCGACGCGGCCCGGGCGGCTTGCCGTGCGGCACGGCCCACGCGTACAGTGGCGATCGAGCGGTCGGGCCGTCGACGGGAGGAGACCATGAGGCTGCGGGCACGGGTCGGGGTCCTGCTCGGCACGCTGGCGCTGGCCGCCTGCTCGGCGACACCCCCTGCCACGAGCCCCACCGTCACGGGCTCGCCCGCCGGGTCCGGCACGCCCTCCGTGGCGACCACGCCATCGGTCCTGCCCACCCTGGGCTCCACGGAGGCGCCGACAGCGGTGCCGACGCCGGTGCCGACGCCGCCCCGCCCCACCCCCACGCCCGCCGCGGCCCTCGGCAAGCTCACCCTGGCCGAGGTGAGGGTCGATTCGCTCAACGTCCGGGTGAGCCCGTCAGGCAGCGCGGGGCTGCTCGACGTGACCGACTTCCCGTCCGCGAGCGTGCCGCTCGCCCGCGGCGACCAGGTCCTGGTCCTCGATGGACCGGTCGAGGCGGAAGGCTACCGCTGGTACGCGGTAGGCCTGCGTCAGGACCCGAACTTCGCCGCGGCGCACCTTGCGGTGGGCTGGATCGCTGCCGGCACACCGAGCAACCCATGGCTGGCGCCCGCATCGGTCGACTGCCCCGCGCCGGACGTCACCGCCCTCAGCGCCATGCCGGCGATCGTGCGCCTGGCGTGCTACGGCGGCGACTCCATCGGCTTCTCCGCCTACCAGGCCGCCGAGCCGGCCGGGGGCGGCCTGGGAGGTGCCTGCCTGCCGCCTGCGGGCCAGCCCGGCTGGCTCGTCTGCGACAACATCGGCTACAGCTGGGTCAACGCCGACGGCAGCTCCGCCTGGCTCCTCCTGCTCCACTTCGACCCGGCCAGCGGCATCTCGCCCACCGGCCTCGCCGACCAGGGGACCGTTGGCCCGGCCTACGCCATCACGGGCCACTTCGACGACCCCGCAGCGCAGGCGTGTGCCACCTCCACCAGCGATCCCAGCGACGTGACGCAGCTGGGCGCCTGGCTCACATGCGCATCGAAGTTCGTGGTCGAGACCCTGCAGCCGGTCTCCTAGCGGCCCGTTCGCCCCACGACCGGGACCGATGCCGGCGCCACGTCGGAGCGGGGCTACGCCTCGAGCGGCTCGATCTCGTCGACGAGGTCCGCCACCGAGGCCACGATCCGGCTGGGCAGGTAGCCGAAGCGCTGTGCCTGCTCCTCGCTCTCGGTGATCCCCGACAGGACCAGGATCGTCTCGCAGCCCGCCTCCAGGCCGGTGACGATATCGGTGTCCATGCGGTCGCCGATCATCACGGTCGACTCCGAGTGGGCATCGATGGTGCGCAGCGCGGAGCGGATCATGTACGGGTTCGGCTTGCCGATGTAGTACGGCTGAACGCCGGTGGCGCTGGAGATGAGCGCCGCCACGGAGCCGGTGGCGGGCAGCGGTCCGTCCGGGCTGGGCCCGGTGGGGTCGGGGTTGGTGGCGATGAAGCGCGCTCCGCCCGAGATGAGCTGGATGGCGCGGCTGATCCGCTCGAAGCTGTACGTGCGGGTCTCGCCCAGGACCACGTAGTCCGGATCCCGCTCCGACGACGTGTAGCCGACGTCGTACAGCGCGTTCGTCAGGCCCGCCTCCCCGATGACGAATGCCGTCCCCCCGGGTCGCTGTTCTGCGAGAAACTGGGCGGTGGCGAGCGCGGAGGTGAAGATCGCGTCCGGGGAGATCATGGCTCCCATGCGCGCCAGGCGCGCGACAAGGTCGCGGGGGGTGTAGATGGAGTTGTTGGTCAGGACCAGGAACGGGTGGTTCGTCTCGGCGAGGCGTGCCAGGAGGCGATCCGCGCCGGGAACCAGGTGCTCCTCGCGGACGATGACCCCGTCGAGGTCCATGAGCCAGCTGATGCGTGACCGCTTCACACAGCCGATCGTAGCGGTCCGCGACGTTCCGCGCGCGGCCGTCCGGCGCCACGGGGCGCGCGGATGGATGGCAGGGCTGGTCCTGGTCCTCGCCGCCTGCGGGGGGCCGGCGGTCGGCAGTCATTCGCCGGCCGCCGGCGGTTCCCCTGCCGGCCCTTCCGTCCGTCCCCGTGGGCGCGACCGCGTCTCCCGGCACGGCCACCGGCTCCGGCGGATCCCCGAGCGGATCGCCTGGCGCATCTGCGAGCGTCGGCGCCGCGACAGCCACCCCATCGGGCGGGGCCGCGGTCACATCGACCCCGCGGCGCAGCCCTTCACCCTCCCCCGCCGGAACGTTGCTCGCGTCCGAGACCTCGACGGCATGGGCACCGGACCGCTTGCGGCCGGCCGCTACACGCGGTCCACGTTCGCGCCCCCGGTGACGTTCACCATCGGCCCGGGATGGAGCGCGGTCCAGGCGTCCAGCGGCTTCTTCGACGTCGAGCGCAACCCGGACACCCTGGACGTGATCGCGGTCCAGTTCGCCCGCCCCTCGGACGTGCACAGCGCCAACGCCGCGGTGAGCGACCTGATCGAGCGCGACGACCTGGTCGTGGGCAATCCGGTCGAGGTCAGCGTGGGCGGCCAGGTGGGCCTGCGGATGCAGATCGACGCCACGAATCCGGACCTCTCCGCGCGGCAGCTCACCGCGGTCTTCAGCGTTCCGGACGGCACCGTCTCCCTCGCCTCCGGGCGGCGCCTGCAGGTGACCTTCGTCGACACCGCGGACGGGCTGCTGGCGATCCTGGTGGGCGGGTCGGTGCGCCAATGGGACGCGGCCACCGCAGCCGCAGGCCCGGTCACGGCCTCGATCACCATCGGCGGTTCGTAGTAGGGTGTCCGCATGGCACGCAGGAAGCGTGAACCCGGTGAGGCACTGCCCTCCAACCCCTCGGGTGGCGAGGTCGTCGCCGGGCTCTTCGGGACGCTCGACCACCTCATCGTCAACCGGCCGCGCCCGGTGACGGAGATCTCGGAGGAGTACCACGAGCCGTGGGCCTCCGCGGACGGCGTGACGGTCGACGGTCTCGACGACCGCCCGGAACGTCCCGAGCCCCCCGACACGACGGGCGCCCGGCTCTAGTCCGCGGCCGTCCACGCCGGCCGGACCGATGAGTCCGCCCGCCCCTCACCGTCTCATGGGCGACGACATCCACCCGGGGAGAGCTCGCTGGTGCGCGCGGCCATCACCGTCGACCTGCGCGGCGTGCGTGGCGCGGACCTGGACCTGATCGACGCGCTGGCCCGTCTGCAGCTGAACGCCGGGCGACACGGTGGCCGGGTGTGCGTCCGCAACGCCCCACCCGAGCTGCTCGACCTGCTGGAGCTGGCCGGTCTGCGCGGGGTGCTCGACTGCGAACCGTCGCTGCGGGGCGGGTCAGGCGTCGAGGTGCGGCGGCAGGCCGAAGAGCGGGAACAGGCGCTGGGTGTCGAGGAAGAAGGTGATCCCCGTGATCCGGTCTCCGGTGGTCTCGACGACCTGCAGTGACCACGGTGCCCAGCCTCCAGCCACCGGATCGGGCTTGTACTGCCCGTAGGCCGGCATCCCGTTGGCCGATGCCGGCACCAGCCGCGACCCCTGGCAGCCGATGCCGGGACCGATGCACCAGCCGACGATATCGGCGTGGGTCTGCAGCCAGAGCGCGTACGGGGGCATGTTCCAGGTCGCGTCCTCCGCGAGGAGGGCGGTGAGCCGATCCATGTCGTAGGCCTCGAACGCGTCGACGTACCGGGCCAGCAGCGCGCGCTTCGCGTCGTCCATCGGCTCCGGCGGCGCCGAGAGATCGATCCTGGCGGCCGCCAGGGTGGCGCGCGCCCGCTGCAGCGCGCTGTTGACCGACGCGACGCTCGTCCCCAGCAGCTCCGCCACCTCGCTCGCATGCCAGCGCAGCACCTCGCGCAGGATGAGCACCGCCCGCTGCCGGGGCGGGAGATGCTGGAGCGCGGCGACGAAGGCGAGCCGCACGGATTCGCGCGCCACGGCCAGCTCCGCCGGGTCACCGGCCTCCGGCAGGACGCGGCCGTCCGGCATCGGTTCGATCCAGGTCGCCTCCGGCAGCGCCTCGCCCAGGAGCCGGATGTCGGCGACACCCGCCGGCCCCAGGTCCATGGGCCGCGCCCGTCGCTGCCGGCTGCCGAGCATGTCGAGGCACACGTTCGTGGCGATGCGATACAGCCACGTCCGCAGGCTGGCCCGCTGCTCGAAGCGTTCGAGGTTGCGCCAGGCGCGAACGAAGGTCTCCTGGACGGCGTCCTCCGCCTCGAAGCTCGAGCCGAGCATGCGATACGCGTAGGCCGTCAGCTCCTGCCGGTGCTGCTCCAGGTCAGCGGTCTGCGGCTGGGGGTCCGCGTTCGCCGGCGCGGTCGCGGTCGCGTCGTTCATCGCGACATGATATGTGCGAGCCGCCCGAGTGGCCACCGCCGCTGACGGCCAGGTCGTGATCAGTCCGAGGCGAACTCGTCCGGGTTGGAGGCGTAGGCCCACATCGTCACCGGCTCGAGACGGAAGAAGACGATATCGCCCCAGGTGTACGGGTCCGATCCGTAGGTCTCCGTCCAGGTCCGGTGGATCTCCGCGTGGTCGGGGTGCTCCGGTTCGATCCATTCGACCTGGCCGTTGGCGACCACGGCGATGCGGTCGCCCTCCATGTACACCGCGGAGCAGGCCGGATTGGCGTGCAGATGCCGCACCTTCGTGGCCCGCACCCCGGTCGACATCGTGAAGCGCCCGTGGATGAACAGCGCATCGAGCGGCGAGACCCGCGGCTCGCCCTCCGAGCTGACCGTGGCGAAGGCCACGTGGCGAGTCCCTTCGAGGTACCGCACCATCTGGCGCGCGGTCAGGCGGCGCCCGGGATGAACGATGCTGCGCATATGCGGGTTGGCGCGACGCAGGGTCGCGTCGAAGAGGTCCTGGATCCAGGCGACCTCGGCATCGGTCTCGAACATCGAAGCCATCGTACGCCGCCGCGCCAGCCGCGATCCGGCGGCGGTCCGAGGCACGGTTCATGCCTCGTGGGGGCGGCAGCGCGGTGAGTTGGCGCGCTACGAGGGCGCGTTCAGACCAGCGCGGGGCTCGCCCGCCGGTTCTTCACCGTCTCCGCCATCTCCCGGGCCCAGGCGGCCGCCCGCTCCGTCTCACCGGGGATCAGCTCCGGCTGGCCGGTGACGAGAAAGCTCATCTCCTCGCCAATGACCCGCGCCCCCTTCTCGCGCAACCGCCGGGCGATCCCCGCGGCCGCGGATCCCGACAGGAGACGGGGCCAGCGCAGGCGCGTGTCGAACGCCGCCACGAAGGTGTCCTGCAGGCTGGAACGGTCCAGCCGCAGGATCCAGTCCGCCATCGGCTGGGTCAGCCCGTGCCCCTCAGTGGGTCCACCCACCAGCACGAGGTCCACGTCGTGCGGGAGCAGGGCGGGCGCCTCCCCCACGGGATGCAGGTCCACGGCGCCCTCTGAGCGCAGCGCCTCGGCCATGGCCTCGGCCACGCGACGCGTGTTCCCGCTGCGCGAGGCATAGACGATCACGCTGTTCATCGCGGGATGCTCCGGATTGCCGTCGGGAATCGCCCGGGTGCGGGCGCGCGCAGGGCCAGGTAGGCAAGGGCGAGCAGCAGGACGCCCTGGCCGATCTTCAGGCCAATCCCCCACGGCTCGTACGACGGATCGCGCTGCGGCGCCACCGCGAAGTACATGGCGATGGCGAAGATCTGGAAGAGCCCACCCAGCGCCCAGAGGATCCGCCGGTCGAAGACCGTCAGCAGGACGGCCCCGACTACGAACGCTGCCGCCGAGAGGCCGCCGAAGACGAGCATCGAGGGCGCGTCGGAGGACGGCCCGTCGACGACCTTGATGACCTCCAGGCCAATGAGGAGATAGACCGCGGCCATCGCGATCGACAGGGCCGCAGCCAGGTACCGCAGCGCGCGGCGTCCACCGCCCTCGGACATCCCGAACGACCTCCTGTCGCGGCACTCGCAGCAACGAACGAACCGATGGCGCCATCCTCACGACGGCCGAATCCACCCGCACAGTGCCGTTCCTCCCGAACGATCGGGCGCGGCTGCCCTCAGCGCATGGACCGCGTCCGTTCCGTGATTCGCGCCGCGATCTCCGCCTCGATCACGCTGTTCGGGTCGCGCAGCGCGCCCATCGCGTCGCGAATGCCGACCAGCGATGCGTACAGCGGCGGGCAGGTCGGGCACGACGCGAGATGCTCCTCCACGGCTCGCTTCTCCCCCGGCGCCAGCTCCGCGTCGAGGTAGCCCGACACGAGCCGCCTGGCTCGCCAGCAGCGCATCGGCTGGGACAGTGACGCCCGCCGCCGGGCATCGTCGGTGGCGAGCGCGTGGACCAGCATCATCCGCCCTCGCCGGATCCGCTGCTTCGCGGCCGGCAGCCCGATCCCCATCGCCTGCGCAACCTCCTGTCCGCTCCAGTCCAGGGCGTCGTGGAGGACGACCGGGATGCGATAGATGACCGGGAGCCGGACGAGGGCGTCCTCCAGCTCGTCGCGCAGCTCCGCGCGTTCGAGGACCGCTTCGGGGTCCACGGTGAAATCGTCGTCGCGCCAGTCCGCCTCGACGGCCGCGAAGTCCAGGAGCTCCACCGGGTGCCGCCGGGAGCGGTCGATCACCCGGTTGACGAGCGAACGCCGCAGCCACCCGCGCAGCGCCCCAGGATCGCGCAGCTGCCCTCGCCGCCGCCACGCGGCGACCACGGTCTCCTGCACCAGGTCCTCCGCCTCCGCGGGATCGCGCGTCAGGCGCGACGCGAGCCGGACCAGCCAGGGCGCCTCGATGGCGAGGCGGGTTGCCAGCTGCTCCGGCTCACGCAGATCGGTCACGGCACGATGATCTCGCCGGCATCGGCCTCCGATCCAGTGCCGATTGGGCCGGGTCGGGGTGCCCTAGCGGCGAACGGCGCGCGTGCTCAGGCGCAGGACGGCATACAGCGGGCAGAAGCCCACGATCCCGGTCACGGCCAGGATCACGCCCACCGCCAGGCTCGCGAAGAGCCACGGGCCAGCCGCGATGTTGGCGGCCGCCAGGCCCAGCAGCATGGCGCCGATGATGATGCGCAGGAACCGGTCGGCGGTTCCCTCGTTCTGGAAGGTCATTGTGGTGATGCTCCTCGTTTCGCCTTGACTGCGGCATCGGCCTCGCTGTCGACGCCTTCACCTGTATGGACGAGGAACCGCGGTAAACGGATACCCGGCGCGCCCCAACGGCCTGTCGGGATCAGATCCCGCCGGTCACGATCACGTGCCGGAAGCGCAGCACGGCCAGCCCCAGCAGCACCACGGCGAACCCGGCCAGCGCGGCCAGCTGGGGCAGGATCTGGAGCAGGTGGCCACCGTGCAGGCTCATCTCCCGGAAGGCATCGATCGCCCAGGCGTGGGGCGTGACGTGCGACAGGGTGCGCATCACGTCGGGGAAGACCTCGGGCGGGACCATGGCGCCGCCGAGCAGGGCGGCCAGCATGCCGACGGCCGGACCGATGGCGCCCGCCTGCGACGGGTTCGCCGCCACGGCGCCGATCAGCATCGCCGCACCGGCGGAGACGGCGGCGAAGACGAGGACCAGCGCCGCCGTCGCGATCGGATCTGACCAGTCCACGCCGAACAGGAGCCAGGAGCCGATGACGATGATGAAGCCCTGGAAGAGCGCGAACGCGTACCGTCCCAGCGCTTCGCCGAAGATGATCGTGCGTGCCGGCGTTGGCGTGGCGTACTCCCGCCGCGAGATGCCCAGCTGGCGGCTGACGATAAGCGAGACCGCACCGGTCAGCGAGGTGAGGAACATGAACAGGATCAGCTGGCTCTGGGCGCCCAGGGTGAATCCGTTCGGGTAGGTCGCCGCCTCGCTCACCGGCTGAACCACCACGGAGACGCCGGCCACGATCTCCTGCTCGACGCCCGCGGCGGAGAATGCGGCGGCGAAGCCGACATCGGTCCGTTCGGCCGCGAAGCGCGCGGCGCGAATGGCCGAGACGTGCCCGGCAATGGCCGCGTCGACCGCCGTCTTCACGGTGCTCGCCACGCTGTTCGGCTGGGCGATGTAGTCCAGCGTGGCCGCCTGGCCGTTGCGCAGCTGCGCGTCGTACCCGGCGGGAATATCCACCCCGATCTCCACGAACCCGCGCTCCACGGCATCGCGCAGCTCCGCCTCGGTCGCGTAGGTCCGCAGCTGCATCCCAGCGGGGCTCGTGGCCAGGCGCTGGACGAGGTCACGCGCGAGGGCTCCGCCATCGCCGTCATGGACGCCCACGCGCCCGCCGCCCATGCCACCGTAGGTCATCCCCAGCACGACGATCAGGATCAGCGGGAAGATGACCACGAAGAAGAGCGCCCGCCCATTGCGGAGCGTCCGGAGCATGCTCACCCGGGCGATCTCGAGCAGCTTCATCGCGCCACGCTCACCGGAGCACCAGCACCCGCCTGGCACGGGCCAGGCCGATGGCGCCGGTGACCATGCCCATCGCGGTCAGCACCCCCACCGAGGGCAGGATGTCGGCGACCCCGGTGCCCGGGGTGGAGAGCGTGTCGATGGCCCGCAGGAACCACGCATGCGGCGTGATCAGCGCGACGCGCGACAGCAGCTCCGGCGCCTGGCTCAGCGGAACGTAGACCCCGCCGATCGCCGACAGCACCAGCGCCACGATGGCGTTGCTGCTCCCGGCCGCCTCCGCGCTGCCCGCGAACCCGGCCATCAGTGTCGAGATGCCCGCCGCGGCGAGGACGGCCGCCACGATGAGCAGGAGCACGGCGTCGGGCGGACCCCAGCTGGCATGCGTGATCTCCGTGGTGGCCAGCGCCAGGACCCCCATCGAGATGAGCCCCAGCGCCATGGAGGCGAGCGCGCCACCCAGCAGGATCGAGGCGGACGGGATGGGTGCGGCAAGGAGCCTTCCCAGCGTCCCCTCCTGGCGCTCCCCGAGGAGTGCCAGCGCCCCGTACTGGGTGGCGAAGAAGACGAACATGATGGCCATCGACGCGGCGTAGAACGTCGCGATCCCCGCCTGGCGATGCTGCGCCACGAGATCGGTGACGGTCACCGGGCCGGGACCCTGCACGGCGTCACGCGCCGCTGCGACCGTGGTCGCGTCCACCGTCCCGCTCACCGCGTCGACCGTCCCGACCATGAGCTGGACGGTGCCGATGGCATTCGCAAAGTCGTTGACCACCGCGCGGGCCACCTCCAGGGAGACGGTGCCCTCACCCGCGACGATGGTCAGGCTCGCCGGCTGGCCGGACTGGACGGCGGTGGTGAAGCCGGCGGGGACGACGATCCCCGCGTCGGCCTTCCCGTCCACGATCGTCTGCCGCGCGCTCTCCTCGTCCGGCAGCGTCTGCAGGTCCAGGATGCCGCCTTCCCCGGAGAGCGGGCGCAGGACGCCGTCGACCAGCAGCCCGGCCATCTCGCCGTGATCCTCGTCGACCACCGCGAAGCTCGCGTGGAACGTGCCCGTGAAATCGGGGACGATGGAGCTGAAGGCGATCGCCAGGGCCAGCGGCGTGACGACGGCGAAGATGATCGCGGAGCGGTCGCGGAGGCGCTGGCGAAGGATCCGCCGCGCGATGACCAGCGCCGCTCGCATGCTCATGCTCCCCCGCACTCAGTCCCGCAGCGCCTTGCCGGTGAGGTGCAGGAAGACGGCCTCGAGATCGGGCTCCACGACCTCCACCGTCCTGACGACCACGCCGTCGCGGGTGGCGGCCTGCAGGATCGCGGGGAGACGGGTCCGTGCCTCGGTGACCAGGATCTCGATCCCGCCCTCGTGCGGCGTGGCCTCGCGGACGCCATCGATCCCGCGCAGCTCGGCGGCGACCGTGGCGGTGTCGCCAGACGCCGCCAGGCTCACCCTGTCGAGGCCACCGACGAGCGCCACCAGCTCGCGCCGCGTCCCCTCCGCGATGATCCTGCCCTGGTCGATGATCCCGACCCGGTCGCAGAGCCGCTCCGCCTCCTCCATGTAGTGGGTCGTGTACAGGATCCCCATGCCCTGGGCCGAGAGCGCCTCGACGCTCTCGAGGATCGCGTTCCTGCTTTGCGGGTCCACGCCCACGGTGGGCTCGTCGAGGACCAGGAGGCGCGGCCGATGGAGGAGCCCGATGCCGATGTTCAACCGGCGCTTCATGCCGCCCGAGAAGTTGGCGGTGCGCTCCTTCGCCCGGTCGACCAGGTCGATGACGCCAAGGATCTCGTCGATCCGCTCACGGAGCTCGTGGCCCCGCATCCCGTACAGGCGGCCGAAGAAGACCAGGTTCTCACGCGCCGACAGGTCCGGGTAGATCGCCAGGTCCTGCGGCACGTAGCCGATGGCGCCCTTCACCGCGGTCGTGCCGGGAGTCAGCTCCTGGCCGTCGATCCGCACCTCGCCCGCGTCGCGCGCCAGGATGCCGCAGATCATGCTGATCGTCGTGGTCTTGCCGGCCCCGTTGGGCCCGAGAAGCCCGTACGTCTCGCCGTGGGCGATGTGGAACCCCACGCCGTCGACCGCGGTCCGCTCGCCGAATCGCTTGACGAGGCCGGAGCACACCAGGACCGGTGGCGACGCGTCAGGGGCTGGAACGGGGGCGGCGCGGGGCGGATCAGCAGGGGCAACGACCATGGGGCTCCCTCCACGAGGCGCCGCGAGTGTCGCGCCCCGGCGCCATCCGGCAACCGTGCTGTTCGGCCTGTTTTCGGCGTTCCCCGGTCGCGGCCGACCCCGCCGCGGACGTGCCGTATCCCGCTGCGTACCGATGGTGCGTACCCTTACGGCACCAGCAGCGCGCGAGGCGAGCGTGACCCTCATCCCCCAGGCCGGCTACCGGGCCGGGGCCTGCAACATCGGACCCCAGGAGATCGCCGCGCGACGGCGGGCCGGCCATGCGGGAGCCATCGTGACGCTCGCCGTCCTCGCCGTCCTCTTCGCCATCGGCGCGCCGCCCATCTGGCGGCTCCTGGTCGCCATTCCCGCCGCCGGCACGGCGGTGACCTACCTCCAGGCGATCCTCCGTTTCTGCGTCGCCTTCGGATGGGCCGGCATCTTCAACTTCGGCGCCGTCGGGCGCACGAGTGCGGTGACGGACATCCAGGCGCGCCGCGCGGACCGCGCGCGGGCGCTGCGCATGATTGGCGCCGGGGCCGCCATCGGCCTGGCGGTGGGTATCGCCGCCGTGCTCCTCTAGCCCACCAGGGTCCGCGAGAAGAAGTCGCGGGTCCACGTCGCGAAGTCGCCGGCGCACACCTCGGCCGGCATGCCCGCCGGGGCGTTGTGACCGGAGTTCGGGCACCAGCGCAGCTCGGCGGGGATCCCGGCCTCGACGAGGCTGTCGTAGAACGCCTGCGTGCGCTCCGGCAGGTCCTCGTTATCGAGCTCGCCGTGGGTCAGGAGCAGCGGACGGGTGCCGTACTCGCCGATGGTGTCCAGCGCATCGATGGATCCGGGGTCGACCCCCGTGCGTAGCTCGACTCCCGTCATGATCGCCCACAGCGTGCCGAAGTAGCTCGGGTAGCCTCCGTGGGTGACCCGTGCCTCGACCTGGTACGCCAGCCGCGTGTGCATCGAGTCCAGCGCCAGGGCCTCGACCCGGGGATCGTTGCGGGCCTCCGCCAGGGCGGTGGCCGCGCCGAGCGAGTTCCCGAGCACGCCGATGCGGCTCGGGTGCTTCGTCTGCTCGAGCCAGTCGATGACCGCGCGCAGGTCCTGCTGCTCCTTCACGCCGCCCGTCGTCTGGTCGCCGCTGCTGCGCCCGATGTTCCGCATGTCGAACGCGACGAGGTTGAAGGTGTCGTGCAGCCCGATGCCGTACTTGAGGATCCCGGCCTTGCTGGACTGGAATCCGTGCACGAGCACCACCGTCGGCGCCGTGGGTCCCGCGCCGTTCCCCGCCGGGATGTACCAGCCGGCGATCCGGACCCCGTCAGCGGTGACGACCTCGTCGCCCGCCGTGGTTCCCTGGTCGGTGCAGTGCTCCAGGTCCGCGTTGTGCGCTGCCAGGAGCGCGTCATCGGCCTGGTCGTAGTTGATCGCCTCGTATGCCCAGCCGAACTGGACCTGCGGGGTCCGGCAGTCCGTGCCGTCGCGTGAAGCCTCCACGAGCTGGCGCGAGCCTTCCGCGCCCACGTACGCCGTATAGCCGAACAGTACGATGGTGAGGATGCCGACCGCTCCGGCGCTGATCCGCCACAACCTGCTCATTTCCCCGCCTCCCGCCGGCATGCTCGGAGGCCGTACGCGTGCTGTCCAGTGCCGAACGTCGACAGTGCGCAGCGCGCGCCATACCTGCCGCGCCCCGGCAGGCTCCGCGCCTAGACTGATGGTCATGGCACCACGTCGTGCATCGGACGAGCCGGCCCTCCACGATCCCGGCCCCGAGGCCGCGGCGGAGCGGGGCGAGGCGGTCGCCGAGACGGCGCGTCATCCGTTCGCCATCGGTCAGGCCGCCGTTCGGGTGGGCACGGCGTCGTGGACGGACCCCACCATGCTCGCCCCGGGGGTCTTCTACCCGCCGGACGCCACCACGGCCGAGGATCGCCTCGTCTACTACGCCAACCAGTTCCCGCTCGTGGAAGTGGATTCCACCTACTACGCGCTGCCGGCCCGCAGGATGGGCGAGCTGTGGCTGGAGCGGACGCCGGCGGACTTCACCTTCGAGATCAAGGCCCACGCCCTGATGACCGGCCAGCCCTCGGAGGTCAAGCGGCTGCCGCGCGAGATCCGCGACGAGCTGCCGCCAGAGCTCCACGAGAAGGGGCGCATCTACGGGCGGGACCTCCCGCCGGAGCTCTACGAGGCGGTCTGGGAGCAGTTTCGCGACGGGATCCTGCCGCTGCACTCCGCCGGGAAGCTCGGAGCGGTCTTCCTCCAGTTCCCGCGCTGGGTCTTCCCCTCCAACGAGGCGCGCGACGCCATCCTGGAGGCGAAGGAACGCCTCGGCGACATGCCGATGGCGGTCGAGTTCCGCGCCGCGAGCTGGTTCAACGAGAAGAACGCGGGCCGGACGATCGAGTTCCTGGACCGCAACCAGATCCCGTTCGTCATGGTCGACGAGCCGCAGGGTATGAAGTCATCCGTGCCACCGGTGTTCGCGGTCACTTCGCCGCGACTGGCGGTGGTGCGCTTCCACGGCCGTCGTGCCGAGACCTGGGAGGCGACGGGGATTCCCGTGGTGGAGCGGTTCCGATACCTCTACTCCGAGCCGGAGCTGGAGGAATGGGTGCCGCGCGTGCGGGAGGCGGCGGGGCAGGCCAGGGAGGTGCACCTGCTCATGAACAACTGCTACGCCAACTACGGCACCACCAACGCGCGAGAGATCGCCTCGCTCCTCACGGAGTAGCCCGGCCGGTCGCGGAAACCCGGCCCGGTTTCGCGGGGTGATTCCACCGGGGAGTAAGTCTGCGCGGACGAGGATGACTTCGCGGCGGTTGAGTCCCCCCGGTGTTGCGGGCCAGCGCGGGAGGCGTGATCCGCGCCGGGTGAATCGCAGGTGGAATCGGGCTCGGCTGGCTCTCCCGCCTCGCGCGCCGGTCCTCGCCCGGTCCCGGAGCCAGGCCCGGTTTCGCGGGGTGATTCCACCGGCGAGTACATCGGCGCGGAAGAGGATGACTTCGCGGCGGTTGAGTCCTCAGGGTGCTGCGGACCAGCGCGGGAGGCGTGATCCGCATCGGGTGAGTCGCAGGTGGAATCGGGCTCGGCTGGCTCTCTCGCCTCCCCGGGCCGCGCGAGGCTGCTCGCGGCCGCTCGGCCACGCCCCGGATGGGGTAGTGTCAGACCGTGAACGAGAGCGAGCAGATCACCGTCGCCTACTTCTACCGAATCCGCTGGGGCTTCCACGACGAGTGGTGGGAGCTCTTCATCCGCAACCACTACCCCATCCTGGCCGAGCAGGTGCGCTCCGGCCGCATGACGGAGGTTCGCGCCTACGGCCCGCGCTTCCACGGGGACGGCGGCGCCGGCTGGACCTACATGATCACCATCACCTATCGCGACTGGGCAGCGATCCAGGCGCACTCCGAAGCGGAGATTGCGCAACGCCTCTTCCCGGACCGGGAACGCTACCGCGCGGAGGAGCAGCGGCGCTTCGAGCTGACGGAAGCGCACTGGGACATCCCGCTCGAGGAGCGCGCCCTGTCGTGAGCCGGCGGCTCGCGGCGCTCATCGGCGCCGCCATCGTGCTCCTGGCCGGCTGCAGCGGCTCGGCGTCGCCGTCCGCCGTCGCCTCGGTGCCCTCCTCGCTCCCCGCCAGCGCAACCCCGGCGCCCACGGCCACGCCCACCCCGGCACCGACCGTTACGCCGAGTCCCACGGCCTCCCCCACGCCGAACCAGGCCGATGTCCCGCTCTTCGCAGCGGGCGCCCAGCTGAAGACGCGGACGACCGTCCGTCTCCGCGACCTGCCGGGGACCCGCTGGGGAATCTCGGCCAACCTCCCGCCCGGCACCCTCGTGCAGGCCGTGCTCGGCCCGGTGCGCACCGACGGCTACGGCTGGTACCTCGTCCGGGACGTGGATCCGGCGGAGCCGACCTTCATCGAGGGCTGGGTTGCCGCGGGGTTCTCGCCGGCGGCGTTCCTGGCCCCGACCGGGGCCAACCCCAGCCCGCCGGCCGGTTCACCGGACTTCCTCGCCGGGTACGCCCGGACGACGAGCGGCGACTTCGGGCCGTTCCGGGTGGAGGGCAGCACCGCGCTGCGCTGGGCCGTCGCCGTGCCCACCGGCGCCGCCGCCGGGTCCAGCTGCTCGTTCACCGGCTCGCTCAAGCCGGCAGACGGCAAGGCCGTCGTCTTCCTGACAACCACCATCTCGCAGGCGCCGGCCCCGGGCACCACCCAGCCGACCTTCTTCGCGCAGCACGACACGCTCACCGGCGACGTCTTCCTCCACGTCGACTCCGACTGCAGCTGGGCCGTCACGGTCGTCCGGCTCCCCCTCTGACCGCCGTCAGGCCGATGCCGGCAGCCGGACGTCGAAGCGCGCTCCTCCGCCGGGTCGATCGCCCGCGCTGATCGTCCCGCCGTGGCGCTCGGCGATCCACGACGCAATCGCCAGGCCCAGGCCCAGCCCGCCGGGCGCCGCATCGGGCGCCCGCCAGAACCGCTCGAAGAGGTGCGGGATCTCCTCCGGGCGAAGCCCCCGCCCGCTGTCGTCGACGCGCAGCAGCGCCGACGGGCCGTCGCGGGCCACCGAGACGTCCACCTGCACCGCATCCCCCGCATGGCGGATGGCGTTGTCGATGAGGATGACCGCCAGCTGCCGGAGGCGGCCGAAGTCGCCACGGACGGTGGTCGGCACCGCATCCAGGACCAGGTGGACGCCGTGCTGCTCGGCGAGGGGCGTGAGCTCACCGAGGGCGGCTGCCGCGGCATCGGCCAGGTCGACCGGCTCGCTCTGCACCTCCACCACGCCCGAATCGGTCCGGGCCAGGAGCAGGAGGCCGTCCACCAGATCGGTCATGTGGTTGACCTCGGCGTTCATGTCCTCGAGGGCGGCTCCGACGTCCGAAACGCGTGCCTCCGGGTGGCGGCGCAGGTCCTCCACGGAGGTGCGGAGCACCGTGAGCGGCGTCCGCAGCTCGTGCGACGCGTCGGCCGCGAACTCGCGCTGTCGTCGCAGCGAGTCGCGGATCGGCACCAGCGCGCGGCGGGCGTAGATCGAGCCGCCGGCGAGCGCCAGGCCGATGGCCCCCAGCCCCCCGACCAGCAGCACGATGAGCAGCGTCGAGAGGGTCCGCTGCTCGGCGGTTCGATCCGCGATGACCTGGATCACGTAGCGGCCCCACGTCAGGTCGACCGGGGCCGAGACGACCCGCACGGACACCGAGCCGAGGGTCGTGGTGCGGGTGTCCATGCGGCCGCTCGAGCGTGCCGCCGCCACGCCGGCGGCAATGGGGAGGTTCGAGAAGCTGATCCCGCGCGGGATGATGAGCCCGTTGGCCGGCGTGACGACGATCGCCAGGCTCCCCGACGCCGCTCCTCCGAAGGCGAAGCCGATCTCCGGACGGTCGACATCGGCCTCCGGCCGGAAGGGCAGGCCGCTGAGGACCCGCTCCAGCGTTCGGGCCCGGTCGGTGAGCGGCGCCTCCGACGTCGCAGCCAGGCTGCGCGCGGTCGAGACGTAGAGCGCGCCGCCCAGCAGCACCAGGATGGCCAGCGTGATCGCGCCGCTCCAGGCGACGAGCCGCCATCGGACCGCACCGATGAGCCGGACGTCGCCCGGCGTGGAGGCAGAGGCGCTCGCCGCGGACGCGGCGCGGCGGTTGGGCAGGATCCGCCGAAAGACGCTCATGGTTCAGGCGCGCTCCGGCTCCCGGTCGGGGGCCAGCAGGCGGTAGCCCACCCCGCGCTCGGTCCGGATTCGCTCGCCGCCGGACGGTCCCAGCTTCTCGCGCAGCAGGTGCACGTAGGCGTCGACGGTGTTCGGCGTGACCGCCACGCCGTACGGCCAGGCCGCGTCGAGCAGCTGATCGCGCGAGAGCGCCTGTCCGGGATGACGCAGAAAGCACTCGAGGAGGCTGAACTCGCGCGGCGACAGGGAGACCGGCGTCCCGTCCACCGTCACCTCGCGCAGCGCCTCGTCCAGCACGAGCGGGCCGTTCACCAGCCGGGCGGTGCGGCGCGCCGGGGCTCGTCGTCGGCGGCCGAGGGCGCGCAGGCGCGCCGCGAGCTCCTCGTAGGCGAATGGCTTCACGAGGTAGTCGTCCGCACCGGCGTCCAGGCCGCGGACGCGATCGTCGATCGAGTCGCGCGCGGTGAGCATCAGGATCGGCACCGAGGAGCCATGGGCGCGCAGCTGGCGCGCGACCTCCAGCCCGGACCGATCCGGCAGCCCCACGTCGAGGACGATCGCGTCGAGCCCGTCGGTGAGCCGCGCGAGCTCCATGGCGCCGTCCGCGTCGGCGGCCTCCTCGACGACGTGGCGATCCACCGTCAGGAGCCGCGCGAGAAGGCGCCTCAGGCGTGGGTCGTCCTCCACGACCAGCAGATGCATGGACGAACTATCGCACCGCGGCGGGCACTGCCGCCTACTGGCCGGTGACGGTCACGTCCGTCGCGGGAAGCGTCACCGTCCCGTTCGTCGTGCCGCCCTGGCCGAAAGCCCCGCGCAGGCCGGCGCCGCCCTGCACCTGGACGATGACGCTCTTGCCGCTGCCCACGTCGGAGGCCGACCCGCTCACCTGGGTGTGGTAGGTCGTCGACGAGCTGGTCTGGACCTCGATCGTCCGGCCGTTCTCGAGCTGGACGGTGATCGTGTCCCCGTTCACCGCGGTGACCGTCCCGCGCAGCTCCAGGCCCCCGGCGGCCGCGCCGAAGAGGCCGCCGCCCTGCCCGGCACCGGGGAAGCGATTGCCGTTGGCACCGGTGCCGCCGTTCTGCAGCGCGCGACCGAAGCCGGCGGGGGTCGTGGAGGCCGGTGCGGTGACCCTGCCCACGGCGAAGGCCACGCCCGCCACGGCAACCACGGCCGCCGCGGCCAGCAGGATCGAGGTCAGGGTCATCCGTCGCCGCGAGCGCGCGGGCGGGACCGCGAAGATGGGCTGGCTGTACGCCGGCGCGGGCTCGCCATCCGCCGGTCGGAAGGGCGGCACGCCGCCGGGAGTGGCGGGCCCGCCCGCCGCGCTCGCCTCGCCCTGGACGCCCGGTGCGCCGTGCTGGTCGGGGAAGTCGGTGCTCATGATGCTGCGGAAAACCTCACTCGTAGCGAAGGGCGGTGACCGGATCCAGGCGTGCCGCCTGGCGGGCCGGCCAGACCCCGAAGACAATGCCCACTCCCAGGCTGAACGCGACCGCGATCAGCACGGTGAACGGGCTGAAGACGAATCCCCATCCGGCGATGGAGCCGATCACCCACGACGCGGCCAGCCCCAGGGCGATGCCCAGCAGCCCGCCGAGCAGCGAGAGGGTGAGCGCCTCCACCAGGAACTGGGCGAGGATGTCGCGGCGGCGGGCGCCGATCGCCTTGCGCACGCCGATCTCCCGCGTCCGCTCACGGACGCTGACGAGCATGATGTTCATGATGCCGATCCCGCCGACGACCAGCGAGATCGAGGCGATCCCCGCCAGGAGGATCGTGAGCAGGCCCGAGATCGAGCTCACCGTCCCCAGCAGCTGCGCCTGGTCGGCGATGGTGAAGTCGTCCGTGCCGCCCGCCGGGATGCCGTGACGCGACTCGAGCGTCGCGGTGATGGTGTCCTTGGCGACGGAGATCTGGTCAGCGCTCGCCACGCTGACGAAGATGGAGCGGACGGAGTCGCCCGAGACGAAGTGGCTGGCCATGGTGCTCATGGGGATGAGGACCTGGTCGTCCTCGTTCGTGAAGCCGACGCTCCCCTTCGGCTGCAGGATGCCCACGACCTGGAACGGGATCCCGTTGATCGTGATCGTGCGACCGATGTCGGCCGCACCGAGCCCCAGGTCGTCCGCCGTCGTCGCTCCCAGCACGGCCACGCGCAGGGCCGCGGACTCGGCGGCATCGGTCAGGAAGGAGCCCTGCCAGACCGCGTAGTTGCGCACCCGTGCGAACGATGGCGTGGTCCCCACGATGGAGGTCGTGGTGTTCTGCGTGCCGGAGATGACCAGGCCCTGCGTCGCCACCTCCGGCGCAACCGCGGCAATCCCCTGCAGCCGGCCGACCGCGGCGGCGTCCGCCGTGGTCAGGGTGGTGGCCGATCCCGCCGCACCGCGGGTGGCGCCGGTGACGACCCGGCCGGGGTTGATGGTCAGCAGGTTCGTCCCGAGCCCCTCCAGCCGGCTGGTGATGCCGCTCGTCGCCCCGTCCCCGACACCGACCAGGGCGATGACCGCGGCCACGCCGATGACCACGCCGAGCATGGTGAGCGCCGCCCGCAGGCGTGCCGAGGCCAACCGGCTGATGGCCAGGTTGAGCAGCTCGACGAGGTTCATGCCGCCACCGTTTGCGGCTCCTCGAGGAGGCCGTCACGGACGTGGACGACGCGCGGGGCAACCGCTGCCACGTCGAGATCGTGGGTGATGAGGACGACCGTGCGGCCGGCCGCATGCAGCCCGGTGAGAAGGTCGAGCACCTCTGCGCCGGCCGCCGAGTCGAGGTCGCCGGTGGGCTCGTCGGCAAGGATGAGCGCCGGCTCGGTGACGAGCGCGCGCGCGATCGCCACCCGCTGCTGCTGCCCGCCGGAGAGCTCCGTCTGGTCGTGCTGCAGCCGCTCTCCCAGGCCGAGCCGTTCGAGCAGCTCCTGCGCGCGCCGCAGCCGCTCCCGCCGTGCGACGCCCTGGTAGAGGAGCGGTGCCGCGACGTTCTCGAGGGCGCTCGTGCGCGGCAGCAGGTTGTAGGACTGGAAGACGAAGCCGATGGCAAGGCTGCGCAGGCGGGCCAGCCCGTCGTCGTCAAGCGTGGCGACGTCGACCCCGCCCAGCCGATAGCGCCCGGCCGTGGGACGGTCCAGGCAGCCGATCAGATGCATCATCGTGGACTTCCCGCTTCCGGACGGGCCCACGATCGCCACGAACTCTCCCTGGCCGATGGTGAGGTCCACGCCGCGCAGGGCGTGCACCACGACCCGCCCGAGCCGGTAATCCTTCGTAACGCCCTGGAGCTCGATGAGCGGTGGCATGGCCGGCGCGCCCGTCATCGGCCGAAGGCCCCGCCGCCGGTCACCGTCCGCAGGCCGCCGCCGCCGAAGCCGCCAAAGCCGCCCGTCGTGGTGGTGGTGGTCGACCCGCTCCGGGCGGTCGAGACCCCCACGACGACCTGCTGGCCCACCGTCAGGCCGGATTTCACCTCTGCCAGGTCGGTCGTGACGAGGCCGACCTGCACCGGGACGTCGTTCACCGCGCCGGCGGCATCCATCACCCGCACGCTGTAGCTGCCGGATTGGCCCAGCAGCGCGATGGCGGGCACGGCGACGGCGTTCTGCACCTGGGCGAGCGTGATCGAGACGCTGACGCTCATGCCCGAGCGTGCGGTGTCGGGGGCCGACGCGAGCGAGACGGTGACGTCATAGGTGACCACCGAGGCGTTGCCGCCTGCCGCGGTGGGCGAGATGGCGGTGACGGTTCCCTGCGCCGTCCCGTTGATGGCGGCGATGGCGATGGTCGCGGCCTGGCCCACCTTCACGTTCGGCAGGTCGGTCTCCGTGACCCCGATCACCGCCTGCAGTCCACCGGTGTCGAGCACGATGGCGTCACCCGAGGGCGCATTTTGGCCCGTGGTGACGTTCACCGCCTCCACGATCCCGTCGCCGGGGGCCTTCAGGCTCGCGAGCGTCTTCTGCGTCTCAAGGGCATCCCTGGCCTGCACGGCCCGGGTCACCGCGTTCCTGGCGTTGTAGTAGGCGGTCTTCGCCTGCCATACCTGCTGGTCGCCGACCGCGGAATCCAGGCTTGCCTGCGCCTGGTCCAGCTGGATCTGGGCTGTCGCCAGGTCGTAGGTCGCCTGGCTGATCTGCGAGTCGAGGGCGGCGGTGTCGGCAGTGGCGAGCACATCGCCCTTCTTCACGGTGCTCCCGGGCTCCACGTTCACCGCGGTGACCGGCCACGTCGTGCCGGCGCTGCCCGACCCCGTGCCGCTCGCGGCGGCAGAGCCGCTGCCCAGGAGCGTCGCCGCCTGCCCGAAGTCCAGTCCCCACCGCTGGGCGGGGGCGAGCGTTCCGTTGGCGGCGATGTCGCTCGTCACGGTCGAGCGCGTCACCCGGGCGGTCAGGTATTGAGCGTCGCCGGTCGACGCGGCCCCTGGTCGGACGAGCACGACGACGATGGCCGCAACCCCGACCAGGACCAGGAGTGCGGCGCCGAGCAGTCTCCATCGCATGCGGGCAAGGGTGGAGCCGTCTCATGAACGCAGTCTGAAAGTTGTCGCCCGGAGAACAGACGCCCTCGGACCGTCAACTGCGACAGCCGAGCTGTCGCGACAGCCGCTAGGCTTGCGGCCATGAGGGGGACGACCTGAATGCAGCAGCTGGACGGCCGGACCGTCTACTCGGCGACAGACCTCGTCGGCTTCCTCGAGTGCGAGGATCTCACCGCCCTCGAGCGCGCCGCGCTGGGGGGTCTCGTCGAGCGCCCCGTGCGGGACGACGCCGAGCTGGCGATCCTCCAGGAGCGCGGGATCGAGCACGAGCGCCGCTTCCTCGCCTGGCTGGAGGAGCAGGGGCGGACGGTCGTCGACGGACGCAGCCGGGCGGAGCCGGCGCCTGCCTCGGAGCGGCTGGCCGTGCTGCGCGCGGACGCTGCGCTGACCCGGGACCTCATGGCCCGCGGTGCGGACGTCATCTACCAGGCGACGCTCTTCGACGGCACCTGGCTCGGCTACGTCGACTTCCTCGTCAGGGTCGATCGTCCCAGCGACCTCGGCCGGCACGCCTACGAGGTTTTCGACACCAAGCTCGCGCGGCGAACGAAGGGCGGCGCGCTGCTCCAGATGTGCGTCTACTCGGAGCTCGTGGCACAGATCCAGGGCGTCATGCCGGAGTGGATGCACGTCGCGCTCGGCGGCTCCGGCCACCGGATCGAGCGGCACCGCCTGGACGATTACCTCGCCTACTTCCGCAGCGTCCGGGCGCGCTTCCTCCGTACGGTCGCAGAGGAGCCGGCCATCTACCCGCTGCCCGCCGTCCCTGAGCCCGTCGCCCACTGTGACGTCTGCCGCTGGGACGCTCACTGCGCCGCCCTCCGCCGGGAGGCCGACCACCTCAGCCAGGTGGCCTCGCTGCGCTCGGATCACGCCCGCCGCCTTGCCGCCGCCGGCATCGGCACCATGACGGCGCTGGCCACCCTCGCGGATCCGCCGCCGGCCATCGATGGCATCCCGGAGGGGACCCTGGCCACCCTGCGCTCGCAGGCCGCGCTCCAGCATCGGTCGCGAGGCCTGGCCCAGCCGCGCTACGAGCTGCTCGCGGTCCGGCCGAACCTGGGCCTGTGCGCGCTGCCCGTGCCGGATCCGGCGGACCTGTTCTTCGACATCGAAGGGGACCCCTACGCGGAGGAGGACGGGCTGGAGTACCTGCTCGGCATCTGGGACCCCCTCGGGGACGGCACCGAAGAGGCGCCGGCCACGTTCCGACCCTGGTGGGCGCACACCCGACAGGCGGAGAAGGTCGCCTTCGAGGCCTTCATCGACTTCGTCATGGACCGATGGCGTCGCCACCCGGCCATGCACGTCTACCACTACGCGGCCTACGAGCGGGCGCGCATGGGCCTGCTCTCCACCCGCCATGCGACGCGGGAGGCGGAGGTCGACGACATGCTGCGCCGCGGACTGTTCGTCGACCTCTTCAAGGTCGTCCGGCAGGGCGTCCGGGTCGGCGCGCCCAGCTACTCCATCAAGAAGCTCGAGCCGCTCTACGCGCTCCAGCGCGACATCCCCCTGCGGGACGCGGGCTCCAGCATCGTTCGCTACGAGGAGTACATCCGGTCACAGGTCGCCGGCAGGCCGGACGGCGCGATCCTCGCCGAGATCGCGGAGTACAACCGCGACGACTGCCGCTCGAACCTGGGGCTTCGCGACTGGCTCGAGGACCGTCGCGCGGAGCTCGTGGTGTCCGGCGTGCCCATTCCCCGGCCCGGCCCGCCCCAGGAAGCGGAGCCGGCGCCGTCGCCGCGTGACGCTCGCATCGCGGACCTCGCCGAGCGGCTCATGGACGGTGTCCCGGTTGTCGCCGAGCGGCGGCTGGCGGATCCCGCCGCACAGGCGACCTGGCTCGTCGCGAACCTGCTCGAGTGGCACCGCCGCGAGGAGAAGGTGGACTGGTGGGCCTTCTTTGATCGCTGCAGCCGCTCAGATGAGGAGCTCGCCGAGGACCAGGAGGCCATCGGCCAGCTCACGTGGGACGCTGAGGTGGATCGCCCCGGGCAGTCGGTTCGCCACCGCTACCGGTTCGATCCGGAGCAGCCGTATCGGCTCAAGGAGGGTGACCAGCCGGTGAATCCGGCCACCGGGGAGGCGGCCGGACGGATCGTCGCGCTCGATCCGCTGCACGGCACGCTCGACCTGCAATGGGCACGGCGGATGGAGCGGCCCCACCCGACGTCGCTCATTCCCTCGGGCCCCATCACGGCGGACGCGCAGAAGGGCGCCCTGGAGCGCGTCGGCGAGTGGGTCGCGGCGAACGGCATCGGCGCATCGGGACGGTATCGAGCCGCGCGGCGGTTCCTGCTCGGAGAGGGCCCCGTCGCGGGGCAGGCGCCGGGGGCGCCGCTCGTGCGACCCGGTGAGCCCGCGACGGCCGCTGCCCGTCGCCTGGTGCTCGGCCTCGACCAGAGCGTCCTCCCCGTCCAGGGGCCGCCGGGCGCGGGCAAGACGTACGTCGGCGCGGAGATGATCCTGGAGCTCGTGGCGGCCGGCCGCCGGGTGGGGATCACCGCATTCACCCATCGCGCGCTGACGAACCTCCTCGACGAGGTGGTTGAGCACGCACGCTCCCGTCGCCTCCGGGTACGCGCCATCCGCAAGCTCGAGAGCGGTGAACGGGTGGCTAACAACTGTCCCTACGCAACGACCACCTCGAACGACGAGGTGGCGGTTGCGCTCGCCAGCGGCGAGGCGCAGGTGGCGGCCGGTACGGCATGGCTCTGGTCGCGCGGCGAGCTCGAGGACGCGGTTGACACGCTGTTCGTCGACGAGGCGGGACAGCTCTCCCTGGCCAACGTCGTCGCGGTCTCCGGCGCCGCGCGCAGCCTTGTGCTGCTCGGTGACCCGCAACAGCTCTCACAGGTCAAGAAGGGCGCCCATCCCGACGGCGTGGATCTCTCGGCGCTCGAGTTCGCCCTCAACGGCCATGCCGTGATCCCGCCCGAGCGCGGCCTCTTCCTGCCGGAGACCCACCGCCTGCACCCGGATCTGAACCGCTTCACGAGTGAGATCTTCTACGAGGGTCAGCTGCGCCCCGCGCCGGAGACGCTGGCGCAGACCGTCCGGGCACCGGGGGCGCTGACCGCCACCGGGGTGCGCTGGTTCGGGATCCCCCACGCCGGAAACCGCAACTCGAGCTCGGAGGAGGCGCACCTTGTCGCAGGCCTCTACGCGGACCTCCTGCGTGGCCGCTGGACGGATCAGCGCGGCGAGGACCGCCCGCTGGACCCGACCTCGATCCTGGTCGTCGCGCCGTACAACGCCCAGGTCGAGCTCCTCGCGCAGACGCTGGCGCCCCTGGCGGCGGCCCACGGCGGACAAGCGCGCGTGGGGACCGTGGACAAGATCCAGGGACAGCAGGCGGCCGTGGTCATCTACTCCATGGCCACCTCGTCCCAGGAAGAGATGCCCCGCAGCATGGAGTTCCTCTACTCGCTGAACCGCCTCAACGTGGCGACCTCACGCGGCCGCTGTCTGGCCGCGGTGGTGGCGTCGCCCGCCCTCCTTGCGGTGAGCGTCCACACTCCCTTCCAGATGCGCCTCGCCAACGCCCTGTGCCGCTTCGCGGAGCTGGCCGGCGAGTCACCCTCGCCGGTCAACGGCGACGACGCCTCCACCGAGGCTAGCGGTCCGCCGCTTTCTCTCCGGATGCCGTGGGCTCCAGGTGCAGCGCCGCGGAGTTGATGCAGTATCGCAACCCGGTGGGCTGCGGGCCGTCAGGGAACACGTGGCCGAGGTGCCCGCCACACCGGCTGCAGTGGACCTCGGTGCGGGTCATGAAGAAGGCGCGATCTGTCTCCGTCTCCACCGCATCCTCCGCCAGAGGTTGATAGAAGCTCGGCCATCCCGAGCGTGAGTCGTATTTCGTGTCGGAGCTGAAGAGCTCATTGCCGCACCCGGCGCACCGGTAGGTCCCCGGACGATGCTCGTCCGCATAGACCCCGGTGAAGGCCCGCTCCGTGCCCTTCTGTCTCAGGACGCGGTATTGCTCGGGAGTGAGCTCCTGCGCCCACTCGACGTCCGACTTCGTCAGCTTTTGCATGCGTCCATTGTCCACGACGCCGCGTGAAGGACCGATGCCGGCCGTGTGACGTTCCGGTGACGGACAGACGAACGCGCCGGCCCGGGCATGGGGCCGGCGCGTTCACGGGGACCGGGCACACAGCCCCGTTCCGTCAGGCGCGATCCGCATGCGCCGAGCGACGGATGAATGGGTGGGCGCCGACGATCATCAGCAGCCCGAGCGCCGTCAGCAGGCTCGTCAGGCCCACCGGGACGCTCGTCGAGGTGTCCGGAAGGGTGCCTGTCCCCGAGTCCGACTGGCTGTCGGCCTGCGGCATGGCAGACGGTTCCGGCGAACCAGTGGCGCCGAGCACGCCATCCTCGGGGCTCGCGGACGGTGAGACATCCTGGCTGGGCGGGCTGGACGGCTCCTCGGTCGGGCTCGTCGACGGATCGCTCGACGGCTGATCGGTGGGGCTGGTGGACGGCTCCTCGGTCGGGCTCGTCGACGGATCGCTCGACGGCTGATCGGTGGGGCTGGCGGACGGCTCCTCGGTCGGGCTCGTCGTCGGATCGCTCGACGGCTGATCGGTGGGGCTGGTGGACGGCTCCTCGGTTGGGCTCGTCGAAGGATCGCTCGACGGCTGATCGGTGGGGCTGGCGGATGGCTCCTCGGTGGGGCTCGTCGACGGATCGCTCGACGGCTGATCGGTGGGGCTCGCGGACGGATCGCTCGCCGATCCGCTTGCATCGCACCCATCTCCCATCCAGAACGTCTTGTGCTTGGCGCTCCGGGACCCATCGGCGAGGTATTCGAGGCGATAATGACCGGCGTCGAAGCTCATCGGATCGGTCTCGTCGGTGCCCGTCAGGCTCGTGTCGTACGTGCCGCTGGCGACGGTGCTGCCGTCGCCCGTGGGCTCCCAGGAGAGAATGGTCCAGGTGCCGGACTCGACCGGATCCGGATAGTCGAAGACGACCGTGAAGGTGCAGACGGTCGGGTCGTTGGCATTCCCCGGATCGTCGATGCCGCTCGTCACGTCGTGGATCTTGACGGCGCCGGCGTTGCTGTTCTTGGCCCATGCCGGCGCGATGCTCAGCACGAGGGAAATGGCAAGGGTGGCGACACCTGCGGCCAGCAGCGCGCGCCGGGTCGGACTCAGCTCGTTCATCTGACCGTAGCGGTTCATCGATCGATTCCATGCAATGCGGATCACGCCGGTAGGATGGATCTCCTACCCCGACCCGCCTATGGCGAAGTGGTACCTCCGGCTGCCGGGCAGCACCGGCCCGACCACACCGAACCGACCAGGTGGGGTCCGGTGCAGTACCGATGGAGTACTTCCGGGAGGCGGCTCAGGTGCCGGCGAAGCGGTCCAGGCGGAAGAGGTCGATCCGATGGCGGGTGGATCCGTGCATGGCCAGGTCGGCCATCACCTCGCCCACCACCGAGCAGAACTTGAAGCCGTGCCCGCTGAAGCCGGCGGCCACGCTGACCTGGGGCGCGTCCGGCAGCGTGTCGAGGATGAAATGCTCGTCGGGTGAGTTCGTGAAGATGCAGGCCTTGAGCATGACCGTCGGTCCGGCGCCATCGGGGAAGTAACGCTCCGCGAAGGAACGCAGCAGTCGCTCGTCCGCCGGGAGCGCCGAGCGATCGGGGTCGTCCGGGTCCATGCGCTCCTCCCGGTGGTGGTATCGGCCGAACTTGAAGCCCGGCACGTCGTGCACCGGGAAGCCGTAGAAGCTTCCCTCCTCCACGTCGATCAGGAAGACGGGGAAGACCGCCGGGTCGAAGAGCTCCGGGCGCGTCGGCTGCAGCCAGGCGAGCACCTGCCGCTCCGGGATCGCGAGCGGGGCCAGGGCGGGCACGAGCCTCCCTGCCCAGGCGCCACCGCAGATGACGAGTCGATCCGCCTCGTCGGTGCCGTGGCTCGAGACCACCCGGACGCCGCCGCCCGGAGTCGCCTCCCAGCTCAGGGCGGCGTCGCGGAAACGCAGCTCGGCGCCATGCCGGAGTGCGACGTTCACGTGGGCGAGGACACACCGCTCCGACAGGAGGAAGCCGCCATCGGGCTGGAGCACCGCCCGCGTGGCATGCGGGAAGCCGCGGTACGCGGGGAACCGACGCTGGACGGCGTCCATGTCGAGCACCTCGTGCTCGATCTGATGCTCCTCCGCGGCGGCGAGCGCCCCGCGGAAGGTGGGCCCATCCTCCGGCCCGCCCTCGAGGCTTCCCGTGGTGATCAGCAGCTGCTCGCGCGCCTCCGCCTCGAGGGCGTGCCACAGCTCATAGGCCCGCCTCAGGAGCGGGACGTAGGACGGATCCTCGTGGTAGGCAAGCCGGATGATCCGCGTCAGGCCGTGGCTGGATCCCCGCTCGTGCAGGAGATCGAACTGCTCGAGGCCGAGCACCCGCCACCCGCGCCGTGCCAGGTGCGCGGCCGTGGCGCTGCCCATCCCGCCGAGGCCGATGACGATCGCGTCGTAGCGCACGGCTCATGATCGCCCGTCGCGTCAACGCCGTGGCCGCTGCCTCGACGTGCCCGGCCCTCGCACACGCCGGTTACCCGGGCGCGCCTGACGCGTGGCACCAGGCGGCGAATCGATCCACGAAGCGTCGCTGCTCGCGGGTCTCCACGGCATCGGGATGGCGGACCCGACGGATCTCCTCGATCGCGTCGGACGGTGCCATGCCACCCGCCACCAGGGCGCAGGCGGCCACCGTACCGGTCCGTCCCACTCCGCCCATGCAGGCCACCGCGACATCTCCCCGGCCGCGGGCGGCGCGGAGCTCGCCGAGCAGCTGTCCCATCGCCTCCAGGGTCGCCGGGGTGCCGCCATCGGGCAGGGGGAAGCGACGGACGGTGATCCCCCGCGCACCGGCCAGCTCGACGATCCCCGGATCGCCCCACCGCGCCAGCTCGTGATCCTCCACGAGGAGGAGCAGGTAGCGGACGCCAAGGGCATCCAGGGCAGCCAGGTCGCTCGCCAGATCCCGGGCGTACTCGAGGCCGGGATAGCGCGAGGACGTGCCGTGCTTGCCGGGGAGGAAGGTCAGGCCCAGGCGACCCCGCGCACCGTCCGCGAGGGCCGAGGCCCCGATCCAGTCGACCCTGAGCGGGTGTGCCGGATCCGCCTGCTCCAGCGGGGCGCGGCGACGACGCTCGTCCGGGTTCATGACCTCCGGGCCGGTCATGGATCCGCCGTCCGCGCCGTCCGCTCGGCTCAGTTGAGGTGCCCGTTCATCCGGGGACAGAAGTGCCCGGATGGATCGAGCGGCTGGCCACAGAACGGGCAGGCCGGCCGGCCGGCGGCCACGAGCGCGGAGGCTTCGATCGCGAAGCGCCTCGCCTCCGATGGGCTGAGCCGGACACGCAGGACGTCGGGACCTTCCGGAGCGTCGTCGGGGACCTCCGGATACTCGCCGTCCTCGCTCACGGGCCGCGCCTCGACGAACAGCGCCGCGTCGTCGGGATCCCATCCGAGCGCCAGGACTCCCACCCGGAACAGCTCGACGAGGGGATGCTCCAGTGCCAGCGGATCACGAGGGACCGCGGCGCTCACGTCGGCAAGGTCGTCCTCATCGCCCACCGCGAGGAGGAGCTCGGTCATGCGCTGCGCCAGGGCGGCGACCTGCGTCTTCTCCAGCGCGACGCTCACGACCGCGCGGTCCTGCCGGGCCTGGAGGTAGAAGACGCGGTTGCCCGGCTCGCCGAGCGCGCCGGCGGTGAAGCGGTCGGGCTGGTCGAAGACGAAGAGTCGGCGGGCCATGTCCTCATCGTACCCGCAGCGCCGACTCCGGTGCCCGCGACACAAAGGAAGGGATCGGAGAAGTGCCCGCTCTCCGATCCCTCTCCCCCGTCATCCTCAGTTGGTACGCCGCCCCCCAGCAGCGTGTGCCCATCCAACCGGGGTCCGGTCAATCTAAAGGCACCAGACCCACCCTGTCAATACTCAATTGACTCCGAGCGCCTCACGCGACAGCTCGTACGCCCCGCGGTGATCCCCGCGCCGGGCCCGCAGGTCGGCCCACTCTCCCAGGACGTCGCGGAAGCGGCCCAGGGACCCGCTCTCTCGCGCGAGTGCCGATGCCTCCGCGAAGCGCTGCTCCGCGGCCTCCAGCTCGCCGCCATCGCGCAGCATGCGCGCGACGGTGAGGACGGACGCCATGAGGGCCAGGCGGTTGCCGGTCGCCCGCGCCAGCTCGCCGGAGCGCTCCGCCAGCTGTCGTGCGCCACTCGTGTCCCCCGCCGCCGCCGCGATCTGGGCCTCTGTCTCGAGGATGGCGGCCAGGAGCCGCTCGTCGCCCGCGTCCTCAGCCTGGCGATGCGCGCGCTCGGCGAGCTCCCGGGCTCGCTCAGCGCTTCCCGAGGCGAGATACGCCAGCGCGAGGTCGTTCTCGATACCGGCGCTCTCGAGGTCGGCGCCTGCCGCACGGTAGAGCGCCATGGCCTGGGTCCCGGTCCGGATCGCCGCCTCGAGGTCGCCCGTCTCGCGATAGCTCACCGCAAGGCCGAAGAGGAAGGTTGCTCGTCGCCGATCGTCGAGGTCGGCGGCCATGCCCCGTGCCGTCTGGAGGTAGTCGAGTGACCGCCCGTACTCGCCGGTGCGCGACTCGACCGAGGCGAGGGCCATGAGGAGGCGCAGCTCGAAGTCCGGCTCCACGTTCAGGCCGCCCCGAACCCGCTCGAGCAGTGCGTTGAGCAGGCTGCGGGCATCCGCCTCGTTGTCCGACTCGTACAACCCATAGGCGAGCCAGTAGCGCGCCAGCGCCTCGTCCGCGGGCCGGTCCAGCTCCGAGAAGATCCGGGCCGCCTCCGATGCCGCCGCAATGGCCTCGCGGCCGTGGTCCAGGCGCGCCTCCGCCTCCGCCAGGCCGCGGAGGGCCTCAGCTCGCGCGGCGTCGTCGAGGGGATGCTCGAGGAGCGAGCGATAGCCGTCCGCGGCCGCGCGCCATTCGCCCGAGGCCAGCTGCATGTCCACCTCGAGGCGAGACCATGCCGGGTGCTGCTCGTCGAGGAAGTGGCTGGCGGGAAGCGCCAGGCGGTCCGCGAGATATGTGAGCGCCACCATGGACGGGCGTGCGATCCCGGTCTCCAGCGCGCTCACGTAGGCCTTCGTGTAGCGCTCCCCGGCGAGGGCCTGCTGGGTCATGCCCGCCCGGTGCCGCGCCTCACGGATCCGTTCCCCGATGCGCACGGCAAGCGCGGCATCCCGCTCGGTCGGACGAGCGGCGATCTTCGTTTTCGGCATGGGCGAAAGTGTACCCCAGGTGGCAAGCAGGACTTGACCGTCATCCCGGACCAAAGTACGCCTGCCCGCGGGCGGGCCGGTACCCATGGGTCATTGCCGCACCCGGCGTTCGGGCGAGAGGGTTGGGACAGAGAGACCGGCCCCAATCGCCGGTCGAGCCCAAGGAGTGCCACCCATGCAGCTCGTCACGAACGGCACCGGCTTCCCCGTCACGAACGGCACCGGCTTCCCCGCCTGACCATCCGACGGCGCCTCGCCAGCCGGCGGAGGCACCGACACGCTGACCACCACGCGCCGGGAACCCCAGGCGGATCCGCGGCGCGTGTGCCTGTCCGGGCCTCTGCGCGCCCGCGGCCCGAAGCTCAGAGCGGAGGCAGCTCCTGCCGCCGCTCGAGCACGGCGGCGAACCGGTCCCCGACCTCGCGCACCCGCTGCCCGATGGTGCTCACGGTCCAGCGGTCCGGCCGCAGATCGGGATCGTCGAGCTCGTCCCAGGCGATGGGTGTCGAGACCGGCCCGCCGGGAGCGGGTCGCACCGAGTACGGGGCCACGAGGGTCTTGTTCACCGCATTCTGCGTGAAGTCGAGCCGCGCCCGACCGCGGCGGGCCCCCTTCGACCACTCCCAGCTGACGAGCTCGGGAACCATGCCCCCCACGAGCCGCGACAGGTGCTCCACCCAGTCGCGGGTCTCGTCGAATCCGTAGCCGGGACGCACGGGGATCCAGACCTGGATTCCCCGCTGGCCGGTCACCTTCGGGACACCCAGGACCCCCAGGTGCTCGAGCGCGGTGCGGAACAGCCGCGCGAGCGTGAGCACCTCCTCCCAGCTGGTCGCGTCGCCGGGATCGATGTCGACCAGCGCGTAGCTCGGCTGGTCGGGCCGCTCCAGCGTGGACGTCCAGGGATGAAGCTCCACCGCCGCCTCCTGGGCCAGCCAGGCCAGGGTCGCCACGTGGTCGATGACCGGGTAGTCCTTGGGCCCTTCCCGCCGATGGTGGAAGGTCCAGCGTCGCACCCACCCCGGCGTGTGCCCGGGCAGGTCCTTCTGCCAGAAGCCCGCCCTGCGGGTGCCATCGGGGTAGCGGTGGACCGTGGTCCCGCGATCGGCGAGATACGGGAGCAGCAGCGGTGCCATCGAGACGTAGTGGCGGACCAGGTCGCGCTTGGTGACCGGACCGATGCCGTGCTCCGGGTCCGCCTCCACGATCACCTTGGCGAGGTTCGTGAGGCGGACCTCGCGGCCACCGACCCGCCACGGCTCGCCGTCACGCGCCGTCTCCAGGGCGGCGAGCTCCTCGCCGCTGGCCGAGTCACCATCGGGCCCTGCCGCCTCCATGCTCGGCGGCTCGAGGCGAAGACCGGGGATTCGCTGCGGGCCGCTGGTCCGCCGGGGGCGGCCGGTGGCCGCTCGAGAGGACGCGGGCGGCTGATCGCGCCTCCTCGCGAACGACGCTTGCCGGGTCGCGGTCGGTCTCCACGCCCCTGAAGCTCGCCTGGCGCAGCAGCCCGTCGCTCGTCCACTCGGCGAACTCGGCACGGATCACGAGGCGCGGCTCCACCCAGTGGACCTTCGCCAGCCTGGGAGCGGGATCGAGGGGGGAGGCATCGCGTTCCATCGGCCGCAGGGCAGCGAGGAGCTCGCGGCGTCGCCGCGCGTCGATGCCGCTCCCCACCTGCCCCGCATGCCGCAGGCGCCCGTCCCGGTTGACGGCCACCACCAGCGACCCGAGATCGCGATGGCTCCCCTGCCCTTCGAGCCAGCCGGCCACCACGACCTCCTGCTCGCGGCGCAGCTTCACCTTCAGCCAGGTGCGCGTCCGCCGCCCCGGCTCGTACACGGAGTCGCGCCGCTTGGCGACGACGCCCTCCAGCTCCTGCGCCCGCGCTGCCTCCAGGAACGCTCGCCCGTCCCCGTCCACGTGGGAGGCGTAGCGCACCCGGGGGTCGGAGCGGAGCAGGCGCTCCAGGAGCGCCTTGCGTTCGTGAAGGGGCACTGCCAGCAGGGAGCGGCCATCCACGTGCAGCAGGTCGAACACGCAGTACACGAGCGGAATTGCCGCCCGTTCCTCGGGCGACATGCGAGGCGTCTCCCGGGCGCGGCGGCCGGTGGCCACCTCCAGCCCGCGGAGGCCGGTCCGCTCCTGGAGAAGGCTGAACGATGGACGCCCCTCCGCGTCGAGCGCTACCACCTCCCCGTCGAGGATCGCCTCGTGCGCAGCGATCCAGGGTGCGGGCCCCGCCAGGTCCGGGAAGTAGGTCGCGGCATCCTTGCGGTTGCGCGTCCAGATGCGCGCCGTCCCGTCACGCACCACCGCCTCGACGCGGTACCCGTCCCACTTGACCTCGAACAGCCAGTCCGGGGAGTCGAAGGCGTCGTCCACCGGCGTGGCGAGCATGGGCGCGATGAAGTCCGGCATGTCCGCCTCCTTCGCAGCCGCCAGGTCCGGGGGCTCCGGGTGGGCCGGAGGCGGCACCTCGACATGCGGCGCCTCGCCCGCCACGAGCTCGTCGTTCGTCCGCCCGCTCCGGACGCTCGCCGGATGATCCTCCGGGTTCCACCCCTCCTCGGCGTGCTCGTCGCGCTTGTGGATCAGGAGCCAGGCGTCGGGATCCCTCTGCCGGCCCCCCGCATCGCGGCGTCCTCCGGTGTGCACCAGGGTGAAGCGGCCGCGCAGCTTCTCGCCGTGGATCCGGAACTTCAGCTCGCCGGCGCGCACCGCCGCGGCGGGGTCATCGGTCTCCTCCGGCTCGTAGGTACCCCAGTCCCAGACGATCATGTCGCCGGCTCCGTACTGGCCCTGCGGGATGACCTCCTCGAAGGCCAGGTACTCGATGGGATGGTCCTCCGTATGCTGGGCGAGCCGCCGCTCGCCCGGGTCCAGGGTGGGGCCCTTGGGGACTGCCCAGCTGGCGAGGACGCCGTTCATCTCCAGGCGAAGGTCGTAGTGCAGCCGGCTGGCCCGATGCCGGTGCACCACGAAGCGACCGGCACCATCCCCGACGTCTCCGGGCGCCGGCTCGGGAGTGCGCGCGAAGTCCCGCTTGTGGCGGTAGGCCTCCAGGGGCATGGATCCGATGGTACCCGTGCACGCGTTGCGAATCATTAACCGCGCTCCGCGTGCCGTCGCAACCTGCGACGCGCACTCTGGATTCCAGACTGCATGGAGGCTGCCCCTTGGCGACCCGTCGCCCGACCCGAGCAGAGCAGCGCACCGAACCTCGGACCGTCGCGACCGCCGCACTGATCCCGCTCCGCATCTTCCTGGGCGGGACCTTCGTGTACGCGGGGCTCGACAAGCTGATCGACCCGCGCTTCCTGGCCGCCGCGGGCCCGGGCTCCATCGGCGACCAGCTGCACGCGTTCGCCCGGTCGTCGCCGGTCGCCTTCGCCATCAACGGCGTGGCCATCCCCCATCCGGTGCTCATCGGGTTCGGAATGGCCGTCCTGGAGATCGCGATCGGCGTCGGCGCGCTCAGCGGGTGGCTCTTCCGGCTCAGCGCTGCCCTGGGGGCAGCCGTGTCGCTCCTCTTCTGGCTCACCGCATCATGGACGACGTCCCCCTACTTCTATGGACCGGATCTGCCCTACGCGGCGGGCTGGCTGACGCTGGCCCTCTCCGGCACCGGCGGCGCCTGGACCGCCTCGCGCTGGTTCGCGACGGAGGCATCGCGCCCGCGGCCCGGCTTCGACCGACGCACCATGGCGAACGAGCCACTCTCGCCGGAGCGTCGCCGGTTCCTGGAGCTGGCGGGCATCGCGGGCGCGACGATGCTGCTGGCGGGGCCGTCGCTCCTGCTGGGACGGATCCGGGGCCTCGGCGCCGACGACGGGAGCGGCATCGGCGCGGTGGGCGATCCTGCCGCGACGGCGACGCCGACGGTCACGCCCGCGGCGGGCGACACCGGCACGCCGGCGGCACAGGCGACGACGACGCCCGCCGGGGGGACGCTTCTCGCCAGCGGCAGCCAGCTCAGGAGCGCGGGCTCCGTGACGGCCTACGATCCGGCCATCGGCGACCCGGTGATCGTGGTCAGGCTGCCGTCGGGATCGGTGGTCGCCTACGACGCCATCTGCACGCACGCCGGCTGCACCGTCGCCTACGACCAGCCGAGCGGCATCATCTACTGCCCATGCCACGGCGCCGAGTTCGACCCGGCGCACAATGCCCGCGTCCTGGGCGGCCCCACCAATCAGCCCCTGGCACCGGTCGCCATCAGCGTCGACGGCTCCACCGGAGACGTGACCGCGAAGTCTGCCTAGCGATCCTCCGGCCGGGATCCGCGCACCCGCGGCAGGAGCGCCTCGAGCGTGTCGACCACCTCGGCGGCCCCTGCCTCGCGCAGCGCGTCCGCGCCCACGGCACCGGTGGTGACGCCGATGGCGTGCATCCCTGCGGCGACGGCGGCCTCCATGTCGAAGGTCGAGTCGCCCACGTACCAGGCCTCCCCGGGCGTGACCGCAAGGGCGTCGACGGCACGCAGCAGCAGCTCCGGGTGCGGCTTGGCGTGCGCCACGTGGGTGCCGTCCACGATCACCGGTTCGTGGGGCAGGTGAAGCGCCCCGACCGAGGCACCGACCTGCTCGCGCCGGCTGGAGGTGCCGATCGCCCACGGAATATCCGCCTCGTCGAGCGCTTCGGCGAGGGCCCTCGCTCCAGGCAGCGGACGCGGACTCGTGTTCAGCCCGCTGTAGATCTCGCCGGAACGGGCGTCGATGGCCTCCGCTCGTGCATCGTCGATGGTGATGCCGGCATCGGCCGCCACCTGGCGCGCCAGCCGGCGACCGTCGGACCCGATGAGGAGCGCCACGGCGCGCCGCGAGGTCGGGATGGCCTCCTCGTCGAAGACGGTGAGCCAGGCCCGGATGCGGGTCTCCACCGTGTCCACGAGCGTTCCGTCGAGGTCGAAGATGACCCCGGCAGGCGCCGGGGTCGCAGCAGGGTCGGGCGATGCGTCCATCCCGCTACGATACCGGCCGATGCCGCACGCGTCTGCGAGGCGCTTCTTCATGCCGATCGACCCCTCCGTCCTGGACCCCGATCCCGTCCGCCAGCTGCGCGCGTGGATGGAGGAGGCGTCGCGGGCCGGCGAGCCGCTCGCGGATGCCATGGCGCTCGCGACGGCGAGCGCCGACGGGACGCCATCGGTCCGCATGGTGCTCCTGCGCGGGATCGGCAGCGAGGGCCTGGACTTCTACACGAACCGGAGCAGTCGCAAGGGCCGCGATCTCGCTGCCAATCCCCGCGCCGCAGCGGTCCTCCACTGGCCGGCGCTCCGGCGCCAGGTCCGGGTGGCCGGCGTGGTCGAACCGCTCGGCGACGCGGCATCCGCCGCGTACTGGGCCGGCAGGCCGCGCGGCAGCCGCCTCGCCGCCTGGGCCTCCGTCCAGGGTTCGCCCATCGAGTCGCGGGATGCGCTGGAGCGACGCGTGGCGGAGATGGACGCGCAGTTCCCCGGCGAGGAGATCCCGCTGCCGCCGTTCTGGGGCGGTTATCGCCTCGCCGTCGAGGCGTGGGAATTCTGGGAGAGCCGCCGGGACCGGGTCCACGACCGGGTCGAGTACCTGCCCGACGGAGAGGGAGGCTGGCGCCGCCGCCGCCTGCAGCCCTAGTGCAGGTGACGCTCCCGCCGGTGGATCCGCGCGATGAGGGCGTACATGATCGGCACCGCGACCTGCGGATGCTCCTTGAGGAGCGCGGTGAACTCCCACGCCACGAAGAGGACGCACTCGGTGGGCTCCGCCGCGCGGACCGTGGCCGTTCGCGCGTGCTCCTCGATGAGGGCGAGCTCGCCGAAGAAGTCGCCGGGGCCGAGCTCCCCCACCAGCTCCGTGCTCTCCTGGCCGCGCTCCACCACCGCATGCCCGCTCAGGATGATGTAGAGCGCTGACGCCGGCGCGTCCTGGGTGACGATCGCCTCCCCGGCCGCGTACGACCGGTGCTTCGCCTCCCGCGCCAACCGCTCGATCGTCTTGCGGTCGAGCTCCGCGAGCAGCGGAACCTTAGCCAGCGTCGCTGCGAGGTCCACTCGTCGTCTCCTCCTGCCCAAGCCAGCGATCCACTGGCATGGCGCATCCTACCGTGACGAGCAAGGAATGCACAGGCCGAAGTCGCGGCGCGGCCTCTGCGCGTGCCTGGGCCGTCCGCCCGTCGGGGCACGCTCGTGCCTCAGGGCTCATCCGGCGCCAGCGGTTCGTCGGTGCCGAGACCCCGGGTATCCCCTTCGAGCTCGACCACCACGCTGGCATGCCGCGGGGAACGGTTGTACGCGGCCGCCAGGAAGGCCCCGATCACCCCGCCCACGAGTGCCGAGACGATGCCCACAGCGACCGCGGTGGCCGGGATGACGAGATACCAGGTGTCGCTCAGCCAGCGCAGGGCGGGGATCTGGTCACCGAAGGGGAGGAGGGTGTCGGCGATCCCGAGGCTGAACGACAGCTCGCGCTGCCAGTCCAGCACGGCACCCAGGAACCAGCTGACGAGCGCGCCCAGCAGCGCGCCGAGCACGAGCCCGAGCGCGAACCCGACCCAGGCCCCGGCGCCGAACGAGGCGCGCACGGAGACGGCGGCGAGCCGCCCACGGAGGATGCGCGGCCGGTCCACGCTCACCTCCTGCGCCTGGCGGCGGCTCGGCCGCCGCGACGGGCGAGCAGAAGGACGAGCGCGCCGAGCGTGCCGAGCGCCAGCACGAGGGCGTAGGCCAGGTACCCCACCAGCCGCCAGTCTCTCAGCGGATCGACGGCCTGCCGGGTCGCCGTCCCGCTCGTGATGGTCGTGGAGATCTGCTGCTGCGCTCCTCTCCCGGCGCCCTGGCCGAAGAGCTGTTCCGCGGTTCGTCCCGCGGGTCGAATCGTATCGTTCGGCCGGAAGAGCCCGAAGGACTCCACGCTGATTCCCGGCCGCTGGGTGAGGAAGTCCTGGAGCGTCCACCACACGGCGCCGGCCACGTATCCGCCGTCGACGGTGTCATCGCGGTGCGCGAACTCGGGGTACGTCTCGGAGAAGATCCGGCGCTGGGTGGCCTCGCCGCCCGTGCCGGACGACCAGCGCCCGAACTCGAGCGCGATGATCGGCTTCCCCGGGTTCGCCCGGTGCGCCGCGGCGAGGGCGGAGGCGGTGCCGGACGCCGGAGAGTCGCCATAGAAGACGCCGTAGTAGAAGGTGAAGCCCGCGACGTCGAGCGGCCCCTGGGTCGGGTCGGACGGGTCCGACCCGTACGCGGCCTGGCCGGTCAGCCGGGTCCCGTCAACGGACCGATCGATCGCGGCCAGGGTCCCCAGGGCCCGCACGCGCTCCGTGCCCCCCGCCGATTCGTTGGCCAGCCCATGGAAGAGGACCGATGGCCGGTTGTAGTCGCGCAGGGCCATCTCCGTCAGCATCTGCTGCGGGATGCCGCGGTGCATGGCGACGGAGAAGGTGGGGGGCGTGTCGTGGTACAGCGGAATCTCCTCCCAGACCGCGAAGCCCAGCCGGTCCGCCAGCATGAGGAGGAGCGGATTTGCCGGCGTGTGCCCCGGCCGGATGAGGTCCGCACCGACCTGGCGCGCGCGGTCGAGCTGGGCGAGGAGGGTGTCCGCGTCGTCGACGCGGTGGCCGGTGATCGGTCTCCCGTCCGTGGCCGGCACGATCACCTCGTCGTGGAGCCCCACGCCGTGGAAGAAGACCGGCGCTCCGTTCAGCAGCACGCGCGGCTGCTCGGGGTCGACGCTCACCCGGCGGACCCCGAACGAGCTCCACAGCTCGTCCCGCAGGCCGTCGGCCGTCGTGGCCACGACGTGGAGGACGTAGAGGGCCGGGAACTCCGGGGTCCAGCGGTAGGCACCGCCGAAGAGGAAGGACACATGGGCAAGGCTCACCTCCCCGGACCGGGGTCGGTCGACCAGCACGTCGGCGACGGTCAGCGGAGCCGCATTGCCCGGCACCAGCTGGCGGACGTCCGGATCGGCCACGTTCTCCGGCGTGACCCGTGCGGGCAGCACCTCCACGTGGACGGCCACCTGCTGCAGGTTCGGCGGGGACGGGGTCGGGATCGGGGTGGGGCTGGGGGTGGCCGGCGTGGGAGTGGGACCACCGGGGCTCGCCGCCAGGCTCGGTTCCGGCGGGCTCGGGATCGGCGTCGGAGACGGTGACGGCGTGGGGGTCGGCGAGGGAGTCGGCGTCGGCGTCGGCGTCGGCGTCGGCGTCGGCGTCCATTCGCGACGGTGTGACCGGCGTTCCAGAGGACCATGTGGACGTCGGCTCCGTCGAGATGGGGCACGACATCGGCCCGGGCGAGCTGGATCGGGGCAGTTGCCTCGAGCCAGACGTCCCGCGTGATCCCGCCGTAGTTCCACCAGTCCGCCCAGGCCCCACGGAACGATGTCGTTTCGCGTGCCCCACGCCGGGTTGTCGACGCGAACGGCGATGACGTTCGTCGCGCCGGGCCTGATGGCGTCGGTGGCGTCGAAGGCGAACGGCGTGTAGCCACCCTCGTGGTACCCGAGCCACGTCCCGTTCACCCACACGTCGGCCAGGTAGTTCACCGCCGCGAACTTCAGGGTCACCGCCAGCCCGCTCCAGCTCGTGGGAACGTCGAACGTGCGCCGCAGCCAGGCACCCGTCTCTCGGTTCGGCGGCCGGTTGACGCTGCCGGGGACGCTGATCGTCTCCCACCTGCTGTCGTCGTATCCGGGGTCCTGGCGACCCGCCGCCAGGGTGGTGATGCGGTCGAGCGACTGGCGGCGGTTCGTGAGTGAGAGGGCGCTGTCGAAGGTCATCCGGTCCACGCGCCAGGTGCCCGCCAGGTCGACGTGCGGCCGAGGCTGGGCGTCGAACGTCGGGACCGGCATGCCGTCCTGCATCGCAACCTGTCCGCCACTGGAGTCCTGCATCGAGAGGGTCGGCTGCAGGGACCCGCCGCTGGACGCCGGTGCGCATCCGGACAGGAGGAGCGACGCGAGCCAGGCGGCCGTCACCAGCACGCCGCTGCGGCGCACCGCCGCCCGGCGGGTCGCGCTGCGGCGCGACGTGGGCCGCTCCGGGGGTGGCTTGGTCACGCGGGTCCTCCGTGCAGCAGGCTCGTGCCGCTCGGCTCCCCTAGCATGCACCAGGCGGCCACGTTGATGCCTGCGGGAGAATGGGGCATGGATCTCGACCGCCTGGTGGTTCACGAGGACGCTCGGCTGATCGCCCTCAACAAGCCTGCGGGCCTGCCATCGGTCCACGCCGGTTTCGGTTCCCCCGGCGACCGGTCCCTGCACGCGCTCGTCAGCGAGCGACTGGGCTCGCCCGTCTACATCGTCCATCGCCTCGACCGACCCACCAGCGGCCTCATCGTCTTCGCCAAGGATCGTGACGAGCACCGCCGCCTCTCCGTCCTCTTCGAGTCGCGCGAGGTGCGCAAGACGTACCTGGCGGTCGTTTCGGGTGAGGTCGAATCGGCGCGGGGCGAGATCGATCTCTCGCTCCGTACCTTCGGCTCCGGACGGGTGGGCGTGGATCCGCGCGGCGTTCCGGCCCGCACACGGTACGAGCTGAAGGAGCGCCTGACCGATGCCGACCTCCTCACGGTCTTTCCCGAGACCGGGCGGCGCCACCAGATCCGGGTCCATCTCAACGCCCTGGGACACCCCGTCCTCGGGGATCCGCTCTACGGCCGTCCGCGGCCGGTGGGCGGCGTCGAACGCCTCATGCTCCACGCCATGGAGCTGGAGCTGACCGATGCCACGGGCGCGCCGCTCGTCCTGCGGGCGGCGCCCGACCCGGAGTTCGAGGCGGTCGTCGAGGCCCGCCGGAAGCACCACTGACCGCCGGCTGACGGTCCCACCCGATTCTGCGGCTCCGCCCGGCCCGGTCGGCCCATTCGGCCCTGTCCCCACCGTCGTGCGGGGTCGCAGGATCGGGTCATGGCCGTGGAGACGCCCGTCGCGGCCGCCGGCCGGATTCACGCCGGTCCCGCCGCGCATGCGCTCCAGGCCGAGGCCGTGCTGCGCGCGGTGGCCAGCAGCACCGAGGGCCTGTCGAGCGGAGACGCCGCCCTGCGCGCCGAGCAGTTCGGCCCGAACAGCCTTCGGGAACGGCCGGGCACCCCCGTCTGGCGGCTTCTCCTCGACGAGGTGCTGAACCCGCTCGTGCTGATCCTGCTGGGCGCCGTGGCGGTCCTCGTGGCGGTCACAGTCCTGGAACCTGGCGAGGGCAGCCTCGGCGATGCCGCCCTGATCCTTGCCATCGTCGTGCTCAACGGGGCGCTGGGCTTTGTCCAGAACTACCGGGCGCAACGCGGAATCGAGGCGCTGCGACGCCTGGAGGTGCCCGAGGTTCACGTCCTGCGCGACGGGGCACCCGTCGCAATCCATGCCACCGACCTCGTCCCCGGCGACGTCATCCTCCTGGAGGAGGGCGACCGGGTTCCCGCGGACGGTCGCCTGCTGCGGGTCCATGACCTGCGCGTCGACGAGTCCTCGCTCACCGGAGAGAGCCTCCCTGTCGACAAGCAGACCGCTCCCGTGCCGGAGGCCACGCCCCTGGCCGAGCGCAGCAACATGGTCTACCTGGGGACGGCGGCGGTGGCGGGCCGGGCTCGCGCCGTGATCACCCAGACCGGGATGGATACCCAGGTCGGAGCCATCGCGGAGGCGGTGCAGGGCGTCAGCGAGGGACCCACACCATTCCAGCGTGAGGTCGGGACTCTCGGACGGCGGATCACCGGCATCATCGGCGTTCTCATCGTCCTCATCGCCGTCCTGCAGCTCACCGTGGGCGGCCTCGGGCTCCTCGAGACGTTCATCGCCGCCGTCGCGCTTGCCGTCGCGGCCATCCCCGAGGGCCTGCCCGTGGTGATGACCCTCGCCCTGGCCTTCGGGACGCGGCGCATGCTCGAGCGCAGGGCACTGGTGCGGTCACTCCCCGTCGTCGAGATCATCGGCGCCGCCGACGTCGTGTGCACCGACAAGACCGGCACGATCACGGAGGGGCGCATGACCCTCCGTCGGCTCACGCGCGGTGGCGACACGGTGGAGGTGAGCGAGCGCCCGGGACCGAATGGCGAGGCGGCGGAGACCGCTCCCCAGGCGTTCGAGATCGATGGGCGCCCCGTCGACCTCAGCCGCAGCCCCGCGCTCATGGCGGCCGGGCTGTGCAACAACGCGCACCACCGCGACGACGGAACCTTCCTGGGGGACCCGACCGAGGTCGCCCTCCTGCGCGGCGCGCTCGGGGCGGGAGTCGACCTCGACGCCTGGGAGCGGACGGACGAGCTGCCGTTCTCGTCCGAGCGCAAGCGCATGAGCGTCGTCGTCGGGAACGGAAAGGAGAGCCGGATCCTGATGAAGGGGGCGCCCGAGGTGCTCCTCGACCGATGCACCGGCGTGCTCCACGGCGGGCAGATCACACCCATGACGGCCGAGCGGCGGGCCTCGATCGTCGCCGACCAGGAGCGGCTCGCCGGACAGGCCTACCGCGTCCTGGCCCTGGCGGGCAGGATCGGCGGGCCGTCCGACCGCGACGCCATCGAGCGCGACCTCGTCTTCTACGGCCTTGCCGCCCTCGCCGATCCGCCGCGTGCGGCTGCCGGACCGGCGCTGCGAGCGACGGCCGCGGCCGGCGTGCGGGTGGTCATGATCACCGGGGACAACGCGCTGACGGCATCCGCCATCGGTGCGGAGATCGGTCTCACCGGGAGCGCCGTCGAAGGGCGCCACCTGGACGCGATGACCGACGATGAGATCGTCGATCGGGGCGCCATCTTCTCCCGCGTCGAGCCGATCCACAAGCTACGGATCCTCGATGCCTTCCGGCGTCGCGAGCACGTGGTCGTGATGACCGGCGACGGGGTGAACGATGCCCCCGCGCTCAAGGGCGCCGATGTCGGCATCGCCATGGGCATCCGCGGCACCGACGTCGCCCGCGACGCCTCCGACATGGTCCTTCTCGACGACAACTTCGCCACGATCGTGGCGGCCATCGAGGAAGGTCGGCGCATCGCCGCGAACATCCGGAAGTTCCTCAACTACCTGCTGAGCGGGAACCTCGCCGAGGTGCTCGTCATCCTGGTCGCTTCGCTCTTCGGCCTGCTGCCGATCACTGCGGTACAGATCCTGTGGGTGAACCTGGTCACCGACAGCGGACCGGCTGTGGCCCTGGCCGTCGACCCGGCGACCCCCGACATCATGGACCAGCCCCCGCGTCGTGGCCCGATCATCGGTCGCGCCATGCTCTCGCTGGTGGCCGGGGTGGGGGTCGTCGTCTCGGTGATCGTGCTCGCTACGTTCGGCATCGGTCTGGCGCTCTTCGACCTGCAGACCGCCAGGACCATGACGTTCACCGCCCTCGTGCTGCAGGAATACCTGCGCCTGGTCGTGATCCGCGTCCACGAGCACTCCCCGCTCTTCGCCAATCCGTGGCTCGTGCTCGCCGTGCTGGTGAGCCTGGGCCTGCAGCTCGTTCTCATCTACACCCCGCTCGGCACCCTCTTCGACGCCGTGCCGCTGGGCCTGCTGAGCTGGGGAGTCATCCTTGCGGGCCTCGCCGCTCGGCTTCCCGACCGCGCTGGGAGTCACGCGCCTGGTCCGCCGCCGATTCGGCCCGCTGTGAGCCATGCTCAGCCACCTGGGCCTCCCGCTGCTCATCGTCGTCTTCGTGGTTTCGTCCGCCACGGTGATCGGGGCGGGCATCACCCTGGCCAGGCACGGCGACGCGATCGCGGTGAGAACCGGCCTGGGCGGACTCCTGGTCGGCATGCTGCTCATGGCCGGCGCGACATCGCTGCCGGAGATCGCGACGGGTGTCAGCGCCACGCTCGAGGGCTCGCCGGACCTCGCCATCGGCGGGATCCTGGGCAGCAGCATGGCCAACATGGCCATTCTCGCGGTGATCGACCTCCTCCGGCGTCGAACCGTGTGGCCGTCCGTGGGGCTCGGCCACGCGCGCCTGGCGGCCATCGCCATCGGCCTGACCACCATCCTCCTCCTGGGCATCGCCACCACGGTCCGCCTCCAGGTCGGCTGGATCGGCGCCGAGTCGCTCCTCATCGTCGGTGCCTACGCCCTCTCGGCCGCCTGGGTCCAGCGCGTGGATCGCGCCGAGGCACGCGCAGCCACCGGGCCGCGGAGCCCCGCGCCGGCACCGGAGGCCGCGGATGACGCGCTCCTGCAGCCCACGGGCTGGAGCGAGGATCGGGGGGAGCGACCGCTGCGGCACCACCTGGTCCGGTTCGGCCTCGCGACCGGCGTGGTTCTCGCGGCGGCGCCCGCGGTCGCCCTCTCTGCCCGCGGCATCGCGGAGCAGAGCGGCATGGCCGAGACGTTCATCGGCGTCACCCTGCTCGCCGTGGTCACCTCGCTGCCCGAGCTGGTGGCATCGGTGGCCGCGGTCCAGATCGGCGCGTACGACCTGGCCGTCGGAAACCTCTTCGGCAGCAACGCGTTCAACGCGACCATCGTGTTCTTCGCAGACCTCGCGTACGTGCGCGGCCCCGTCCTCGGAGCGGTGAGCTCCGAGCAGGTCATCGCCGGGCTCGGGGCGCTCCTGCTGATGGCGATCGCTCTCGGCGGCATCGTCCACGGAGCCCGCTCGCGCTTCGAGCATGGCGAGCCTGACGCACTGCTCCTGCTCGTCAGCTACGTCGTCCTCCTCTGGCTCCTCTGGGCGGGAGGCTGAGAACGATGTCCTCGCTGCGGGCTCGTCCTGGCCGACCGGATCGGCTACCGTCAGCGGCATGATTCCCTCTGCGGGCGAGATCCTCGGCGACATCGACGGCGGGCGCGTCCTGGACGTGGCGACCGGAACGGGCGGCTTCGTCGAGACGCTCGTGGACGGGCTTGCCGGCTACGACGAGATCGTGGGCATCGACATGGACGCCGGGCGCGGCGAGCGCTTCGCGGAGGCGCACGCCGAGCGGCCGCGGGTGCGGTTCGAGCGTCGCGACGCCTACGCCACCGGCTACCCCGACGCGAGCTTCGACACCGTCAGCCTCTCCAACTCCCTCCATCACCTCGCCCAACCCGCGGCCGCGCTCCTCGAGATGCTCCGGGTCCTGCGCCCGGGCGGCCGGCTCGTCGTGTTCGAGATGTACCGCGATGTCCCCGAGCCGGCACAGCTGACGCACGTGGAGCTCCACCACTGGTGGGGTGCGGTCGACACTCGGCGTGGCATCGTGCATCGGCCCACGTTCCTTCGCCAGGAGATCCTGGACCTGGTTGCGCCACTGCGCCTGGATGGCCTGCTGGTGACCGATGTCGGCTTTCCGGAGGACGATCCGCTGGATCCCGACTCGCTCGCCGAGCTCGACGAGGTGATCGACCGCTACCTGGCCTGGGCCGATGGCGACCCCTTCCTCGTCAGTCGCGGCCACGAGCTCCGGACCCGCCTCCACGAGGTGGGCATTCTCGGGGCCAGCTCGCTGGCGATCGTGGGACGCAAGCCGCCCGCGTCGGCTCAGGCGGCGCCGTCCACCAGCAGGTAGGTCCGCATCGCTCCGAGCCCCTTGACCTCGACCTCCCGGGGCTCGAACCGGCCCGCATCGGTCAGGCGCTCCCACGTGCTGGCCGCCACCTGGATGCGTCCCGGTACGCCCGACGACTCCATTCGCGATGCGGTGTTCACCGTGTCGCCCCACAGATCGAACAGGATTCGGCGGCGGCCGATCACGCCGCCGACGCTCGGCCCGCTGGCCAGCCCGATCCGGACCTGGAGCTCCACGTCGTGCTCCGCGCGCCAGGACGCGACCTCGTCGAGCATGCCCTGCGCCATGCGCATGGCGGCATCGGCATGGTCGGGCATCGGCTCCGGCGCCCCGGCCACCGCCATGTAGGCGTCCCCGATGGTCTTGATCTTCTCGAGGCCGCAGCCGGCGACCAGCTCGTCGAACCGGGTGAAGAGATCATCGAGGAGGCTCACCACCCGGTCGGGCGCCGTGCGGTTGGTCCAGGCCGTGAACCCCGCGATGTCGCTGAAGAGCACGGTCGTCTCCGGGTACGCCTCGGCGATGCGCTCCTCCCCATGCCTGAGCCGCGTGGCGATGGACACGGGAATGGCGTTCGTCAGCAGCTCCTCCGAGCGCGCCTCTGCTGCCCGGCGTCGCGTGTCGGTGTAGTAGAAGAGGCCGAAGGTGATGCCCAGCGGCACACCGATGTTCTGCACGAAGCTCGCCAGCTGCACCGCGTACGGCGGCGGCTGGATGAGCTCGGTCACGATCGGGTCGATGCCTGCGGACAGCACCAGCGCTCCGATGAAGACCGCGAACCACGGAACCGCGGCGCGGGGCCCCAGCGCCAGGATCGCGTAGACCGGCGTGAGGAAGGCCCAGATGATCCCCGCCCCCGTCGTCAGGCCGCCGATCACAACGTCCATGAGCAGGGTGAAGAGCAGCCCACCCAGCAGCAGGAGCGCGACGTACCGCCGGAACTGGCGCGTGCGCGCCAGCAGCACCAGGTTCCCGACGCTCCAGAGCGACAGCGCGGGGGCCAGGACGTCGGCCAGGGGATGCCAGCGGGCGAGTGCCGGGGCGCCGAGGGGCGCGACGATCGTCAGATAGCCACCGACCACGCCCATCCGCTTGCGCAGGCGCAGGTCATCGTCGTCACCGGGCTTGTCGCCGATGGCGAGGAGGCTGCGCACGAATGCTCGGAGCGCGCGCACCCGCGCATGGTACGGCGCGCTCCGCGCCGGCGGGAAGCCCGGGGCGCTCAGCCCCGCGGCATCGGTGTCTGCGCAGGACGGTCCGGCTCCCGGGTGCTGAGCCGCGCGGCCCCGATCCCGGCCGTGAAGGCCGTGACAGCCAGCACGGCGGCCACGACGGCGCTCCGCGACCACGCCACGCCGCCAAGGCCTGCCGCGATGTACAGCCCCGCCATCACCAGCAGGATGGCGAGCGTGCCAACGAACGTGGCAACGACACCGACGAAGAGCGTCCAGCCGCCCGGCGGCGCGATCAGGATCGCGAGCCCCAGGGCGGCCGGCAGGGCGAGCAGGAGGAGGTAGAACGACGCATCCCAGCCCTCAAAGGAATCCGACACCGCCACCACGAACACGACGATCAGGAACCATGGCATCGCGAGCACCGCACGCCAGCCCCAGCGGCGCATCTCCGCACCCTCCGTACGCCTGACTGCAACCATCGTCGGCGACCCGGCTGCCAGCGCCAGTGCTGGAGGTCACGACCCGGCTGGCGGCTCGAATGCCGCGCACAGCATCCCGTAGTAGGTCGGCGCCTCGTACGAGAGCACCACCGGCTCCCAGTCGTCGCCGATGGCGCCCGCGAGCATGACCATCTGCCACCAGCTGTCCGGAAGCGCCTCGGCGACCAGGGCGGGGTCCAGGTCCAGGAGCGATTTGAGCCGGCGCTCGCGCAGCGTGGCAACGATCTGCCGGTCGAGCTCTGCTGCGGTGGCGCTGAACCCGTATGGGCCGTCGGCCCCATGGGTGTGCGACTGGTCCGCGCTGGCCACCAGGCCAACGCGGAGCCCGCAGCGACGCGCCGCGTCAGCGATCACCCGTCCCGCCTCGAGGTGCTCGGTGATGGGGCGATCGCGGGCGGGAGCGAGCACGACGACCGCCCTCGGCGGGTCGTTCCGGCCACCCAGGAACCAGAGCGGGATCAGCGTGCCCCAGTCCAGCGGCATCACCGCCTCGGACGGTGAGTTGGCGCCGTAGCTGACGCCCGCCGCCGGGAGGCCGGCCGCCTCGAGATCCTCCAGGATCGCGAGCGCCAGCTCTTGCGCAACGGGGACGTCGAGAGCGACCGACGCCGCCTCGTCCAGGCTTCCGGCCATCCTGCCCGCGACCACGACTCCGAAGTGCCCGGTGAGATGGACCCCATGGGGCGTGAGGACCACGAGCACCTCGGGCGCGGCCGCCTCGCAGCGACGTCCCAGCTCCAGCATCCCACGCCGGGTGGCTCTCGCCAGGTCGGCCTCGTGGGGTGCACATGCCTCGCGGATCACCAGGCCTCCGTGCGGCGCGACGCAGGCGAAGACGAGTCCCTGTCCCCCGGCGCGGTGCGGATCGGTGTCCGGGCTCATGGCAGGCTGATCGGGGGCAGATACCCGAGCATGTAGAGCACGACCAGGATGCCCACCAGGGCCACCACGTAGCGCAGCGAGGTCCGAATGAGGACGACGCCGGCAAGGGCGACCAGGGCCACGATGCCAACGATCAGGTAGTAGAAGCCTTCAGTCAGCTTGTCCACGGGTGCCCCGGCTCCATCCGAGAGGAACGTGGCCGCCGGATGGGCGGCCTCCAGCGTGACGCGAGTCTACGCGTCGCCGCCCCCTCGACATTGTGATGCCAGCGAGCAGGAAGAGGCGTGCAGGGGCTGAAGGGACGCAAAGGTGGAGGAATGGTGGGCGACACTGGACTCGAACCAGTGACCTCTTGCATGTCAAGCAAGTGCTCTAACCAGCTGAGCTAGCCGCCCATCCGATCACGCTGGCCACGTGTGCCGCACCGGCATCGGCCAGCGAATGGACCACGATCCTAGCAGAGCCGTTCCGTCGGCGCCATCGGTCTGCCTATCATCGGCGCATGCATCAGCTTGCCGCTCAGCAGGTCCACTGGGATGGCCGGAAGTGGCCGAACCGCCTGCACTGGCAGTTCACGATGACCCGCCTCGGCGAAGACGAGCACGGGACCTGGCTCACCGTCCCCGCCGGCAGCGTCGCCCAGCGCGGGCACGATGCGCCGCGCGTCCTCGAGGATGGCTTCGTGAGCCTGGTGCCCGCCGGTGCCTGGTGGCAGGCCGAGTTCTACCGGACGCACCCACGCCTCGAGGTGTACGTGAACATCGGGACGCCCTGTGAGTGGCATCACAGCCGCGTCCGGCAGGTCGACCTGGACCTGGATGTGGTCCGCGCGTGGGACGGCTCCGTCGATACCCTCGACGAGGACGAGTTCGCGGACCACCAGGTGCGCTTCGGTTACCCGCAGGAACTGGTCGACCGTGCACGCCGAACGGCGGCCGAGGTCACCGCCCTGCTGGAACGGCGCGTCGAGCCCTTCGGCGACGCAGCTCAGCGCTGGCTTGCCATGGCGAACCCCTGCACCCGCGGTGGACCGATGCCGACCGGCGCTCGCCCTTCGAGCTAGATGATGCGCTCCCCCTCCAGGTCGCCGCTGATCAGCGCGTAGAGCAGCGCCGCCTCGGTGTGCATCCGGTTCTCCGCCTGCGGCCAGACGCGCGACGCGGGTCCATCGATCACCGAGTCGGTGACCTCCTCGCCCCGGTGCGCCGGGAGGCAGTGGAGGAAGACCGCGCCTTCCGCGGCATCGGCCATGAGCTCCTCGCTCACGGTGAAGCCCGCGAACGCGGCGAGCCGGTCCGCGCGCTCCCCCTCGCGCCCCATGGAGGTCCACACGTCGGCGTAGACGGCGTCTGCGTCCCGGACCGCCTCGGCCGGGTCGTGGGTCAGGGTGATCGATCCGCCGGTCGCCTGCGCCGCCTCGCGCGCGGCGTCGAGAATCGCCGCCATCGGCTCATAACCCTGCGGGGTGGCCACGCGGAGATCGAACCCGGCCAGGGCCGCGGCCTGCATGAGCGAGTGCGCGACGTTGTCGCCGTCGCCGACGAACGCGACCGTCAGGCCGCCCAGGTGCCCGAACTCCTCCTCCAGGGTCATCACGTCGGCGAGCGCCTGGCAGGGGTGGTGCTCGTCGGTGAGCGCGTTGATGACCGGGACGCTGGCGGAATCGGCCAGCTCGACCACCCGTTGGTGCCCGAAGGTGCGGATCGTGATGGCATCCACGTAGAGCGAGAGCGTCCGCGCCGTGTCGGCGACCGTCTCGCCGCGCCCCAGCTGCAGCTCGTCGGAGCGCAGCGCGATGGGCAGGATCCCCAGCAGCCAGGCTGCGGACTCGAAGCTGACCCGGGTCCGGGTCGAGGGCTTGTCGAAGATCATGCCGATCCGTCCGCCCGCCAGCCGGTTGCGGAACTGCTCCGGATGCTCCTTCAGCCGGTGGGTGAGGTCCAGCAGCGCGCGCAGGCCCGTGGGACCCAGGTCATCAAGCGTCAGCAGGTCGCTGGGTGCCGCGACCGATGCCGGCGAACGCTGCACGGTGGACGAGGTCATGCTTCTCAAGGCTCCTCTGATGGCGGCTCTCCGTGAGGTCACCGTGCCAAGGAGCATGACGGCGTCCTAGTGCCCTTCGGACCCTTCATCCGGGCCCGGCGTCGCACCTGCCAGCGGGAGGACCGGACAAGCGGCCGACCGCGCCGGTGCGATGGACCTCAGTGGTCGCGCTGCCAGATCCCGGTGGTGAGGTCGGCGGCCCGTGCACCGTTCGCGCAGGTGTCCACGATCGTCTCCCACTTGATCCCGCCGTCCGGCGCCGCATCGACGTGGTAGGAGCCGCGCGCGGTGGGGCAGGCTGGGTCGCCGGTGAGCGAGACGACGCGCCCCGAGGGCTCGTAGGCGCCCGACCAGCGCTCCGCAACGCTGAAGCGGCCGCCCTGCAGCGTCATGGTCTCGGACGGCTGGCCGTTGCCGGCCGCCCGCGTGTAGCTGCCTTCGCTGAAGTGCTGGCCATTGCCTTCCACGAGATCGAGCTGCAGCTGGCGCCCACCCCAGGTGCCCGCCGCCACCAGGACCGCCGCGCCGACACCGACCGCCAGCACGCGACGCGAGGGAGGCGACGCGAGCCAGGTCCCCGCGAGCGCGACAGCGGCAAGGCCGATTCCGACCCCAGGGCCCATCCCGCGCTCACCGTCACCCCCGAGGCATGTCCCTGCTGGGAGATCGACGGGACCGCGCCAAGCAGGATGGCGAGCCCGATGCCGGCCGGCAGCGCCACCCAGGGGCCGGCGCTGGCCCCGGCGACGCGGGGTGCAAGGAGCGCCAGTGCTCCGCTCAGCGCAACCCCGACCACGGCGATGACCAGGAGCGGGACTGCCAGCCCCTGCCAGACGCTGAGCAGCACGTGCGCGTGCCGTGGTCCTTCGCCAAGGAGCACCCTGTCGTGGACGAGCCAGGCAGGCACGAACGCCACCCCCAGGATGGCGATCCCGGCCACGGCGGCCAGCAGTGAGCCGATGAGGCGACGTCGCGGTTGCACGGCGACGAATTCTATGCGCGTGGCCGGTCGCAGGTTCATTGCCTGGAGCAGCCGGGTGCGTGGTATATCTGGGGAAGGAGGCTCGCCGAATGGACGACCTGGACGAAGACCTGGACGACGTCCCGCATCGGCTCAACTGGCTGCGCTACATGGTTGACCGGGCCATCGAGCGGCTCGAGACGGAGCGACCCGGCAGCCCGCTGCTGAAGCTCGAGCGTCCCGAGCTGCGGCGAATCCTGGCGATCGCCGCCTACCGCGAGATCCGCGAGCTGCGCCGCGAGACGGACGCCGGCTGACCCCCTGGACGGCTCAGCCCTGGACGGCTGAGCCCTGGCCGCCGAGCTCGATCACCGATGCGAGCGTCGAGCCGGCGAGTGAGCTGCGAAGCGCCTCCTGGGCCGCGTAAAAGGATGCGTGCGCGACGCAGCGGCCGTCCACGCCGCACGGCCCGTTGCGCAGGACGCAGGCCGTTCGCCGCGTGTCGCCCTCGATCGTCTCGATCACCTCGAGGAGGGTGATCTCCGAGGGCGGGCGGGCAAGGCGGTAGCCCCCGATCCGGCCGACCCGCCGGGTAACCAGGCCTGCCCGCGACAGGTCGGCCATCACCTGGGGAAGGAAGCTGCGCGGCACCGCCGTCCGCTCCGCGATCTCCCGGCCGGTGAGGCGCGTCTCCCCGGTCGTGGCGGCCAGGGACAGCATGGCGCGCACCGCGTAGTCGCCGCGCCGGGTCAGCTCGATCTTCATCGCTCCTCATTCTGCCGTTCCGTGAGCCCGGCGCCCGCGCCTTCGTGTCCCTGGATCTTGTGACCTATGGCCCCTGTCCGCGCCGTCACTGAAGGATTACTACTTTAGTAAGCCTTAGTGCCTCACTGATCTTTTCTCACCGCGGGGCCCGCGTCAAGCCGGGTCCAACACAAGGAGGCGTCACCGTGACACGGGTCCTCGTAGCGGCGGCGGCGGTGGTGAGCATGGTCTTCCTCTCGCTCATCTACGCCACCGTCTCGAACAACACCGCCGTATCGAACGGCACGACAAGCCAGAGCCAGCTCGCCGCCGCGAGCGGATCCCCCGCGGACGCGTCCGCCGCCGCCTCGCCGGCGGCCAGCCCGCCGGCGGTGACGATCGATGAGATCAGCCGGCACCCGAGCGACATGCCCGACAGCCCCGACTACACCCTCTACGAGGGCGGGACGTGGTCCAGGCCGGTGACCCGCACCGGTCCCATCACCATCACCGCGCGCTTCCAGATCAAGGAAGGCATTGCCCAGGTCGTATCGGGCACCTACCTCGACTACTGGACCTTCGACGGCGCGGTGCCCGGTCCCATGATCCGCGGCATGGTCGGCGACACGCTCGACTTCTTCCTGACGAACCCGGCCGACAGCACCATGCCTCACGACGTGGACTTCCACGCGGTCACCGGGCCGGGCGGCGGGGCGGTCCAGCTGCTCACCGCGCCGGGCGCCACCAGCGAGCTGAAGGTGAAGCTCCTGCACCCGGGCATCTACATCTACCACTGCGCGTTCCCCGACATCCCCACCCACATCGCGCACGGCATGTACGGCCTGGTCGTGGTGGAGCCGGAGGGCGGGCTTCCCAAGGTCGACCACGAGTACTACCTGATGCAGTCCGAGCTCTACACCGATGCCGGCGCCGACAAGAGCTACACCGAGCTCAAGAACAAGGGGCTGCTGCAGTACAGCGGCGCCAACGGCAACCTCGAGCAGCCGACGTTCGTCGTCTGGAACGGGCGGCCCGAATCGGTCACCGGCGACCGGATGATGGGCATGTACAACGGCGACCAGATCAAGACCGGTGACACGATCCGCCTCTTCGTGGGCGACATCGGTCCCAACTTCTCGTCGAGCTTCCACGTCATTGGCGAGATGTTCGACACGGTGTACGTGGAAGGGTCCTTCTCCCTGGAGAACCACTGGGTCCAGACCACCATGATCCCTGCCGGCGGTGCCGTGGGCGTGGAGCTCACCGCGGAGGTGCCGGGCAGCTACACGGTCGTGGACCACGCCATCTTCCGCATCCACAAGGGGGCGGTGGCGGCCATCCACGTCACCGGCGACCCCAGGCCGGACATCTACGATCCGATCAAGCACAGCACCGAGCTGGATGGCGCGAGCGGCCACTGAGGACCCTGGCCGCACGGGACGGGCCGCCGCCGGAGCGCGGCGGCCTCGTCACGTTCCTCGCGCGCGACGCCGATGGTGACGATGACGGTGCGCGGGGCAGGGAAAAGGCCCGGTTCAAGGGACTCCCGACCCGCGGAAGACTGCCGCGTCAGCGGCAGAGCCACGTTCCGAGCACGCACCCGACGGATCGGGCCGGCAGCAGAATGACGGGTTGCACCGCGGGCCAACCGGGCCGCTTACCATCCTACGACGCGCGGGCCAAAGACGCCAGACCTGCGCCGTGCGGCCAGAACCGCCCGACCGCGGGCGCGGCCGCGATCGGGGGAAGCTCGACTAGTAGCCCGGGATGATGGGCAGCGGTCCGAGGACGCGCTCGATCTCGGCCCGGTAGCGGGCGCCCGACGGATGCCGTGCGAGCCAGCGCAGGTAGTCCGGATCTCGCTCGGCGAGCTCCTCGATCGTCTGCCCGGCGTAGTGGCCGAAGTCCAGGCGCGCGCGATCGAACGAGGCCTCCGGCTCCCGGTGCCCTGGTCCTACCGGGACCGACGGATCACCGCCGATCTCGATTGCCCGCCGCTCGTCGGGGGAGTCGCCCATCGTCCGCTCCTCTGCAGCAGAAGAAACCACCGATCCCCCCGGATGCTAGGTCGCGACCGCGCGCCGCGCAATGGCCAATTCGCCCTATCGGTCGTGGACCACCTGGCCCGCGACCACGGTGATCCGGCTCTTCGCCGACGCGAGCGTCCGAGCCCCCTCCCGCAGCTCCGCGAGGCCGCAGCTCAGCACCGCGAGATCCGCCACCGCTCCGGGGCGAAGATGACCGATGTCGGACCGTCCGTGCCCCGCCGCCGGGCCCGCCGTGTAGGCGGCGAGGGCGGCCGCCGGCGGAATCGCCTCCCCCGGGCCCCATGCCGGCGGACCGTCCGGGAGGCCGCGGTGCACGGCCACGTGGATTGCCTGCCAGGGGTTCGGTGATTCGATGGGCGCATCGGACCCGAAGGCGAGGCGGGCGCCGGCCGCGGCGAGCGACGCCCATCGGTAGGCGTCCTCCAGGCGGTCGGGCCAGCAACGCCGGGCAGCGTCGAGATCGGCCGGCAGGTGCAGCGGCTGGACGCTGGCGGTGACGTCGAGCGCCGCGAGACGCGCCAGGTCCCCGGCGCGCACCAGCTGGAGATGCTCCATCCGGTCGGGGGGCACGTCCGGCGCGCGACGGGGACCGCGCTCCAGGGCGTCGAGGACGCGGGCCGCGGCCCGGTCGCCGATGGCATGCACCGCCAGGCCGATCCGTGCGCTGCGCGCCCGCGCGACGAGTGCATCGAGCGCCGGCGGCTCGAGCCGAAGCAGCCCGGTCCCGCCGCCGCATCGGTACGCTGCGAAGACGGCGGCGGTCCGGGAGCCGAGGGCGCCGTCCGCATAGACCTTCGCCCAGCCGACCCGCAGGGTCGCGGTCTGCGGAATGGGCATTCCCGTGCGCAGGCCGGCCTGCGCGGCGGCGTCGATGGCGGCGGCGGGCAGGTCCAGCGTCGCGCGGAATCGGCCGTCGAGCGTGCTGCGCGCCTCCACCAGGCTCGAGAAGGAGTCGCCCATGGCGGCCAGCTCTCCCGTCCCGTTGGCGGCTGTCGCGTCCCCGGCATCGGTGGCCCCCGTGAAGCCCAGGCCCAGCAGCTCGTCCACCACCTCGCCCAGCGCCGCGGCCAGGGCGGGGCCCTGCAGGCGTCCCGCGTGCTCGCCCACCAGGTCGGCGGCGCGTTCCCGGAGGATTCCGTTGAGCCGTCCATCGGCGCCGCGCTCGAAACGACCCCCGTCGAGGTCCCCGGGGTCATCTGCGACCCGTGCCCGGTGCAGCGCCGCGGCCGATGCCCACGCCGAGTGGCGGTCGTGGCTCGCCAGGAAGGCGGCCCTGCCCTGGAGCACCGCCTCCAGCCGCGCCAGGCCCGCCGGGTCGAACACCTCCGTCCGCCAGCCATCGCCTCGCACCCACTCCCCCGCCGGGGTCTCGGCCGCTGCAGACCGCACGAGTCGCACGATCTCGTCCATCGTCGGCGCGGTCGACAGGTCCACGCGCCGCCGTGCCCGCGCCATGGCTACCAGGTGGAGGTGGAAGTCGTGGAGCCCCGGAACGACGGCTGCGTCGTCCACGCGCAGCACGCGCGCCCCGGTCTGCGCCGACTCCAGCAGCGCGCGCCGCTCGCCGACCGCCACGACCCGGCCGTCGGCGATTCCCACCGCCTCGGCGAGCTCCAGGCCATCCGGCCGCGCGGCCACCACGACCTGTCCGGTGACCACGAGCTGCGGGCGCGGGAACGCGCTCACGCCCGGTGCCCGATCCGCGGCGTCTTGCTGAATGCCCGGGTGGGCGGCGCCAGGGCGATCCGCAGCAGGACCGCGGGGACCACCACCAGCCAGTGCGAGAGGAACAGGGCGCCGCGGGTCGCCCGGCCCAGCAGGGGCAGCCCGCGAACGCCCACGGCGGCGAGGCCGGCTGCGTCGAGCAGGAAGACGCCAAGGCCGTAGGCGGCGAAGAAGGTGATGGGCACCGTCCAGTCCGTGCGCGCCGGCAGCGGAATCGTCAGGACGGACGCGACCACGCTGGTCGCGAAGAGCGGCGGCAGGACGAACTCGCCGGCGAATGCGAGGAAGTCGAGCTTGCGGCTCATCGGCGCATCGCTGGTCAGCAGGCGGCTGCCGCCCTCCATCAGGCGCCGCATGCTCCCCTCCGCCCAGCGCAGGCGCTGGGTCCAGAGCGCCCCGATCCACTCGACCGCCTCCTCGCGGACGACGACCTCGGGGGCGAGGGCGACATGCTCGCCCGCTCCGGCCAGGCGGGTCGAGAGCTCCAGGTCCTCCGTGATGGCGGTGGGGCTCCAGCCGCCGACGCGATCGAGGGCCTCGCGGCGGACCACCATCCCGTTCCCGCGCAGCTCGGCGGTGCCGTCCAGCTCCCGCCGTCCGCACTGGCTGGCCAGGTCCATCAGCAGCTCGTCGCTCTGCGCGCCCGTCAACCAGCTCGTGCGGCCGTTGAGGGGTTCGCGCCGAACCTGGAGCGCGGCGGCGGCGGGGTCGCGTGCCCAGGCGCGTGCGATTCCCGCCAGGAAGTCGGGGTCGACGCGCGAGTCGGCGTCGAGCGCGGCGACGAGGCTTCCGTGCAGGTGCGGCATCGCCGCCAGGAGGGCGCTCCCCTTCGTTGCCGGGCCGCTGCCCGGCTCGCGGCGCACGATGCGGACGAGGCCCGAAGGGGCACCCGCGTCCGCGGCCGCACGCGCGGCGATCTCGCCGGTGCCGTCCCGCGACCCGTCGTCGACCACCACGACCTCGAAGCGCGGCGTTCCGTCGGCCGCCGCGTAGCGCTGCCCCACCAGGTCGCGCACGACCCAGCCGATGACCGGCGCCTCGTCCCGGGCCGGGACCACGACGCTGACGAGCTCGGGCTCGCCGGCGGGGAGGGCCACCGCCGCGTCGGGCGGATGCACACGGCCGGCGGCGACGGTCTCCACGATGGACCGGAATCCGCGAAGCGCCAGGTAGGCGACGTAGAGCACGGAGATGGCGATGATTGCCTGGAGGGTGCGCGCCGCGAGGACCGACGTCACGGCCAGCCAGGCAACGATGCCCGAGACGACGAGCACCCCGGCGGCGAGGAGCCTAATCACCTTCCGCCGGGGGCCGTTCCGCCACCCGCTGTCGCTCCCCGCTGCGCTCGTCGCCGGTCGTAGCCACCTCGTCCGCGTCTTGCTCCTCGGAGGCCTCGCGGTGTTCCGCGGTCCGCGAATGCGGTTGTCCCCCGTGCAGTCCCTCCGCCTCGTTCCGGCGCCACGAGAAGACGCCGGCCCCGAGCGTGGCGCCGCCGAGGATGAGCATCACCACCGGGATGCCGGCGCCGGGGAAGAGGATGTTGAGCAGGTCCGCGGCAGCGGGTGCCGCGAGGACCGGGAGGAAGGAGGCCACCGAGAGAAGCGTGTTGAGGATGCCGAAGATGCGGCCGCGGACATCCTTGGGCAGCTCCTCCTGGAGGGCGGTCTGGGATGGAATCGCCACGAACGCGTACTCCAGCCCGGCCGTCACAGCGATCACCACGACCACCGCGATGAGGCTGATCAGGGGCGCCATGAGCTGCGGCAGGCTCGACTCGAGCGGATGCACGGCTGGCGACGCGAGGTCCACGATGGGCTTCACCACCGCGATGGCGATCAGCGTCACACCCATCGCCATGAGACCGACGTCGATCAGCAGCCGCCGCGGGAGGTTCTTCCCGTACGAGTTGAGGAAGAGGATGCCGACCACCGCTCCCAGGCCGGCCGGACCCATGATGAAGAAGAAGTCGTCGGGCCGCAGCCCCAGGATCTGGGTGGCAAAGCCGGGTCCCAGGGCGCCCATGACGCCGATGAGCGACGACGCGATGCCCAGGTAGAGGAGCGACCAGGCGATGCGCGGCGTCCGCCTGACGAAGGCCATTCCCTCGCGCAGCTCACCCACCACCGCGGTGAGCGCGCGGCCGGCGTCGATCGGGGGCGGCGCGTGATCCGGCCGCACGCCGGGGATGGGCACCACCGCCGCGGCCGCGAGCGCGAACATGACGGCCACCACGATGTACACCGTCAGCGGACCCGCGGTCGTCAGCAGCAGAGGACCCAGGAAGCCGAAGCCGACGGCGAAGGTCGCGTTGATGGTGAGCACGAAGACCGAGTTCGCCGCCATCAGGTTGCGGTGCCTGACGAGGCGCGGGATGGAGGTCAGCTCCGCCGGCGCGAAGAAGGCGGTGACGGTGGCGACGAACAGGTTGATCGCATAGATGAGCGGGACGTTGGTGCCGACGAAGATGAAGCCCACGATGCCCACCGCCCGCAGCAGGTTCGCCGAGAGCATGATGAGGCGGGCGTCGCTGCGCTCCACGATGACGCCGGCCAGCGCGCTGAACGCGACCGCGGGGAAGAGGAAGGTCAGGATCAGCACCGCGTTCGCGGTATTCGACCCCGTGGTGCCGACCACGATGGCCATGAGCGCGGCGAGCACCATGTTGCCCGCCAGCTGGCTGAGGACCTGGGCGGTCCACAGCAGGAGGAAGGACCGGTTGCGGAAGACGCTGCCGGCGCCCGAGAGATCCTGCGCTCCGAGATCGGGCGGCATCTCCATGGCGCTCATGCGCCGGGCTCCGGTCCGCGGGCGAGGAACTCGGTGAAGCGCCGCTCCACGTCGAGCCGATCCATGAGGATGCGGTGACCGCACCCGAGGCAGACGAGGCCGATGTCGGCACCAAGGCGGACGACCTCCCAGTCGCGGCCGCCGCAGGGATGCGCCCGCCGGAGCCGCAGCTGGTCCGCGATCCGCAGGTCGAGCGGAGCGGCCACCGTCACTCGGGCCCCTCCGCGGCCGTGGCACCGGTGAACCCGAAGCGGTCGATCAGCAGGGCCGGGACGCGCGCCGCGATGCCGCTGTACTCCGCCCCCACCAGGCGGGTCTCGCGGGTCAGCCCGCCGATGCGGCTGAACGCCTCGGGCACGGACTGGGTGAAGCGGAAGTTACGGACGGGGCGCACCACGCGGCCGCCCTCCACCAGGAAGGTGCCGTCCTTCGTCATCCCGGTCAGGATCGCCCGCTTGGCGTGGACCACGTTGACGTAGTGGAAGCGGGTCACCCAGATGCCGCGGTCGAGGCGGGCCACCAGCTCGTCGCGGGTCGCGTCCCCGCCCGCCATGAACAGGTTCCACGCCAGCGGTCCCCACGGGTTCGGCGCGGGGAGCCCGTGGCCGGTCGAGACGGTGCCGGCACGGTGGGCGGTGGCGGTGTCGTGGACGTGGGCGGTGGCGACGCCGCGGGTCACGAGGTCCACCCGCTGCTTGCGGACCCCCTCGTAGTCCATCGTGGACGGCAGCCCCGTGGCGTCCTGCCCGTCGTCCCAGATGCTGACGTTGCCGCCCATCACCGGCCTGCCCAGCTCCATGAACGAGCGGCCTTCCTGGGCCGCGAGGGCCGAGAAGCCGATGAAGCTGATGTACTCGAGCAGGGCGGCGACGGCGTATGGCTCCAGGACGACGGGGTACTCCCCCGGCTCGAGATCGGCGGCACCGGCCGAGCGCACCGTGCGATCGACCGCCTCTGCGCCGATCGCACGCCCGTCGATGCGGGAGACGTCGACGTCGGCAGCCTGGGCGTAGCCGGAGGCACCATCGGTCCCCATCACCACCGCGATCAGCTTTGCCTGCGTGGTGCTCCCGGAGCTGCGCAGCCCGCGCGTGTTCGCGACGGCCATGGTCGTCGCGTCGGTCGAGAAGGCGCCGCTCGCCTCCAGCCCGGCCGAGACCGCGGCCTCGATGACGCCCCGCGCGCCCGCCGCGCGAAGGGCCGGATCTGCGCTCGCCGTGGTCCCCGACCAGCCGACCATGCTGTGCTCGCTGGCGGGTCCCTCCGCGAGCGGGCTGGCGGAGGGATTGCGGGCCGCGTGATCGCGGATCTCGGTGGCGGTCGCGACGGCCGCCTGCAGCCCCTCGTCGTCGAGACGGTTGGTGGCCGCCACGCCCGTGCGACCGTCCGCCGTCAGGCGGATTCGCACCCAGGCATCGTGCTCCACCACGTTCTGGTGGATCTGGGAGTTGGCGAAACGAGTGAGCGCGGCATCCCGTCCGACGTAGCAGGCTTCCGCCTCGCCGCCGCGCACCATGCCGAGCGCCCGGTGGACGACCGCCGCCGCGGCGGCCGGATCGTGTCGGTCGCCGGTCACCATCGGCCCACCCCCACCTCCACGCCCTGGAAGCGCGCCGGGCTGGCGCCGTGGCTCACGTGCCCGGTCTGCATGGGCTCGCCCTTGCCGCAGTTCGGGACGCCCCACAGCACCCACTCGGCTCGCCCGGCGATCGCGTCGCAGCTGCCCCAGAAGCGCGGGGTGATCCCGGTGTAGGTCGGGTTGCGCACGAGCTGCGTGCGCCGTCCGTTGCGGATCAGCCAGCCCGCCTGGGTCCCGAACTGGAAGTTCAGCCTTCGGTCGTCGATGCTCCACGAGCGGTTCGTGTCGAGGTAGATGCCCTCGCGGGTGTCGGCGATCAGGTCCTCCAGGCTCGTCTCTCCCTCACCGGGCCGAAGGCTGACGTTCGTCATCCTGATGAGCGGGATACGGTCCCAGCCGGACGCGCGAGCGCTGCCCATGCTCCGTCGTCCGATGCGCGGCGCCGTCTCGCGGCTCGTGAGGTAGCCCACGAAGAGGCCGCCGGAGACGATCGGCACGTTCTGGGCCGGCACCCCCTCGTCGTCCCAGCCGAACGTCCCAAGGCCCCCCGCCACGGTCGCGTCCGCGTCGATGTTCACCAGGCGGCTGCCGTACTGCAGCTTGTCGAGCTTGTCGATCGTGAGGAACGAGGTGCCTGCGAACGAGGCCTCCATGCCCAGCACGCGGTCGAGCTCGATGGGATGGCCGCACGATTCGTGGATCTGCAGGGCGACCTGGCTCGACTCCAGGATCAGCGTCATCTCGCCCGCGGGGCACTGCGGGGCGTCCAGGAGGGCCACCGCCTCCTCCGCGATCTGCTGCGCGTGTCCCGGCAGGTCGAGCGCGCGGACCGCCTCGAACCCCCCGGTCACCACCTGCCCGCCGGCCTGCGGGTAGCTGCGCACCTGCATCTCGCCTTCGTCGACGGCCGTCGCCTCGATCCCGGCGCCGGCCTCCACGATCTCCTGCTCCAGGTGCGCACCCTCGCTGGAGGCGAAGGTCTTGCGCTCGCGCGACCACTCCATGGTCCCCTCGCGGACGGTCACCCCGGGCACCCGGCCCATGGTGGCGTCGGCCTCCAGCAGGATCCGCAGCTTCTCGTCGAGGGGGACCGAGAACGGGTCCTCTCCGAGCGGCGAGCGATAGTGTCCCTGCGCCGGCGGCGTGTCGTCCAGCACGATCGGCTCCCGGCGGGCCGCGGCGCTTGCGCGGGCGACCGCGGCCGCCTCGCGCGCGATGCGCTCGGCCTCCTCCGGCTCCGTCCGCGCGCTCGACGAGAAACCCCAGCCACCGTCGACGAGGAGCCGAACGCCGAGCCCCGCGCTGCGATGGGCGGCAGCCGCTTCCAGGGCCCCGTTCTTCACGGTCAGCGACTCGGTCTCGTGCTCGACGATGCGAACGTCGGCGTACGAGGCCCCGGCACGTTGGGCGGCATCCAGTGCGCGCTCGATGAGCTCCTTCACGGCACCATCCGGTCGATCACAGCTGGGTGTTGCGCGGGCGCGTCGACGGCCCGCCGCGGGCGAGCGGTCACTCTAGCATGCGCTCGGCGAGGTGGCCGTCACTCGGTGGTCCGGGCAACCTTCGGCGTGAGATCCAGCGCCGTCGACGGAATGATCACCTGCTGCGCCTGGACCACCTCGATCGTGGCGTTCACGTAGAGCTTGAGCTGGCTGATGATGCCGCCCGGTCGCTGCAGGGCCGCGAGCAGGCCCTCCGGATCCCCCACCGCCCGGATCGCGAACGCCTGGCCGACCGCCGTCCCGTCGATCGACAGCGAGTCGGTCCCCTGCACGCAGACCGATCGGGCCGTGATCCGGACCTGGTCCACGGCGAGCGCCTCGGCGCCGGCGTTGCGCAGCTCGTTGAGCAGGTCGTTGACGGCAATCGAGTCGAGGTCCCCGTTCACGCTCACGACGATCCCCTGGCCCTCGACGGCACCCATGCCGCCGAAGGCGACGATGCGCCGCAGGTCCTCCGTCGAGACGTCAAGGGCGCTCTGGCCCTGCGCCTCCGCGAGCCGGTACTCGCGCAGCTGCTCCCGGGCGTCGGCGAGGGAGGCACGACAGTTCGTTGTTGCGGGTGGAGAGGGTCTCGATCAGCGTCGACAGATCCTGGGCGGAGAGGGTGCTGATCTCGGTCGGGCGGGCCTGCGAGCGGAGCTGGGCGACGAGCAGAAGGCCGATGATGAGCGCGACGCCGGTGAGGCTGGCCAGTGCGGCGCGGCTCTGCATCAGTTGCCCTCCACGGGCACGCCCCAGCGGAACCGCGTGCTCCCGACGAACGCGGGCAGCGTGAGCGAGCCGTTCGCCTGGGCGGCGAACTCGAGGCCGAACGAGTCGATCCGATGGGCGACCCTGCCGATGTAGGCCGGGTCCGCGAGGAAGCGGCCCAGGAGTCCGTCGGGACCGATCGCCTCGATCCGGAACGGTGGCGAGAGGAAGGCGGTGTTGACGAGGATCGAGGCGCCGACCCCGTAGATCGAGGAGGTGCTCACGAGCCGCTCGCCGTTGATGGTGACGGCCTCCGCCCCCGCCGACCACAGCGCCGCGATGATGTCGTGGAGGTCGTCGACCAGGACGATGTAGTTCTGCGGGTTGTCGCCGGCCGGGACCGGACGGTTGGAGTCGGCGATCTCGACGACCACCCCGGGGCCGGTCACCCGCGTCAGGCCCGCCTGGAGGCGAGCGGTGGCCAGCTGCCGGTTGAGGGCGTCGAGCGCGGACTGCGAGCCTGCGGTCTGCTTCTGGAACTGCTGCACCTGCGCCTCCGCGGCCGCCAGCTGCTCGCGAAGCGTCTTCTGCTCGTCCTCCAGGCCAACCACCTGTCCGGCGAGGACCTGCTGTGCGGAGGTCGTGTACTCCTGCCGGGCGAGGCTGCCGTTCCACTGGGCGGCGGCGACGAAGCCGACGATCCCGAGTGCGAACGCCATGCTGAGTGCCCAGCTGGCCCGCAGCCGCAGGCGCGGCGGGCGACGGATGTGCGGCGACGGGAGATGGCCTCTCCGGGGAGGCGGCTCAGCCACGGGGAGACCTCGCCCTGCGCCGGTAGAGGAGCACGCCGAGCACGATCACCACGACCAGGGCGAGGGCCGTCACCCACGCGAGCACGCCGTTGGCGAAGCTCGCCGCTTCGCTCACCCCGGGCGGCGGGGACGGGCTGGCGCCGGCCGCCGGTGCCGCCGCCTGCGAGCTGCCGGCGCCGGTTCGGACCACGGACGGACCGATGGTGGCCGCCGCCACCGGCTGGGGTGGCTCGGCCCCGAAGGAGCGGTAGTAGTCGGCATAGAGCTGGTCCGCAGGAATCCCGGTCCCCGCCTGGAGCGCGGCCGCATCGGTCGATCCGGCGCGGTAGGCCGCGGTGACCCTGGCCATGGCGTCGCTGCCGTAGTGGTCGAGGATGTACGCGACCATCGTCGCTCCCTCCGCGTAGGAGAGGGAGGCCGCTCGCGACCCGATCGGGAACTGACCGGTGAGCGCGTCGAAGCTGATGAGGCCGCTCGACACCTCCGACCGCACCGTCCCGGCGGAGCTGGTGGCGTTCTGCTGCTCCGACCAGACCGAGAAGCCCTCGTTGAGCCAGTGCGCCGGCTCGTGGTACGGGTTGCGGGTCGCGTCGTAGAAGACGACGTGCGTCACCTCGTGGACGAGCGTCCGGTCGAGCTCGGTCTGCGTCGGGAATCCCTGAAGCCACATGAAGACGGTGCGGATGTCCGGGAAGGTTGCCGCACCGGTCCACTCGCGGGCTCCCGGTCCCAGGGCGCCGAAGAACTGCGACTGGGTGTCGTAGACGAAGATGTCGATTGGTCCGGCCAGCGCGTGACCGAGCGTCGCTTCGGCCCGCGACACCGCGCCGCTGGTCAGGTCGCCGAAGTGTCGTGCCTGGGCCTCCTCGCTGCCGTACCAGTGCACCACCGCCTGCCCGATGGTGGCGCTCTGCCAGTCCAGACCCGAGCGGTTGTCCGCGTAGAGGAGCGTGGCCGCGGGCGAGACCGTCACCGTACCGCCCGCCGTGGCGCGGAAGCGATAGCGGATCGCGGTGTTGGGCGTCACGTAGTCCGTCGCCGCGTCCCAGGTGTACGTCCCGGTGGACCCGCTCAGGGTCGCCGGCGCCACGAAGGTCGAGTCGGGGTCCGGCCCGAACTGCAGGAGGACCTGGAGCTCGTCGGGTGCGCTGCCCGCGAGGTCCACGCTGAAGACCATCTGCTGCCCGTACTGCTCGCTGGCATGCAGGGCGCCAAAGCCGCTGAAGGCGGCGGCGGGGGCCGGAGACAGCACCGCCGCGGAGACGGCGAGGACGCCCGCCGCGAGGGCCGCGGAGACGAGCCGGCCGAGGGGCCGCGAGGCCAGGGAGCCGCGGGCGACGCCGCTCACTGGTTCCAGCTCACGAGGCCGAAGTCGAGGAGCCCGACCGTCAGCCCCCCCAGGCCGCGCAGCCCGGGCCGGACCAGCCAGGCGGTCCGGTCATAGGCCCACGGGATCAGCGGAGCCTGCTGGTCGACCTCGGCCTCCACCGCGGCGTAGGCCGTGGCCTGATCGGCCGGGGTGGCTGCCGCCGCGGCCTTGTCGAGCAGGTCGGCGAACGTCGGATCGTTCCAGCGACCGTAGTTGCTCGTGGCATCGGGCGAGAGCAGCAGGTCGTACAGCGCGTGCGGAGAGGGATAGTCCGCGACCCAGTCGATGGTGAAGACCTGCGGGGTCTGCCCGGCGTCCAGCGCGGTGATGTAGTCGTCGAAGCTCATCGTCTCCACGCTGACGGTCACTCCGAGCTCCTTGCGCCAGGTCGCCACGATGGGCGACACGTCGAGGCCCGTGCCGTTCACCGTGATCGTCCCCAGCCTGGACGGGTCCGCGTAACCGGCATCGGCCAGCAGCTGCCTGGCCTGTCCGACATCGGTGGGATCTGCGCCGAACCCGGCGGGCTGGATGGCGGGGGGCACGATCGAGTTCGCCACCTCCGCGGACGCGCCCTCGCTCAGCTCCACGAGCTTCGCCTTGTCCAGGACGAGCGCGAACGCACGACGGACACGGGCATCGTCGAACGGGGCTCGGGTCGTGTCGAAGCCCAGGTACTGCACGGAGAGCGGCGCCGACTCGTGGAGCGCCGGACCGAGATCCTTGTCGTAGGAGATCCAGGTGGCGTCCGTGCCCGCGATCTGGGTGAGGTCCAGCTGTCCACTGCTGAAGGCGCTGACCGCGTCGCCGTCGATCGTGGTCACCCAGTCGATCTCGCTGATGGGTGGCGTGGCGCCCGCATAGTGGGAGTTGGCGCGCAGCACGAGCGTCTGGGCCTGCTGCGCACTGATCGCGTACGGTCCGGAGCCGACGAAATGGGCCGCGCTCTGCCACTCCCCCGACGGAGTCGCCGTGCGGGGAACGACGAAGGTCGCTGGCGTGGCCGTGATGGCCGGGAAGTAGCCCGCGGGGTGACGCAGCTGGACCACCAGGGTGTGGCTGTCGGGCGTCTTGATCCCGACCGCGTCCTCCGATACCCGTCCGGCGATGCGGTCGGTGGCGCCCACGATCACGTTGAGCATGTCGGGCGCGGTGGCGTGCACCGCCGGATCCAGCAGGCGCAGCCAGGAGCGTCGGACGTCGGTGGCGTCGAGCGGGGATCCGTCCGAGAAGGTGAGGCCCTGGCGAACGTGGAACGTGTAGGTCAGCCCGTCAGCGGAGACGTCCCATCCGGAGGCCAGCGATGGGTACGGGTTCCCGTCCGCGTCCAGGCGCGTCAGGCCGGCGTACAGCTGCATGAGGAGCTGTACGTCGCCCGCGTCGTTGATGCGAGCCGGATCCAGGGTGCCCGGCTGTCCGCCCAGGTAGTGCAGCGGCTGGTCGACGGCCGCGGCCGGCATGCGCCAGAACGGGAGTGCGGCAACCACCACCAGCCCGATGGCGGCCACCACCGCGATCCTGCGCCCCGGATGAGCGCTCATCCGGTGACCTGCCATGCATGGCGTTGAAAAGGGTCGGCAGGACGGCGCGCTCGCAAGGGCGCGCCCGTGTGGCGGCGCACGGCCGGTAGTATACGGGCCCGTGCATGGAGCTCATGAGCACCGCTTCCGCTCGCAGGCGCCGGGGGGCCTGACCCTCCGCCAGTTCGTCGAGTCCCTGCGGCGCTGGACGCCGGAGATGCGGCAGATCGTGCAGATCGCGCTCACGCGCACGGAGGCGGAGCGCCAGAGCTATCTCCAGCAGTTCCATGCCGGTCACCACGACCGAACTCCCGGCCGGCTCGACAGCTTCGTCCGCTGGGCGTACTCCGACCCCCGTCTCGACTACGTGCCGGCGCTGCTGGCCGAGATCGAGCGCGACGAGCACGAGTACGACGCCGGCCTCGCACACGAGGCGGACGTGCTCGTCCGGATGCGCGGCGAGGGCAAGACCCCGGCGCAGCGCGTGCATGACTACCTGGCGCTCCTCGGGGCGGAGGGCTCCGAGCGCGTCCGCGAGGGAATCGCTCGGCTGCTGCCGTCCGGCAGCACCGATGCCCAGGTCGTCGCCACCGTTCGGCTCATGCGCCGCCGGTGGCTCGAGATCTACGGGGACGACGGCTTCTTCGCGGAGGACTGAGCCCCCGGACCGGACCGGCCCGGCGCGATGGCGCGCCGCTCCTCGCGGCGCCCGCCGACCCGCTACCATGCACAGGCCCAACGCCACTACGGTCCCGTCTGGCACGCCGATGCACAGATCACCGCGATTTCTGCTTCTCGCCGCAACCTCGTCGCTCCTCCTGCTGGTCAGCGCCTGCGTCGACCAGCGCCAGGCCGACCCCTCGACCTGTGCCCAGACGACCGTGGCCCTCAGCGCCACGTTGCCCGCCAGCGGACGGCTCAAGCCGGAGAACCTCGTCGTCTGCCAGGACCAGCAGGTGACGCTCACGGTTGCCAGCCGGCGAGAGGGGGCGCTCCACCTGCACGGGTACGACGACCAGAGCGCGGAGGTCGATCTCACGACCGGTGCCGATGCCGCGCTGCACTTCGTCGCCAGCCATCCCGGGCAGTTCGTGCTCGAGCTGCACCCCGCGGACGGCTCCGACGAGGTCCAGGTCGGCCTGCTCACGGTCAATGCGCGCTAGGCGTCTCGGCGCCGGGGCGCTCGTCGCGGGAGCGGCGCTGCTGGCGGTGCCCGTGCCGGCCGCGGCCCATGCCCTGGGATCGGTCTACCAGCTCCCCATCCCGAGCTGGATGTACTACGCCGGGGCTGCGATCGCCGTGGCCGCGTCCTTCGCCATCTCCGCGGTCGTCGTCCGGGTGTCGACCGGGCCACCGCGCTACCCGCGGCTGCGCATCCCCGGCCTGGTGGCGATCCCGATCAGCTGGGTGCTCGCCGCCATCGGCCTGGTGTGGTGGTACGGCGCCATCGTGGCGGCCCTCGTGGTCGGAGGTGAGACGGCGCTGCCCGCCGTCCTCTTCTGGATCTTCATCTGGGCCGGCCTCCCCATCTTCTCCGCGGTCCTGGGAAATCCCTGGCCCAGCGTCAGCCCGTTCCGGACCACGTTCACCCTGCTCGAGGCCCTGGCCCGGTTCGGCGGAATGGACCGGCTGGACCTCGGCCTGCGGCTGCCGCGTGGCGTGAACCGCTGGCCGGCGGTCTTCCTCCTCTTCGCCGGCATCTGGTGCGAGCTCGTCCTTCCCGGCGTCACCGCGCCGGACATCACCGCGCCGCTGCTCATCGGGTACACCGTCATCCAGCTGGTCGGGATGGGCGTCTTCGGTCGCGTCGCGTGGCTGCGCAACGTGGAGCTCTTCGAGGTGCTCTTCGGCTGGTTCGGGCGCGTCGGGCCCGTGGGGCGCCGGGTCACCGACCCGAACGCGTGCGCCGGGTGCACGGAGCGATGCAACCCCGAGCGCTGCGTCGACTGCCCGGAATGCGCCGTGGCGGCCGACGCGCGCGAGCGTCGCCCCGAGCTGCGTCCCTGGTTCACCGGGCTGACGGAGGTGCGCCGCGGCGGATGGTCGGATGCCGCCTTCGTGCTCCTTGCCCTGTCCGGGGTGAGCTTCGACGGGCTGCGCGAGACCCAGGTCTGGGCGGACGCCGGGAACTGGTTCCTGTCCGTCGCCGTGCCGGCCATCGACGTCTTCGACGCGGTCCTCCTGGCGGGCACGCTGGGCCTGCTGGTCCTCTGGCTGGGGTTCCTGCTCGCCTTCGTGATCGTGGCCGCCATCACCCGCGCACTGAGCGAACGCGCCAGGAGCCGCGGGGGGCTGGGCCTCGTGGTCGGCGCCTACGCGTCCACCCTGCTGCCCATCGCCGCCGGCTACATGATCGCCCACTACCTGACCCTGGTCATCCAGGGCGCCATCTGGATACCGGACCTGGTCCGCAATCCCCTCACCTCGGTCGCGCCGACGCTCGACCAGCTGAACGCGGGGGTGGTGTGGTACCTGTCCGTGGCCGCCATCGTCCTGGGCCACGTGGCCGCCATCGTCCTGTCGCACCGCATCGCCCTGCGCGACGCGCCGACCCGGGCCGTCAGGGCCGGGATTCCGCTCGCGATCCTGATGGTCTGCTACACCGTCTTCTCCCTGTGGATCATCGCCCAGCCCATCACCCTCGAGCCGGGCGCCCCGACCCCGACGAGCATGGTGATGCTGCCCCTCTGACATGGACGTCTCGATCGCGCTGGCCTTCGCCGCGGGCGTCCTGAGCTTCGCCTCTCCGTGCGTCCTCGCGCTGGTCCCGGTCTACCTCGCCTTCCTGGGCGAGACCGCCAGCGCCAGCCCGGTAGCCGCCGGCCCGGCGACGGTTGAGGTCGTGGCGGGGCGCCCGGTCATGGGTCAGGCGCTGCTCTTCGTGCTCGGCTTCAGTGCGGTCTTCATCCTCGTGGGCACCCCGGTGGGGATCCTGGGTCAGGGGCTGTTCCAGGTCACCCTGGTGCGCCAGGTGGCCGGCGCGCTGGTCGTGGTCGTGGGGCTCCTGACCACCGGTCTCTTCGGGCCGGTCCTCGACCGCCTCAGCGTCTCCGGCCCGGGATCCTCCGCACTGCCGCCCGGCCGCGTCGCCCGTGCCCTGGCCCTGGGCGCTTTCGTGGGGATCGGCTGGACGCCGTGCATCGGCACCGTTCTGGGCGCCATCCTGGCGATGGGCGCGTCCTCGCGGGAGGCGCCCATCGCGTTCGTCCTGCTGGTCAGCTACTCGCTCGGCCTGGCGGTGCCCTTCCTGGCCGCCGCGGCGGCTCTCCCCCGCATGCGGCCGGTCATCGGAGCGCTGCGGCGCCACCATCGGTCCGTGCAGGTGCTCGCCGGGATCCTGATCATGGTGATCGGCGGCCTCATCTTCACCAATGCGTTCTCCCGGATGGCGGGCCTCTTCACGTTCCTGTAAGCCGCGGCTCTCAGTCGCGGCGGATGAACGCGCCGGCCAGGGCAACCGCACCCAGCGCACCGCCCAGGATCAGCGGCCGATGGGTGTTGATCCAGAGCTGCCACGAGGAGTCGCGAGCGCGGGCGTCGAAGCTCCCGTGTGCTCCGTGGTCGCCGTGCTGGTCGTCTACCGGCTCGAACAGGTTGTCGGGACGGTCCGGGTCCTCCGGCTCATCCGTCTGCTGCGAAGAGTACCCGCTGCGTGCCAGCACCCGGTCGGCGAAGCGCGGTGCAAGCCGGTTCCCCCACACCGCCTTGACCGTCGGGTAGCCGATCTCCATGGACTGTCGCCCGGGGTGGTCGGCGAGGTACATGATCCCCTCCGCGACGAGCTCGGGCTGGAAGATGGGCGGGACCGGCTGCGCGCGGTTCGGCATCTTGTTGCGGACCCAGCCGAACTGCGGGGTGTTGACCGCGGGCAGCTGCGCCATGACGACGTTCACGTTGGACCCGTCGTGCAGCAGCTCGGTGCGAAGCGACTGCGTGAACCCCTGCATGGCGTGCTTCGCCCCGCAGTAGGCCGCCTGGAGCGGGATGCCGCGAAAGGCGAGGGCAGATCCGACCATGAGGATCGTCCCGCGGTCCCGCGGCAGCATGTGGCGCAGGGCAGCCATGGCACCGTGGACCGCACCCAGGTAGGTGACCTCCGTGACCCGCCGCACCTCGTCGGCGGTGAGCTCCTTGACGGGGGCAAAGACGGAGGTCATGGCGTCGTTGATCCACAGGTCGATGGGGCCCAGCTCGCGTTCGACACGCTCGGCCGCGGCGTCCAGCGCGGCAGCATCGGCCACGTCCGCCTGCACGACCAGCGCGCGTCCGCCCGCATGCTCGACGTCCCGTTTGGCGCCTTCCAGGCCCTGTCGCCCGCGGGCGATGAGGCCGATGGCGGCGCCCCGCCGTCCGTACGCTCGCGCCAGGGCGCGTCCGACGCCGGCGGAAGCTCCGGTGATGACCACGACCTGCCTGCCGCTCTCGTCTGCCATGGGTCCTCCTCGACTGTCTGCTGCATCCACGCAGCCGCAAGGTGCGTGCCCGCCCGGCCTGCGCGGGCGGAGACCTGCTTCGCGGCTTTCAGGCGCCTCTCATGGATCGATGGCATCCTTGTCGCGGCACCCTCGCCCCGCCGCGTGCGCCTGCCCGTTCCGAGCCTTACTCGCCAGGAGGCCCTCCCATCGCCACGAACGATCCCGAAGAGCAGCCCGTGCCGGACGCCCCCGACCAGGAAGCAGCCGGCCAGCGACCACAGACGACGCGGTCCGCGCGCCGGCGCCGGGCCCGGACGTCAGGGCCGCAGCCGCCGGTCGCCGCCAACTGGTGGCCGCTGGCCACGGTGGTCTCGCTCCTGTTCGCCGTCGCCGGCTGGACTGCGGTGGTCGTCCTCGTTCTGACCAAACCGGGAGCTGCGGGTCCCGCCTCCACGCCGGCGGCGAACCTCCCCGCGGCCAGCGTGGCGGACACGACCAGCCACGAGGCTCCCACCCTGGAGGCGGCGCTGCCGACGAGCGCGCAGGGCACCGCCCTGACCACCACCAGCTGGCTCGGCGGAACGATTCTCAGCGACGACGACTGGAGCAAGTCGCTCGAGGCCTTCCTGGGCTCGCACGAGCTGTCTCCCAACGACCTTCTCGTGGCCCAGGCATACGATCCGTCCGGGACGCTCGACGTCGCGGCCGTCGCCTTCCAGGCGCGGACGCTCACCTCAAAGGAGCTCGTGGCCGCGATCATCGCTGCCTGGCGCGTGGACTATCCCGGCCTGCAGACCTCCACCGTCACGCTCGGCGGCAAGTCCGTGACGAAGGGGGTCTTCCCGGAGGAACCGGTCTCAAGCTACTGGTACACCGGCAATGGCATCGCCTTCGAGATCGACACCTCGAACGAGTCCATCGCGGCCGACGTCCTCAGCGGCCTTCCGTAGAGCTCGCGTCCGGAGAGCCGCGTCCGGAGAGCCCGCGTCCGGAGAGCCCGCATCCGGCGACCGCCCGACCCTCCCGATTTGTGACCGATGATCCCCATGGACGGGACGGCTGGCCTTTGGGCCCCGCCCCGTCCCCCCGCCAGACTCGGGGAACCGAGCCGTGGTTGGCGAGGACGCAGGACCGCGACCGCCTTCGCCGAGCAGTCGAGGGAGGAGCTCCATCCCGCGACGGCCGAAACGTCAGCTTCGCCAGCCCGGACTCGGATTCCACGTGCAGTGACCTTCCCTGACCGGCATCATCGCGTTCGTCGTCGGGCGCGGGTTCCACGGGCTCCTGGTGCTGCTGCCGATGCTCCTCGGCTCCCTGTGGGGCGTCGAGGCGGCCGCGATCCGGGGATGGCACGACGCCCGGGCGCTGGGTGTCGCAGGCTGGGCGGCAACGACCCTGGGGACGGCCGGTGTCATCATCCTCTGCGCGCTGATCGCCACGCCAGCGTCGACCGCTCCCATCCTCGGCGGAGGGGCCGGCGCGCCGTCCGGCAGCATCGCGGAGCTGACCAGCGTCCAGCTCGGCGGTCACGACCAGGCCCTCATGATCCGCGGCCGGAGCATCGACAACCCCATCCTCCTTTACCTGGCCGGTGGGCCCGGTGGCAGCGACCTCGGCGCCATGCGCGGGGACACGGGGCTGGAGTCGGATTTCGTGGTCGTCACCTGGGAGCAGCGCGGCGTCGGGAAGTCCTATGCGGCGCTCGACCCCGCCGGCACGCTGACGGTCCAGTCCATGGTCGATGACGCGGTGGAGCTGACGAACTACCTGCGCCATCGGTTCGACGAGGAAAAGATCTACCTGGTCGGCAACTCCTGGGGCACCATCCTCGGCGTCCGGGTGGTGCAGGCTCACCCCGAGCTGTATCACGCCTGGATCGGCACCGGCCAGATGGTCGACGTGGCGGAGACCGACCGGATGTTCTGGGAGGACACCATCGCCTGGGCCGATGCCGCCGGCAACACGGACCTCGCGAACCGCCTGCGCGACTGGGGGCCGCCGCCCTACGACGACCTGCTCCGCTACGAGGACGCCATCGGCCACGAGCACGACTGGAACATGTACCCCGAGATGGATCCGGACAACGAGATGCCCGCGATCCTCTTCGTGCCGGAGAACTCGCTCGTGGATCGCGTCAACGGCTTCCGCAGCTTCCTCGACACCTTCTCGGTCCTGTACCCGCAGCTGCAGACCATCGACTTCCGGCAGGACGCCACGCGCCTTGACGTGCCGGTCTACATGGTCGAGGGCGCACACGAGGCCCGCGGACGCGCGGTGCTCGCTGACGAATGGTTCGGGATGCTCCGGGCGCCCTCGAAGGAGAAGGTCACCTTCGAGCGCTCCGGCCATCGGGCGCTGTTCGACGAGCCGGCGACCTTCGCGGCCCTCATGCAACGCGTCGTCGCCGAGACCTCCCCCGCGTAGCTCAGGCGCCGCGGCTGCCCCGCAGCTGCTCGATGGCGATCAGCTGCTCGATCCCGCGCAGGGTGAGGTCCGCCCTGCCGAGCTCCCGCAGCTCGGACCACCCGCCGCGCAGCTCTCCGGCGAGCGGCTCCGGCAGCGTCCGCAGCCAGCCCTCGATCCGGAGGTCCACGAACTCGCGCTTCTCCCAGATCGTGAGCTCCCGGGCGATCAGGAGCCGGCTCGCCTCCTCGGCATCGACCATCGTCTGGAGGAGGTCCCAGCGCCTGCCGGGCTGCGCGGCGCACAGCCCCACGAACTCGCTGGCGCCCGTCTGGCGGAGCAGCTCCTCCTCCCGCGTGGTGAGCGACTCGTGCTCCTTCGGCTCGTCCCAGCTGTCGGCCTCCTCGGCCAGGAACCGCAGGTAGAGCATGGCGAAGAGACAGGTCGGTGCGACAAGGTCGTCGCGCACCCGGGGATCGACCCAGAGGGCGGCCGCGGCCCGCTCGCTGTGGCGGGCCGTCCGCTCGGCGAAGTCGCGGCCGAAGACCAGGGCGACGGCCTCGGGGACGAACCCGGGCAGCTCGCTGGCGACGATCTCCCGGTAGCCGGGAAGGTGCCGGTCCAGGAGGACCGCGGCCCGGCGGTCGATCACCTCGAGGTCGCTCACGACCGCCGGCAGCCCCAGGGTCTGGCAGGCCAGGGTGTACGTGATCGCCCGCGGCAGGATGACGCCCTCCGGCCATGCATCGCGCAGATCCCGGTCGCTCGGGAGCTCGCTGGCGCCCGCCCACTCGTCCGGATACTCCGGAATGGACCGCCCGTAGCTGGCGGAGCCGGTGGAACGGATCCGTACCCGCGTCTGGGGAACGAGCGCGCCGAAGCGCGAGATGAGCGGCGCAATGCGCAGCAGCGTCGCCGTGTGTGCCCGCACTCCGGCACCGAGAAGCGCCCGCAGCGACTCGCGCTCGGCGGCGCCGATGACCGGCGGCCGGCGGCCGCCGTTCATGGCGGCTGCACGGAGCTTCCCCGCAAGCTCCACGGCTGCCCCCGGATCGTCTGCCCGGATGCCCTGGAGGGTCACGCCGTCGGCCCGGGCAAGCTGGCAGATGACGCCCTCGTGCCGGGGATCCAGGCCGCCGCGGAAGCCGGCCCGGCCGGCTCCGATGAGCAGCGTCACGCGTGGGGGCTGGCCGCCGTCATCTGCCGCCCGCACGGCGAGGCGGCGCTCGGCTTCCTCCCGACCTGCCACCGCCAGGGCGTACGCGACGTCAGCGGCGACCTTGCCGCTCTGCTCGGCGGTATCGGACATGGCCAGGAAGACGCGCAGGAGCGGATCGGTCCCGTCGAACCGGGTGGCGAGGCTCTCCGGGGTGGGGAGGCCGGGAGCGCCGCGGTTGCGGGCCAGGGCCCGATAGAAGCCTTCCGCGAGCTCCGGGAGGCTCGCCAGCGCCCCGACGTTCTCGACGAGCGGCACGAGGCGGACGCGCGCCGCACGAGCGAGCATCGCGGGCCGGCGTTCGGGCGGGATCCGCGCGGACAGGAACGCGTCGGTCCGATCGGAGTCGCCGCTGAACAGCCCGTCGAGAGCCTCGCGATAGAGCGCGCCGATCTTGACGACGCCCCCGAGGTCCGCGAGCGCGTTCACCTGCGGCACGGTGATCTCGTAGATCGCGTTCTGCGCGGCATCAACGCCGAGCCGTTCGCAGGCGAGCAGGAACAGGAGGTTGGCACGCGCCACCGACGCGAGGATGCGCGAGATCTTCTCCTCGTCCGCCTCCAGCCACGGATTCGGGACCCGCACCAGCAGGTGCCGGTCCGCCCCCGCGATGACGCCATGTCGCAGGAGGGCGAGGACGACCTTCTCGGGGACCTCGAGCCAGTCGGGGCTGATCTGGCGGCCCTCGTAGTCGAGCATGACCTCGGTGCACGGGCCGAGCAGGTCCGCGATCGTCTCCTCGTACTCCATGCGGGCCTCGACGAGGGCGTGCCACTCCAGGTGCGTGAGGGCAGCGAGGGCCGGTTCCGCTGCGCCCGCGGGCACGGCCTCGAGGGCACGAGCCAGCTGCTCTGCCCGATGCCGGGTCGAGTCGGGATGCTTCGTCCCCGTCAGCCGGATGGCGTCCGCCTCCCCGCCCTCGAGGAGCGGGCCGCGGGCGAGATCGAACGCCGCGGGATCCAGGCCGTCGAGCGCGGAATAGCCCTCGGCGGTGCACTCGCTCTCCCAGACCGCGTCCGCCATCGCAACCGGACCCGCCCGCGAGACGCGCTGTGGCCCGATGCCGGTCCCCTCCCGTCCCTTGCGCTCGAGGCAGACGCGCACCCGGTCGATGAAGACCGCCAGCTCCGCGACGTCCTGTGAGCCATACGACAGGCGCTGCCAGGTCCCGAAGCGGTCCGCGTGGGAGCCGGCGAAGGCCGCGAACGGAATGCCGCCCACCCCGCCCTCCAGCAGCAGCTCGAACGCATCGACCGAATCGCGAACGACGGCCCGTTCCCGCACGCCGTTGCGCAGGCGGCGAAACGACTCGCCGACGAGGCCCGGGAATGCGAGCGGCGCGTAGAAGGTGCCCCCGTAATCGGTCCGTTCGACCCCCAGGTGAGCCAGCCCGTCGGCCGCCTCCAGCATGAAGTCCCGCCGTGCGCGCATGTACGGCGAGGGGCGCCGGAGGCCGGCGAGCGGGCTCTGCAGCGCCGCCAGCGCCCAGTCCTGCCCGAGCGTGGAAGGCGTCGCCACCAGCCACGCCGAGAGATGCCCGATGATCTCCCGCGCGCGGACGCCGTTCACGCGAATCTGATCGGAGAGCACCGCCCAGCAGGCGCGCACCCCGGTGGACGCCCCGAACATGTCCATCTTCGAGAGGCCCGACAGGGTCACCACCCAGTTCCGCCACTCCGGGTTGGCAAAGGCGGGGTTGACGAACGAGCCGAGATAGTCGAGGCGCTGGTACACCGAGTCGTAGAGGACGAACACCCCGTGTTCGACGGCGATGCGCACCAGCTCCTCCACCAGTGCGCTGGGGAAGACCCTGCCCGTCGGGTTGTGCGGGTTGTTGAGGATCACGGCGGAGACGCCGCCGTCCGCCAGCAGCTGCTCGAACTGCTCCGGATCCGGCAGGAACTCGGGTGGCCGCGTGGGCAGCTCCACGACGTGCTTGCCGGCGCGCTCGACGAACCAGTCGTACTCCCAGCTGGGTCGCGGCACGACCACGCCGGATCCGTCCGGGCCGAGCACCTCGAGCAGCATCGCCAGCCCGGAGCGCGTCCCGGGCGTGAAGACGACCTCGTCCGGCATGAAGCGCACGTCGGAGGACGGGTAATCCAGCAGTCCATCGCGGTTGACGAACTCGGCGATCTCGCCGCGCACGTCCGTGCGCCCCACCGGCGGCCCGTAGCTGTGCACCGTGTTCCGGGTGATGCGCTGGGCGGCGCGCACGACCTCGGGGTGTGGGGCGAAGTCCGCGTTGCGGTAGTCGCCCTGGGTGAGGTCGAGCGCTCCGTCCTGCTGGACGCGCCGCGCGAAGGCCCGCACCAGGGGCTCGGGGGTGGTCAGCGCGCGCGACGAGAGGCGGAACCCCGCGGAGCCCTCCCGGTCGTGGGCGGTGAGCGCAGGGGTAACACGTGCGCCGGTGATGGGTGGCTGGGTGCGGTCGGGCATCCGCGGGAACCTTTCGGACTGGGGGCGCATTGTGCTGCGTCGAGCCCGCGCGGCACCCGTAACGCCTGGAGCGGTGGGCCGGCTGCGCGCCCGATCGCCCTGCATGGTACGCGAGGACGCGGCCGGCGGCTCGTCTCCCGTCCTCGCCACGGTTCCTGCCGCCTCAGGCCCATCGGCCCTTGCGGGTGCGGCGGGCGCTCCGTGACCCTTTCCGCGTCCGCTCGGCAGGCGCGTCGCCGGGCGCGGCTATCGGGTCGAGATCTCGACCCGCGGAAGGAGGAGGAGAATGAAGGGACTGCTCGACCTGCTGCCGCTCGCCATCGGCGTGGCCCTTGCCGGCCTGGTGACGTGGTTCCTGCTGGATCGGAACTGGGCGCTCGGGAAGTGGCTGCTGGCGGCGCTCCTCCTCTTCCACGGCTGGGTGCACGTCATGTTCGTCTTCCCCCAGCCGCAGGGGGCTGCGGCGACCGATGGGGGCCTGAGCTGGCCGTTCGACATGACCCGCTCGTGGCTGATCGGCGGCGCGGGCCTTGACAGTGGCGTGGTCCGGACCCTCGGCATCGGGCTCGTCGCCATCGTCGTCGTCACCTTCCTGCTCGCTGCCCTCGCCACGGTCGGCTGGCTGGTGCCGGCCGACTGGTGGAGCGGCCTGGTCATCGGTGCTGCGGCATCGTCCACCGTGATGCTCATCGCGTTCTTCTCGCCGGCCCTCCTGCTCGGTTTCGGCATCAACCTCGCGCTGACCTGGCTCGTGATGGCATCGGTCTGGAGTCCGTTGCTCGCCGTGCTGCCTGGCGGGCGACCCGGCTAGGCCGGTCGCCTCCGGCCGCCCTTCGTCCCGGACGGAACGTGCAGGACCGCGACTGCCGGGGCAGACTCAGCCCAGGAGCCACTCCGCGATGTCGCCCGGCACCGGGATCCGTCCGGCGCTCACGACCTTGCCGTCGATCACCAGCCCGGGCGTGGTCATCACCCCGTGCGCGTGGATCTCGCGGTAGTCGGTGACCTTGACGATCTCTGCCTCGACACCGGCCATCGCGACCGCCTGTCGGGCGTTTGCCTCAAGCTTCTGGCAGTTCGGGCAGCCCGGCCCGAGCACTTCGATCTTCTTCATACGTGGACCTCCTTACAGTCCGAGGGCGTTGAAGCCGAAGCCGACGCCGAGGATGCCCACGACGACGACGCCGGCAAAGACGGCGATGAGCTGCGGGCGGATGACCTTCCGCAGAATGACGAACTCGGGCAGGCTGACAGCGACGATGGCCATCATGAAGGCCAGGGTGGTGCCCAGCGGCATGCCCTTCTCGAGGAGCGCCTGGACGATGGGGATGGTGCCCGCCGCGTTCGAGTACATGGGAATGGCGAGCACGATGACGATCGGCACCGCGAACGCGTTGTCGCGGCCGCCAATGGCGGCGACGACATCCGTCGGCACATAGCCGTGGATGAGCGCGCCGATGGCGATACCCACGAGCACGTAGGGGGCGACGCGCCACACCAGCGCGCGGGTGTAGGTCCAGGCATTGCGCAGCCGCTCCTCGAGGCTGAGGCTCTCACCGAGCGAGACGCCTCCGCCGGCGGCACGCAGCTCGAGCACCCATGGCTCGATCCAGCGTTCGAGGGGCAGCCGCCCCATGACCAGCCCGCCCACGATCGCCACCGCCAGCCCGGCCGCCATGTAGAGCAGGGCAATGCCCGGCCCGAACAGGCCCCAGAGGAGCACCAGGGCGACCTCGTTCACCATCGGGGAGCTGATGAGGAAGGCGAAGGTCACACCGAGCGGGATGCCTGCCTCCACGAAACCGATGAAGAGCGGCACCGCCGAGCAGCTGCAGAAGGGGGTGATGATCCCGAAGCCGGCAGCTGCCACGGTTCCGGCCAGCGTCCCGCGCCCCGCGAGGGCGGAACGCACGCGCTCCGGCGGGAAGTAGCTGCGGATGAAGGTGACGACGGTGACGATGCCCAGCAGCAGGAGCAGCACCTTGGGCACGTCGTAGGCGAAGAACGCGACCGCATCACCCAGGTGCGTGCCGGACTTCAGGCCCAGCAGGTCGAAGGCGAACCAGTTGGCAACCGGCAGATTGGCGAACCAGGCAAGCAGCCAGGCGGCGAGGGCCGCGAGCCAGCCGATACGGAAGGTCAGCGGCGTGCGGGACGCGCGGACGTGGGCCGTCATGGCTCCAGGAGCTCCCGAATCCGCGCGAGCGCGGTGGCGCAGGCGTCCTCGTCGCGCTCGTAGTAGACCCAGCGGGCGTCCCCTCCGTGACGGCTCGCGCGCACCAGACCGGCCGAGCGAAGCCGGGCCAGGTGGTTGCTGACGTTGTTGTCGCGTTCACCGGTTGCCGCGGCCATCTCGCACACGCAGTGCGGGCCCTTGCGCAGCAGGGCCACGATGGCTGCCCGCGTCCTGTCTGCGAGCAGGGCGGCAATCGCGACGGGCTCGGCCACGTCGGGAGCGACCAGGCCGGGGCGCGGGGTGGGAATGACGGGAAGCTCGTTGATCATCTCAGTGGCGAGTGTCTCAACTCCGGCTGAGATGTCCGCCTGCCAAACGGCCCTTCCTCCCGCGACGAACGGACCGATCACCGAGTGCTCGATCAGATCGCGCCATCCCCGGATATCTTTGCAACATACTCGTGGCAAATGAAGCTTTGGACGCTACCATCGCCGCATGAGCAACGCCAGGCACACCCCGATCTCCACTTCGAGACGGCCCGGACCGAAGCAGCACCCGCCCGGTGACGCCGCTACGCATCCGGGCGACGTCGTCCGGCCCGATGCCCGATCGCTCCGTGGCCTCGCTCACCCGCTCCGCCTGCAGCTGCTGGGGCTGCTGCGAATCGACGGACCCGCCACGGCAACGCGGCTGGCGGTACGCACCGGAGAGTCCACCGGCGCGACGAGCTACCACCTGCGCCAGCTCGCCGCCTATGGATTCGTGGTGGAGGACACCGGGCGAGCAGCCGGTGGCCGCGAGCGATGGTGGCGCGCGGCCCACCGCACGACGACGTTCGACCTGCCACGCGGCGCCGACGAGGAGAGCCGGGCCCTGGGAGAGGAGTACCTGCGGATCGTGGCCGACGCGAATGCGCGTCGCGTGCAGGCCGCCATTGCCGGGCTTCCCACCATCGAGGAGGACCTGGGTCCCGGATGGCTGGACGGGTTCACCACCAGCGACCTCTCGCTGCGGCTCACCCTGGCCGAAGCGAAGGCACTGATCGCGGACCTCGACGAGATCGCGGCCCGTTGCCGGCGCGACGATCCGGATGATCGTGCCTCGGCACCGCGCGACGCTCAGCGCGTGGTCCTCCAGTTCCAGGTCCTGCCATCACGCACCCTGCCTGCCGGCGAGGACGCGCCGGGCGAGGCGATGACCGATGCGTGACGGCAGCGCGCCGCCCACCTCGCCTCGCAACCGACGGGGCCTCACCGCTCTGCTCGCGGCCAACCTCGTCTCCGTCCTCGGGACCCGCATGTCGACCCTCGCCCTGCCGTGGTTCGTGCTGATCACCACGGGCAGCGCCGCGCAGACCGGGCTGGTCGTCTTCGCGGAGATGAGCCCCTACGTGCTGATCCAGGCGCTCGGCGGACCGTTGGTGGATCGGCTCGGCCAGCGCCGGACCTCCGTCGCGAGCGACCTGGTCGCTGCCGTCACCCTCGCGCTCGTGCCGCTCCTGCATGTCACCGTCGGGCTGTCGCTGCCGACGATGATGGTCCTGGTGGCGGTCACCGGCACGGCACGTGGGGTGGGAGACACCGCGAGGCACGTGCTGGTCCCCGCCCTGACCGAGGCGGCCGGCACCAGCCTCGAGCGCGCCAGCGGCTGGTACGACGGCGTGAGCCGTGCGGGCTCGATGGTGGGGGCACCCCTCGCCGGCGTGCTCATCGCGCTGACCTCCGCGCCGCTGGTGGTCGCCATCGACGCGGCAACGTTCGCCATCTCGGCCATCGTGATCGGCCTCATCGTTCCCCGATCCTCCGCACCGGCATCGGCGCCAGTCGCGCGGGTCGACCAGATGGGCGAGCCGTCGGACGGCGATGCGGCCGCAGGCGGATACCTCCAGGCACTTCGCGAGGGCTTCGCCCACCTGGCGGCGGATCGGCTCCTTCTCGGGATCGCGCTGATGATCCTGGTGACGAACCTTCTCGATCAGGCCTTCGGATCCGTGCTGGCACCCGTGTGGTCCAACGACGTGACCGGCAGCCCCGTGGCCCTTGGGCTGATGGGCGCCGTGATGGGGCTCGGCGCGCTCGTCGGCAACGCGACCACGGCCTGGCTCGGCCATCGGCTTCCACGTCGACTCGTCTTCGCATGCGGGTTCCTGCTCGCGGGATGCCCGCGCTACTTCGCGCTGGCCATGGCGTCGTCCGTGTCTCCTGTGCTCGCCGTGACCCTCGTCGCGGGCATCGGGGCAGGCGGCATCAACCCGATCCTCGGGGCGGTGGAATACGAGCGGGTCCCGAGCCGGCTGCAGGCGCGCGTCCTGGGCGCGCTGGGAGCCACGGCCTGGGCAGGCATCCCATTCGGAGCGCTCCTGGGCGGCGTGCTCGTCGAGCGGCTCGGCCTTTCGGGGGCTCTCGTGCTGGCCGGGGCCCTGTACCTGCTCACCACGGTGGCGCCCTTCGTGTTCCCCGCGTGGCGCGAGATGGATCGCCGCAGCGACGACCAGGCATCGGAGCCGGCGGAGGCCAGCGCGGTCCGACCGGCCGCCTGATCCGCCGCCGGGACCCGGCGCCGCCATAGGCGATAGGTACTGTCGCCAACATCGCCGGCGTGGTGGACCATGGTGGTGCGCGGACGCACCCGCTTCACCGGTGCGCCGCGCTGTGGGGCACAATGGAAATCCGAGAGAAGATGTCGCAACCCGCGACCAGGGATCCTGGACGCGGTCATCACGGGACAGCGTCCGGTCCGGCGGAGCTGCCGATCCTGGAAAGCGCGATCGAAGCGATCTTCATCGTCGATCCGACGAGCATGGCGATCCGCTGGGCAAATGCGGCGGCCCGCGACCTCCTCGGCTACGACCGCGAGGAGCTGCTCGCACTCACCATCCCGGAGATCCATCCGCCGGATGCACTCCCCCGGATCCTGGCCGACTTCGCCGCACGGTCAGTGGTCGGCGGCCTCTCACGATCGATCCCCGTCCGGCGCAAGGATGGCTCGACCCTGCTCGTCGACATCCGCGCCTCCCTGATGGACGTGGACGGCGTTCCCTCCATGGTTGGCTTCTTCAGCGATGTGACCCAGGCGCGGCGCTTGGAGACGCACGACCGAAAGCTCGCGGAGGCCATCGAGCAGACGTCGGACTCGGTGGTGATCACCGATGTCGAAGGCACCATCGAGTACGCGAATCCTGCGTTCGAGCGGCTGTCGGGCTGGGACCGCAGGGAGGTCATCGGACTCAACCCGCGCATCCTCAAGAGCGGGAAGCAATCCGACGCCTTCTACCGGGCGTTCTGGCGACGGCTGTCGCGCGGCAGGGTGTGGCGCGGCAGGATGGTCAACCGTCGCGCGGACGGCGTCGTCTACGAGGTGCAGGCCACCATCTCCCCGCTGCTGGGGCCAGAAGGGGAGATCACCGGATACGTCGGCGTCGAGCGCGACGTCACCGCCATGCGCGCGGTGAAGTCGGCTCTCGCCGCCGAGTTTCGTGAACGCGCCCAGGCAGCCGCGGCTCTCGGGCGCCTCCAGCCAGGTCCCACCGATGCGGCGACCGCGGCCGATATCCGTGACGAGCTGCTGGCCATCCCCGGTTTCGACGTGGCCACCATCTTCGACTTCGCCGGACCGGCGACGGCAGTTGCGCTGGCCCACGGAGGGCCGCCCGGGACGCCCGTTGCCACCGGGGAGGCCATACCCGCGGTCCGCGCGCGATACCTGTACGAGCGGGCCATGCTCGGCCCATGGGCCGAGGGCTGGCAGGCGCGCCCCGCGGATGGATCGTACGGTGCACAGATGACGGCTGTCGGGCTGAAGGCTGCCGCCTACGCCCCGATACGCAACGGCGACGGCCTGCTCGGTCTCGTCGCCGCCGGGACGAGCGATCCCTCCTTCGCGCGGCACCTCATTGACCACCTGCCCGTGGTCGGCGAGTTCGCCGCCACGGCCAGCGCACTCCTGAGCCACGGCCTTGAGCGTGCGCACCGTGCCGAAGTGGCCCGCGACCGCATCCGGGCCATTCTCACCGAGCGCGCCTTCCATCCCGTCTTCCAGCCGATCGTCGACCTCGCGACGAACGAACCGGTCGGTTATGAGGCGCTCACCCGCTTCGACGTGCGGACGCCGCCCGACCAGCTCATCGCGGAGGCGCGTGCACTGGGCCTGGGGGTCGAGGTGGAAATGGCCTGCCTGGCGGCGGCGGTGGATGCGGCCGAGATGCTGCCGAGCGGACCTTGGCTGAGCCTCAACCTGTCGCCCCACGCGCTGCTGAACACGACCAACCTGGCCGATGTCCTCGCCGGCACTGCGCGTGATCTGGTAGTGGAGCTGACGGAGCACGTCGGGATCGACGACTACCGGGCCGTGCAGCGAGTCGTGGACGGCCTGGGCGGCACGCTGCGCTTCGCGGTCGATGACACCGGGTCCGGATTCGCCGGCCTGCGTCACCTGGTGGAGCTGCGGCCACAGTTCCTCAAGCTCGATATCAGCCTGGTGCGGGGCGTGGACGACGATCGATCCCGGCAGGCCATGATCGCCGGCCTGATCCGCTTCGCACAGCAGGCAGACTGCGAGGTGATCGCCGAGGGGATCGAACGGGAGTCCGATCTCGCGATGCTGCGAACCCTGGGCGTCCCCTATGGTCAGGGATATCTCCTCGGCCGCCCGGAGGTGGCTGGGCCCGGTCCCGAGAGGTAACCGGCCGGGGCCGAGGCGCCTGCCGAACCGCGAAAGCGCCGCTACAGCCGGCCGATGCCCTCGGCGATGAGGATGATGCCGAAGGCGACGAAGGCCAGGGACGCACCGATCTTGACCGCGCGCTCCGGCAGGCGCGATCCGGCAACGGCGCCGATGCCGATGGCGACGGCATCAGCCAGGACCATGCCCACCGTGGAGCCCAGCCAGGTGCCGATGGCGTTCTCGGTGGTGGCCAGGGTCATGGTGGCCAGCATGGTCTTGTCGCCCAGCTCCGCAAGGAAGAAGGCGACCCCCACGGCCAGGACGACGGACCGCGCGCTGCGCTCCGCGCGGGCTGCCTCCCGCTCGCCCAGCTCATCGCCGCGCAGGGTCCACGCCGCGAAGACGAGGAAGGCGAGGCCGGCAATGATCGAGACCGCGGCGGGCGGGATGAGCAGGGCGAAGGCGCTGCCGATCAGCACCGAGAAGGCATGCACCACGAGCGTCGCCACGCTGATCCCCAGCAGCACCTGCGGCCACGGGTAGCGGGTCGCGAAGGCCAGGGCCATCAGCTGGCTCTTGTCGCCCAGCTCGGCGACGGCGATGACCCCAAGGCTCAGCCAGAACGCGTCCACCACTCCTCCGATCGGTGCGGACCGGAGGAGCGCCTCCGACCCGCACCCCGCTGCAGAACACGCGGGTGCCGTGGTCGAAGGTCTCGTCCGCCCGCCGAATCGGCGGGCCCGGCAACCGGCGCTCATCGCGCAGCATGTCGATTGCCGGCCGAGTCGGGACTACTCCCCTTCGACGCGGACACTAGCGGGGCCGTACTCGACCGTCAATCCAGCCGGACGGCTGAAACCGTAGCCGTACGAGAGGGCATCGCACCGTCGGTGCAACCCTCCACAAGCCGCGATTCGAGGATCCATCCATGCGCCCACGAACCCTTGCCTTGATCCCCACCTTCCTTGCGGTGCTGCTGGCTGCCTGCAGCACGGCGGGAGGCGCGTCAACCACGCCGCGCGTCACCGGCACGCCGGCCACGACCCCGACGGCCACCGTGCCGGCCTCTCAATCCGCGAGCGCCGGCAGCGGGTCCGGCGCCACCGTCGAAGCGACGAGCGTGGGAAGCCAGGGAACGATCCTGGTGGCGGGCTCCAACGGCATGACCGTCTACACCTTCACCAGCGACGTGAAGGACAGCGGCACCAGCGCCTGCACCGGTGGCTGCCTCCAGCGCTGGCCGGCACTCACCGTCCCGGCCGGCACGGCTCCGAGCGGCGCGAGCGGTGTGGCCGGCACCCTGGGGACGATCACCCGCGCCGACGACGGGACGTCCCAGGTCACCTACAACGGCCTGCCGCTCTACTTCTTCTCCGGAGATGCGGCGCCAGGCGACGCGAACGGCGTCTATCCCAACTGGGAAGCCGTGAAGCCGTAACGGGCTAAACCGTCAGCTCGCGGGTGTCGATTGCCACGCAGCACATTCCCGGCTGCGGATCGAGGCGGGCCGCCTCGCCCGGCAGTCCGGCACCCGTGAGCATCCCGCGCAGAAGGGCGCTCCTGGTGGAGCCCGATGATGAGGCAGGGTTGCGGCCGGCGATCCGTACAGCGCTCGGGCTGGATCGCTCAACCGTCCGAGCTTCGGCCCTTCGGCGGCTGGGGCTCGCACCGATGCTCGATCGCTATGAAGCCGCCATGGCCTCGGTCGTCGGATCGGATCCAGGCGGCCCCCGGACGCGCATGACGAAACGGCCCGCGTCGCCATGCCAGATCGGAGGCATCGGCGGACCACGGCATCGGATCGACCAACAACGGCGGTCGGCGGGCTGAGCGAGGCCGAGGTCGTGACGTGCGCGGCTCAGGCGCCCGCGAATGGAGAGCCACCGCTACCGTAGCGACGTGATCGACCCCGGCGCTCTGCTCCTGCTCGCCGTCGCCGCCCTCATCGCCAGCACCCTGGCCGCGGTCGCCGGTTTCGGCGGTGCGGCGGTCCTGTTGCCGGTGCTGGTGGCGGTCTTCGGGCTGCGAGCCGCGATCCCCATCCTCACGGTGGCCCAGCTCATCGGCAACGGCAGCCGGGTGTGGTTCAACCGCACCGAGATCGACAGGCCGCTGGTGGGCTGGTTCGCACTGGGTGCGGTGCCGCTGGCGCTCCTGGGCGGCTTCCTGTTCGCCGCCGCTCCCCTGTCGGCCCTGACCCGGCTGCTTGGTGCGTTCCTGCTCGGCATCGTCGCCTGGCGTCATCTGCGCCCGGGCCCACCCCGCCACGTGCCGCGCGCTGCCTTCGCGCCCATCGGCGCGGTCTCAAGCTTCCTGTCAGCTCTGCTCGGCAGCGTTGGACCGCTCATGGCGCCGTTCTTCCTGGCAGCAGGACTGGTCAAGGGCGCCTACATCGGCACCGAGGCGGCCTCCACGGTCATCATGCACCTGACCAAGCTGGCCGCCTACGGCACGAGCGGGGTACTCTCTGCCTCCGGCATTCTTGTCGGCCTCGCGCTGGGGCCGTTCATGGTGGCGGGCTCCTTCGCGGGCAAGCGGATCGTCGACCGCCTCCCGGAGCGCGTCTTCGTCCTCGTCATAGAGGGAGTTCTGATCGTCGCCGGCGTTGCCTTCCTGATCGGCGGCTGAGCCCGGTCAGCCGGGGTAGCGCCGTCGACCAACGGACGCTCGGACACAACGGAAGGAATCAGAGCCCCAGCAGGCGGCGCAGCACCTCGAGGCCGGCCGGGTCACCCCTCCAGTGCGCCTCCAGGTCTCGCAGGCCGATTCTCCGGCCCGACCAGCGCAGGACGGCAGCCGCAATGACGATGTCGTCAAGCGAGCCGATGGCGGGAAGGAAGTCGGGCACGAGGTCGATGGGCGAGAGGAGATAGGCCAGGAGCCCCGCAAGCGCCACGCGGACGCTCCAGGGCGTCGATCCATCGGCCAGCAGGGCGCGGACGAGCCGCACCAGGTCCGGAATGATTCGCAGGGCCGGCCGCACGACCTCGCGTGACGGACGGTGGAGCCACAGGAACGCGAGCAGGAGCAGCCAGCCAAGGACCAGCACCGCGATCACGGCGAGGAAGGCGTCGAGAGTGGGGATGTGGGTCATCGCTCCGTTCTTCCGCACGTCGCCCGCCCCGCGTCCACACGGCAACTGTGACAGGCGGCCTGGCAGGGCGTCGGGTCACCAAGGTCACGGGGCACTCCAGCGTGGGCGGCCAGGTCTCCTCGCACGCGACTCTCCCCCGCCGCGGAGGTACCGGCCGCCAGTCTCCGGGCACACATGCTGGCCTCAGGTCTCGGCCTGGAGCCAATCTGGCCGCCTTCGCGGGGTACCTGCGGGTTGGCACCTCCGCAAGGCCTACGAGCCGCTGCAGGCGAAGCGGCCGACCCCGTCTGGCACGCGAAGGGGGGCGGAAACCGTCTCCCCGAACGGAGGGGCGGGTGTCGGCCAACAAGCAGCCGTGGTTCCGACGGCAAATCCGACCGCCAGGCCGGCCAGCACCCCGATGCCCTGCCATCCAAGATCCCACTGCATGATGCCCGCCTCCTTGCTGCGGACGCTGCGGGTTCCAGCGGCCATGTAGCGTCGTCCAGGTAAGGGTGGAGGCACACGTGCCGGAGAGCCCAAACCGGGCGTCGCCTCCGACGTGCCTGCCGGTCAGCCGGCCGCGATCTCCGGACTCGTGTTCCGTCCGTCGCCTCCGGAGGATCGACGCAGCCGAAGTCCGCGCAGCAGTTGTGCGTTGAGAGCGACGACGATGGTCGAGACGCTCATCACCAGGGCCCCCACGCTCATGGGCAGGATGAAGCCGATGGGGGCCAGGACGCCGGCGGCCACCGGGATGGCCAGGGCGTTGTAGGCGGTGGCCCACACCAGGTTCTGGATCATCTTGCGATAGGTGGCCCGCGAGAGCTCGACGGCTGCGGCCACGTCTCGCGGATCGTCGCGGACCAGCACGATGCCGGCCGACTCGACGGCAACGTCGGTGCCGGCCCCGATGGCGATCCCCACGTCGGCCTGGGCCAGGGCGGGGGCGTCGTTCACTCCGTCACCGACCATCGCGACCCGCACCCCGCCGATCTGGAAGCGCCTGACCGCCTCGGCCTTGTCGGCCGGCAGCACCTGGGCGGCCACTTCGTCGATTCCGATCCGCTGCGCCACCGAGTCGGCGACTGCCTGAGCATCGCCAGTGATCATGGCCACCCGCAGCCCCATTTCGTGCAGGCGGGCCACCGCCTCCACCGATTCGGGACGGACCTCATCCTCCAGCGCCAGCGCTCCGAGCAGGTTGCCGTCCTCGAGCAGGTAGAGGACGGTGCGGCCCTGCGCGCTCCAGCGCTCGGCCTGCTCCGCAACCTCTGCCGCGACCTGTGCACCGGCTTCCTCCAGCAGGCGCGGTCCGCCCATGGACAGTCGGCGACCGTCGACCGTGGCCCGCGCGCCGCGACCGGGAAGGCCCTCGAAGGAGGAAGCGCTCGCGGGCGTTACCTCGCGCGACTCGGCCCCGCGCACCACGGCCCGGGCCAGCGGGTGCTCCGAATCGGCCTCCACGGCCGCGGCCAACGCCAGGACCTGTTCCTCGGTGGTTCCGGGCACCGGGGCGACAGCGGCCAGTGCGGGCTCGCCGCGGGTCAGGGTGCCGGTCTTGTCAAAGATCACGACCTGGAGCTCGCGGGCTCGCTCCAGGGCCAGGCGATTCTTGACCAGCAGACCGTTGCGGGCACCCAGGGTGGTGCTGATGGCGACCACCAGCGGGATGGCCAGGCCCAGGGCGTGCGGACAGGCGATGACCAGCACGGTGGCGGTGCGGATCAGCGCCTCCTCGGGCTGGCCCATGAGGATCCAGACCGCCAGCGTCACGATCCCGCTGCCCAGGGCCACGAAGAAGAGCAGCGCCGCGGCCCGGTCGGCCAGGATCTGAGCCCGGGACTGGGACGCCTGCGCCTGGGCCACCAGGCGCATGATCCCCGACAGGGCGGTCTGCTCGCCCACCGCGCTGACGCGCACTCGCAGGCTGCCGCCGGCCGCCACCGTCCCCGCGACCACGCTGGCCCCGGGCTCCTTGGTCACCGGGCGCGACTCGCCGCTGATCATCGATTCATCGACATCGGCGGCCCCCTCGACCACCTCCCCGTCGGCCGGGACCCGCGTCCCCGGGCGGACCAGCACCACGTCGCCGAGGGCAAGGGCACTGAGAGCCACGGTCTCGACCGAGCCGTCTGACCCGATGCGCTCCGCCGTGTCCGGCAGGAGGGCGGCGAGGGCGGAGAGCGCGCCCTGGGCCTGCATGATCGAGCGCATCTCCAGCCAGTGGCCCAGGCTCATGACGGTGATCAGCGTGGCCAGTTCCCACCACACATCGACGGCGAAAACGCCCAGGCTGGCCGCCCAGCTGGCGACGAAGGCAACCACGATGGCAAGGCTGATGAGCGTCATCATCCCGGGCAGCCGGTCACGGAGCTCGCTGATGGCTCCCACCAGGAAGACCCGGCCCCCGTAGGCGAAGACGACGGTGCCGAGCAGGGCCGGGATCCAGTCCGATCCGGGAAAGCCGGGTGCAGCGTAGCCCAGCCAGTGCTGGACCTCGGAGCTCCAGATCACCACCGGGATGGTCAGCAGCAGGACGATCCAGAACTGGCGCCGGAAGGCGTCTGGATCATGGCCGGCGTGCTTGTCGTGCGCCGCCCGGGCGGAGTGGGCATTCCCGAGCGGTTCGGCCGGGTGCTGTGCGTGGTTCATTGGTCTCGCTGCAGTCGAATGGCCTCCCAGGCTGAGTGTGGCAAACGCGTCAAACGCACGCGGCTACGGGCTCATCAGCAGCCCCAGGCTCATGACGATGACCGCGACCGCCAGCCCGATCACCTTCGCTGGTGCCGGCGCTCGCCTACCGAGAGTCCCTGCGCCCCTCGCGGCCGATCCATCCCGCCTGGAGCGCGGCCGCCACGGCCTCTGCACGGTTGCGTACTCCCAGCTTCGAGTAGGCGTTGCCGAAGTGGGTCTTGATGGTGTGCCGTGAGAGGAAGAGGCGCTTCCCGATCGCCTCGGTGCTCAGGCCCGCGGCGGCCAGCGTCAGAACCTCCAGCTCGCGCGCGGTGAGCAACTCGCGCGGCCCAGCCAGAGGTGCCGCTCTCGGCCCTGTGCCGATGGGCATCACCGCGCGTCGCATCGCGAACGCGAGAAGCACCACGCTCCCCCCGATGACGAGGTACAGGCCGAGGCGAAGCAGGTGCATCGGGTCACTCAGCCATGGGTGCCCGGTGGTCGGCACCAGCAGCCAGGCCCCGGCCGCGCCCAGCGCCAGTGCCAGGAACCCGGGGAGAACGCCGAAGAGCACTGCCATGGCCATCACCGGCAACAGCAGGACCAGGAAGATGCCGCCCCCCGGCAGGACGGTGCGGAGAACATCGGTTACCACGAGGGCGACCGCCATCAGCACAACGGGCAGGCCGAGCCGCAGCCACGCGCTCGCATTCTGCGCAGGCAGGCGTTCGAAGCCGCGTGCCACCTCGAGCAAGGTACGGAGCCGGGACCGGATCACCCGGCCAGTATGGCCGATCAGGTCCGCCCGTCGCCATGCTCGCTCAGGATGGCGACGAGCAGCGAAATCGCCCGATCGGGCGATGACTTCGGGCCTCCCGGCGGGCAGTCTGCCTTCCGTCTGATTCCGCGATCTGAGCACCAGTCGGACTTCGAGCCCATCCCGTTCCATCAGGCGGTCGGTGACCGCGACATGGGTGTCGTTCGCTGTGCACCCACCACCCACATGACGGAGGGATCCATGCTGACCCGCGCTTCCGGCACCTCGCCCATGGTCTACGCCCGCGTGGCGGGACTGCTCTATCTGGTCGTCTTCCTGATGGCACCCTTCGCCGAGTTCTTCGTGCGGCAGGGCCTGATCGTCACAGGAGACGCGACGACGACCGCACAGAACATCATCGGCTCCGAGTCGCTCTTCCGGGCAGGCTTCGCGACCGACCTGGTGGTGTTCGTCATCGAGGTCGCGCAGGCGGCTCTGCTGTACGTGTTGCTGGCCCCGGTCAGCCGGCCGATCGCCCTGGTGATGTCGTTCGCCAGGCTGGCGCAGTCGACGATCCTCGGCCTGAACCTCCTCAACATGTTCACCGGGCTGCAGCTGCTCACCAGCCCGGAGTACGCCGCCGCCTTCGATGCGGGCCAGCTGAATGCGCTGGCGTACGTCTTCCTCAGCGCCCAGAGCTTCGGGTACGAGCTGGGCCTGGTCTTCTTCGCCCTTCATCTCGGCACGCTGGGCTACCTCGTCTACCGGTCCGGGTTCCTGCCGCGGGCACTCGGGGTCCTGCTGCTCCTGTCCGGCATCGGCTATCTCGGCAACAGCGCGGCGGTCTTCCTCTTCCCTGGCCTCGAGGAGACCATGGCCACCGTGGTCCTCTTCACTTCTCTCGTGGGCGAGCTGCCCCTGACCCTGTGGCTGCTGCTCAAGGGAGTGGACGCAGGGCGCTGGCGGCAGCGAGGAGAGGCGGGAACCAGCTGGCCGGCGGGAATGCAGCCGTCCGGCGAGTCCGGCGCCTGAACGGCTGACGGTTTCGGCACCGGGCCTGTCACGGCGGGTCCGGTGCCACATTCCATGAGGCACGCCATGCGAGGGATCCTGCTCGACCTGCTGCTGGTCGTGGCCGTCCTGCTGGGTACGGCCGGCCGGCTTGGCGCCTACCTCTTCGCCATGACGCCCGGCACCCGGGCATCCAGCCATGTGCAACCCGTCGGTTCGACCCCGCGGTACGCCGCACCCGGGCCCCATCACGTTGGCGTGCGCTACCTGACCGCGAACGACCAACCCGCGGGACACCTGACGGTCTGGTACCCGGCAAGGGGTGCCGAGCGCGACGTTGCGGGCGTGACGTACTCCTACGGGCTCAAGCTGTTCGGTCCGCCCGGCGTGACGCTCGCCACCTACTCGGGGATGGCACAGCCCGCTGCGCCACCTGAGCCGGGCGGCGCGCCATACCCGCTCGTGCTTCTCGCACCGGGCTTCGCCATCGGTTCGGCCAGCTACGCCTGGCTGGCGGAGCACCTCGCCTCGTACGGGTTCGTGGTCCTCAGCAACGAACCCGCCGAGACCCTGGATCCTGGGCTGCTCTGGCAGGCGACCATCGACCGTCCGCGGGAGATGGCACAGCTGCTCGGCTGGGCAGCTGAGGAGACCGATGGCGGCGTGCTCGACGGCCTGGTCGATCCCGAGCGGGTGGCCACCATCGGCCATTCCTACGGCGGCTATGCGGCGCTGGCTGCCGCGGGCGCCAGGCTGGACACGACCGGGCTCGGGCGCATCTGCGCCAACGCCCGCGCCGACGGCGATCCCGTCGTGTTCCTGTGCGACGCGCTGGAACCGCATGTGCGGGACATGAGTCGGCGCGCCGGTCTCGGCACGACCCCGGAGGCGCTCTGGCCTGGATGGGGCGACTCACGCATCGACGCGGTCGTGACGCTCGCCGGCGACGCGATCCCGTTCGGGCAGCGCGGCGCTGCCGAACTGTCCGTGCCGGTCCTCGCCATCGGCGGGACCGCCGACGAGGACTCACCCTATGAGTGGGGTGCTGGTCTGACCTACGACGCTGCGTCCGGCGCCCGGAAGATCGGCGTGGGCCTCCACGGCGCCCAGCACATGCTCTTCGCCGGACGCTGCGACGCGGCCCGCCGCCTGATGCGGCTGCTGCCGGAGCCGTTCTGCGCCGATCCCGCCTGGGACCGAGCGACCGCTCAGGCGCTCGTGAAGCACCTGGCTACGGCCTTCCTGCTGGCCGAACTTGCTGCCGATCCCGACGCGGCGTCGGCACTCGCTCCGGCAGCGGTGGAGGTCCCCGACATCACCTACCGAGCGGAGGGCTACCGATGAGAGCGGTCCTGTTCAGGAAGACCGGGTCGACCGAAGGGCTGGTCCTGACGGACGTCCCCGCGCCCAGCCCACAGCCCCACGAGCTGCTGGTCCGGGTACACGCCACCAGCGTGACCCGCGGCGACGTCGTGCTGCGCAAGCTCCCGTTTCTCGTGGCACGGCTGTTCGGCATCCGTCGCAAGACCGCGCTCGGCCACGAGTACGCCGGGCAGGTGGAAGCCGTGGGCGAGGCAGTGTCCGATTTCACCCCCGGGGATCGCGTCTTCGGGACCACAACCGGGCTCACCGTCGGATCCTACGCCGAGTACGTCTGCGTCCCAGCCAACGGGATGGTCGCGACTCTCCCGGAGGACGTGACGTACGAGGAAGCCGCGCCCGTGCCGATCGGAGCCCTCACGGCGCTGACGTTCCTGCGACGCGGAGGCATGCAGGCTGGCAATCGCGTGCTCATCAACGGTGCGTCGGGGAGCGTCGGCTCCTGCGCCGTCCAGCTTGCCGCCCATCTGGGAGCGCACGTCACCGGCGTCGCAAGCACCCGCAACATCGAGCTGGTCCGCGCCCTGGGCGCGGAGCGCGTCGTCGACTACACCCAGGCAGACATCGCGGAGTCAGGCGACACCTATGACGTCGTCTTTGACGCCATCGGCTCCCTCTCGAACGGGGACCGCAAGCGGCTGCTTGCCGAGGGTGGAAGGTTCGTTTCCACGCGCGCCTCGACGAAGGAGAGCCCTGACGACCTGCGGTACGTGCGCGATCTGCTCGGCGCCGGCGCGCTGCGGGCGGTGATCGATCGGCGCTATCGGCTGGACGAAATCCGCGATGCCCATCGGTACGTCGAGGAGGGACACAAGCGGGGGAATGTCCTCGTCACGGTGCAGTGAAGGAACAGGCAATAGGGGGACAGTTCGCAGGAAGAGCGGGATCGGTGGCCCTCGGAACCGTCGTCGGTCTGATCGTGGGCGCCCATGCCCGGATCCATCCGTCGCCAGCTCGACCTGCCATCGGCCCGCGCCGGTCCTGTCCCGATGCGCAAGGTTGTCGCTCGACACCTGAAGGGCCGGATGGCCTAACCGGATCGGTCCGGCTGGCCTTAGGTCTCACCGGCAGGGCGCCAGAAACTTGAGTCACCGGGCCCCACCTCCGCGAGGGCGAGCGGCCACCGCGACCACCCTCGTCGACAGCATTGAGGGAGGAACCCAGATGCGCATTCTCCTCACGATGGCAGGTGTCGCGGTTGCGGTCGTGCTGGTCGTGCTCTTCGTCGTCGTGGGCAGTACGTCCGCACCATTCGACACGTCTGGCGAGATGGCCACCGGGAAGGTCCAGAACAACCTCGGCGATCGCTACAGGCTCGACGCCGCCATGCTGAGCGGCACCTGGACCTTCAACCGGGACGCCGACGTGGTGCTGAAGTTCGAGGAAGGGTCCCTGGCCCTGGACGGGCAGCCCCTGGACAGCGGCTGCTACAGCGGTCGTGTGGCCAAGGGCGAAGTACTGACCATCGGCGACGGCCGCAACGTCAGCTTCGCGAGCCCTGACTCCGATTCCACCTGCCGCGCCTTGCCTTGAAACGCCAGTCATTCTTGCTGGAAGAGGTGCGTCTGGCGCCCCCGGAGGGATTCGAACCCCCGACGCCGGCCTTAGGACGGCCGCGCTCTATCCACTGAGCTACGGGGGCGCCGCGACACCATCGTAGCCGAGGACGCTATCGTGACGCTCGTGAGCGCCAGACCGATGCCGTCCGATCGCCGCCAACGGCTCATCCTCTACGAGCGTGCCGGCTGCCATCTCTGCGAGGATGCGGCCGCCTTGCTGGATGCCGAGCTGGGCAGCGGCACCTATGACCACGTCGACATCGACACCGACGACGACCTCATCGTCCGCTACGGATTCCGCGTCCCGGTGGTGAGCCTGGACGGGACCGATCTGCTGGAGGCGCCCATCGATCCCGTCTCGCTCCGGCGCCTGGCGCGCGACCTTGCCGGATCAGGAGGCTGACGCGCCGGGTGCTGCGGTCACGACCAGGGCACCGTTCATGGAAGGGTGGATGGTGCAGTCGAAGAAGTACTGGCCCGGTTGCTGGGCCGGCACGGTGACGGTGGTGGTGGCGTCCGGTCCGGTGATGGTGTCCCCGCCGACGATCTGGGTGGACTTCGAGGTGTCGGTGTAGACGGTCACGTTGTGAGGAACCGAGTCCTCGTTGGTGAACTTGACCACGATGGGAGCGCCGGCCACGGCCTGGATGCACGGCGCGCTGAACTTCAGGTCCTTGGCGGTCAGCTCCACCGTATTGCCGGCATCGGCGACGACGCACGCGCCGCTGGGCGGCGGCGTGCCGCTCCCGCCGCTGGCGCAGGCGGCCAGCAGGGCGGTGACGAGCATGACGACGGGCAGCGCGACTCGCAGGCGACGAATCACGAATGGTTCCTTTCCAGGGGGCTGACAGGGCGACCCCATGATAGCCGGGCGGGCTCAGGCCGGCGCCACGATCCTCGGAAGGGTCAGCACGAAGGTGGTCCCTTCGCCCAGCCGGCTCGACACGGAGATGTCCCCACCCATCTGTCGCATGATGTCGCGTGAACCGGTGAGGCCCAATCCGATCCCGCGGATTCCCGCCGTGTTCGAGCCGCGCCGGAACCGCTCGAACACGAACGGCAGCTCGTCGGAGGCGATTCCTCGCCCTTCGTCCGCCACCGAGATCGTTCCGTGGTCAGCCGTCCCGCCGATCTCCACCCGGATCACCGAGCCCGCCCCGCTGAACTTCACCGCGTTATCCAGCAGGTTGTCGAGCACGCGGCGCAACCGCCGCTCGTCGCCGGCAACCACGATCTCTTCCCCGTCGGACGGTGCCGCGAAGTGATGGTCGCGCACGAGCTTGCGCCGCTCGTCGAGGATCGCTGCCACGAGCGCGCGGAGGGCCACCGGCGCCGTCCGCATGGGCAGCTGCTGTCCGCTGCGCAGGAGGCTGACGTCCATCAGGTCGGCGACGAGCTCGGTCATGCGCTCGGCCGTCCGCTCCGCGGCCCCCAGGTACTCCACCAGCCGCCTATCGCCGTCCTCGAGTCGTCCGGCACGCCGCGTCGCGAGCTGCACGTAACCAAGGATGGCCGCCAGCGGCGTGCGCATGTCGTGCGAGACCACCGCCAGGAAGTCGTCCCGCAGCCGAACGGCCTCCGTGAGCTCGGCGAGGAGACGCACGTTGTCAACGACCGACGCGGCACGGTTCCCAACTTCCTGCACCAGCGGCACGTCGGCTTCCGTGAACGGGTGGGACTCGTCCGAGCGGATGAGGCTCAACGCCCCCAGGGACCGCCCGCGGGCCGTCAGCGGCACCATCAGCACGGAGCGCAGGCCGAGGCTGCGCAGGGCCGCGGCGTGCTCCTCGTCCTGCGCCAGCCGCGCGAGATCCGCGTCGCGCAGCGCGGGCATCAGGACCGGCACCCCGGTGGCGATCACCTGCGCCGTCGGCCCGGACTCCGGGTCGGGCGGATAGCGTCGCTGGATCTCCTGCGCCAGCCGTACCTTCTCCGGGTCCTGGTGGGTCACGGCCAGGCGACGAACGCCGCCGGGCTCCTGGATGTCCACGACGCACCAGTCGGCCATCCGGCCGACCATGAGCCGCGCCAGGCTGTTCAGCGTCTCCTGGTAATCCGCTGCATTGCCCACGAGCGCACCGACATCGGCCAGGAGTCGCAGCTGCTCCTCGAGGCGTCGGACGGCGGTGACGTCCTTGAAGGTGGTGACGACGAACTCGACGCTGCCGTCCGGACCGGCCACCGAGATGGAGCTGACGACCGCATCGCGGATCCCGGCGCTGGCGCCGTTCCGAAAGCGGACGATCCCCTCGTGGCGGCCGGGCTCGAGGAGCGCACGTCGCGATGGGAGGGCGGAGGGATCCAGGGGCTGGCCCGCCTCGTCGAGGAGCTCGAAGCGCTCCAGGATTCCGTCGACTGGGGCCTCCATGGCCTCCTCGGCGGTGGCGAACCCCATCAGCCGCGCCCCGGCCTCGTTCACGAAGACGAGGGCGCCGCTCGCGTCCTGCACGCTGATTCCGTCCCCCGCCTCCTCGATGGCGAGGGCGACGTGTGCGACGGCGGGCCCGGGAGGTCGTCTCGTCCCGCCGTGGGACGCGACCTCTTCCCGCACGGAGGTCACGCTCCGCGACCCGCTCAGTCCGCCTGCGACGTGCCGCTGTGGCACGCGTCGCCGATGGCGGCAACCAGGGTCCCCAGCGATACCGGCTTCTGCAGCCACGAGGTCGCCCCTATCCGGCGTGCCTCGTCGGCGAGGAGGTAGTGGGCGGCCACCACCACGATGGGCACGCTCCGGAGGCGCTCTGACGCGCGGAGTCGCTCGGCGAGCTCCCACCCGTTCATGCCCGGCATTCGCAGGTCGAGCACCAGCACACAGGGCAGCTCCGCACCGGGCCGGAGCTTGGCGAGCGCCGCCGCGCCCTCCGGGGCGACGTCGACGGCATACCCCTCATCCTCCAGAGCGGCAGCGAAGACATCCCGGAGATCCGGGTCGTCCTCCACGATCAGCACCCTGCCCGCCTCGGTGGCTGTCATCGTGTGGGGGGAGCGCTGTGACGGGACGGGTGGGTGCGGGGAACCCACCTGACGAATCCCCATGGCGCGCGGTACGTGCACGTCTCGTGCCGCGCACCGCGCTCGTCACGTTGTCGGGGGGTGACACCACGCATCGGTCGCTTCCTCAGCCTGGGCCGTCGGCCGGTCCGATCCCGCCCTTCTCGGTGCGCTGGAGGCGGATGGGAAGCGGCCCCGGATCGTGCGTGAAGTAGCACCACCAGCCGCCGTCCACGACCTCGTGCAGGAGGCGGTTGCGCGTCTCCACAGCGTCGATCGGATAGTCGTCGTAGGCGCTCGTCCAGCGCACGGGCAGCTGCCAGCGGGTGGGGATGAGATCGCCGAAGAAGACCGCACGCTCCAGCCCGCCGGTATCCCGCCCAGGCGAGGGGCGAGTACCGATGAGCAGGCCCTGCGACCCGCGAGTGTGGCCGCCGGTCCGCAGCACGGAGACGCCGGGAACGATCTCCACGTCGCCGTGGACCTCCGCGAGCAGGCCCGCCGCCCGTACGCGATCGAGCTGCTCCGCCTCCATGATGCCCTGCAGGCGAAGCTCGTCACTCCGTGCCGCCTCCGCCTCGTCGCGCTGCACCACGTACCGGGCGCGCGGGAAGAACGGTCGTCCGGACGCATCGACCATGCCGCCCGCGTGGTCGTAGTGCAGGTGCGAGACGATCACGAAGTCGATGCGCTCGGGATCCTCTCCCAGGGCACGGAGCGCCTCGGCCGGGTTGCCGCCCTCGATCCCCTTGATGTCGCGATCCTTGTCGCTCATCCGCTCCCCGGTGCCGGTCTCGACGAGGATGCGCTTCCCGTTCGCCTCGATGAGGAGGAGGTTGAGCCGGCACAGGATCCGGCCGCGCTCATCGGCCGCCACCATCCGGGACCAGAGCGGTTTGGGCACCACCCCGAAGAAGCCTCCGGCATCGGGCCGGAACCACCCGGCGCGCACCACGCGCACACGGACGCCGCCGGCGAACTCGCGGGACTCGTCGGCGGGGGTGATCTCGTACAGCGGAGTCGTGGGCACCATCACAGCTGGGATTCAGGTCTCGTCGGCGGGGGGCAGGAGACGTCCTCGATCGAAGTCCTGATGGTAGAGGCTCGCGGTGGGGTCGCGCTGGCCGCGATAGCGCGATCCGATCCGCGCATCGCCGTAGGCGATCTCCACCGGCGAGCTCATGCGCTGGAAGCTGATCTGGCCGATCTTCATGCCGTAGTACAGCGTGATGGGCAGGTTGGCGACGTTCGACAGCTCCAGGGTCAGGTTGCCGTCCCAGCCCGGATCGACATAGCCGGCCGTCGAATGGATCAGCAGGCCGAGCCGCCCCAGGGAGCTCTTCCCCTCCAGGCGGGCGACGAGGTCGTCCGGAAGCGCGACGCGTTCCAGGGTGGAGCCCAGCACGAACTCGCCCGGATGGAGGATGAAGGGCAGCTCTGCGTCGATCTCGACCAGCTCGGTGAGGTCCGGCTGCGGCTCGCGGACGTCGATGTACGGGTAGCGACTGTTGCGGAAGACGCGGAAGCGGCGATCGAGGTGCAGGTCCACGCTCGACGGCTGGACCGCGTCCGGCGCGAACGGCGCGATCACGATCCGGCCCGCCTCGATCGCCGCGCGGATGTCGCGATCTGAAAGGATCACTCGCGGGCGCCCTGCCGCTGTCCCATGAGCCGGTCGACCTCTCGCTTGAGGGTGTCGATGTCCTCGTACGAATGGTAGACCGATGCGAACCGGATGTAGGCGAGCTGGTCGATGTCGCGGAGCGCCTCCGTGGCGAACCCGCCGATCTCCTTGCTGGTGATCTCCGGCTCTCCGCGTGCGCGGATGGTGCTCTCGATGTCGTCGACCGCCTGCTCGACGCGCTCCAGGGTGACCGGGCGCTTCTCCAGGGCCTTCATCAGGCCCGCGCGGACCTTGTTGCGGTCGAACTCCTGGCGGGAGCCGTCGCGCTTCAGCACGATGAGCCGCGCGCCTTCCGGGCGCTCGTAGGTCGTGAACCGGTAGGCGCAGGCCTCGCATTCGCGGCGGCGCCGAATGGTGCTGCCCCCTTCGAGGTCACGCGAGTCGATGACCCGGGTGCTCGTCTCATTGCAGCGCGGACAGCGCATGCTGCCTCCTGGTGCGGGCTTCCGGTGGGCTATACCAGTGGTGGTACCGATGCCGAGGATACCACAACATATGGACCGCGCCCGGGTGGGCGAGAGGGCGGGGAGGTCGCCTCCCGTGGTGGTCCCGCTACCGGTCCGACCGCGAAACCGGTGGGCGTGGCGCGCTCAGACCTCCTTGCGGACCCGGGCAGTGACGTTGGCGACGGTGGGCCGTCCCGGCTCCCAGGCGAGCATCACCTCGACGACCTCCGCCATCCGCATCCGGGCATGGACGATGTTCGACTGGCCGCGCTTCCAGTACAGCGGCGGCTCCTCGTCGTCGGGAGGGCGGTGACGCTGCCGGGTGAGGCCGCAGCCGCGCTCGGCGGTCACGATCCCCCGCAGCGCACGCTCCAGGTTGGCCTCGTATTCGAGGTGGAGCGAATGCAGGTCCTCCGGCGCTGCCATCTCGCGCAGTGCCTCGGCCACGACGTCGAGCTCCTCCTCCCCGGCGGCGAGCCGGTCGATCGCCTCGTCCACGTCCACGGCGCGGCGGCGGAGCGCATCAACGAGGTCTCCGAGCTCGCCAAGGACGACGTCGACGCGGCGCGTGTGCGTGGCGAGGCTGGACCGGTAGTCCACCAGCTCGCGCGCCTGGCCGGTGAAGGATCGGCGCCCGCGCAACCAGGCGAACGGGACGAGGGCGAGCAGCGTCCCACCGATCAGGAGAGGGCTCGGGCTACGGGTCGGCATCGGTCTGGTCAGGCTCCCTTCCTGCGACGGATCTCCTCGGTCAACCTGGGTACCACGGCGAACAGGTCGCCGACCACGAACAGGTCCGCGAACTCGCCGATGGGCGCGTCGGGGTCCTTGTTGATGGCGACGACATTCTCCGACGTCTGCATGCCCACCCGGTGCTGGATGGCACCGGAAATTCCGCAGGCCAGGTAGAGGGCGGGCTTCACGACCTTCCCGGTCTGGCCAATCTGCAGCTGATACGGAACCCATCCCGCGTCGGCGGCGGCCCGGCTGGAGCCCACCGCTCCCCCGAGCTCGTCCGCGAGCTCCTGGAGGATGCCGAAGCCGTCGGCGCTGCCCACGCCGCGACCGCCGGCGATGATGACGGTCGCCTCCTCGAGGTTGACCGTCGCCTTGCCCTCCGCGTGGCTCTCCACGATCCTGGCGGCGCCGAACAGGTCCGCGGCGGCTTCCGGTGCGCGGCTCACCTCCGCGCTGCCGCCGCGCTCCTCCGGCGTGAAGGTGTTCGCCAGGACGAGGACCACCGCAGGCGTTGCCGCCCCGTCCGCCGGCCCGGAGACGGTGATGAACGTTCCCTGCAGCGTCGCCAGCTCCGCGCGGACGGCGCCTCCGTCCACGCTGACGGCGCGTGCGGGTCCGAAGGCCGGGAGACCCAGCCTGCCGACCAGGCCCGCGGCAAGATCCCGGCCGTTGGGCGTCGAGGGCGCCAGCAGCGCGAGTCCGCCGTCCGCCAGCGCACCGGCCGCCGCCGCCATGAACGTGACCGCGGGACCGGAGCCCTCGCCGAGGATCACCGCCCTGGCGGCGCCCCAGGCGCCCAGGCCCGCCGCGTCGGCTGCCCCCTCGCCATACGCCAGGCCCACCGCGGCCCCGCCGCTCTCGGCGGCCAGCCTGGCAGCACCGGTGGCGAGCTCCTGTGCGGAGCGCGCCGGCTTGCCCTCGCTGAACTCGGCGAGGAAGAAGACGTCGTTGCTCATGCCGTTGCTCCTCTCGCGCCTAGATCAGCTTCCGCGCCGCGAGCCAGTCGGCGACCTTCGCCGCGGCTTCGTCGGCTCCGACGTTCTCGATGCGCTCCGTGGGCCCCTTCTCCTCCGGCGGCCGGACTTCGACCATCTTCGTCACGGCACCGCCGCGCAGGTCGTCCGGGGCCAGGCCAAGGTCGGCGAGCGACCACGTCTCGAGCGGCTTGCGCTTCGCGGCCATGATCCCCTTCAGGCTCGCATAGCGCGGCTCCCCCACCTGGTCCGTGACGCTGGCGACCACCGGGAGCGGCGCCTCCAGGATGTCGTAGCCGGTGGCGTTGAGGCGCCGGATACGGGCGGCCTGTCCCTCGACCCACAGCTGCGCGCCGTACGAGAGCAGCGGCAGGCCCCGGATGGCGGCCACCGCGCCGGGCACCAGCGAGCCGCGGGCGTCGTCGGAGGCCATCCCCATCAGGGACACCTCCGCGCCGATGCGGTCCAGAGCGGCGGCGAGCACGCGGGCGGTGACCCACTCGTCGGCGCCGGCGAGCGCGGGGTCCGTCACGAGCACCGCGTCGTCGCCGCCCATGGCGAGGGCGCGGCGCAGCGCCTCTGTGGCCTGCTCCGGACCCATCGAGAGGTAGGTGACCGTCTCGACGGAGCCATCCTCCTGGAGCTTGAGCGCCTGCTCGATCGCGTACTCGTCGAGCGGGTTGATGACCGATTCGACGGCGTCGCGGTCGAGGCGCATCTGCGGGGTGTAGCGCTTCTCTGCGGTGGTGGCGGGAACCTGCTTGATGCAGACGACGATCTTCACGCTCCGGTCTCTCTCCTTGCCCGTGGGCGAAGCGGGACGCCTGCGCGTTGCAGCACCTGGCGCGCGATCACCACGCGCTGGATCTGCTGCGTCCCTTCGTACAGCTGGGTGATCTTGGCGTCACGCATCATGCGTTCCACCGGGTACTCGTTGATGAACCCGTAGCCCCCCAGGATCTGGACGGCATCGGTCGTGACCTTCATGGCCGTGTCGCCGGCGATCAGCTTGGCAGTGCTGGTCCAGTACGGTACATCCGCAACCGCGGCATCCACGCGGGCGGATGCCGCATAGACCAGCTGGCGAGCCGCCTCCGTCTGGGCGGCCATGTCCGCGATCATGAACTGGATCCCCTGGAAGTCCACCACGCGCTGGCCGAACTGCTCGCGGTCCGCCGCGTAGGCGACCGCCGCGTCGAGCGCGCCCTGCGCGATGCCCACGGCCTGCGCGGCAACGCCCAGCCGCGAGCGGTCCAGGGTGGCCATGGCGATCTTGAAGCCGTCTCCCTCCGCACCGATGCGGTTCTCCTCCGGGACGAACACCTCGTCGAAGGTCAGCTCCGCTGTCGGCGACCCGCGGATCCCCATCTTGTGCTCGATGCGCGGGGCGGCGAAGCCGGGGGTGTCGGTCTCCACGATGAAGGCGCTCATCCCCCTGCGCCCGCCCACCTCGGGATCCGTGAGGGCGAAGGCGGTGAGGACGTTCGCGACCGAGCCGTGGGTGATGAAGCGCTTCGAGCCGGTGAGCCGGTAGCCGTCACCGTCGCGCACCGCACGCATGCGGTTGCTGGCGACGTCGCTGCCGGCCGCCGCCTCCGTCAGGGCGAACGCAATGAGCCATTCTCCCGAGGCCAGGCGCGGGAAGTAGCGGTCCTTCTGCTCGTCGCTGCCGGCCAGCAGGATGGGCAGCGATCCGAGCTTCTGGACGATGGGGATCAGGCTGGTCGTGGCGTCCGCGCGCGCAACCTCCTCGACGAGGATCGACTGGGCCACCCCGTCGAGCGCGGTGCCGCCGTAGCGCTCCGGGTAGCAGGTCCCGAGGAGATCCTGCCTCGCGAGCAGCTCCTTGAGGTCCCAGGGGAACTCCGCCGACTGGTCGATCTCGGCCGCGCGGGGGGCGATCTGCTCCTCCGCCAGCTCGCGGACGACGGCGCGAAGCTCCTCGTGATCCGGGGTCGTCAGGTAGGTCACGCGGCATCCTTGGTGCGGGATCGCGTTGGTCCGGCAAGGATACCCAATCGGGCGGCACCGGTCGCCGGAACCCTCGTTCATGCACCGGGCGGGTGGGCGGTGCCGGAACCCCCGCATCCACGCCACTCAGGGGCGATCCATGCACCCCACGGCTGGGGAGCACCACGACACGGACTTTCCGGTTACTCCCCACCCGCCGTATGGCGATGCCGGGTCTGAGCCCCTCCGCCTGGGCCCTTCGATCACGGTTCACCCACCGGGTGGGTGGGCGAGGTGCCGGACCGATGACGGTGCCGGACCGATGACGAACCGACGGCAGCCCTTCAGTCGAGCGGGCCCTGGACCTCCACCTGCCCCTCGTTGATCCGCGCCGCGTAGCACGCAAGACGGGTTCCGGCCGGACCGTGGCGGACCGTTCCATCGGCCAGGCGGAAGGCGGATGCATGCCATGGACAGACGATCTGCCCATCGACCAGGGTCCCCTGCCAGAGCGGACCGCCCGCGTGGGAGCAGGTGCCCTGGAGGGCCTGCACGACCTCGCCGCGACGCACCAGGACCAGCGCGGTGCTCCCGAGCATGGCCTTCGTGGGCGTGGCCTCCGGAAGATCGTCCGCCGGCAGCACGGCGGTGTACTCCTTCGCCCGTCGGGCACGCGAGGGCGAGTTGTGGTTCACCATCAGGCCCCACTTGTAGACCAGGTGGCCACCGATGAAGGAGCCGCCGGCGATGAGCACGAAGCCGGCGAGCGAGATCCAGCGGGCGGCACCGACGCCCCCGGCGAGGCGGACGAAGAAGGCCGCGGTGTAGAGCACCGTCGCCGTCAGGTTCACCACGCCATGCAGCGTGGCCACGTTCCGGGCGTCGCCGGGATCGACATCCTTGTGATCGGTGATTCCCGCCAGCGCCGCCCCCCAGGCGCTGAGCGCGCCGAAGCCCAGGACGATGAGCGCCGCGGTCTCCACGTCCGCGCCGAAGAAGACGGCGGCGATGTCGAGGAGGAGCAGCGCCGTGACGGCGCCGACGACGGCATCGGTCAGCATGCCATGCAGGGAGTGGCCCAGGAAGGAGCCGTTCATCAGGTCCTGGAGCAGGCGTCCGGGTGATCCCAGGACACCGTAGATCGCGCGGGTCAGCCGGGCGAGGCCGTCACCGAGTCCCCGGAACGGTCGCGCCCAGCGCTCGAGATGTCCCATCGGACGATCCTCACAGCTGGACGATCTGCGGTCGCACGACGCTCAGGCGCTAGGCAGTCAGCTCCTGCGCGAAGTCGCGGAAGGTCGCAACGTACCGATCCACCTCCTCCTCCGTGTGCTGCACGGAGAGCGTCCACTGGTCGTCCGGCCCCGGAGGCAGGAGGATGCCACGATTGGCCAGAAAGTAGAAGGAGGCGGCCCACAGGTCCGCGTCGAGGCCGATGAAGTCGCGGTAGTTCGTCACGCGGCCCGGGGTGAACATCACGCAGCCCTTGGGACCCACGTTCACCGCGTACCCGGGCAGCGCGAACTCGTCGAGGACCGCCTGCGAGCCGGCCGTCAGGCGCTCGGCCAGGGCGTGCAGGCGCGGGTAGGCGTCCGGCGTCAGGATCTTCGTGAGGGTCACCAGGCCCGCGGCCATGGAGAGCGGGTTGCCGTTGAAGGTGCCCAGGTGGGCGACCCGCGTCGCTCCGCCACCCAGCGTCGAGTGCTCGATCCCGACGCCCGGCGCGTTGCGCTCCGGCACCTTCTCGATGGCGCGCATGACGTCGCCCCGCCCGCAGAAGGCACCGATGGGGATGCCTCCCCCGATGCTCTTGGCCAGGCAGGCAAGATCCGGCTGGATGCCGAAGTACTCGGTCGCGCCGCCGTAGGCGAGAACGACGCCGGTCTTCACCTCGTCGAAGATGAGGACTGCGCCATGCTCGGTCGCCAGCTCGCGGACGCGCGCCAGGAAGCCGGGCCCGGGTGGGACGACCCCGATGTTGAACTGGACCGGCTCGACGATGATCGCCGCGATCTCGCCGCGATGCCGCTCCAGGATCTGCTCCAGGATCTCCGGCTCGTTGAACGGAGCGATCACCGTCTCGTCGATGCGGCTGCGAGGCATCCCGGCAGTGGCGGGCACCGTGTTCGGCGCTTCCAGGGGCCCCATAGCCTCGCGGGGCGGCTGAATGCTGACCAGGACGTCGTCGTGATGGCCATGGTAGCCGCCCTCGAACTTGAGGATCTTCTCGCGGCCCGTGAACCCGCGGGCGACCCGGATGGCATCCATGGTCGCCTCGGTCCCGGAGTTGCTGAAGCGGACCAGGTCGGCGCCGAAGCGCCGCTTGAGCTCCTCCGCAAGCGCCACCCCGTCCTCGACGGGGAACGTGTAGCAGGTGCCGTTCGCCACGCGGTGCTGCAGGACCTCGGCGAGCAGCGGGTGGGAGTGGCCGGCGGCGAGGACGCCGAAGGCCATGTCGAAGTCGAGGTACTCGTTGCCGTCGGCATCCCAGATGTGCGACCCGCGGCCGTCCGTCATGAAGAGCGGATAGGGGTCGTAGGCCTGGAACGAGGAGGCCACGCCCAGGGGAAGCGCCCGGCGCGCGCGCTCGTGGAGCGCCGCGCTCCTGGGGGTCCGTGCCCGGTACTCCGCCTCCTCCCGCTGCGCGATGCGCTGCACGCGGTCGTGGTCGACGCGACGCTCTCCGGCGACGGTCACTCCGGCTCCTCCTACCTGGTCCCCCAGCGATAGCTCTCCTTGACGAAGCGCAGCTCGACCATCGTCTCGGTGGTGCGGATCCCCTCGATGGGCGCCACGCGCTCGGTGAGGACGCGCAGCAGGTGGTCGTTGTCCTCGCAGACGACTTCGCAGATGAGGTCGTAGCGACCGGCAGTGACGACCACGTACGTCACCTCGTCGAGCTCCGCGAGGCGCTCGGCGATGGCGTCCAGGCGGGCGCCGTCCACCTTGAGACCGATGAACGCCGGCTGCTGGAAGCCCATGGCCAGCGGATCGGTGACGCCGACGACCTGGACGATCCCCCGCGCGATGAGGCGCTCGGCGCGCTGCCGCACCGTCGCCTCCGGAACCTTCAGCTCCCGCCCGACCTGGGCATAGGGACGACGACCGTCCATCTGCAGGCACTTGATGATCGCCTTGTCGAGATCATCAAGCACCGAACGGGGTGCCATGCTGGAAAGCGTACCCGAGGACCCGAGAGAGCGTCAAATCCGTGAGGTGCGCCGCTCTCCTATCACGATTCCGCGGTTTCCTGCGGATTCCGCAATTGCCGACGAACCTCGCGGTTCCAGGCGCCGGTCGCGTCCGCGAGGAGCTCCGCGACATCACGCACCGCGACGTCCTCCCGTCCGAGGTCGGTGGTGCCGTCACGCAGCATGATCAGGCAGAACGGGCACGCCGTGGCGATGGCGTCCGCCTCCGTGGCGAGCGCCTGCTCGGTGCGCCGATGGTTGATCCGCTGCCCCTCGTTCTCCTCCATCCACATGCGGGCTCCGCCCGCGCCGCAGCACATCCCGCGGCGGTGATTGAGGTCCATCTCCGCCACCTCCTGGCCGGGCACGGCCACCACGACCCGGCGGCCGGGCTCGAAGATGTCGTTGTAGCGGCCCAGGTAGCACGCGTCGTGGTAGGCGACCACCGCCGCGTTCGAACGATCCGGCTTCAGGCGACCCTCCGACACCAGGCGGTCGAGGAGCTGGGTGTGGTGGATCACCTCCACGCCGGTCAGGCCGAACTGCGGGTACTCGTTGCGGATCGTGTTGAAACAGTGGGGACAGCTGGCCACGATCGTCCGCACGTTGTGCGTCTCGTGCGCATCGGTGAGGGTTGCGACGTTCTCCTCGGCGAGCATCTGGTAGAGGTACTCGTTGCCGGCGCGTCGCGCCGGATCGCCGGAGCACGTCTCCCGTGAGCCGAGCACGGCGAACGGGACGCCGGCCTGGTCCAGGAGCTGGGCCATGGCCCTCACGACCTTGCGGTTACGATCGTCGAAGGCTCCGGCACAGCCCACCCAGTACAGGACGCCGTCGTCCGGCAGGATGCCGCCATCGGTCCCGTCCAGGACGCGCACGTCCAGCCCTTTGGCCCAGTCCAGCCGCGCGCTCTTCGGCTGGCCCCACGGGTTGCCGGCGGTCTCCATGGAGCGGAAGGCGACGTTGAGCTCCTTGGGGAAGGCGCTCTCCTCCAGGACGCGGTTGCGGCGGATCTCCACGATGGAATCCACGTGCTCGATGAGGACGGGGCAGCCCTCCACGCACCATCCGCAGGTGGTGCACTGCCAGACCGCCTCCTCCGGGATGGCGTTGTCGATGATGGGCAGGGCCAGCGCCTCCTGCGCGCGCTCCTGCGCGAGGGCCAGCGCAGCCTGCGCCGCCTCGGATCCTCCGTTGGCGCCGCCCTTCGCCGCCCGCTGCGCGCCGGCTGCCGCCGCGAGGGCGGTCTCGGTCATGCCGATCTGGTCGCGCAGCCCCTCCATGAAGTGCTTGGGAGACAGCGTCTTGCCGGTCATGGACGCCGGGCAGAACTCCATGCACCGCCCGCACTCGGTGCAGCTCATGGGATCCAGCAGATGCCGCCAGGTGAGGTCCTTGAGCGTCCGTGCCCCGAAGACGAGCTCCTCGCCGGCGGGCGGCTCTGCCTCCAGGTCCATCTTCCGCAGCGCGCCGCGCGGCTCCAGGTTCCGGAAGTAGACGTTGGGCTCCGCGGTGTAGATGTGCTGGTGCTTCCCGAGCGGCAGGTATGTGAGGAAGCCGAGCACGACGAGGATGTGGGCCCACGCCATGGCACCGTAGCCCGCCGCGGCGGCGTCGGTCCCCATGGACTGCAGGGCGAGCGACAGCGGACCGGCCAGGATGGCGAACGGGCGCGCCGGATCGTCCGGATTCACGACGTAGCGGAAGGCGTCGCCGAACAGCTCGGTGAGCACGACCCCGGCGATGAGCGCCAGGATGATGAACGCGTCCCGCGAGAGCGCCAGGCGCGCCGGACGACGGATGGTTCGCCGGATGACGTCGTAGACGAGCGCGCCGACGATCAGGCCAAGGAAGAGGTTGGCGACGCCCACCACGATGCCCCACAGCACCCCCCCGAGCGGCCAGCCCAGGATCGCCTCCACCAGGCCATTGGTGAGGTAGTTGCCGGTGGTCAGGAGCAGGATCAGGAAGCCCCAGAAGACGAAGGCGTGCGCGAGACCGGGACCGATGTCGTTCAGCAGCCGCCGCTGGCCGATGACATAGATGGCCACGCCCTTGATCCGCTCCCACGGGTGGTCGGTGCGGTGAAGGGGTCGGCCGCGCCGCAGCGTGGCCAGATGCGGCCCGAAGCGCCGCCAGAACAGCCACAGCGAGGCGACGACGGGGACGACGACGAGCGGGTAGAACGGGATCGTGGCGTCCATGCGTGCCCCATCCTAGCCAAGCGGGACTGCCTTCTGCGGTGCGAGGCCGCAGAACGGCCCGGCCCGGTGCGTCCCAGACGCCAGCCAGCGGGTCAGGGCCGCGGGTCGGGCGCGGGGTGGTCGCCGCCGGCGAGCTGGTCCACCGCGTGGCGCAGCACGGGCCGGACCGCCTCCAGCGACTCGAGGGCGCCGCGGGGGGACCCCGGAAGGTTCACGATCAGGGTGACCCCGCGGGCCACCGCGATCCCCCGCGACAGCGACGCCATGGGCGTGGACGCGACACCCCTGGCCCGCATCAGCTCCGCGATTCCCGGGACGAGCCGGTCGGCGACGGCCGCCGTCGCCGTGGGTGTCACGTCCGTTGGGGTCAGCCCCGTCCCGCCGGTGGTCACGATCAGTCGATGTCCGGCGTCCGCCAGGCTCGCCAGAAGGTCGGTGATGGCCGCCTCGTCGTCAGCCACCACGAGCGCACCGGGCCGGACGTCCCAGCCGGCCGCCGCCAGCGCCTCCACCACCGCCGGCCCGCTCGTGTCGGCGCGCTCCCCGGCCGCGGACCGGTTCGAGCAGGTGACGACCACCGCCTCATGAGCAGTCGTCGGCGGAGAGCTGGCCGCGGGGCCTGCGACCGACGTGGATGCGGCGCCATCGGCCTTCGCCCAGCGGCCGCTCCGTCCGCCCTCCTTGACGAGCAGCTCGACGCGCTCGATGACGATGTCGCGCTGCAGCGCCTTGGCCATGTCGTACAGGGTCAGCGCGGCCACCGTGGCGGCGGTCAGCGCCTCCATCTCCACGCCGGTGCGCGCCGTCGCCGCGGCCTCGGCGGTGATCCGCACCGTCCCCGCCGCACGGTCCGGCTCCAGGGTGACGTCGACCCGGTCGAGCGGGAGGGGGTGGCACAGCGGGATCAGGTCGGGAGTGCGCTTGGCGCCGGCGATGCCCGCCAGCCGCGCGGTGACGAGCGCATCCCCCTTGGGGCCACCCGCATCGAGCAGGGTGGCCAGGACATCGTGGTGCATGCGGACGGTGGCAGCGGCAACCGCCCGCCGCGCGCTCACCGGCTTCCCCGACACGTCGACCATGCGCGGTGCCCCGCCCGGTCCCAGGTGGCTCGGTCGCTCGCTCACGGCAGCATCCCGGTCACGATCGTCTCGTAGGTGCGCCGCGGATCCGCTGCCGCCTCCCCTTCGGGGACCACGAGCAGGCCGTCCGCCTCCGCCAGCGGACGCAGCTGGGCGGAGCCCTGCCCGCCGGTCCAGCGGGCGAGCAGCGCCTGGCCCTCCCGCTCCAGGGCCACGCGCAGGAAGGCGCGCCGTGACGGATCCTTGGGCATGGCCGACGCCGGGCGCGATCGGACGCGCTGCCGGCCGTCGCCGGCGAGCCCCAGCTGGGCTCGCACGAACGGCCGGACAAAGAGCTCGAACGTCACGAGCGCGCTGACCGGGTTTCCCGGAAGACCGATGACCACCGTATCGCCCACCGAACCCACCGCGAGCGGCTTTCCCGGCTGAACGGCAACGCGCCAGAAGTCGAGGCTCCCGTCCTCTTCGAGGACCTGCCGGATGTGGTCGTGGCGGCCGACGCTCACCCCGCCGGAGGTCACGACCAGGTCCGCCGCGACGGCGGCCGACTGCAGCGCCGCCCTGACCGCATCGCGGTCGTCCCGGACCCGGGCCGCGACGGACGCGGCACCACCGGCCTCCACGACCGCCGCCGCGAGGCTCGGGGAGTTCGCATCGTAGATCTGGCCCGGGGCGAGCCGGCGACCCGCCTCGACGAGCTCGTCCCCGCTGGACAGGATCGTCACCGTCGGTCGGCGGCGCACGCGAACGGAGGCGGCTCCCACCGACGCAAGGACTGCGATCGATGCCGGCGTCAGGGGCCCCGGCAGGCAGAACGCGGTTCCGGCCGGCGTGTCGCTCCCGGCGTGGCGGACATGGTCGCCGGCATCCGCGCGCCCCAGCTGCACCCGGCCGTCGGACTCGGTCGCGCGCTCCACGGGCACCACGGCATCGGCCCCCGGCGGCAGCGGCGCCCCGGTCATGATCCGCACGGCGCCCCCTGGCGGCAGGGGTGCCGGACTTCCGGGACCCGCGGCCACCTCCCCCGCCAACGGCAGCTCGCCGGGCGTGTCGGCCGCCCGAATCGCGTAGCCGTCCATGGAGCTGTTGGTGAACGGCGGCACGTCCACGCCTGCGGTGATCAGCGGGTCGTCGAGCACGCGCCCCAGCGCATCACGGATCGAGATCTCCTCGACATCGGTCCTTCGCGCATGCGCCAGCAGGCGCTCCAGCGCCTCCTCCAACGCGAGCAGCCCGCCGGCCATCACACCCCGAGCCGGAGGCGGGTCTCGATGAGGCGCATGATGCCCGCCCGGGTCAGGAGGCCGGTGACGACCCGCGCCTCCCCCACCACCGGCAGCTGGTTGACGCCGCGCTCCTGCATCAGCTTCATGGCGTCCTCCACGGGCTGGTCGGCCCCGATCGTGGCCAGGTCCGCATAGCGGGTCATGATGTCGGTCACCCGCGCGTGCTCCCAGTTGTCGCGCGGGACCGGTCGCACGTCGCTGAGGCTGACGATCCCGGCCAGCCCGCCGTCGAGGTGGCGCACCAGGAAGGTGCGCTGCTCCCCGCGAAGCATCCGTTCGTGGACGAGCTCCGCGACCGTCTCGTTGGGGCCGACCGACGGCGGATCGGTGTCCATGATGTCGCGCACCTTGACGCCGTGGAGCGAGCGCTCGACGCCGGTCTGGGCGGACGCCTGCTCCGCCGCGCTCGAGAGGAACCAGCCGATCAGCGCGAACCAGATCCCGGCCACGATCCCGCCGGGCGAGAAGGCCATCAGCACGCCGAAGGCGATGATCAGGTAGCCGATCAGCTGCCCGACGAGGGCGGCGTTGCGGGTGGCCGCGTAGCGGTCGCCACGCAGCCTCCAGATGAGCGCCCGCAGGACACGGCCGCCATCCATGGGAAAGCCCGGGATGAGGTTGAAGACGCCGAGGAGCAGGTTGACGAAGCCCAGCCAGCCGAGGAGGGCGCTGACCTGCTCCTGCGTCACCACGATCGCGATCCCCGTCAGGATGACCCCGATGGCGATGCTCGACGCCGGACCTGCCGCGGCGATCAGCGCCTCGTCGCGGGGGTGCTCCGGCTCCGCCTCCATGGTCGAGGCGCCGCCGAAGACGAAGAGCGTGATGGAGCTGATCCGGACGCCGAAGCGGCGGGCGGCGAAGGCGTGGCTGAGCTCGTGCGCGAGCACCGAGAGAAGGAACAGGACCGAGCCGGCGATGCCGACGATCCAGTAGGTCCCGTCACTCCACCCCGACGACTGCCCGGGGAGGACGAAGGTGGCCAGCGAGTAGGCGATGAGGAAGCCGATGACGAGCCACGACGGATGGATCTCCACCGAGATGCCCATGATGCGCGCGACCCGAAACGACGAGCCCATGGGCGGGAGTGTAGCCGAGCGGCCTTTCGATCCGATGTCGACGGGTCAGGCGGGGATGCGGTCGGGGGGCCGCAGCGGGGAGCGCCAGAGCCTCCAGCCAACGAGCAGGACCGCCAGGGCGGTGACGATGATCGTGACGCCGGCCATGATCGACACGTCGAACCAGAATCCCTCCGGGAAGAGCTTGAGCAGGTTCGAGTTCGGGCCGAACAGGTAGTTCCCCTGCGGGAAGAAGACCTCGTGGAAGGCGATGAAGGCCTGGTCGAACGCGACCGCGAAGATGGCAGCCAGGACCACCGCCAACGCTCCCACGATTCCGGCCGCTCCCATGAGGGTGGCGCCGACTGCTCTCCTGGCACGGCGGAAGGCGATGAGCAGCACCACGGCCACGACCGCCGCGAGGAGCCAGACCACGATGAGCAGGCGAACGAGCCCGGACACGTCCCGCATGTGGCTGCGCTCTGCGGCGGTGAGGATCGGCGCATCCGAGCCGGCGAGCTGCTCCCCGAAGTCTCCGCCGCAGTGCAGGACCAGGTCGCACAGCATGGCGGACGTCACCCGGTCGACCTCCGCCTGGCTCGTGCCGAGGCGGGCGGGCACGTCGTTGCGCGCCTGCTCCGCGGAGACGAACCAGGGGTCGAAGAGGACGAGCGGTCCGGTGAGCAGGATGAGGAGCGCCATGGCCAGGCCGAGCGCGCCGGCCGCGAGGGCGGGCATGCGGCTGCGCGGAGCGGCGGACGGCGCCGCCATCGGCCCGGCCGTCAGCGGAGCCGGCTGGCGAGCCGTGCCGGCGCCAGCGTCACCGAAAGGACCCAGCCCACGATCGCCACGATCACCGCGCCGAGCAGCGCGGAGCCGAAGTCGTTGACCGTGAAGCCCAGCGACAGCTGATCGGAGATGGCGCCCACGATGACGATCATGAGGGCGTTGATCACGATCAGGAAGAGGCCCAGGGTCAGCAGGGAGATGGGGAAGGTGACGATGCGCAGGATGGGCCGCACGTACGTGTTGACCAGGCTGAAGGTGACGGCCACAAGGACGAACTTCCACCACTCGCCCACGAACTGGAGCCCCGGCCGCAGGACGATGACGGCGACGTACAGGGCGATCGCGTTGATGGCGATCTGGATGACCCGATTCATGGCGGTAGCCTAGCCCATGGCGATGCTGCCGGACGCCCGTGCCCGGCCCGGCCCATGGCCGGCGGCAGCAGCAGGCGCCGGCAGTCCGCCAGCAGGACTTGCCGCTCCCGGCGAAGATGGCATCCATGACCTCCGTCATCTCGACCTCGACCCGGGAGCTCACCATCAATCGCGGCGACCACGTCCTCATCACGCGAACCGGCGGCGCGATCGAGCCGGGCGGCGAAGAGGGGTTCTACGTGCGCGACACCCGCCTCCTCTCCGCCTACGCACTGGAGATCGACGGGCGGCCGGCGGAGCCGATCCAGGACGTTGCGGTCCGCTTCTACTCCGCGCGCCACGTCCTGCTCGGCCGGCCGGACGGGTCGACGGCGCGACGGCCTCCTCTCGTCATCACGGTGGCCCGCAGCATCGCTGGCGCCGTGCACGAGGAGATCGACGTCCTCAACACCGGACGCGACAGGGTCCGCTCGGAGCTGGGCGTTCGGCTGGCAGCCGACTTCGCGGACATGTTCGAGGTCCGCGGCCTGCGGGTCGCGGTGCCGGCGCGCCGTCCCGAGGCCACCTGGTCCGACGATCCACAGGAGCTGAGACTCGCCTACCGCAACGGAACCTTCGAGCGCGGGCTGCGGATCCGGTGCGAGCGCGCCGACGCGCCCGGCACGTGGCGGGACGGATGCCTTGTCTTTCCGCTGGAGCTCGCCCCGCACGCACGCTGGCACGCGTGCCTGACCTGGGAGCCGCTGGCCGTACCGGGCGAGACGGAGGAGGTCCCGGCCTGCGGCGCCCTGACGGACCAGGTCCCGGAGGCGGACGGGCAACCGCTGGCCGGGATGCAGCTGGAGGCGACCAACCTCGTCGTGCAGAACGCGTGGGACCGGGCCGCCTGGGACATGGAGGCCGTCCGCCTGGCGCTCCCGTCGGCGCCTCCGGCGGTGGTCCCCGCGGCAGGCGTCCCGTGGTTCATGACCCTCTTCGGCCGCGACTCGGCGGTGACCTCCATGCAGGCACTGGCGGGATATCCGGAGCTGGCGCGAGGCACGCTGACCGCCCTGGCATCGCTGCAGGCCACGAGCGACAGCGCGGAGCGCGACATGGAGCCGGGTAAGGTGCCCCACGAGGTCCGCCACGGTGAGGTGGCCGAGCTGGGTCTCCTGCCCTTCCAGCCCTACTACGGCACCCACGACGCGACCCCCCTGTACGTGATCCTCCTCGCGTACCTCCACCACTGGACCGGGCAGCGGTCCGACCTCGAGCGACTCCTGCCCGCCGCCGAGCGCGCGATGCGCTGGATCGAGCGATTCGGCGACCGTGACCAGGACGGATTCCTGGAGTACGCGACGCGCTCGCCTCACGGCTTCCCCAACCAGGGCTGGAAGGACGCGGACGACGCCATTCCGCACGCCGACGGCTCCCTCGCTCCCCTCCCGATCGCGCTCTGCGAGCACCAGGGCTATGCATACGACGCTCGCCTGCGCCTGGCGGAGATCTACGACGCCCTGGAGCGACCGGAGGATGCGGCGCGCCTGCGTGACGCCGCCGAGGCGCTCTACCAGCGCTTCAACGAAGCCTTCTGGTGGGAGGAGGAGGGCACCTACGTCCTGGGCCTGGACGGCGAGAAGCGGCCCATTCGGAGCGTCGCCTCGAACGCCGGGCACTGCCTGATGAGCGGCATCGTCCCCGCAGAGCGCGCGCCCCGGGTCGCGGCCCGGCTGCTGGCCGACGACATGTGGTCGGGGTGGGGCATCCGCACCCTCTCCGCGGAGCACCCGGCCTACGATCCGTTCAGCTACCACACCGGCAGCGTCTGGCCCCACGACAACGCCACCATCGCGACCGGCTTCGCCGGATACGGCCTGACCGATGGCGTGGACCGGGTGGCGAGGGCCCTCTTCGACGCCGCCGCCCTCCTGCCCGACCACCGGCTCCCCGAGCTCTTCGCCGGCCTGCCGCGCGAGCCGGGAGCGCCGCCCGCGCCGTACCCCGGCGCCTGCGTGCCTCAGGCATGGGCGGCCAGCGCGGTCTTCCGCCTCGTCCTGCTCCTCTGCGGGCTGCGCGCCCGCAGCGACGGACGGGGATCCCGCCTCTACCTCGACCCACGGCTGCCGGACTGGCTCGGCGAGCTGACCCTGCGCAACGTCCGGGCCGGTGAGGGCAGCCTGGCGTTCCGTGCCGCCGGGCAGTGGGCGACCGTGCTCCACAACTCCACCGGGTTCGCCGTGGAGCGCGGCCCGGCGCCCTGGCACGGGCGGCGAGATTCGTCCGACGGGTAGCCTGGCTCGTGCGCCAACCCGCGGAATCCGTGCGGCTGGGACGACAATTGTGTGGTATCCTTGTCGGAGCGCAACAGGCGCATCCCCGACGCGGCGGCACGAGCACTCCCCTCCCCGGACCTCGGCGAGACGTGTCGCTGAGGCCGCACGAGCAAGGAGCCGGACCGCCCCACGATGAACGACACTGCCACTGCTTCCCGACGCCGCTACCTCACGTGGCGCTACCCGGACCGCCATTTCAGCAAGGTGCACATCCTGGGTGAGGATGCCCTGCCCCTGTGTGGCGGCCGTCCCGGCCGCGAGATGGGGCGTCCCACGCCGCCCATCCCGGATGACGCCCTGTGCGAAGAGTGCCTGGAGCGGGACCGAACCGCCTGACCGGGATCATTCGTCGTTCCGCTCCGCCCGTGCGCCCCAGGCCAGACGCCGCGCCTCGCGGTACCGCGCCCCGTCCCGCCGGCTGACGGTTTGCTCCACGATCCCCTCGGGCGTGCATAGCCGCAGCCCGATGGCGCCTTTGCGCATGTCCGGCCGCGCGAGCACGCGCGAGCCTCGCTCCACCGCCAGCCGGGACACCGCCGCGTAGGCGTACGGCTCGTCCTCCCAGGCAAGCTCCACGCCCTTGGCCAGCCGGTGAAGGCGGCTGCGCGACAGGCGGGCCGCGAAGTGGCACCAGTCGGGATCGACCATCGGGCAGGCGCCATCGTGCGGGCAGGGTGCAGCCACGTGTCCCCCCAGCGCGATGAGCTGCGCGCGGGCGGCTCGAATGCGCCCGAAGCCGGCCGGGGTGCCGGGCTCCACGAGGAGCAGGACACCGCGAGCCAGCTCCCAGAGACGAGCGACGAGGGGAGCCCGCAGCTCCTCTCTCACCTCGCCCAGGACGTACGCGGCCGACAGCAGGTCTGCCGGCTCCAGCGCAGCAGCCGTCACGCTGCCGGCGACCCACCGCGCAGCCCCGAGGACGGGGACCTCCGAACGGTCGGCAAGCTCCCGACCCACGGCCAGCATCGCCTCGGACCGGTCGAGGCCGGTAATCGTCTCGAGCGAGGGCCACACCGCGCTCGCCGCCCATGCCGCGCTGCCCGTCCCGGTGCCGACGTCGAGCATCGTTGCGGGGGCGAACGACGGCACGGCCAGGGCGGCGGCGCGCATGGCGCCGCCCGTGGCGGCGAGCGTGGCCGGCATGCGGCTCGCAACGTAGGCGTCCACCGCCGCGCGCGTCGCGAGGGGCGGCTGCTCCCCGCCGCGGTAGGCGCGGGACTGGGCGGCGACCCCACGGCGCAGATCCGCGGAGAGCGGCACCGCATCGTCGATCACGCGGCGCAGGGTGGCAACGGCCAGCTGCCACCGCTCCTCCGCGCTCCCGTCCGCCACAGGGCGATCCTACCCTCCGGTGCGATCATGGTTCCATGAGGAAGACTCGATGAGCGAATTCTTCGCCGACACCACCGACCTGCTGGCGCGCACCCCGCACGCGCTGCGCGCCCTGCTCTCCGGCCTGCCGCCGACCTGGACGGAGACCCCCGACACCGCCGAGGGCTGGCGTCCACGGGACGTTGTCGGGCACCTGATCACCGGCGAGCAGACGGACTGGATGAACCGCACCCACCGGCTCCTGGAGCACGGCACGTCACGGGCTTTCGACCGCTACGAGCGATTTGCGATGCTGGAGCGCGACGCGGGCGTTCCACTCGACGAGCTGGTGGAGCGTTTCGCAACGCTGCGCGCGTCCAACCTTGCGGAGCTGCGGAGCGTGGTGAGCGAGGCGGACCTGGACCGGCGCGGCCTGCACCCCTCGCTGGGTGAGGTCACCCTGCGCCACCTGCTCGCCGCGTGGACCGTCCACGACCTCGACCACGTGAGCCAGGTCTACGCGGGCCTGGCGGGGAGCCGCGACGCGGAGGTCGGCCCCTGGAAGGGTTACCTGGGAATCCTCCTCCGTCGCGAGGATCCTTCGGCGATCCCCGGATGAGCGGCGACCGGCAAAGGGCCGATGCCGACAGTATCCGGGTCCGTCTCCTGGCCGCCGTCTCGCCGTGGTTCACCCGGCCCGGGCCGCACCGCTTCGTCTACCGGCTGACGCGCGGCCGGCTCGGGCATGCCATGCCCGGCATCCCCGTCCCCATGCTCCTGCTCACCAGCCGCGGACGCCGGTCGGGCGCCGCGCGCACCGTGCCGCTCATGTACTTCCGCATCGGAGACCAGCTGGCCGTCGCCGGAACGAACAACGCCGGGGAGCTCGACCCGGCCTGGGTCGGGAACCTGCGCGCCGATCCGAACGTGGCGGTGCAGGTCGGCGCGAGACGGTTTGTCCGGCCGTGCCCGGGAGGCACGCGGCGAGGAGCGCGAGCGGCTCTGGGCGCGGATGAAGGAGATGCACCCGCTCTTCGCGCTCTACGAGCGGAGGACCCGACGCGAGATCCCGGTGGTCGTGCTGGAGGAGGCCCCCGGACCGAGCCAGCGTGTAGAACCCCTCCCGCGGGGATGACGCGCACCGGACTACGGACGTATGTGGTCGGGGCGAAAGGATTCGAACCTTCGACCTCCTGAACCCCATTCAGGTGCGCTACCAGACTGCGCTACGCCCCGACCGTTTCGTGCTCAGATCCAGCGCCTAAACCGCTTCTGAGCCAAGCTGCAAGTTGACTACAGCGTCGCTACACATCATGATTCGGTCCTTCCGCATGCCGCTTTCATGAGGTCTTCGCCGTTGGCCAGCCAGCGACTCAGCCCGCAGTTTACGCTACGCGCCGCCGCCGGGCACTTCGCCCGGGACCTGCGCGCCGCCAGCAAGAGCCCGCGCACCGTGGAGACCTACCTCGAGGCGCTGGCCCGCTTCACCCGCTTCGCCGAAGGCCGGGGCGTAGCTTCGGTGGCGGCCGTGGACACCGACTTGGTTCGCGACTGGCTCATCGCCCTGGCCGAGGCCGGCAACAGCGACGGGACCCGCTTCAACCGCTACAACGGCCTCAAGGCCTTCTGCCGCTGGGCGCTGGGCGAGGGCCTGCTGGCCGCCAACCCGCTGGCGACCATCCCCGCTCCCCGCCCCCAGGCCAAGCCGGTGCCGGTCTTGACCCCAGACCAGCTGCGGGCCCTGCTGCGCGCCTGCCGCGGCGCCGGCTTCGAGGAGCTGCGCGATACCGCGCTCATCCGCCTCCTGCTCGACACCGGCATGCGCCGCGCTGAGTGCGCCGGGCTGCAGGCACGGTTGCTGCCCGGCGGCGAGGTGCAAGGCGACGTCGACCTCGATGCCAATTTGGCCGTGGTCACCGGCAAGGGCAACCGGGTGCGGGCCTGCCCGTACGGGGTCAAGACCGCCCAGGCCCTGGGCCGCTACCTGCGCGCCCGCTACACCCACCCCTACGCCCACCTGCCCCAGCTGTGGCTGGGACGGCGCGGCCCGCTGAGCGAGAACGGGCTGCTGCAGGCCCTTCGCCGCCGCGGCGAGCAGGCCGGGGTCCCGCAGCTGTTCGCCCACGCCTTCCGTCACACTTGGGCCCACTCGATGCTGGAGGCCGGCATGCAGGAGGGCGACGTCATGCGCCTGGCCGGGTGGCGCAGCCGCGAGATGCTGGCCCGCTACGCGGCGAGCACCGCCGATGAGCGCGCTCGCGCCGCATACCGCCAGTTGTCGCCCGGAGATCGCCTCTGATGGCCGTGCCCGCCTGAGAAGGACGGGGTCGCGCAGGTGGCGCGCGGGTGGCGCGCAGGTGGCGCGCAGGTGGCGCGCTTACGACCGCGCTCACGACCGCCATAGGTGTCACTTGGGCGACGATGAGCGCGACACGAATTCGTGCTCAACTGCCTCCAGCCCGAAACGCAACTCGCTTCGCTCTATACCGCGAGGCCGCTGTGAGCCGATGGCTCACGGCCATCGCTGATGGCCATACGTGGCTGAGGCACAGATAGCGTTAGCGAGTGGGAGTTGGCGACCCCCGCGCATTGAGCACGAACCAGTGTCCGCTCTGTCGACCAGCTGCTGGCCGACGGAGCGGCGCGGGAGTGGTCGAGGGGTCGGATACCCCTCACAGGGCCAGCCGGTAGCGCCGCGCGCGGCCAATGCGCTCGCTGGTCAGGATCGCGGTCCGTTCCAGCCGGTCCAGCTCCTGGGAGACGATCGTGGCGGAGCGACCGAGCTCGCCCGCCAGCTCGCGGACGTGGCACAGGACGCCGGGACCGGGGAAGAAGGTGCGCAGGATGGCCCGGCGTACCTCCGAGCCGCCGAAGAGTGCGGTGTCAGTCATGGCATGGACATATGTAAACCACTCGGCTGACAGACGCAGGTCAGACGTACACCAAACGCACACCGAACGTACACACTTTCCCTTCCGTTCGGCGGCCGGCGCGGCTAGCATCGAGGAGTCGAGGGTTCGGGCCCCGAGCCGGTCCTTCTCAGGGGAGCTGACCACGTCTCTTCTGGGGAGGCCCAGACGTCAGGGCCAGGAGCCCGGTTGGTCCCCAGACTTGGTGTAACAGCGGATAGGCCGAGCAACGAAGCGGCCACCGCGCCATCCTCACGTCGTTGGAGTTGCTGACCGACGACAGGAGGTACACCACGGTGGCCGATGCCAGCATGACCCTGCTCGACACCCTGCGCAAGGTGGGCGCCGACGGCGATCTCGACCTGCTGCGCGAGGGGGTCCGCGTCCTCGCCGAGGCGATCATGGAGGCCGAGGTCAGCGAGCTGACCGGGGTGGCCAAGGGTGAACGCGACCCGCAGCGCCGGCTGACTCACCGCAACGGGTACCGCGAACGGCGCTGGGATACCCGGGTCGGATCGGTGGCGCTGGCCATCCCCCGCGTGCGCGACGGGTCCTACTTTCCCAGCCTGCTCGAGCCGCGGCGACGTGCCGAGCGAGCGCTGCTGGCGGTGGTCCAGGAGGCCTACCTCAACGGGGTCAGCACCCGCCGCGTCGACGACCTGGTGCGGGCCCTCGGCATCGACGGCATCAGCAAGAGCGAGGTCAGCCGCATGTGCGCCGCGCTCGACGCCGAGGTCGAGACCTTCCGTGGCCGCTCGCTCGCCGAGATGGCCTTCCCCTACCTGTGGCTCGATGCCACCGTGCGCCACGAGGCGCCACATGACCGAGCGGGCGGAAGGAGCCCACCGCCGGCCTGTCGCAGCAGGTCGGTGAAGCTGGGGGCAGCCTGACCCTGGAGACGCAGGGATCGGGTGGGAGCAGCCCCGACAACGACGGAACGGGTCGGCACCGCCAGACGGTCCGGGTCCGGCAAGCGAGACGGGAAGGTGCAAGACGATCTGAACCAGTGGTGGAACCCCCTCAAGCGAGGAACACCGGCTCCAAACCTGGCGGATTTGGGCCGGGCAGCAGCAGGGCGGTCGTCGAAGTTGCCGGCGGCCGGCTCCGCTCGGGCGCGATACCCGTCCGAGCAGGGGCCACGGAGAAGGCCTGCGGCGTATCCGTGGCGGAGGCTGCAGGGGAAAAGCTGGGCACCACCCCCGTCGATCGGTCGTGAGGTGAACGTGGGAACCAACTCGAAGCCGCCCTCCCTGCCGCCTGGCAGCGGGCAGGCGCGTCGTCAGCTGATGGCTTCGGGCTGGGGCGGAGTCCTCGGAGTAGTCGGAGGCCGGGAAAGCCGGCCACAGGGCGAAGGAGGACAGCGATCTCGCAGAATTGGTGACTGCGGGGCAGGAGGTCGCCGGTGAACACCGGCGCGCCGTGGCCGACGCCGCGTGAGGCGGAGGGGCGGGTACTGCGGATGCAGACCAAGCTGCACCGATGGGCGATCGACGATCCGACGCGTCGGTTCGCCGACCTCTTCAACCTCGTTGCTGACCCGGCGTTCCTGCTCGTTGCATGGCGCCGGGTGCGGAGCAACCGGGGCGCACGCTCGGCAGGGATCGACGGCCAGACGGCCTATGCGATCGAAGCCGAGCGCGGCGAGGCAGCGTTCCTCGCCGAGCTGCGGGCCGATCTTCGTGCCCGCACGTTCCGCCCGATCCCGGTTCGCGAGCGGATGATCCCCAAGCCCGGCGGCAAGCGTCGCCGGCTGGGCATCCCGACCGTCCGGGACCGGGTGGTGCAGGCTGCGCTCAAGCTCGTGCTCGAGCCGATCTTCGAGGCGGACTTCGCGCCGTGCTCGTATGGCTTCCGGCCCGGGCGACGGGCGCAGGACGCGATCGCCGAGATCCACCTCTTCACCAGCCGCTCCTATGAGTGGGTGGTCGATGCGGACATCTCGGCCTGCTTCGATGAGATCGACCACCCGGCCCTCATGGACCGGGTGCGAGCTCGGATCGGAGACAGGCGCGTCCTGGCGCTGGTCAAGGCCTTCCTGCGAGCCGGCATCCTCGGTGAGGATGGCGTCGAGCGGGACACGGCCACCGGCACCCCGCAGGGCGGCATCCTCTCACCGCTGCTCGCCAACATCGCCCTCTCGGTCCTCGACGAGCACTTCGTCGCAGCCTGGGCGGCGATGGGGGCGCACTCGGGCGCACGCCAGCAGCGGCGGCGCCGGGGGCTGGCCACCTACCGGCTCGTCCGCTATGCGGACGACTTCGTCGTGCTCGTGGCCGGCACCCGCGCCCATGCCGAGGCGTTGCGCGACGAGGTGGCAGCGGTGCTCGCGCCGATGGGCCTGCGCCTGTCGGACGAGAAGACGAGGATCGCGCCACATCGACGAGGGCTTCGACTTCCTGGGCTTCCGCATCGTGCGGCAGCTCAAGCGAGGCACGGGTCAGCGTTTCGTCTACACCTACCCGACCAAGACCGCCCTCGCGACGGTCAAGGCCAAGGTGCGAGCGCTGACCCGAGGGGCGACGGACCTGTCGCTCAGCATCCTCCTGCACCGGCTCAACCCGGTGCTGCGAGGCTGGACCGCCTACTTCCGGCACGGGGTGTCGAAGCGGACCTTCAGCTATCTGCGCGCCTTCGTCTGGCGGCGGGTGGTCGCCTGGCTCCGCCACAAGCATCTCCGCGCCAACTGGAAGCAGCTGCGACGGCGCTACCTTCCGGGGTGGTGGCCGACGGAGGACGAGGTGACGCTGTTCGACCCGAGCGCGGTGACGGTCAGCCGCTACCGCTATCGGGGCGCACACATCCCCTCGCCGTGGGCTGAGCACGCCAGGGATCAGCGACACGCCTGACGGCATGAGGTCGTGGAGAGCCGGATGCGTGGCAACGCGCACGTCCGGTTCGGAGGGCGGGCCGGGGAGACGGAGCGGCCGCAAGGCCGCCACCGCGCCCCGGTCCGACCCTACTACCTCAAGGTGCGCGAGGCGGGGCGCGTGGTGTCGATGGCGGTGCTGGTGGCGATCGGGGTGGCGGCCATGGGCGAGCGCCGGGTGCTGGGCCTGGAGCTGGCCACCGGCAACGACGAGGGCATCGGCCTGGCCGCGCTTCGTGCGCTCCCTGGTCGAGCGCGGCCTGGGCGGGGTGCGCCTGGTGATCAGCGACGACCACGCCGGGCTGGTCAAGGCTGTCCGCGAGCAGCTGCTGGGTGCCTCCTGGCAACGCTGCCGGGTGCACCTCACCCGCAATGCCCAGGACCTGGTGCCGCGCTCGGCGCGGAGCATGGTGGCCTCGGCCATCCAGATCGTCTTCGAGCAGCCCGACGGGCGCGCCGCCCGCGAGCAGTTGGACCGGGTCATCGACGGCCTGCGGCCACGCTTCGATGCCGTCGCCGAGCTGCTCACCAGCGCCGAGCCGGACCTGCTGGTCCACTTCGCCTTCCCCGAGATCCATCGCCGCCAGATCCGCAGCACGAACCCGCTCGAGCGCCTGAACAAGGAGATCAAGCGCCGCACCGCGGTGGTCGGCATCTTCCCCAACCGGGGCTCGGTCATTCGGCTGGTGGGCATGATCCTGGCCGAACAGGACGACGAGTGGCAGGACGGGCGGCGCTACTTCCGGCCCGAGACGATGGCCGCCATCAACGGCCCCGAACGAGAGGAGGTGGGCCAGGCGCTGCTCATCGCGAGCTGACGGACCAGACGTGAGGATGCCGCTCTGTTACACCACGTCCTGGGACTTGACCAGGAGCCCCGACACGAACATCGGACGGTGGACTGAAGAGGACAGCGGAATGGCGAGGCGACGGCGGACGGGCGGCATGGATCGGACCGACCTGGCCCTGCGGGGTCGGATCGGGGCCTACCTGCTTCATGCCCGCCACGACAGCCGAGTGCTAACCGCTCCGGCGCGGGCCGCCTTCCTGGCTCGCTTCGAGCGGGAGGTCGACCCGGATGGATGCCTGCCGGCTGGCGAGCGTCGACGGCGGGCGTCGCACCTGCGGGCCGCCTACTTCGCTCGCCTGGCGCGTGCCAGTGCGCTGGCCCGCAGGACGCGGGCGGCGCGCCGGAGGCGGGGTCGCTGACCCTCTCAGGATCGATCCGCCAGATGAGCGGCGTCCACGATGGACGCCGAGGCCAGGCCGGCGCGGTGCGGTGGTCCTGTTGGTGTGCCCGAAACCGGGAACTCCTCCCTGCAGCCTCCAACCGTGCAGGGAACCCGGCAGCGGAGTGGCGCGCGGAGGGTCGCGGGAGGGGGGCATCGGCGCCGGGGTCCCTGCCCCGCTCTCCACGCTCGGACCGTGCGGGGTCCGGGAAGGGAGCACGCTAGTGCTCGGCTCCTTCCGTGCGTATCACGGTGCACACGTTCGTCGCCTCGATCTCCTAGCGCTCTCCACGCGCGAACGGGCAGCCCTGCCCCTTCTCGTCCGCGCCAAGGTGGCCACCACCAGCCATCTGACCACCCTCGTCTACCGTCGTCGCCAGACGACCCAGCTCAAGCTCATGCGCCTGTGGCATGCAGCCTCGTCGAACGCACGGCCCTGCCTCCCGTCGAACGCGGTGGTGCACCCTTGATCTTCCGCATCAGCCGCACAGGACGACGCCGTCTCGGCTACCCACCCCTCAAACGTGCCGAGGCCGGCATGCAGCTGCGTGGCGACACCATCACCTTCCGTTTCGTCTCGGACTGGCGGGCCGAGGTTGTGATCTGGCCGCGTGGCGGTCCGTTCACGCTGCGATGGACACGTTGAGCACAACCCAGATCGTGACGAGTAGGGCAGCAGCGATCTGGAGCACAAAGTCGCGGTCGGAGGAAAGCGGCGCCTCGTCGATTCCGTCCGAACGATTCTCGACCCACTTCTGCAATTGGCGGCGCTCGAGACGGCGGGCTCGGATGTAGCGATAGCCCGTCGCCGCGAAAATCGCATTCGCGTTGTTCCCAACCCATCCCGCAGCACTCCCGACGGCAGTAGTTGCAGCATTCCAGGCGTCGCCGATGCAGCCGAACCAGTCGCAGAGGCCAGACGGATCCGTGAAGCGCAGGGGCTGTTGGACCCGTAGGCGTAGAGGGAGGCCAGGCCGGAACCGGTAGGGCCAAGCGGATCGGTGGTCAGGAAGCGACCGGTCGCCGGGTCATACTGGCGGGCCCGCAGGTGGTAGAGGCCGGTGGGGTCGACGTACTGACCCGTGAAGCCCATGGGGCTGGGGGGAGCACTGGGATCGGTCTGGCTGGCGGTCAGTACCGCGCCGAAGGGCTGGTAGCTGGTGGCGGTCTGTGCCGCGCCGCCCGCGTCGCTGGTGGCCAGCACGCTGCCCAGGGCATCGGTGCTCAGGTAGCTGGTGACGCTGGCGGTGGTCAAGCCCACGGGAGTGAGCCCCCAGCCGTAGGTGTAGTCGCGCAGGCTGCCGCCGGCGCTGGTCGTCTCGGTCGCCAACTGGGGCAGGCCGGAGTTGAGATCCCACACGAAGTCGGTGGTGGTTCCGTCGTCGGTGGCGCTCAGGCGTCGGCCATCACCGGCGTAGGTGTAGGTGTGCACCACCCCGCCCAGCGTGGCGCTGACCAGCCGGTTGGCGTCGTCGTAGGCGAACGTGTCGGCGCCGGCCGCGGTCTGGCGCCCGGCGTCGTCGTAGGTGTAGCTGGTCACGACGCTGGGCGGGTCGGTGACGGTGGTCAGCTCATCGGCGTCGTCGTAGGCGTAGTCACTCGACGCGTGCATGTCACCGGATAGTAGGTTGGTAGGGTCCGAGCGGAAGGGGACGGCGGTGCCGTTGACGATCTCAGTCGTCCCCTCCGCCCCTCTGGCGCATCACGCCTGCGACCAGCAAGATGCCCGCCAAGAGAACGGCAACCCCGCTCGTGAGCGGGTTGAACCAAACCTCACCCCGAATGTCTCCAGGTGGGTAGCTAACGGGCAACGCCAGCCGCCAGATGGCGACCACGATCAGACCCGCGGCACCAGCGAAATACGCCCAGTCCTGCCAACGTGGACGTCTGCGCACCCCGCCCTCCTACTTCCCGGTGCTACTGGTCGACGTTGTCGTGGGGGCAGGACAAGAGGGTCGCGAGGCGCCAAGAGCAAGCGTCCCGGTCAAAGTAGCCAAGCCGTGCGCCTCGGCCCCTGCACCAACCGACAGACCACCACTAGCACCACCGATGGGCTGTCCGCACTGCCCCTTGCCACCGAAGGCGGAGCCCTGAATGCCGCCAAGGACGTCAGCAGACCCCCCAGCCTCGTAGAACGGACCAGCAAGATCTTGAATGTAATCAGCGTTCGAGATCTGGCCACTAACCCCGGCGCTCACGCTGGCACCTACGCTCCCTCCACCGCCGGCCGTGCCGGTAACCCCAACCTGGCCGCTGGACGCCACAACGATACACCCGCCGACCTGGATACCGAGTCCGAAGATGTTGAAGCTGATATTGGCGCACGCTCCCACCGTGAATCTGCCGCTGGGATCTGTGTAGCGGACTGGATTCTCCCGTCCATACACGTAGCTCACCACGTAGGGGTCTCCCACAGCCGCGGCCAGCGGGTCGGTGGTCAGGAAGCGCCCGGTGCTCGGGTCATACTGGCGGGCCCGCAGGTGGTAGAGGCCGGTGGGGTCGAGGTACTGGCCGCTGAAGCCCATGGGGTTGTCGGCCGCCGTGGCGTCGGCCTGGGTGACCGTCAGGACGGCGCCGAAGGGCTGGTAGGTGGTGGTGGCCTTGGCCGCGCCGTCCGCGTCGCTGGTGGCCAGGACGCTGCCCAGGGCATCGGTGCCCAGGTAACTGGTGGCACTGCCTGCCGTCACGCTCACAGGGGTGAGCCCCCAGCCATAGGTGTAGTCGCGCAGGCTGGTACCCGAGCTGTCGGTCTCGGTGACCAGCTGGGGCAGCCCGAAGTTGCGGTCCCACACGAAGTCGGTGGTGGTTCCGTCGTCGGTGGCGCTCAGGCGTCGGCCGTCGCCGGCGTAGGTGTAGGTGTGCTCCACCCCAGCCACGGTGGCACTGGTCAGCCGGTTGGCGTCGTCATAGGCAAACGTGTCCGCGCCGGCCGCGGTCTGGCGCCCGGCGTCGTCGTAGGTGTAGTTGGTTACCACGCTGGGCGGGTCGGTGACGGTGGTCAGCTCATCGGCGTCGTCGTAGGCGTAGTTGGTCTCTCCGCCCGGTGCGACCTGGGTCAGGCGATTGCCGACCGGGTCGTAGGTGTAGGTCAGGCTCGCGGCGCAGGCCGCGTCGAAGCAGACGCCCGTCTGATGCTGCAGACATCGTCGTAGGTGTAGGTCGTGGTCGCCGCCAGGGCACCGTGGACGAAGACATCGGTCGCCGCATTGGTGTCGTCGGCCACCAGGTCGGTGGCCTCCGCGGCGTAGGCCACCGCCACGGAGTCGGCATCGAGGGGAATCGCTAGCGCCGTCGGCCTGGGTGCCTGAGCCATCAACCGACGCGCGGCTGGTGGTGCCGGCGGTCAGGTCGCGGACGAAGACGTCGGCAAACCCGTTCGTGTCGCCGGACACTAGGTTAGTGGCATCCGAGACGAAGCCCACCAGGCCGCCGTCGGCACTGATGGTTGGTGCGTCGCTTGCGCCGTTGGCCTGCGCCTCAGACGAATCGACCGAGGCGCGGCTGGTGTCGCCGGCGGTCAGGTCGCGGACAAAGACGTCAGAGACACCGTTGGTGTCGCCGCTGACGAGGTTGGTGGCGTCGGAGCGGAAGACCACGTAGCGACCGTCGGCGCTGGTGGCCGGAGCGCCGCTGGCGCCGTTGGCCTGCGCCTCGGACGAATCGACCGAGACCCGGCTGGTGATACCGGCCGAGACGTCCCGGCGAAGACGGCGGCAACAGCGCATCGTATTGCCAGAACGACGTCGGCGGCCTGCCAGAGGAAGTCCCGGTCGGAGCTCAGGATCGGCTGTTATGGCAGGTCGCGTTCGCCCTCGTGCCAGCGACTCCACTGAGTCGGCCGACCATCCGCCTGGATAGTACCGGACAGCCGATCGCGCACGAAGCATCGGAGGCTCCGTTGGTGACGCCGCGCACGAAGTTGGTGGCGCCCGAAAGAATGCCACGTAGCGGCCGTCGGCGCTGATGGTTCATGCGTCGCTGGCGCCCGAAGCCTGCGATCCATCGTCGGCCAGGCTGAACCTAGTGGTAGTCCCGGTGGCGCGGTCACGGACGAAGACGTCACTGACCCCGTTGGTGTCGCCCGACACGAGATTGGTGGCACCGGAGCGGAAGACGACGCAGCGGCCGCCAGCGCTGATGGCGGCACCGTCGCTGTCCCCATTGGCCTCGGCCCCGGTGGAGCTCACTCTCGAGGCGCTCGGTGATGCCGGTCAGCCGGTCATGGACGAAGACGTCGCTGACGCCGATGGCGTCGTCGGCGAGGAGGTTGTCAGCGGTGCTGGCGAAGACCACCCAGCGCCTCGGCGCTGATGCCGGGGCATCGCTGGCCCCGGATCTGCCCGATCCGGGCAGGCTGATCACCAGGTTGTCCCAAGCCGCGGTCACCGGGGCGTTGCTGGCCGAGCCGACATCGCCGCGCAGGGGATTGGCCCCCGCGGCGGTGATGGCGGTGTCCGTCTCGGACTCGTCCCAGCTCGACGGCTCGCTGGTGCCGTCCTGCCAGATCTTGGCGGAGAGGGTGGAGCCGACCACCGAGAAGACGATGTTGAAGACCCGCCCGGCGGCGTGCGTCTCCCTGGTGATCGCCTGGCTGACCAGGGTGGTCTGGGTGCCGGCCACCTTGCGGGCGATGGCCATCGAGACGGTCTGGTCGGTGTGGAAGGCGACGCCCAGCCGGTACCAGTTGTTGTCATCGGTGCGCCGGGCGTAGAGGAAGAAGACCTGGGAGTCACCGGCAGCCAGCTTGTCGTCGCCAGCTGAACGCTGGTGACCGTGTCGGCGGCCGACACGTCGCTGAGGACCATCTCGTCGGTGGCGCTGGCCGGCAGGGTCATGGTCGCCGCTGAGCCGTCGGTGGCGAAGTCCGAGCTCGAGCCGTAGTCGATGGACCAGTCGCCGCCCACCGGGGCGGTGCCCCAGCCGTTGCTGGTGGTGCGGCTGAAGGCGTCGCTGGCACCGGAACTGCCCGATCCGCGCAGGCTGATCACCAGGTTGTCCCAAGCCGCGGTCACCGGGGCGTTGCTGGCCGAGCCGACATAGCCGCGCAGGGGATTGGCCCCCGCGGCGGTGATGGCGGTGTCCGTCTCGGACTCGTCCCAGCTCGACGGCTCGCTGGTGCCGTCCTGCCAGATCTTGGCGGAGAGGGTGGAGCCGACCACCGAGAAGACGATGTTGAAGACCCGCCCGGCGGCGTGCGTCTCCCTGGTGATCGCCTGGCTGACCAGGGTGGTCTGGGTGCCGGCCACCTTGCGGGCGATGGCCATCGAGACGGTCTGGTCGGTGTGGAAGGCGACGCCCAGCCGGTACCAGTTGTTGTCATCGGTGCGCCGGGCGTAGAGGAAGAAGACCTGGGAGTCACCGGCAGCCAGCTTGTCGGTCGCCAGCTGAACACTGGTGACCGTGTCGGCGGCCGACACGTCGCTGAGGACCATCTCGTCGGTGGTGCTGGCCGGCAGGGTCATGGTCGCCGCTGAGCCGTCGGTGGCGAAGTCCGAGCTCGAGCCGTAGTCGATGGACCAGTCGCCGCCCACCGGGGCGGTGCCCCAGCCGTTGCTGGTGGTGCGGCTGAAGGCGTCGCTGGCACCGGAACTGCCGGCGCCCGTCGCCTGGCTGCCGTCGCTGGCCAGGCTGGCCCGCTCACTCAGGTTCGCGGCCGCGGTGGCGACGGCGCTGATGTTGCCGCTCGGGTCGTAGGTGTAGGCCAGATCGGTGAGGGTCCCCGCGCTGCCCGCGGCGTGAATGGTGGACAGCCTCCCGACGGGGTCGTAGGTGCGCGACTCGTCGACCCCATTGGGCAGGCCGATGGAAGTCAGGTTGCCGGCCTCATCGTAGGCGTAGGTGGTCGTGGCGCTGTCGGTGGTCACCGAACTCATCAGGCCCGAATCGTCGTAGGTATAGGCGACCTCGGTGGCGTCGGGGTAGGTGCGGCTAGTGAGGTTGCCCGCGTCGTCGTAGCCGTAGGCGAACGCATCGGAGCCGCGAGTCACCCCGGTCAGTCGGTCGAGGTCATCGAAGGTTGCCGTCTGGGTGCCGCCGCCGTCGGTCATCGCGGTCTGGTTGCCGTTGGCGTCGTAGGCGAAGGCCACGTCGGGGGTGGCGGTGTCCTCATAGTCGATGGCCGTCACCCGGTTGAGGGCGTCGTAGGTGTAGGTCGTGGTCTGCCCGGTGGCGTCGGTGCGGGTCTCCGGGTTGCCGGCACCGTCGTAGGTGATCGCGGTGGAACGGTCGAGCGGATCGGTGACGCCCGTCAGGCGGTTGGCGTGGTCGTAGGCGTAGGTGGTGGTGTGGTCGTTGGCGTCGGTGCGTGAGACGAGGTTGCCGACCTCGTCGTACTCGTAGCAGGTGGTCTCGTCAGCGGCATCGGTGACGCCGGCCAGGTGGTTGGCGGGGTCGTAGGCGTAGGCCGTGGTGTGGTCGTTGGGGTCGGTGACGCTGGTGCGGTTGCCGACCGGGTCGTACTCGTAGCCCGTGGTGTGGTCGAGGGGATCGCTGACGCTGGTCAGGCGGTCGGCGTCGTCGTAGGTGTAGGCGGTGGTGTAGTCGCCGGGATCGGCGCCACTGGCGTTGCCGCGCGGATCGACCATGCTGATCCGCCGTCCGGCAGCGTCGTAGGCATAGGTCGTCTCGTCGCCGGTGGGGCTGGTGACACTGGCCAGGTTGGCGTCGGCGTCGTAGGTGTAGGCGGTGGTCTTGCCGCGCGGATCGGTGGTGCTCACCAGCAGCCCGGTGCCGTTAGGGTCGCGCCCGTAGTCGGCCTCGATGTCGCCGGGCTGGGTGACCACGGTCAGATTGCCGGCGGTGTCGTAGGTGTAGGTGGTGGTGTGGTCACGCCCGTCGGTGTAGCTGGCCACGTCGTTGAGGGCGGTGTAGGTCCACGACTCTTCATACGAGAGCGGGGCTGGCGCGGTGCGGCTTAGCAGGTTCGAGTTGGCGTCATAGGTGTAGGTCGTGGTGTGGCCGGTGGGGTCGGTGACGCTGGCTCGGTTGAAGTTGGCGTCGTAGGTGTAGGTGGTGGTGTTGCCCAGCGGGTCGCTGTGGCTGAGCAGCACGTTGCCGAGGTAGACGTCGGCCCACGCATGCCCCGCGGCGTCGGTGTAGGCCGCGGTGCCGGTGTCGGGGTCCCAGCTGAAGGTCGAGGTGTTGTCGTTGGCGTCGGTCTGGGCGCTGACCCGGCCGTCGGTGCCGTACTCGTTGGTGACCACCACGTGGCCGTTGGCGTCGGTGATGGTGGTCAGACGGCTGGAGGTGTCGTAGGCGTAGGTGGTCGTCTCACCCGCCAGGTCGGTGACCGTCTCCAGGCGGCCAGAGCCGTCGTAGGTGTAGGTCACACTGCGGCTCAAGGGTGCGTCGAGCTCGCTGAGCCGCCCCGAGCCGTCGTAGCCCAGGCTGACGGTGCGGCCCACGGTGTCGGTAATGGTCGTCAGCCGGCCGCTGGTGTAGTCGAAGGTCAGCTGGTTGCCATTGCGGTCGGTCTGGCTGGCGAGTAGCCCGGCGCTGTCGAAGGCGTCGATCACCCCGTCACGCCGGGTGAGCTGGTAGCTGCCGTCCTCAAGCTGCACCAGGTCGGTGTACGTCCCTGCCGGGCGCAGGAAGCCGCCCGAGCCGTCGGGGGCAAAGACGTACTGGGCCCCGTCCTCGGCGCTGAAGGTCAGCGAGCCGTCGCTGCCCGCATCGAGGTGCATGGCGTACCCGAAGCTCCAGCCCACCCCCAGGGGACCAGTGTCGGTGTCGAGGGAGTTGTAGGTGCGGGTGACGGCCACGGGCAGGCCGAGGCCGGGCAGGGCGAGGTCGGTGTCTTGGTGGACGTAGTTGCCGGTCGCAGTGTTGACCGGCTCCGCCTCGCGGCGCGAGGGGTCGTTGCCATAGGTGCCTGATCCCGTGCCGCGCAGCTGTGCGGGGAGCATGGGTAGGGAGGGGTCCGGGGCGTCGGCGCCCAGGGAGGCGTACATGCGCAGGTAGTGGACGTAGACGCCGTTGCCGGCGCCGGTGTCGCGCGGGTCCCCGCCCCGGATGGTGAGCGCCAGGTCGCGGGTCCCGTCGGGGATGGCGACGGTGACGTCGAAGGCCTGCGTCGCGGCGCTGGTCTGGGCCGAGATGGAGGCAATGCTGTACGAGGCCAGGGTCGACTCCGATACGCATTGGCCCACCTTGGCGCTGAGGGTGATGCTGGCGTTGAAGGCCAGCCCGGTGGTCGGCTTCTCCAGCTCACCCAGCAGCCGGACCTTGCCGGCGCCCATCGAGGTCGGGCTCGGCGTATGGCAGAGGTCCGCGTGACGCGGATCGCCGGTTCCCGAGCCGCTGCCGTTGAAGTCGGCCACGCCGTAGGTGGTGTCGGGATACATCCAGCCGTACCAGCTGGTGCCCTGCACCGAGTTGTTGATCAGCTGGCAGCCGCGGCTGCCGGCGGCGATGGAGATACCCGCGTCCTCATCGAGGTTGCGGGTGGAGGTGTCGACCTCGCTCAGGTTGCGGCGGGCCATGTCCGATTGGCAGGGCCACAGGGTGCTCCTCAGCGAGTCGAAGAGCGGCACGTTCATCAAGGGGCCGTCGTCGGATGCCGCGTAGAAGCCATCGGTGATGGCCGCGGCGCGTGGCGCCCCAACCGTGGCCGACAACAGGACGGCGTTGAAGACGACGATGCTGGCCACCAGCAACGCGGTGCCATGGCGTGCCCGACTGGCCGAGTCCGTGCGCTCATCGGTCGATGGTCGATCGCGCGCCAGGTGTGTGCCCTCTGCATGATATGCCGCCGCCTGGCCCCAAACCAGGCATCTCGCACCACCCGGCCAACTGCGCTCAAATAAATGAGCGACAGGCACGATCCTAGGAAAGCGGCTCGCCCGAGAACATCCCCCGGCGGGCGTACTTTGGTCGCGGGCTACGCGGCACGGAGCTGCGGTCGGGCAGATTGGCCACACTGTGGGCGGGCTCCGCAAGCTCGGTTGCACATCCTGAATCGATGAATCGCGCGTGCCCAAGCCGTGCCCCGATTGGTCTTGGCAACAGCGCAAAGGTCCCACGGAAACCCCATTCAGGTGCGCTACCAGACTGCGCTACGCCCCGACCGATTGCCCGGGCAGTGTACGACAGCCGCGCAGCCCACGCCGCACCGGGGAAAGCTTCAGGAGCCCGCCGGGGGCGATGCAGGCCCGGTGCAACGGTGAGCCCCGGCCGCTCCGGCCGGGGCTCACCACGCCATCTCGATCGGCTGCTAGTCCAGGAATGACTCGACCCAGTCGAGGCGATCCTGCACGTCGACGCGGGTGTCGTACCCGACTCCGCTGCAGTTCACGTTCGTGACGAAGGAGTTGACGGCCAGGATCGTGTTCGTGCCGCCAAGCAGGACTGGACCGCCCGAGTCGCCGAAGCAGGTTCCGCCCGTGCCCCCGCCGGGATTGAGGGTGACCTTGACGAGGTTGTCACTGCCCCGGAAGCTGCCCGAAACGAAGGCGCCCGGCGCGTAGTTGCGAACCCGCGGGCCCGTCCACCGGTAGTACGGAGGCGGCTGCGGAAGGTCGCTGCCGGGGATCTGCGCCTGATACTCCACGCCGAATCCAACGTAGTCGAGCGGCGCCTTGTTCCGCAGCGTGTCCGCGATGCCCGCTGCCGGGAGCTGTGCAAACGGCCCGGCCAGGGACTCGTCCAGCACGACCACGCCCACGTCTCCGTAGGAGAAGCCGACGAGCCCATTGCCGTACGGGCTCTGGTAATCCGGATAGGTGTACGGGGTACCTTCAACGGCACCGCTCCCCGCCCCGCCATACGGATACAGCGGGAACGGGACCGCGTCGTACGTCACGTCCTCCTGGAACCAGACCCTCGCGGCCACGGCTCCGTCGGTGCAGTGGGCGGCCGTGAGGACGAGGTTTGGCGCGATCAGCGCTCCGCTGCAGCGCCACGCGGGGCCGGCCGCGTCGTCGAAGACGAGCAGCCCGATGTATGGGTGATCATTTCCGTCGGGAGTCCCGTTCGTGACCGCACCCACCGGAGCGATGAGGGCCAACGCGACCAGGAATCCGAGTGGGATGGCCAGCAGTCTGCTGCGCATCTGTCTCTCCACGCCTCCGAGCGACGCGCGGGGTGATCGCCATGGGCTCGACGCGGCCTGGACGACCATGGGATGGGGCCGCGTGTCGACGCCTCCCGCGCGATGGCAGTCTCCCGCCCGCACCCTGACCGGTCAACCCGCGTCGGGGCATCGTGGAGTCCACCGGTGCCCGCGGGCACCATAATCGGGGGCGGCGCTACGCCAGCGGGCGGCCGCGCCGTGCAGCCGGCGGCCCGGATGACCCGAGCCGAGCTCGTGCGTCGTGGGCCTGGGAGCGAACCTCCGCCCGTCGGTCGCGCGCGGCACGCTCGAGGAGCGCCGTCCCGGCATCCCGCGAAGGGCCGTCGAGCCCCAGGTTGGCCAGCGCGGCGACGGCGTTGCGCAGGAGCCGATGGCGACCCGCCCGCGACAGCGCCGTCATCCCCAGGACGCGCCCGAACTCGCGGCTCCCCATGGGCAGCAGCCAGTCGATGAGCGGCAGGAGGGGGACGCGCAGGGGTCCGGGGTCGTCCGCCTCCGCGTTCACCGGACAGACCTCCTGGCAGACGTCGCAGCCGAAGATCCAGCCGCCGATGGCAGCCGCCTCCCACGCGGTGAGGCGCCCCGGATGCTCGATCGTCAGGTAGCTGATGCAGCGTCGCGCGTCGATGGTTCCCGGGGCGACCAGGGCACCGGTCGGGCAGCCGGAGAGGCATCGGGTGCACGAACCGCAGTTCGTGCGGACCGGCTCATGGGGCGCGAGCTCGGCGGAGGTCAGGAGTGCCCCCAGGAAGACCCAGGATCCGGCCGCCCGGTGCGTCAGGAGGTTGGTGTTCTTGCCGATCCAGCCCAGCCCGGCACGCTCGGCGAGGGCTCGCTCCGCGAGCGGTCGGTCGTCCACGTAGGCGACCTCACCGCCCTGGATTCCGGCGGCACGCAGGTCGTCCGCGAGGCCCTCGAGGCGCGCCCGCAGCGCGCGGTGGTAGTCCGTGCCCAGCGCGTACCGGGCAATCCGTCCCTGCGGCCCGCCGTCGGCGCGCTCGAGGACCGGCGCGAGCGCGCGGGAGAGGGCTTCCGGATCCGGATCCCAGGCGCTGCGCTCGCGCGACGTGTAGGGCGCAGCGACCACGATCACCGAACGCGCGGCCGGGTCGTGGGCGCGCGGATCGCTGGCGAGGCGGGGTCGTTCCCCGCCCATCCAGCCCATGGTCCCCATCCTGCCGGCATCCACGCTCTCCGCCATGCGCTCGCGAACCTCCGGCATCGGCTCGGCGGGCGCGACCCCCACGAGCTCCAGGCCATGGCGTGCGGCAAGGTCGGAAAGGCGGTCCCGGAGCATGCGCCCATTCTGGGCCATCCCCACCGGCGGGCATGGCATCGGCGGCTGGCACACCTCCTGCTCCTCCCAGGGGTTCCCATCCGGGCAGCTGGGAGGCAGCAGATGCAGGAGTCAGCCGGCGGACCAGGAAGCGACCACGCCGTCCACGCGGATCACCCGCACGTTCACACGTCGGCCTGCGGCCACGAGTCGCGTCGTCATGGCGACCACGAGGACTTCGAGCACGACGGCCACTGGCATGCGAAGCACGGCGATCACTACGACGAGCACGAGCCCTAGGCGGGTGCTGCCAGGCTGAGCGGGCGCATGCCGCCGAAGACAAGGGCGGCCGCGCCGGCCGCAGACGTCGACCTCGAGAGCTAGGGCCGCAGCCCCGCCAGCTCGTCCTTGAGCTCGCGACCCATCAGCTCGGCGACCGCGTCGAGCGGCGTGCGAACGCCATGGATGACGGCATCGACCTGCTCCGCGATGGGCATCTCGACGCCCAGCCTGTCGGCAAGCTCGAGCGCCCCGCGGACGGTGAAGACTCCTTCCGCCACGCCGGGCAGCCGCGGCGCCACCTCCGCCCAGGAGAGCCCGGCGGCGAACAGCTCGCCCGCCTGCCGGTTGCGCGATAGCGGGCTCATGCACGTCCCGATGAGGTCGCCAACCCCGGCGAGGCCGGCAAACGTCAGCGGGTGGGCACCGGCGGCCACGCCGAGACGCGTGATCTCGGCGAGACCGCGCGTGATGATGCCCGCCTTGGCGCTGTCCCCGAGCTGCAGGCCGTCGACCATCCCGGCGGCGAGCGCCACGATGTTCTTCAGCGCACCGCCCAGCTCCACCCCGACGACGTCGGTGTTCGTGTAGAGCCGGAAGCGGTCCGATCCCAGCAGCTCGGCGATCTCCATGGCGACCCGGCCGTTCGCGGAGGCCACCACGCTGCCCGCGGGCTTCCCGGCGGCGATCTCGCGGGCCAGGTTGGGACCGGAGAGGACCGCGATGGGCCGTCCGGGCAGCTCCGCCGCGATCACCTCGCTCATGCGCAGGTGCGTCGTCGCCTCGATGCCCTTCACCGCCGAGAGCACCGCCACGTCGGGATGAAGCCGGTCCGCGAGGCGCTGCAGGGTGGGCCTCAGGTTGGCCGATGGCACGGCCAGGATGAAGAGCCGGTACGGCTCCGACAGCTCCGCGTCGTCGACGGCGACGCGGACGTTCGGCGGGAAGCCGATTCCCGGCAGGTACCGGCGATTCTCGCGGGCAGATGCCAGGCGGGAACGCGCCTCCGAGCTGTGGGCCCACAGCGTGACGGGACGCTGCCCCTCGGCGGAGCGCACGGCGAGGGTCGTGCCCCACGCTCCGGCGCCGATCACGCCGATCTGGTCGCTCACCGCCGTCGTGCGGTCTTCGTCGCGCGGCCCGAGCGGCGGGCTCGACTCGTGCGCGGCTTCGCAGAGCGCCGCGCGGCTTCCTCGCTGGCCCGCTGGCGGAACACGAGCCGGATGGGGGTCCCCAGGAATCCGTACGCGGCGCGGATCCGGTTCTCCAGGTAGCGCTTGTAGCTGAAGTGCACGATCTCCGGGTCGTTGACGAAGATCACGAAGGTCGGGGGCGCCACCGCCACCTGCGTGGCGTACAGGATCTTCGGCAGGCGGTTGCGGACGTGGCTGGGCGGATGCGCGCGCACCGCGTCGCCCACGATCCGGTTCAGCTCGCCGGTGGGAACGCGCCGGTAGCGTTCCTCGGCGACCCGCCGCGCCTCGCCCAGGACCCGGTCGATCCGGGCGCCGGTCTTTGCCGAGGCGAAGACGATGTCCGCCCAGGCCAGGTACGGGGCGTCACGGCGCAGGGCGCGGAGGCGCTCGTCGGCGGTCTTCTCGTCCTTTGCCACCGCGTCCCACTTGTTGAGCACAAGGACCAGGCCCTTCCCCGCCTCCAGGACATGCCCGACGACGTGCGCGTCCTGGGCGGTGTAGCCCTCCACGGCATCGGTCATCACCACCGCGACGTCCGCGCGGTCGATGGCCTTCAGGCTGCGCAGGACCGAGTAGTGCTCGATCCCCCGTTCCACCGAGCCACGGCGCCGGATCCCCGCGGTGTCGATGAGGATCATGGGTTCGCCGTCGGGGGTGACGAGCGTGTCGATCGGGTCGCGGGTCGTCCCGGGGACCTCGGAGACGATCATCCGCTCCTCGCCGAACACACGGTTCACGAAGGTGGACTTGCCGGTGTTGGGACGGCCCACGATCGCAACCTTGGGTGGACCAAGGTCGACCTCGGCGAGCTCCGCGAGATCCTCCTCGCTCAGCTCCTCCTCGGCGGGCTCCTCGCCCCAGACCGATGGTGACCTCTCCCCCGCCGCGGGCTCCTCCGGCGGGAGGGCCTCGACCACCAGGTCGGCGAGATCGCCCGTGTTCCGGCCGTGCTGCGCGCTGATGGTGATCGTCACGTCGAAGCCGAGCGCGTGGAACTCGGCACCCTCCATCTCGCGGCGCGGGTTGTCGGCCTTGTTGATGACCAGGATCACCGGCTTGGCGGCGCGTCGCAGGCGGTCGGCGACCTCGTGGTCGAGGGGGGCCAGACCTGCGTGCGCGTCGACGACGAACAGGATGACATCGGCCTCTTCGATGGCCACCCGCGCCTGGTCCTGCACCCGCGCCTCGATCACGGTTCCCGGCTCGAGCTCCAGGCCGCCGGTGTCGACCACGGTGAAGTCGCGCCCGTTCCAGTCGCCGGTGGCATAGACGCGGTCACGGGTGGTGCCGGGCAGGTCCTCCACGATGGCGATCCGCTCGCCGGCGAGGCGGTTGAAGAGGGTCGACTTGCCGACGTTGGGACGGCCGACGATGGCGACCACGGGGAGGGACATGCGCACAGAGTGTACGGGGAATCACGTCCGGCGGGGCCATGATGGGCCGCCTCCGGCCTGCGACCGCTGCCGGGCGCTGCTCCTGCCCTGCGCCCTCGATGACTCGGTGGGCGAGTACACCGGCGCGGCGGTTGCTTCGCGCGCGCTGCTCCAGCACATCGGTGGTTCAGGTGGGGCGCCGATGGGCAGATCCGCGCTGTGTGAGTCCTCGGCGTAGTCAGCCGGCGGCGTCAGCCGGCGTGGTCAGCCGGCGGATCAGGCGCTGAGGGCGTAGACGCGGTCGCGGACCGCCTCCAGGTCGATCTCGGGGGTGGAGGTGCCACCGGTGATCCCGACGCTCCCCTTGCCGGCGAGCCAGTCGCGGTGCTCGCGCTCGAGCTCGTCCGCGTCCTCGATGTGGATCACCTGGTCGCAGACCTCGCGGCACTTCACCGCGAGCTCACGGGTGTTCGAGCTGTTCTTGCCTCCAACCACGACCATGCCGTCCACCTCGCCGGCGAGGACGACCGAATCCGCCTGGCGGGTGAGGGTCACCGGGCATACCGTGTTCACCACCCGCAGGTCGTGGCAGCGGCGCAGGCAGAAGGCGGCGAACTCCTCGAGCTTGGAGGGCAGGATCGTCGACTGCGACAGGACCCCGATCTTCTTCGTGTGCGGGACGCGCTCCCACGTTGAATGGTCCATGTCGTCCACGACGACATGGTGCTCGCCGGCGTAGCTGCGCACGCCCTTGATCTCCGGATGGTCCTCGTGACCGATGATGCAGACGGTGTACCCCTGCTCCGCGAGCTCCGCGGCGGCCTTCTGGCTCTGGATCACCCAGGTGCAGGTGGCGTCGATCACCTCGAGCTCGCCCTTCGTCTTCAACGCGCTCATCTCGCTCGCCGGCACCCCGTGCGCGCGGATGACGAGCGTGCCGCCCTCGACCTGGTCGGCGAGGTCCGCGGTGCGGATCCCCCGATCGGAGAGATCGGCCTTGATGCCGGGGTTATGGACGAGCTGCCCGAGGGTGGTGACCTCCTTGCCCTCCTGGCGGGCATGCTTGGCCTTGTCGATCGCCAGGCGGACGCCGTAGCAGAAACCGGCGCGCTCGGCGATGCGGACCTCGGGACGGATAGGGGTCGCGGTGGTCATTGCCCCTCCATTCTAGGGGTCGCGGCGCGTTCAGTCAGTCGTGGGGCCAGGGGCTGCAGGGTCCGTGCCGTATCGGCCGCGGTACGCCTCGGGCAGGAGGCCGGCGATCGTGCGCATGATCTGCTCCGTGCCCTCCGCCAGCTCGGCGCGGTCGAGCCGACCGTCGGGCCGGTGGGACAGCCTGAACGGCTCTCCGACGCGCACGTGGACCGGGGAGCGGTGCGGGATCCGCGAATGCCCGGGAAAGATGTGCTCCGTGCCGGTGACGGCGACCGGGATGAGCGGCGCGCCGGAGCGCAGCGCGAGCAGAGCCGCCCCCGCCTGGCCTTCCTGCATGCGGGCCATGCGCGATCGGTGACCCTCCGGGAAGACGCCGACCGGACTCCCGGCGGCCAGGTGCTCCAGCGCCGTGCGCTGGGCCCCGCGGTCGCCCCCCCCGCGCCGCACGAAGAAGACGCCCGCCTGGGAGGCGAGCCAGCCGATCACCGGCCAGCGCAGCATCTCCACCTTCGCCATGAAGTAGATGATCCGATCGTTGAGGTCCCCGCAGGTCGCGCCCACGATGAGCGGGTCGAGATTCGACAGGTGGTTCGAGACCAGGATGAAGGCCCCCTCGCGCGGCACCCGGTCCAGCCCTTCGATGCTCAGGGGGCCCAGGATCCGCATCCCGAGCCGGGTCATGATCGAGCCGGGGCGGTAGAACCAGGTGGCGTCCCGGCGGCCGCTCGCCGTCATGCGCGCGCCGCCTCCCGGCGGCCGGAGCGGACCCGCGCGGGCAGCCGGGCGACGATGGCGGCCACGCACTCGTCGACGGACAGCTCGCCGGTATCGAGCACCAGGGCGCCGGCCGCCTTGCGCAGGGGGGCGACGGCGCGGCTCGAGTCCGCCGCATCGCGCTGCTCGATCTCCGACAGATATTCCGAGGCGCGGTCCGGACGCCCCATCTCGGCCGCGCGGCGAGCGGCGCGGACGATCGTCGAGGCGGTGAGGTACACCTTCAGCGTCGCATCCGGGAGCACGACGGTACCGATGTCGCGCCCCACCATCACCGCGTCTCCCGCCCGCGCGGTGGTGCGCTGTGCGACGACCATCGCGTCACGGACGCGGGCGTGCCGGCTCACCCGGGAGACCAGCCGGTCGATGCGCGGCGTGCGCACCTCGCCGGTGACGTCGCGCCGACCGAGGAGGACCGTCTCCAGGCGGTCCGTCTCGCCCGGGCGTGGCTTGCGCACGTGGATGCGGGCGCGGCGGGCAAGGCGGCCCAGGGCCTCGCCGTCGTCGGGGTCGACGTGCTGCTCGATGGCAGCCAGGGTCAGGGCCCGATACATGAGGCCGGTGTCGACGAAGGTGGCACCGATGGCGATCGCCACCGCGTGCCCCACCGTGCTCTTTCCGGACCCGGACGGGCCGTCGATCGCCACGCTGATGGGTCCCGCCGGAGCCGGGCGCGTCGCGGCGGCACCCGCGAGCGCCGCCACCTCGCCGGGCTTCAGGCGACGCCAGGCCCCCTCCCGCAGACCGCCGACGGTGAGCGGCCCCAGCGCCACGCGGGCCAGCCGCCGCACCCGGTAGCCCTCGGCCGCGAAGAGGCGGCGCACCTCGCGCTTGCGGCCCTCGCCGACCCGCACCCGCAGCCAGGCGCCGCGCTCACCACCCTCGCGCACGATCTCGGGCGGCGGCGCCCCGCGGTGCGCGGTGAGCAGGCGCGCGACGCCATCGTCCAGCTCGATGCCGGCCCGAAGCCGGGCCAGGGTCTCCGGCTCGGGCGACGGGTCGACGAGCACCGCGTACTCGCGCTCCAGGCCGTAGCGAGGATGCAGGACATGGTTCGCCCACCCGCCGTCGTTCGTCAGGAGCATCAGCCCCTCCGAATCCGCGTCGAGGCGGCCGGCCGGCCAGAGCCGACCGGGGACCTCGTCGCCGACGAGCGAGATGATCGAGCGGCGCCCACGCTCGTCCCTGGCGGACGAGAGGATGCCGCGCGGCTTGTGGACGGCGAGGTGGACGGCCGCCGGCGCCGCGCCGACCGCCTTCCCGTCCACCGCGATCCGGTCGCGCTCCGGGTCGGCGCTGGCGCCGACCGTGGCCGGGATCTCGTTCACCGTGACGCGGCCCTCGGCGATCAGCGACTCCGCCGCGCGCCGCGAGGCGACGCCGGCGCGCGCGAGAACCTTCTGCAGGCGTTCAGCCGGCATCGGTCAGCGACGGCGCCTCGTCCTCCACCGAGCTCGCGGCGGTCGCCACCGCGACCGCCGTCGGCAGGGGCGGCAGGTCGTCGAGCGAGGTGAGCCCGAAGCGCTCCATGAAGGTGAACGTCGTCCCGTACAGGATCGGTCGTCCCGGCGTGTCGCGGCGTCCGACTTCGGTGATCAGTCGGCGGTGCAGGAGCGTGCGCAGCACGTAGTCCGAGTCGACCCCGCGCACCCGCTCCACCTCCCCTCGCGTGACCGGCTGCCGGTAGGCGACGATGGCCAGCGCCTCGAGCGCCGGAGGGCTGAGGCGGGCCTCCTCCCGCGAGGCGTAGGCCGCGAGGCGGGCGCCGACCGCGGGCGCCGTCACAAGCTGCCACGCGTCGTCGAGTCGCTGCAGGCGCAGGCCGCGCTCCCCCGCCTCCAGGTCCTCGGCCAGGGCCGAGAGCCCGGCTTCCGCGTGCAGGCGCGGGACACCCGCGAGCTCGGCGATCTCGGCAGTCGTCAGGGGTCGCTCGGCGATGAAGAGCAGAGCCTCCAGGAAAGCGCCCAGCTCGGCCGGGTCCTCGATCGTCATTCCCCTCCCTCCAGGACCATGGACGGCTCGCCTGCAGCGGCCGGCATCGGCTCGATGAGGATCGGGCCGAAGATCCGATCCTGGGAAACCTGCACCTGGCGACGGCGAACGAGCTCGAGCGCGGCAAGCACGGTCACCGCAGCTTCGGTGCGCGAGCGGCAGGTCGCCAGCACCGCCTGCAGGATGACATGGCCGGTCGCGGCCAGGGCCTCGCGCAGGGCCGTGATCTGCATGCCGATGGTGATCTCCCGGGCCACGATCTCCGGCGGCTCGGGCACCGGCTCCGCCACGGCCGCCAGCCGCTGCAGCGCCTCCACGAGGAGCGTCACGGGCAGCGGCGGCATCGGTGCCTCGGGGAGGTCAGCCTCCCTCGGCTCCCGCCGCAGCGCCGGCCGAGCGAGGTCGAGCTCCCCCAGCGCGCGGGCCGCGTCTCTCAGGGCGCGGTACTCGATGAGGCGCCGGCGCAGCTCCTCCTCGTTCGGCTCGTCGCCCTCCGCCGCCTCGGCGGGTCCGGAATCACCGGGGAGCAGGCGGCGGGACTTGAGCAGGATGAGCTGCGCGGCAATGGCGACGAACTCGGACAGGTTGGCCGCATCGACCGGGTTCGTGGCCAGGTGCGCCACGTAGGCGTCGGCCAGCTCGGCCAGCGGCACGGACAGCACGTCGAGCTGGCGCGACTCGATGAGGTGGAGCAGGAGCTGGAGCGGGCCTTCGAACACCTCGAGCCGGACCGAGAAGGCGTCGGCATCGGTCTCCGGCTGGATGGGCACCGCCACCGCCGGCTGGCCGGGTCCGACCGGGATCGCCGCGCTCTGCATCGGCTCAGCTTGCATCGTCTGCCCGCCGCAGTGCGGCCGCCAGCTGCGCGTCGGGGGCGCCAGCCCTTCCGGCGATGAAGTCCGCCGCCCGCTGCGAGAGCCCCGCCCGGCGTGCGAGCTGCGCGGAGAGCTCATCGTGGTGGAGGTACAGGTACCACGGATACCCGGGCGCCGCGGGGTCCGCGTTCGCCATGCGCAGGAGCGCGCGCGGCGCGACGGCCTCCAGGAGCACGCCGCCCACGCGGTGCCAGAGGCTGAGCCGATGGCCCTTCGCGCCATCGTGGACGAGGGCAGCGGCGAGCAGGTCCGGATCGTCCAGACCGGCGTCGAGCAGACGCCCGGCGACGTCGAGCCCGTGGCGTCGATCCGCGACGGGCATGGCGTCGAACAGCGACCAGGCGGCGGCGGGGAGCATCCGGTGGGCCCGGGCCTCCTCGTCGGGGGTGACGCGGGCGGAGAGGTGGCCGACGAACTGGCGGACCCTATGCACCGACGATGAGCCTGGCGACCGTCGTCGCCGCGCTGAAGAGAAGCCCGAGCGGCCCGCCGCCGGGCCCGTACGAGAAGACGACCAGCAGGAGAAGGAGCAGCATCCCGTACTGGGCGTAGCGCTGGACCGCGAAGACCTGCTGGACCGGAAGGAAGGCGAGGACGAAGTTGTATCCGTCGAGCGGCGGGATGGGCAGGAAGTTGAAGAACGCCAGGACGACGTTGAGCAGGACGATGACCCACAGGATGTCGGTCAGCCAGACCACCGGGTCGCCGGCCAGGATCAGCGCGCGGTAGACGACGCCGAAGGCGAGCGCCACCACCAGGTTCGTGAAGGGACCGGCGGCGGAGACCCAGGCCATCGACCGGCGGCCGCCGCGCAGCCCATACACGTTGACCCCGACGGGACGGCCCCAGCCGAACCCGGCGATGAGGAAAACGACCGCGCCGAGCGGGTCGATGTGACGGACCGGGTTCAGCGAGACGCGGCCCATCGCCCGCGGCTGGTGGTCACCGAAGGTGTCGGCCACGAAGGCGTGGCTGAACTCGTGGCAGGTGATCGCGATGACGAGCGCCAGGAGGATGCCTGTCAGCTCGATCGGGGAGGCATTCAGGAAGATCACCGCGCCAGCTCCGCCAGCAGCTCGCGGAGGACGCCGAGGAGCCTGCGCGCGCCAACAGGCCCCATCTGGAGCACCTCCTCGTGGGTCACCGGGTGGTCCACGTCGTCGGTCGCCTTGTTCGTCACCAGGCTGAAGCCGATCACCCGCGCCCCCGCGTGGCGTGCCACCAGCACCTCGGGCACGGTGCTCATCCCGACCGCATCCCCTCCCAGCGTCCGCAGCATCCGCATCTCGGCGCGCGTCTCGTAGTTCGGGCCGGAAAGCATGATGTAGACGCCCTCGCGCAGCTCCACGCCCGCCCGCTCCGCCGCGGCCCGGGCGGCAGCGCGCAGCTCAGCGTCGAAGGCGTCCGCCATGGGCACGAAGCGAGGACCCAGCTCGACCAGGTTGGGACCGAGGAGCGGGTTGTCGCCGGAGAGGTTGATCGTGTCGGCGATGAGCATCACGTCACCCGGGTCGTACGCGGGGTTGAGACCGCCCGAGGCGTTCGTGACGACCACGGTCCGCGCCCCAAGCGTGAGGCAGGCGCGGAGCAGGATCGTCACCTCGCGGTGGCTGAAGCCCTCGTACGGGTGCGCCCGGCCGGAAAGGACCAGGGCAGGGGTTCCGGCCGCGAGGCCGGCGACGAGCTCGCCCGCGTGGCCCTCGACGCTGCCCACCGGGACGTGGGGGATCTCGCCGTACGGGATCGTCACCCGGGGTGCGGGATCGAGCAGGTCCGCGACCCCGCCGAGGCCGCTGCCCAGCACGAAGACGAGCCGTGGGTTCCCAAGCTGCGGGACCGGGGCCAGCCGGCTGCGCACCTCGTCCGCCGCCTCGCGGATGCGGCGCTCGAGCTCTCGGCCGTAGATCCCGTCCGGCAGGGCGCCGAGGCGAGGCTCGGCCATCTACATCCGCTCCAGGATGTCGCGCTTCTTCGCCTCGTACTCGGCATCGGTGATGAGGCCACGATCCCGCAGGCCGGCGAGCCGCTCCAGCGTGGAGGCGAGCTCCTCGCCGGCACCGGCCGACCGCGGGGCGGGAGCCTGAGCAGCGGCGTCGGGCACACGAACCGCCGCAGGGGCCGCCGGGGCGGCTTCGAAGTGCGCCTGGACGGTCTGCACCCGGTCCGAGCCCGCCCGCGGCGGCATCGGCTCGGCGCGCTGCATCGCGGGCGGTGCGGAACGGCGCTGGGCAGCCGGGGGTGCGAGATCGGGCCGGTCGAGGAGCTCCTTCTGGTTGAGCATCGCGATCTTGAACTCGACGGCATCGGCCATCATGGGGAAGTCGTCCACGGCACCCGGCTCGTCGGAGGCGGTCATGATGTCGAGGTGCCCGTAGCCGAAGATGCGGCCGATCCAGCTCTGGCTCAGGTGCGCGTCGTTGATCTTCTCGAGGCTCGAGTCGCCCATCGTCTTGTTGAAGATGCCCTCCGCCTTGATCACCCGGCGCGTCGTGACCAGGTACTCCTGGTTCTGCCACGCCCACAGGACGAGGCCGATGCGCACCAGCGATCCCAGGAGGACCACCAGGCCGATGACCTGCAGCAGCCCGCGCATCTCCCAGTCCGCCACGGAGGTCTGCCAGATCACGACCGCCAGCGACAGGACCGCGAGCAGCGCGAACAGCCAGACCTGGGCGAGGACCGCGAACCAGTGCTGCCGGGTCTCGAAGACGATCTCCTCGCCTCGGCTCAGCAGGTTTCTTGCGTAACTCATGGGGGGCGCTCCGCTCGCGTCGGGACCGTTCCGTCAGGCGCGCGGGTGCGACCGCGCGTAGACCTCGCGCACCCGTTCGCCGGTCAGGTGGGTGTAGAGCTGGGTGGTGGTGATGCTAGCATGGCCGAGCAGGGCCTGGACCACGCGGAGGTCGGCCCCGCCCTCCAGCAGATGGGTCGCGAAGCTGTGCCGGAACGTGTGCGGCGTGACCCGCTCGGCCACTCCCGCGACCGCGCTCCAGCGCTGCACGATGCGCCACACCGCCTCTCGGCCGAGCCGATGCCCGCGCTGGCTGACGAAGACCGCCGGGGTGGGCTTTCCCGTCGTCCAGGTCTCCCGCGGGCCGGCAAGGTACCGATGGAGCCGATCGCGCGCGGGCTCCCCCATGGGGACGCGGCGCTCGCGGTTCCCCTTGCCGATGACCCGCACCTGCAGCGCCGGCAGGTCGAGCCGCTCGAGATCCAGGCCGGTCAGCTCGCTCACGCGCAGCCCGCAGGCGTAGAGGAGCTCCAGGATCGCCGCGTCGCGGATGCCCGCCGGCTCCGTGTCGCCGGGCGCCTCGAGGATCGCGGCGACCTGGCGCGCGGTGAGGACGTCGGGCAGGTAGTGACCCGGCCGAGGCACCTCGAGGAGTGTGGCGATGTCGCGGCGCGCGATCCCCTCCCGCAGGGCGAATCCGTAGAAGGCGCGGATCGCCGCCGCCTTGCGGGCCAGGGTCGCGCCGCGCCGGCCCGCGGCCCGGACGCCGGCGAGGAAGCGCCTGGCCATCTCCGGGTCCGCGCGCCAGTCTCCGCCGTCGAGCGACGCGGCGAACTGGTCGAGATCGCGACGGTAAGCCGCCAGGGTGAGCGGCGAGAGCCCGCGTTCCACCCGCAGCTCGAGGAGGAAGGCCTCGAGCGCGGCCGCCAGGCCGGGATCGCCGGCATCGGCGGTTCGCGGGGACGTGGACGTGGACGTGGACGTGGCCTCGAGTGTCACGGCATGCCCCTCAGCCGCCGGCGGCCCGCAGGAGCGCCTCCGCCGTCGCGCGCGCCTCGCCGCCGGCGCCTTCGCCTGCGAGCATTGCCGCCAGCTCGTCCGCGCGGGCCTCGCCGGTCAGCACCCGGGCCTCGGTGAACGTGCGGCCGTCCTCCACCCGCTTCCCGACGTGGAGATGGAGGCTGGCATGCGCGGCCACCTGGGGAAGGTGCGTGACGCAGATCACCTGGTGGTAGGCGGCCAGCGCCCGCAGCCGCTCGCCCAGGGAGCCGGCGTTGCGTCCGCCGACACCGGCATCGACCTCGTCGAAGATGAGGACCGGCGTCTCGTCCGCGGTCGCCAGGACGACCTTGAGCGCGAGCGACAGGCGGCTCGCCTCGCCGCCGGACGCGATGCGGGCCATGGGCCGTGGAGGTTCGCCCGGGTTCGGCGCGAAGCGGAACTCGACGTAGTCCGCGCCATGCGGACCGACCTCCGTGGGTGTCACATCGATGCCGAATGCGTCGCCCGGGAGCCCCAGCGGCGGGAGCTCGGCATTCACCCGTGTCACCAGGGCGTCCGCGGCCCGGCGGCGGGCGTCGTGGAGCCGGGAGGCCGCCGCATCCAGCGCGAATCGCGCCTCTCCCTCCTCGCGGCGCAGCTGCTCGCGCAGCGCATCCTGGTTCTCGAGGCGCTCGAGCTCCTCCGCGGCCGCCTCGCCGAAGGCGTGGACCGCGTCGATCGACTCGCCGTACTTGCGCTTGAGGTCGTAGATGAGCCCCAGCCGCTCCTCCATGGCGGTGCGGGTGGCGGGGTCGACCTGGAGCTGCTCGCCCAGGGCAACGACGTCGCGCCCCAGCTCGGTCGCCTCCGCCACCACCGACCGGCCGCGGCTGGCGATCTCCGTGAACCGCTGGTCATGGGCGGCCGCCGCCTCCAGCTGGCCGAGCGCCGCGCGCAGGGCATCGAGGGCGCCGCCATCGCGCTGGAGGATCCGCACCGCGTCCCCGGCGGCGCGGATCACCGTCTCGAGGTTCTGGACCGCCTTGAGCCGGGCGGCCAGGGCCACGTCCTCGTCCGGCTGGAGCTTGGCGGCCCGGATCTCCGCGATCTGGTAGCGCAGGAGGTCCGTCCGGCGCTGCACCTCGCGCGGGTCGGTGACGAGCTCCTCCGCACGGGCCGTGATCGACCGCCATGAGCGCCACGCCTCGGCCACCTCGAGGAGCAGCGCACCGTGATCGCCGAACCGGTCGAGCAGCGATCGCTGGCGGTCCGCGGCGAAGAGGCGCTGGTGCTCGTGCTGGCCGTGGATCTCTGCCAACCGGGCGCCGAACGCGGCGAGCGCGCCCACGGTCACCGTGCGGTCGTTCACGCGGGCGAGCGAGCGGCCGTCGGCAGTGACCTCGCGGCTCACGATGAGCGTCCCGTCGTTGAGGTCGACCAGCTCGTCCAGCGGGTCGTCCGGGTCGCGCGGCACCTCGTCGAAGATGGCCTCCACCCGCAGGGAGGCCGCGCCGGCCCGGACCAGGTCGCTCGTTCCCCGGGCTCCGAGGGCGAGCGCCAGGGCATCCACCACGAGCGACTTGCCCGCGCCGGTCTCGCCGGTCACCACCACGAACCCGCGCCCGAGGGTCAGGCGCACGCCCTCGATCACCGCGAGGTTCGTGACTGCCAGCTCGATCAGCGCCATCGGCCGCTCCAGGCCCTACGAGAGGAGGAGCGCGGCCTTCGTGCGCAGCAGGTCGTAGAACGACGTGCTGCCCGCCGGCTCGATGAGGCGAAGCGGTTGCGGGAGCGCCCGCACCTCGACGCGGTCTCCCGGCGCCATGGCGAGGTCGGCCTGACCGTCGACCGACACGACGGCGCCGTCGTGGGTGCCCTGCAGGGTGAGCGTCACGACCTGCTCCTCGCCGGCGACGACGCTGTGCAGCGGCGAGAGGTACGACGCGACCGGGGTGATGATCATGTTCCGCAGGCGCGGATCGAGGATCGAGCCTCCGGCGCTGAACGAGTAGGCGGTGGAGCCGGTGGGCGTGGCCACGACGACGCCATCGGCCAGGTAGGTGGCCAGGTGGCTGCCCGAGACGTCCACGGCCACCTGGATCATCCTGACCCGGGTGCCGCGGGCGACGACGACCTCGTTGAGGCAGGCGTGCGTCTCGCTGCTGCCGTCCCGGCGCTGGAGCGCCGCGGAGATGCGGAACCGCTCCTCGACGCCATACTGCCCGGCCGCGATCTGGTCGAGCGCGTGCTCCAGGTCGTCGGTCTCGACCTTGGCGAGGAAGCCGATGCGGCCCAGGTTCACCCCCAGGGCCGGGACCCCGCGGTCACCGATGGCGTGCGCGGTGCGCAGGAACGTCCCGTCGCCACCGAGCACGCAGATCAGGTCGGTCCCGGCGCAGGCCGCGCCGATGGCCTCCGCGGCATCCGAGGGTTCATCCCACGCGGCGACGCCGCGGGCCTCGCACCATGTCCGGGCCCGCTGCAGGACGTCCCGCGCGGCGTCGTTGTGGGGGTTCAGGACGAAGCCGATTCGCCCGATGCCGGCCATCAGGCCCCCGCATCACCGGCCGGTTGTGCCGCGGCGACGGTGGCGGCCACGGTCTCCGCGGCGCCCACGGCCAGCCGCTCGGCGATCTCGTCCACCCGCCGTCGCAGCGCGGCGAGCTCGGTCGCCAGCTCCGGCTCCGTCACGGCGGCGTACGACCGGTCGAGGCCCGCGGCGATGAGCGCCCGCATCAGGCTCGACGGGGAGACGCCGCGAGAGTGGGCCGCCGCCTCGACGCGTTCGAGGAGAGCGTCCGGCATGCGCAGCGAAACGATCTGGCGCATCGTGTCGGCCGCCGGCTCGTGGTGGACAATGGGCGCCACCGCCTCCAGCCCCTCGAAGACGCTCAGCTGCTCGACCGCCCGGGGCCGCTCCCTCCTCTTCACGCGCTGCATCGTAGTACGTCGTGTGTCACGCGCACCGGGTTATCCGGCGCGTCCGGGTGGCCGACTGTCATACGTCGCCCGGTCCGGATTCCGCGGTGAGCGCCTCGACCCGTCGGTTCCATGCGACGGGCGGCTCCGCGCCGTCCCGCTCCAGGAGCGCCAGGAACTCCACGTTGCCGTCACCGCCGACGATCGGTGAGCGAATCAGGTCCAGTGGCGCACACCGCGCGGCGCGGGCCTGCTCCGCAAACGCGAGCAGGACGAGGCGGTGCACGTTCGGATCCCGCACCACCCCACCACGCGGGACGGCCTCGCGGCCGGCCTCGAACTGGGGCTTGACGAGGGCCACGATCCGGCCGCCGTCCGCCAGGAAGTTGTGGACCGCCGGCAGGACGAGGCCCAGGGAGATGAAGGACAGGTCCAGCGTGGCCAGCTGCACCGGCTCCGGAAGGCTTGCCAGCGTGCGCAGGTTCGTCCGGTCCATGACCACGACCCGCAGATCGCGGCGCAGGCGCTCCACGAGCTGTCCGCGCCCCACGTCGACCGCGTACACCACGCGGGCGCCGCGCTGCAGCAGGACGTCGGTGAATCCGCCGGTCGAGGCGCCCGCGTCCAGGCAGGCGAGGCCTGCCGGGTCGACCCCGAAGGCATCCAGGGCCGCGGCCAGCTTCTCCCCGCCGCGCGATGCCCACCGCGGGCGCTCCGCGAGCGAGAGCGGCGCATCCTGCGCCACGAGCTGCCCCGGCTTCAGCACCCGCCCTTCGTCGCCACCAAGGCGGACGGCGCCCGCCAGGACGAGGGCCTGGGCTTCCGCTCGCGAGCGTGCCAGGCCGCGCGCCACGAGGAGCTGGTCGAGCCGGGTGCGGGGCACCCGGCGATGATACGGGCGGCGAGCGTCCTAGGCCGCGGTCGTGGTGCGTCGGCGGCGCGGGCGCGCCGCGTGCGCGACGCCGAGAGCCGTTCGCACCTGCTCCAGGATGCCGGGGGCATCGATGCGCTGCTGCCGCCGCAGGTCGTCGACCGCGCCGTGGTGGACGAACCCCTCGGCCAGGGCGACCTTCAGGAGCGGCACGTGGATGCCGGCGCGGTTGAGCGCGTCGAGGACCCCGTCCCCGAACCCGCCCATGGCCGCAGACTCCTCCGCGGTGACGACCAGCCGCTTGCCGGCGGCCTGCTCACCGATGAGCCGCTCGTCGAGCGGCTTGGCCCAGCGCGCGTTGACGATCGCGACCGAGAGGCCATCCTCCGCCAGCGCGTCCGCCACCGTGCAGAGGCGCTGGACGATGGGGCCGAAGCCGATCAGCAGGAGGTCGTCACCCTCCCGGAGGAGCTCGCCGCGGCCGATCTCCAGGGCCTGCCCTTCGCGGTCCGGCAGGTCCTGGCCCGGGTCCCGGGGGAAGTGGATGCTGATCGGGCCGTCGTGCGCGAGCGCGGTGACGACCATGTCCCGCATCTCCTGCTCATCCTTCGGAGAGCCGATCGCGAGGTTCGGCAGCGAGCGCTGGGCGGGGAGGGTGAACATCCCCTGGTGGCTCGTCCCGTCCTCGCCGACCAGGCCGGCTCGATCGATGGCGAGCAGCACCGGCAGCTCGTTCTGGCAGACGTCGTGGACCAGCTGGTCGTAGGCGCGCTGGCTGAACGTGGAGTAGAGCGAGACGACGGGACGCATGCCGGCCAGGGCCAGCCCGGCGGCCAGGGTCACGCTGTGCTGCTCCGCGATGCCGACGTCGAAGAACCGCTGGGGGAAGCGCTCCTCGAAGCGTGCGAGACCGGTGCCGGTCGGCATCCCGGCCGTCACCGCACAGACGCGCTCGTCCGACTCCGCGAGTCGCAGGAGCTCCTCCACGAAGGTCTGGGTGTAGCTCTTGGGACGGCGTGGAACCTCGATGCCGTCGCGGAGCGGCTCCTCCGTGGGGTCGATGAGGCACAGGTCGATGGGCGGAAGGCTGGCGCCGTGGAAGCTCACCGGCTCCTGCTCTGCGGGCGCGTAGCCCTTGCCCTTCACGGTCTTCACGTGGACGAGCACGGGGCCGCGGAGGTGGAACGCCTGCTCGAAGGCGAGCTCCAGCTCGCCCAGGTCATGGCCGTCGAGGACCCCGATGTAGGTGAGCCCCATGTCCTCGAAGAACCCGACGTTGGCCCACGTCCGCTTGAACCCCTCCTTGGCCCAGTCGAGAAGCTCGAAGGCGGGCCGCCCGATGATCGGGACGCGCGGCAGCGTGCGCTGGGTGGCGGTCTTCGTCTCCTGGTAGGCCCGCGTGAGGCGCAGCTTGTTGAGACGCGTCGAGATCCCGCCGACCGAGCGGCTGATGCTCATCTCGTTGTCGTTGAGGACGATGAGGAGCCGATGGCGGGTCTGCCCGAGATGGTTGAGCGCCTCGAACGTCAGCCCGCTCTGCATGGCCGCGTCACCCACGCACACCGCGATCCGCTGGCTGCGCCCGGAGTCGCCCTGCGGCAGCAGGTCGCGGGCGGCCGCGAGGCCGAGGCCGATGGACACCCCGGTTCCCGCGTGCCCGCCGTCGAAGACGTCGTGCGCTGATTCGCTGCGTCGCGGGAAGCCGCCGATGCCGTCGACCTGGCGCAGGGTCGCGAAGCGGTCTGCGCGCCCGGTGAGGAGCTTGTGGGCGTAGGCCTGGTGTCCCGTGTCCCACACGATCCGGTCGCGCGGGGAGTCCATCACGCGGTGGAGCGCGATGGCGATCTCCACTGCGCCGAGCGAGCTCGCCAGGTGACCGCCGGTGTGGTGGACGGTCCTGATCATCTTCTCGCGCAGCTCGGCCGCGAGCGAGGCCAGCTGGTCGTCGTCGAGCCCTCGAAGCTGGGCCGGGTCGCGGATGGATTCGAGGAGTGTCACTGGGCTCCTGTCCTGGAGGGTCGCCGCCGAGTATAGAACGAACCGGCGCGGCCCCCCGCTCCGGGGTCGGGCGGCCGGACGTCACCCCGGCGCCGCGATCACCTTCTCGTAGTTGTACGTCGTGTTCAGCACCCGGTACCCGTGAGGCTGCCTGGCAGCGGTGCGCCCGTTCTCGGGATCACCAGGGACGCAGCGAGCGTGGGGTGCACTCCTCGTGCCAGTGCCACCCGGGCCTCGCCGCTCACGCCCCCTCCTCGTCGCCACCCCCCGGTGCGACCTCCGCCCCCGCTCGTCGCCCCAGCTCGGCAATGGCCAGCTCCGCACGGCGCAGGCGATCCTCGCAGGCGGCATGCAGGCGCAGCCCTTCCCGATAGAGCGCGATCGACTCCTCCAGCCCCACGCCGCCTCCCTCCAGGGCCGCGACGATCCGCTGCAGCTCGGCGACGAGCTCGTCGAAGGGCCGCGCGGCGATCTCCTCGTCGCTCATGGGTGCCGGCATTGTCATCAGAGCAGCTCCTCTGCGGCCTGGTCCGATCTCGATTCGACGCGCGTCACGAGCCGCCCGGCCAGGACCACGACCTCGAGCGCCTCCCCCACCTTCACCTGTCCGGGATCTCGCACGATCGCCCCGTCCGGGAGGCGGGCCACCGCGTAGCCGCGCGCCAGCGTCGCCGCGGGGCCAAGGGCCCGCAGCCCGTCGCGCAGCCCATCGACCACGGCCCGCTGCCGGCTCACCCGCCCCTCGAGCGCGCGATGTCCGCGGTCGAGCAGCTCCCCGGCCCGCTGGCGGGCGGCGCCGAGATCGGGCGCGGCGGCCGACAGCGCACGGCCCTCCGCGTCGAGGCCGCGGCGCCGGTCCGCGACACGCGCGAGGAGGGCCGCGGAAGCGCGATCGCGCAGACGGCCGAGGATCGACGGCAGCTGCGTTCCGTCGGGCACCACGAGCTCGGCCGCGGCGCTGGGCGTCGGCGCCCGCACGTCCGCCGCGAAGTCGGCGAGCGTCACGTCGCTCTCGTGGCCGACGCCCACGACCAGGGGGACCGGCGCGGCCGCGATGGCCCGCACCACGCGTTCGTCATTGAAGGCCCACAGGTCCTCGAGCGAGCCGCCACCGCGAGCGAGGATGACGACATCGATCGCCGGCCGCGCGTAGAGGCGCTGCAGGGCCCGGACGATCGCCGGCGCGGCGGCCTCGCCCTGGACGCCGGTCGGCGACAGGACGAGCTCCACCAGCGGGTACCGGCGCCGGATCACGTTGCGGATGTCCTGCCAGACGGCGCCGATCGGCGATGTCACCACCCCGATGCGGCGCGGCCAGCGGGGCAGCGGGCGTCGGCGCGCCTCGTCGAAGAGCCCCTCCGCGGCCAGGCGGGCGCGCAGCTGCTCGTAGCGCGCGTGCAGGTCGCCGGCGCCGGCAGGGGTGAGCGACTCCACGTACAGCTGGTAGACACCCTGGGTCTCGTAGGCGCGCACGCGGCCGTGGCAGACGACCGCCATCCCGTGCTGCGGCCGCACGAGCGCGCGGGCCAGCTCCTCCCGGAACAGCACGCAGCGCAGCTGGGACCCGGCGTCCTTCAGGGTGAAGAAGCAGTGCCCCGAGGCAGGGAACGACGGGCTGCTGATCTCACCCTCGACCCACACGTCGGCGAGGGCCGGATCGGCATCGAGCAGCGTGCGCACGCGGCGGTTCAGCTCGCTCACGCGCAGGATCCGCGGCGGCAGGGTGGACGCACCCCACAGGCTCGGCTGCTCGGGGCTCACTCAGGCGCCCATCGTCGTCGGCTCGGTCCGCATCGGTCCCTCGCGCTCAGACCCTGGTCACGTACTCGCCGTTGCGGGTGTCGACGCGGACGGTGTCGCCCTCGTTGATGAAGAGCGGGACCTGGACGACGACGCCGGTCTCCATGGTCGCCGCCTTCTTGGCGCCCGTGGCGGTGTCGCCGGCGAAGCCCGGATCCGTCTGGGCCACGAGCAGGTCGACGCTCACCGGCAGGTCGACGCCCAGCACCTCGCCCTCGTACGAGGAGACGAAGACGTCGGTGTTCTCCTTGAGGTAGAGCCGGTCCTCGCCGATCATCGCCCCACTGACGGCGATCTGCTCGTACGTCTCGTTGTCCATGAAGTAGTAGATCCCCGCGTCGTTGTAGAGGTACTGGACCTTGCGCTGCTCGACCCGCGCCCGCGGCCAGCGCGTCCCGGCCTGGAAGGTGCGCTCCACGATGTCGCCCTTGCGCACGTTCTGCAGCTTCATGCGGACCTGCGCGGATCCGCGCGCCATCTTGATGTGCGTCCAGTCCAGGACCTTCATGAGCTGGCCGTCGAGCTCGATGATGACGCCCTTCTTGATGTCTCCGGTGCTGATCATGCGGGCGGTGTGAACCTCCGTGCTGTGAGCGTCAGGACGCGGGGCACTCGGCGTTCGCCTTGGCGATGTTGGCCTGGTGCTGCGCGTACGTCTTGGCGAAGTAGTGGGAGCCGTCGCGATTGCCACCCGGACAGGCGGCCACGAAGAAGAAGTAGCCGTCCTTGGTGGCGGCCTTCGCCACGCCCTCGAGAGAAGCGATCCGCGGCGCCGAGATCGGCGATGGCGGCAGCCCGGTGTTCGTGTAGGTCTGGTAGCCGGCAAGCTCCTTGGGCAGCTTCACGTCGGCACCACCGGTCTCCAGCGGCGGCCACCAGGTGATCGAGTGCCACTGGCTGATGGGCGCGTCCGCGTGCTTCTCGGTGGCCAGGCCGTACTGCAGGGTCGGATCCGCCTGGAGCAGGTAGGCGGTCTGGCCCTTGGTGTTCAGCCGGTTCAGGTAGACGCCGGCGATGATGGGACGCTCCTTGTCCAGCACCGCTTCGCGCTCGACGATGCTGGCCAGGATCACGGCCTGGTCGATCGTCATCGGCTTGCCGCCGACGGTCTGCTTGGCGATCGCGTCACGGATCTCCGGCGTGAGCCGCTCGTCGAAGGTGTTGAGCAGCTTCTCGACGAGCTGGCGAGCGGTGGAGTTGGCGTCGACCCGGTAGGTATCGGGGTAGAGGTAGCCCTCCAGGCTCCGCCCGGTCGGCAGGTCCTTGAAGAAGTCGTACTTGTTGAGGAGATCGGCGGGCGGCTGCTTCACGAGCCGGGCGAACTCGTCGAGGTTCATCGTCAGCTTCGTCGTTCCCAGGTAGCCCACGATCTGCTCGAGGCGCCAGCCCTCCTGGATGCGGATGGTGATCTCCGGTCCGGCCTCCTGCCGGAGCGCCGCGACGATCTCCGATGGCGTGAGCGACGGCGACAGGTCGTAGGTGCCGGCCGCCAGGGTCCCCTGGCGCCCCGCCTGGTGCACCCAGTACTGGAAGGCAAGCTCGCTGCGGACCAGCCCCTTCTGGTACAGGAGATGACCGATCTGCGTGTCCGTGGCGCCGTTCGGCACCTCCACCGTGATGCGGCCGCCATCGGACCCGACCGGCGTGTCCTCGAGCACCTGTGGCTGGTACCACTTCACGAAGTCGAGCACGACGCCCTGGTTGACCATTCCCGGGTTGGCTTCGACCCAGTCCATCAGCCTCGGCGCGAACGCCAGGAAGCCGACGAAGATGAGGACGGCGGCGAGCGCGGCGACCCCGGCGAACCATGCGAGCAGGATCAGGGGCTGGAAGGGTCGCGAGGGGCGGTGCTCCCCCGTTCCGCGCTGCGCGCGCAGCTCGCGGATCCGCTCGTTGCGGCGGTCATCGTTCTCCCAGCGCGCGCGAGGATCTTCGTTCATCCGCTCTCCTGGTCGTCATCGTCGCCGGCATCCACGGCCGGCCGGCTGCGGGGAGGGGTGCGAGCGTCCAGGTAATCTTGCAGGATCAGCCGTGCCGCCGCCGAGTCTAGCTCGCCGCTCGTCCGCGCCGGACGCCGGTTGGCATCCGCCAGGCGTTGCCCGGCGTCCCAGCTCGTGAGCCGCTCGTCGACGTACTCGACCCGCAGGCCCGCGGCGACCAGCTGTTCGCCGAAGGTCCGTGCCCGGGCCGCCTGCGGACCCTCGCTGCCGTCCATGTTGCGCGGCAGGCCCAGCACGATGAGGCCCGCCGCCTCGTCGCGCGCAATCCGCGCGACTGCCGCGACGGCCGCGGCCGGGCGTCCGTCCACCATCAGCGCCGGCCGGGCGAAGGCCATGGCGGTCTCCTCGTCGGCGACGGCGACCCCGATGCGCCGGCGGCCGTGGTCGATCCCCAGGATGCGGGTCACGACGGCGACACGGCGCTGGCGGGCGAGGCCGACGGCTGCGGCGACGGGGTCTCGACGTTCACCTGGATGCGGAACGGGAGCCGTGGCACGGCGTCCACCCAGCCGGGCCACAGCTCCACCGTGGCCGGACCGATGTCGGCGAGTGCGCGGATCGCGTCGTCGCGCGAGCGGCCGGCGATCCGCGCCTTCAGCTCGCTCTCGTCGAGGACCGGCGCCACGCTGGCCGTGACGGTCACGTCGGCGCTGAGCTGGCTGCCCGTCGCCGTCAGCTTCGGCTGCGACATCCCGATGCTGCCGTCGACGAGCGTCGTCCCCGCCGGCCGCGCGCGTTCGTCCGCCTGGAGCCGGGCCGTGACGGCCTCCGACAGGGCGTCGCGGGCCACGTAGCGCCGCGCGTACCGCAGGCTCCCGGTCAGCTCGAAGGTTCCCTGGTCGCGCGTCCCGACGAGCCCCTGGGGCACGGTGATGGCCGGGTCCTCCCCCGCCGCGCTGGCGTAGATGCGCTCGGGGTGGCCCGCCAGGCGCTGGGCGAGCTGCCGCTGGAGGTCGTCCTTGATCGCGGCAACGAGCCCGTCCACGTCCGCCTGGCTGATCTCCGTTCCGGTCTTGCTCTCGCCGCCGGAGAGCGGCTGGCGGTTCGCGACGAGGGGCCGCGTGCAGAAGAAGAACTGGGCGCACAGATCGGAGCGCAGCTGCGCGTCGTCGATCGTGTCGATGGCGTCGATGGCGACGTTCCCGTCGGGACCCGTCTCCCGGGCGGTGACGGCCACGTGAGCGGTCGACGCACTTCCGAGCCCGGGCGCTCCGGGCACCGCCACGGCGGCATCCGTGGTGAAGACGAGCTTCCCCGCGGAGACCGACGTTCCCTTTGGCACCGTCACCCTGTTGGCGCTGTAGTTCGCGAAGGTGACCGTCCCCTTCGCCGGCGTCGACGCGTCGTAGGTGCCGGTGGCGTCCGCCTGCTTCGTGGAGGTCACGGTACCGCTGTCGAGCGATGAGTCGAGCGCGATCGTGTAGGCGAAGGGACCCACGGTCCGTGTCTGCGGAACGATGCGGATCGTGGCCCCGGGCAGGATTGCGGCGACGATCGCGGCCAGCACCACGAGCGCGGCCGCCATCCAGGCCCACCCCCGCGCATCGCGCGGCCCCCGGATGTGCCACGCTCGGCCGGGGCGCGGTGGAGGCGCGACGACCGGAACGGCCTGGGTGTCCTCCGCACGGGTGACGGCGGGGCGCGGTGTGGCGGGCGGTGCGGCCGCCTGCGAGGGAGCCGATGGGGCGGCGAGGGCGGCAAGCGGGGCGGAGCGCTCACCGCGCACGACGTGGATGGCCGCCCGCGGGCGCGGCGGTGGTTCCAGCTCCGCGGGGGGCCGGCCCGAGAGCGCCTCCGGGACGGCGGCGAAGGCCGGGATGCCCGCCTCGCCGGCGAGCATCCGCGAGGCGGGATCGGCGACGAGCGAGAGCCCCAGGCCCGCCTCCGCGGCCCGTCGCGCGATCAGGCGCAGGCCGATCGCGCTCGAGGTCGCCTTGCTCCGCCCCGGGGCGACGAGGATGACGGCGCCGTCGCCCACCTCACCCAGGCGACGGACGACGGAGGTGATCTCGTCGTCGGGCTCCAGGTAGAGCACGCGGGGCTGCTCGGGGGCGGCCTGGTCCGGCATCGGCTACAGCTCCATGGCGCGCACCGCGCTGCGCATGGCACGTTCCACCGCGCTCGAGTGCGCGTCGAGGATGAGGCCCTGGTGCGCCAGCGCCATGGGCGTCACGTCCTGCCGGGTGACCAGCAGCCCGGTGGCGTCGCGCACCCCCGCCACGTCGTCCGGCGCCAGGGCACGCACCTCCGGTCGTCGCGCGAACGGCAGCCGGCGCCACCACCCGTCGCCGGCGAGGGACGTTGCGATCTGCGGCAGCCGGGCTCCCCCGCCGCACAGGTAGATCCGGCCCGGGAGGAGCTCGCCCTCCGCAAGATCGCCGATCATGAGCTCGACCCCTTCGAGCCAGACCCCGGCATCGGCGGCGAGAGCCGCCGCGACCTCGGCGGCCGGGATCTCGGCCTCGGGGAGCGCGTCCTCGTCCGCGGAGGCGAGCTTGAGGGCCTCGGCGCGTGCGAAGTCCAGCTCGAACCGCTCCGCGAGGCCCTTCGTGAAGGCGCGGCCGCCAAGGGCCAGCATCTTCGTCCCAGCGATCCCGCCGTGGCGGACGAGGGCGACATCGGTGGTTCCGCCGCCGACGTCGATGAAGACTGCGCCGCTGTCGCCGAGCTCCCGCGGGGCAAGGCAGGTCGCCACCGCGTACGGCTCCGCGATCACGCCGAGGAGCGTGAGCTCCAGCGCGGCGGCGATGGACTGCAGCGCGCCCAGGTGCACCATGGGCGCGAAGGCGTTGAAGATCGCCAGCTCGATGTGGGCGCCCGTGAAGCCGATGGGGTTGCTGACCGGGTAGCCGTCGATCTTCATCTCGACGATCGCGGCGTGCACGAGACGCACGTCGAGGCGCTCGATGCCGCTCTCCCAGCCGATGCGGCGTTCCGCCTCCCGCAGCGCGGCGTCCTGCACGCGCTCCACGACGAACTGCAGCTCGGCCTCGTCCAGGGGCCGCCGCGGATCGTCGCGGCGCGCGGCGAGCGATGCGGTGGTGCCCTTCACCAGCTCGCCGGCGATGCCGATCACCACGCTCCGCGGCCGCAGGCCGGCGACGGCTCGTGCCTCGTCGAGTGCTGCCGCGCAGTTCTCGACCACCGCGTCGATGTCGCTCACGGTGCCCGACTGCATGTGGGTCAGGCCCTGGCGACGGCGTCCAGCGCCATGCACGACTCCGTCCAGCCCGCCATCGGGTCGGGGCTCGGCGCTGACGACCAGCGCCTTCACGAGCTCGGTGCCGATGTCGAGCGCGGCGATGACGCCCGCGTCACCGTCCGGCCGGCGGCCGCCCTGCAGCCGACCCACGACACGCCCGACCAGGCCCTGCATCGTCGTGCGCGCGCCCCCGCTCAGCTCTGCTCCAGGCGTTCCAGCGCCTCGAGCGCCGCTCTGCCGGCTTCCCGCAGCGCGTCGTCCAGGGCCGCGGCGTCGCGCCCGCCCGCCTGCGCCAGGTCCGGGCGACCGCCACCGCCTCCGCCCATGAGGGCCGCCGCGGCGCGCACGATCGGGACGGCATCGAAGCCCTCCGCGACGAGATCCCGGCTCGCCGCAACCAGGAGCGCGGGCTGCCCGTTCGCGGCACCCGCCGCGACCAGGGCGAAGCGGCCGGTCGTGCCCCGCAGATCGTCCGCGAGGGCTCGCAGCGTGGCGGCATCGGCCCCGTCGAAGCGCTGGATCATCACCTTCGTCTCCCCCGCCTCCTGTGCCGAGGCGAGCAGCGTGCCGGCCTCGATGCGCTCGGAGCGGGTGGACGACCCCGCCTCCCTGGCGGCCTTCTCCGTCTCGCGCAGCCGGTCGAGAAGCGCAGCGACACGGGCCGGCACCTGCTCCGGCTGCTCCCCGAGCAGGAGCGCCGTCTCATGCAGCGCTTCGAGGCGTCGGGCGACGAGCTCGTCGGCGCCGGCCCCGGTCACCGCCTCGATGCGGCGCAGCCCGGCGCCGATGCTCGACTCGCCGGTGATCCGGAACGCCCCGATCTGCCCGGTGCTCGCCACGTGCGTCCCGCCGCACAGCTCCTTGCTGTAGCCGTCCACCCGGACGAGGCGTACGGACTCGGGGACGTACTTCTCGCCGAAGAACATGTCCGCGCCCAGCGCCTGGGCGTCCGTCAGCGACATCCACTCGGGAGTGACCGCCGCGTCGCGCCGGATCTGGGCGTTCACCCGGCGCTCGACCTCGCGGAGCGCCTCGCGCGGCGTCGCGCCGCTCCCGGGGAAGTCGAACCGCATGCCCTCGGGGCCTACCCAGCTGCCCGCCTGCTTGGCCTGCTCGCCCAGGACGTCGCGCAGGGCACGGTGGAGCAGGTGCGTCCCGGTGTGGTTGCGGGCCGCTCCCCAGCGCGCCTCGACGTCGACCTCCGCCCGCACCACGTCGCCGGCGGCCAGGGTACCCTCCAGTTGCCCGACGTGGACGATCGCGTCGCCCGCGCGCTGCGTGTCCTCCACCTCGAAACGGCCGTTCGGGCCGATGAGGGTGCCCCGGTCACCAACCTGGCCGCCGCCCTCGGGATAGAACGGAGTGCGATCCAGGACCACCTGGGCGGGCGCCTCTTCGTCGTCCTGGCCGGCGGTCCCGATGACGGTTGCGCCATCGGCCACGGTCTCGTTCGGATAGCCGACGAACTCGCTTGTGAGGCCGGCCAGGGACGGATCCGCGGCGAAGCCCGCCTTGCGGGTCGCGCGCGACCGGCGTCGCTGCTCCGCCATGGCGGCCTCGAACCCGGCGCGGTCGACGCCGACCTCCGACTCGCCGGCCATCTCCACGGTGAGGTCGATGGGGAAGCCGAACGTATCGTGGAGGCGGAACGCCTCAGCGCCCGGGATGACGCCGCCGCTTCCCGCCCCCTCGACGAGCTGGGCCAGCCGCTCGCTCCCCGAGGCGAGGGTTCGCGCGAACTTCTCCTCCTCGCCGGCCACCCCGTCCAGGATGCGTTCCCGCCGCTCGGCGAGGAGCGGATACGCACCACCCATCAGGTCGATCACCACCGCGCAGGTCTCACGCAGGAACGGACGCTCGATCCCCATCAGCCGTCCGTGGCGCACGGCCCGCCGCACGATGCGGCGCAGCACGTAGCCCGCACCTTCGTTCGAAGGCCGGATCCCCTCCGCGATCATGAACGTCATGGCGCGCGAGTGGTCCGCGACGACCTGGTAGCTGAATCGCTCGCTCTCCACCGTCTCGGGGTCGTGGCCCATGAACGCGGCCACGCGCTGGATGATCGGCTCGAAGAGGTCCGTTCGGTAGTTCGAGTCGACGCCCTGGACGACGGAGGCGATCCGTTCGAGGCCCATGCCGGTGTCCACGCTGCGGAACGGCAACGGGGTCAGGGTCCCGTCCGCGGCACGGTCGAACTGCATGAAGACCAGGTTCCAGACCTCCAGCCAGCGCGGGCAGTGCTCGGAGTGGTCCGGGACGCAGAAGTCGCCTTCGCTGAACTCGGCCCCGCGATCGTAGTGGATCTCCGAGCACGGACCGCAGGGCCCGGTCTCTCCCATCTGCCAGAAGTTCTTCTCGTCGCCGACGGCGATGTTGCCCCAGCGCGCCATCCGCTCCGGCGGGAGGCCGATCTCCTGGGTCCAGATGCGGTAGGCATCGTCGTCATCGGTGTAGGTCGTGGCCGCCAGGCGCTCCGCGGGGATCCCCAGGTCGGCGGTCAGGAACTCCCATGCCCAGGCGATCGCCTCGCGCTTGAAGTAGTCACCGAAGCTCCAGTTGCCGAGCATCTCGAAGAGCGTGTGGTGGCGAGGGGTCCGCCCGACCTCCTCGAAGTCGTTGTGCTTCCCGGCCACCCGCAGCGCCGGCTGCGCGTCCACCGCGCGGGAGTAGTCGCGCCTCTCCTCGCCGGTGAGCACGCGCTTGAACTGGACCATCCCGGAGTTGACGAAGAGAAGCGTCGGGTCGTCGCGGGCAAGGAGCGGCGCCGGGCGTACGCGGGTATGGCCCCGCGCCTCGAAGAAGCGCTGGAACCGCTCGCGGATGTCGGCTGCGGATCGGTTCTCCATGGATGGATCTGTCCTGCTTCTCGTCAACGGCCCCCGGCACGGTGAGAGCCGGCGCATACCGGCTCCCTTCGCTCGTGAACGGACGAGGCGCCGGCGCTCAGGATGCGGCAGCCTCCGGCGAGCCCCCACCGGCCTCCGGGCCGGCCTCGGTGGAGCTGAGGATCTCCGCGCGCGCGATCTCGGCCGCCGCCCGGCCCTCGTTGATCGCGTCGTCGAAGGCGACCCGCCGGCCGTCGACGAATTCGCCGACCTGCTCGCGCAGCCGCGTCCCCGATTCGGGGGCCAGCACCATGCCCACGGCGGCACCCATCAGTCCGCCGATCAGCAGCCCGGCCAGGAAGCTGCCGAACCCGGAATCCCTCATCTGACTGCGCCACTCCTCCGTGTGTTCGCACTGATTCTACGCATCACGGGTCGTCGGTGGGCGGAGCCGATGCGGGCGCGAGAGCGGCAAGCAGCAGGGTCACGACCATCGCCAGCTGCGCGCCGAGCGACGCGGCCACCAGCTCGAAGTCACCGATCCGCAGCAGTCCGAGCCCAACGCCGGCGCCCGCCGCGTTGCCGGCGACGGTCCCGATGAGCGCGGCGACGGCCAGCAGCGGGACGAGCGGGCCCCATCTGCCGCGGACCGCGATGAAGGCGAAGAGGTTGATCCCCGCGGTCATCACGATCAGGATCAGCCACGAGATCATGCCACCGCGGCGGCCACCGGCCGAGCGATCCTCCCCCCGCCGATGCACTCCTCGCCGCGGTACAGGACGGCGGCCTGGCCCGGTGCGGGCGCCCACACCGGCTCGGCGGTCTCCACCAGGAAGCCGTCTTCTCCGGTGAGCGTCACCTCGCACCGCACGTCCGCCGCCCGGTGGCGGATCCGCACCGTGGCGGCGAAGCGCTCGGCCGGCGCCTCCCCGGCCGTGAAGCGGCGGCCGGCGACCTCGAAACGCGAGCGGGCGATCTCGCCGCGCCGGCCGATCACGACGGTGTTCGTCTCGGGAAGCACCTCGCGGACGTAGACCGCCTCGCCGAGCGCCACGCCCAGCCCATGCCGCTGTCCGACCGTGACGTGCGCGTAGCCGGTGTGGGTGCCGACCACCGTCCCGCGGCCGTCGACGATGGGGCCCGGTTCTCCGGCATAGCCGCGCCGCTCCGCCAGCAGTGCGCGATAGTCGCCGGCCGGGACGAAGCAGATCTCCTGGGATTCCGGCTTGTCCGCGGTGGGCAGCTCGAGCTCCGCGGCGAGGGCGCGCACCTCCGGCTTGGTCATCTCGCCCAGCGGGAAGCGGCTCGCGGCGAGCTGTGCCTGGCTCAGGACCCACAGGAAGTACGTCTGGTCCTTCTCCGCATCGCGGGAGCGGAGCAGCCGCCATCGGCCGTCGCGCTGCTCGATGCGTGCGTAGTGGCCCGTCGCCACGGCAGCGGCACCGTACGCACCGAGGCCGCGGCGCAGCAGCTCGTCGAACTTGATGTACTGGTTGCACGCCTGGCACGGGTTGGGGGTCGTGCCGGCGAGGTACGCGTCGGCAAAGGCATCGATCACCTGCGTGCCGAAGGCGCGCTCCACGTTGAGGATGAAGAACGGGATCCCCAGCAGCTGCGCCACGCGACGCGCGTCGTCCGCGGCGTCGGGGGAGCAGCAGGAGCGGCGGGCCTCCCAGCCCTCGGCATCGGCGGGGTGGGTGCGCATCCAGACGCCGATCACCTCGTGGCCACGCTCGGCCGCATCGCGCGCCAGGAGCGCCGCTGCAACGCTGGAGTCCACTCCGCCGCTCATGGCGGCCACGATCCGGCTCATACGAGGCCCGATGATAAGCGAGCGGCCCGGGTCGCGCGGGATGACCGGCAGATCAGCAGCCCGTGTCGGGAGGCTGGGTCGGCGCCGGCGTCGCCGACGCACCGGGGGAAGTGGTCGGGCCGTTGAACGCGTTGGCGACGATACCGTGGATCGTGCCGATGGCCCTGGCCGTGAGGTACTCGGGGACGTTCGGCGGCACGAATGCGAAGCGGCCGATGTGGGCGGTGTCCACGCGCTGGGCGAGGGCCAGCAGGTCGGGCATGTCCCTGGGCGACAGGTTCGTCCACAGGGAGTCGCCCGCGATGTCGATCAGCTCGGGCAGGCGCGGGACAAGCGCGCAGGGCTTGACGGCACGCCGCAGGGCGAGGATCACCAGCTGTTGACGCTGCATGCGGTGGTAATCGTCATCCTGGTGGCGCGAACGCGCGTAGGCCAGTGCGGTGTGCCCGTCCATGTGCTGCTGACCGGCCTTGATGTGGAGCGCGACGTCCCCCTGCCCGTTCTCGAGGGGATAGCGCGAATCGTAGATTGCGTACGGAACGTTGATGTCGATGCCGCCCAGGGCGTTGACGAGGCGCACGAAGCCGTTGAGGTCCACGACGACCATCCCGTCCATCTGGGCGCCGGTCAGCGCGCCGACGGCCGACTGGAGCGCCAGGTAGCCGCGCGCATCTCCCCCGGGGAAGGACTCCGGGTGCTTGCCGGCATAGACGTACAGCGCGTTGAGGAGATCAGGGAAGCAGCCGCAGCTGAAGGCCTTCGCGCTCTGGGCGCCGAGCGGCACGTTGATCAGGTTGCGCGGGATGCCGAACAGGGCCGCGCGCCCGGTCGCGATGTCCACGCTGAGCAGGATCATGGTGTCGGTCCGCAGCGACCAGCGACCCGGCCCGGCGTCCCCGCCGACGAGCAGCAGGTTCAGGCGCCCGTCGGACTTCCAGGGCGGGATCGGCGTGGGCGTCACCTCGGGCGTGGGCGACGGTCCCGGGGTGACGCTGACCCCGGGGACGAGCGTCGGTTCCGATGTCGGCACCTCGCCCGCCCCGCCGTTGGGACCCGCCGGATCGAAGAACTTCGCGTCCGCCACGTACGTCTTGTACCCGAGCACCCCGACCGCCGCGTGCATGGAGACGGTGCCGAGCAGCAGGGCGACCAGGACGCTGACCGAGACGACCCGGCGAGCGCGCGAGGCGGAGACCACCGGGTACCGCCGCCGGCTGACGAGATAGGCGTCGAGGATCGTCGCCAGGCGGTACAGCAGGAGGATGGCGTCGAGCACCAGCAGCGCAGCCATCACGGCCGGGTCCAGCAGGAGCCCGAAGACGCGGACGGTGCCCTGCTGGAGCAGCCAGAGAGCGCCGGCGACGAGGATCACCACCGGTCCGGCGAGGAGGAGGCCACGGGGGACCGCGCCGCTCCATCCCTGTCCAAGGCCCGGGAACACGAAGGAAAGCGCTGCCGAGAGCGCCGCCGAGCGCCGAACCCCTGACCAGATGCGCGCTAGCACGGTTGGCTGACTCTACCCCGTTGGCTGGTCCCCCGGGGCCCACCCGGGGACGTCGGACGGATGCGGTGAGACGTCCGGGTCCTCTCCCGGCCGCGCGCGCAGGCGCGCAACGCAGCGTCCGACCGCGGAGACCGTCGCGGCGACATCGGCGGTCGATGTCGATCGGCCAAGGGTCAGGCGCAGCGACCCGTGGGCCGCCTCCTCCCCGATCCCCATGGCCAGGAGCACGTGGCTCGGCTCGACGCTTCCCGTCGTGCACGCCGACCCGGTGGAGGTTTCGATTCCCTCCAGGTCGAGCGCCGCGACGAGGTCGCCGCCCTCCACTCCCTCGACCAGGACGCTCACGCTGTTCGGCAGGCGCGCGGCCGGGTGACCGGTGAGCCGCACGCCGTCGAGCGCGGTCAGCCCGGCGATGAGACCGTCGCGCAGGCCGGCGAGCCGCGCGTTCTCCGCGGACCGTTCCGGCTCCCCCGCCACGAGCGCGAAGGCCTCCGCGAAGCCCACCGCCGCCGCAACGTTCTCCGTTCCGGCGCGCCGCTGGCGCTCCTGCGACCCGCCCTGGACCTGGGGCACGAGGGCCGTTCCGTGGCGAACGTAGAGAGCCCCGATTCCCTTGGGGCCGTACAGCTTGTGGGCGGAGAGCGAGAGCAGGTCGACCTGCCAGTCGTTCACGTCGATCGTGATGAAGGGCGCCGCCTGCACTGCATCCACGTGGTACAGGACGCGGCGCGAGCGGCAAACGTTGCCGATCTCGCGAATCGGCTGGACGGTTCCCACCTCGTTGTTGGCGGCCATGATGCTCACGAGCACCGTCCGGTCCGTGATCGCAGCCTCCACGGCCCCCGGATCCACCATCCCGGCGCCATCCACCGGCACGAGCGTGGTTTCGAAGCCGTGCCGCTCGAGGAGCGCGCAGGTCTGCAGGACGGCCTTGTGCTCCACCGCACTGGTGACGATGTGGCGGCCGCGCGACGACGCGGCCCAGGCCGCCCCCTTGATCGCGAGGTTGTCCGCCTCGCTCCCGCCCGAGGTGAAGACGATCTCGCGCGGTCGCGCCCCGATGAGGGCGGCGATCCGCTCGCGTGCCTCGTCGAGGCCCTGCCGGGCCCGCCGGCCGGACGCGTGGATGCTCGACGGGTTCCCCGCATGCTCGGCGAGGTACGGGAGCATGGCCTCGATCACCTCGCGGCGAACGGGGGTCGTCGCCGCGTGATCGAGATAGATGGCCATCCCCGCGATGATACTGCGGAGGTCGGACGGAACCAGCGAAAGGAGCAGACCGTGATCGTTCGCAGCCTGGAGCAGATCGCCGCCACCGAGCGGGATGTCAGCGGGGAGGGCTGGCGCAGCAGGAGGCTCCTCCTCCGCGACGACCGGATGGGGTTCTCGCTCTCGGAAACGACCGTGGAGGCGGGCGCCGAGCTGCACCTTGGCTACCGGCATCACCTGGAGGCGTGCTACTGCATCGCCGGCGCGGCCGAGATCGAGGCGGTGGAGAGCGGTGAGCGCCACGCCATCGGTCCGGGGATCGTGTACGCGCTCGACCAGCACGACCGGCACGTCCTCCGCGTGCGCGAGACGCTGCGGCTCGTCTGCATCTTCAACCCGCCGCTCTCCGGGCGGGAGACACACGACCCGGACGGAAGCTACCTGCCTCCCCGGTGAGCTCGTCTCAGCCGGTGGTGCGGGGGGGCTCCCGGCGGGTCAGCGAGGCCGCGGTCGTTTCGCGCTCGCCACGCTCCGTGGCCGGCACCATGTTGCGATCGTCGAGCTCCCAGCGGAGATCGGCGGCCTCGACGTTCACGACCCCGTCGACCTGTGCGACGAGCTTCGCCAGGATCTGCGCCGTCGAGCGCCGATCGACCGCCCCGCTCAGGCGCACCACACCTTCCGAGACCTCCACGCTGACGCGTCGAGGATCCACCCACATCGTATCGCGGATCACCTCGTCGGAGATGATGGTCGCGAGCTCCTCGTCGGGACGGATGAAGGCGCCGACCAGATCCGCACGCGTCACGATCCCGACCAGCCGATCGTCGTCCACGACCGGAAGCCGGTTCACCTGGTGGTCGACCATGAGGGCGGCCGCCTCGCGAAGCGCGCACTCGGCGCACACGGTCAGGACCGGCTTCGTCATCGCCTCGCCGGCCGTCGCCGCATGGACCTTCGCCTGCTCCCGCGTGCTCCGCTCGTCACCGAAGAGCCAGGCGAGCGGTCGACGTGCGCCGACCTGGCGTTCCGGGATCCCGCGCTCCTTGATCAGGAAGTCCGCCTCGCTGACGATGCCCAGCACCTTGCCGGCCTCGTCGGTGACGGGCACGCCGCTGATCTTCCGATCCAGGAAGAGGCGGGCGACCTCCTTGAGCGGCGTCTCCGGCCGCACGGAGACGACCGGCGCCGTCATGACGTCTCGAACCTTCACCTCGTACCTCCGCACAGCGTGCCGCTCCGGCGGCACGCCGGTTGTGGCGGATGCAGGATGGCACAGAACCGCAACGCCGGACCACCTGCGCTTGTGCCCGAGACGCCGGCCGTCCGGCCCGGGCCGGACGGCTCACTCCTCGCGAACGATCTCGAGATGGAGCTCCTCGAGCTGGACGGGGCTGATCCGGGACGGCGCCTCCAGCATGAGATCGTTCCCCGACTGCGTCTTCGGGAAGGCCATCACCTCGCGGATGTTCGTCTGCCGGGCCAGGAGGGCGCTCCATCGGTCCAGGCCGATGGCGATCCCGCCGTGCGGCGGGGCACCGTACTCGAGCGCGTCGAGGAGCGCGCCGAACTGGTCGCGCATCCCTTCCACGGTGTGGCCCATGAGCGCAAAGGCCCGCTCCAGCAGGTCGCGACGGTGGATCCGCACGCTGCCGCCGCCGAGCTCCCAGCCGTTGAGGGCAAGGTCGTACTGCTGGGCGTGGACCGAGCCGGGATCGGACTCCATCCGCGCCTCCTCCTCCCAGAGCGGCGCGCTGAAGGGGTTGTGGGTCGCATCCCAGCGCTGGTTCTCCTCGTCCCAGGTGAACATCGGGAAGGGGTAGACCCAGACGTAGGCGAGGAGGTTCTCGTCGCGGAGCCCGAGCCTGTCCCCGAGCTCCAGCCGCAGGCGGCCCAGGACGTCCGCGGAGCGCAGCGGATCGGCATCGGCCACGACGAGGATCAGGTCACCCGGCGCCGCCCCGGTCGTCTCCCGCAGGGCCGCCTGGTGGGCGTCGTCGAGGAACCTGGCGGCCGGCCCGGAGAGGCCGCCGTCATCCCCCACTGCGAGATGCACGAGTCCGCCGGCGCCGTGGCGTCGCGCGAGATCTGTCAGCTCGTCGACCTGCCTGCGCGAGTACCCGGCGCAGCCGGGAGCCACGATGCCACGCACCCGGCCGCCCGCCGCGATGGGCTCGGCGAAGACGCGGAAGTCCACGCTGCGGACGGCATCGGTCAGGTCCGTCAGCTCCATGCCGAAGCGGAGGTCCGGCTTGTCCGAACCGTATCGGTCCAGCGCCTCCTCGTAGGTGAGGTGCGGGAAGGGGGCGGCGAGGATGGGGCGTTCGGGCATCACCTCGCGCGACACGGTGGTCACCATCTCCTCGATGGTGGCCATCACGTCCTCGCCGCGGACGAAGCTCATCTCCACGTCGATCTGCGTGTGCTCCGGCTGGCGGTCGCCCCGCAGGTCCTCGTCGCGGAACGCGCGGGCCAGCTGGAAGTAGCGGTCGTAGCCGGCGACCATCAGGAGCTGCTTGAGCTGCTGCGGACTCTGCGGCAGAGCGTAGAACTGGCCCGGCTGCAGCCGCGAGGGAACGACGAAGTCGCGCGCGCCCTCCGGCGTGCTGCGGATGAGGTTCGGCGTCTCGATCTCGACGAAGCCCATGCCCTCGAACGCCCGTCGCACCGCGCTCGCCAGGCGGGCACGCAGGATGATCCGCTCCTGCATGGGCGGCCGTCGCAGGTCCACGTAGCGATACTGCAGCCGGAGTGACTCGTCGAGCCCGGGCTGCTCCTCGTTCACGTAGAAGGGCGGCACCTTCGAGGGGTTGAGGATGGCCAGATCGGAGACGGCGACCTCCACCTCGCCCGTGGCGAGGTCGGGGTTCGTGGTGCCCTGCGGCCGATGTCGCACCGTCCCGGTGACCTGGATCACCCACTCGTTGCGGGCCGCCTCCCCCGCGGCGTGGGCCGCCGGCGCGTCCTGCGCGTTGGTCACGACCTGCGTGATCCCGTAGCGGTCGCGCAGGTCGAAGAACGTCAGGTGACCGTGGTCGCGCCGGCGATGCACCCATCCGGCGAGCGTCACGTGCTCACCGACGTGCTCCGGGCGGAGCTCGCCGCAGGTGTGCGTGCGGAAGGACTGGCGGGCGGGCATGGTCCGCCGATGGTAGCCGAAGTCCGGCGGCGGCGGTCAGCCGCCCATGGCGCGGACAGCCTCCGGGAGTGACAGCTCGCGCTGCTCGCCGCTCACGAGGTCACGCACCACGAGCGGATCGCGGGCGGAGCCCTGGACGATCACCGCCCAGCGGGCGCCGACCTTCGACGCCGTCTCGAGCTGGCGCCCGAGCTTCCGGCTCGAGCCGTCCGGCCGGACTGCCAGGCCGGCGCCGCGAAGGACGCCGGCGACCTGCAGGCGCGTCGCGAGGTCGCCCCGGTTGGGGCTGATCACCGCGACCAGCCCTCGCTCGTCCGGGGCCGGCGCACCCTGCTCCTCCGCCGCGATCACCGCCCGGTCGATCCCGATCCCGAAGCCGATGCCCGGCGTGGGCCTTCCACCAAGGTGCTCCACCAGCCCGTCGTAGCGTCCGCCGCCGCCCAGGGCCTGCTGCTGGCCCTCGCGCCCGGCGACGAAGAACTCGAAGGTCGTCCGCGTGTAGTAGTCGAGGCCGCGCACCAGGCGGTCGTCGACGACGTGGCGCAGGCCGAGGGCGTCGAGGAGCTCGAGGAAGGCGGTGAAGTGCTCGCGGCACGCATCGCACAGCAGGTCGACCGAGCGCGGCGCCTGTGCCGCGATCTGCGGGTCCAGCAGCTTGTCATCGAGGACGCGGAGGGGATTCACGCGCAGGCGGCGGCGCGAGTCCTCGCTCAGCTGCGCCTCATGGCGGCCGAAGTAGTCGATGAGCGCCTCACGGAAGCGCGGGCGGCAGGCGGCGTCCCCGATCGAGTTGACGTGGGCCACGACATCATGGATGCCAAGCGCGGCGTAGTAGGCGTGGGCGAGCTCGACGAGCTCGGCGTCCACCATGGGTCCGGCGTCGCCGATCACCTCGACGTCCCACTGCGTGAACTGCCGGTAGCGCCCGGCCTGCGGGCGGTCGTACCGGAACATGGGCCCGAGCATCCAGAGGCGCAGCGGGCCGGGGCGGACCTGCATGCCGTGCTCGATGTAGGCGCGCACGATCCCCGCGGTCGGCTCCGGGCGCAGCGCCCACTCGGCGCGCTCCTCGACGCTGCCCTTGGCACCGGCGACGCGGAACATCTCCTTCTCCACCGCGTCGGACGACTCGCCGAGACCGCGGGCGAAGAGCTCGACGCGCTCGAAGAGCGGCGTGTCGATGCGGGTGAATCCATATCGCCCGGAGAGATCGCGCGCGACCTGCTCCGCCGCGTTCCAGCGCACCGCCTCCTCCGGGAGGAGGTCGCGGGTGCCGCGTGGCGCGCCGATGGATGGGGCCATGTCCGCGCAAGTGTACCGGGGCCCCTCGGCCCGTTTCCGCAGTCCGGTCGCCCCGGCCGCAGTGGTGCCGCAGTGGCGCCCCATCGGTTCCGCAGGGGGGCGGGCCGATGCTGCGTGCGTGAGCGGCCGCAGGCCGCGGCAGATGGGCAAGGGAGAGGGAGATGACCGTCCAGGCGCTGCGCTTCCCCGTCACCACCGGAACTCGCAGCGGTCGCACGGCTCGGCCGCCGCGCTACGGCCTCCTGCGGGCGCTCGACCGCGGCCTGGTCGGCATCCTCTTCCGGGTCAGGGTCGAAGGCCTCGATACGCTGCCCGAACCACCCTATGTCCTGGCGTGCAACCACCACAACGGGTTCGACCCGTTCCTCATCATGGCCGCGGCACCGGGGCGCCCCGGCATCACCTGGTTCGGTCCCCGCGAGGATTGCCGAACCATGCTGGCGCGGGTCGTCGTGCGCCTCGTCGGCTGCGTGATTCCCTTCGGGCGGCACGGCGGCCAGCTGCGCACCGCCCTGGACTGCGTCGCGCGCGTGCTCGACGCCGGCGGCGTGGTGGGCATCTTCCCGGAAGGCCGGATCGCTTTCCGCGAGACGGCCCTGCAGCGCACGAACCCGGGAGCGGCGGCGTTCGCGCTGGAGCACGACGTCCCGGTCGTGCCCTGCGCCGTGGTCGGCAGCAGCGCGCTGTGGGTGGGTCGCGAGATCACCGTCCGCTTCGGCAGGCCCGTGCACCCCGGACCGTTCCGCGCCGGGCAGGCCCTCCGCGCGCTGCAGCGCGCCATCGAGCGCAGCATCGGCGACCTGCTCCCGCAGGCCGAGCCGGTCCTTGACCGCGCGGCGGCCCGCTGGCTGACGGACATCCTCAACGGCCCGGAGGACGTCTTCCGGCGCCGCCGTACCCTCACCGGATGGGCGGACACGGCACGCTGGGCGGACCTGCGCGGGGAGGTGGCGGCATGACCGCCACCGCGGCCGGCCCGCTGCTCTGCCTCCACGGCGTCTCGAGCGGGCCGCACTGCTGGGGCCGCTGGCTGCCGGAGACGGAGCCGGGACCCCGGCCGACGACGAACCCGGAGATCGTGGCGCTCACCCCCGACCTGCTTCGCTTCGCCAGCGACTCCGCCTGGCGCTACCCGCTTCGGGCGGTCAGCGCCGCGGTGGCCGCAGACCTCGATCGGGCCGGCACCGGACCGGCCATCATCATCGGCCACTCCATGGGCGGGATCGTGGCGGTCATGCTCGCCGCGGCCCGACCGGAGCTCGTACGGGCCCTGGTCCTGGTGGACACGCCGGCACTGCCGCTCCCCGGCGGGGCCATCGGTCGCCTTGGCGCGGTGATGCGCGCCACGGGACGCACCGATCCCACGACCCTCCCCATGCTCGCCGCCGGCCTGTGGCGGATGGGTCCGCTGCGCCTCGGCGACGCGCTGCGGCAGATCGTCGCCTGCGACCTGCGACGGGAGCTCGCCGCGCTGCGGGTGCCGACCCTGCTCGTCTGGGGCGCGGAGGACGTCATCGTGCCCGTGGAGGTCGGCGAGGAGATGACGAAGCTCGTTCCGGGGGCGCGCCTGGCCCTGGTTCCGCGGGCCGGCCACATGCCGATGTGGGAGGAGCCGGACGCCTTCGGCGCCGCCATCGGTCCGTTCCTGGAGGAGGCGAAGCGCGGACCCGGGCAGGGCGACCGCGGGCGGGGCGATGCGGGTTAGCTGACCTCGCGCGTGACGCTCGTCACGTCACGCAGGCGCTCGATCCGCGACAGGACCCGCGAGAGCTGCTGGAGGCTGGTGACCTTGAGGGTGGCGGTGATGGTGGCCATCCCGTCGGGGTGGACGCCGATGCTGGCGGCCACGATGTTCACCTTGTGCTCGGCGACGACGTTCGTGATCTCGTTGAGGAGGCCCGGCCGATCGATCGCCTCGATCCGCACGGTGATGGGATACGTCTGCTGGCCGGCGGCCTCCCACTCGACGTCGATGAGTCGCTCGATGTCGCGCTCGGAGAGGACCGACGGGCAGGTGGCGCGGTGGATGGTGACCCCCTTGCCCCGCGTCACGTAGCCGGCGATGGGGTCGCCGGGGATCGGCGAGCAGCACTTCGCGAAGCGCACCAGGAGGTCGCCGACGCCCTTGACCCGGACGCCGCTCGTCGAGGGCGCAGCCGGCGGCGCCACCTCCGGCAGGGCGATCGCCACGTCGTCGTGGACCTCGAGCTTGCTCACCACGCTCGCCGGTGAGACGGCGCCGTAGCCGATGGCGGCGTAGAAGTCGTCGAGCTCGCGGTAGTGCAGCTGGGTGGCGATCTCCGCGAGCTTCTCGCCGTCCGCCGAGGCCAGGGTCTCGTGGGCGAGCCGCCGCAGCTCACGATCCAGCAGGTCCTTGCCCTGCACGATGTTCTCGTCGCGCTGCTGGCGCTTGAACCACTGGCGGATCTTTTCGCGCGCCTGGTTGGTGCGGACGATGTTCAGCCAGTCCCGCGACGGACCGTGCGCCGCCTTGGTGGTGATGATCTCGACGATGTCGCCGTTGCGCAGGTGGTAGTCGAGCGGCACGAGCCGGTTGTTGACCTTCGCGCCGATCGTGCGATGGCCGACATCGGTATGGATCCGGTAGGCGAAGTCAAGGGGCCCGGCGCCCGCCGGCAGGTCCTTGACGTCGCCCTTGGGGGTGAAGACGAAGACCTGGTCCTGGAAGAGGTCGAGCTTGAGACCCTCCACGAACTCCGTGGCGTCGCTCACCTCGCGCTGCCACTCCATGAGCTGGCGGACCCAGGCGAGCTTTTCGTCGTAGCGGCGATCGCCGCGGCTCCCCTCCTTGTAGCGCCAGTGGGCCGCGATGCCCGCCTCCGCCACGTCGTGCATGTGGTGGGTCCGGATCTGGACCTCGAGGGGCTTCGCGTCGGGGCCGATGACCGCGGTGTGGAGGCTCTGGTACATGTTCGCCTTGGGCATGGCGATGTAGTCGTCGAACTGCCCGGGAATCGGCCGCCAGATGGAATGGACCACGCCGAGCGCCGCGTAGCAGTCCTTGACATCGCTCACCAGCAGGCGAATGGCGTGGAGGTCGTAGATCTCGCTGAACTCCGCCCCCTTGCGCTCCATCTTCTTGTAGATGCTGTACAGGTGCTTGGGGCGGCCCGAGATCTCCGCGGTGATGCCGACCTTCGCCAGCTCCTTGCGCAGGATGGAGATGCTCTTGTTGATGAACGACTCGCGCGCCTTGCGGCGGTCGGCCAGCAGATCCGCGAGCTTGCGGTAGGTCTCCGGCTCCAGGTACTTGAAGGAGAGGTCCTCGAGCTCCCACTTGACCTGCCACATCCCGAGGCGGTGGGCCAGCGGGGCGTAGATCTCCATGGTCTGGCGCGCGATGCGCAGCTGCTTGTCCTCGGGGAGGTACTGCAGCGTGCGCATGTTGTGCAGCCGGTCGGTGAGCTTGATGACCACGACCCGGACGTCCTCGGCCATGGCCATGAACATCTTCCGGATGTTCTCCGCCTGCTGCTCCTCCACGGAGCGCGCGGAGCCGAAGCGCGACAGCTTCGTTACCCCGTCGACCAGGCGGGTCACCTCGCGGCCGAAGCGCTTCTCGATGTCGAGCAGGGTGAGGTCGGTGTCCTCGGGGACGTCATGCAGGAGCGCCGCCGCCAGCGTCTCCGCATCCATCTGGAGGCCCGCCAGGTAGTGGGCGACGGCCAGCGGATGGGTGATGTACGGCTCCCCCGAGGCCCTCAGCTGCCCCTCGTGTGCGGCGGCGGCGACGTCGTAGGCGCGCTCGATGAGGCCGACGTTGATGCTCGGCCGATGCAGACGCGCCTCCACGAGGAGGTCGTCGAGGGAATGCGTTCCGGGCTCGCTTTCCGAGGTGCGCGCGAGGCGGTGAACCACGGCCGCGGGCGCCGCACGCAGCCGTGCGAGGTCCATGGGGGGCCGATGGTAGCACGCAGCGTGCTCGCGGCTGATGGCTGCGGCCGTCAGCCGCGACGTCCGCGCACGACGGCGAGGAGCGAGCGTGCCCGGTAGAAGACCGGGTCCACGACCACGTCCCAGGAACCGGCCCACGCCACGAAGCGCCCGTCGAATCCCTTCTTGAAGAGGCTGTAGCCCCACCACGGATGGTCGGGGCCCGCGTCCTCCGGCGCCACGCCCCACAGGTCGTGCTCCCTGGCGCCCATCTCGCGGGCGGTCCGCATCATCCGCCACTGGGTGGCGTATGACGCGAAGCGCTTCGTCGTTCCCTTCTCCTCGCGGACTGAGCCGGCATACAGGTAGATGGAGCGGTCCCCCTCCACGACCATGAGCGCCGCGGACTCGAGGCGGCCCTCGTGGTGAGCCCGGACGATGCGCGCGCGTCCGGGCGTGGCCAGGCCGCGCCAGATGAGGCGGTAGCGCTCCAGGCTCGGGAGACGGTACGAGGCCCGCTCCAGCGTCTCGGTGACGATCCCGTGGAGCTCCGTCAGCGCCGTCTCGTCGTCGGGGTCGCCGGTCACGCTCGTCTCGACGCCCTCCCGGGCGGATCGACGGATCGCGTAGCGGGTGTCCTTGTCGAAGCGGGCGAGGAGCTCATCGTCATCGGTGAGCAGCTCCACCAGGCGCGTGTCGGGCGTCTGCAGCGTGGCGGAGCTGCGGCGCAGCCCGGCCGCGTCGAAGAGCGCGGCCGCCTCGCTGCCGCGCTCCACGCGCGGCTCGATGCGCACGGCGATGGCGCCGTCGCGCTCCGCCGCGCGCCGCAGGCCCTCCAGGACGATCCCGAGCCGCTGGCCGGCACGCGGATCGGCGTAGTCGAGGACCGGGCCGCGCGGCACGTACCAGAACGAGCGACCCAGGCTCGTGCGACGAACCTGCGCCGCGCAGACCGCCACTACCCGCTTCTCCTCCTCGAGGACGAAGCGCCGCTGCGGCTCCCCGTCGAAGGCCGCGACAGCGGCCCACGCCCAGTCGTGCAGCACATCGCCGGAAGGCACCTCCTCGACGAGCGCCTGCCACCGGTCGGCGTCGGCATCGGTCACTGCGCGGAACCCTTCGGGAAGCGCGGTGCGTCGCAGGCGGGCCTGCGACCGGGCGGCACGCCATGCGACGACCCGGTCGCGGACCGAGAGCGCCGCCCGCACCGCGACGTCGCCGGCGGGCCGGACCGGCAGGTCGCGTGCGCCCACCAGGGGGACCAGCTCGCCCCCGAACCCCTCCTTGAACTGGGCGATCCCGCCGGTCGGCTGGCCCCACAGGTCGTAGCGCACGAATCCCTCCCGGCGCAGGGCCAGGATCGACTCCCACTTCACGAGGTAGTTGGCGCGGTCCCGGGACGCCTGCTCGCTGGATCCCCCGTAGAGCTCGGCGACCTGGTCGCCGCAGGCGATGTGGAAGAGCGTGGCCTCGCGGGCGCCTTCCCGGGTGGCGAAGAAGAGCCGCACGCGGTTCGCCGGCGCCAGCGCGGCCCAGACGCGGGCGTAGTAGTCGAGCGGCCGCGTGTTGAACCCGGCCCGATCTCCGGTACCCGAAAGGATGCGGTGGAAGTCCGCCAGCGCCTCGGCAACGCGCTCCGGGGCGGCGCCGCCGTCGAGCTCCTCGATCGTGAAGCCGGCACGCTCGGCCTTGTTGAGGTACTGCCGGTGCTTGCGCCGGAGATCGTCGCGCAGCTCCTCCTCCGAGCGCGTGAGGTCGATCCAGCGGGTGACGGCCGGCTGCACCGATGGCGCGGTTCGCCACACGTCCGAGGTGAGGCGAGCGGCGACGCGTGACTCGCGGCGCGCCTCGGGCTCGATGCGCAGCGTCGCAACGCGCTCCTGTTCCGCGAGCCGGCGCATGGCCGCGACGAGCTCGAACCACGTCGTGTCGTCGTCGAGATCCCCGACCGGGCCGCGCGGCGCGTATCCGAGGGCGGTGCCGATGCCGGGAAGGCGCCGGACCAGGAGCTGCACGCCGGCCCGCAGGACCCCGGCATCGCGGTCGCCGAGCGCCAGCCGGACCGGCTCCCAGCCGGCCTCCCGACGCAGCTCGCCCCATGCCCACAGCTGGGAGAACGACCGGTAGGGAGCGGCTTCCACGAAGGCGTCCCAGCGGGCGGGGTCGGATTCCAGCCAGGCGTCCATGGTCACCCTGCCGCCCCCGAGAAGCCGGCGGCCGCCAGCTCCTGGCGCGCCACCTCCGCCTCGTCCCACCAGACCGATCCGGACCCGGTGAAGATGTTGTGCTCGTGGCCCTTGCCCGCGAGCAGGAGCGTGTCTCCGGGACGCGCCATGCCGATGGCGTGAGCGATGGCGGCGCGGCGGTCATTGACGACCCACAACGAGGCGCCGTCTGCGGCGCCGGCGGCCCGGGCGCCATCGGCGATCTGCCGGTTGATCTCGTCCGGATCCTCGCCGCGAGGATCCTCGTCGGTGACCACGACCAGGTCCGCGAGCTGTGCGGCGATGCGGCCCATGGCGGATCGCTTCGCGACGTCGCGCTCCCCCGCCGAGCCGAAGACGGCGACCAGCCTGCCCGCGGTGAGCGGGCGCAGGATGCGCAGCACCTTCTCCAGTGCGTCGGGCGAATGGGCATAGTCGACGACCACCGCGAAGGGCTGTCCGGCATCCACGAGCTCCATCCGGCCCGCGACGCCATGGGCGCGACCGATGGCATCGGCGACGGAGGCGGGGTCCAGTCCCCGGCCGATCCCGAAGGCCAGCGCGGCCAGCGCGTTCTCCACGTTGAAGGCCCCCGGCAGCGGCACGTGCAGGGTGCCGCTCCAGGCCGCGGACACGACCTCGACGTCGCTCCCCGCCGGGCTGGTCTCGACCCGGCCCGCCCGCACCTCCGCCGCCGGGTGGCGACCGAAGCTGACGACCCGGTCGCGGGCCGCGGCCCGGAAGACCTCCCAGCTCGCGTCGTCACGGTTCAGGATGGCGAGCGGCGCCTCCCGGACGAGGAGGGCCTTCGCCTCGCGATAGGCCTCGAAGGTCCCGTGGAACTCCAGGTGCTCGTGGGTGAGGTTCGTCACGATCCCCGCACGGTAGCGGCAGTTCCGCACGCGGCCCAGGGCGAGGCCGTGAGAGGAGGTCTCGATGACCGCGCTGTCGTTGCCGGCGGCGACCATCGCGGCCAGCAGCTCCTGGAGCTCCAGTGCCTCCGGCGTGGTGGCCCGTGCAAGGTTGTCGCTGAGCTCCTCGCCGACCTGCACGTTCACGGTGCCGAGGAGGCCGGGCCGCCGGCCCGCTGCCCGAAGCACCTGGGCACAGAGGGCGGTGACCGTGGTCTTGCCGTTCGTGCCCGTGACGCCGATCGTCTCGAGGCGGCGGCTGGGCTCGCCGAACCACAGGTCGGCGGCATCGGCGAGGGCGTGGCGCGCGTTCTCGACGATCAGCTGCGGGATCGCCACCTCGGGCAGGGGACGCTCGACCACCGCGGCCCGGGCGCCGCGGTGGACGGCATCGGCCACGAAGTCGTGTCCGTCGACGTGCTCGCCGGGGACGGCGAAGAAGAGGAAGCCCGGACCGACCCGCCGCGAGTCGTAGGCGAGCCCGCGAATCTCGCCCGCGGGAATGCCCTCGACGCGCTCCGGGCCGATGCGGTCCGTGATGGCCCCGAGGCCCATGCTTCCGCCGGACGGTCCGACGTGCGACGCGCTCACGACGACGCCTCCCGCCGGCGTCGGCCGGTGAAGCGCGCGCCGATCAGGCGGCGGACCTCCCCGATCTCCGGCGAGCGCAGCGCCGCGGCGACCCCCAGGAAGATCGCGACACCCACCGCGGAGAGGACCAGCAGGACTGCCACCCGTCCCAGGGCGTTGGTGACGAGGCCGGTGACCCACACCTCGACGAGCTCCAGGCCGCCGAGCATGGCAAGCGCCGCGGCCAGGGCAGCGGCGGCGGAGCGCACGAACGAGCGGGCGATCGCGGCGCCGTGCAGGCCGCCGAGGCGGCCCCGCAGCGCCCAGATGAGGCCGATGACCTCGAGCGTCGCGGTCACGGAGAGCGCGAGTGCCAGCCCGTCAACCCCCATCGGTCCGGCCAGCCAGGCCATGAGCGGCACGTTGAGGGCAACGGCGACCACCGCCCACAGCACCGGCGTGCGGGTGTCCTGCAGCGCGTAGAACGAGCGTGCCAGGACCGGAACCAGCACCTGGGCGCCGAGGCCGATGGTGAAGAAGAGCAGCGCCCCGGCCGTCCGCTGGGTCGACTGGGCGCTGAAGAGGCCGTACTGGAAGAAGACCGCGGTGAGCGGATCGCGCAGCACGATCATGATCGCGGTCAGGGGCGCTGCCACGAAGAGCAGCACGCGCAAGGCCTGCGCCAGCTGCCCGCGCACCTCGCGGACCCGGCCGAGGGCCGCGTCCCGGCTCATCCGCGGGAAGAGCGCGATGGCGATCGAGACGCCCACGACGCCCACCGGGACCTGCATGAGCTGGAAGGCGTAGTTGTAGGCCGTGACCGATCCCTCCGGCAGGGTGCTCGCCAGCAGGGTACTGGCGATGAAGTTGACCTGGACCGCGGCGAGCCCCAGCGTGCGGGGCCCCATCAGCCACGCGACGCGCCGCACCCCCGGATGCCGGAGCGACACGGTGATGTCGTAGCGCTGGCCCACCGCCGCGAGGTTCGGCAGCTGGATCACCAGGTGGGCCAGGGAGCCCACTGCCACGCCGACAGCGAGCCCTTCCACGCCCATGAGCGGTGCGATGACGATGGCGGCGACGATGATCGCCAGGTTGTAGAGGAGCGGCGCGATCGCCGGCACGGCAAACCGCTCGTAGCTGTTCAGGATGCCGGAGACGACGGCGCCCATCCCGATGAAGACCGGGCTGAGGAGCATGATCCGGGTCATCCGCACCGTGAGCTCCGTCGTCGGAGCGTCGAAGCCGGGCGTCACCAGCGGGACGATCCACGGGGCGAAGATCGCCATGACCAGGCTGACCGCGGCGAGGGCCAGGACGACGAGGTTGATGACGCTCGACGCCATGCGCCACGCCTCCTGCTCCTCCTCGCGGGCGCGGTAGCCCTGGAAGACGGGGATGAGGGCGGCGGAGAGAGCGCCCGCCACCACGAGCTGGAAGATCGCGTCGGGGATGCGGAACGCGGCGAAGTAGGCGTCCAGCTCCCGGCTGGCGCCGAACTGGGAGCCGATGACCAGCAGCCGCAGCCACCCGAGCGCGCGGCTGGCGAGCGCGGCCACGGTGAGAATCAGGCTCGCCTGGGCCAGGACCCGTCCCGTCGACGGCTCCCGGCCCGCGCTGGCCGGGGGCGCCGTTTCCGGACCCTCCACCGTCTCCTCGGGCCCAGGGACGAGCCCTTCCGGAGCGTGATCGCTCACGAGGACGTGGCGCGACCCCGCCCGGATCGCGCGGAGCGCGGGTGTGCGGCGCGGTAGGCGTTGCGCAGGGTCGCGTCGGAGAGGTGCGTGTAGATCTGGGTCGTCGCCAGGTTGGCGTGACCCAGCAGCTCCTGGACGGTGCGCAAATCCGCGCCGCCCTCGAGAAGGTGCGTGGCAAAGGAGTGGCGCAGGGTGTGCGGCGAGGTCCCGACCGGCACGCCCGCGGCCTCTACCCAGCGGTCGACCACGAGGCGGGCGCCGCGGGCGCTCAGCGGCCCGCCGCTGGCATTGAGGAACAGCGCCTCACCCCCGCGACCCGGTGCGACCGCGGCGAGGGTCGGCCGGGCATGGGCGAGGTAGGCGCGCAGCGCCGCCTCCGCCGGACGTCCGAAGATCGCCTCCCGCTCGCGGTTGCCCTTCCCGACGACCCGCAGCCGGCGCCGCCCGACGTCGAGGCGTCCGATGGTGAGGCCGGCCGCCTCCGAGATGCGGATGCCGGTGGCGTACAGAAGCTCCAGGAGCGCCGAGTCACGGGCGACGAGCGCCTGGTCGAGGGCGATCGGTGGCCGGCGACGGCGGGCGCGTGCCGCCCGACGGGGCGCCTCGACGAGGCGCGCCGCCTCGTCGACCGCCAGCACGCGGGGAAGGCGGCGCGGCCGGCGGGGGGTGCGCACGCCGACCAGCGGGTCCGCCGCCAGCCAGCCCTCGCGCGTCGCATGCCGGTAGAAGGAACGCACGGCCGACAGCTTGCCACCCACCGTGCTGGCGGCGAGCCCCCGGTCCGCCAGGTCGGCGAGGTAGCTGCGGATGGCGACCCGGTCGGGCTGCTCCCAGCCGCCGCGACGCCCGACGAAGGCGAGGAACTCGCCGACGTTGCGTCCGTACTCGGTCATGGTCCTGGGGGATGCGTTCCGACCGCCGAGATGGGCCAGGAAGCGCTCGAGGGCGCGCGCCGCTTCGCCGCCGGGGCGATCAGCCACCGTGACCGTCGGCGACGGCGGAGTCGCCGAGCGAGCGTTTCGGTCGCGGTCCTCCGTCGCTGGTCGCGGAATCTGCCCGGGCGCTGTCGGTCACGGCCCCGTCGGCGGGGGTGCCATCGGTCGCGTCACCGGCGGGAGCTGCGTCCTGCCCCTCGTCGGTGCGAGGCTTGGTCCAGGTGGCATAGTCGCAGTCAGGGTAGCGGTCGCAGCCCCAGAACGGCCGCCGCCCGCGGCGGCCGCGCTTCGTCACGACGGTCCCCTGCCCGCACTTGGGGCAGGTGCCGAAGCGCTCGGTGGCCGGCGCCGCATCCTTCTTGATATAGCGGCATTCCGGGTAGCGGTCGCATCCCACGAAGGGCCCGAACCGTCCACGCCTGGCGGCGAGGTGGCCCTGACCGCACTGCGGGCAGACCTCGCCCACGCCGGGAAGCTCGACGATCTCCTCCGGCTCCTCGCCGGGGAGCGGCATCGTGTGCTTGCACTCGGGGTATGCGCTGCAGCCCAGGAACCAGCCGTTGCGGCCAAAGCGCTTCACCATGAGGTGCCCGGAGACCGGGCAGACGATATCGGTCAGCTCGACCTGCTTGGCGATCTTCGTGCGACCCTCGACGAGCTTCGCGTTGAAGGGCTCCCAGAAGCTGCGGACCATGGGAACCCACGGATGGCCGCCGCGCGCCACGTCGTCGAGCTGCTCCTCCATGCGTGCTGTGAAGTCGAGGTCGACGATTTCGGGGAAGTGCTCCACGAGCAGGTCGGTCACGCGCTCCGCGGACTCGGTCGGGTGCAGGCGGCGATCCTCGATCGTCACGTAGCCGCGCTGGCGGATGGTCTCCATGGTCGGAGCGTAGGTGGAGGGCCGCCCGATCCCGTGCTCCTCCAGCGCCTTGATCAGGGTCGCCTCGGTGTACCGCGGGGGCGGCTGGGTGAAGTGCTGCTCGCTGGCCAGGCTCTCCAGGTTCAGGGACTCCCCCTCGGCGAGCGCCGGCAGGACGGAGAGGCGCTCGTCCTCCTCGTCGTCGCGCCCCTCGACGTAGACCGCCTGGTAGCCGTCGAAGACGCGCTTCGCCGCACCGGCGTGGAGGGTGTACCGGCCGGCCAGGACGTCCACGCCCACCTGGTCGAAGCGCGCCGGCGCCATCTGGCTGGCGAGGGCGCGCTTCCAGATCAGGTCGTACAGGCGGTACTCGTCGGGCTTCAGGTGACCGCGGATCGACTCGGGCGATCGTGCGAAGCTCGACGGCCGCACCGCCTCGTGCGCCTCCTGCGCCCCGCGAGACCGGGTGCGGTGGCTGTTCGGCCGCTTCGGAACGAACGCATCGCCGAACCGCTCGCCGATCACGCTGCGCGCCTCCGCCACAGCCGATGAGGCCATGGCGACCGAATCGGTCCGCATGTAGGTGATCAGGCCGACCTGCCCCTCGGGCAGTGCCACCCCCTCGTACAGCGACTGCGCGGCACGCATCGTTCGGCTCGCCCCGAATCCGAGCTTTCGCGAGGCCTCCTGCTGCAGGGTGCTCGTCGTGAAGGGAGGCGGTGCCGCGCGGCGGCGCTCGGTTCGGCTGACCGAGCCGACGACATAGCGTTCGCCGCGCAGGGCGGCCTCGTGCTTGCGCGCCTCCGTTTCGGAGCCGATGCGGGCCTTCTCGCCGTCGATCCGGGTCAGCTCCACGCTGAACGTCGCGTCGCCGGTCTCCCGCCGAAGCGTGGCCTCCAGCGTCCAGTACTCCTCCGCCACGAACAGGCCGATCTGACGCTCCCGGTCCACGACCAGGCGCACGGCCACGCTCTGGACCCTGCCGGCGGAGAGGCCGCGCCGGATCTTGCTCGCAACCAGCGGGCTCAGCTTGTAGCCGACCAGCCGGTCGATCACCCGCCGCGCCTGCTGCGCGTTCACGAGGTCCAGGTTGATCGTCCGGGGATGGGCGAAGGCGTCGTCGATGGCGCCCTTCGTGATCTCGCTGAAGGTGACCCGCCGGACGCGGTCCTCCGGCAGGCCGGCGTACTCCGCGATGTGCCAGGCAATCGACTCGCCCTCGCGGTCGAGGTCGGTGGCGAGCCAGACCTGCGACGCACGGCGCGCCTGGTCGGCCAGCTTCTCCAGCTCGCGGCGCCGGTCCTTGAGCGGCTCGTAGCGCGGGGCGAAGTCGTGCTCGACATCGACCCCGAGCGCCTTTGGGGGCAGATCGCGGACATGCCCATAGCTGGCGAGGACCCGGTAACCGGGTCCCAGGTAGCGTTCGATGGTCTTCGCCTTGGCTGGTGACTCGACGATCACGAGGTCGTCGCCGTCACCGTCGGCGGGTCTCTTGCGCGGCATCGGTCAGGGAGTGTAGCACCCGGTTTCGGCTGCCCCGGAACGCGCGTCCGGACCGGCCCGACGTGGCGAGGGGCACGGCCGAAGGCCGTGTCCGGAGGCTACCCGGCGAAGTCCCAGGTCATGATCAGCTTCCCGTCGCTGGCGCGGCCGTACCCGAAGCCGACACGGGTGAAGTTGGGGTCGAGGATGTTCCAGATGTGGTTCCAGACCCCCGGATAGGGCTCGGCCATCATGTACGAGTGGCACCAGGAGATGGCGTGGGTGAGCGATCCGTAGTCGAGGCACTGGTTCTCGCCGGCGTGGCTGAAGCTGATCCCCGCCCGCGTGATCCGCACCTTGTACGTCGACCCGTCCCGTCCCACGTGGCTGAAGTAGTTGTACCTGACCTGGTCCACCGCATGAGCCTGGGCGACCGCCGAGAGCGCGGCATCCAGGCGGAGCGGCGCAAACCCGTAGGCCTTTCGCGAGGCATTGATCAGGGAGAGCGCATACGCCCCGCCACTGCTGCTGCCCGATGCCGACGGATACGACGTCACCGGCCGCGGCGGCGGGGGTGGCGCCTTGGTCGTGAAGGCGTAGGTGGCAGTGAGCGGATTGCCGTCGAGATCCGCGGCGCCGGCCTGCAGCTTCACCTCGAACCGATGGCCGGCTGCGAGCGCCGCCTTCGGCTTGAAGGTGAGGCGGGTCCCCTCCTGGTTCCAGGTGATCGACCCGGCAACCGCCGCCTTGCGGGTGGCGTCGAGGAGGTGGAACGCGGTCCGCGTGGTGGTGGTGTCGACGGGCGCCGAGAAGGACACCTGGACGCTCCCCGCCGACACACCGGTCGCACCGTCGGCCGGAGTGACCCTCACGACGCGCGCCGCCGCGTAGGTGGTGAAGGAGAAGGCAGTATCGCCACCGAGCGGATTGCCCTGCGCGTCGTGGGCACCCGGAATGCTGATCCCGTAGCGCGAGCCCGGCTTGAGGCGCTGCGAGGGGCTGAAGATGAGGGTCGGGCCGTCCCAGCGGAACGAACCGGCCACGGCCGGGCTGATGAGGAAGGCCCGTTCGACGTCGGCATGGTCCATGTCGGTGCTGAACCGGATCCGGATCTGGGTGCGGGCGCTCGTCTCGTCGGCCGTGTCGCTGGGCAGGCTGCTGGCATCCGAGAGGACCGCATCCACCAGGGCGCGCCGCCCGGCAGCGGGGTCCGCGCCCACGCGGTCGACCTCGAACCGATCGACGTACGGAGCGGTCTGCGTCGTGAAGCTGAAGGTGAGCGGCACCCCGAGCGCAGAGCCGTCTGCCAGGCGTGTCGTGCCCGGAACCACCAGAACGTAGCGCTCGTCGGTGAGCCACCGCTCTGCAGGCGCAACCTGCAGGTGTCGGGCGTCCACGCTCCACGACAGCCGCAGGCGGCTCGCCGGGGCGACCTGGAGCGATGCAGCGACGCTCGCCACGTCCATGGGCTGCGCGAAGTCGAGCGCAAGCGATGCGTGCGCTGCGACGGCGATGCCCACGTTGGCAGGCAGGATGGTCGGGGGTGGCGTGGGAGCGGTGCGCGGTGCGGCCACGCTCGGTGCCTGGCTCAGTGCGACACCGAAGAGTGCGACGATCAACGCGGCGACGGCGGTCCGAACGACGATCGGGGGGATTCGTCGACGGGACGGGGGCTCCTGGGGGGCGGGGCGGGGCGCCTGGATGCGGAAACGACGCAATAGACAGGGTTCTCCAGCGGGACGAGTCCTGGTCCGTCCGGGCCGACGGCTGCCTCCAGGTCGCGGGCAGTATAGCCGGGTGGCGGCAGTCGGCGTCGCGGCCGTTCATCGAACCGGCACGTTGCGACGCGCCGGGAGCGTGGGGTGGAACGTCGCCCCGCCGTAGCTCGTCACGAGTCCGCGTGCCTCGAGCAGGGTCAGCGCGCTCGCGAGGGTTGAGGTTGCGAGCCCGGTGCGCTGCATCAGCTCCTCGATCGAACCGCTCCGCCTGAGCAGGCATCCGAGCAGGAGCCCTTCGGACTCGGAGAGGCCGACTGCGAGGGGCGGGCGGCCGGCCGGAAGGAGGCCGAGTCGCTGGACCAGCCCCACCGCGGACGTGACCAGCTCCGCCTCGTGGTCGGCGATGAGGCGGTTGCATCCACGGGATGCAACCGAGTCGATCGGCCCAGGGACGGCGAACAGGTCGCGACCCTGCTCGATGGCGGCGGAGGCGGTCAGCAACGCCCCGGAACGGTCCGGGGCCTCGACCACCACGACCGCGTCGCACAGGCCGCTGACGATCCGGTTCCGCCGGGCGAAGTCAGGCCTGCCGATCATGCGCCCCGGCGGGGTCTCCGACAGGAGCAGGCCGCCGGCTTCGACGATCGCGGCCGCCAGCGGTCGGTGGCGCGGCGGGTAGATGCGATCGACCGGCGACGGAAGCACGGCGACGGTCGGCTTGCCGGCGGCGAGCGCCGCCCGGTGGGCCACGCCATCGATCCCGAGCGCCAGGCCGGAGACGACGCATATCCCGGCGCGCGCGAGCTCGTCGGCAAGCTCTTCGGCGGCGGACCGTCCATAGCCGGTCGGCCTCCGCGTACCCACGACCGCGACGCAGCTGCCCGACAGCACGCCCAGCTGGCCCGCCGCATAGAGCACCGGTGGCCCGATAGGAAGTCTCGCGAGCCGGGGCGGATACCCCGGGTCCCGGGCCGTGATCGCGAGGGCCCCGACGCGTCGTGCGCCGCGCTCCAGCTCGTCCGCCGTGGCGGTGGCGCCGATCCGGCGCAGACGCTCCAGCGCCAGCCGCGTCGACTCGTCCGGGCGGGCGAGGTGGCGCATGATCTCGACGTCCGGCCGATCGAGGACCGCCTGCGCGCTCCCCAGGCTGCCGATGAGCCGTGCGAACCCGGCCTGTCCCACCCCGGGCACGGCGGCCAGGGCAAGCCACGCCGCTCGCTCCGCGGTGTCCATCCCCGTCTCCCGGTCGGGACCGCGGGCCGGGCTCGCGTGGCCGGGCTCCGCCGTGCGACCCTCGCCGACGCCGATCATGCCTCGCGCCCACGGTCCCCGGCGTCCGGCCGGTAGGCCAGTGCCTCGTCCAGGTCCGCGGCCGCGATCCGCTCCGATCCGGCCAGGTCGGCGATCGTCCTCGCGAGCCGCGCTGCCCGCCGCATGCGACGGGGAGAGAGCGCCAGGCGCCGCGCCCGGTGCGCGAGGTGAGAGGCGAGCGGGCCATCGTCCCCGCCCAGAGGATCCCAGCCCGCATCCATCTCGCCGTTGGCGAGACCCTGTCGCTGCCGCTGGCGACGCCAGGCGGCCGCGATTCGTGCGGCCACGACACGACTCGCCTCGCCCAGTGGCTGTCCTGCCAGCCGTTTGGGCTCGTCCATGACGACCCACAGGTCCAGCCGGTCGCGCATGGGACCGGAGAGGCGTCCCGCGTACCGTCGCGCCGTGGCGTCGTCGCACGAGCACGTACGGCTCCGGGCGTGCCGCCACCCGCACGGGCACGGGTTGAAGGCAGCGAGGAAGGTGAACCTGGCGGGCAGCGAGAGTGCGCCATCCACCCGCGCGATCGTGACCATTCCCGATTCGAGCGGCTGGCGCAGGGCATCCAGCGCGTCCGAGCGGAACTCGAGCAGCTCGTCGAGAAAAAGGGCGCCGCGATGCGCGAGGCTGGTCTCTCCCGGGCGGACACGTGATCCACCGCCCACGAGCGCCTGTGTCGAGATGGTGTGGTGCGGCGCACGGAACGGTCGGCGACGTACCACGGGCTGGGTCCTGTCGACGAGGCCGGCAACCGAGTGGATCCGGCTGACCTCGACCGCCTCGGTCTCCTCGAGGGGAGGCAGCAGACCCTCAGCGCAGCGGAGCAAGAGGGTCTTCCCGACCCCGGGCGGTCCGGTGAGGGCGAGGCTGTGCCGTCCGGCGATCGCGATCTCCAGCGCCCGGCGGGCGAACGGCTGGCCGATGACGTCCGCCAGGTCGGGCGTACCTGCGGGAGGGGTCCATGGCGGGATGGGCATCGGCTCGACGGCCGGCAGCTCCCGCAGCCCGACGAGGTGCGAGACGGCCTCTCCCAGGGTCGCCGCTCCACGCACCCGGACGCCGCCGACCACGGCTGCCTCGGGGGCGGCGTCCAGGGGGACCACCACCTCCTCGATCCCCGCCGTCCTGGCGGCCGCAACCAGCGCGAGGACGCCGGGAACGGGACGCAGCGATCCGTCGAGGGCCAGCTCACCGATCAGCGCGCAGCGGCGAAGGCGCGCGTCGGCACCGAGCTGCCCGGAGGCCCCCAGGATCGCTGCCGCGATCGCGAGGTCGTAGCTCGTCCCCTCCTTGCGGAGGTCAGCGGGAGCGAGGTTCACGGTGATGCGCCGGGCCGGGACCTCGAAGCCGCAGTTGCGGATGGCCGAGCGGACCCGCTCTCTCGCCTCCTGGACGGCGCTACCGGCCAGCCCCACGATGGTGAGTGAGGGAAGGCCGAAGGCGACATCGGCCTCCACCCTGACCGGGACGCCGTCGACGCCGATGACGGTCGCGGAGAGCATCTCGCTCAGCATCGGAAGCCTCATCGGAGGCTCGCGGCTGAGGGGTGAGGGTGCCGGCCGTCAGCCTGCTCGCCTCCATACTCAGGCGACGACCGGCACCGCCGAGCCTACCGATACCCGGTTACCGGGCGGTTATCCGGGCCTTACCGCGCTGTCCCGACGCAGAGGCGTACGGCGTCAGGCTGCGAGCTCAGCGGGGCGCCGGGGCCGCCTCTGCGACCACCTCGCGGTCGACGGCGCGTGCGAACTCCGCGACGCTGCGGCTCAGCGGGGCATCTGGCCGCGACCAGAGGAACGGCTCGCCCGAGTTCAGCGCCGAGATGGCGCCGCGGTACTCGTTGATGATCTGGTAATCGATCTTGCGCCCGAGAACCGATTCGGCGTTGTTGACGTTGATCCCGGTGTATGCGTTCGAGCGATTGAGGACCAGCTGGACCTTGCTCCGGGCGTAGCCCAGGTTGTCCATGGTCTTGAGCACGAGCTGCACGTTCTTGAGGCAGGACAGGTCCGCGGTCATGACGACGAAGATGACATCGGCTTCGTCGAAGAGCTGCAGGTTGAAGTCGTCGATCGTCTTGGCCATGTCGACCAGCGTGTAGTCGAACTGACGGCGCATGATGGCCAGCAGGTTCGAGAGGCCCGCCGGGTCGCTGCGCTGGCGCTCGACGACGATGTCCGCCGACTCCGGGGAGGTCGGCGCCAGGAGCAGGTTGAGCCCGGAATGGTGCCGGACCATGAACGTCTTCAGCAGGTCGGCGTCCAGGTCGGGCTCGCTCATGGCATTGACGATGGATGCCGTCTCGAGTCCCAGGTCAAGGAAGACGCGCAGGTCCCCGAACTGCAGGTTCGCATCGACCAGGGCCGTCCTGCGCTTGAGATCGCGCGCAAACGCGATGCCGCTGTTGATCGCGATGGTCGTGGTGCCCACGCCGCCCTTGGCGCCGTAGAAGAGCGCAAGGCGCCCGATGGTCGTCGCCTCGGCCGCGCCGCCACTGGTCGCGGCGGCGCCGCTGCGCGCCAGCAGGGCGCGGATCCGCGCGATCAGCTCGAGCGGGTGGAACGGCTTGACGATGTCGTCGTCCGCCCCGGCGCGCAGGCCCTTCACCCGCTCGCCGACATCGGCCTCGGAGGTGAGCATGATGATGGGGACGCGGACCCCGGACTTCTCCGCGGCGCGGATCTGCTGGGTCGCCGCGTAGCCGTCGAGCTTCGGCATGGCGACGTCCATCAGGATCAGGTCCGGCTCCGCGCTACGGGCCATCTCGACGCCCGCCGCACCGTCGGACGCGACGATCACCTCGAATCCCTCCTGCTTGAGGGTGAAGACGAGGACGCGCTGGATGTTCAGATCGTCATCGACGACGAGGACCTTGGTGGCAGCCAATCAAGAACCTTCGCGTGCAAGGAAGTCCGCGCGATTATAGAAGCCCACCGGGCCGCACCGATGCCGTCGCCCTACGCGACGCCCCCGCCGGCCCCGTCCAGGTGCCGCGCCAGGAAGTCGAGCACGCGCCGCTCGTACTCGGCGCCACCCACCGCCCGTGCCTCGGAGTGCCCCGCATCGTCCACCACGTAGAGCTCTTTCGGTTCCCCCGCGGCGGCGTGGAGCCGGAGCGACTGCTCGTGGTCGATGAGCCGGTCGTCGCGGGGCGCGATGAGCAGCAGGCCGCGCGGCGCCACGCGCGCGACACGGTCGATCGGCGCCAGCAGGCGGGTCCGCGCCCGCACCGATGCGCCGAGCACGATGAGCCGCGAGCCGAGCCAGGGCAGCGGGTAGCCGGACTCGCGCATGCGGTTGCTGATCGGGTTCGCCAGGTCCGCGTAGGCGGCGTCGGCGACCACCGCCGCGACCGGCAGGTCGGGTGCGGCCATGATTGCCACCGCTGCCCCCATGCTGATGCCCATCAGGGCGATGGGTCCCAGGCCGCGCCCTTCGAGGAGGCGCACCGCGGCGGCGACGTCGCGCCGCTCGGCGGTCCCCATGGTGATGTCCGCGACCTCGCTGTCGCCGTGACCGCGAAAGTCGAACTGGAGGACGTGGTAGCGCGCGGAGAGCCACGGGACGAAGCCCGCGAGCCACGGCAGCCGGCTCCAGCTGAACCCGTGCATGAGCACCACCGCGGCGCGGGTCTCGCGGCGGGCGGGCACGAGCCAGCCCGAAAGGGTCACCCCGTCGTCGGTCGTGAAGCGGACGTCCTCGTACGCCAGGCCGATCTCGGCCGGTGTGCGCGGACCCCCCTCCAGGGCCTCATACGGGCGGCGCGGGGGCCGCACGATGCGCCGTGACCCCTCGACGACGACGAAGCCCGCGTACCCCGCCAGCAGGGCGCCGGCGAGCCGCCCGAGCCGGCTCGGCAGGCTCCGCCGCTCCGACCGGAGCGTCGTGACGAGGCCCCGTTCAGCCCTCGCCACCGTCAGCGATCCGCGTGCTCCTCAGCGCCGCGCCGATCGGCCGTGTCAGCTCCGCGAGCTCCATGGGGATGACCCACTTCGTGGACTCTCCCGCACCGAGTGCCTTGAGTGCGTCGAGGTACTGCAGGGCCATCGTCTTCTCGTCGATGCCCCTGGCGGCGTTGAAGATCGTCTGCAGCGCGTTCGCGTAGCCTTCCGCGCGCAGGATCTGCGACTGCCGCTCGCCCTCGGCGCGGAGGATGTTCGACTGCTTGTCGCCCTCGGCCACGTTGATCGTGGCCTGCCGCTGGCCCTCGGACTCCGTGATCACCGCGCGCCGGTTCCGCTCGGCGCTCATCTGGCGGTTCATGGCCTCCTGGATCTCGCGCGGCGGCACGATCTCCCGGATCTCGACGTTGGTGATCTTCACGCCCCAGCGGTGGGTCACCTCGTCGAGCTTGGTGCGCAGGATGGTGTTGATCTCCTCGCGCTTGGCCAGCACGTCGTCGAGCGGGATGTCGCCGATCACCGCGCGCAGCGTCGTCGCGGCCAGCGCCTGCGAGGCGCCGGAGAAGTTCGTCACCGCCACGACCGACTCGGTGGGGTCGAAGACCTTCGAGTACACCAGGAAGTCGATGCTGATGGGCGCGTTGTCCTTGGTGATGCAGGTCTGCTGGGGGATCTCGAGGTAGAACTCGCGCAGGTCCACCTTGACGGACTGCTGGATGAACGGGATCAGCAGCACAAGTCCGGGTCCGCGAGCCCCTTGCAGACGTCCGAAGAAGAAGACCACGAGGCGTTCGTACTCCCGCACGATGTGCACGGTGGTCGTGATCAACCAGAGCACGATCAGCAGGCCGATCACCAGCGCGATGAGGCCGGTTGGGTTGTCAAGCATGGCTCGGGTCCTCTCTCCCCTCTTCTGACGATTGGCCGGCGTCCGATGCCGGTTCGACGATCAGCTCCAGTCCATCCACGCCGATCACGCGGATCTGCGTCCCGGGGTTGATCTCGGTCTCAGCGCTGCTCCGCGCCGACCACGTCTCGCCGCCAGCATAGGCGATCCCCCTGGGTGCCAGGAGCGTCTGCGCGGTGCCGGTGACGCCCACGAGGCGCGCGATGGGCAGCGCTCCGGCCGGCATGCTGCGGCGCGTCTGGAGGAGACCCCGCAGCAGGACGAGGAAGTAGTAGAGGGTCAGCGCCACGAGCGCGACGATCAGGATGGGGTCCACGCTCACCGTGAAGCTCTCGCCGCCGGGGGTCACCCCCGTGTAGAGCGCAAAGGCGCCCAGCACGAAGCAGACGACTCCGCCCAGCGCCAGGAAGCCGAAGCTCGCCACGTGGAGCTCGAGGACGAACAGGCCGATGCCGACGAGGATCAGTGCCAGGCCGCCGATGTTGAGGGGCAACGAGCTGGAGCCGATCCAGGCCAGGATGATCGAGATGGCACCCAGCGTCCCGGAGATGAGGTTCGGATGGAACAGCTCCGCCAGGATCCCGTAGAAGCCGACGATGAACAGGATGAAGGCGATGTTCGGGTCCGAGAGCAGCTGCAGGAACTGCTGGCCGAAGTTCATGTTCACGTCGGTGACGGTCAGCCCGGAGAGCTTCGGAATGGGCTGTCCATCGTGGAGGTATCGGTGACCATCCGAACGCGCACCGGTGTCGATCTGCCGGAAGAGGTCCTGCTCGCTCGATGCCAGGATGTCCACGACCGGCGGCGACATCTTCACCGCCTCTGACGACCCGACGCTCGCCGCCTGCCGGACCGCGCTCACGGCCCACTCCGCGTTGCGGTCCTCCCGGATGGCGAGCTCGCGGATGGCCGCCGCCTGGTCGTTCGTGACCTTGGTCGCCTCCGTCGACGGGAGGTTGTTGCCGCTCGAGTCGACGACGGCGGCCGCCCCGATCTGCGTCGAGGGGGCCATGGCGGCGACGTCGCCGGCGAGGGTGACGAAGGTCGCCGCGGACCCGGCGCGGGCCCCCTCGGGCGCGACGTAGGTGATCACCGGGACCTTGCTGGCCAGGATGGCCTTGACCATGCGGTCCTTGCTCGTCAGCTCTCCCCCGGGCGAGTCGATCACGATCAGCGCGGCCGCAGCCCCGTCGTTCGCCGCCGCCTTGAGAGCTTCCTCGATATAGGTCGCGGTGACCTGGTCGATCACGCCGGAGAGCCGGATCCGGTCGATATGATCGCTCGCTCCCGCAGCGGGGTGCACCGCGAGCGAGAGGGCGAGGAGGAAGAAGGCGACGAGCGTTCCCGTCCGTCGCAGGGCGACCATCATTCGAGTATACGCGTGCGGATACACGCGCCCCGCAGAGCCATCGGGCTGATCGGCTCGTCCCGGACGGCACGATCGCCGGCCGCGCCGACCTCAGGCGCCGCCCGCTCCGTCGCCGATGAGCCACTCGAACGTGAGCCGGGACCAGGTTTCGAGCCGGTCCCAGGCGGCGCGCACCTCTTCCGGGGCGACCATGCGGCCGGACAGCTTCTCGCGTTCGCGGACCGCGACGGCACCGCCATCGGCCTCCACCGTGAAGACCACTCCAAGGTGCACCGCCCCCACGGCGTTGCCGTCGTCGTTGAGGAAGCCCGCGAGGCGGAACGCCGGATCGAACCCTGCCTCCAGCTCCTCCTCCCACTCCCGACGCAGTCCGTCCATTAGGGGGTCGTGGCCGTGGTCGACGGGGTTGAGGTGTCCGCCGACCCCGATGCTCGCCTTCAGATGCAGCCGGGGGTCCCCGCCCGCCCGCGTCCGCTCCATCATGAAGATCCGCCGACCGTCGCGAACCACGACGTAGGGGATCACCTGCTTGAAGCGCGTGTCTTCCTCCGCTTCGGGGCGCGGCAGGTACCGTCCATGCCGTCGCACGGCCTCGGCCAGCTTCTCCAGGTCGGCGGACACGGCTGGCCGGACGCCGCGGAACTCGCACCCGCCCGGGACGGCGTCGCGCGGGAGGACCAGGACGAGCTCGGGGACGTCCGGCGGCACGGTCACGAGGGGCAGTCTAGCGACCGCCTCCTGGCGGCGTGGCGGCAGGACCTGGTGCGTGCCGGCACCGGGTCTGCGAGGCGTGCAAGGTCTCCGGCAAGGTGGGATGAATATCGTGTCGACCACACAAGACCACCCGCCTCCGCCACGTTGTCGGCGATCGGTGCCCCAGGGCAACGAAAACCGCCCCCGAGCCGTGGCCCCGGGACCTTGGTAGTACTACGGTACCGGCACCTTCACGGCCGCCCGCTGCCCACGGCCACGGCATCCAGGGGGAGATCTGGACATGCGCAGACGGCCGAACATGGGCTCGCGGTTGGCCCATCTCATCTTCCCGCTTGCACGCCTGCAGGCTGCGCCGGCGCGGCGCGGCCAGTCCATGGTCGAGTTCGCCCTGGTCTTCCCGCTGCTTCTCGTGCTCTTCCTGGGCGTCGCCGACTTCGGGCGTGTCTTCAGCGCCGGGATCATCACGGAAGGCCTCACTCGGGATGCAGCCGAGATCGTCGCGAACGACGCCCGCATGGCGAAGCTGAAGGACCCCTCCTGCGACGACGCCTGCCGGGCGCCGATCTACGCCGCGCTGCACATGCGTGCGGCGCAGGTGGCATGTGACGAGGCCCAGCGGCTGGCGCCATCCACCGATACGAGCGGCGGATCCTGTGCCGGGCGCCTGCTGGTGAGCGTCTGCATTCGTGACGCTGCGACGGCGGACGGGGACCCCTACTGCGGGCAGGAGGACACCGGTGGAACCTTTCCTTCCGGCGGGGCGTGCGCGGTACTGACGACTGGCTGGGATCCGGCCCAGAACGGCATCGCCGCGCTTGCGGCAGACGGGACGGCCGATGTTCCGCTTCGGCAGGTCGAAGTCCGGACATGCTACCGCTTCACGCCCCTCTACCGTGCACTGGGGATCCCGCTCATCTCCTACCTGGTGCCGGACATCTACCTGCAGCGCGCGCGGACCTTCACGGTCTCGTCTGACTACTGATGGTCGGGATGATTCGCCTCAGGCATCGCGGCCACGGGCAGGCGCTGGTCGAGTTTGCGCTCGTCCTTCCGCTCCTCGTGCTCCTCGTGGGGGGAGTCATCATTTTCGGCGTTGGCGTCTTCTACCAGCAGCAGCTGAGCAACGCGGCGCGTGAAGCCGCCCGGTACGCCGCGCTGCACTCGACGACGGCCCAGTACACGGTCGATTCCAACCGTCAGCCTTCCTCGGCCGCATACACGCCGGACAGCTATCAGTACGGGCTGGGCGACGTGCCACCGACATGGACGCGCATGACCGATGCCGCCCGCAACGCATCGTTCGGACTGAACCGCAGCGAGGTGAAGATCGCTGCCTGCTGGTCCGGATACTGGAACGTCGATTCTTCGGGCGCGAAGGTGAGCCCGGACACCTACGACGCCCTGCCGCCGACCCTCTCGCCGCCGGACTCAGCGTGGTTCGGCTGCCACATCGGAGGCGTCGATCCACGTGCCAATGCATCGGCAATCCCGTGCCCGCCGCCTGCCACAGGCGTGTCGGACGATGAGGGAAGTGCCATCCCCGGCAACAGCGTCACGGTGTACGCCTGCTATCAGTGGGTGCCACCGCTGGCCGGATTCCTGTTCCTGCCCGACACCATCACCATGCGGGCAGTCGTCACGGAGGTCATCCACCGGCAGCAATGAGCAAGCAGCACGCACCCCACACACGATCCGACCCTCGCGGCCAGGTGCTCGTCATCGTCGCCTTCGGCCTGTTCACGCTCATTGCCGTGGCCGCGATCGTCGTCGATCTCGGCTTCTCCTGGATGCTGCACCGGCAGGAGCAGAACGCGGCGGATCCCGCGGCGCTCGCGGCCGCTCGCTGGATTCCCGACATCAACGCGACCGGTGATCCGACCTACGGGCCTGGAGGCCCCGACCAGCAATCGCCGCCCGGCCTGATGTGGCAGGAGGCCTGCGCCGCGGCGCGCCAGAACGGCTTCTTCATGGCGGCCACGAGCAACACCGGCTGCACGCCCGCCAACGATGGCGATCGAGCGGCGAGCCTGAAGGTCTACTGGCCGCCCCGGGGAAGCGCCGCCGGCGACTACGCAGGGCAACCGCAGTACGTGCAGGTGGTAATCAAGGGACAGCACCCCGCGTTCTTCGCGCGTCTCTTCGGGCAGGACACAGCTTCGGTGGTGTCCTCCGCCGTGGCCGCGAACAGCACCGGAGATTCGAATCCCTACGCACTGGTGGCCCTTGATCCCGGCAACTACTGTGGCGCCGGGAAGATCAGCGGGTCGGGACAGACCTCCACGTTCAAGGTGAGCGTGGGTGGAGACGTGCACGTGAACTCCACCTGCGGCCAGTCGGAGACAGCGGACGGCGCCTGTGCCATCAGCTCGGGCGGAGGGATGCGCCTCGACGGAGGCGGGGAGCTGGAGGTCGACAACGGCGCCGATGCCTACGTCTCGGGGTCGTGCAAGGGCCAGCCGGACGCGGTCACGTTTGCCAACAGCTCGGGATCCCCGGGAGCCATGACCGAGCAGGCGGTGCAGATCGGTGACCCGCTGGGGGAGCTGCCCGCGCCGCCCTTCACCGGCCCGGGCGGGTGTAACGGCGCGCCGGCCACGTCGCAGTGCAGGCTGAACGGCGGAACGAACAATCTCACGCCGGGCGTCTTCTACGGCGGCATCAAGATCACCGGTCCCAACACCCAGGTGAACCTCCAGCCGGGCATCTACATCATGGCAGGCGGGGGCATCAGCCAGCAGAACGGCTACCTCACCGCCGTCAGTGGAAACGTGCTGATCTACGGGACGGACGACCCGGCCCATGCGGCGGACTGCAAGGCAGACTGGTCCGGCACGAGCTCCGCCTACTGCCAGCAGATGATCAACCTGAACGGCGGCTCCTCGCTGCAGTTGTCGGGGATCACCAGCGGGCCGTACAAGGGGCTGGTGATCTGGCAGGACGGAAACGCCAGCTGCCCGGTCGCCACGTGCCCTATCCGGCTCGGAGGCCAGGACAACCTGAACGTTTCGGGCACCATCTACGCACCGGACCAGGAGGTCATCCTCGACGGCGGCTCGAGCGGAACGGGAGTGGCGTCCGTGCAGATCATCTCCTGGCACTGGACGATCACCGGGAACGCGCAGCTGAGCATGCCCTACAACCCCGACGCGCTCTACCACCTCGCGATGCGGGGCCTCGTGCACTAGGGACCAGCGCGCGGTGGGCTCCGGCTAGGAGGGCCTGATCGGGCCTTCCTTCGCCATCCGCAGGGCGAGCTGCGCCGCCTCGCGCGGATCGCGAGCGCGGTGGACGCGCGGGCCGCCCACGGCCCGCTCCGACTCGACCCGCCACGAGCCAAGCGCCACCACCTGCCTCCCCATCCGCAGCGCGAGCCCGATCTCCGAGAGGGTCCCGTGCCGGCCACCAACCGCCACGACCGCGTCGGCGCTCGTGACGACCACGAGGTTGCGCGCGACGCCCAGTCCCGTCGCGATTGGCAGGCGCACGTACTCGTTCGCCTCTTCGGGATCGTCCCCCGGGAGGATCCCGATGGTGAGGCCGCCCTCTCCCACCGCTCCCCGCGCAGCAGCCCGCATCACACCTCCCAGGCCCCCGGTCACCAGCGCGGCGCCGCTGCGGGCGATCAGGGCCCCCACTTCCTCGGCCCACTCCAGGACCCGATGCGCATCGGGTCCCCGCGGCTCTCCATCGCCGATCACCGCCACCATCAGCTGCCGCTTCCCCACTGCCGAATCAGCCATCGACCGATGCCTCCGTTTCCGCATCCATCATGGCACCGCTCGTGCCCGGCAGCGGCATCGTCCCGACCGCCTCGTAGCGCGCCGGACCGCCGCCCAGGTGGGAGCGGAACAGGACCACGCGGTCCACGTGGATCGAGCCCACCGGCGCCGATCGCCCCGCGATCCATCTCGACAGGTCCGTTCCCCGCGGATCCCGGGCGCGTGCCAGCGTGACGTGGGCCCGAAACGGCGACTCCGCGGCCAGGGCGGGCACCATCGGCTCCAGCGTCCTCCGCACCAGCGTCGCCAGACCGGCCAGGCGGCCGTGCGGATCATCCACCCCGTACCACAGCACCCTGGCCCGGCGCGGTCCGGGAAAGGCCCCCAGCGATCCGGTCCGGGTCGTCCACCCCGGCGAGTCGACGAGCGCCGCACGGACCGCTGCGACCACGCCCGGGACGACCGGTTCGGGAACCGACCCCAGGAAGGCAAGGGTGAGGTGCCATGCCTCGGGAGCGATCCAGCGCAGGTCTGGGCCCTCGGGCTCCGAGCGCCACGCCTCCGTGCTGCCGCTCAGCGCGGCTCGCAGGTCATCGGGCAGCGGCACCGCGAGGAAGCACCGCCAGGAATCGGTCACACCGCCGGTGCCCGGGACGCGGCCTCCACGCCGCGATCGTCGACGATGGGGAGCAGCTCGGCGAGGCTGGCGATGACCGGCACGCCGGCGGGCACAGCCGTGCGCGGGTAGCGACCATGGCGGTCGATCAGCACCGGCCCGATGCCGACCGCGGCTGCCCCCTCCACGTCTGCGTCGACATGGTCACCCACGTGGATCACGGCGGCGGGCTCAACGTGCGCACGGGCCAGCGCGTAGCGGAAGATCTCCGGATGCGGCTTCTCGTACCCCACCCGGGCAGAGGCCGCCACGAAGTCGAACTGGCTCACGAGCTTCAGGGAATGGAGAAGCTCCGGGAGGCTCCACACCCAGTTGCTCACCGCACCCACCACCAGGCCGCGCGATCGCAGGGCGGCGAGCGCGTCCGGTACCTCCGGGAAGACATGCCAGTTGCTCGTGACCATGAAGAGCTGCGCGAGGCGACGGAAGAAGGCCTCCGGCATGGCCCCCACGCCGAGCTCGGCGATGGCGTGCTGGTCGATCTCGACCGTGCGCCGGAAGCTCGTCTCCTCCGAGGGCTCGAAGCCGCCCTCCATCCCCCACCCGCCGTGGTGGTAGGCGGCGCGCAGGGCCACCCGCAGCGCCTCGATATCGACATCGATTCCGAACTCGGCGAAGGCCATGGCGTAGATCCGCTCCCACGATGGCGACGGGCGCATCACCGTGTCGCCGATGTCGAGGAAGACGGCGCGCAGCGGCGGACGGTTCACGGCGGGTGGCATGGCGCTAAGGGTAGCGAAGACGCAGCTACCGTTGCGCTGGGGTTCGCGGCGCCGGGGTTGGGGGCCCCGCGGGACGCGTCAGGCTGCTGCGGTCCGCCGTCCCAGGATCTGGTAGATCTCGGTGCGGTAGGCGATGCCCGAGGAGTGCCGGCTCAGCCAGCGGAGGTAGTCGGGGTCCTGGCGGGCGAGGTCCCGCAGCGTCCAGCCGGCGTAGCGTCCGAAGGTGATCCGGGTGCCGGCCGCTGCCGAGCGCGGCGGGGGCGGGGCCCCGGGATGGGCCGACCGCGGCGAAACTGTCGCCGAGAGGCGCTGCGCGCGATCCCAGGCGGCACGTCCCGCCTCGTCCCGAAGCAGCGCATACGCTGCGTTGAGGGCGAGCATCCGCCGCTGTGCCTCTGGAGAGGCGTCGCGGTCGGGGTGGTACTTCAGCGCCAGCGCACGGAAGGCGGCGTGGATCACCTCCTGCTCGGCGGCGGGCACCACCTGCAGGACGCGGTAGGGATCGACGCCGTCCATGGACGAGAAGGCCGCCGGACTACTCGTTGAAGAGCCGCTCCTCGATGAGCTTCTCGGCCGTCACCCGTCCGGTGGGGTCGAAGCAGCTGTACTCGAAGAGCTTCTCGTACTCGAGGTCGACGTTGTCCTGGCCGCCGCGGTTCTTCTCCACGGTCACGATCACCCAGTCCCGGTACCGCTGCGCCTGGTAGGGATTGAACTCGATGTTCACCTTGGCGACGATGTGGTACTTGTCGTTCAGGATCAGGATGATGTCGCTCTCGTAGTTGATGGCGCTCGAGCCGCGCAGGTGGTGGTTCCGCAGGCGCTTGGCCTTCAGGCCCTCGCGGTCGGCCGCGACGATGGCGATCACCGGCAGCTCGAGCGAGAGGGCGATGTCCTTGAGACCGCCCACGATGCGGGTGACCTTCTCCGCCTCGTCGGCCGGCTCGGGGAAGACCGGCACCTTCTGGAGGTAGTCCACGACGAGGACGAGGCGCCCGCCATCTTCCCCACGGTGCTCCGCCACGAGGCGACGCAGGTTGTCGACCGTGCTGGCCGTGGCCGTGCCGCGCAGGAGGTACAGGTTGCTGCCGTAGCGGGCGATCCGCTCCAGCGAGGGCCGCAGGCGCGGGTTGGCGCCCAGCTTCGCGCGCTGCCCGGTCTCTGCCGATGCGGTGTAGCTCCCCAGGACCTCCTTCTTGACGTCCTGGATCTTCACCGCGCCGCTCTTCTGCGGCAGGTGGGCAAGCGCCGACTCCATGGCGATGAGCCGCTGGATGAGGTACTCCTCCTCGTGCTCGAAGCACACGTAGAGGACCTTCGCCTGCCCTGCGGCCGCGATGTTGCGGGCCATCTGGAGCGCCATCGTGGTCTTCCCGGCGCCCTGTGCCCCGCCGATGAGGATCAGCTCGCCGGGGCGCATGCCACCGCCGATCGTCTTGTCGAGCGGGACGAAGCCGGTTGCGGTCGGCTGGAACTCGTCGATGTGACCCGACGCGATGCGTTCGTTCAGGCTGGTGAGCACGTCGAGCGCCGAGCGCGGCGCCAGGGTGCCCTCGCCGACCTCGAGCTTCCAGTCTCCGGGTTCCGTTGCGGGATTTGCCAGCGGCTCGTCGATCATCGGGATGGCAGGCTCCCATGCGTCATCGTCACTCGAGGTGCAGGGGTGCCTGCACGCAACGCCGCGAGTATACGATCCACCTCCTAGTGGCCCAATGGCCCGATAGGACTAGCCGGAGGGGAACAGGTGAACGGCCGGCGAGCGCGGAGCTCGCAGGCCGTCCGGCATCGGTCCTGTCGTGAAGGCTACGCGGGTTGTGGGGCCGGCCCTCGGCGCCGTCGGCGGCCGGTGCCACCCTCACCGTCGTCGGCGTCGCCCTCGGCCCCCTCGGCACCGTCGGTCGGCGCCTTCGCGCCGGCCTTCTTCGACGTGGCGCTGGGACCGCCACGCGGCGGCAGGATGCCGGTGAAGAGCGCCTCGAACTCCTCGCCCTCGATCGTCTCCTTCTCGATGAGAAGCGCGGCCAGCCTGTCGAGCACGTCGCGCCGCTCCGTGAGCGCCTGCTTGGCCCGCTCGTAGGCGTGGTCGATGATCTCCCGCACCTCGGAGTCGATCTTCGCGGCCACCTCGTCGGAGTAGTTGCGCTGCTCGCTGATCTCGCGGCCCAGGAAGACCATCTCCTCCTTCTTGCCGAAGGTGAGGGGCCCGAGCTTCTTGCTCATTCCGTACTGGGTGACCATGGCCCGTGCCAGGTTGGTGGCCTTCTCCAGGTCGTTGGAGGCACCCGTGGTGGTGTCTCCGAAGACGAGCTGCTCGGAGACCATGCCGCCGAGCATCCCGGCGATCTTGTCCTCGAACTCGCTCTTGGAATGGAGGTAGCGGTCTTCCTGCGGGAGGCTCATGGTGTAGCCCAGGGCCATCCCGCGGGAGACGATCGTCACCTTCGTCACCGGGTCGCACTTGGGGAGCACCCGCTGCACGACGGCGTGGCCGCCCTCGTGGTAGGCGATGATCCCCTTCTCCTCCTCGGTGATGATCCGGCTGCGACGCTCGGGTCCGGCCACCACACGGTCGATCGCCTCGTTGAACTCCGACATCCCGACGCTCTTCTTGTTGCGCCGAGCGGCGAGGATCGCCGCCTCGTTGACGAGGTTCGCGAGGTCTGCGCCTGAGAAGCCCGGCGAACGTCGGGCGAGCTGGTCGAGGTTCACCGTCTTGTCGAGGGGCTTGCCCTTGATGTGGACGTTGAGGATCTCGCGACGGCCCCTGATGTCCGGGCGGTCCAGGACGACCTGCCGGTCGAAGCGGCCCGGGCGCAGGAGCGCCGGATCCAGGACGTCCGGACGGTTGGTGGCGGCGACCACGATCACGTTCGTGTTCGTGTCGAACCCGTCCATCTCGACGAGGATCTGGTTCAGCGTCTGCTCGCGCTCGTCGTGCGAGCCGCCGAGGCCGGCGCCGCGCTGGCGGCCGACCGCGTCGATCTCGTCGACGAAGACGATGCACGGCGAGTTGCGCTTGGCCTGCTCGAAGAGGTCGCGCACGCGGGACGCGCCGACGCCCACGAACATCTCCACGAACTCCGAACCGGAGATGCTGAAGAAGGGGACGCCCGCCTCGCCGGCGACTGCCCGGGCCAGGAGCGTCTTCCCGGTGCCCGGCGGGCCCACCAGGAGCACGCCGCGCGGGATGCGCGCGCCGAGCGAATTGAACTTCTCCGGATATTTCAGGAACTCCACCACCTCGGTGAGCTCCTGTTTAGCCTCGTCGACTCCGGCGACGTCACTGAACGTGACGACCGTCTTGTTGCCGAGGAACATTCGGGCCCGGCTCTTACCGAAGCTCATGGCCTGGTTATTCGTGCCCTGCGCCTGCCGCATCATGAAGAAGATGAAGGCGCCGATCAGGAGCACCGGCAGGATCGAGATGACGAGGGTGGTGATGATGCCCCCCGCGGCACTCGCCTCGACGGCGCTGTACGTGATCGACTTTGCGCAGTTGGCGAGATCGGGAGTTCCACTCGAGGTGGTCATGCCCGCCGCCGTGCACACCTGCCCGTAGACGTCGACGTTGCCGATGTCCGAGACGATCACCGTCTTGGGCTGCTCGTTCTGCAGCTTGACGGTCAGCTTCGTGCCGTCCTGGGTGATGGACTGGACCTTGCCGGCGGACGCGTCCGTCAGCAGGTTGCTGTAGGTGTATTCGGGGGTCGTCCCGCTGTCGACGATGTACGTCCACAGGAGCGCGAGCCCGAAGACGGCAAGGACGACGAGCACGACGCTGTTGCGGACGAGTCGGCTGCTCAAGGTGAGTCTCTTCTAGCCTCCGTACGGATCGGCGCGATGCCGATCTCCGGCCCGCGCCCGCCTGCGGCCCCGCAGACGTCGCCAGTATAGGTGGGCGTCATGCCGCTCAACAAACGGCCATCCTGCCCACGCATCTCGTCGTTTCTCATGGTTCATACGTACCGGCGGTACACGCCGATCACGGGCTATGCACGATTCGGACCCGATGGCGGCGCACGAGTGCCCGTCGGCCCTCGCCGAGCTCGATGGTTCTCCCACCGCGACCGCCGGCGGCGGTCCGGAGGAGCGCGTGGATTCGCTCGGCCGACGGCGCCGGCGCGCCGGCGGCCAGGCGGAGCATCCGCGAGCCGATGGCGGGCGGTGGGGTCTCCCGCCAGTCGAGCCAGCCGTCTGCGCAGCGACGGCCCGCCAGCGCGCTGGCAGCCAGCCTGCTGAGCAGCGCATCGTCAGCCGACACCAGCGACGCTGCCCGCGCTACGGCGGCGGTGGCATCCGGGTGAAGCGCCTCGAGGAGCGGCAGGAGCCCGGCGCGCGCCCGGTTGCGCGCGAAGCGCGGATCGGCGTTGGAGGGGTCGATGCGATACGCGACACCGGCCGCGTCGAGCGCGGAACGCAGCGCTGCCCGGCGGACGCCGAGCAGGGGCCGGATGATGCGGCCCCGGCGGGCAGCGATCCCGGAGATGCCCGCCGGTCCGGTGCCCCGGGCGAGGTGCAGGAGCACCGTTTCCGCCTGGTCGTCGCGGGTGTGGGCGGTCGCGGCCAGGGCGCCGGGCGGGGCGGCATCGAGCAGCTCGTCGAGGAAGGCGTAGCGGGCCGAACGGCCAGCGGCCTCGAGGCCCTCGCCGCGCCGGGCGGCGAGGGCGGCGACATCGGTCCGTCGCACGGTCACCGGGAGGCCGAGCGCGTCCGCGACGGCGGTCACGAATTCGGCGTCGGCCGCCGACTCCTCGCGCAGCGCGTGGTCGAGGTGCGCGACAGACAGCCGCCAGCCGGTCGTTCGCGCGGCGATCACCGCGAGGTGCATGAGGGCGACCGAGTCAGGGCCGCCGGAGACGGCGAGAACCAGGGGAACGCCGTCGGCAACCTCGAGCCGGCGTGCCTCGTGGAGCAGGCGCTCGGCGAGTCCCTCGATGGACGCCTGCGAGGTCCGCGGGACTCGTGGGGAACGGATGGTAGCGGAGGGCGGATTCGAACCACCGACCAAGGGCTTATGAGTCCCCTGCTCTACCACTGAGCTACTCCGCCGCCGTTTCACGCTCAGTTACAGTACATAACTGGCGTTGAGCTTGACCACACCGGTTTTTCAGCCTATAACTTTGGGTGCCTTCTGGAGGAGGTTCGCCAACAGTTATGAGCTCAACCGTGCGCGATCGCGCTCGTCCTAATGTTATAGCCGAGCCGGACCTCGCCGCCAACCTCGCCTCGTTCGTGCGCCACCTGCGGGCCGAGAACAAGGCGCCTTCCACGATCGTCACCTACGCCAAGGCCGTCGAGCAGTTCGACGGGTTCCTGGCCGCGCTTCGGCGGCGCCGCCCGCGTCGGGTGGCCGACCTCCGGCGGGAGGACATCGAGGCCTTCCTCGTCGACCGCGCCGAGGCCGGCATGCGGCCGGCCACCCTGTCGCAGCGCTTCCGCTCGCTGCAGCAGTTCTTCCGCTGGCTGGCCGATGAGGGCGAGATCGAGTCCAGCCCGATGGCGACCATGCGCCCGCCCCAGGTGCCGGAGACTCCCCCACCGGTGCTCCGCGAGGAGGAGCTACGCCGGCTCCTCGACGCCTGTGCCGGGACCGCATTCGACGACCGGCGCGACGCGGCCATCCTGCGGCTGTTCATCGACACCGGCATGCGCCGCGCCGAATTGTCTGGGCTGCGCCTGGAGGACGTCGACTTCGACCACGAGGTGGCGCTTGTGCTGGGCAAGGGCCGTCGCCCGCGGGCCTGCCCCTTCGGCCACAAGACCGGCCAAGCCCTGGACAGATACCTCCGCGCCCGCTCCCGGCGGGCCGATGCCCACGAGCCCTGGCTGTGGCTCGGCAAGCGTGGCCGGCTGACCGAGACCGGGGTCGAGCAGGTCGTCAAACGCCGAGGCCGCGCCGCCGGGCTGGCGGACATCCATCCTCACCAGTTCCGCCACACCTATGCCCACCAGTGGCTGGCCGCGGGTGGCACGGAGGGCGACCTCATGCGCCTCGCCGGTTGGAAGAGCCGCCAGATGCTGGCCCGCTACGGAGCCTCCGCCGCTGACGAGCGCGCCCGCGAGGCCTACAAGCGCCTCAGCCCCGGGGATCGTCTCTGACACGACGGGCTCCCGATAGACGCCAGCAGCTCGGCCACGCGGTCGCCGTGGGGAAGGGTGGGTGCGGGCGATGGTCCGGGTGTCGGGGATGACCCGGCTCACGAACTTGACCAGGCTGTCGCGGACCTGGGGGACCTGAACGGTCAGTATGCCCCTCGGCGGTCTGGATCCGCTTGGGCCGTGCCCGTTGCGCCAGCCTCGGGCGGCGTCGACGCGCTGGTAGCGGTGGCGACCGAGGAAGGCGGCCACCTCGTCCTCGACGGCGCGCTGGAAGACGAGCTGGGCGGACGGCCGGGCGAGCTGGCTCAAGCGGTCCGAATCGGCCCGCCGTCGAGCAGGATGGCGTCGATCTGCTCGACCAAGCGGTCGCTGACGGCTACTCTGCGGGTCACGGCGTATCTCCTTGATGCGGTTCCAACACCACCGCTTCGGAGACTACGCCGTCTTCACCTTTTCCAGCAGCCCTGGGACGTCACCATGGACGACCCATCCCCTCCATACGCTAACCTCCGCATTGCACAGGTTTCCGGGGGACCAATCCGGGACCAAAGGGGATGGCACTTCCTGCCAGATCTTGGACTGACGCAGCCTCAGTTCGGTCGAAGGCAATCAGGTGAGACGAGCCGGGCTCAACCTGGATACTGAACATGACCTGACAGTCCGGCACCCGTATGACACGGACTGTCGTGACCGCGGACAGGTCTACAACCACCACTCCATCCCCGCCCTCCGTCGTGTCTACCGACCACGCCGACCCCTGGATTTCCAGGCTCATGCTGTGCCCATCAGGCGATGACGCCACCCAGTGAACGCCGATCCACGTCGGAACAGGAGAAGCGGCCCCTTGGCCGCAGCCAACAAGTGCCAGCATGGCCGTACTCAGCACCACGTGTGCCCGGAGACGTCTCATCCCTAGCGCCTCGTGCCGAACCGAGATCCATTGGCACACTACACGGGGCTTGTTACGAGGGTAATGCTCATTCTGCTTACTGCATCCCCGACGCGCGTCATGAGGCCATTCCCGTATCCATCGCCTCCGAAGTTGATTCCAACCGCGAGCAATTGGGAGGTACCCGCCCACTGATACAAGGGTGAACCACTGTCACCACCAACCCCGCCTACGCCCGTCATCTTTGCACCGCATAGATGCTGGCCCGACCAGTCCCAACAAGACCAGTCACTCAGCACCTGCGTCGCGCGAATGAAGTTCGACATTCCTGCGCTTTGGTAGAGTGGAGTTGCCCCGCTTTCGTGGACACGTCAAGGCTAGGTGATTCAGGCGGCCGGTGAAGGTGAACGGTACCTCCTCTCGAACTCGGCCGGCGACAGCTGACCGGTGAAGGAGTGGCGCCGGTGGGGGTTGTAGAAGGCCTCGATGTAGTCGAACACGGCGAGGCGTGCGTCGGCCCGGGTGCGCCAGCTGCTGCGGTCGATCAGCTCGGTCTCCAGGGAAGCGAAGAAGCTCTCGGCCACCGCATTGTCATAGGCGTCCCCGACGCTGCCCATGCTGGCCGCGATGCCCGCCTCCCGGCAGCGCCGCCCGAAGGCCAGCGACGTGTATTGCGTTCCGCGGTCGGAGTGAAAGACGAGGCCGCGGCCGACCCCGGGACGGCGCCAGAGGGCCATCTCCAGGGCGTTGATGATCAGCTCGGTGCGCAGGTGGCCGGCCATGCTCCAGCCGACCACCCTCCGGCTCCAGGCGTCGATGACCACCGCCAGGTACTCGAACCCACTCCAGGTCGGCAGGTAGGTGATGTCGGCCACCCACAGCCGGTCCGGGCCGGCCGGTCGGAAGTCACGCTGCACGAGGTCCGGAGCGGGTGCCGCATCGTCCCGGCCACGACGCGTGGTCTTGGTTCCGCGGCGGCGATGGACGCCTTCCAGGCCAGCCTGACGCATGAGCCGCGCGACCCGCTTGCGACCGACGTGCAGCTCGTGATCGAGCCACAGCTCGGCGTGGACCCGGGGCACGCCATACGTGCCTCGCGAGCGGGCGTGGATGGCGCTGATCAGCTCGGTCAGGCGCTGGTCCTCACAGGCCCGGGCGCTCGGCGGCCGGCGACGCCAGGCGTGGTAGCCGCTGGGGGAGACGCCCAGCACGCGGCACATGCGCCGCACCGGGTGGGTCGCCTTCTGCGCGTCGACGAACCGGAAGCAGGTCACGGGGTCCGTCGGGTCTCCTTGGCGAAGAAGGCGGCGGCTTTTACCAGGATCTCGCGTTCTTCCTCGAGGACCCGGATCCGGCGCCGCAGGCGAGTCACCTCGGCTCGCTCCTCGCTGGTCAATCCATCCCGGCGGCCGGCGTCGACGTCGGCCTGGCGGACCCACTTGCGCAGGCTCTCGAGGCTGACGCCCAGGTCGCGGGCGGTGCCGGTCAGGGTGTTGCCGGGCGAGGTGGCTAAGCGGACGGCTTCAGAGCGGAACTCGGGCGGGTATGGCGGCTTGGGGTTCGGCATCGGTGACTCGGTCAAGTCCCAGGACGTGGTGTAACAGAGCGGCATCCTCACGTCTGGTCCGTCAGCTCGCGATGAGCAGCGCCTGGCCCACCTCCTCTCGTTCGGGGCCGTTGATGGCCGCCATCGTCTCGGGCCGGAAGTAGCGCCGCCCGTCCTGCCACTCGTCGTCCTGTTCGGCCAGGATCATGCCCACCAGCCGAATGACGCTGGCCCGGGTGGGGAAGATGCCGACCACCCCGGTGCGGCGCTTGATCTCCTTGTTCAGGCGCTCGAGCGGGTTCGTGCTGCGGATCTGGCGGCGATGGATCTCGGGGAAGGCGAAGTGGGCCAGCAGGTCCGGCTCGGCGCTGGTCAGCAGCTCGGCGACGGCATCGAAGCGTGGCCGCAGGCCGTCGATGACCCGGTCCAGCTGCTCGCGGGCGGCGCGCCCGTCGGGCTGCTCGAAGACCATCCGGATGGCCGAGGCCACCATGCTCCGCGCCGAGCGCGGCACCAGGTCCTGGGCGTCACGCGCAGCGAGAGCCGTCCACCCGGCAGGGAGGGAGGAGGGAGGGGAAGCATTTAGAGAGCGCTGCCACGACGCGCCCAGCAGCTGCTCGCGGACGGCCTTGACCAGCCCGGCGTGGTCGTCGCTGATCACCAGGCGCACCCCGCCCAGGCCGCGCTCGACCAGCGAGCGCACGAAGCGCGGCCAGGCCGATCCCTCGTCGTTGCCGGTGGCCAACTCCAGGCCCAGCACCCGGCGCTCGCCACTGGCCGCCACCCCGATCGCCACCAGCACCGCCATCGACACCACCCGCCCCGCCTCGCGCACCTTGAGGTAGGTGGCATCCAGCCACAGGTAGGGGAAGGCCATCTCGGCCAGCGAGCGGCCACGGAAGGTCTCGACCTCGGCGTCGAGGCTGGCGCACATGCGGCTCACCTCGCTCTTGCTGATGCCGTCGATGCCCAGGGCCCGCACCAGGTCGTCGACGCGGCGGGTGCTGACCCCGTTCAGGTAGGCCTCCTGGACCACCGCCAGCAGCGCTCGCTCGGCACGTCGCCGCGGCTCGAGCAGGCTGGGAAAGTAGGACCCGTCGCGCACGCGGGGGATGGCCAGCGCCACCGATCCGACCCGGGTATCCCAGCGCCGTTCGCGGTACCCGTTGCGGTGAGTCAGCCGGCGCTGCGGGTCGCGTTCACCCTTGGCCACCCCGGTCAGCTCGCTGACCTCGGCCTCCATGATCGCCTCGGCGAGGACGCGGACCCCCTCGCGCAGCAGGTCGAGATCGCCGTCGGCGCCCACCTTGCGCAGGGTGTCGAGCAGGGTCATGCTGGCATCGGCCACCGTGGTGTACCTCCTGTCGTCGGTCAGCAACTCCAACGACGTGAGGATGGCGCGGTGGCCGCCTCGCTGCCCGGCCTATCCGCTGTTACACCAAGTCTGGGGACTCAACCGGTGACTCCCATCGGGCGCTCGTGGCGCCTACTCTCAGGGTGTCCACCGAACCGGGTCAACTCCAGTTCCCGGCGCTGAGTCAAGCGGCGTGCCTGTAAGCAACGCTTGCATTCACTGATAAAGCTGCTTACAGTCCGCCGGCCTCCTGGCCCGTTGCCACGGTGCCTCCCCTTTCTGGCCAGAAGGGTCCGGCGCTAGGCTGACCCCGTCGCATTCGGTTTCGCAAATGACTCGCACCCCACCCGATCCCGCAGAGCAGATCGTCCTCGAAGGCCCACCGCCCGGGTCCGGGCGGCCAAGTTGGCTCGCGGTGACCGCCGGGCTGGTCATCACCCTCGGGATCGGCGTGGCCTTGGGGTACAGCCTCCGCGGCCCCCGCGGCGTGACGCCAAGCCCCAGCGAGGTGGCCGTGGCGAGCGCATCGCCGACCACTCCTGTGGCCACGCCAAGCGCTGGCTTCGCAGCAGACCCCTGCAGCATGGTTCAGGGCTTCGTGTCGGTGCGGAACCTGCCTGCGCCGCTCTCCGAGATCGCGATCTTCCACGAGCCGGTCGCGGACCTGCCCAGCATGCATGGCTGCCAGATGTTGACGTCGGATCTGGTGCCTGTCGCCTACGTCTTCGTCCGGGACGCGCCCACCGCGGCCGCCGAGTTCTCGGCGGTGCTCTACGAACTGTTCCAGGACGACGCCTTCCACGGCTCGTCGTTTGGCAGCCAGTCCGGGTTCGTCGTGCCGTGCAGCCATCTCTGGACGGACTGCCACCCAGCGGCCGTGTTCCTCCACGAGCCCTACTTCGTGGTGGTGGCCCTCGAGCCGGGGGTGGGCGATGTCAACGACGTCACCACCTTGACCACCGACCTGGTAGCGGCGGGGTTCCCGGCGGCTCCGTAGGCAGGTGGCACTCAACGTCCACCCTGACAAGGAACTCACGGGTCATGGGCTGGGCGTGGTGGCAGCCGCGGGACCGGCGGTCAGGCTGCCGTCGGGATGGCGTACCACGCCGATCCACTCGTCCGAGTCGGGCGCCGCCATCTGCACGAGCACGTAGCCCACATCCCCTGAGCCGATGGGGCACGGGGCACTCGGGTCACACGGGTACCCGTAGTAGAACTCGACCTTCACGATCGGCGGGTGGTTAGGCGCAAGCGTGGCGTTCCACACGTCGGTCAGATCGCGGCCGGATGGTCGCGGCCCGCCGGTGATGCGCACCAACCCGCCAGGCATGAACCAGGCAACCAGCACGGGCACGCCCGACAGGGCGATCGCGATGCGGACGTCAACCACTGCCGACAGCGCCGCCACGAGGGGCGGCGCGGCGATAACCCAACCCCGAACGGTTATCGCAGGAACATCAGCGTGCCCCGGCGGTGGTCAACTCTCGCTCGCCGGCCCCATCTTCGAAGCCGAAGACGAACCGCTCGCCAAAGGCCTGGCCCAGCTTCTCGAGGGTCTCGACATTTGGACGGTGCTGCCCGCTCTCGAGTCGGCTGATGGCTGAAACACTCGTGCCCATTCGGTCTGCGAGTTGCTCCTGGGTCAGGCCGTACCGGATGCGGCGCGCGATGACCATTCGGGCAAGGGCCTCGTACGGTGCAAGCCGCTCCAGTTCTGCGCGGTACTCGGGGCTGCGTCGAGCTCGACGCCGACCGGCGCTGCGGCTGGTGCTCCCGCTCGGGCTAACCCATTCCTGGTTGGTCATCGATCTGGGTCTCATGCGGCTCTCGGCAGACACGTAGGTTATCACTTTTGAGAAGTCCGTCAAGAAGCGTCGTGGCCTGCAGCTCGCGGCGGCCGACGCGGACGCTCGTTCATCCGGCGCACGAAATCCTCCCACCGAGCCTGAGCGAGCTGGATGTCGTGTACCGGCACTCTGCCTGTCCGCTTCTCGATGAAGTGCAGGAGCAAGAACAGGTTTCGCGAGCGGCGGTACAGGACGCGGTAGTGATCGTCGCCGAAATGGCAGCGGAGCTCCCGCAATTCGCCCTCGATCTGGCTGGTGTATGGAAAGCCGAGGCTCGGTCCGAACAACCCGAGGCGTTCGATCTGGTTGTCGATGACGACCTGCACCCTAGGCGGCAATCCGTCGATGGCGTCGTTCACCGGCTCCGATCGGTCAGGAAGCCGGTAGTAAACGACGGGCCAAGCCATTATCAATTGCCACCCTGGACGGAGCGATAGGCGTGACGCCGAGGCGTCGAGTGCGAGCGAATGCCGACCTCGCACGCGTAGCAGCGGTCGACGACGTCGATAGCGTGGGCCAGCGTCCTCATTCGGGTAACCCCTCTGCCCGGATTCACCGGCCTCACGGTTGTCGGTTCCCGGCGCTGGGTCAACCGACGTACCTGTAAGCGACGCTTGCACTCACGGAAACACTTGCTTACAGATGCAGCTGCTCGATGGGTTTGTTGTCTGGATGGCATCGCCCGCACAAGGCGGCGACAGGAGATAGCCGCGCTAGAGCAGCTGGAGGCGCCTCCCACCGGCTGTTAGCGATTCTGGCTGGCCCCTCCGCTCGATTCCATCTGAAGCGACCCCGGGGGTTGGGTCGGTGTCTTCCAGCCGGAGAGACCGAAGCCGCCGGCGACGAGGAAGAGGCTTACGAAAACGGCGATACCTGCGACACCCAACCAGGAGCGCACCGAGCTGCGCCGATAGACAGCCACGGCGAGAACGATCGCAGCCAGGATCCAGCTGCTCGTCGGCACCCACGCCGACACGTTGCGGCCCATGAAGTGATAGAAGCCCGGCTCAGGACCATAGAACGTCATGAACGTCGAGCCAAAGACGATGACCAACGACATCACGCCAAGCAGAAGCGCGACAGCTATGAGGGCCAGACGGTGGTGCCGAGCCAGCCAATACATGGTTCCCTCCCGACGGGACGCGGGCTTCCCGTCACCATGATGCCTCGCCTGCGGAGCACTGCACAGGGGACTTTCGGCTCCCATCATGGGCTGGGCGTGGCGGCAGGCGCGGGACCGGCGGTCAGGCTGCCGTCGGGATGGCGTACCACGCCGATCCACTCGTCCGAGTCGGGCGCCGCCATCTGCACGAGCACGTAGCCCACATCCCCTGAGCGGATGGGGCACGGGGCACTCGGGTCACACGGGTACCCGTAGTAGAACTCGACCTTCACGATCGGCGGGTGGTTAGGCGCAAGCGTGGCCAGGGCGGCCGAGATGGCCTGCTCGCAGCTCAGAGTCGCGGATCCCGAAGGTGACACTGGCGCGCAGTTCTCGAGGAACGACGGACGCGGTGTCGTCGTGGGTCCCGCGCCGCCGCAGCCGGCGAGGAAGATGAAGGCAAGGAGCGGCACCCCGGCGCGATTCGCGAGTCGCTCCATTCGCACCGCCACGCCTCTCCCTCTGAGCGCAACTGTCCCGGTCGGTCATTCTCTCACTCGCCGTGTCGAAGCCGCACAGCCCTGTGCGGCAGGAAGGGTTGTTGAGGGTTGGTTTGCCTCGCACAGACGCGGGCAATCGGGGACGGCGAGGTCCGTCTAGTTCTTGACCGCCCGACCGCGGTCGAACATGCTCCATCGACACGGGAAGGAGGGGATGGAGGATGCGGGTCGCCAGAGCGGTCCTGGGGCTCGTCGCCACCGCCAGCCTGGTAGCCGGATGCGGGCTGGGAGAAGCCGGCATGGGACTGCCTCACCAGTCTGCGGGCCTGACCTTCCCCGGTGAACGCCAGGAGCTGCGTGCCGTCCTGGAGGTTGCCGAGAACGGTTGTCTCCTGCTTGCCCTGGACGGTCAGCGCTACTTCGTCGTCTGGCCAGCGGGCGCGGTGGAGGCAGATCGTGTTCGACTCCCGAACGGCGAGGTCGTCCGCGAGGGCGACACCATCATCGGCACTGGCGCCTTCACGCCCACGGCCCCATGGGTGACCCACAAGGACGACTACTGGTCGCGCGCCGTCAGCTACTGCGCATCAGGGCAGGCCGAGATGGTCGTCCTCGATTCGGCTCGACGCGCGACCTGACCGTTCCCGCCGCCGAGTATGGCCCAGGTTGGTGTTGGTCCCGCCCTCTGAGCCCCAGGAAGCCACCGGGAACGGCCCTTCCTGCCGCACAGGCGCACAGCCCCCTCGACGGGTTCCGGAACATCCCCCGGTGCGGCGCCGTGGAACAGGCGTCCTCCCCAGCCATGAGTGTTCAGTCTGAAGGCGGAGGTTGAACACTTGGTGCCGGTCCCGGCTCGGCAGCCACGCAACCTCACGGTGGCCACTCAGACCAGTTGCCCAGGCCTGACCAGATTCCGCCGTCCGCTGGGCGCTCGCGGCGAGGGCCGCGCTTCGGCCATCTCGGCTCGATCTCGCCCGGGTACTCCCACAGCAGGAAGCCGAGCAGCGTCAGCCCATCCCCGCAGCCGTGAAGCTGAAGGCCGTCCTTATCGACGAGCTCAGGCCAGGTGATCTCTGACCGGTGGCCGTGGTCGTCCAGCACCTCCTCGACACCCTCGACAGAGCCGGGAGGATCCTGGCTGCAGGCGTAGACGTACAGATGGTCGCGATCGTCCTGCCCCTCGCGCGACACCGCGCCCAGTCCGGTCAGCTCGTCGCGGCTGTAGTTGAGAATGAGCTCGAGGACCGCGTCATACGCGGCCTGGGCATTCGGCACTTCGTAGAACCACCACTTCTCCATCGGATTACCTCCCCTGCCGTCGTAGTCGACGCCGATGGCGGGAACGGGACGCCAGGTATGCGAGCCGGGTGAAGTAGGCCTTGCGAGCCGCGGCTGCCCGGCGCAGCCGTTCCCGCTCGGGGAGGAGGCGGCCCGGATCGACCTCGTCGAGGAAGCGACGGAGGAACGCCTCGCGCGCAGGCGCCGTCGTCTGGCGCGGGTCGTAGCGGGCATGGACGGCGTAGGCGCCCATCCGGCCACGCAGGCTGCGCTCGGCCGGCGAGAGGCGATCGCGGCTCACCGCAGCGCCTCCTCGGTCTCCTCGGCTCCGCCGGTGCCCAGGACACGGATCCAGCTCGCCGAGCCGACCGGGGTCGGACAGCGGCGAGGACGGGAGTCCGAGGCGATGGCCGCCAGCGGCACCGCCTCGCCGGACCAGCCGACGGGACGTGTTGCAGCCCCCAGACCGATAGCGCGCAATTCGTCGAGCACGACTCCCCACGAGCACTGCTCGAGGCCCGGCCGCGCTTCCCAGCGAGCGACCCGGCGCAGCCAGGCCAGGCGCTCCTCGGTCGGCACCACCCACAGCAGCTGCCAGCCGCGCCGGTCGCCGAGCGCCCGCGCGTAGGCGTCGAGGCGGGCGCGGATCATCGGCGCGTGCTCGGTCGCCTCATCGACCTCCAGGCAGAGGATCGCCGATTCCCCATCGAGCGAGAGGACCACGATGCTGTCGGGATGGACGTCGGACGGCACGAGGCCGGCGGTCATCGGCTCAGTCAGCCACAGCTGGACCGCACCAGGCGCGCATCGGACCAGGGCGCAGACGGTCTCGACGATGTCGAGCGTGTGCCGCACGCGGCTGACGCCGCCGGTGCGCGTATCGGTGTAGCCCAGCCGCTTGCTCCCCCGCCTGGTGATGCGGTAGACCACCGGGATGCCCCCACGCTCGGGTGCGAGCGGGGCGCGCTCCAGGAGGCCCAGCTGCCAGAGGCGTCGCAGCCGGCGCAGCGCGGTGCGGCGGCTCGGGTAGACGAGGGTGGCCAGCTGCTGGGCCGTCGCGACGCCGGCGCGGTACAGCAGCCGCAGACAGGCGCGGTCGCGCAGCGAGATCAGCCCGATGTCGAGGCGCGACATGAGCGCTCGCTCCGAGCTCTCGCGGAAGACGACGCTCATGGAAGCAGTCCCGGCGAGGGAGCCGCGACGGCACCCACGCCACCCCGGCACAAGACCGACGCGGGTCGACCTAGCCGCGCGACGGCCGGCGCGACAGACGCGCGACGGTCGCGGGTCATCGCTGAGCCGGACCTTTCACGTCGTCGACGGGCGGCTCGCTGCCACCGCCAGACCGGCGGAAGACCTCGCCCTCCACGATGTCGAGCGGCCGCGCGTCGCGGGCATCGCTGGCGGCGATCACCTCCGCAGCGACCGACGGATCGCCCGGCTCCGGCGCGGGGACCATGCCGCCCACCGCGGTCGGCCGCCCGTCACGCCCGGGCATGCGGACCACCGTCTCGTACGCCCGCAGCGACGAGAGCTGCTCGGCGGTCACCGGCGCGAAGAGACGGCCGAGCGAGCGGACGTCCTCGCTCCCGGGCGCCAGCAGGGCGATCGTCGCCGCGTTGGTGACGACCGTTCGGCTCAGCCGCTCCCCAAGACCGCTGAGCGACTGCGACGCGAGCGCCAGGGCCAGGCCGAACTTGCGGCCCTCGACCGAGATGTTCTCCACGGCCCGCGTGCCGAACCGCTGGGCCTCGTCGATAACCAGCAGGTGTTGGCGACGCGCCCGCGGGTCCATCCCCTGCCGGCCGACCGCATCCACATAGAAGCGGCTGACGAGCATGGCGCCGAAGAGGTTGGCGTTGTCGCCGCCGACCCCCGAAAGATCGACCAGCAGGACCTCACCGCGGTCCATGACGTCGCGCGGGCGGATGGTCGAGATGCCCTGGCCGATCACCAGGCGAATCGAGTCGTAGGTGACGAACGCGCCCAGCTTGTTGAGGACCGCCTTGATCGAGGCGTCCCGCTCACGCTCGGCGCCGCCCGGCCACTGAGTGGCCCAGAAGGAGCGAAGCATCGGGTCGCGGACCTGCTTGATGAAGCGCTGGCGGAAGCCGTCATCGGTCATAAGGCGGACCAGCTCGAGGATGGTCTGCGGCTCCTCATCGGCCAGCAGCGTCAGGAGGGAGTTGCGCAGGTAGTGCTGCATCTTCGGCCCGGTGAAGCGCGGCCAAAGGTCCTCGAGCATGTAGACGAACTCGGAGGCGACCAGCTGCTCCTGGCCGGGTTCACGCCGCTCGAGGAAGTTGAAGCCCCGCGGATGGGCCTCATCGGCCAAGCGCAGCACATGCACCCGGTCGCTCGCGCGGCGCGGGAGGCGGCAGAGGATGTCCGCCACGAGGTCGCCATGGGGATCGACGACGGTGGTGCCGATGTCGGCCCAGATGGCCTCCAGCGCCAGATTCATGAGCAGGGTGCTCTTGCCCGAACCGGTGGCGCCCAGCACGGCGAGGTGCTTGCGCAGGGTGCCCGCCGGAATCAGCAGCGGCTGACCCCGCGACTCCGCGAGGAGCAGGTTCTCGTGAGCGCCGCTCGGCGATGGCGAGGCCGATGGCGGCGGAGGCGGCGGCGCAGCCAGCGGCCGGTCGCGGACGAAGCCGGCCCGATCGAAGGACACATCCGGCAGGTACCACAGCTGGGCGAGCTCCCAGTCGGCCAAGCGGGCGCGTGGCGGATTCGCGACCGGGCCGCGGCGGATCTCCCAGCGGATCTCCTGGTGGCCGTCACCGAGCGGGTGGGTGAAGTCGACGAACCGCCAGAGGAGCGCCTCCGCCTCGTCGGCGGCGACGCCGACCACCTCGAGCAGCAGACCGACATCGAAGCCGATCACGCCGCGGCGCTTCCTCGCCTGGGCCTCGCGCACCTCGGGCGCCAGCTCGGGGGGCTTGCGAGCATCGTCGAGGGTGCTCTCGCGGAAGAGCAGGCCGTCGATGAGGGCGGTGCCGATGACCTGCTTCATCGACACCGAGCCCGATACCGACGGCGGCGAGACTTGCTGCCGCCAGGTGTCCGGTGAGACGGGACGGACGAGGAGGCGGAGCCTGACTTCGACACCGGCGGGCATGCGTTCGACCGCGGCGGCGAGGCGGTTCAAGGCCCGCCCGGCGGTCGAGCTTGGTTCTCCCAGCGGCCACGCAGAGCTGGCGACGAGTCGACCAACCGCGGTTGCGGCAGCCTCCCGCATGGCCGGACCCGTGACGGCCAGCTCAGTCCCCGGATACAGCGCCCGCAGCGCATGCTCGATCTGGGCCGCGAGCTGGCGGGTGGTGCCGATGGCCCACCCCAGCTGCCCATCGGTCTGGGTGACGCAGAGCTCGGCGGTCGGCCAGCCGACCCGCCAGCGGTCGAAGCCGCGACGTTGTCGGGGATGGAGGGCCCGGATCAGCTCCGTGGCCAGATCCGGGTCTGGGGGTAGTCCGGATGGCGGTGCGACGACGAGACGGACGGCCTCGGTCTGCGACACCTCGTCGTAGGCGCGCTGCCTGGCGCCCTGGACGAGTGGTGGACCGATCTTGACGGCGCCGAAGGTGGCGAGACCGGCGCCGAACAGCTCGATCAGGCCCGTCAGGTCAGGCAGCGGAAGCGGGATCAGCGGCTGTGCCATTGCAGTTCCTCCTTGCCCGGGATCGGCAGGAGGGCACGGCAGAGCGCGTTGGCCCGCGCGACGGTCACGGACTAATCAAAGTGCAGACCTCATCGGAGTCGGTGGTGGATTCCACGTGTTCCACCCTAGCGCCGTGACCGTCGAAATGGAAGGGAAAGTGTGTACGTCTGTGCGTACGTCTGAGGCCGAGCCCGAGCCTGCGCTACGCCCGGTCGCCACCCGGCGCGCGACAAGGAGGTGTTCCGCGGCTCACTCGGGCTACGCCGAAGCGGACTCGGACTTGTCGCGAGCGGGCCCGACGGCAGACTCGGACGCCTTGGAAGAGGGGGAGGCTCGATAGAGGCTCTTGGCCTCCCGGACAAGCTTCTTGACCCAGGCTTCCGTATAGAGATAGTCGCGATGGGGCTCGTCCCAGACGACGTAGCGCGAGTCGGTCGCTGCTGGATCACGGGCGCCGTAAGGCGGCCGCACCCCGCTTTCCTTCCACGCCGCCGTGTGGTCGGACATGTTGAATCCCGGAGCCTCGGCCGCCACGCGATCGACCACGGCCTGAGGCTTATGACGGCCCATGTTCTGCACCGGCTCACGCTTGACATGTTTGGCCACCAGCCCTGTCTTGCCCAGCCGTTCGAGAGCCTCATGGAGGCTTGAGTCGATGTCCTTCGCCTGAACGAAGTTGACCGCGAGATCGGCTTCGGTCTTGGGGCCAACTTGCGGGACCAGGTGAACACGGAATTCGAAGCGCGAATCGGCCGCGACATCAGCATCGAGGCCCTCGTGAAAGTCGTTGATGTATCTGAGAGCCCTGGCAGGCAGCTTGGCTCTGACGCGCCGAACCGCCTCGACCCCATCCGGAGTGATGGAGCTCACGAAGACAGGGAACCGTAGCCTGTCGGCCAGTCCTTCTTCCGCCCCAAACGCGCCGACAAGCTCGTTCTCGTAGTTCAGAATCATTGCCTGCGCGTGGCCCGCCACAGCTAGCCCGATGGCATCTTGGTGTCTGTGCTCGATCCGGTTCCGAAGGCCGATGAAGAACTCGAGATTCCGCCGCACTGGATCGTTGTCCTTCGGCCATCGCTCCTTCACACAGAGCGCGAGCTCCCATGTCTTCGGCTCCCCGTCGACCCTGACCAAGCAGCGTCGACCGTTCTGCCGAGTCTCCCAGTGGCGGTAGTCAACTCCGTCACGAAGGAACTCGGCGTGGAGCATGTATGTCCACGCCAAATGCATGTGGACGATGAAGGCCTCGAGCGAGCGCCGCTCCCCCGTCGTGTTGTAGAACTCGACTGCCAGTAGGGCCTCGGCCTTGGAGGCTTGCGCCATGTGCCAGGCGCGCGTTCTTCTACCCACGGGTATCCGGTTCTGCGGCTTCAGGCGTCACTAGGTTCTCGCGTGGGCTCGACGCCTCCGCCGGGCAAGTCCGGTGAGCGAGCGTCCTGGGGCGCAAGGTCGGCAGCGATGGCCGCGAACTGGTCCAGAGCGGCCTGGAGGTCCTCGACGATCTCCGCGGCGATGACCTCCGGCGGGGGCAGGTTGTCGGAGTCCTCGAGGCTCTCGTCCCGGAGCCAGAAGATGTCGAGGCTGCCTTGTCGCGCTGGATCAGCTCGTCGTAGCTGTAGGCGCGGAACCGCTCGCTCTCGACCCGCTCGTGGCGGTTGGCCGGGTTGTAGCAGGCGACGAACTCGTCGAGGTCGTCGCGCTGCAGCGGGTTCGTCTTCAGGGTGAAGTGCTGGTTGGTGCGGAGGTCGTAGATCCACAGCTTCTCGGTCCAGCGGCCTGCTCGCCGCCGGCTTGCGGTCGAAGAACAGCACGTTGGCCTTCACGCCCTGGGCGTAGAAGATGCCGGTCGGCAGGCGCAGCAGGGTGTGGACGTCGCACTCGTGCGAGCAGCTTGCGGCGGACCGTCTCGCCGGCGCCGCCCTCGAACAGCACGTTGTCGGGCACGACCACCGCGGCGCGGCCGTTGATCTTGAGCAGCGTCTTGACGTGCTGGACGAAGTTGAGCTGCTTGTTCGAGGTCGTGGCCCAGAAGTCGTCGCGCACGACCACCAGGTTCTCGCGCTCGGTCTCGCCCTCGGCGTTGACGACCGTGAACGCTCGACTTCTTGCCGAACGGCGGATTGGTCAGCACCATGTCGAAGCGCTCGCCCGGGTCGGCCGCGCAGGCGTCGTCGACGCGTGATCGGCTCGGCGCCGTCCGTCGGCGCCGATGCCGTGCAGGAACAGGTTCATCACGCACAGCCGGGCGGTGCCGTCGACGATCTCCCAGCCGCGCAGGGCGTCGAAGCTTGCAGGTGGCGCTGCTGGTCGCGGTCGAGCGGGTGGTGATCGGCGATGTAGTCGTGCGCCGCTAGCAAGAAGCCGCCCGTGCCGCAGGCCGGGTCGCAGATCGTCTCGCCCGGCTCGGGCCGCATGACCTCGACGATGGCCCGGATCAGCGCCCGCGGCGTGAAGTACTGGCCCGCGCCCGTCTTGATGTCCTGCGGCGTTCTTCTCCAGCAGGCCCTCGTAGGCGTCGCCCTTGACGTCGGCGTCCAGGCTCGTCCACTGCTCGCGGTCGATCAGGTCGGCGATCAGCCGGCGCAGCTTGGCCGGGTCCTGGATCTTGTTCTGCGCCTTGCGGAAGATGACGCCCAGCATCCCCGTCTCGCGCCCGAGCGCCTCGAGCGTGTGGCGGTAGTGCACCTCCAGCTCGTCGCCGTCGCGCTCGAGCAGGCTGCGGCCAGTCGTAGCCCGCCGGAATGGCCGACGGGCGATTGAGCGGCGGCTGCGTCTGCTCGTCGGCCATCTTCAGGAAGAGCAGGTAGGTCAGCTGCTCGACGTAGTCGCCGTAGGACAGGCCGTCGTCGCGCAGGACGTTGCAGTAGTTCCAGAGCTTGTGGACGATTGCTGCGGCGCTGTTCATGAGTTCCTGGGCCCTGGATACAGCACATCGCCACTTTCGAACGCGAGACGAAGAATCCCCTCGCCAAGCCTCATCGCTCTTTGCTCCGCTGCCGCGATTTCCTCCTGAAGCAGCAGCGAGACCGATTCCCGACGGTCGATCTCGTCGAGGATCGCCTGCTGTTCCTCGCGCGGCGGGATAGGCACGGGCAGTCTGCTCAGTTGTGTCCTGTTGATTGATGCCAGGTTCGTAGTCTGTCTGCCGTGGCGGACGAAGTAGTCACGGCCGATGGTGTTTGTGTACCAGGAGACGAATCGAGGTTCCAACTGAGAGTCTCGCAGTCGGGCCCTGAATACATGGTTCTGATGAACACAGTCCTCAACCTCTCCTGACCATACCCAGCCACGCCCGAGCTTGTCCCGGTCGCCTCCTTCGTTGAGCAGGATGTCCCCTGGCCTCAGTCGAAGCCGAGACAATTCCTCAGGCGAGACTCGAATGGTCTTGACCACACGGAGATCGAGATAGCCGCGCTGCACGTTAGCAACGCGCAGGTATGGCACCTCAACTAGGTGAGGTGCCGCCTCCCGCTTCTTGTCCTTCGTCACACCGCCCACGATGTCCGCCACGGCGCCTAGCGTCATCCAGCGCCAGTCCGGAAAACGTACCGGCAGCGTGGCCTCGGTGCCAATCGCCGTCGCGATGGCAGACCGCCTGTATTGCCTGAGACGCTGCTGCGCACTCCTGAGACCACGCAGCGCGTCGTCCAGACGACTGAACTGCTTCTCGATCACCGCCACGATCTCGTGCTGTTCGGATAGTGGCGGCAATGGAATGGGGACCTGTTTCAGAACGGTCTGACTGATGTTTTGCTGCGTTCCGCCCTTGCCCGCATCGACAAGTCGTCGCCGGATCGATCGCAGGTACCAGAACAGGTACTTCCCCGACGTGCCGGGAAGCGGATCGGCAAATGCGATCGCTTGGTTGGTCGTCAGACGCCTACCGGCGATGCCAAGCTTGCCGATCGAGCCATACATGGCGACCAGAACTGATCCGGGCTCTACCCATTTGGCGCTGCTCTTGGATAGCCCCTCTTCAGTAATGAACGTGGCTGCATCGGTTACCAACCCATCGTTGAGGTCGCCTATCACGACCCACGGAATATCCCCACCGAAGTACCGCGCATTCGTGCGCTGGGGAGTCCCGCCGCTGCCCCACTGGGCGACAGCGCCCAACGTGCTTCGCGGCCAGTCGCCAGCCGTCTCGCCGAGCGTCATCCGGGCAAGGCCTCGTTGAGCTCATCAAGAAGCATCGGCAACTCAGGGCCGAACAGCGCCGAGGCCTTCCCGACACCGCCCTCCTGGTTGAACGGCACATAGTCGAAGTCGCTCAGCTCGATGCCCAGGCTCGTCGCCACCTGATCGCGGATCATCTCGAGCCAGCGCACCTGCTCGGGGGTGAACGTCCGACCGGCGGACTCCTGCTGGGCCAGCCAGTTGTCGAATCGCTCCCGGACTTGCTCGGCGTACGGCACCAGCTCGCCCTGCTCGTGGACCGCGAATCTGACGAGTGACACGAGGTCGGCCAGCGTCCGCTCGCCGGAGCCGTGGACCTTCGATCGGTCAAGGCGCTCGTATGCCTGCCACAGCACCTCCGCCGTCCACTGCCGCGGAGGGCGCTTGATCGCCTCGGCCAGCTCCCGCACTTGCTCGAAAGTGAGCCGACGCCGATACGGGCGGCTGAAGAGGATCTGGAGCGCGGCGATCTCGTCCCGGTGCTCGGCGATGAACGTCTCGAAGTCGCGCACGATGCCGCGCGCCGTCTCGGTCGCTTCCTCCGAGTAACCAGCCTTCAGGACCGTGTCGACGCTGGTCGTGTCGATCGTCTGCTCGTAGGAGTGCTTGAGCTCGACGAGCTTGGCGCGCAGCTCCGGGTTGGCTGCGAGCGGCTGAGCCGCCTCCCTGAGCAGCTGGGCCGCGGCCTTCTCCACTTCGGGCCGTCGGCTCGGAGTCCCCCGGCGCCAACCGCGCTGCCTCGACTGGCGGTCGGGATCGAGTGCCTCGACCAGCGCCGCGGCGAGCTCGCGGATGGACTGTCCGCCGCCGGCCTCGGTCAGGAGCTGGCGGTCGGTCGGCCGAGCTGGCGGTCGAGGCGCGCCAGCCGGCTGGCCAGCGACGAGAGCACATCCGGCTCGGGGTTGCCGAAGGCGACCTGCTCGAGCAGCTTCTCGAAGGAGACCGTGCGGCTTCCGCTCGAGCGGCTGGGTGTCGGTCAAGTCCTCGTCGGACATGCCGACGCGTCGACGATGACGAAGTGGTTCTTGGCGCGCGCGTCGGGCGTGACGGCCTGGAGGTCGGTGTCGTCGATGACCCGCACGCCGCGGCCCTTCATCTGCTCGAAGAAGTTGCGGCTCTTGACCGCGCGCATGAACATGCACGATCTCGAGCGGCTTGATGTCGGTGCCGGTGGCGATCATGTCGACGGTCACGGCGATGCGCGGGTTGTAGCTGTTGCGGAAGCTCGGCGAGCAGGTCCTCGGGCTTCGCGCCGGTGGTCTTGTAGGTGATCTTCTGGCAGAAGTCGTTGCCCTTGCCGAACTCCTCGCGCACGATCTCGACGATGTCCTCGGCGTGGCTGTCGTCCTTGGCGAAGATCAGCGTCTTGGGCACCTCGGTGCGGCCGGGGAAGATCTCGGTGAACAGCTGGTCCCGGAAGGTGCGGATGACGGTGCGGATCTGGTCCTTGGCGACGACGGCGCGGTCGAGCTCGCTGGCGTCGTAGGTCGAGGTCCTCGTCGAGCTTCTCCCAGCGCATCGCGCGGGTCTGCCGGTCGCGCTTGTCGACGTAGTAGCCCGGCCTCGACGCGTCGAGCCGCGCTCGGTGATCTGCGGTGCGGATCCGGTAGACGTCGAAGTCGACGTTGACGCCGTCGGCGACGGCCTGCTCGTGGTCGTACTCCATGACCAGGTTCTGGTTGAAGAAGCCGAAGGTCTGCTTGGACGGGGTGGCGGTGAGGCCGACGAGGTAGGCGTCGAAGTACTCGAGCACCTGCCGCCACAGGTTGTAGATCGAGCGGTGGCACTCGTCGGTGACGATGACGTCGAAGGTCTCGATCGGGATGGCGCGGGTTGTAGACGACCGGGACGCGGCTCGCTGCTGAGGGTCGGCGCCGCCTCGAAGCTGCGAGCCCTCCTCGGCCTCGTCGGGTCGAGCTCCTCCTCGCCCTTGAGCATCGAGTAGAGCCGCTGGATCGTGGTGATGCACGACCGGCGGACGGGATCGATGCGTGTTCGAGGTCGAGGTGCTGGACGTTGTAGAGCTCGGTGAACTTGCGGCCGTCGTCGGGCGTGACGAACTGCTGGAACTCCTTCTCGCGCCTGCCGGCCGAGGTTGCCGCGGTCGACCAGGAACAGCACGCGGCGGGCGCCGGCGTACTTGATCAGGCGGTAGATCGAGGTGACGGCGGTGAACGTCTTGCCGGAGCCGGTCGCCATCTGGATCAGGGCGCGCGGCCGGTCCTCGGCCAGCGATTGCTCCAGGTTGCTGACGGCCGTGATCTGGGCCGGCCACAGGCCGCCGGTCATCAGCGGCGGCAGGTCTGGAGCCGGGCGCGGAGGGTGGCGCCGGCCGTAGGGCGCTGGCGGCTCCGCCACGTTGGGCGAGGCTCCGGCGCGCGTAGCCGGCCGCTGAGCCACTCGCGGCGGGTCTCGGGCCGGTGGAAGGAGAAGACCTGGCGGCTGCGGGGCTCGGGGTCGAGCCCGTTGGTGAACCGGGTCTCCGTCCCGTGCTCGTACAGGAACGGCAAGCGGCCGGTGGTGGGCCGGCAGGGCGTCGGGCAACCCCTCGCTGTAGCGCGGCGCCTGGGGCTCGACGCCGGTGAGCGTCGTCCCGGCCTTCTTCGCCTCGACGACCCCGGCCGCCGCCCGCGACGTAGAGCAGGTAGTCGACCGGGCCGTCCTTCAGCGGGAACTCGCGGACCGCGACG
>CAVZCE010000014.1:0-66621 GCA_963773695.1 uncultured Chloroflexia bacterium | reverse complement strand
CAGCGGATAACTCGACCCGTTTCGTTCGGCAGCGCACGCTCGGACTACAGCGCATCGGCCGATTTGGTCCGAAGCCATCCGCTCTGTCCGCTGAACTACGGGCGCGCGTGTCACGCTCACATGGAGCGGAACACCAAGAGCTGCATTGTTGCACAGCGCTCACAGTGCCGAATGGTTTTGTCCATCGGGGGACGGTGGACAAGTTGGCGAATCGGGACGATCATATGTATGATCGTCGAATGCCGGTTGCGTCTCGCCCCAACCCCACGCTCGCCTACCAGGCCACCGACCTCGCTCGACGTCACCGCGAGGTGATCGACGCGGCTCGCACAGGGCGGGCGCTGGTGCGTGACAAGGACGGAACCGCCCTGATCCTGACTCTGGCCGCCGATGTGGAGCGTAACGAGGAGATCGCCGATCTTGCCCTGGAGCTTGTGCGCCTGCGACAGGCCGTGGAGCAGCCGGCAGAGCATCGCTCCCCAATGAGCTACGGTGATCAAGCCTGGCTCAGTGTCCTTCCCGATGCCGATCAGCGGCGGTTTCTTGACGAGCTCACAGAGGCCCTGCTCATCGCTGCGTCCGGCACTTCATTGCGTCCGGTTGAGCTGCTCATTGACGACTGGCGGGCAACCGCTGAAGCGTGGGCAGACCCCGACACTCGGGAGGCGCTGCTGGCCAAGGAGAGGGCTCCGCTCGCCGACGTCGAGCTCTAGCAGGCGAAGCCGATGCCGAGGCAACCTCGCCCCGGGCGCCACATGTCGGCGGCCGAGCGACCCTGGACGATCCGACCTGCATCCGCCCGCGCCCACCGGCAGTGGCAGCGAGCAACGGCAGCCGAGCCGGAGCTCATGGCCGCCCTGCGCGATCGCCTCCGACTTCGTCCGCTCGAGCGCTCGGACAACCCGAATCGCACCCACCAACTAAAGGGTCAGCTCGCCGAGAAATGGATCGGCGACGTGAGGTTGCGCCAGTGGCAACACGAGATCACCGGCGCAGGTCGGATCTTCTACTGCCCCGATCGCAGCAACCGAACGGTCTGGATCACCCTCGTGGATCTCACGCGTCCGAAGGTGACTGAATAGGCCGTCTCGGCCTCTGCGGGCAGCCCCTACTTGACCATCTGGGAGTTCCACCATTCCGCGTCGAATCGAACGGCGGCAGCCTCCGCCAGGTGACGGCCGGAGCGCGGCCAGTTGCAGAAGACCGTCCAGGGCGCGGCGCCGAGCTTGGAGGCGCCCCTGAAGTACGGACAGTCGGAGCATTTCCCCTCTGCCGAGAGCGGAAGCTCGTCGAGAGGACATGCGTCGTGGCCGTCGACGCGTCGGCTGATCAACGGCCCGAGCGTCCCGGGCGCAAGGAAGGTGCCCGGCTTGGCCGCTCGGAGAGGCTGGACGTGCTGCGCGTGGTCATGCCTCCTTTCAGGTGAGTCAAGACCTGTGCCGATTGGGTTCGGCACGCCCTCTGCGACGTCTGGGCCCCATCACCCGTAGCGGTGGGATCTCCATGCACAAGTCCGTGGCGGCCCTGGCGATCGCGGCGCTCCTGCTCGTCGCCTGCAGCCGCAATCCAGGTCCCAGCAGTGTTCCCAGCATCCCGTACTCATCCGTGACGCCCACGCCATCGCAGCAGGTGGTCCCCGAGCCCGTGGGCTCCGTGGGCGTGATGACCTGCCGCGACTCCTTCACGAGCCTCTCGCCGCTGACCCTGGAGGGAATCACGTCCCTCGCCAACGCCGGACGCGACCTCGACGCGACGATCCAGCGCTGCGACACGCTCCAGGCGTGGAAGGACGGCGCCCAGGCTGTCCTGCCCACCATCGACCTGTCGAACGCCGGTGACTTCGTGATGGGACGCTGCCAGGCGAACCAGCAGCTGGCAGGGACACGCCTCTGCGCGTCGCTGGGGTCCTGACGCGAGACGCCCTGCCGAGCGCGGCCGGTCTCACCGCGGGCTGAGCGCTGCGGGCACGCCACGCCGGTCGCGGGCACGCGTCTTGCGGCTGCTGCAGGACATAGGACACCACGCATTACCCGTTTGAGGACCGTTCATGCGCAAGCTTCTCGCAGCCGGCGCCCTTCTCGCGCTCGTGCTCGCTGCCTGTTCGTCGACCCCCGGCACCAGCGCTACGGCGACGCCAACCGCATCGCTGCCAATGGTGACTCCGTCGGAGGCGGCGTCGTCATCGGCAACCGCCGTCTCGTGCAGCCAGGCCTTCGCCGACCTGTCGGCGACCGCCATCGCCAACATCGCCAGCCTCACGGGCGCGGGCGATCAGCTCGACAACACGATTCGCGTCTGCAACACGCTCAACGACTGGAAGGCCCAGGCGCAGTCGGTGCTGCCCAACCTGGACCTGAGCGCAGCGGAGACCTTCATCAAGGAGCGCTGCCAGGCGTCCGGCACCCTGTCCGGATCCCAGCTGTGCACCAGCCTGGGGGCCTGACCCCGAAGGCGTCGGCAGGGGCCGCGGGATCTCCCGCGGCCCCTTCGTTTGTGCCCGGAGCGAGGTCGGAGACCGGGGCCCCGACCGCCTCCACCTACCAGAGGGCCAGGTTCGTCCGCTCGTCGTGCTCCCGCAGCAGGTCGATGTCGGTCAGCTCCCGGACCTCGACCTCCGCGACCCAGACGATCGTTCCCTTTCGAATGTGCCCGGTGACCGTCTCTCCGTGCTCGTCGCCGAAGCTCGCGTGCGCGTGGAGCATGGGGCTCCCCTCACGGAGCGAGACGTTGCCCACGAACCCGGCCATCTCATGGTGCGTCTCCGACACCAGGTCGATGTAGTGGCGCGCCGACTGGTCGAAGAACGCGTACTCGAGGTGCCGCACGGCGCCCACCGCGTTGACCCAGGCGGCCCGCACGCCGTTCTCGGCACAGAACCGCTCGATCTCCTCCACGAGGTCGCTGTCGGTAGGCAGTCGCCCGACGAAGGTCCTGCCCTGGGTTGCTTCCCGGAGCCCGGTGGTCATGGATCGGTTCGCCTCCTCGTGCTGTCCTGGTCGCTCATTCGAAGTGCCGCAGGCTGCCCACGATGGGGAGCCGCGCCGCCAGGCGAGCGGGGTAGATGCCGGCCAGGGCGGCAACTCCCGTGCCGAGCAGGACGGTGATCACGACCAGCAGCCAGGGCACGCTGATGGCGCCGAAATCGGTCACCGCGCCCACCGAGACCAGGGCCAGGGCCACCAGCAGGCCCACCCCCGCCGCGGCGATGCCACCGATGGTACCCATGATGGCGGCCTCGGTGACGACCATGGCCTGCACCTGGCGGACCGTCATGCCGTGGGAGCGCAGGATCGCGATCTCGCGCACCCGTTCCACGACGCCCACCGAGAGGGTGTTGACGATACCGAGGGCGGCGATGAGAACGGAGATGAAGGCCAGCGCATCGAAGAGGCCGATGAGCCGGTCGAGGGACCGCGACAGGTCGCCGGCCACGTCCGCCGCCGTGATCGGCGCGGCCGCCAGGGCGGCGGCGGTGCGGTCCACGGCCTGGCGGAACGAATCCGCGGGCGTGCCCGGCCTGGGCTCGAGGGCCCAGAGCGTGGCGTCGCTGACGCCGAACACCGCCGCGGCGTCGTGGAGGCTCACGAGGAGCGCGGGCTCGCCGCTGGTCGACGGGATCGAGTAGGCGATGATGCCGGCCACCGTGAAGGTGTCGGTGCCCTCCCCCGGCACCCCCAGGGTCAGGGTGTCACCGACCGCCACGCCGTCGCGCTGGGCCACGGCTGCCGGAACCAGCACGGCGCCGCCGCTGCGCAGTGCGTCGAAGGCCCTGGTGCGATCGCCGCTCGTGAAGATCAGCGAGCCGGACGAGGCGTAGACGTCGGGGTCGATCCCGGCGGCGGCAACCTCGATGCGCCGTGACTCGCGCGTCTCGACGGCCGGAAACTCGACGATGGGCGTGGCGACCTTGAGGCCGTCGGTGGCGTTGAGCGTGTCGCCGATGTCGGCCGCTCCCACCGCGATCCCCAGCCGGATCCCGTAGCCGCCGGGCAGGATCGAGTCGACCCAGCGCTGCGCGGTGCCGCGCGCGGTCTCCGCCACCGTCCCCAGTGCCACCACCGCGGCAAGCCCGATGAGAAGGGCCCCGACCGTGAGTCCGGTCCGGGCGCGGTCGCGACCCAGGTTCGCCCGCCCGAGGAGGCCCTCGGCGCCGAAGAACCATTCGAACGGCCGTCCCACGAGGCGCCCCACCGGTGCCACCGCCAGGGCGGTGACGGCCGCGCCACCGACGAGGACGGCAACCGCGAGCAGGATCGCCGGCAGCGACGCGCTGCCACGCGCCAGCGGGTAGGTGACGAGCCCGGCGACGAGCAGGATCAGCTCGAGGCCAAGCAGCCAGCCAAGCCGGTCGCGGAGAGATCGCACCGGCTGACGCGAGGGTCGCAGCGCATCGAGGGGCCCCGCTCGTGCGGCCAGCAGGGCCGGGAGACCGGCCGCGGCGAGGGTGACGCCGATCCCGACCGACAGCGCCAGGAGGAGCGCGAGCGGGTTGAGCGGCAGCCCGTCGATGAGGACCGCGCGCGTCGAGCGCAGGAAGCCGATCATGCCGGCCGCGACGGCAATGCCCAGGAGGATGCCGAGGAACGAGCCCGCGATCCCCAGTGCCAGCGCCTGCCGCCCGAAGATCCCCAGGATCTGGCGCGCCGTGGTGCCCGCCGCGCGCAGCAGCCCGATCTCGCGGCTCCGCTCGGAGAGGGTGATGCTCATGGTGTTCGCGACGAGGAATCCACCGACCGCCAGCGCGACGAGCCCGAAGAGGAAGGCGATGCCGGCGAACCCGTCCTGCGCGCGCTGGAGCTGTGCCGTGGCGGTGGCCACGGTCTCGACCACGAATGGCTCGTCGAGCGATCGATCGAGCTCTGCCTGGACCGCTGCGACCCGCCCCGGCGCGACGACGAGGTCGACGGAAGTGACCGGCGCCGGGACGATGGAGCGGTCCGCGGTTCCGAAATCGTCCTCGAGCGTGGAGCGCGGCAGGACGGCGACGGTGCCGGATCCCAGGGCCCCGAAGCCCACGTCGTCGAGCAGCCCGACGATCGTCAGCGGGGCAGCTTCGGGCTGCGCCCCGCTGAGGAGGAGCTGGTCGCCGACCAGGAGATGGTGGTCGTCGGCCCAGTGGGCGTTGACCAGCACCTCGTTCACCGCGTCGTCGGCCAGGGGGCGGCCCTCCACGAGGTGCGGGTCGCGGATGGCGCGGTCGGCGGCGGGGTCGATCCCGATGACGAGCATGCCGTTGAATACCTGCTCCTCGGGGCCGGGCAGCGTCGTGACCTGGAGGCGGCGCTCGCTGACCGCGGCGGCGGCGGTGACGTCCGGCAGGGCCCGCAGGGTCGTCACGGCGCGCGGCGTGAGCCCGGTCTCGGCGAAGGCGCGGACGCGCAGGTCCGCGCGGCCGAAGAGCTCGGAGGCGGCGCGCTGCACGGCGTCGGTCGCCGCCTGGTTCGCGACGAGGGTGGCCGTCACGATCGCCACGCCCAGGGCGATGCCCACGACGGTGAGGGCGGTCCGCAGCGGGCGCGCCCAGAGGCTCCGCCAGGCAAGGGCGCTCAGCCGCATCGGCTCACGCGCGCCTCACAGCCCCACCCCGGCGAGCCGGCTGATGAGCGGAGCTGCCATGTGGTCGGCACGGCGACCCAGAGCGATCTCCTCGATGATCGTGCCGTCCCGGAGCACGAGGACGCGGTCCGCGTAGGCGGCGGCCCTGGCCTCGTGCGTCACGAGCACGATGGTCTGCCCGAGCCGCTCGCAGGAGCCCCAGAGCAGGTCAAGGATCTCCGTGCCGGTCGTGTAGTCGAGGTTGCCGGTCGGCTCGTCGGCAAGCAGGAGCGCCGGCTCCGTGGCGAGCGCCCGCGCCAGGGCGACCCGCTGCTGCTCCCCCGCCGAGAGCTGGTCGGGGCTGTTGTCGGCCTTGGCGGACAGCCCCACCAGCTCGAGCAGCTCGTCCACCCGCGTCCGGTGCGGACCCAGCGAGTCGCCCGCGATCAGGAACGGGAGGGCAACGTTCTCGCGCACGGAGAGGAGCGGGATGAGGTTGAAGTACTGGAAGACGAAGCCCGTCTTGGCGCGACGGGTCAGGGTGCGCCGCTCCTCGTCCAGCTCGCCGAGGTTGACACCGTCGATGATCACCTCGCCGCTGGTCGGAAGGTCCAGGCCGCCGAGGAGATGGAGCATCGTCGACTTGCCGGAGCCCGACGCGCCCATGATCGCGACGAACTCGCCCTTGGTGATCGAGAGGGAGACGCCGTGCAGGGCATCCATCTGGCGCTCGCCGAGGAAGTACCGCTTGACGAGGTCGTGGGCCTCGAGGATCAGCGCCATCGCGGCACAGGATAGCCGAGCCGGCGGCCGGGCCGGGCGGTCGGCGACGCCTCGAGCCGGGTCAGCCCAGGAAGACGCCGAGCAGGCTGCCCAGCACGGTCTCGAAGAACCCGCGGTTGGCGGCCGGTGCCGCGTCGATCCGGTACCGGCTGGAGACGGTGGTCGCCGCGACGGGTGCCTGGGCGACGACGGGGAACGGGCCGGTCCAGCGGTCGGCGGCGCGCATGGCGGCCAGGGCGACCCGCGGCAGCACCGCGACCTCCGACTCCGGCGTGGGCTGTGGCGTGGCCGAGGCGGCTGGCGTGGGCAGCGGCGTCGGAACGGGCGTCACGGCTGGCGCGGTGCTGGCCGCGGCGGGCCGCGGGGTGGGCTTGGGAGTGGGCTTGGGAGTGGGCTTCGGCGTCGGCCTGGGGGTGGCGGTGGTGGTCGACTTGGCCTGCATGAAGAGCTCGGTGTACATCCGCGGGCTGCGCTGCTTGCCGCCCCAGATGATGTTGTCCGCGCCGTACGCGCCGATGCCGCCGTGCGTCCAGACCCGGTTGAGGATGTTGTCCCGGTGGTCCGTCGAGTTCATGAACGCCGTGTTGATGGCCACCGGCGAATCGGCATCGCTGTAGCCGTTGTTCCAGCCGATGTTCTCACCGCCCCACGAGTACTTCAGCCCGTTGAGGTCGTAGTAGTGGAAGACCAGGCAGCCGCCGCAGGCAGGGATGTTGTGGCTGAAGTAGTCGTGGACGATCATGTCCTTGCTGCGCCAGCGGGCAATGCTGACGAGCGTGCTGTTCTGCTGGATCGGCTTCACCCCGTTGTTCACGCGGTCGCCGTTCATCAGGCTCCACAGCTTCGATTCGGCGCTGCTCTGGTTCCAGCCGGCCACGATTCCGGGTGACCACGCGAGCATGGCAGCGATGGCCAGCGTGACGCCGGCGAGGCCGATGGCCCGCTTCAGCGGGTTGCGACGCCGGGACGAATGCAGCAGCAGGTGGCGGGACATGCGGCTCGAGGTCGCTCCTCGTGCTTCCGGGGCGGATTGAACCCCACCGTAAGGCACGGCAGCGACCCGGTCTGTAGTGCTCTGGTCCCGTCGGGTGGGGTGACCTATGTGCCGGTGACGGCCGCGGTCGGGGCCGAAGGGGCCCGGCGACCGTTGCGGGGTGGCCGCGCTGCGGGCTCGTTGTCGTGCGCTGGACGCCGGATGGCATGCGTCGTGCTCAAGACTCGTGCCGAATGCAGACGATGAACGAGTCCGGCGACCCGTCGGCGGCCCGGCTGGAGGGCGTCAGCAAGGCGTACGGCAGCATCCGCGCCCTGGACGACGTCACGTTCGGCGTGCCTCGCGGCGCACTCGTGGGCGTCATCGGTCCCAGCGCCGCCGGCAAGACGACGGCCATCGCCCTGCTCACCGGGAACGCGCTCCCGACCGAGGGTACCGTCCGGACCCTGGGTGCCGATCCGGTCCGCCTGCCGCGAGCCACGCGGCAGCGCATCGGCCTCATGCCGCAGCAGCTCACCCTCTTCCGTGACCTGACCGCCCGGGAGAACGTGGACTTCTTCGCAAGCCTCTTCGGCATCACCGCGGGCGAACGGCGTCGGCGAACGCGCGAGGTCCTGGAGCTTCTGGAGATGTGGGATGCCCGCTCCCAGCCGGCGGACCAGCTCTCCGGCGGACAGCAACGGCGGGTGCAGCTCGCCTGCGCCCTCGTCCACGATCCGGACCTCATCTTCCTCGACGAGCCGACGGCGGGCATTGATCCGCTGCTGCGCCAGCACGTGTGGGAGGAGCTGATGCGCCTCCGCGAGGCAGGGCGCACGCTCGTCGTGACGACGCAGTACGTCGTCGACTCGGAGCATTGCGACCTGGTCGCCCTCATCTCGGGCGGACACCTGCTCGCCTTCGCGCCCCCCGCCGAGCTGCGCCGCGCCGCGCTCGGAGGCGAGGTGATCCAGATCGAGGTCGACGAGCGGTGGGATCCCGCCCCGCTCGCCGCGCTTGACTCGGTCGAGCGGGTCCATCGGGTGGGCGCGGGACGCTACTGGGTGGTCGTCCACAGTGCCGGACCAGCCATTCCCGAGGTGGTGGAGACGCTTCGCCGCTCCGGAACTGAGGCGATCTCCGTGCGCGAGTACCGCCCGGGGTTCGATGAGGTCTTCGCGGCCCTCGTCCGGCGCGACGGCAACGGTTCGAACGGCAACGGTTCGAACGGCAACGGCGCGGGCGCCGGCGACGCCGCCGTCCTGGCCGCACGGGCCCGGCCATGAGCATCCTGCAAGCATTCACGCGCGTCTTCGCTGTGGTGGGCAAGGAGACCCTGGTCATCCTGCGCCGGCCATCCGCGCTGGCAACCCTCGTCCTGGGGCCCATCGTGATCCTTGCGCTCTACGGCCTCTCGTACACGGGCCAGCCGCCGATCCGCGCCGTCCTGGTCATCCCGACCCAGAGCGGCCTGCCCAGCGATCCAGGCAGCTATCACCTCGACACCGCGGGGACCCTGCACATCGTGGGCACCACCCAGAGCCTGGCGAGCGCCCGGCAGGAGGTCCGCAACGGCACCGCCGACATCCTGGTCGCCGCTCCCGCGGACGCGAAGCAGCAGCTGCAGCAGGGGCACCAGGCGGTCATCCACATCGAGTACGACACGGTGAATCCCTACCAGAGCGCCGTGATCAGCCGCCTCGCCGCACCGCTGGCCGCCAGCATCAACGAGCAGATCATCCAGCAGGCGGTGAAGAACGGCGAGCAGCAGGCCGGCGCCCCCACCGCCGGTATGCCTCCTGCCGATGTGATCGCCGCGCCGACCCGCGCCTCCACGACGGACATCGCCCCCACCCAGCCGCGGCTGATCGCCTTCTACGGCGTTGCCGTCCTGGCCCTCATCCTCCAGCACCTGGGCCTGACGCTGGGGGCACTCTCCATGACGGCGGATCGCCGCCAGGGCATGACGCAGCTGCTGCGCGTCGCCCCCGTCCGCGCCACGGAGCTGATCATCGGCAAGGTGATCGCCTTCGTGATCCTCGTCGGCCTGGTGGGCGGTGCGCTGGTGGCCCTGATGGCCGGCGTGTTCAACGTCCCGATCCTGGCGTCGCTCGGGCCGAACCTGCTCCTCTTCGTGCTGCTGATCGGCGCATCGGTCAGCGGGGGGATGACGATCGCGCTCCTGACCACGTCGGAGTCGCAGGTGATCCAGCTCGCGCTCCTCGTCCTGCTGGCATCGGTCTTCTTCGGCGGCCTGGCGGTCGACCTGAGCCAGTTCTCGCGTCCGCTGCAGATCGGCGCGGAGTTCCTGCCGGTCACCCAGGCGACGCGCCTGGGCCAGGAGCTCTTCCTGCGCGGGACGAGCGAGGCATGGCGCTTCTGGGCCCTTGGCGGGATGCTGGCCTTCCTGACGACAGCCGCCTGGCTCCTCCTGCGCCGAAACCTCATGCTGCGGGCGTGATCCAGCGACCACCGACCCGGGGCGTCCTGCTGGCGCGGGTGGTGCTGGGCGTGCTTGGCATCCTCATCTCGATCCCCGCCATCGGCGTCGCTCTCAGCATCGGAACCGGTGGTCCGCTCGATCCGGTCGGGTTCCAGACCCGTGACCTTTCACAGAGCCTCGATCAGGTCGAGACGGCCCTCACGCGCGTCCAATCCTCGCTCGGGGCGGCAGGCTCGACGCTGGACGATGCGCAGGAGACCGCGACGAATGCCGCGCAGATGACCGACTCGCTCGGCTCGGCGATGAGCGATCTCGCGACCGCGTCCAGCCTGCAGGTGCTCGGGATCCAGCCGTTCGCGGGGCTCGCGCCGCGCTTCCGACAGATCGCGACGCGGTCAGCTGCCGTGGCCGATTCGCTGCGCAGCACCGCCTCCGACCTGGGCACCAGCCGGAGCGAGCTGAACACCCTGACGACCCAGGTGACCCGGCTGGCGACCCTCGCCGGCCGGCTGTCGAACGGCGGCCAGGGGCTCGGCGGACCGTCCATCGTGCTCGCCAGGCTGCTCCTCGCGCTCTTCTTCGCCTGGCTGGGGGCCACCGCCGGCCTCTCGGTGGCGGAGGCCTGGCCCCAGCTGCGGCGGACGTCCCCGAGCGGACCCTGACGCGGTCCCGGCCACGCGCCGCTGCACTGGCGAGGGATGCCCGACGGGCGAGCCGGACACCCCTCACCGCCCCCCGGTTGCAGGAGTCGTGCCACGGCCGGTGCAACATTCGTGGCCACGCAACCGGGCACCGCCGTCCTCCTGTCCGGATCATTCCTCCTCGGCCGGCTCCAGGAAGACCTTGGGCAGGCCGCTGCGCACGGCCGGCGCCTCGGGGATGCGCCGGGCCGATGTCTCCTCCGCGGCCGCTCCCCCGCCCTGCGCCGGCTCCTCGTCTCCCGGATCGGCATCCGTCCTGGCGTAGCCGACCGGCGGCCGCAGTCCCGGCGCCGCCTGGAGAACATGCACGACCTCACGGACACGGAAGGCGTGCACGCGGCCGGTCTCGTCCACGTAGTCGACCCGATCCCCCACGCAGGGCAGCGCGGCCGGGTGGGTGAGATCCGCGGCCAGGTAGCCGTCGGCGGACGGGAAGTAGGCCGTGTACGGCGTTCCGCCCGGGCTGCCGACGCCCGCCGGATCGCGCTCCTCGATCTCCGGCCCGGTCAGCGCTGGCTCGCCGGCGGCGATGCGGGTGGCATCCGCGGCCGGGGCGGAGATGGGCTCGTCGCTCGGCGTCATGCCGCCGAGCGCTGCAGATTACGTGCCCGTCGGGCCGCCGGCGGCCACGTGCCGGATGCGGGCCACCACCCCGTCGTCGCCGGCGAGGCGCACGATCCCACGCTCCAGGTCTGGCTGGGGATGGTCCACGACCTGCTCCAGCACGGTCAGTCCCGGCTGCTCCGGCACCGTCAGCTCGAGCGGCTCGTGCCCGAGGTTGACGGCGACGAGGAGCTCCTCGTCGTCGAGGAGGCGCCGGAACGCGATGAGGTCGCCGGAGGCCGGAATGGGCACGTAGCGGCCGACCTGGAGCGCGGGGTGCTCCCGGCGCAGCGCCAGCAGCCGGCGGTGGAAGGCGAGGAACGAGGCGGGATCGTCGCGCTGCTCGTCCACGCTCGGGGTCGGCTCCTCGGTAAGCGGGATCCACGGGGTCCCTTCCGTGAAGCCGCCACGCGTTCCGGATGACCAGCGCATGGGAGCGCGGTACTCGTCGCGGCCCTCCTGCGAACCGTGGGCGTTGAGGACGAGCGGATCGGTCACCAGGTCGTCAGGCACGTGGCCGTTCGGCATCCCGAGCTCGTCGCCGTAGTAGAGGGTGGGCGTGCCGCGCAGGGTCAGGAGGAGCATGGCCGCCACCTTCGCCTGCGCGCGTCCCAGCCGGCTCACGACGCGGGCCTTGTCGTGGTTGCCGATCACCCAGGTCGGCCAGGCGTTGGCCGGCAGGCCGCCCTCGTAGCCGTCGATCGAGACCTCGATCCGTCGCGCGTCCCAGGGCAGCGTGATGAGGTGGAAGTTGAAGGGGAGGTGCACCCCGCCGTGGCCGCCGCGACCGTAGTACTCGATCAGGCGCGTCACCGGCAGGTAGATCTCCCCGATCATCACCCGGTCCTCGTACTCGTCAAGCACCTCGCGCATCTCCGCCACGACCTCGTGCACCTCCGGCTGGTCGGACGAGTAGGCGTCGACGAGGGCGTCGTGCGCCGGCGAGCGGCCGGGCAGGTAGTCGGGGTTCAGCGGGTTGTGCCGCCACAGCTCGTCCTTGACGAGGTACCACAGCACATCGATGCGGAAGCCGTCGACGCCGCGATCCAGCCAGAAGCGCATGACGTCGTAGATCGCCTCGCGGACCTCGCGGTTGCGCCAGTTGAGGTCGGGCTGCTCCCGCGCGAACGAGTGCAGGTAGTACTGGTTCGTCCGCTCGTCGAGCTGCCAGGAGGAGCCGCCGAACTCGCTGATCCAGTTGTTCGGCGGGCCGCCGTCGGGACCGGGATCGTGCCAGAGATACCAAGCGCGGTGACGGGCCGACCGGCTCGAGCGCGAGTCGACGAACCACGGATGGCGATCCGAAGTGTGGTTGGGCACCAGGTCCACGATCACGCGCAGCCCGCGGCCGTGGGCCTCCTCCACGAGCCGGTCTACCGTCTCGAGGGTGCCGAAGCTGGCGTCGACATCGGTGTAGTCGGCGACGTCGTACCCGCCGTCGACCATGGGCGAGGGGTAGAACGGCGTGAGCCAGATCGCGTCCACGCCGAGCCAGGAAAGGTAATCGAGGCGATCGATCACCCCGCCGAGGTCCCCGATGCCATCGCCGTCGCTGTCCTGGAACGAGCGCACGTAGATCTCGTAGAAGACCGCGCGCTGCCACCAGCGCGCCTGCCCGGTGCGGTTCGTCGCCATGCGGCAATGATTGCGCATGCGCCGTGCCGATGGCGACGAGGCCGGCGACGAGGGCGCCCGAGGCGGCGGTGTGTCCGGGCGGACCCTCCACGGGGGCCGGACCGCTGTGCCGGGGTGAGCCGTTCGGCCCTTGCCGGGGCATCGGCCCGGTTGGACGCTGGGGGCATCGGCCGGACAACGGTCGACGCACTGCGCACGGTCTCTGGAGGCCCACTGCATGACGGTTCAGCTCCCGAGCGCTTCCTCTCCATCAGGCCCCCTCGCCTGGTCGCCGCTGGCGATCGCGACGGACCGATGCAAGGGCTGCGAGCTCTGCATCGCCGCCTGCCCGCAGCACTGCCTGGCCCTCGACACCTCGACGGTCAACGTGCTCGGGTATCACGCCATCCGGCTCACCGATGCGCAGGCGTGCACCAGCTGCGCGTTCTGCGCACGGGTCTGTCCCGACACCGTCTTCACGGTGTACGCGGCACCGAAGAAGGGAGCCGCCAGATGACGGCCGCCGTCCACCCCTCGCAGAACGGGACCCGCCCAACTCCGCCAGCCCGGGATCCCCGCTCGCGGGTGCTCATGAAGGGCAACGAGGCGATCGCCGAGGCCGCCATCCAGGCCGGCTGCGACGCGTACTTCGGCTATCCCATCACCCCGCAGGCGGAGCTGCTCGAGTGGATGGCGCGGCGCATGCCGGAGCTGGGACGCGTCTTCGTCCAGGCGGAGTCCGAGCTGGGCGCCATCAACATGGCCCTCGGGGCGGCGGCCACCGGCGCCCGGGTCCTGGTCTCCAGCTCCTCGCCGGGGATCAGCCTCATGGCCGAGGCGATGAGCTACATGGCGGGCTCGGAGACCCCGGTGGTCCTCGTGAACGTCATGCGCGGCGGCCCCGGGCTCGGCAGCATCGGCCCGTCGCAGAGCGACTACTTCCAGGCCGTGAAGGGGCACGGCCACGGTGACTACAAGGTGCCGGTCCTGGCTCCCGCTTCCATCTCGGAGGCGGTCGAGCTGGTCGCCACCAGCTTCGAGCTCGCAGAGCGGTATCGGACCCCGGTCTTCATCCTCGCCGACGGCACCATGGGGCAGGCGATGGAACCGGTGGACCTCACGTTCCGGAACCCCGAGCGGCTTGTCTTCGACTGGGCCCTGACCGGCGCCGCGGGACGGCCGCCGCGCGTCGTGCGCTCGCTCCACCTTCAGCCTGAGGCGCTCGAGGTGCACAACCAGGCGCTCCAGGCGAAGTTCGCGGAGATCGCCCGGCGCGAGGTGCGCTGGGACGGCGAGCGGCTCGAGGATGCAGAGCTCCTCATCGTCGCGTACGGCACGGCCGCCAGGGTGGCGCGGACCGTCGTGGCGCGCGCCCGCGAGGCGGGCCTGGCGGTTGGGCTCTTCCGGCCCATCACCCTGTGGCCCTTCCCGGAGCAGGAGCTGCGAACGCTCAGCGAACGGATGCGCGGCATCCTGGTGGTCGAGCTGTCCGCGGGCCAGATGGTGGAGGACGTGCGGCTGGCGGTGGAGGGCCGCAGCCCCGTCGCGTTCCACGGGCGCACGGGCGGCATGATCCCCACACCCGACGAAGTCCTGGCTGCGCTGCGCGGCCTGGCAGCGAATGGAGGCGACCGATGACCGTCACCGAGGCGCCGCGCGCGCCCGAGCGCGTGATCTTCCGCCGGCCGGAGCTGCTGACCGATGTCTCCAGCCACTACTGCCCCGGGTGCGGGCACGGCGTCATCCATCGGCTCATCGCCGAGCTCCTCGAGGAGCTCGACCTGGGCTCGCGCACCATCGCGGTTGCGCCGGTGGGCTGCTCCGTCTTCGCCTACGAGTACCTGTCGGTCGACTGGGTGGAGGCGCCCCACGGCCGCGCGCCGGCGGTGGGCACCGGGATTCGCCGCGTTCGGCCGGACGCCTTCGTGCTGACCTACCAGGGAGACGGGGATCTTGCCGCCATCGGCACCGCGGAGATCGTGCACGCCGCGGCCCGCGGCGAGCTGATCAGCGGGGTCTTCGTGAACAACGGGATCTACGGCATGACCGGCGGCCAGATGGCACCCACCACCCTGCTCGGACAGAAGACGACCTCCTCTCCCATGGGGCGAGAGTCGGGCCTGGCGGGCTTCCCGATCCAGATCACCGAGATGCTGGCCCTGCTCCCCGGCGTCGCGTATGCCGCGCGCGGGTCGGTCGCGGACCCCTCGCACATCGGGAAGGCGAAAGCAATGCTGAAGCGGGCCTTCCAGGCCCAGCTGAACGGCGAGGGGTTCGCCCTCGTCGAGATCCTCTCGAACTGCCCGGTCGGCTGGAACATGACCGCGCAGGAGTCCATGACGCATCTCACCACGGTCAGCGAGACGTACCCGCTGGGGGTCCTCGTGGACCGGGCACGGGGCATCGTGCCGTCCGTCACGCCGGTCGGCGAGCACCGTGGGAAGGGGGCCTGAGATGGAGCGGTCGGTCGTTTTCGCCGGCTTCGGGGGGCAGGGGCTGCTCTTCGCGGGCCAGATCCTGGCCCGGGCCGGCATCCGGGATGGCCTCGAGGTCTTCTGGATCCCTTCGTACGGACCGGAGATGCGGGGCGGGACGGCGTCGTGCACGGTCATCGTCAGCGATGCCACCATCGGCTCGCCGGTCGTGGACCGGTACCACGCGGCGGTGGTCATGAATCCGCCGTCGCTCGCCAGGTTCGGGCCGCGCGTCGCCGACGGCGGCCTCCTCATCGTCAACACCTCGCTCATCGAGGCTGCGTCGGGACGTCCGGAGATCAGTGAGCTCCGTCTGCCCTGCACGGAGCTGGCGGCGCGCGGTGGCGACGACAAGCTCGTGAGTGTCGTTGCGCTCGGCGCGCTCGTCTCGCGGCTCGGCTGGGTCTCGGTCGAGTCCGTGGAGGGCGCCCTGCGCGAGGTGGTTGGCGCCAAGCGGCCGCAGATCCTGCAGGCCGATCTTGGCGCGTTTGCGGCAGGCATCGAGGCCGGTCGAACACCGATGGGGGCGACCACCGGCGGGTGATACCGGCATCTCGGATCGAGGTGCGGTCAATGGCCATGGAAGATCCGCGACGGAGGATTGCCCAGCCGTTCCAGGCTGCCCTGGACGCGCTCGTGCTGCGCTGGGTCGGCGTCTATCTCCTGGCGGCCAGCGTCGTCGTGTGCCCTGCGCTCTGCGAGGCCGGGATCCCCGCCAGACACGTGATCCATGCGTGCCTGCCGCTGTTCCTGCTGGGCTTCATCGGGGTCCATCTCCTGTGGCGGCATCCTGCGCCGCGAGGTGATGGCTGGCGGCGCGCGTTCGAGGCGGCGCCTCGGTCCGCGCGGATGACGATCCTGGTGGGCGGCCTGGCGATGGCGGGAGTGGCCGGAGCGTTCCTGACGATCTTCTGCCCGCTGGGTGAGCCGATGGCGCTCGGCGAGGCCCTGGGCATCTGGCTCCCGATCTTCGCCCCGCTCTACGTCGGAGCCGTCTGGGTCTCGGTGGACTGCTCCATCCGCCGCCTCGGCTGCAGCGCCGACGCCGCGGAGCAGCAGTTCCGCCAGTACTGGCACGACGTCGCCGAGCACTCGTCCCACTGATCGCGTGCCGGCCGCGCGGCCCTTGACCGCGGAGCCGGCGATCCCCCATCCTCCGCCGGTGGCGCCTGGAGCCGACCCGGAGACGCTCGAGCCCTGTCCGGGCTGCGGCGTGAGGCTGCCGACCTCCACCTGGCCCGTCGACCGGCGCCGGAATGCCTCGCCCGCCTGCTGGGAGCGGTACACCCTGGTCCTCGCCCACGAGGCGGAGAACATCATCGCCGTCGGACGGCTCCACCAGCTCACCGTTGACACCTACGCCGCTCAGCATCCCGGCCCGAACGTCCCCGCCATCGCCATCCCGTTCGCGCTCGTCGGCCTGCACCTGACCCTCGAGGAGGGCTGGAGCGGACTGGCGGTCCGGGGAGCCCACGGCTGGCTCGCCGAGCATCACCGGAGCTGGCCGGCGTTCGAGCCTCCCGATGGCTTCGGGGCCTTGACCGCCGACCGGGTCGCCAGGGCCGGCAGCGCCGAGGCGCACGCTCATCTCGTCGAGTCGTGGGCGACAGCAACCTGGGCGGCCTGGGCGGCGCAGCATTCCCACGTCCGGGCCTGGGCCGTCGAGGCGCTGCCGCGCGACGTTCGCGCTCGCCTGCTGGTCGACAGCGGCCGCGGGATCAGGCAGCGCGCCTAGGCCCTCGAGGGGGTCGCCGCGGGCGGCGCGGCCCCGGAGCGGCGCCGGGCCACGAGCTCGGTCGCCGCAGCCACCGCCGCCGCGTGGACGGCGATGAGCGGCATCTCGGCCGCAGCGGCGAGCCCGCGGACCGATTCGAACTCCGGGGTGGCGGCGACGACCTCCCCGCCCAGGAGCTTCATCTTGACGACCACGTGCCCGAAGGGCGTCTCGACCACGTCGAAGGCGCGGTCCGCCGTATGGCGGCGGACGGAATGAACGCGCACGCCGAGGGTGGTGGTCTCCCTCAGGAGCAGATCGGCCAGCAGCAGCTCGTGCGTGGCGGGCGCCACGACCGAGACGACCACGGCCGAGCGCCCCTTCTTCATGGTCACCGGAGCGACGGTCACGTCGAGCGCGCCAGCCTCCAGCAGGCGCTCGGTGACCGGGGCCAGCAGCTGCGGCGCCATGTCGTCGATGTTCGTCTCGATCAGGACCTGCTCGGGACCGCCTTCCCCGGCGGCGAGCCCGATCCTGCTTCCGACCCACAGGCGCAGGACGTTCGGCCACGGGTGGTCGGCGCCGCCGGCGCCGTACCCGATCCGCTCGAGGACCATGGGCGGCTGGTCGAACGTCGCGAGGGTGGTGGCGATGGCAGCCCCGGTGGGGGTGACGAGCTCCACGCCATCCCCGAACGGGCGCGTCGGCGCGTGCGCCTCGACGAGCAGGGCCATGACCGCAGGGCCGGGCAGCGGCACCCGGTGCGAGGCCGAGCGCAGGTCGCCGGGCGCCACCGGCAGCGCCGAGGCGTGCAGCTCGTCGATGCCGAGCCACTCGAAGCCCAGGACGCTTCCCACGACGTCGACGATCGAGTCGATGGCGCCGACCTCGTGGAGCTCAACGTCGTCGGGCGTGCCGCCGTGGATGCGGGCCTCGGCGCGCGCCACGCGGCCCAGGATCGCGAGGCTCCGGTCACGGACGCCCTCGGGGAGGCCGGCGGCGGTGATGAGCGCGACGACGTCGCGGAACGGCCGGTGCGGCTGCTCGACGCGCGCCACCACGGAGACCTTCGTGGCTCGCACGCCGGCTCGCGAGACCTCCTCGGCCGACAGGCTGAACGCGTCGTCGAGCCCCAGCGGCACGAGCCCGTCGCGCAGCGCATCGAGCGGGAGCCCGGCGTCGACCAGGGCGCCGAGCAGCATGTCCCCGCTGATCCCGGAGTAGCAGTCGAGGAAGCCGATCACGGCAGCCGGACCGATGGCGACGCCGCCATCGGCATCGCCGCCTCCGCCGACCCCGGCCGCCGGTTGATCAGCCCGGCCAGGTACCCCGCGCCGAAGCCGTTGTCGATGTTCACCACCGCGACCCCCGGGGCGCAGCTGGTGAGCATGGTGAGGAGCGCGGAGATCCCGCCCAGACTGGCGCCGTAGCCGGCACTGGTGGGAACCGCGATGACGGGCACGTCGACGAGGCCGCCCACCACGCTGGGCAGCGCGCCGTCCATCCCCGCCACGACCACGAGGACGTTCGCGCTCGTGATCCGCTCGCGCTGGTCGAGCAGCCGATGGAGGCCGGCCACGCCCACGTCGAAGATGCGGTCGACGCGGTTGCCCATGGCCTCGGCGGTCACCGCAGCCTCCTCGGCGACGGGGATGTCGACCGTCCCCGCGGTCAGCACCGTCACGCCGGGACGCGAATCGGGGGCCTGCGGGTCCGGCAGGAGGATGATCCGGGCCTGGGCGTTGAAGGTGGCGGCCGGCACGCGGCGCTGCACGGCGGCGACCTGCTCTGCCGTGGCGCGCGTGGCAAGTACCGGTCCGCCCTGGCCGGCCGAGCGGAGCACGAGCTCCGCGACCTGCTCGGGCGACTTGCCGGGGCAGTAGATGACCTCCGGCAGGCCCTGTCGGAGGGCGCGGTGGTGGTCGAGGCGCGCGTAGCCGAGATCTTCGTAGGGCAGGTCCCGAAGCCGTTCCGCCGCCCCGTCGATGTCGACGCTGCCGTCGCGGACCGCCGCCAGCAGCGCCCGGAGATGGTTCCTATCCATGGCCGCGTCCCTGCCGCTCGCCCGAGGTGAGCACCTCGTTGAGGCTCCCCGAGCGGAAGCCGGCGAGGTCCAGCGCGACGTAGCGGAAGCCTGCGTCGCGGACCGCGCGGTTCACCAGCGGACGCAGCGGCCCGGTGGCCGCGCGCTCAAGATCGGCGGGCAACAGCTCCAGCCGGGCGACGTCGCCGTGGTGGCGAACCCGCAGGTCGCCGAAGCCGAGATCGCGCAGCGCCGCCTCGGCCCGCCCGATGCGGTCGAGCGCCTCGAGCGTCACCCGCTCTCCGTAGGGGATGCGCGTCGCGAGGCACGGCGACGCGGCCTTCTCCGCATTCGGCAGCCCGAGGCGGTGCGCGAGCTCGCGCACCTCCGCCTTCGAGAGGTCCGCCTCGAGGAGGGGCGCCCGGACGCCGGCCTCTTGCGCGGCGCGGACCCCTGGCCGGTAGGCGCCGGCGTCGTCCGCGTTCTCGCCGTGGACCACCGCCTCCAGCCCTTCGGCGGCGGCCAGCGCCTTCAGCGCCGTGAAGCGGATCTGCTTGCAGACGTAGCAGCGGTCCGGCGGGTTGACGAGGAACGCCTCCGCCTCCAGCTCGTGGCTCTCGACGAGCCGATGGCGGATGCCGATCCCTTCCGCGACCGCCACCGCCTGCTGCTGCTCGGCGGCCGGCATGAGCGCGGAGATCGCGGTGACGGCCAGCGCCCGCTCGCCGAGCTCGTCGTGGGCTATCCGGGCCAGCAGGCTGCTGTCGACGCCGCCCGAGAAGGCGACGAGCACGCCGTCGAAGCCCGCCATCGCGGTGCGGAGGCGGACCAGCTTGTCCGCGAGGGTCGGCGGGACCGCCGCGGGGGACGCGAGGGCTGCGCTCATCGGACGAGGTATCCGCCGTCGACCACCAGCGTGGTGCCGGTGATGTAGGCCGCGTCGTCCGAGGCGAGGAAGGCGATGACGCCCGCGACCTCCGCCGGCGTGGCGGCGCGTCCGAGGGGAATCAGCGGGAGGGTCACGTCCGCGACGGCCGGATCCGCGAGGAGCTCGGCTGTCATGCCCGTCTCCACCACGCCGGGGGCCACGGCGCTGACCGTGATGCCGTGCGGCGCCAGCTCCAGGCTCATCGCCTTGGTCAGCATGCGCACGGCGCCCTTGCTCGCTGCGTAGTGGGACTGGAACTCGATGGTGACCTCGCTCGTGATGGAGCTGACGTTGATGATCCGGCCCGGCCGCTTCGCAGCCACGAGCCGCTTGGCGAACGCCTGCGAGCAGAGGAAGACGCCCTTGGCATTCACCGCGAAGGTCCGGTCCCAGTCGGATTCGCGCAGGTTCAGGAACGGCCGGTAACCCATGATCCCGGCGTTGTTGACGAGGACGTCCACGACGCCGAAGCGCTCCCACGCGGCGTCGAATGCCGCGCCGACCCCTTCGGCCGACGCGACGTCCAGCGTGAGCGGCAGGGCCGCCGCCCCGCTCGAAGTGAGCAGGGCGGCGGTCTCCTGCGCCGTCTCCGGCACGATGTCGGCGACGATCACGGCTGCGCCGTCGTTTGCGAGCCGCTCGCAGGTGGCGCGTCCGATCCCGGAGCCACCGCCAGTGACGAGCGCAACCTTCCCCTCCAGGCGCCGCGACATCGTGCCGGTTTCCACGCTCAGGTACCTCCCACGATGACGGTCACCCGTCCGAGTGCGGTCCCGGCCTCGACGGTTTCCCCCGCCGGCACCTCGATGGCCGCCAGGACCCCGCTCCCGGGGGAGCGGAGCACCTCGTCGGTCCCATCGGCGCCGAATCGCAGCACCGGCTCCAGCCGGGCCACGAAGTCACCCTCCTCCTTGAGCCACTCGAGGACCGTCACCGCGCGGTCAGGAACGCCGATCCGGATGTCCGCCATGGGTCAACCTCACACGTGGGCCAGGAGACCGGCCTCGGTGCCGAGGTCGATGAGGTCCTGGTTGATCTGGGCGAAGACGTAGACCGGGGCGCACCCGGCGCGTACGACGACCTTCCGCGCGAGCTTCAGGCCCTCGCGGATCTTCGGCGCGCTGGGGAAGTACTCCCAGCAGTCGCCCACCAGGAACACGACGTGATCGCGGAGGTCCTCCGGATCGAGATCCGGCTGGCCGCCAGTGATGAAGATCACGTCGCCGTACTTCGCCTTGTACTCATCGAGGTCGAAACCAGAGTGCTTGGCGAAGTTGTCGATGGCGCCCCGGATGTTGATGAAGCATCCCGGGCAGCTCTGCTGCAGCCGGACGTCCAGGCCCGGATACATGCCGATGGGGTTCCCATTCGCGCGGCGGAATGGCTTGCTGACCTCTGCGATCGGCGCGCCCTTCACCGTGATGTGGTCCAGGCGCATCTCGCCCAGGCCATCGTGGTAGGCGATCCTGACCGCCGGAATCTCGATCGGCTGGAAGCCCATGCAGGCTCCGGTGACCGCGTCCACGGCGACCGTGTCGGTTCCCGCGATGATCAGGCCCATCTCGATCGGCTCGCCGACGTGGGGGCCCTGGCCCTCCATGCCGATGACCGCATCGGTGATGACCAGGTCAGCCGGCCGGATGCGGAACTCGTCGACCACCTTGGGGTCGATGTCCATCCGGTGCTGGCCCTGCTGGTTGGTGTGGAGGCCCTTGCCGTCGATGCCGCCCTCCGACGGGTGCTCGTTACGCAGGATGCCCTGCCAGTTCGCGATGCCCAGCGTGACGGTCTTGGCCAGATGGACCTTCATCTTGGGCACGTTGATCACGACGTCGGCGTCGAGGAACGGCTTCCAGACGTCGGCCTCGCGCAGGAACTTGCCGCCCGGGACCTTGACGTGGACCGTCTCGGTCTCGTCGAAGTAGATGATCCGGTCCGCTCCACCGCGCTCCGCGGCCTCGAGCAGTCCGCTCTGCTCGAATGCCGGCCGCGCCGTGCCGATGTGCTTGCCAAGCGACGGGTTGTCGCCGACCGCGATCTCCGCGGCCTTCGACTCCTCCTTGAGGTAGCTGACGATCGCCTCGAGCGTGCGCGGATCGACGACCGCGAAGCTCGTGGGCGGCGCCTGGAAGGCCAGGTTCGGCTTGACGAGCACCTTCTGGCCGGGCTTGATCACGTTGTCGATGCTGCCGACAGCGAGCTCCACCGCCTCCTTGACCGCCGCCTTGATCTTCGCGACGTCCTCGTCATAGCGGACGTACTCGCCCTTCATGAACTGCTCGTTGCCCTTCAACGAGCCGGTCAGGGCAATGGACACAACCGGGTTTGTCACCACGAATCCTCCTGTCCGGCAGTGGGGCGGCCTCTCGCACGGCCGCCCCACCCCGTTAGCCGACCGTCAGAGCTGGACGCCCGCTTTCGCCGTTGCCGCAGCCCCCTCGGGAACCTCGAAGATCTCCGGCTCTGCGGCGGGGTAGTACCGCTTCATCACCAGGTCGAAGAAGAACGCGCCGATCGGCGCCCCCACGAGCGGTCCCCCAACCGTCACGAGGAGCGAGCCGCCATCCCGAATGCCCGGGAATGCGACCGATCCAAAGCCCATGAACAGGGTCATGATCCGCGGCCCAAGATCGCGAGCCGGGTTCAACGAGGTCATGGTCAGCGGGGCGGTCACGAAGACGAGCATGCAGACGCCGATGCCCAGGGCGACAGGGAAGAACCACGCCCGCGGCGAGTTCACGCTGCGCGCCTCGAGGAACATCAGGATGAAGACCATCAGCAGGCCGGTGGCGAGCGCCTCAGTGATGAAGCCGCGCCAGATCGGCACCTGGTCCCACGCTGCCTGGCCGACACCCACGATCCACGGATGCGGCGAAACCGGGATGAGCATCATCGCCAGCTTCTCGCTGTCCTGGCCACCCGCGGTCAGGCCCTGCGCCGCGGCGAACGCGTCGAACGCGCTGCCGAAGATCAGGATCAGCGCCGCTGCGCCCAGGAAGCCCCCGACGATCTGGGCGACCCAGTACTGGACAACCTGGCTCCACGGGAACCGCTTCGTCGCGGCCAGCGCCAGGGTCACCGCCGGGTTGAAGTGCGCGCCCGACATGGACGCTCCGGCATAGACCGCCAACGCAACCGCGAATCCCCAGGCCATGCCCCCCGAGAACAGGTCGACGACCTGTCCGTACATGACCGCCACGAAGAGGATCCCGCACCCGAAGAAGACGATGATGAAGACACCGATCGCCTCTCCGATGTACTTACCGAGCCAACTCTCCTTCACGACTGCCTCCTTCGGCGGATGCGCCGCCGTGCACGCCGGTCACAGGACCGAAATCAGGACAAAGGGGATCCACGCGCGGCATGGGGCTGCAGCCGACCTCGAAGCCGTTCGAAGACGCTGCGTGCCGGCGCGTCCGCCTGCTGCCAGGGCGGTCCATCGGATCCCTCCGGAGAAGGGCGTCAAGCGACGCGATGTATCGGTACTCCGACACTCCACCGGCACAACAGGGCCAGAGGTCCTGTCGTCGGCAGTGCGTCTGGCCGTCGACGCCGGCACGGGTCCCGGCCGGCTGCGACGGAGCACCCCGGCCGGCGCGTCCGCGACCGGTCGGAGTGCCCCTGACGGGTCCCGACTAGCGGGCACCCACGGGCTCGCTGACCGCGAGCCGCAGCTCCTTGAAGGCCTCCACCTGGCCGCGGATCGCCCGCTCCGTGGGCAGCCGTTCGATGCTCGAGGCGCCGAAGAATCCGGCGATCCCCGGCATCCGCGCGAGGGCGACACCGACATTCTCCGGCTCGTCGAAGGGGCCGCCGTGGCAGATCACGAGGATGTCGGAACGCACGCTGCGTCCCGCCTCGGCGATCGTCATCACCCGGTCGATCGCGTCGTCCAGGGTGAGGGCCACGGATGCGCCGATGCTCCCCGCGGTGGTCAGCCCCACGTGCGCCACGAGCTGGTCGGCACCGGCGCGAGCCATCGCCACGGCGTCGTCGGCATCGAAGACGTATGGCGAGGTGAACAGGTCGAGCTCTCGCGCCTGCCGGATCATCTCCACCTCGAGGGCGTAGCCCATCCCGGTCCCCTCCAGGTTGGCCCGGAAGGCCCCGTCGATCAGCCCGACGGTGGGGAAGTTCTGCACGCCGGAGAACCCGATCTCCTTGAGCTGCCGGAGGAAGACCGGCATGAGCCGGAACGGATCGGTCCCGTTCACGCCGGCGAGCACGGGCGTGTCCTTCACGACCGGCAGCACCTCGGCGGCCATCTCCACCACGATGGCGTTCGCATCGCCGTACGAGAGGAGCCCGGCAAGCGAGCCGCGTCCGGCCATTCGGTAGCGGCCGGAGTTGTAGATGATGATGAGGTCGGACCCGCCGGCCTCCGCCATCTTGGCGCTGATGCCGGTGCCCGCGCCGCAGCCGACGATCGGCCGGCCGGCATCACGCTGTGCGTAGAGGCGTCGAAGAATCTCCGTGCGCTGGATCGCCATGTCGCCTACCTCCCTGCCGAGCCGACCGGCTCGGGCTCGTGCGTCGCCGAGGTCGCCGCGAGCAGCTCCATGAGCGTGTCCGCAGCCAGGTCGGCGAAGGCCGGATCGTTGATGTTGGCGTCGACCTCGATGAGCCGGACTCCCGGCTCCAGGTGCTCGCGAATCGCGTCGAAGCAGGCGGCATCGGCCGCCGGATCCCAGAAGGCGTTCCCCTCCGAATCGAGCATCGAGACGCCTCCGAGCGGCAGGAGCACGGCCACCGGAGCGGTGGCGGCGTTCGCCGCGGCGGCGAGCATCTCCCCCATCCGCCGGTTCTCGGCGGCATCGGTCCGCAGGAGCGTCACGTTCGGGTTCCACTGGTACAGCAGCCGCCCCCGGTACCGCTCCGGCACGGTCTCCATGCCAAAGAAGTTCGCCATGTCAACGCAGCCCGGGACGAGGACGGCCGGAATGCCGGCGCGCGAAGCCGCGAGGCAGCGCTCCGGGCCCGCGCTGAAGACGCCGCCACAGACTTCGTCCGCCAGCTCCGTGGTGGTGATGTCGAGTGAACCTTCGACGTACCCGTCGGCGATCAGGCTCTCCATGGTCCGGCCGCCGGAGCCGGTCGCATGGAAGACCAGCACCTCGTAACCGGCCGCCTCCAGCCGCCCGCGTGCGCGGTCGACCGCCTCGGTCGTGTTCCCGAACATCGAGGCCGCCAGGAGCGGGCGCTCCTCGCTCACGGCGGGCAGCTGTGTCTCGACCATTCCCGCAATCGCACCGGCGGCGTTCGCATAGATGCGACGGCTGACACGGTTGAAGCCGGCCACGTCGACGATCGAGGGCATGAAGGTGATGTCCTTGGTCCCGGCAAATGCGCTCACGTCGCCGCCGCCGACCGTCGAGACCATCAGCTTCGGCACGCCGACCGGCAACGAGCGCATGGCGCGGGTGGCGATCGAGGTGCCGCCGCTGCCGCCCATGCCCAGGATCCCGTCCACCCGATGCTCCGTCGCGAGGCGCTGCACGACCGCCGTCAGGCCGGCGGCCATCACCTCCATGGCGCGGTCCTTGTGCTGTCCGCTGCGCAGCTCGGCGAGGTCTCCGCCACCCGCCGCGGCGACCTCCTCCCGCGTGATGTTCGCCGGAAACGCCGGGGTGCCCATCACCCCGAAGTCCACGACGAGCGTTTCGAGGCCACGTCCGGCGACCAGGTCCCGGACGAAGCCGAACTCGGCTCCCTTCGTGTCGAGGGCGCCAACGATGACCACCGTCTTCGCCATGCCGATTCCTCCGTCTGCTCCGGCGCGCCGCCCGAATGCAGGAGGCCGGCGGATCCCGCGTGGAGCGCTGATGAGAGTCCCCCGAAGCGACGGCCGGGGACCAGAGCCGTTCCGCCCGTTCCGCCCCTTCCGCCCGTAGCGCCCGTTGCCCCCGTTCCGCCCGGGGAGCACGTTGGTGGGCCTAGCGATGAGCCGGTCGGCGCGCGCCCGGCGCGGCGTGGCCCGCAACATGCACCGATCCGGCCTCCATGGATCCACGAGAAGATGAGACGGAGAAGCTGCCGCTTCCGTCCGAGGACGAAGGAGACCTGGTCCGCACGCCATCGGAGGGAATGAGCGACGACCCCATGGTGGCGACCGAGGAGGGCGTGCCCTACGCCCCGCCGACCGAGCGTGTGCTGGACCGGCCCGGGCGCGCGACCGATCAGCCCGGACCGGCCGGCGCCCCCCACGATGCGGACGAGGCGTTGGAGGCCATGCCGCATCCGGCCCGCGACGAGGTCCCGGAGCCGATGCCGGCCGACGAGGCGCTCCTCGCCGACGCGGTGACGGCCCTGCGCCGCTCCGACGTCACGGCCGGCGACCGCGTGCGGCTGGACGCCGCAGGCTCCACGATCATCGTCCGCGGAACGGTGGAATCGATCTCCGTGGCGGACGAGATCCTGGGCATCGTGGGGCAGGTCCCCGGCGTGAGTGACGTCGTCGACGAGCTGGAGGTCAGCGCGCTCTGAGACCGGCAGGAGGTGTTGGCTCGTCGTGGCATAGCGCAGCGGCACGATGGCGGAATAGGCGGCCCCAACGAAATCGGTGGGAGAACCGCCTTCTGGCGGAGAGACACTCGCGCAGGCCTGCTACCCGTCGCCTGACCAGTCCAAGACGACCATCGGTAGCAGCTCAGTCTGAGGTTGGCGGGGGGTCGAACAAGGCCAGTTCGGCAGCATCGGGCGCCTGAAACACGCCCAGCCATCCTTCGAGGTCGGCGTGGCGGATCGGGTAGCCAGCCTTAAAGCAGAGGTTTCCCACCGATTTCGTTGGGGCTGGAATAGGAACCACGAATCAGAACTGAGCGTCATCACCAGCATGAGGGTCCGAGAGGGGATGACGTGATCGGCAGGTGGCTCACTCCGGTTCGTGCCGCGCTCATTGGTGCGCTGATCCTCTCCGCGCTCATCGCGGCGGTCGCGCTCGGTTGGCTGCCACCCGGTGGCGGACCTGCACCCGGGGCCTCGCCGTGGTGGGCACACGAGGGGATCATCAACTGCGGGTTCCCGGCGGAGTACCGGGCGCACGACCAGGTGCGAAGTCTCGGCGATTGCGCCGGCCTCCTCGGCGAGCCGGCGCATCAAGTGTCCCTGCGGGTGGGGGATAAGCTCGACCTGAAGATGAGTGTGCAGACCAGCTCCTCAGGCCAGCTGGTGCCGATCTACCCGCTGCCGACCATCTCGGACCCGCAGGTCCTGGCTCTGGTTCGGACGGGGGACGGTGACTCCTCGGCGGTCTATCGCGGCGCCTCGCCGGGAACGACAGCGCTGACCTCGCTCGGCCCCTGTCTGGGCGGCCAGGCGGGACCTGGTGCCCAGGGACCCTGCGACGTGCTCACGGTGACGGTCACGCCCTAGGTCCGGCCCCTGCGAGCCATGTCCAGTCACGTCACTACTGAACCAACACTTCCTGCCGGTCTCAGCGCGCTCTGAGTTCGGCAGCACGGTGGCCGATTCCGTATAAGCCTCTGCCCGGAATCGCCCACTCGCCCGGCCCCGGAGCGCCCGAGGCCGTTCGTGGCCCGCCGCTCCACCTGACAGGTCGCTAGGTGGCCCAGCATCCGCCTGCAACAGGCCGGCTGGCCCCTTGCGCCGACGCGGGTTCTGCCCGACATTCGAGACGGAGGATGGAACGAAACGGCCGTCCGCGGTGCCTATGCCAGTAGGAAGGAGTGGGGGAACCCAAGTTGGAGCGTGATCTGGTCATCCGGGCGCGCGCCGGCGACGAGACGGCCTTCGAGGACCTGATCGCCGCCCGGCTCGATCGCCTGTATGCCACGGCCAGGCTCATCCTCCACGATCCGGTGCTGGCGGAGGACGCCGTGCAGGAGACGATAATCAACGTCTGGCGGGACCTGCCTGGCCTGCGCGACCCCGAGCGCTTCGAGGGCTGGCTGCGGCGGATCCTGACCCACGCCTGCCTGAACCTCGCCCGCCGCTCGCGCCATGCCCGTGCCGAGCTGCAGCTTGAGCCCGACGCGCTCGCCACCGCTGACGCCTCGGCGGCGATCGTCGAGCGCGAGGCGCTCGACCGGGCCTTCACCACCCTGAGCGCCGAGCACCGGGCGGTCATCGTGCTGCGCTACTACCTGGGCGGCTCGGTTCCCGAGCTGGCCGAGACCCTGGGCCTGCGGCTGGGCACCGCCAAGTCCCGGCTGTCGCGGGCCGAGGCGGCCCTGCGCATGGCGCTCGAGGCCGATGGTCGCCTGGCGCCCGAGGGAGGTGCAGCATGAACGAGCAGACCCGCTTCGAGTCCGAGGTGCGCGCCTACCTCCACGCCCAGGGCTCCGGGGAGGCGCCGTCCGACCTCCTCGCCCGCGGCATGTCCGGCGTCCGCCACGTCCCGCAGCGACGGTCCTGGGCGAGCCGGCTGTCGGCCAGCTGGGTCCTGCCCAGTGTCGGCGCAGCCGTTGTGGTGGCCACCGCTCTGCTGGGCGCCGTCCTCATCGGACTGCTGCCACCGGCACCGATCCCGGTCGGGCCCAGCCCCAGCTCGTCGCCGACGCCAGGGGCCACGAGCGTCCAGACTGTCGCGCCAAGCGTCAACCCCACGCCGCTCGTGGTGCCCGCGCTCCCCGGCTTCACCACCCAAGCACCGACCGCACCTGACGCGACCTGGACCAGCCTAACCTGGCGGAAGCTGGCCGCGGACGATTCGCTGGCCCAGGTCCGCAAGGTCATTCGCTGGTCCGGCGGCTCCATCGCCCTGGGCCAGGACCAGGCCGCAGGCGACACGAGCTGGACGCCGGTCTGGACCTCCAGCGACGGCGTGACCTGGACCTCGCTCGATCCCTCGGTCTTCGGCCCTGGCACGATCATCTTCGACATCGCCGAGCTGCCGCACGGCGGCCTCGTGGCGCTCACGGGTGCCGGCTGGGCCGATGGCCTGACCACCGTGCCTGCGCAGTCCTGGACCTCGAGCGACGGGCGCGCATGGACGGCCCACCCCGGTCCCGACGTCATTGCCCAGTCGGGGCTCCAGGCGAACGAGCGACCGTTGCTTGCCACGGGCCCCGCCGGCGTCATCGCCTCGAGCTACTGGCGACCAACGACCGCGGCGATCTCCACCGATGGCATCACCTGGGCGGCACTTCCCGACGGCTCGCTCCCCAGCGGCTTCGCCCTGGGTAGCATGACCGGCACTGCGGCCGGCTACGTCGCTGTCGGGGCCCTGCCCTCCGCCGAAGCACCCGACGCGCTGACCGGCATCGCGCTCACATCGCCTGACGGGCTGCACTGGACGAGTGTGCCCCTGCCCGATCCCGACGCCCAGGGTCTACCGTGGGGCGCCGATGGACTCGTCGTCGGGCCGCAGGGCTTCATTGCCCACGGTGGCTTGTTCGCCGCCCCCGGTGCCGAGGTCTGGTGGCAGTCGAGCGACGGTCTGCACTGGCGCCTGCTCCCGGATTTCGCTCCCCTCGGGGTTTCTCCGGCCCCGGTCGGCCGTGGAGCGGACGGCATGCTGCTGAGCGACGCAACCAGAATCCTCGCCGTGCGGTTCGATGCAGCCTGGGTGTCCTTCGACGGACTGCGGTGGTCGAAGGTGGCAGTGACCGGTGAGCAGCCAGCAGCGGACTCCGGTGCGGTTGCGCTGTTCCCCGGCGGCGCGCTGCTCGTCGAGAACGGTGCAGACGGTTGGACCGCTTGGTTCGGCGGGGCTTCCGCGAGGTAGTCCCATTCCTGAGCGCAGAAGATGCGGGCCGTGAGTCAGGCCGCCAGCGCGCTCTAAGTCCACCGGGTCCGGCGGACCGGCTCAGCGGCCCGCCGGACCTGCGCCATCAGGCGGTGGTGCTCACGGCCACGGTCATGAGCGCCCGTGCCGCGTCGATCGGGATCGCGAACCCCAGGCCCTGGGCATTGGCCGCGGTCGCCGTGTTGATGCCCACGACCTGGCCCGCCGCGTTGACCAGCGGACCGCCCGAGTTGCCCGAGTTGATGGCCGCATCGGTCTGGATCAGGCCGGACAGCTGCTCCGCGCTGCGCGCGCTGTCGCCGGCGGTGATCTGGCGATCGAGACCGCTCACGATCCCGGTCGTGACCGTGTTCGCGAACTGTCCGAGCGGGTCACCGATGGCGATGACGAGCTGTCCCACCTTGAGCTCGGCGCTGGAGCCGATGGACGCCACCGGAAGGCCGCTCGCGGCGATCTTGACCACGGCCAGGTCCGCGGACGGATCCGCCTTCACGACCGTCCCGGCGAACTGCCGCCCATCCGCCAGCGTCACCGTGATCGTCCCACCGTCGGAGATGACGTGGTAGTTCGTGAGGATGTAGCCGTTCGCGTCATAGATGAAGCCCGAGCCGATGCCGGTGGCCACGCCGCCGAAGCCCGAGCTCTGGGTCTCGATGACGACCACCGCCCGGCCGACGGTCCTGGCGGCGGTGATGACGGCGCCGCTCTGGTCGCTCGTGGTCGTGCTCACCACCGTGGCGGCCTGCGGGCTGGCGCCGCCCGAAGCGGCCGGCGCTGTAGCGCCGGTGCCGAGCAGGGCTGCCGTGCCCGCGCCCGCTCCCCCGCCGGCCACGATGCCGACGGCGAGGGCAATCGCCGCGGTGCCCATCCACCGTCCGGGACGACGCCCTCGAGGCGGCGTCGGTGGCTGCACGGCGACGGGCCCGGTGACGGGTCTCTCCGCCGGCGCGAATCGCTCGGTCGAGTCTGCCCGATCTGTCTGTCCGGGGTCCGACCATCGCGGGTCGGGTTGGAAGCTGTCCATGTCTGTGTCCCTGGTGCGAGTGCGATTGTTGTCGACCCGAGTGTCCGACCCGCTTCCTTTCGGAGCGGTTACGAATGCGCGACCCTGCCGTAACCGAATCGAAAGGGGCCTTCGCCCATCCTCGCCTCGATCCCGCGGCCTGTCGCGGAGGTCGTCATGGCGCACCAGCACCTCGTGGAGAATCCAATGAGCATCTCGAGCACCGCACCGGGACAGCCGGAGGAGCATGACGCTCGCGTCTTTGCCCCGGCAGAGCCCGAGGCCACCTTCCAGTCTCCCTACGGGGAAGCGGCGCGGCGGCGGCGGCGCCTCGGCGGCATGTCGGCCGCCTCGCTCCTCCTGTCCCTGGCGGCGGTGATCGCCGTGGCCGGGGTGGCCTTCGCCGTTGGACGCACGACGGCCGGGGGAACCGGCTCGATCCCCGCCGCGAACACCAGTGCGGGCAACGGAGCGCTCCCTGGCGGGGTCACCGCTCCGGGCTACGGTTTCGGGGACGATCAGGGCCGACCGACCGGCGATGACGCCAACCGCCTGGACCAGGCACGGGGCCTCAGCGGGACCGTGATCTCGGTCTCCGGCAACATCCTCACCCTGCAGCTCGCTGACGGGCGCACGGTCGGGGTGACACTGGGCTCGTCAACCACCTACCACTCGCAGGTTGCGGCCTCCGCGGCCGACGTGACGAGCGGCAGCAAGGTGACCGTCTCCGTCTCCGGCATCGGTCCCGGCAGCGACGACAGCGGCAGCGTCACCGCGACCGACGTGACGATCACCGGCAGCTGAGACGAGAATCCATCGGAGGGCGCGGCGCGGCCGCCGCCCTCCGGCCACGTCCGGGGTGAAGGAGGGGCAGGCGGATGCGCATGATGCGCCGGCACGCGACGTTCCTCGCGCTGGCCGGCGCGGCGCTGGCTCTCCGCCTGGTCCTGGCCTATGTCGTCTTTCCCGACCAGGGCCTGGCCACCGACCTCGGCTTCTTCGCCAGCTGGGCGCGGACCCTCGCGGCGAGCGGGCCCGGCTCCTTCTACGCCAGCGCGGCGAACGCGAACTACCCGCCGGCCTACCCGTACCTCCTGTGGCTGATGGGCCTGGTCGCCAACCCGCTGGCGGCCGTCACCGGCGGCAGCCCGGACCAGGCGATCGTCGGCCTCCTCAAGCTCCCCGCCATTGCCGCCGACCTGCTGGTCGGCTTCCTCCTCTACCGCGCCGGCTCGCGCTGGCTCGGCCGCCGCGCCGGCCTGGTCGCCGCCGCCCTGTACCTGTTCATCCCGGTCACCTGGTACGACTCCGCGCTCTGGGGCCAGGTGGACGCGATCGGGGCGCTCGCCATGCTCGGAGCGCTGCTCCTCCTCGTGGACGGCTGGAGCGAGGCGGCGGCGGCGCTGGGGGCCATCAGCGTGCTCGTCAAGCCACAGGACGGGATCGTCCTCTTCGTGATCGCCCCGGTCCTCGTCCGGCGTCACCTCCTCCGCGTCGGGTCCGGACCGATGCCGCTCATCGGCGGCCGCCTGGCGGCCGTCGACCGGACGCTGGATGGACTGCTGCGCGAGCAGGGGCCGATCCGCCTGGGCACCTCCGCCCTCGCGGCATCCCTCGCCCTGATCGTCCCGCTCCTTCCGTTCGACATCGTTCGCCTCGCCCCGCCAAGCCTCTCGGACGTGCCCGTGATCGGGCACGTCGCCGGGCTCATCAGCCTGGTCCTCTCCGCCAGCGGCCAGTTCAGCGTCCTGACCGTGAATGCCTACAACCCGTGGGCCCTGGTCGGCACCCAGCCGCTCGCCGCGATCATGGGGGGCGGCGGCACATGGACGGCCGATACGATCCCGGTGCTTGCCGGGATTCCCGCCTACCTGCTCTCGGCCGGCCTCCTGGCGGCGGTCGGACTCGCCGTCGTCATCGGGCTTCTCCGTCGCGACGGCTGGATCGCCGTCTTCGTGGGGTTCACGATCCTGGCGCTCGCGTTCTACCTGCTCCCCACCAGGGTGCATGAGCGCTACCTCTTCCCGTTCTTCGCATCCGGTGCGCTCCTTGCCGCGGCAGCCGGCCGCTGGCTCGCCGGGTACGTCGGGGTGGGGCTGCTGAACGCGGTCAACATTCACGCCGTCCTCGGTGCGCCCCTGGCAGTCAGCTTCGGAGGCGGCCGGCTCGGAGGTGCCGGACGCGGAGACTTCGGCGGGACCGGGTTCGGCGGACCCGGCGGCTTCGGCGGCGCCTCGCGGCTCGTCTCGGATATCACCCTCCCGTTCGCCGAGCTCGCCCGCAGCCAGCCGGTCGTGACCGCGGTCGCCATCGGCCAGGCGGCAGCGCTGGCGGTCCTTCTGGGCGCCTGGGCCGTCATCGTCCTGCGCCCGGCGCGGCACTCGCCCTCCCGGAGCCTGGTCGGCCCTCCGTCCATCGACCAGCCGGCCGAAACCGCACGGCGCCTGCGAACGTAACCGACCCGAAAGGTAGCGCGGGCGAGACTCGGGTCATGAAGACCGCGCAACGACTCACCCCGGCCGATCGTAACCGAGCGGTCGAGCGCCTCCGCGTGCTCACCGCAGGAGCAACCTTCCTGGGCATCTCCGCGACCGTCGGGTTCAGCTGGCTTGCCGCCTCGAGCAATCCGGGCACGCAGGCGTCGGCCTCCACCACGACCACGACCACGAACGCCTCGAGCTCCGTCTCGGGGACCAGCTCGATCCCGACCTCCAACGGCACGAGCTCGTCGAGCTCGAGCAGCTCGCTCGGCTCCACGAGCATCGGCAGCATCTTCGGCGGCGGACCGGCGCACGTGTCGGGCGGCGGGTCCTGACATGATCCGGACCGCCACCTGGCGCTCGCTGGGCACCGGCGTGCGGCTCGTGACGAACGAGGGCCACCCCGGTCGCGCCCGGCGCGTCGTGAGCGAGCTGCTGGAGCTGGTCGATGCAACGTACAGCCGCTTCCGGCCCGACAGCGAGCTCTCCCGCTTGAACGCCCGCGCGGGCCAGGCCGTCCCCGTCAGCAACCTCCTCGTCCACGCCATCGCCACCGGCCTCCGCGGGGCGCGCCTCTCCGGCGGCCTCGTCGACCTCACGGTCGGGCGCGCCATGCGCCTGATCGGCTACGACGCTGACTTCGACGACGTCGTGTGCCGCACCCCCTCCGCCGCTGCCGACGGCCCGGGGCTCCGCTTCGAGCCGGTTCCCGGCTGGCAGGCGGTCCACCTGGACCAGGCCGCCCGGACCGTGCGCCTGGATCCGGGCGTCGAGCTCGACCTGGGCTCCACCGGGAAGGCGCTCGCCGCCGACCTCGCGGCCGCGGCGGCCGCGGCGGCCATGGGCGCCGGCGGCGTGCTGGTCAGCCTGGGCGGCGACATCGCTGTCGCCGGCGAGGCGCCGAGCGGCGGCTGGCGCGTGCTCGCTGCCGAGGACCACGCAACGCCGGTCGACGCGGACGGCGAGATGATCAGCCTCATCGATGGCGCCATCGCCACCTCCAGCGTGACGGTGCGGCGCTGGACGCGCGACGGCATCGGGCTCCACCACCTCGTGGACCCGACCACCGGACGGCCCGCGGATGGCCCGTGGCGCACCGCCAGCGTGGCAGCGGCGACCTGCGTGGACGCCAACATCGCCGCCACCGCCGCGATCCTCCTCGGCGAGCGCGCGGAGGACTGGCTCACCATGCGCAGCCTGCCTGCCCGGCTCGTCGCACGGGACGGATCCGTGACGCGCGTGGCCGGCTGGCCCGAGCCGGTCGAGATGGCGAGGGCGGTGCCGGCATGACCACGAACATCCTGTGGTACGTCACCCGCGGCGCGGGAATCGCCTCCCTCCTCATGCTCACCGGCGTCGTCGCGCTGGGAATCGTCACCGCCGTGCGCTGGCAGCGCCCGGGCCTGCCGCGGTTCCTCACCGCGGAGCTCCACCGCAGCCTGTCACTGCTCACGGTGGTCTTCCTGGCGATCCATATCGTCATCGCGGTGGCCGACCCCTACACCTCGCTGGGCTGGGCGGCGGCCCTCCTCCCCTTCTCGTCACCGTACCGGCAGGTCTGGCTGGGCCTCGGCGGCGTGGCCATGTACCTGATCGCGGCGATCATCGTCACCAGCCTCCTGCGTCCGCACCTCGGCCGGCGGAGCTGGCGCGCGGTGCACTGGCTGACCTATGCGGCCTGGCCGATCGCGCTGATCCACGGTCTCGGCACGGGCACGGACACGGGGGCCGTCTGGATGTGGGCCCTCGACGCGGCCTGCTTCCTGACCGTCGTCGTCGCAGTCATCTGGCGCGCGACGGCCGCGGACCGGGCCACGGTCGTCCGTGAATCGGCGCTGCCGCCGCGGTCGCAGCGGGTGCCGCGATGACCGCGCTGGTTCCGCGCCCCCGGGCGCGGCCGGCCCACGAGGCACCGCGCGCGGGCGGCCCGCCGCGCTCGAACGTCCGGCTCCTGGCCGGGCCGCGGTTCGCCGAGGGAGCGGAACCGTACCTCGCGCACATCGCCCGCCTGGGCGAGCCACCCTATGCCTTCGCCGGTCCCAGGCTGATCGACAGCCTCGAGCGCAGCGGCCTGCTGGGCCGCGGCGGGGCGGGCTTCCCGGTCGGTCGCAAGTGGCGAGCGGTCGCCGAGCGAGCGCGGCGCGGCGCGGTCGTCATCGCCAACGGGGCCGAGGGCGAGCCGCGGTCCGCAAAGGACCGGGCACTGCTGACCCTGCGCCCGCACCTCGTGATCGACGGGGCGATCCTCGCCGCGCTGAGCGTCGGGGCGGATGCCGTGCATATCTACGTCGGCACGGAGCATCGCGAAGCCCTCGCCTCGGTACGGGACGCGCTGGCCGAGCGCCCGCGCATCCGCGGGCTGCGCCTGGACATCGTCGAAGCGCCGACGGGGTACGTCTCGGGGGAGTCGAGCGCGGTGGTCCGCTACCTCACCGAGCGCGACGCCAGGCCGATGGCGACGCCACCGCGGCCCTACGAGCGCGGCGTGGCGGGCCGTCCGACCCTGGTCCAGAACGTGGAGAGCCTGGCCTATGCGGCGCTCATCGCCCGCCACGGCGCGGAGTGGTACCGCGAAACGGGCAGGGACGCGACGCCGGGCACGGCGCTCGTCACCGTGAGCGGACCGGTCGCGGAGCCCGGCGCCCGCGAGATCGAGTACGGGACCACGCTGCGCGAGCTCATCGCGCTCTCCGGCGGCAGGCCGGAGGAGATCGGGGCGGTCCTCATCGGTGGCTACTTCGGCGGCTGGGCCGCGCTCGACGATCTGCTCGACACACCCCTCGACCCCGCGGCGCTGGACGCCAGGGGCCTGGGCTTCGGCTGCGGGCTCGTGGCGCTCCTGCCCCGCGCCTCGTGCGGCGTCTGGGCGACCGAGCAGATCATGGCCTACATGGCCGGTGAGAGCGCGCGCCAGTGCGGCCCGTGCATCTTCGGCCTGGGCGCCATGGCGGAGAACCTCCGGCGGCTGGCGAGCGCCAGGCCGCTGCCCGATGACCTCGCCAACCTCGAGCGGTGGTCCGGCGAGATCGTGGGACGCGGCGCCTGCCACCACCCCGATGGCGCCGCGGCCCTGCTGCGCAGCGCCATGGACGTCTTCGCAGACGAGTTCGCCCTCCACGAGGCGGGCGGCTGCTCCCGCCCGCCGCGCCACGCCCGGGAGGTCGCGTGATGGCCAGGAAGAAGCTCGCGCTCGACCGGATTCGCTGCGATGGCTACGGCATGTGCGCCGAGATCCTGCCGGAGATGATCGCGCTCGACGACTGGGGCTATCCGATCCTGCGCGACGCCCCGATCCCCGAGCACCTCACCGAGCTCGCACAGCGGGCGGTGGACGTCTGTCCGGTCCTGGCCCTGCGCATGGACCCGGTCCTCCGCGACGCGGTGCCCGACCGGGGGCGCGCGCGGGAGCGGCGGCCGGTGCGCGAGCGTTCGGCGAGATGGAGCCGCACCGGAGGAAGATGACGCCATGCGCATCCTGGTGGCGGAGGACGATCCGGGTCTCCAGCAGGTCATTGCGCTCGGCCTGCGCGACGCGGGGTATCACGTCGACACCGTGGAGCGCGGGGACGATGCCATCGACCAAATGAAGTGGTACGCGTACGACGTCGCGATCATCGACTGGCGGATGCCCGGCGCGGAGGGGATCGATGTCATCGCCTGGGCGCGACGTCACGACCGCCCCACCGCCCTGCTCATGCTGACCGCGCGCGACGCCCCGGCCGACCGGATCCGCGGGCTCGACACCGGCGCGGACGACTACCTGGTCAAGCCCTTCGACTTCGGGGAGCTGCTCGCGCGGGTGCGTGCCCTGCAGCGACGTCCGCGCGGCGTCGAGGGACCGGTCCTCGAGAAGGGCAGGGTGTCGCTCGATCCCGCGAAGCGCGACGTCACCGTCGCGGGCCGGCCCCTGGCCCTCACCGCCACCGAGTACCTCATCCTGGAGCTCCTCATGCGACGCTCGCCGGTGGTCGTCGACCGCAAGGCCATCGCGGAGCACGCCTGGGCGGACGAGACCGATCCGCTCGGCTCGAACGCAATCGACGTGCAGATGAGCCGCCTGCGCGCCAAGCTCCCCAGCGCGGGGATCCGGATCGTCACGGTCCGGGGCGCCGGCTACCGGCTGGAGGAGGCATGACCCCGCCGCCGAACCAGGACGTCCGCCGCCAGTCGATCCGTGTCGCGCTGGGGACCACCGCGGCGGTGGCCGTCGCCTACGTCTTCGTGGCCGTCGCGGTCTGGGTCATCGTCAGCACCAACCTGACGAACCAGGTTGATGCGCGGCTCACCTCGGCGCTGGCCCACACGGTCTCCCAGGCGAATCCCGGCGGGGACGAGCCGCCGGAGGGTCCGGGCGATCGGCCCCTCGGACCGCCGGTGCTCATGTGGCTCGTCCGGCCGGATGGCACGGTGCTGACCAGCGTGAACGCGTCACTGCCGGCGAGCGTCAGCAACGTGACCGGTCCGACCACGGCCACGATCAACGGGACGCCGGTCCGGCTCGCCGGGGAGGCCACCGGCGTCGGACACCTCGTCGTCGGGCAGGACATCACCGACATCCAGCGCTCCCAGTCGAACATCGCGCTGGCCGAGCTGCTCATCGGTCCCGTGCTGCTGATCATCGTCTTCGGCGGGGCGGTCTTCATCGGCCGCCGGGTCGCCACCCCCATCGAGGTCGCGCGCCGGCGCCAACTCGATTTCTCCGCGGACGCCTCGCACGAGCTGCGGACGCCCCTGGCGGTGATCGAGGCGAACACGAGCCTGGCGCTCTCCGAGCCGCGATCCGCACAGTGGTATCGCACTGCCTTCGAACGGGTGAGCGGCGAGTCGGCGCGCATGCGCCACCTCCTCGACGACCTCCTCTGGCTGTCGCGGATCGACGTCGGACGCGGCCGCCCGGACGCCGAGCCGGTTGACCTCGGCGTGCTGTCCACGCAGGCGGTGGACCGCTTCCGGGCCATCGCCGAGGCACGCGGGCTGCGGCTGGGCATGGCCATCGCCGACGGCGAGGTCGTGACGGCGCCGCCGGAGTGGCTCGATCGCCTGCTGGGGGTGCTGCTCGACAACGCCTGCAAGTACGCGCCCGAGGGCGGCGAGGTGGCCGTGGCCGTCCATTCGGATGGGAATCGCGTGCTGCTCGCGGTGGACGACTCCGGGCCGGGGATCCCCGAGGAGCAGCGCGCCAGGATCTTCGACCGCTTCCACCGAGCCACCGATTCCGCCACCGGAGCTGGCCTCGGCCTCGCCATCGCCGACGAGGTGGTGCGCGGGACCGGAGGCCGATGGCGGCTGGACCGCTCACCCCTCGGCGGCGCCCGCATGGCCGTTTCCTGGCCGCGGGGCCGCCTGGCCGGCTCCTGACCTCCCGCTCCACGCAGGCGTAACAGAACCGCAAGGGTCCGCCCGCGAGACTGCGCAGCGTGACCGGATCGAAGCTTCCAGCCCTCACGCGAGAAGTGGCGACCTTCGCCGCCATCGGCGTCGTCTCGACCCTCGCGTACGCCCGCGATCGCACGGGCTGGGCCGCGATCACCTCGGCGGGCTGGTCGTGCTGATCGGCGCAAACGGACTTGCCACCGTCCTGCGGTTCGTCATCCTTCGCGCATGGATCGCGCGGGCCCGACGGCCGTCCCAGACCACACGTCACACGAGGGAGGCCCTGTCATGACGTCCGTCACCCGCCCATCCACCGACGCAGCCGGACCGCGCACCGGCCCCTTCGGTCTCCCCACCCTGGCCGCCCTCGTCCGGGGACGCGCGCAGGATGCGGCGTGGGAGCGGCCCGCATTCCTGGGCGCCGTGGCCATGGCCGCCGTGCTCTACGTGGTCAACCTGACGATCAGCGGCTACGCGAACACGTACTACTCCGCGGCGGCGCTCGCCGGCTCGCAGAGCTGGTCCGCCTGGTTCTTCGGCAGCTTTGACGCGGCGAACTTCATCACCGTGGACAAGCCCCCGCTGGCGACCATGCTGATGGGCCTCTCCGTCCGCATCTTCGGGCTCTCCTCGTGGAGCGTGCTCCTCCCGCAGGCCCTCGCCGGCGTGGGGACCGTCGCCCTGCTGTGGGCGGTCGTGCGCCGGTACCACGGTCCCGTCGCAGCGGTGATCGCCTCGCTCGTCATGGCGCTCACCCCGGCCGCCGTGCTCATCTTCCGCTACAACAACCCGGACGCCCTCCTGACCCTGCTCCTCGTCGCGGCCGCCTGGGCCTTCCTCCGCTCGGTCGAGCAGGGGCGGATCCGCTGGGTCGTCCTGGCCGCGGTGCTGATCGGCCTGGCGTTCAACACCAAGCTGCTCCAGGCCTACCTGGTCCTCCCGGCCTTTGCGCTCGTCTACCTGGTCGCCGCGCCGGGATCGGTCCTGCGGCGCCTGGGAGTGCTGGCGATTGCGCTCGTCACCGTGCTCGCCAGCAGCAGCTGGTGGGTGCTGGCGACGGAGCTGGTGCCGGCGGCCTCCCACCCGTTCATCGGCGGGTCCACGAACAACTCCTCGCTCGACCTGATCTTCGGCTACAACGGGCTGGCCCGCATCTTCGGCAACGGCTTCGGCAGCGGGGCGGGCGGCGCCGGCGGGTTCCGCCCGGGCGGCGGTCCCGGCGGTGGCTTCAGCGGGACGCCCGGCCTCCTGCGGCTCTTCAACTCCGAGCTCGGCGGCCAGGCCGGCTGGCTCCTGCCCTTCTCGCTGGTGGGCCTGGCCGCCGGCCTGGGGCTGCGCTGGCGCGCGCCGCGGACCGACGCCCGCCGCGCCTCCGTCCTGATGTGGGGCGGGTGGCTGCTGGTGACCGCGGCGACCTTCAGCTTCATGTCCGGGATCATCCACAGCTACTACACCGTCGCCCTGGCGCCCGCCATCGGTGCGCTCGTCGGCATCGGCGTCGTGGAGCTGTGGAGCTGGCGGCGCCGCTCGATCGCCGGCGGCCTGGTCCTGGGAACGGCGATGCTCGGCAGCGGAGTCCTGGCCTGGCAGCTCCTGGAGCGGACCCCGTCCTTCGCCCCGGGCCTGGGCCTGGTGATCCTGGCCGTCTCGGCCGTCGTGGCACTGATCGTGGCCCTGCCTCACGACGAGCACCAGCGCACCACCCAGATGGCCGCAGTGGCGCTGGGCGTTGCGATCCTGCTCGCCGCTCCGGCGACCTACGCCATCGACACCATGCAGACCGCCTACTCGGGAGGCGACCCGGCCGCCGGCCCGACGGGCGGCGGCTTCGGCGCAGGCGCGGGCGGTCCGGGTGCGGCTTCCACCGACAGCGCCCTGGTGAGCTACCTGCTGGCGAACCAGGACGGCGCGACCTGGATCGTCGCCACCACCTCGGCCCAGGAGGCGGGCTCCCTGGAGCTCGCCGCCGGCAAGCCGGTCATGGCCATGGGCGGCTTCAACGGGAGCGATCCGGCGCCGAGCCTCGACCAGTTCAGGGCCCTCGTCGCCGCCGGCGAGATCCGGTACGTGCTGGTGAGCGGCCGCGGCGGGTTCGGACCGCCCGGCGGCTCGTCCTCCGTCTCCGAGATCGACTCGTGGGCCGCGTCGGTCGGAACGTCGGTGAGCTACGGCGGCAACGCCACCCTGTACGACCTCTCGGCCTGGGCGGCCGGCAACGGCGCCTGATCCGGACGGATGTTCGAGCCACCCGAACCGATCGTCGGCATGGCGCGCCCGGAGCGCCGTCCGCCGACGCCAGGTTCGCGCCGGCCGCACCGAAACGCGATCGACGGCCGAATCCCGGGCCGAACCGGCCCCAGTCGGGGCCACTGCCGACGCCAGGTTCGCGCCGGCCGAACGTCGCGTCGGACGAGCGCCCTCATCGGGCTGAAAGAGCGACATTCGGTTCGCGCCGCGCGGACACCGGCCCGGCGGCCCGCCCTATATTGACGCGTGTCGATATACTTCCCGGGTGAAGACCGCCGATCCGGACGTGCAGCTCCTGCAGGCCCTTGCCGACCCGGTGCGCCTCAGCATCGTGCGGCAGCTGGCCGTCACGGGCGATCCCATCTGCGCCTGCGACTTCACGGAGTGCTGCACGGTGAGCCAGCCGACGATCAGCCATCACCTGCGGGTCCTCCGCGAGGCCGGGCTGGTCGTCACCGAGCGACGCGGCACGTTCATCCACTACGCCCTGGCAGCGGACCTGGCACGGCGCTGGGCGGGCATCGGCGCAAGCCTGGCAGGGCTGATACCGGTCGCCTGAGCGACCACGAAGGGAGACACACAGACCGATGGCGAACGAGATCCACGAGCAGGTGCGCGAGCACTATGCCCGCGCGGCCCGCAGCGTGACGCAGACCGGGGTCGCGGCGTGCTGCGACGAGCCGGGCATCGGTCCCGAGCTGTATTCGGCGCTCGAGCGCGCAGAGCTCCCGGACGCCGCCGTCATGGCCTCGCTGGGCTGCGGCAACCCGACCGCGGTGGCCGACCTCAGCCCGGGCGAGCGGGTCCTGGACCTGGGTTCCGGCGGCGGAATCGACGTGCTCCTCTCCGCGAAGCGCGTGGGACCGCAGGGCCGCGCCTTCGGCCTGGACATGACCGACGAGATGCTCGCGCTCGCGCGCCACAATGCGGCCGAGGCAAAGGCGACGAATGTTGAGTTCCTGAAGGGCACCATCGAAGCCATTCCCCTGCCGGCCGACTCCATCGACGTCGTGATCAGCAACTGCGTCATCAATCTCGCCGCGGACAAGGAGGCGGTCTTCCGCGAGATCGCCCGCGTCCTGCGGCCCGGCGGCCGGATGGGCGTCAGCGACATCGTGGCGGAGGATGGCCTGTCGCCACAGGAGCGCGCGGAGCGAGGCTCCCTGGTCGGGTGCATCGCCGGGGCGCTCAGCTTCTCCGAGTACGCCGCCGGGCTGGCGGCGGCCGGCCTGGTCGACATCTCCGTCACCCCGACCCACGCCGTCGCCGACGGGATGCACGGCGCCATCATCCGGGCCGCGAAGCCCGTGGACGCGTCGCCATCGGTCCGGGTCAGCGCGGACGAGCTGCCGATGGCCACCGCAGCGGGATGCTGCGGTGGCACCGGTTGCTGCTAGGCGATCGCGCGCCCCCCGCACTCACGCCGGTCGGTGGCCAAGCTCCTGTGGCGCCCGTGAGTGGGTGGCACCAGGCTCCTCGACGGGCTGTCCGGTGATCTCGCCGAGCTCCTCGGTCACGAAGCCGCTGGCGGTCGCCCAGTAGTAGCCCACCAGCCCGATCCCCACCTCGAGCAGGTCGCTGACCGGGAAGCGCAGCGCGGGGCTCGCGAGCGGGCCGTACTCGCCCAGGTAGGAGACCAGGTAGGTGGCGATCAGCAGGAAGAGGAGCCACGCCGAGCGCTCGATGTGGAAGCGGCCCCGCGGGCTGCTCAGCACCCAGAGGATGATGGTAAACGCGATCAGGGACCCCGCCCACATGACGAAGAAGACGGAGAAGCTGACCGAGCCCGGAGCGGCCGTGGAGCCCACGGTCAGGACCCAGCCGCCGAGCTTGTTGACCACGATCCAGACGACGGCGAAGACGATCCCCAGCACGGCGCCCACCGGCCGGGAGATCCAGCCCTCGTTGGGCGCGTAGTACCAGACGAACACCGCCAGGCCAATGAAGACCGCAGCGAAGACGTTGACCAGCGTCTGGAACCCCGACCAGTAGACGATCATGAGCGCCGCCAGGAAGCCGAGCGGCGCGATGAGCTGGGCGGCCGGGAGCCGGAACGGACGATGGAGGTCCGGGGCCAGCCTGCGCAGCACCGGAAGGCCGATGCCGCCCATCACGTAGGTCAGGACGGTGGCCGAGGTGATGAAGCCCACCAGGCTGTACCAGCTGGGCAGCGGCGCGAAGAGCAGGCAGCCTGCGACGAGCGCGGCGAGCAGCGCGGGGCCCGGAACGCCGAAGCGGTTGAGGCGCTGCAGGACGCGCGGCAGGTAGCGGCTCACGCCCATGCCGTAGACGGTCCGCGATCCGGTGCCCATGTAGATCCAGCCGGTGCCCGAGGGCGAGATGGCGGCGTCGATGAGCAGGACCACGGCGAAGGCGCCGAGCAGGCCGATTCCCGTGGCGTTGAGCGCCGAGTAGAGCGGACCGCTGGCCCAGCTGCTGCCCTTGAGCGCCGACCACGCGCCGGAGGCCACGCCGGCCTTGCCGAAGTTGATGGCGCCGGTGAAGGCGAGCTGGAGCAGGACGTACATCACCGTGGCGATGATCACCGAGAGGTACGTGGCGCGCGGCACGTCCCGCTGGGGGTTCCGTGCCTCACCGCCGTAGTCGAGCGCCTGGCGAAAGCCAAGGTAGGCGAAGACGATCCCCGACGTGGCCAGGGCCTGGAAGATGGGGGCCGGGCCCATCGGCGCGAAGCCGCCGAAGGCGGTGAAGTTCTGCCCCTTGAAGGCGAAGAAGAGGAGCAGGAAGGTGATCGAGGGGATCACCAGCTTCCACCACGTCACCCAGCGGTTGAACTCGCTGAGGAACCGGATCCCGAAGAAGTTGAGGAAGAAGAAGAGGAGCATCAGCGCGACGGCGGCGAGGATACCGGCGGGCCAGTGGAGGACCTTGACGCCCTGCACGGTGGCCGTGAGGTCCGCCCCGGAGAACTTCGAGGACAGGTAGGTCACCACCGCTTCCGCCTCGATGGCAGCCACCGACACCGCGGCCAGCAGGTAGGCCCAGCCCAGGATGAAGCCGGCGTACGCCCCGTGCGTGAGGCCCGGGTAGCGGACGATGGCGCCGCTGCGCGGCAGCATCCCGGAGATCTCGGCGTAGGTGAGCGCGATCAGCAGGACGAACACGCCGCCCAGGACCCACGACAGGACCGATGCCGGCCCGGCCGTGGCATCCGCACCAAGGACGGCGAAGAGCCACCCGGAGCCGATGATCGCGCCCATGGAGAGGAAGAGCAGTTGCTGGAGGGACATCGTCCGGTGCAGACCACGGTCGGCGGCCTCGAAGGCGGCGCTGCGTCTGACGGGAACCGAAGACTTGGACATAGCTGGACCTCCTGGTTCTACGAGTGGTCCAGGAGGGGTTCCGCCCTCGATCTGCCCTCAAACGTACGCCGCACAGGGTGATGCCGGGCAGACGGAATCATCAAGATTCCGCAACTCCGCAAGCCACGATCGTCCCGCTGGTGGACGACCGTGTCGAGTGCGCCTAGGCCCCGATGAGCGTGCCGACTCCGAACGTGATCGCCGCTGCGACGCCGCCCAGGGCAAGCTGTCGAAGCCCGGTCAGGAGCGGGCTGCGGCGCGTCAGGAGGCTCACACCGATGCCCAGCAGGAAGAGCGCCGCGAGGCTCAACGCCAGGCTCAGCCCGAACGCAAGCCCGCCGGAGGCCAGCAGGTAGGGAACCAATGGGACCAGGGCCCCGAGGGTGAAGGCGAAGAAGGAGCCGATGCCGGCCGCCCACGGCGACCCGATGGACCGGGCGTCCAGGCCCACCTCCTCGAAGATGAGCAAGCGGGTCGCGGCCTCCGGATCGGCGAAGACGCGATTCACGAACGTCTCGGCCTCCTGTTGAGTGAACCCCCGGTCCCGGTAGATCCCGATCAGGATCCGACGCTCCTGGTCGGAGGCCTCGCGGAGCTGGTGGCGCTGGAAGGCGAGCTGGTAGGCGAGGAGCTCCTGCTGGCTCTTCACGCTCACGTACTCGCCCACGCCCATGCTGAAGGCTCCTGCGAGCAGCCCTGCGATCCCCGCCAGGACGATCACGCCCGGAGCCGGGTTGGCGCCGGCCACGCCCATCACCAGGGCCAGGTTCGACACCAGGCCGTCGTTGCCGCCAAAGACCACCGGGCGCAGGACGCTGATGCCCCGCGTCTCGTGTGGCTGGCTGGGATCCGGCATGGCCGGTGGATGGAGGAAGGGAATGCGGCCGAACATCCGCGCCATTTCAGACCTCTGCGCCGTTCGGCGCAAGGGGCCGAAAGGACTCGATGCACGGGACCGCGGCCCTCAGAGGATGACGCCCGGGCCCGGCTGGTTCCTGCGCGGCGCTGCGTCATCATCGGTCATCGGCAAACGTCCCCGCACAACGGAGGCACCCGTGGGCTTCTTCCGCTACTGGTTCCGCGCTCTCCAGGAGGGCTTCCGCGATCCGGCGGCCCGGTCGCTCTTCCTGTCCGTGGCGATCCTGCTGGCCACCGGCACCGTCGTCTACTCGCTCGTCGAACGCTGGCGGCCGCTCGACTCGCTGTACTTCAGCGTCATGACCCTCACGACCGTGGGGTACGGCGACTTCGCACCGCACACCGCGGGCGGCAAGATCTTCACCATGGTCTACGTCCTCGCCGGCATCGCGGTGATCCTGGCCTTCGCCGAGGCAGTGCTCAAGCGCGCGGTGGCCATCCGGGAGCGCGAGCGCGGGACCGACGGCGGCGCAACATCGTCCTCCGGGACGACGGCGTCAGCCATCGAGCCCTGAGAAGGACGGCGCGTCGGCACCGACCAGCCCGGCGGCGAGGGCCTGCGGAGGCGCGAACTCGCGCAGGAGCAGCTCCAGATCGCGGACCGCGGCGGCCACGGCATCGGCTCCGTCGCGGTGCTGGGCCTCGACGGTGATCAGGACCTCCGTGGTCTCCGGGCGCGAGGCACTCTCCGCCGACTGGCGCCAGCACCAGCGTCGGGCGCTGACCAGGCCGGCGTCGTCGACGAAGATGACCTCGCCGGGCTCCGGCGACTCCCGCTCCCCCGACCCCAGGTCGGTGAACGTCTCCTCGCCGCCGGCGATCCGCACCATCGTCCCGCCGGTGACCGTCGCCTGGTCGAAGACCGCAACCGGCAGCGCATGGCGGATGCTCACCAGGTTGCCGATGTCCACGAGGGTGCCGATGCTCGGGATCGCGCCCTGCTTCGTCAGTCGGCGCAGGAGCGCCTCCGCCGCCGAGCGATAGCCGGTCGGGTCCACCCCGAAGGCCCGGAAGGTGCGCCGCCAGGCGGCCAGGCTCGGCAGGTCGGAGAGCGGCGTGCTGCCGATCATGGCGCGGACGGCGACCTGCTCCGCCTCGAACCGCCTGGCGAGCGCCTCTGGTGAGGGCCCGTTCGAGAGCCCCCTGGCGTGGATGACGCCTCCCCGCACCGCCGGGAAGCGCTCGAGGATGCCGGGGGCGTACCGGAAGCGGTGGCGCGGCATGGCCCCGATGCTACCCGAGGCCGGCCGCGGCCTGCCATGGTCCCCGGCGAGAGCAGCAGCGAGCCGGCCACGCCATCGGCTAGGCTGGAGGCGCCATGACCTCCGCCTCGCCCGGCGCGGATCGCCCCTTCCCGCTGCCGGGCCTCACCGACTTCGAGGGCGAGTCCCTCCAGGCCCGCGGCGACTACGACGCGGTCCGGATCAGGGACCGGGACCTCACCGGGCAGGATGCGGCGGACGCACGCTTCACGGAGTGCCTGCTGGAGCGCTGCCGGCTCGACGGCGCCTCGCTGCGGCGGTCACGCTTCATCGACTCGCTCCTCTCCGAACCATCGGGCGCAGCGCTCGACCTGGCCGACACCACCTGGCGAGGCTCGCAGCTGCACGGGGGGCGGCTCGGGGCGGTGACCCTCGTCGGCGCGCGGTGGGACGACGTGCAGGTCCGCGGCGCGCGGCTCGGCTTCGTCAACCTTGCCGGCGCCAGGCTGACCGATGTCGTCTTCACCGCGTGCGAGATCGGCACCCTCGACCTGGGCACGGCCACGGTGGCATCGGTCACCTTCGTCGAGTGCAGTCTCCAGGAGCTCAACGTCGCGGGTGCCTCCCTGACCGATCTCGACCTGTCGGGCGCCGAGCTGCGATCGCTGGTGGGCGTCGAGAGCCTGCGCGGCGCGACGATCAGCGAGGCGCAGCTGCTCGACCTGGCGCCGCTGCTCGCGGCGCAGCTGGGACTGACCGTCCGGCCGGGCTGACCGCGGCCCGCGAGAGACGCTCAGCGCTCGGTGCCGCCCCGCGCGACGAGCGCCACGAGCACCTCGTCGGGGAGTGGCCGGTCCACGGTGAAGTGCACGCTCCCCTTCGTGCGACGGTACCCGGCCAGCGCTCCCGCGTATCGCGTCGCCACGTCCTCCCCCACCGGGTAGACGCTGCAGTGTGCCTTCCAGCCCGCGAACCACAGGAACGGCCGGCCGTTCCGCGTGAGGGCGGGGATGGTGTAGCTGATCGTCTCGCCGAGATCGGGCACCAGCTCGTGGGCTCGCTCGCGCAGCCGCTCCAGGAGCGCACGCTGCTCCGGGGGGAGCCGCGCCAGGTAGGCGTCGACGCGGGCATCGCGAAGCGGGTGGGCTGCGGGCGCCGGTGGAGACTCCCGTCCGGTCACTGACACTCTCCCTGCGGCTCGCGGCCTCCGGTCAGCCGAGATGAGTTCCCGATGATTCCACGCCCGTGCCCGCGCTGCAAGGCCGGACGCCTCCGGGCGACGGACGCAGCCCGCACGACTGCGACGGGAGACACGACGACCCTTGCTAGTCCACCGTGTAGAGGAAGAGGACCGGCAGGACGAACAGCACGACCACGATCACGGTGAGGACGAGCTTTACCCGCGTGCTCCACAGCTGCGACAGCCAGACGAAGACGAGCCCGAGCAGCGGACCGATGATGGGCAGCGCGAACGCCCCCACGGTCAGGAGCAGGAGTGCCGCGATCTCCATCACACCCAGGCCCTGGGCACGCGAGGGTGCGACCAGCACTGCGGGAGGGGCGGCAGCAGCAGCATCGGTCCCGGCCTCGGCCGACACGATCTCCTCCGGCGGACCCAGCCGGTCGAGGACGTTGCGGACGGTGGCCTCGTCGCTGCGACCCGCATCCGTCAGTGCCGCCTCGATGTGCTCTCGGACCTCTGCGAGCAGCTCCCCGCGGCGGTCATCGTTCAAGGACCGGGCGGCCGCCTCCAGCCGGCCCAGGTACTCGCGGACCAGTGCGTCAGGCTCCATCTCCGCCCCTTCCTCGCGGCTCAGCGTTCAGCAGGCCGTCGACGGCGCTGCGAAACCGGGCCCAGTCCGCGGCGAAGGCGTCCAGTGCGCGCCGGCCGCGATGGGTGATCCGGTAGTAGCGACGGGGTGGACCGGCGACCGATTCCCGCCACGTGGTGGTCACCCACTCCTGGCGTCGGAGCCGGGAGAGCAGCGGGTAGATCGTCCCCTCGCTGGTCAGCAGCTGCTCCTCCGACAGCTCGCGGACGATATCGAACCCGTACGACTCCCCCGTCTGCAGGATGGCCAGGACGCAGAACTCCAGGACGCCGCGCCGCAGCTCCGTGAGCGAGTCCCGTGTCTCGCTGGCTACCATGCATAACATGGTAGTGCGCGTGTCAAGACCCGATGCAGCGGTGTCCACGCCTGTCGGCCGCCTCATAATCCGGCCCATGCCTTCCTTCAACGACGCCCTGGGCCTCCTTGACGACCGCTTCGGGGAGCTCCAGCGGGACGGGCACATCCCCGGCGTGGCCTGGGGCGTGGTCCGCGACGGCGCGCTCGTCCACTCGGCCGGAGCCGGGACCATCCGCGACGGCAAGGACCGGGTGCCCGATGCCGACCACGCCTTCCGGATCGCCTCGATGACGAAGAGCTTCACCGCGGCGACCGTCCTGCTCCTCCGGGACGAGGGAAGGCTCCGCCTCGACGACGAGGTGGCGACGTACGTCCCGGCCCTGGCGGCCTGGCGCGGACCGACTGCTGACGCGCCGGCGGTGACACTGCGCCACCTCCTCACGATGTCGGCCGGGATGCCGACCGACGACCCGTGGGGCGACCGGCAGCAGCCGCTGCCGATGGATGCCTTCGCGGAGTTCCTGGCGCAGGGGCCCACCTTTGCCTGGACGACGGGGACGGCGTTCGACTACTCCAACCTCGGATACGGGATCCTGGGTCGCGTCATCACGGCGGTCACCGGGCGCGAGTACCGCGAGGTCGTGGAGGAACGGCTCCTTCGCCCGCTGGGCCTGGACGCCACGCGGTTCCGGCTGGAGGACCTTGCGCCGGAGCGCGTCGCGCAGGGCTACGTCCGCCTCGGCGACGAGCTCGTCCCGGAGGGGATGGAGCCGTACGGCGCCTTCGCCTCGATGGGTGGCCTCTTCTCGTCGGTCCGGGACCTGGCGCGCTGGGTGGCGGAGTTCCTTGACGCGGTCCCCGCTCGCGACGATCCGGAGGGTGGCCATCCCCTGCGGCGCGCGACCCGCCGCGAGATGCAGCAGGTCCAGCGGGCGTGGGGCGCGGGGCAGAAGGCCCACGCCGCCCACGAGCCGCCGCTCGTGGAGTCGGCCGGGTACGGCTTCGGGCTCTTCGTGATCTCCGACGCCGACCTCGGGACGATCATCTGGCACTCGGGTGGCTACCCCGGCTTCGGGTCGATCATGACCTGGCATCCGGCATCCGGGCTGGGGATCATCGGCCTCGGGAACCTCCGGTACGCACCCATCGGGCGCGGCGCCATCGAGCAGCTGCGTGCCCTGGTCCGGGCGACCGCGCTTCCCAGACCGCGGGTGCGAGCGCTCCCGGATGTCGAGGCCTGCCGGCAGATCGTGGAGGGGCTCCTGGCACGCTGGGACGACGACGCGGCCGATGCCGCTTTCGCCATGAACATGGACCTCGACGAGCCGCGGGAGATGCGCCGCGAGGCCGTCGCCCGCCTGGTCAGCGAGCTCGGGCCGTTCCGCCGGGACGAGGAGCGCGCCGTCACCGCCCAGTCGCCGGCGGACCTCACCTGGTGGCTTCGCGGTGACCGCGGCTGGGTCAAGGCCACGATCCTCCTCTCGCCGGAGCCCCGACCCCGCCTCCAGCGCATGGCCCTCGTTGGCGTCCCGGACCCGTCGGATGCGCTGCGGGATGCCGCGGCCCGGCTGCTGGCCGCGGCGAGCGCGCCCACCGTCGCCTGGCCGGACGAGCTGTCGGCCGCTGCGGACCTCGAGACCGGGTCGGTCGCGCGATCGCTGGCCGCGGCCGCGGCGCGCTTCGGATCCATGCGGCTCGGCTCCCCGATCGGCGGCGACGGCACCGCGACGGCGAGCTTCGACGTCTGGCCCACGGATGCGGACGAGCCGGCATCGGTCAGCCTGGCTCAGCTGGAGGTCGCCCTCGACCCCGGCTCCGGCAGCGTCACCGCCGCGGCCCTGCGCATTGCCGCCAGGGAGGCGCCACCCGAGGCGTGGTGATCCCGTTCGGGCGACATGGACATGCCGCACCGGCTGGCAGGAATCGTGCTGAAGGCGAACCTCCCGGGAGGGCCGGACGTATCGGCCCGCGAGGAGGTGATCCCGATACAGGTTCTGCGCGCCACCGCGGTCGTTCTGCCCTTCGTCGGCCTGGCCATCCTGGTGCAGGTCCTGTCGCTGGTCATTGCCGCGGGGCACTGATCGCTTGCAGGAACGGCGCCGCGCGCGGCCCGCTGGGGGTCCGTCGCCGGGCCTGCTCCCGGCAGCGATGGGCGTAAAGGGGTAGACTGCCCTCGCGGCCCCCGGATCCCGACCTCGCGCTTTCCCCCCGGCGCAGATCGGATACTCTCCGGGCCGCGCTCCGTTTCACCGGGGCCGCCACGAGACCTCTCGACATCTCGGCTCCCCTCCCCGCCCCCGATCAGGGCACGGCCGCGTCCGAAGGGTTCAGCTCGGAGGCGTCCCACGCCGGCGTCGGGCCTTCGCGTGCCGCGACGATGGAGGCGACTCGAAGCGCGAGGTCGAGGGCGCGCTCGGCCGGCCAGCCAAGGCGGATGCCCTCGATGAGCCCGGCAGAGAAGGCATCGCCCGCGCCGACCGTGTCGACGACGCGCGCCGGGGCGGCCGGCATCTGACAGAAGCGGTGGCCGAGCAGGAGTCCGGCGCCATCGGCGCCCAGCGTCACCGCCACCGCCTGCAGGTCGAACCGCCCGCCGATCGTCCGGCAGAAGGCCTCGATGGAGCTCCAGGGCAGGCCGAGCACCTCGGCGACCACCGGGGCTTCCTCCTCGTTGACCTTCACGATCGTCGCCAACCGCAGGAGTCGGCGGATGAGCCCAGCCTCCCAGCAGCCTTCGCGGAGGTTCACGTCGTACAGCCGCATGGCTGCCGGGGCCCGGGCTGCCATGTCGACCGTCGTGTCGAAGACGCCGCCGAAGCGCTGTGCCAGCGTGCCGAAGACGATCACGTCAACGGTGCCGGACGGAGGAAGCCGGACCGCGGCGACCGCCTCGTACGCAGCCGGCGAGACGATCTCGAACGTCGGTGAGCCGGAGGCGTCGAGCTGCACCCGGACCGTGCCTGTCGGGGAGGGGACCGTCTGGAGCAACGAGGCGTCGACTCCCATCTCGTCGATGCTGCGCCGGGCCCGATGGCCCAGGTCGTCATCCCCGACCGCGGACACGTACCTGCCGCGCCAGCCGAGCCTCACCAGATTGGCCACGACGTTGAAGGGTGCGCCACCGAGGCGAGCCCCGGTCGGCAGGAGATCCCAGACCAGCTCGCCGATGCCGACCGCCACCGGCTGTCCGCGATCCGGGCCGCCTGGCAGCACCGACCGCGGATCAGACATGGCCTGCGAGCTCGGGCTCCGCGTCCGTCGCATCGATCTCCGTCCGTCCCGCTCGCAGGTCCGCTCGCAGCTCGCAACGATGCTCGCCGTGGCGCCAGGTCACGCGGAGCACCGAGCCGCGAGCTTCGACCTCGCTCGTGCCCGCGAAGGCCGGGTGGCTTCGCCGCAGTCTGACGAGCTCCAGCAGGCTCCGCACCACGGGACGCTCGACGGCGGATGCGATCTCCGCGGCGGTGTAGTTGTGCCGGTTGATGGCCCGGCCATCCCCGTCGGCTGCCACCGCCTCGAGATCGTTTTCGCCGGCCAGCAGGCCCACGTAGTAGATCTGCGGGATGCCCGGCGCGAAGAGCTGAACGGCCCGAGCCAGGAGATAGCGGTCGTCGTCGCACCCGACCGCGGAGTAGTACGTAGTGTTGAGCTGGTGGACATCCACGCCGTCTCCGGCCCAGGCGTCCGAGAGGATGTGGTTGATGTTGCCGCCACGTTCCAGCACGTGCGTCGCGAGGGTCCGCATCTCGTCCGGCGTCAGCACCCCATCCAGGTCGGGGAGGACGGGAATGCCGTCATGGCAGTCGAGTGCGGTGAACTGGCGGTCCGGGCTCGACGCGAGGTGCGCCGCGAGCCCGCCGGCGGACGAGGTCACCAGGCTGTGCAGAAGGAGCCCGGGGAGGATGAAGTCGTAGGTCCAGAAGCCGCGGGCGGTGAGCTTCGCGCGGGTCGGCGGTCGGTCGTGGATCTCCGGGAGGGCCACCATCCCGACTGATTCGGCTTCGGCGGAGATCCAGCCCAGCAGCTCGTAGATGTCCGGTTCCACCATGAAGCAGCTCGTGCCGGCCTTCTTGATGACGTACCCCACCGCATCGAGGCGCACGAGGCCAACGCCCTGCTGCGCGAGGTGCCGGAGCCACCGCGCGATGAGGCGGCGCGTGGCGGGGCTGGAGACGTCCAGGTCGATCTGCTCGGACCACTCGCTGCTGCCGAACGAGGTCCATATCCGTTCCTCGACCCCGGTGTCCGCAATCCGGATCGTGGAGAACGGCTCGCGAGGCTTGCGAAGGAAGAGCTTCTCGATGTCCGCGGCCGCAGGGCTGCCGTCCGGCCAGACCTTGTCCACGGTGATGAAGAGGTCGGCATGCCGCGAGGCCCGCCCATGCTCGGCAAAGTCCTCGAACTCCGCGGAGCGCCTCGAGATGTGGTTGACCATCAGGTCGAGCATCACGTCGTACCGCTCTGCCAGTGCCCGGATGTCCGCCCAGGTGCCGAAGCGCGGGTCGATCTCCAGGTAGGTCGTGGGGGCAAAGCCGCGGTCCCCGCTGGAGGGGAACGGCGGAAGGATGTGGAGCCCGGCGAAGAGTCCATCCAGCGCGGTCTTCAGCTCCCGGTCGAGATCCGGCAGGCTGCCACCCAGTGAGTCGGGATAGGTCAACAGCTGAGGGCCGGACCGCGGATGCAGGCTCATGGTTGCGCCTCACCAAGGCAGGCGGCCAGCGCCACAGTCAGCTCGCGAGCGCGCGCGTCACCGTAGCCGCCCATCTGGTTGCTAAGGTACGCGAACGCGACCCGGTGGGTGCGGTCGGCGAATGCGAGCTGGCCGCCCGCCCCCGCGTGGCCGAAGCTCGTTCCCCCCAGCATGGGCTGTGACGGCGGGGAGGCGAGCTGGAATCCGGTTCCCCAGCGCGTCCCGTCATCCGGGATGCCGGAAAGCTGCGTCCCTGCCGCCTGGACTCGCAGGGCGTCGTCGAGCGCCGCGGTGGTAAGCAGGGGTGCGCCGCCGTCGCCAGCAATGCACGCCGAGTAGAGCCGTGCCAGTGAACGCGCGGTGCTGATGCCGTTCGCCCCGGGAACCTCCGCGGCCTGGACTGCGGGATCGTTGAACGTCACGTAGCCGTCCTCCGCGGGGAATGCGAACGCGCCGCCCATCGTGACGCTCCGCTCGACGGCGGCGTTGCCGCCGGCAATGCGCGCCGTCTCCCGGGCAATCGGCGAATCCTCGTCCGGCAGCGGCGCCTCCATCCGGGCGACCGACGGCCGAGCCTCCTCGGGAATGCCGATCCAGGTCCGGAGGCCAAGAGCGTCGCCGATGGCACTGCGGAAGTACCGACCGGGCATCAGGCCGGTGATCCGCCGGATCGTCTCGCCGACGAGCCAGCCGTAGGTGAGGGCGTGGTAGAGGTGGCCGGCCGATGGCGGGAAGAGCGGGCGCTGCTCCTCGATCGCTGCGATGACCGCGTCCCACCCGAGGACCTCCCGGTGGGTGAGGTCCACATCGAGAGCCGGCAGGCCGGCCCGATGGCTCATCGCCTGGCGGACGGTGATTGCCCCCTTGCCGTGGTTCGCGAACGCCGGCCAGTAGTCGGCCACCGGGCGATCCAGCTCGAGCCGGCCCTCCTGCACGAGCAGATAGGCGCAGATGGCGAGGATCCCCTTCGAGCACGAGAAGATGACGGCGCTCGTATCGGCCTCCCAGGGCTTCCCGGCGCCGCGGTCGGCGAGACCGCCCCAGAGGTCCACCACGCGCCGTCCGCCGGCATAGACGCTGCAGGCCGCCCCGAGATCGTGTCGATCGGTGAAGTTGGCCACGAAGACGTCCAGCATGCGCTCGTACCCGGGCTCCACGACGCCGTGGATGCGGCGGCCGTCGTCCAGCTCGACCTCCCTGGAGGGCTGCGCGGCTGCGTCCGTGTTCGGCCCGTTCATCCCTTCAATGACCCCTGCAGCAGTGCTGCGATGACCTGGCGCTGGAACAGGATGAAGATGATCAGCGTGGGCAGGAGGATGAGGATCGTGCCCGCGCACAGTAGCGGGATGTCCGTCGCGTAGTGCCCCTGGAAGGCACCGAGCGCTCCGGCCATCGTTCGCTGGTCCGGATCCTCCACCAGCACCAGGGCCAGCAGGAACTGGTTCCAGGTCCAGACGGACATGAGGATCGCGAGCGACGCGATGGGCGGACGTGCGAGGGGGACATGGATGCGCCAGAACACGTCCCAGGTGCTGGCGCCGTCGACACGCGCAGCCTCGGTCAGCTCGCCCGGCATGTTCACGAAGTGCGCGCGCATCCAGAACACGGCGAACGGCATGAACAGGCCGATGAGCGGCAGGACGATCGCCAGCCGGGTGTTCAGGATCCCCATCTGGCGCTCGAGGTAGTAGAGGGGCGTGATGATCCCCTCGAACGGCAAGGTCAGCCCGAACACGAACAGGAACAGCAGCAGCCGGGCGCCCGGAATGCGGAGGAGACCGATGGCGAACCCGGCCATCGTGGAGATGACCACGGCCACCGGCACGACGGCGATGACGATCAACGTGCTCGATCCGAGCAGGGTGGCCATGTGCGCGACGTTGAACGCCTGAACGAAGTTGCCCCACTGTGGATCGGCCGGCCATGAGAGCCCGCTCGGAAGCGTCCCGGACGGATGGAGGGCGGTCAGAAAGATGCTGACGAACGGAAGGATGACGATCGCCATCAGCACCAGGAGGAGCAGACGGCCGGCGTAGAGCTCGTTGCGGGCGACCTTCATGGCTACGTCTCCCGGCTGAGCCGCTGGATCGGGATGATCATCAGCAGCACGAGGAGCAGGAGCACGACGGCGAGGGCGCTCGCCAGGCCGATCCGTCGCTGCACGAAGGCCAGGATGTAGATCTGGATTCCCGGCACGGCGGTCGCATGCCCGGGGCCGCCGCCGGTGGCGACATAGACGATGTCGAACGCGGCGAGGGCCGCGATGGTGGTCACGGTGAGGCACACGCCGATCTCGTAGCGCAGGCTCGGCAGGGTGATCGCCCTGAACTCGGTGAACCATCCGGCGCCGTCGATGCGTGCGGACTCGTACAGGGCCGGGTCGATCTTCGTCATGCCCGTCTGGAGCAGGACACTGCAGAATCCAAGCAGGACCCAGATGCCAATGACGCCCACGGCCGGGAGCGCCGTGTCGAAGTCGCCCAGCCAGGCCCTGCTGAGCCCGCCGAGGCCAACGGCGATGAAGAGCTGGTTGACCAGGCCGGGAAGGGCAAGCAGCCATCCCCAGATGATGCCGGCGGCCACCAGCGGAATCACCTGCGGCAGGAACAGCACGGTCCTCGCGACCGCACCCAGGCGGCCGGTCGCGCTGCGCTGGATCACGCTCGCCACGATGAGGGCCAGCCCCACCGGGATGAGGCTGAAGTAGACCACCAGCTGGAGCGAGTTGAAGATCGTCTGCAGCAGGTCGGGATCGCTCAGAACGGTCCCGTAGTTCTCCAGCCCCACCCACGTGGCGGGACCAACCCCGTTCCAGTGGTAGAGCGAATACTGGACGGTCAGGAAGAGTGGCTGCAGCACGAACACCACGTACCAGGCGAGGGCTGGCAGCACGAACAGCCACCCGATGACGACCTCCCGGCGGAGGACCCTGCGAAGGGAGAACCGCCGGGAGGTTGGCACGGACACCGACCGGGGCGTCATGCCTGGTCGCTCACGATCCGGGATCGCTCAGTCACACGGTTACTGGCCTGCAAGCTCCTTTTCGTACTCTGCCTGAACAGCCTTCAGGAGACCGGCGGCATCCTGCTTTCCGCCAACCATCTTCTGAAGCTCGGGGGTCCAGCCCTGGGCGAAGATGGCGCTCGTCGCGTTGGCAATGAAGTCCATCGACGTGCCCGCCTCGCCGACCACCGGCCCGGCGGCCAGGGTTTCGTTCGTCACAGATCCGGAGGCGACGGACGGCATCGTTGCCCCCGCGGGGCCGCCCGGATTCGAGCCGCCGACCGCCACGTCGATCTGGCGCGCGGCGTCGTTGGTCGCAACCCAGTTGAAGAAGAAGGCCGCGCAGTCCGCGTTCTTCGCGTTTGCTGCGATGCCGTAGGTCAGGGGAGCCGACATGGCCGCCGGGTCTCCACCGGCCTGGGCCGGCGGCATCAGGAAGAACCCGGTATTCCCGCTCATGTTCTGGTCGTAGTCGGCGTTCTCCCAGTCACCGTTGAACGTGAAGACGCCCTCGCCCTTCACGAATCGCGCGTTGGAGTCGGTGTACTCGATGGCGTTGATGTCGGACGGGAAGTAGCCGTCCTTGATCCACTGCTCGAGTCGCTGCGCGGCCTGCAGGTTCGACGACGTGTCGATGGTCGCGCCCGACTTCTGGAAGATCCACTGGTTGATCGGGTCGACGGGTCCCATGGAGGCCATGAGCGCCTGCAGCGGGAACGCGAGGCCCATGCCGCTCTTGGCGCTGCCCCACTGCATGATCGGCTGCAGGCCGGCCTGCTTGGCCTTCGCCAGCAGTGCGTCAAGCTCGTCGAGCGTCTTCGGTGGCTCGGTCATCCCGATCTGGGTGGCGAGCTGCTTGTTGTAGAAGACACCGGTCAGGCTGTAGTTGAGGCCCATCGCATAGAGCGATCCGGAGCCGCGGGTGCCGTCCGGCGCAACCCGGTTCTGGTCGAGCTGGGGAACCGGCCACTTGTCCCAACCGAACTGCGTTGCATAGGTGTCGAGGTTCTTGAGCAGGCCGTCCTTTGCGAACGAGACCATGGTCGGCAGCCGGATCAGGTCAGGCGGGTTGTCGCTCGCGAGAAGGCGAGGCGTCTCGTTGATCAGGTTGGTGAACTGGTCCTGCTTGATGTCCCAGGTGACGTTGGGGAACTGCTTCTTGAACTCATCGGCGAGCTTGAAGGGCAGGTCGAATCCGGTTTCAAAGTAGGCGTTGAGTGTCACCGGACCGGTGCCGCAGCTCGGCGTGTTCGCGGTCTCGCTCGCGGAGGGAGTGCCTGCACTTGCCGACGCGACGGTGGTGGGCGTGGATTGGGCCCCAGGTGCGGCACAGGCTCCGACGAGCGTCGCGATCACGGTGATCACCAGCAGCAGCCTCGTCAGCTGCGGCCGAGGCAGGGTGGTGGACATGCGTTCCTCCTCCATGGCCGAAGTAATGGACGGTCTTCGGTTGCGTCGAACCCGCTTCGCGCTAGGCACCGCCCTCCCTTGGTGACGCTGAGGTGGCGCGAACGACGAGTGACGGCTTGAGCTCCACCCTTGGAGGCGGAGACGAGCGGTTCTGGATCTCGCGCAGGAGCAGCTCGGCCCCCAGGCGGCCCGACTCGAAGAGCTGCTGGCTCACCGTCGTCAGTCCGACGTAGTCGGCAGCCTCGATGTCGTCGTACCCGACGATCGAAAGGTCCCGCGGCACATCCCGGCCGAGCTCGCGTGCCGCCGTCAGGACACCGAGCGCCTGGGTGTCGCTGGAGGCGAAGATGGCGGTTGGCGGATCGGGAACGGACAGGACCCGATGCGCCAGCTCCCTGGCCTCGTACCGTCCGTGGGCCCCAAGGGCCACGATCTCGGCGGAGACCGGCAGCCCGGCCTGCTGGAGCGCGCGCTCGTACCCGCCGAAGCGATCGCGGGCGGAGGTGAACTGGAAGGGGCTGTCGAAGGCATCTCCGACGAAGGCGATCCGTCGATGCCCAAGCTCGATCAGGTGACGCGTCGCGAGCTCGCCACCGGCGAGGTCGTCCCCGACGACCCGCGGCAGAACGTCGAGGTCCTCGGCATGGGCATCGACGAAGACGACGGGGATCGGTGCCGACGCCAGCACGGCCGGCGCGAGCGGGCCGGGCGGGAGCGAAATGACGAGCAGGCCGTCGGTTCGCTTGGCGTGCGCGAGCTTCTGCAGGTACTGATCGCGCTTGTCAGGCGTCTCGACGTTGTAGAAGACGAGGTCGAACTCGCTATCGCTGAGAACCGCGTCAACGCCGCGGAGTCGCTCCGCCGCCTGCGGGCGGGTCAGGAACGAGACGATGACGGAGATGCTCTGGGTTCGACCCAGGCTCAGGCGCCGGGCGGAGAAGCTCGGCGTGAAGGTGAGCTCCTGCATGACCTGGAGCACCCGGGCGCGTGTCAGGTCGTTCACCGACGAGCGGTCGTTGAGCACTCGCGAGACCGTCGCGATACTCACGCCGGCTCGCCGCGCAACGTCCCGAATGGTGGGCGTCTTCGCCATCCGGCCTCTCCGGTGGAACCGGTTACATGTAACCGGTTCCACCCTAGCATCGCGGTCAAGGGGTGCCGTGACAATCCGGTCGACATCACTGGCCAGCGGCGGGCCCGCAGGCGCAAGATGCACCCGTGCACGGTCCCGAGCCGGTAGCCCTTCGCGCCGCGCGGTTCCGCCCAGGGCGGGCGGCACTCCCGGTCGTGGCCGCGCTCCTGGCGATCGTCGCCGCCCTGGGCCTGACCGCCTCCCGGTCGTTCGCCGCCGGGCCGCCGTATCCCGACCCGGTGGCCGGGCAGCGCGTCTACGATGAGGCCGGAGTGCTGTCGCCGCAGGCGGTGCAGCAGGCGGAGTCGATCATCGCGGGCATCGAGCAGCGGACCGGTGCGCAGGTCGTGGTCTACACCCAGGTGAAGCCGCAGAGCAGCACGCCGAGCGACGCCGAGCGGGACGCGGCCGCGCTCATCGACCAGTGGGGCATCGGCCGCAAGGGCTTCGACGACTCCCTGGTCATCCTCCTGGACCTCGACGACTCGCTCTGCCACGGCCAGGCGCAGCTCTTCGCCGGGAGCGGCTTCAAGGCCGCCTTCCTGACCGATGCCGAGCGCCAGTCGATCTTCGACGACCAAATGACCCCGTACCTGCGGAGCTGCGACATGGATGGGGCGGTCCTGGTGGCGCTCCATGCGGCAGACAGCGCGGCCACGCCGGAGCACGCCCGGCAGCTGGAGACCGCACGGCAGCTCAACGCGGTCCTGGGCTTCGGCGGGATCCTGCTGGGCCTGGGCCTGCTGGGGTGGCTGCTCTTCAACTGGCTGCGCTTCGGCCGCGACCCGGTCTACACCGATGACGCCTCGGTCTACATGCCCGCTCCCCCGCCCGGGCTGACCGCCACCGGCGCGGCGGTGGTCCTCGACGGCATGGCGACCCGCCACGCGCTCACCACCGCGATGCTCGACCTGGCCTCACGCGGCGAGATCGCGTTCGAGCCCGACACCGGCTTCCTGCGCAAGCCACGGGTCGGCGTCCGGATCACCGACCCGGACCTGTCCGACACGAAGCTTCGGCTCATTCGCCGCCACCCCATCGGCCAGGCGGAGCAGTTCGCTCTGGGCCACCTCCAGGCACTGGCCGAGGGGGACGAGCGCGAGATCTCGCCGGAGCAGCTCCTGGGCTTCGGATCCGACGTGGGCGAGTTCAACACGCTCGCCGAGGACGGTGTGGTGCGCGGCGGCTGGTTCGCCCGTGCTCCCCACGCGGTCATGCGGCGCTGGTGGGCCATCGCCGTCACGGAGCTGGTCGTCGCGGGGCTCTCCATCTGGGGCGCGCTGAGCCTGCCCAGCAGCGGGCTCACGCTGGTGGGCGTCAGCCTGGGCGTGGCCGGCGCGGCGACCTTCGGCGTCGCCTACTGGATGCCATCGGTCACCCACACCGGCTCCATGGTGCGGGCCTGGCTGGCGGCGTACCGGCGCACCCTGAAGGCGACCCTGCGCCAGGCCCAGAGCATGACCGAGGTCGTCGACAGGCGCGTGCTGCCGTGGATCGAGACGCCCGACCAGGCGGTGGTGTGGGGCGTGGCACTCGGCCTCCACACGGAGATCGAAGAGGTGCTGCACCGCAGCGTGGAGGCGGAGCGCCACGGCACGGCGACCGGCACGTGGTATCCGGCCTGGTATGCCGGCGGCTCCGGGAGCGGCGGCTCGGGTGGCGGCGGCGGAGGCGGGCTCTTCTCCGGATCCGCGGTGCCGTCGTTCGGCGGCATGTTCGCCGCCATCGGCACCATCGGGAACTCGCCGTCCAGCTCGGGAAGCGGAGGCTTCGGCGGAGGAGGTTCGGGGGGCGGCGGGGGCGCGGGCGGCGGCTTCTGAGCGTGCCTGGCGGCCGCGCGGGTCAGTCGAATCGCTGCGCCAGGGCCCCGATGATCCCCTCCGGCCCGCGGACGTACGTCATGCGCCAGATGTCCTCGTACTGGCCGATGCCGCCGACCAGGCCGAAGAAGAAGGCGGTCACCGTGTCGAGGTCCGCGACCGTGATGCCGACGTGGTCGAAGGTACGGATGTGCGACACGGGTGACACTGCCTCCCTCCTCTGCTCGGATCCGCAGGTCACTCATGCCCGGCGTCGGGCGAGCACAGCTCGCAGGTTGAGCGCGATCCCCGCGATCACCGCGGTGCTGGAGACAATGGGGATGCGCCGGCTGGCCCAGCCGGGCAGGAACAGGTCGGCCACCGCCCCGTTCTCCGCGCCCAGCTCCTCCGCCAGGGGCGTGAAAGGGCAGACCTGGTTGTTGCTGACATAGACCGCCGACTCGGCCAGGGCGATGCCCAGGGCCGTCGCCGTCCTCCGCCCGGGCTTTCCCCTGAGTCCGTCCCACACGAACAGGACGATGGCGGCACCGATGGCCACGAAAAGCCCTGTGTGCAGGGCCTTGATGCCCGCCACCACCGCCGGTCGCCAGGCGACGGGGATGATGCGCGCCAGGGGCCGGGTGAGGACCTGGCTCCAGAGCGGGCTGCGGCGTTCCGGCCCGCCTCCTCGGGTGACGCTGGCGGTCATCAGCTCGCGGGGGCCAGGCGGCCCCAGAGCAGGACGATGACGGTCAGGTCGATGAGCAGCGCCACCAGGTAGAACGGATGGAAGTACAGGGCCAGGGCCAGCAGGCCCAGCGCCGCGCCCGCGACCAGCAACGGCACCTTGAGATCGGCGAGCGCCGGGAGACCGACCCAGCCCAGGCCACCCCCGACGAGCGCCACGCCGGCCGCGAGCCACAGGAGGCCGCCCACCACCGCGACGCCGCTGCCGAGATCGAGGGCCTGGAACAGCCACGAGCGACCGAACGGGCCGGGCCACCAGCCGAACCAGGCAGGCATCGCCATCGGTGCGCTGTCCGGGTTGGTCACGCTGCTGAAGCCGATGGCGGTGGTGATGAGGCCGTGCGCCACGAGGAACACGCCGGCCACGGTCTGGACCATGACACTCCCTCCTCCCATCTGTCCGGCGCGCGATGAGAGGGCGGGAGCAGGCGGTGTCCCGGGCGCGTCCGCACAGATGACGCCCAGATGATCAGGAGGCCTGTCCCGAACCCTGAAGGGTCAGATGGACCGTACGGATCGGGACACCTGGCCTTCGGCCTCAGCCCGGGCGGGCAACGAGCGCGATGTAGCCAGCAAGCGCGGCGATCGACAGCGTCAGCGCGCTCATCCCCCACCGCTCCAGCGGATGCCGGCCGGAGAGATTGGTCAGCGTATTGAGCAGGGCGAAGGCGACCACGACCCAGATCGCCACGGCCACCACGGGATCCGGCAGGCCGAGGCCAATGACACCGGCCCGCGCCAACACGACCAGTGCCGCCACGGCCAGGATCACCCCACTCGCCGCCGCCATGAGCCGGTAGGGACCGGCCAGCACGCCATCGACGGTCGCGGCACGTCCGCCCATCGTCGCTTCGCCCAGCGGCAGTCCCAGGGCCAAGGCCGCCTGGTACGCGGCGGCCAGGCCGATGAGCGCTGCGGCAACGACGCCAAGCACCTCGATCGTTGACACCCTGGACCCTCCGACTACGCGCGTCGGAGTCTACAGGCCTCTGGTCCCATGGCGGCGAGACTGCGCAGCGGCGCCCGATCCGCTGCGGCCAGACGCAAGCCTCGGGCTTCGCCATTTGCCGCTGGCTGGGTCGACAAGCGAGGTCGGACTCCGGACGTCTCCCGCAGCCCGGCGCGTCGCGCCGGCGATTGTGACCTTCGACCCCACCCCGGCCGTCTCGCTGGCCTTTGACCCGCTACGGCGCTGGAACGAGCATGGAATGGAGATGAGGGACGCCAGATGAACCGAACGAACATCGTCGGCCTCTTCCTGATCCTCGGCGCCGCGGTCGGCTTCACCTTGGGGTTGATCGTGGCCGATGTCGGGATGGCCGCGATCTACGGCGCAGCCGGGGCTGCCATCGGCATCGTCCTCGGGGCGACGGTCGGAACCAACCAGTCCCGGAAGACGGGTCGACCGTAGACGGCGCTCGGCCGGGCCGCGATGACCGATCAGGTTGGTAGCCCGGCCGGAGCCGGGCTACCCGGGCCGGAGATCGCTAACGGGATTAGCTCGCAGGAACGGCCGCGGCCGCCAGAGAACCGGCGACGGGTCGGGTATCGGCCGATGTGATGGGTGACGGGCTGAAGCCCTTGAAGGTGAGCCACAGGCCCAAGAACGCTTCCCAGATGACCTCGGGGACGGTTGCGACGCTCTGCCATGGGGAGCCCGGGGCGATCACGCCGAACAGCACCGCGATCCCTGATGCGGCGAGCAGCGGACCCCCGATGACCCCGAACAGCGCCATGCGACGTGACACCAGCCCGGAGCGGTACATCAGCCAGCCCAGGATCAGACCGGTCCCGATCCCATCGGCGAAGCCGGGGCCGAGCAGGAAGGTCCAGTCGTGGATCGCGTGGAGCGTCCTGGCCATCGTGGTCAGCGACCCAGCATCCGCTGCCGTCGCGGTCTGGCGCAACGTCACGATCGCCAGCACGCTGAGGATGCCGACCAGGATGAAGGTGCACTCGACGATTCGCGCGGCGACGTAGCCCAGGGCGAGGCCCTCGTTCTGCCGCTTGAGGAGCGGGAAGAGCACGACGGCGCAGCCGATGTTGGTGACGATGAGCATCAGCTCGAGGAACGCCCCGAGAAACACACGGGTGTCGGCGCCCCCGCCGGTGATGTAGCTGGACGCGTCACTCAGGACGGGCCCGTAGGCGAACACGCCGGCGATCGACGTGATGAAGGTGAGGATGAACAGCACGCCCACGATGAGGGCGGTCTTACGCGTTGAATCCATTAGGGAAGTGCCTCTCTGAATGTGGCCCAGAGCGTCAGTCGCCGCTGATGGTCCCGACGATCACGGCGCCGGGTCCGAGGTTGAGCGGCAGAACGAGCCCGGCCGTTGCGGCTGACTCGATCGCGCCGGCGGACGTCAGCGGCTGGCCGTAGACGGTCGTGGCGAACGGGAGCGGATCCGGACCGCCGACAGACGTCCAGGACGGAACGCATGCGCCGCTGACGATGCCCTCACCACTGCACAGGACGAAGAAGCCTTGCAGCTGGACGCTGTGGGTGCCGTGGTTCTGGGCGGCGGTGCCGCGGACGACATGGTCGTGCGGGAAGGTGTTGGGCGGCGCGCCCTGCGGCATGCCGGTCTGAGGAGCAACCACGTAGAACGGGGCGAGTGCATGTGGCGTCGCGCCGCCGAAGCCCTGGTTCGAGAATGTCATGCGGTACTGGGAGCCGTCTGCCCAGACCAGCTCGTAGCAGGCGACTCGTCCGGATTGCGGCCCAGGGATGTCGACGCAGTTCCTGAGGCCCGCCGCGGCTGCCGGGCCGGCCGAGAGAGCCAGGGTCAGTCCGGCGACCGCCAGCATGGCGATGAACCGGCGGGTGATCGTTGGGAGGCGGGTCGTGGTCACGGTATCGATCTCCTTCGGAGTCTCGGAGCTGCTTGCTTGAAACCTGGGTCGCTTCGCAAAGGATCGGACTGCACGCCACGTGAGGTCCCCTTCTGAACCTTTGGCGTGGTCGTGGAACGACCAGTCGACACGGACGGACAGTGAACACCGCGGTTGTGACGGCGCGGATCTGCGTACGGTGTACGCGAGGTGACGAACTTACTGCGTACGGTGTACGCTGTCAACCACCAACTTCAGGGCGAGGAAATCCCAGGGCACCGCCGAGCGAGCGAAGAGGAGCACATGTCGAAACTCCCCAAACCGCTGAGCCGGGAGCGCGTGCTGCGGCAGGCTATGGCCTACGTCGACCAGTACGGGATTCAGGCGCTCAGCATGCGGACGCTGGCCAGAGATCTCGGGGTTGCGCCGATGTCGCTGTACCGCCACGTGGAGAACAAGGACGACCTGGTCGACAGCCTCGTCGACTCCGTCTTCGGCGAGATTGCCCTGCCTCCGACCGGGAATGATTGGAAGGCTGCACTTCGTCAGCGGGCGATCTCGGCGCGGGATGCACTCCTGCGCCACCGCTGGGCGATCGGGGTGATGGAGTCACGCTCTCATCCCGGCCCCGCCAACCTGCGACACCACGACGCCATGCTGGGGACCTTGCGGGCAGCTGGCTTCTCCATTGCGATGGCCGCGCACGCCTTTTCGGTGCTGGATAGCTACATCCATGGCTTTGTGCTGGAGTTGTCGAACTTGCCGTTCACCGCGGAGGAAGCGGCGAGGGTGTCGGAGGCCATGCTCCAGGAGTTCCCACCAGACGAGTACCCGAACCTCCGCATGATGGCAACCGAGCACGTTATGCAGCCTGGCTATGACTACAGCCATGAATTCGAGTATGGCCTGGACCTCATCCTCGAGGGTCTGCAGCGGAGCCGGGATTTGAAGGCTGATCCGGCGCAACGAGATCCCTCAGCCGCCGACTGACGGCCCGGAGAGCCGCCACCGATCGCCGGATACGGCGACACCCCAGACGCCGAGCGCGGCGAGCACGATCGGCTGCTACAGCGGGCGCGTCAGCAGGGGCGACGTGCTCAAGATCAGCGATGGCCGGCACGTCAGTTTCGCCAGTCCTGACTCCGATTCGGGCTGCCGCGCTCTCCCCTGAGTGGAGCGCGCGGAGCCGGCCAGTCACCCCCTCGGGTAACGACGTGCCCGCATTCCCAAGAGGACGATCGCCTCGCGTCGCCGCGGACAGGCGCTTCACCGTGATCGGTCGTACGGACGTGTCGCTGCCACGGCGAGGCTGAGCCTACGAGAGGTCAAGGCATGGTCCAGCCGCTCGGGACTGGTCCCGACTGGAGGATGGCGGCCAGAGCGGCCGCGGACAGCGAGCCGGGCTCCTGCAGCGACGGGGCGGCGATGATCAGATCCCCACCGGAGATGGATGCCTGGATGGTCGGAGTCATCAGGATCTTGTCGTCGAGTGCCACCGGTCCTGGCTGGCCGATGTGCGAGGCGGTGTACGTGGCCCACGCCTGTGCGGCCATCGCATCGAGGTGGATCTCGATCGCGGGCGCTTGCGGCGACTGGTTCCGGGTGGTGGTCAGGACAACCGAGGTGAAGTGGCTCTGATCGAAAAGCACCGGGATGCCATCGGGCACGCTGTCACCCACCGTTACCACCGGCATGCCTTCTGACCAGGCCAGGAACTCGAGGTGCCCGGCCGTGTGCAGCACCGCATCCACATCGGCTGCACTGACCGATGGCGGCAGCACGAAGCTGAAGCGCATGTCGTCCCCGATGGATGAGGTGAAGTTCCCGATGCCAAGCGCCCGCAGGCGGGTTGCGAAGACCGTTGACGCCTCCTCGGCGATGGCCTTGTCCTTCACGGGCACCGGCAGCACGATCGTGGTCATGCTCGGCGCCGCGGTCGGGGTCGGGGTCGCGTGGGTGCCGGGAGCCACCGGGAACGACACCAGGCCGCTCCCGAACACGATGGCGGCAACCACGGCCGCTGCGGCTGCGGCGGCGCCGAGGCCGAGCCAGCCCATGGCAGCGATTGCGAGGGCACCGCGGCGCTGCGGCATCTCCGCCGTCTGGCGCAGGACCGACTCCAGGGCGCCGGGCGGAGGCGTGGGTGCCCGGTTGACCAGGTATCCGGGGAGCCGCTGCTCGAGGTCGTCGTGGCCGGTCATGTGCTCATCTCCTCCGGGGTACCAGGACGACGCTCCGCGGCGAGGGCGCCACGCAGCGCGTCGAGCGCCCGGTGCAGGCGCGATTTCGCAGTGCCCAGCGGCGTGCCCATGACCTTCGCGGCCTCGGGCACGGTGAGGTCGCGGTAGTAGACCAGGGCCAGGATCGCGCGCTGGTCCGGTGTCAGGCGGGCGAAGGCGCGGTCCAGCTCGTCGCGGTCAGCGAGCCAGGAGAACGCGTCGGCCGACGCCATCGGTTCCTGTTCAAGAAGCGCGATCTCGCGCTGCCGCCCACGCTGTCGCTTGCGGCCCTCGTCGCGGCAGGCGTTGAGCAGCAGGCGGTAGAGCCAGGCGTCGAAGCGCGCCGGGTCGCGCAGGGTGGGAAGGTCACGCCACGCACGGATCAGCGCCGCCTGGACGGCATCCTGGGCGGCGCCGTCGTCACCAAGGATCAGCCCGGCCGTGCCGTAGAGCCTGCTCCAGGCGCCGGTCGCCAGGTCGGCGAAGGCATCGTGGTTCCCGCGCATGGCCCGCCTCACCAGATCGGTCTGCATCTCCACCCCATCGTCACGGCCAGGGACCGTGATCCTTGCCGATCACATGGCGTTCTGGCTACGGCCAATCGTTCCATCTTC
>CAVZCE010000013.1:0-73586 GCA_963773695.1 uncultured Chloroflexia bacterium | reverse complement strand
ATGTGTGTCGGGTCGCGGCGGAAATGTCAGCGCCGGATGATGGTCAAGATGTCAGTTCTACGGGCAGGCGACCTTGCGGACCGTGTCAGCAAGGGCCCAGACCGGGGGACCATCGGAGAGGCGTCCGACCGCCCCGTTGTTGCACACCATCCCGTGTAGTCCCCTCTTCAGGCCATGATCACCGCCGCGATGGCGGTGAGCACCAGAAGAAACAGAACACCAAACATCACCACGACCGACCGGTTCCCTCTGTCGGCGTAGTACCCGGGCGAGTTGATGGTCGAGTATGCCGTCGCACCCAGCGCTGCCACCGCCACCAGGCGCGCCTCCGGCCCACCTCCGAACAACAGCCAGGCCCCACTTGCGACGAGGAGAGTTGCGGTGACCAACTCGGCACCGATGTGGAAGCGGATCGAGGGCAAGCCCTGCGTCAGCTCCGGCACCCGTTGCCCGGAGATGAGGACTCCCCACAGGCCGATGATCGCCACTCCCACGAGCAGGCAAAGCCCGACCGCGAACCACACCATAACCCCTCCATTTGCTTGCCCGCCGCCGCTCTAGGACCTCCCGGACGGCACTTTCGAGCCCCCCCTCGCTGCGCAGCCTGCGAGGTCTTGCAGGGCCATCACGAGCCGAATCGGATGCTGTAGGGGGCCGATAGGCACCCTCTCCACTGCCGGGGGACCGCCATGAGCCGCCGACCAGCGCGATTCACGACCCGAGGAAGAACACCGCGTTCCGCAGTCCTGACCCGTCAGTGACGACGTGTGAGACGCTCACCCAGCGCAGGGCGCCGCTGCGCCACGCGACCCAACCCCACGACAGCCCGAGTGCCGTCGCCGAGACCACGTAGACAACAGGGCCCACCGGCGAGGGATGGATCACCTGCGGCGCGAGGTGCCAGAGGCCAAAGCCGAGCGCCGGCCACGCCCACCCGAGCCACGGGTTGCGCGGCCAGAGGCTGATGTAGACACCGCGCCACAGCACTTCCTCCAGGACGGCGTTCACGAGCGCCACGCACAGGATGGTGGCGACCATGGGCACGGTCGCCTGGCCGATCTCGGGGATGAAGCGGGTGGCGATGGCGCCAAGTGGCGGCCACAGAAGCAACGCGGCGCCCAGCGCGCTGGGCTTGCCGAGTCGCTGCCTGCGGTCTCGGAACAGCCTCCGGATGCGCTGACGCCCGAGCAATGCGACCGAGAGTCCCGCGCACGTCACCCAGTAGACCCCGAAGCCGGCGAGGTAGCCGCCCCGTTCACCGAGACGGTCCGCTCCGAGCGTGAAGGCGGCGGTCATGGCGACCGGGATGACAACCGGAAGCGCAAGGGCGATGGCCTTCCGTCCGTCGAGGGGGATAGCGTCGAGGGTGGGCGACGTGGCGGTCACGGTCGTGGGTCTCGCCACAGGTCGGACATGGTCGGATGGTCGTGCCCGGAGATCGGCGCCGCACGTGCCGAAAAGTGCGCCAGGCAGTGCCGAACGACTCTCACCGGGCTCCGCGCGGGGCTCAAGCATGAGCGAGTGAGTTATGCCGTGCCGCTCGCTCCCGGACGAATGGCAGAGCCCAGAGCCGTTGGCGCTCCGGCGGTCTGGGCGCTGCTCTTCCTTCGCATCGGCCTCGCGGTCGTCTTCCAGGCAGGCGTCGCCATCGGCTTCCTGCTCGCTGGCTCCGCCGACCCATGGCGTGCGGCGGCCGACTGGTGGCTGGCCTGGTTCGCGGCGGTCAGCGTGATCAACCTCGCCGTGCTCCGCACTCTCCTGCATCGGGAAGGCAAGAGACTGCGCGACCTGTACCGGCCCTCCCCACATGGCCGCCGAACCGATCTGAAATGGGTCGTGCTGGGACTCGCCATCGCTGGCCCCGCCGTCGTCGTCCCGAACCTGGTCGTGGGCAACCTGCTGTGGGGTTCGGCTCAGATGGGTGCCGACCTCAGCTTCCGACCGCTGCCTGTGATGGGCGCCGCCATCCTGGTCGTGACCTTCCCGGTCATCCACGCTCTCGCGGAGCTGCCCACCTACTTCGGCTTCGTCATGCCACGCCTCGTCGCGTCCCAGGGGTGGCGTTTGCGCGCAGTGGTGGTCACCGCGCTGGTGCTATCGACCCAGCACGTGGTGCTGCCGCTGCTCTTCGACTGGCGCTTCATCGTCTGGCGCGCGCTGATGTTCCTGCCCTTCGCGCTGTGGATCGGGTTCGTCGTCTACCGCCGTCCGACGACGCTGCCGTATCTGGTCATCGGCCACGCGCTCCTCGATGCCTCACTCCCGATCCTGATCCTCATCGCCTCGATCCAGGCCGCATAGCCCATTCGTAATTGCGGCATTGCGCCCCCGACTGCGCGTGAGGGAAATCTCGGGAACCATTGCGCCGGCGGCCTGGACGTCGCCCGAGGCGGCGCATGGCGCCGCTAGACCGTCACGAAGTGCATGGACCGACTGACATCTTCGATCACGCGTTCGATGACATCTCAACGGCTACCCGACATGTGTCGGGTGGCTCGCAAGATGACAGCGCCAGTCGCCCGAAGACCCCCACGACTCCGGCTATCTGAAGCAGGACCCAATCTCGGACAACTCGGCGTTGGACCTCGGATGGGACTCAACAGGCCCAAATTCGGATTGAGCTACGAAGGCGCGATGGTGGTCTGGTTCGGGTGCCCGGGCGTCTCACGCTAGAGCTGCGGCTTGACGGCCATCAGGGACACGATGATCGCAAGAAGGATCAGCATTGCATTCCCGCCCAGCTGGGCACGCCGGGCCAGGGCGGGCAGTCCGGGCGGTGGGCCAGTCGCGCCTGGCGGCTGCGGAGAGGATGTCATCTCGATGATCCGCTCGATGATTGGTCGCTGCACAAAGAACGAGTACAGGTACACGGCCGTGTAGATCGCGATGGCGAGGTCAAGCCACCAGAACACCCGGCTGAACAGGTCAATGCCGAGCACCAGGATCATCGCCACGCCGGTCGCGGGAATGACCAGGCCGATTGGATAGACCAGCCTCATCGAGATGGCATGCGAGACTCGCGTGGCGAAGTTCGCGTAGTGCGCGTCCTGCCTTCCCATGGCACGGATCGTGGAGAAGGCGAAGTTCGGCCCGATGGCCACGATCGCGGCGAGGATGTGCAGGAAGAGCAGCCAGGGGAACAGATCGCGCCAGTTCATCGCACCTCCGCCCCCGCCATTCTGGGCGGAGCATATGACACCAGCGGCCCATTCCCAAGCGAGGGGTGACAGCGATCATGGATCGAGACTCGTGGATGAGAGTCCTGATGCTGGCAGTGGTTATCGTGTTCGCACTCGGGGCCGCAGTGGCACTCCTGACCCCTCCACCAACCAGCATCATCCAGTACTGACTGCATGGCATCAGGGACCGAATCGCGGCACGCACCTGCCACGCCTCCGACAGCGGGCGAGTTCGTGCGACACCTACGTCCGGCGCGGCGCTCTCGCGAGACTCCGGGGCGGCAGTAGAGCGGCGCTCCGGAGCTTCTTGTCGCGATACATGGCAGCATCGGCCTGCGCCAGGAAGCCCTCCGCATCGGCCATCCCGCTCGGGTCGCTGAGGGCGGTTCCGATCGAGGCGGAGACGCTCACCGTCCGCCCGGCGAGATCGCAGGGGGCCCCGACCGCCGCGCGAAGCCGAGCGACGACGACCGCAAGGTCGTCGAGTCCTCCGATGGCGGGCAGCACGACCACGAACTCGTCACCGCCGATGCGCGCGACCGCGTCGCTCGGCCGGACGGCCGCCGTCAACCGCTCCGCGACGGTCGTGAGCAACGCGTCGCCGACATCGTGCCCGTAGCGGTCGTTCACCGGCTTGAAGCCATCGAGGTCCAGGTACGCGAGGCCCACCATGGTGCCCCGCCGTCCTGCAACCCTGAGCGCCTTTGCCAGCCGGGTCTCGAGGCCGCGACGGTTGAGGAGCGAGGTGAGCCGATCCTGGTTGGCATCGCGGTACAGGGTGTCCTGGCGCCCCGCGAACTGCCAGATGGTGAGGGCGCCTGCAAAGACGAGCACGGTCCACCAGCCGACGTGCACATAGGTCTCGGCCGCCAGCCAGGCCAGCGGCACGAGGCTCACGAGCGCGGTGTAGGCCCGCACCAGGCGCACGAACTTCGGAAGCACCCTGCGGACGTCGAACATTGCGTTGTTCCAGAGCGCAATCCAGGCGTTGACCCCGACGAACACCAGTCCCGTCGCCAGGCTGACGCCCAGGCTGCGCACCGCGGCAGATCCGTCCAGCACGGACGGACGAAGCGGCTCGAGCACAAGGGCCACCGCGACGAGCGGCAAGGCGATCCCGACATGGTTCGAAACCACCACGGCGGGCGGACGTTCGCGCAGCTCGCGCAGCTCGGTGGACCCCACGAGAGCGACCCAGCCCGCGACCAGCGGTCCGCCAAGCGCAGCTGCCGCGATGAGAGGCAGGGCCCCCAGGGAGATCTGGCTGCCGGTCGGCGAAACGAAGGACACGTTGTCCGCGGCAATGGCAATGGCTGTCCAGAAGCCGATGCCGGCGAGGATGGCGAACGGCGAAGGTGATCCCGGCGGAATGGCAATGGCGGCATCCACCGTCGTCGATGCTGCGGCCCACAGGACCAGTGCGATGGTCACCGCCAGCATCGCGGCTGTCACCGGGATCAGGGTTGTCGCCCAGAACCGTCGGACCTCTGCGCTGACGTAGGCCTGCTGATCTGCGCTCAAGTGGCCCCCCGCGGCCGTTGCGGCACGTCGTTCACGTGAGCCTAGCCAGAGGCGGCCGGAACCCGAATGGAACGATCGTACCCACAGGTCATCCGGAATGACCGACCGCCGGCGGCGCGTGATGCTCCCGGACCGGATCGTGGCCTGATCAAGGCCAACGCCACCCGCTCGCCCTGAGGACGGGCAGGACTTTTGACCTACTGTGCCCCCACCCCGTCGGGTGGGACCCTTGGGGGGTGACCTGCTGAGGGCAGGGATCGGCTCTGCCGGCATCGGTTGCCACCTTGGAGGTCACACCTGTGCCATTCGTGCGCGCAAACCCCAACCAGTACCTGCTGACGGGCCGTCGCGGCCGCCTCGAGAGCCGCGGTTCGGCGGTCCAGACCTATCTCTGGCCCGGCACGGTCTTCGTCCTGGTCCCCAGCACCAAGCAGGAAGCCGATTTCGCCTTCACCCAGGAGACGCGGGACGGCATCCCGGTACGGTTCAAGGGCATCGTGATCTACCGCATCACCGACCCGATCGCTGCCGCCCGGCTCTTCGACTTCACCGCCGGCCAGGGAACGACCCAGATCAACGACCTGCTCACGCATGTGGCGCTCGGCGAACTGCGGCATGCCGTGTCGCACATGACGATGGTCGAGTGCATTGAGCAGCGCAAGACGACGCTGTCCGGCGTGGTCGCGACGGCGCTCGAGGCGACGATCCATCCGGACGGGGCGAACGACTGGGGCCTGACCCTCGAAGTCGCTCAGCTGGCCCAGGTGTTCATCGTGGATGCCGACCTGCGCCAGCAGCTCGAGGCCGAAGTCCGCAACGAGATCAGGCTGAAGGCCGAACAGTCGGACATCCAGACGGCCGAGGAGGCGAAGCTGACGGCAATGGCGTCAGAAGGCCGGGTCGCCGACCAGCGACTGGCTGCCGAACAGGAGAACCTGCGCCGCGGCGAGACCCTCCGACAGTCGGAGATGGCTGCCGAGGAAGCCAGGATCAACGTCGAGGCGCCCGTGCACCTGCTGAAGATCGCCCGCGACAGCGAAGCCCTGCGTGAAGAGTTGACGATGCTGGAGCTGAAGAACCAGGTCCAGGCCCTCCAGGTCGCTCACGACCTGATGCGACCTCGCGGTGAGCAGGACCTTCGGCGCGAGATCCTGCCCGTCGAACAGGCGCCCCGGATCGTCGAGGCAGCCGCCAAGGTGTTCCAGGGCACGAACCTCTCGCTCTACGGCGACCAGGCTGAACTGCTGGGTCAGCTGGTCCCGCTGTTCGAGGTCCTGGGCCGCGCGCTCCGACAGGCCGACCCCATCGGGGTGGCGGATGGAGGCGACCACCCCCGGTAAGGAGCCGCCGTTCGGGCGCTCTGCCGCAGCTGCGGTGGAGCGCCCGAAGCAATCTGAGGAGCCAGCGGGCGATGCGTCATCGCGTCGACCACGCGCCGCGGCGTGTCGTGCTAGGTTGCGCTCGTGGCTGAGCCGTTCCGCGTGATGATCGAGCAGGGCAGGAAGAAGCCCGTTGCGGTGGCGGTTGCCTTCGACTGGCCCGGGTGGGAGCGCAGCGGGACCTCGGAGGAAGACGCGCTCGGGGTCCTCGAAGCCTATCGGGGTCGATACGCCGCCATTGCGGAGCGTGCCGGGCTTGCGGACGAGTTCGGCGGCATCGGTCACCCGGTCGTGGTCGAGCGCGTCGAAGGCATGGGCATGACCGATTTCTACGGGCTGTCGATGCGGGCAGCCGAGGCCGAGAAGGAGCAGATGAGCGAGGCGGCGTGCGAACGCAAGATCGCCCTCCTCCGCGCCGCGTGGACGTACTTCGACGACGTCGCGTCCCGCGTCTCCGCGGAGCTGCGGAGGGGTCCGCGCGGCGGCGGACGCGAACGCGACAGGATCGTGGAGCACGTGCACAACGTCGAGATCAGCGACTTCTCGCGGAAGGTCGGACTCGACACGCCAATCGAGGCGCAGCAGGATCCCGCGGCCCTGGGCGCCTACCGGGATGCGTTCTGCGACGCCATCCGCGAGGCCAACGCGCGTGGTCCGTCCGCCCGGAACTGGACCGTCCAGTTCGTAGTCCGGCACTCCGCGTACCACGTGCTCGACCATGCGTGGGAGATGGAAGACCGGGACCTGTCCGGCGCCTCCTGACGCAGCCGAGCGGCGGCTCGCGCGGGCTCCTCAGTCGGCGGACGCCCGCTGCGTGAGCGCCGGCCGGCGGTCGTGCGCGGAAAGCACCCGCTTGCGCAGGCGCAGGGCGGTTGGCGTGACCTCCACCAGCTCGTCCGCGGCGATGAACTCGATGGCCGATTCCAGCGTGTGCACCCGCGGGGGGGTGGGGATCCGGTAGTCCCCGTCCGTGGCCTGGGTCCGCATCTTGGACAGCTTCTTGGACTTGGTGGGGTTGACGTTCATGTCCCCCGCCCGGGCATTCTCCCCGATGATCATCCCCTCGTAGACCTCGACGGACGGTCCCACGAACAGCTCGCCCCGCTCGATGAGGCTCGACAGCGCGTAGGCGCGCGTCTCGCCGGCCCGATCCGCGACCAGGACCCCGGTCATCCGGTGCGTCACCTCGCCGGCCCAGGGGCCGTAGCCCTCCGAGATCTGGTGCATGAGCGCGGTGCCGCGCGTGTCGGTCAGCAGCTGCCCGCGATAGCCGATGAGCCCGCGCGACGGGATGACGAACTCCATGCGCACCCGCCCGTCGGCGTCGGTGGACATCTGCTCCATGCGCGCCTTGCGGCCCGCCAGCCCCTGCTGCACGGCGCCGATGTACTCCGGCGGCACGTCCACCGTGATGCGCTCGTAGGGCTCCTCGCGAGCGCCGTCGACGGTTCGCTCGATGACCTCGGGGCGCGAGACCGTCAGCTCGAAGCCTTCGCGGCGCATCTGCTCGATGAGGATCGCGAGCTGGAGCTCGCCCCGGCCGCGGACGTCGAACGACTCCCCGCCCTCGATGGGTCGCACCTCGATGCTGACGTTGCCCAGGACCTCGCGCTCCAGGCGTGTCTTGATCTGGCGCGAGGTCAGGAGGCTGCCGTCGCGGCCGGCGAGCGGGCTCGAGTTCACGGAGAAGGTCATCCGCAGCGTGGGCGTGTCCACGTCGAGGCGGGGCAGGGGGACCGGGTCGGTCGGGTCGGTGATCGTGTCGCCGATGGTCACCTCGGGGATGCCGGCGACGGCCACGATATCGCCGGGGCCGGCTTCGGCCATGTCGACGCGCTCGATGCCGTGCGCCGTCTGCAGGCTGGTCACCGTGCCGGACAGGACCACCCTGCGCCCCGGGGTCACGGTGCCATCGGTCTCGTCCGGCTCCTCGCGCACGATGCTGATGCGCTGGCCGACCCTGATGGAGCCGTTCCAGATGCGTCCCACCGCCATGCGTCCCACGTAGTCGGAGGCCGACAGGTTGCTGACGAGCATCTGGAGCGGATGGCCGGGGGTGTACGTCGGGGGAGGCGTGACCTCGACCAGCAGGTCCAGCAGCGGCGCGAGGTCCTTGCCGGCCGCGTCGGGGGTCAGCGATGCCCGGCCGTGCTTGCCCACGGTGTAGACCACCGGAAAGTCGATCTGGCTGTCGCTGGCCCCGAGATTCATGAAGAGCTCGTAGATGTCGTCGAGCACTGCGGCAGGCCGCGCGTCCGCACGGTCCACCTTGTTCACCGCCACGACCACCGGGAGATCGAGGGCCATGGCCTTCTTCAGGACGTAGCGCGTCTGCGGCAGCGGCCCCTCCGCGGCGTCCACCAGGAGGAGCACCGCATCCACCATCAGGAGACCCCGCTCCACCTCGCCGCCGAAGTCCGCGTGGCCCGGCGTGTCGATGATGTTGAGATGGATGCCGCGGTAGTCCACCGTCGTCTGCTTGGCGAGGATGGTGATCCCCTTCTCGCGCTCCAGCTCGCCGGAGTCCAGCACCCGGTCGACGAGCACGGCGTTCGAACGGAACGTTCCCGTCTGGCGCAGCATGGCGTCGACCAGGGTCGTCTTGCCGTGGTCCACGTGGGCCACGATGGCGATGTTGCGGATATCAGCCCGAACGGCGCTGGCCGATGCGGGCGCACGTGATGTGGTCGTCATCTCCTCCATGCCCGCTCGCAGAGGCGGGTACTGCCACGGCCGGCGGCGTGACGTGGGATGGACCGAGACGATAGCAGGTTGCGCCCTGCATCCCTCCGGATGGAGCAGGGGCAGTGGCTCCTCGCCGGGGTTGTCGCCGGCCTACGGCGCCGGCGCCGGCGCCGCGACGGGCTCGAGGACCCAGCGGACGAACGTGACCACGTCGGGGAGCGCGGGCCGGATCGCATGCCCGCCGGGCGCCTCGACCAGGCGTGCCGTGGGCATCAACCCGGCGACGTGCCGGGCGACGCGCCGGAAGCCGGCCGGCGAATCCCGCCCGGCCACGATGAGGACGGGCATCCGCAGCGACGCGAACTCCTGTGGCGTCGCCTCCAGCCCGGCGCCCCGCGCCTCGGCGATCACCGCCGGCGAGCCCCCGCGAAGATCGTTGCGCATCTCCGGCGCAAGCGATTCCCACGTCCCGGCACCCAGCGCACCGCGCAGGAACCATTCGGCGACCTCATCGGGGTCGCGGCCGGTCACCGTTTCGAGCTCGCCGAGCATCCGGCGACGCATGTCGTCGAAGGTCCGATCGACTCCCGGCACCGGGGGCTCGAGCAGCACCAGCGCGCGGACCAGTCCCGGCTTCGCGATGGCCAGCGCGAGACCGATGGCGGCACCGTAGCTGTGACCGAGGACCACGGCAGGCTCGCCGCCCACCGCGTCGATGATGGCGGCGGCATCCTCGGCCTGCTCCGCCACGTTCGTCGCGTACGGCTGCGGCCGTTCGCTGCGCAGGCAGCCGCGGCGGTCGTAGACGATGACCCGGCCGAGCGCGGAGAGCGGCTCCACCACCGATCGCACCGATTCCGCGGACCCCGCGGTCCCGTGGATGCACAGGATCGGCACGCCGGACCCGTGTACCTCGTGGTAGAGGCGAACGCCGTTGACCCGAATCAGCGTCACGGGACGTCGGCGGCGGCCTGCTCGAACGCAGCCAGCGGGAACCGGGCGAGGTCCGCGCCGACCCGGCCGCGGCCGGGGACCCGGTCCGCGTAGCCCGCGTTCATGGCCGGCGTGATGCCGGTTGCGGCGACGCGCTCGACGGCGATCCCGAGCGGAGATCCGCGGAAGTCGTCGGCCGGCAGGAGGAAGCGCGGATGATCGGCGATGCTGATCCGACGCATCTGGGCCACCACGTCGGCCGCGGCCGCCGCGTCCAGGCCCAGGACCCGCGCCAGCGAGAGCGAGGCGGTGAGGCTCATGGCGCCCAGGCCGATCGTCTCGGTGACCCCCGAGTCGCCCATGAGCGGCGCAGCATCAGCCGCCGTTCTCCCCTCCACGACCATCAGCCCGGCCGCCGCGGGAGCCGGTGCGGGCGCCACGTACCAGCGCCCCGGGGCTCCGCTGACCTTGAGCCCGGCCTGGACGCCGTTGCCCGCAAGCGCGGTCACGATGCCCGGGGGGCCCTTCGCCTCGATCGCCAGGGCGACCGCCTTCGCCGCCGCGATCGAGAGCGAGAGGAAGAAGTGCGGGTTCCCCCGGAGCGCATCGAGCGTCGGCAGGGTCGCCGGACCCATGCGCACCAGCGCCGGCGACAGCATCGCGATGAGGCTCTCCGTCGCCGCGACCAGACGGTTGTGGCACTCGTCGCCGCGGCGGAGGGCCTTGGCCTGGAGCTCCACGATGTCGAACGGCGGCAGCTGGGCGAAGGCGTCGTTGAGCACCTCGCTGAACTCGCCGGAGAGCCATCGCACACGATCGATGGTCGATGCATCGAAGTTGCCGAAGGAGAGCGCGCGACCGAGTCCCTCGACGAGCGTGCCGAAGGCCCGCGGGCCCCCCTCGCGCTCGACGACCACCACGGGGACCGATGGCGACACGACCCCGGCCAGCGCGCCGGCGCCGCTCACGTCGTGGCACGGTCGAATCTCGATTGCATCGCTTGCGATGAGCGCCTCGGCATCCTTCGGCGACTCGGCCTCGTGCTCCAGGAGGAGCGCGCCGATCAGGGCGCCGCGCATCGCCCCCACCGTGCGGGAGGGTCGGATGGGCGGGCCCGCGTGCAGGAACGCCCGCGGGCCGACGACGTCGAGGAGGTCTCCCGCACGGCCGAAGGCCACGAGCCTGACCGGGGCCGCGGCGATCTCGCGAAGCTTTTCTGGCGCTGTCATGTGGGCGACTCCATTGGCTCGGCCGCCAGCAGACGCTGGCGGAGTGGTTGCAGCGTGGCCGCATCGGCGGCGGTCAGGGCCAGCGCCCGGGCGCCGTCGAGCACCGCACGGTCGCCGCTCGGCCCCGCGCAGACGGCGGCGAAGCCCGCCTGGTGCGGCACGTCCGGGAGCGAGTCCACCCCGATCATGGGGTGGATCGACGGCAGGCGATGGGAGACGTTGCCCATGTCCGTTGAGCCGGCGGCGCGCCGGGCCCGTTCCGTCGGCTCGCGCGCGGTGCGGCCCAGCTCGGCAGCATGAACGCGATACCGCTCTGCGAGCTCCGGGTCCGTCCGCAGCTCCTCGTAGAGCGGCATGCTGCGACGAACCTCGATCTCGCAGCCGGCGGCCAGCGCTCCCGCCCGGAAGCAGCGCTCCACCCGCGCCTCGAGGTCGGCGAGGTCGTCGCGGCGCGGGGCGCGGACCAGGTATCGCATGCGAGCGTGGTCGGGAATGATGTTCGGTGCGACGCCGGCATCGGTGACAATGCCGTGCACCCGGCTCTCCTGGGGTAGCTGTTGTCGAAGCAGGCCTATGGCGACCTGGGCGACCGTCGCGGCATCTGCGGCGTTCACCCCTCGCTCGGGGAACGCGGAGGCATGCGCCCCCTGGCCCGTGAAGACGGCCGTCAGCTCGGTCGTCGCCAGGCTCGGCATCTCGATGAAGTCCCGCGGACCGGGATGGACCATCATCGCCGCGTGGATCCCGTCGAACGCCCCGCCTTCGAGAAGGAGGATCTTGCCGCCGCCGCCCTCCTCGGCCGGCGCCCCGATCAGGACGACCCGGACGCCGAGCGCGTCAGCAGCGGAAGCCAGCCCGATGGCGGCGCCGACCGCTGCGGCGGCGATCACATTGTGCCCGCACGCATGCCCGATCTCCGGGAGCGCGTCGTACTCCGCGACGAAGGCGAGGGTCAGCGGTCCGCGACCGGCCTCGGCGCGCACGGCGGTTTCGAGGCCGGCGACTCCGACCGTCACCTGGAACCCCGCCGCCCGCAGGACCGCGGCCACCCGGCCCGCTGCCTCTCGCTCCTCGAATGCCAGCTCCGGCTGCCCGGCGATGCGGTGGCTGAGGTCCAGCAGCTCCGGCGACCTGGCCACGATCGCATCGCCGATCTTCTCGAGTACGCTCACGACCGCGCCTCCGTGAGCGCGGCGAGCATCGCCGGATCGCGGGGAGCCAGGTCCACGCGCGACAGGCGCCGGACGAATTCCGCCCATCCGGGGTGCCGCGCCGTGGCACGCCCCATGAGCTTCGTTGCGGCGGCCGCTTCGCCGGCGCGCGCAAGGAGGACCGCTGCCCAGACCGTGGGCTCGAGGTTGTCGGTTCCGAAGGTCTCCTGCGCGCCGGCCAGCATCTGCACCGCCTCCGCGGTCCGGCCGGCGCGGGCAACGGCGAACGCCTCGCTCATCTGCCCGGCTGCGAGCTGGAGCGAGGTCAGCCGCCGCAGCTCGGTCAGTGGTTCCGGATGATCGTCGACGCGCACGTCGATCCGCGTGCCGTCCGCCCCCTCGACCAGCAGGACCGCTGACTGGCGGCCGCGCAGGTCGCCACCGGCGGCCTCGGCGGCGTCGAGCGCGGCCAGGAGGCGGATCGCGAGATGGCCGCCGGATGAGGTGAACGCCGCCATGCCGGCCTCCCACACGGCCGCCGACGTGACCATGTTGGCCTGGACGGACGCGCCCGCCCTCGTGACGGACCCGGCGGCGGGGACGCAGCGCGTTCCCGTGTGAACCGCGGTCTCGCCGCCGGCCGTGACCACCGCGACCTGGGCGCGGCCCGCCCGCCGATCGGCCCGCACGAGATCGGCCAGCGAGCCCTCGGCCGACCGGCCCGCCCGCAGGGCGTCGAGGACCGCCGGCCCGTACGCGCGATCGGCATACGACTGCACCGCGACCGCTCCAACGGCAGGGTCGGCAAACGCGAGGCTGGCGCCGACGGCGAGATGGTGCGACTGGGCCGCGACGCCGACCACCGCCCCGGAGGGATCAGCGGCGACGATGGAATAGGTCACGGCGCGCCTCCCAGCAGCTCCAGGACCCGGCCCCGCACGTCGCGCTTGCGCAGCTTGCCGGAGGGGTCACGCCCGAGGTCGCGCACGAAGACGACCTGTCGGGGGCACTTGTACGAGGCGATGTGCTCACGGCAGAAGGCGATGAGCTCCGCCGCGAGGGCCGTCTCGTCAGGCACGGGACCGCGTGCCTCGACGACGGCAACGACCCGCTCGCCCCACTCGCTGTCGGGCACGCCAATCACCCCGACGTCGGCGACCGCGGGATGCTGATGGAGAACGCGCTCGGCCTCGGCCGGGTAGATGTTCACGCTGCCCGAGATGATCATGTCGGACGCCCGATCGGTCAGGTACAGGTATCCGTCGGCGTCGAGGTAGCCCATGTCCCCGATGGTGTAGGCGTCGGTCGCCGCGCCCGCGTAGGCCACCGTCGTCTTGTCGGGATCGCCCTTGTAGCGGAAGGGGGCAAAGCCGGGCAGGGTCCGGGCGTACACCAGGCCGACCTCTCCGAGTGGCAGGTCCCGACCATCACCGTCGCGGATGGCTATCAGGCCGTCGGGTGGCTTCCCGACGGTCCCCGGATGGCTCCGGGCGTCGTCCGGGGTGCAGACGGTGTAGGTCCCATACCCCTCGGTCGCCGCGTAGCACTCGTACATGACCGGCCCGAACCAGTCGAGCATGCGGTCCTTGGTCTCGACCGGACATGGCGCGCCGGTGTGCATGACGCTGCGCAGGCTGCCGAGGTCGTATCGGCTGCGCACCTTCTCTGGCAGGGCCAGGAGCCGGTGGTACATCGTCGGAACCATGTAGGCCGAGGTGATGCGGTTCGCCTCGATGAGCTCGAGCACACGCTCCGCGTCGAAGCGGCGCATGACCCGCACCGAGCCGCCGAGGTTCATGGCGTGAAAGACCGAGATGAGCGGCCCCCCGTGGTACAGCGGCGCTGTGGCCAGGTGCCGGTCGTGCTCCGGGTCCATGTTGATGCGGAGCCCGAAGGTCAGCAGGGCCTCGAGCTGGCCAGGGGACGGTCGTACGCGGTCGCGGATCACCCCCTTCGGCACGCCGGTGGTTCCCGAGGTATACGACATCACCGATCCAAACTGGTACGGCACCGGATCCGCCGATTCCCCGGCGGCAATGGTCAGGAGGTCGTCCGCACCGGCACCACCAACCTCGGTGACCGTGATGCCCGCCTCGTGCGCGGCGGCATTCGCGAGGTCGCGGTGGAGGACGTCCGCGACAAGGACCGAGCTGGTCGAGTCGCGCAGGACGTAGAGCACCTCCGAGGGCCGGAGCCGCGGGTTCAGTGGCGTGAAGTACAGGCCGCCGCGGTAGGCCGCCTGGTGGACGAGGAGGGTCTCCGCGCGGTTCTCCGTCAGGAGGGCGATGTTCCCGCCCGGGCCGATGCCGATCCGCTGGAACGCCCGGATCACCTGGTTCACCAGGTGGTCGAGCTCCCCGTACGCAAGCCGCGTCCCGAAATCGTCTTCCACCGCCAGGCGCTCGGGGTGGGCGAGAGCGGTCCTCGCGATGCCCAGTGCTTCGTCAGTCATGGCCGGCCTCCCGGAACTCCGCGGCAGTCTGGATGATGATCGCCCGGCCCTGCGGATCCTGGCCGCTCACCACGAGGGCGACCTCGGACACGCCGGCATCGTCGTATTCGGCCGCCCGTTCGGCGACGGCCGTGGCGCCGCCGAACACCGCCAGGCGGTCGACGGCGGTGGGCAGGAGGCGCTCTTCCGCGAGGAGGCCGGCCTCTTCGAAGCGCTCCCGGTAGCCGGGAGCGCGCACGTAGGCGTCCAGGAGCCTCGCGACCCGGGCCCGGCTCGCCTCGCGCGAGCCGGCGACGAGCCAGGCCGCCACCGGCGGCGTGGCGCGGCCCGCGGATCGAGCGCCGGCCGCCACCTCGCCCACCATCTCCGCGGCCTGCGCCGGGGTCACCAGGTTCACGACCACGCGATCGGCGATCGCTCCAGCCAGGCGCAGCATCCGGGGGCCCTGCGCCGCCATCACCACCACCATCGACGCCGGGGGCCTGACTCCCAGCCGGAATCCCCGGCTGGCGACTCCGGAGCCTGCGTGGTCCGTCCGCTCCCCGCCGGCAACGGCGCGCAGGGCCGCCACCGCGGTCGCCATCGCGTCGACGGGCCGGCTCCAGCTGCGCCCGTGCCACGCGGACACGATGGTCGGGGACGACGCACCCAGGACGGCATGGACCCGGGACCGCGTGGCCGCCGCGACGGTCGCGAGGCCCATCCCGAACAGGGCAGGATCGCGGACGAAGGGCGAGACCGGGCCCACGAGGATGTCCGCTTCACCGGCGACGGGCGCGACGGCGACGGCAAGGCCAACCGCATCGAAGCCGGCCACCTCGCTCAGCCACACGCCACCGACGCGAGCCTCGGCTCCCCAGCTCGTGGCGCGCCGGATGTCGGCGAGCGAGTCGCCGGGCCACTGTGCCGGAACGAGCGAGATGTGCATCGTCGGCCCGGGCGCCCCTGCAGGACCGGGATCGCTCCTCCAGGCCTCACCGGCCCCCCATGGGTCCGCCAGGCTCGCCGATCGAGAAGTGCGCGTGGACCATGGTCCATTCCCCGTTCAGGCGCTGGTAGATCTCCGTCCCACGGGCCTGCTCCGGGACGGGCACGCCGTCGAGCTTGGCCACCATCCGCAGACGGTAAACGACCCAGGCGACGTCGCCTGCGATGCTGTAGTGGGGATCGACCGTCTCGAACAGGGGTGGCTCCCCACCGGTCCGCGCATCTCCCCTGATGTGGTCGCGGTAGTAGTCCCACAGCGCGCACCAGTGCTCGACGCCGTGATAGGCAGATCCGTTCGTGTTGAACAGGATGATGGCCTCCTCGCCGGGAGCCATGTGGGCGCGGCACCACGCGGTGTCCGCGGTGCGGTTCGCGACGATGAACTCGTCGTGGAGACGCTTGACCTCCTCGAGGTCGGTGTCGACTAGGGTGGTCACGGTCTTCCTCCTGCTTCTGCTCGAACTGCCCCGGTCCCGGCTGCGCCGGTCGCGGCTGCTCCGGTCCCGGCGGCCCTGCCCAGGGCATGCGTGGCCGCCAGCATGTCGTCGGGATCGCCGACGACGGTGAGCGCGAGCTCGTCGATCCCCAGGGCCGCGTAGCGCTCGATGGCCGCCGGCAGGCTCGCGGGGGTCGCAACGATGGCAAGCTCATCCGCGATTCCGTCGCGGTACAGCGCAGCCGCGGCCGCCGGCCCGTCACTGCCGAGCGTGGCTCGCACCAGCGCCGGGTCGGGCAGGCCATCCAGGCCCGCCACCAGCGCCGGGATCACGCCCGGCGGAGCGAATGCCAGGACCTTCGCCACGCGGGCGCGCACCTCCTCCAGGTCCTCTCCCACCGCACCCAGGACCATCGCGGAGATCCGGAACTCCGACCGGACCCTCCCCTGCTCCAGCAGGTGACGCTCGATCGCCGAGACCGACTCCGCCAGGTAGGCGTGCGAGGCGCCCGCGCTCAGCGCCACGCCGTCCCCGATCCGGCATGCGAGCGCGAGCATGGCGGGCCGGATGGCCATGACGTCGAGGGGCATCGCGGGCCCCGGTGGAAATCGGCGCAGCCGGAACTGGTCCAGGCGGAACTCCGGCAGATCGACGCTGACCTCTTCGCCGCGGTGAAGGGCCCGGATCGTGGTGACCAGCGCCTCCACCTCCCCGAGCGGTCGTCGAGACCGTGCGCCGATCCGCGCGCCCAGGGTCGCGTCACCGGTTCCGAGCTGGGCCCGCACCCGCCCTCCCCCGAGCTCCGCCAGGGACGCGAGCTCCATGGCCAGGAGGCCGGGATGCCGGCTCGAGGCATTCGGGCCGACCAGCCCGACCTCGATCCGGCTCGTCGCCGCGAGGAACGCCGCGCTGGCGGTGACCGCGTCGTGCAGGCCAAGGTGCTCCGCGCTCCAGACGCCGTCCAGCCCGAGGGACTCGGCAACCTGGGCGACTGCCCGGCAGGCGTCGAGGGGCTGCGAGCCGTCGAAGGCAACACTGAGTCTCAATCGGGCGTCCTCACTCGCAAGTGCTTGTCACCAGCGGACTCGCGAAGTGTATAGTGTCACTCCACGCTCTGCACGTCGAGCCGGCATTGGGTCCCAGGCCGGTGCAGGACGCGAGGAGGAGGAAGCCACATGACGGTCGTGAGCAGGGGCGGACGCATCTCTCGTCGGCTGGTCGCCGTGGCGACCGGGCTGGCGCTGTTGGTATCGGCCTGCCAGTCGACAGCCAGCAGCCCGTCGGCGGCGCCAGCATCGACCTCGCCGGCGGCATCCGGCAGCGCCACGCCCGCGGCGGTGCAGGGCATCTCCGCGAACGGCGAGATCAACGTCGGCGCCTGGATCGCGGAGTCGGGACCGCTCGCGGTCGCCGCCAACTACGCCTACGGCGCGCAGGCCTATTTCGACACCGTGAACGCCGCCGGCGGCGTGAACGGGCACACGTTCAAGTTCACCGTCATCGACGACGGCGCGGATCCGACGAAGACCGTGACCGCGGCCAAGCAGCTCTGGGAAGAGGACAAGGTCTTCGCCTACTTCCTCCCCTACGGCTCCAGCCCGTACGCGGCGGTGCAGCAGTACATCACCGACAACCACATCCCGGTGCTCTTCCCGTCCGCGAACCCCGACCTCTACTTCCCGCCGGGCCAGCCCGCGACGGAAAACGTCTTCGGCTACCTGCCGCCCTACTCCAGCCTCGTCAGCCAGCTGGTCACCTGGGCGAACCAGAACCTCAACGTCAAGAAGATCGCGGTCGTCCATACCAATGACGCGTTCGGCCAGTCGGGAATCGATGCGGCCAACGCCCTGGCCAGCAGCCTCGGGATCAAGGTCGTGGCCGACATCGGCTACGACGCGACGGAGACGAACTTCGCACCGCTGGGTCGTCGGCTCGCCGACAGTGGCGCGGATGCGGCTCTGGTGTGGGCCATCCCCGGCAGCGCCCAGGTGATGACCGCCGCGATCGATTCCGGCTACGCGGGCAAGTGGCTGATCAACGAGGCCTTCCGCGGCGGGTTCTTCCTCGACCAGATCAAGGACCTCCCGGGCGTCAGCGGCAACACCTACGTCAACCTCTACGAGGAGCAGGCCTTCTCGCACGATCCGGCGCTCGACCAGTTCAAGAGCGTCTTCCCGCAGAAGTATCCCGATGGCGATCCCCTCTTCGCGCTCGCGGGATGGACCTGCGCGCAGATGTTCGTCCAGGGCGTCAAGGAGGCGACGGCCGACGGCAGCCAGCTGACGTGGGCCGCCCTCTCGGCGGCGTTCGAGAAGTGGACGAACGTCAACATCGCCGGGGCGGTGGGCATCACCTACAGTCCGCAGCAGCACATTGGCGCCCTCAAGGCGCAGGTCCTGCGGCTCGACCAGGGTGCATGGCAGCCGGTGACGGACTTCACCCTCCTGCCGGATCTGGCGAAATACGCCGGGCAGTAGGCGGCTCGGCCACCTGACGCGTCCGGACGGACAGGTTGCGATGACGCAGGGCCACCCCCGGTCCTGCGTCATCCATGATTGATCGCCATGCAGGTGCTCCAGTTCACGTACGACGGCATCGTCATCGGCGCGCTCTACGCCCTCGTGGGGCTGGGCGTCGTCATCGTCTTCCGCACGACCAACGTCCTGAACTTCGCCCAGGCGGCCGTCGCGACCACCGCCGGCTACACCGCCTGGGCGCTCATCGCCCACGCAGGCCTGCCCTACCCGGCGGCTCTGGCCGCGGCAATGGTCGTCGGGGGCCTGATGGGCGTGCTCATCGGAGCGCTCCTGACCTTCGCGCTGCATCGGACGACCCCCCTGGAGAAATCGGTCGCGACCCTCGGGGTGACCCTGGCCATGGCGTGGGCCGACCGGACGCTCTTCGGCGACCAGACGCAGGCAATCCCTCGCGTCTTCAACGCCCAGATCCGGCTGGGCGACCTGGTCCTGGGCGGCCACGGCCTGTACGTGGTGGCCGTGGCGGCCGTCGCCCTGGGCGGCACCTTCCTGCTGCTCGAACGGACCCGGCTCGGCCTGGCCATGCGATCGCTCAGCCAGGACGAGACCACGGCGAGGATGTATGGCGTCTCCAGGGCAAACGTGACGCTGGCGGCCTGGGGGATCGCTTCGGCGCTGGGAGCCCTCTCCGGGGTGCTCGTTGGCTCGTTCATCCAGATCGACCACAGCATCATGACGACGATCCTCATCCAGAGCTTCGCCGCCGTCGTGCTCGGTGGCTTCGGCAGTGCCTCCGGCGTCGTCGTCGGCGGCCTGCTGCTCGGCGTCTCGTCGAGCCTCGTGGCCGGCTTCTTCTCGCTCGACTACAAGAACACGTTCGTCTTCGCGATCATCCTGCTGGTCCTGATCGTCCGCCCGCACGGCCTCGTGGGAAAGCCCGCGATCTGGGTGGCGGAGGGCGGCGGCACCAGCCGGGCGCCGGCGCTGCCTGCTCCTGGCACCTGGCGACGTCCGCGGTGGCTCGTCGGCGCAGGGCTCGGGGTCGCCGTCCTCGCGGCACTGCCCTGGATCCCCCATCCGTTCCCGCTGGTGACCTACTCGATCCTCCTGGCGACCGCCATCATCGTCGTCTCGCTCTCCCTCTTCATGGGCTACGTCGGTGAGTTCTCCCTGGGTCACGGGGCGCTCGTCACGGTCGGCGCCTACGCCGCGGCGATCCTCACGCACCAGGTCAGCGGTGTTCCGTTCCTGCTGGTGATCGGCGCCGCCGTGCTCGCCTCGGGGCTGCTCGGCATCCTGCTGGGCTGGATCACCCTCCGCCTGTCCGGCGTCTACTTCGCCATCGCAACGCTGGCCCTGACCTTCGTCGTGACCGAGGTGGCGCTGCAGCTGCGGACCATCACCGGGGGCGCCATCGGCGCGCCAGTCGCACCCCCGGTGCTTCTCAACGACCCGATCACCACGGACCTGGGGATCTACCTGCTCGTCGCGGGCGCGTTCCTGTTCGTCGCCCTCGTGGCGGGCGCACTGCTTCGGTCTCGCAACGGTCGCTACTGGGTGGCGATCCGCGACGCGCCGGTCGCCGCCGCCGCAATGGGCGTGGCGGTGAGGCGACACAAGGTCGCGGCATTCGCCGTGTCCTCGGCGATGGCCGGTTTCGGAGGCGCGGTGCTCGGCATCGTCATCACCCACGTCGGTCCGTTCGACTTCGGGTTGCAGTGGTCGATCACCCTCATCCTCGCCGTCATCGTGGGGGGGTCCGGCTCCATTGCCGGGGCGGTGCTCGGTGCGGCATTCGTGGTGCTCGTCCCCGCCGCCCTGAACCGGACGGCGGGGCTGACCGACCTGGTCTTCGGGATCGCCCTCATCGTCGTGTTCATCATCGCGCCCGGGGGCATCGGCGCCATGGCGTCCAACATGACGGCGTGGCTTCGCAGGCGGCGGATCAGCGGCGCCCGCCGGCGACAGGGAGCATCTCGCGATGCTGTCGGTTGAGGGCCTGACGGTCAGCTACGGCGGCGTCCGCGCCGTCGATGACTTCTCGCTGCACGTGGAGCGTGGAACGGTGCTGGGGCTCATCGGTCCGAACGGCGCGGGGAAGTCGACCACGATCAACGCCATCACCGGCGTCATCCGACCCACCGAGGGACAGGTCCGGCTCGACCGGCACGACCTTGTCGGGCGGTCCCCGCAGCAGATCCTCGCGGCCGGCCTCGCACGCACGTTCCAGCAGGCGCAGCTGTGGACCGGCATGACCGTCAGGGAGAACATCGGCCTGCCGCTGGAGGCCATCACCCGCGCACGGGCCGACGAGCGGAGGCGCCGCGTCGACGAGGTCGCGCAGCGGCTCGGCATCGGTGACGTGCTCGACCTTCGTCCCGGAGAGCTCTCGTTCGGCCGGCGCCGCCTGGTGGAGATCGGCCGGGCGACCGTCACCCGCCCCGCGGTCGTGCTCCTCGACGAGCCCGGCGCGGGGCTGACCGCCGGCGAGAAGGAGAACCTGGTGACGGTGCTCCGCGACCTCAGCGAGGGTGGCACCGCGGTGCTCCTCGTCGATCACGACATGGAGCTCGTCATGGGCAGCTGCCACCGGGTCGTGGTCCTTGCCGCCGGCCGGCTGCTCGCGTCCGGGCCGCCCGAGGCCGTTCGCGACGATCCGGCGGTCATCGCCGCCTACCTCGGGGGCGATGCGTCATGACCGTCCTGGATGTGCGGAACCTCTCGACCGGCTACGGCGGCGCCCGGGTCCTGTGGGAGATCGACCTGCAGGTGGGACCCGGCGAGCTCCTGGCCGTGCTGGGACCGAACGGCGCCGGCAAGACGACGCTGGCACTTGCCGTCTCCGGGGTCCTGCCCGCCTGGAGCGGCAGCATTGCCTTCTCCGGTACCGATGTCACGCGTGCCTCGCCGGAGCGGCGCGCCCGCATGGGCATCATCCAGGTGCCGCAGGGGCGACACGTCTTCCCCGATCTCAGTGTCGAGGAGAACCTCCAGGTGGCCCGATTCGCCGCCGGCAGGCGGGCCTCGGAGGCGACCGAGCGTCTCGTCTCGGAGCTCTTCGAGCCACTGGCGCCGCTGCGGCACGTGCCCGCCGGACGGCTGTCCGGCGGTGAGCAGCAGATGGTGGCGGTGGGCCGGGCCCTCTACGCCGAGCCTCGCCTCCTGGTCCTCGACGAGCCCTCGCTGGGGCTCGCCCCGCTCCTCGTCCAGGGGCTGTACCGGGCGATTCAGCGGATCAAGGGCACGGGCGTCTCGGTCCTCCTCATCGAGCAGACCGTCGGAGCGGCGATCCGCGTTGCCGATCGTGTCGCGGTGCTCGAGGCGGGCCACGTCGTGGACGGCGGCCCCGTGGAGCGATTCCGCGACCCCGCCGTCCTGGCGCACAGCTACCTCGGCGGAAGCCTGGGCGCGGTGAAGCGATGAGCATCCGGCGCGGGTACGTCGACGTCGGCGGTGGCCAGGTCCACTACCGATGGTCGGGAACCGATGGCGGCCTTCCGGTGGTCCTCTTCCACCAGACCGCCAGCTCGTCGGTCATGTTCGAGGCCGTCATGGAGCGGCTGGCGCCACGTCGCTGCATCGCCTTCGATACCCCCGGCTTCGGGAGCTCCTCGCCGGTGAGACCCGTGACCGTCGAGCACTGGGCGGACGCGCTCGGCCAGGCGGTCGAGGCGGTGGGCATTGTCGAGATGGACCTCGTCGGGCACCACACCGGCGCCGCGGTTGCCGGAGCGGTGGCCGTGCGCCACCCCGGTCGGGTGCGGCACCTCGCCCTCGGCGGCCCACCGCTGCTCTCCGACGCGACGAGGGAGCGGATCAGGACGTCGATGCGCGAGCGACAATTGTCGCCGGATGGCTCCCACCTTCTCTCCGCCTGGCGCCTCTCCACCGGCTATGCCCGGGGCGGCCCGATCGAGCTGGTGCAGCGCGAGACCCTGCTGCTCCTCCAGGCCGACGCACCCCATCTCGCGATGGAGGCGGTGCTCGACTTCGACCTGGCGACCGCGCTCGCGGCGATCGACTGCCCGCTGCTCGTCCTGGCGGGCGACGCGGATCCCATCATCGAGGGCGTCCGGGCCGTCGCCGCGCAGCGGCCGGCCACGATGATGGCCGTGGTTCCCGGGGCGGGCGTGCACGTCTTCGACGAGCAACCGGACGCCGTCGCCAGGCTGCTGGCGGCGTTCTTCAACGATACCGACGTCGAGGGAGGGTGATGGCAAGCCAGCGGAGCGACGGCAAGCTGCGGATGGCCGAGCTCGTCAAGGCCACGGGCGTTCCCAAGTCGACCATCCTCTACTACGTCTCGCAGGGCCTCATTCCCGAGCCGCAGCGGCCCAAGCCCAACGTCGCGCTGTACGACGCCGTCTGCATCGACGTCATCAACTACATTCGCTCCGCGCAGCAGATCCACCGCTACCCGCTCTCGTGGATTCGCGTCAACGTCCGCCACATCCTCAAGGGCACACCGCCGGAGGACCTCCTCCTCCTCGGCGAGCGGATCCTCGGCCGCCCGACCGCGATGCGGAGCCTGGCCGAGGTCGCAACGCTGACGGGCGTCTCCGAGGAGGACATCCACCGCTTCATCGACCTGGGCCTGGTCTGGCCGACCAAGCGGCACGAGTTCGACGAGTACGACACCAGGCTCGTGGAAGCGCTGGGCCGAGCGGAGGAGGTGGGGCTCCCCGCCGAGGCCTTCCTCGGCGTCGCCAAGGCGCTCGAGAACGTGGAGCAGGCTGCCGCCGATATCGTGACCTCGCACATCAGCGAGCCGATGGCGACGACGAAGGCATCGGTCCTGGTGGAAGTCCTCGGTCGCCTCCAGCCATACCTGCTGCACCGCTACCTGGAGAACCGGCAGCTGTGACGACCCACACGATCTACCTGTACGACTACGTTCCGGTGCCGTTCGAGCGGGTTCGCGCCATGCTGGCAACGGACGCGGCCCACCTCATCGGGGAGGCCGTCGACGCGGCGGGCGCGCGCGCAGAGACGATCGCCGCCAAGCTCGAGGTCTCGATCGCCGGGTTCGAGGTCGGTCGCACGATCGACGTGCGACTGGGGGATCTGACCGAGTCGGACGAGGGGATGGCATCGGTACGCCTCCACCTCACCTGGGAGGCATCCCATCGCTCGGGCTTCTTCCCGCTCATGGAGGGCGACCTCGAGGCCATGCCGCTCACGGAGGACGAGACGGAGATCGTCCTGGCGGGCGTCTACCGGCCCCCGTTCGGGCCGGCGGGCTCCGCCCTCGACGCCGCACTCTTCCACCGGCTCGCGGATGCCTCGGTGCGCCAGTTCTTCGGGCGCATCGTGCGTCGCATCAGCGCGGAGCGCTGGCTGGGCATCTAGCGCGCCGGCGTCGCCGTGGGTCAGTCCGATCCCGACGAGTGGCCCATACCCCGCGCAGGCTGGGACCGATGTCGTCCACCCTGCTGGTCCGAATCGATGCCGGCGCGCTCCCGCCACATGTCCTCGATCTCCTCGAGGCTCTTCCCCTTCGTCTCGGGCACCAGCAGCCATGCGAACACGATGGCGCCGACGCACAGGCCCGCGTACAGGAAGAACGTGCCTGGCTTGCCGATGGCGCTGAAGAGCGTCAGGAAGGTGAGCGCCACCACCAGGTTCGCGGCCCAGTTCGCGACCGTGGCGATCGACATCGAGACGCCCCGGATTCGCAGCGGGTAGATCTCCGCGATCATCAGCCAGAAGACCGGGCCCAGCCCGATGGCGAAGCCGATGACATAGACCATCAGCAGCGCGATGACGATCCACGGCGCCGCAGAGAGCACCCCGTGGACGAGGAGCGCCGCTCCCAGGGCGGCGAGCGCGATGGCCATCACGATCATGCCGCCCACCAGCAGCACCCGCCGGCCGACGCGGTCAACGAGGAGGACGGCGCCGATGGTGGCAAGGAAGTTCACCGCGGCGATGGCGGCCCCGCCCAGGATCGCCCCCTGGTTGCCCCCGCCGACCGTGCCCACCTGCTGGAGGATCGTGGGCGCGTAGTAGATGATCGTGTTGATCCCGGTGATCTGCTGGAAGACCGCCAGCCCGACGCCGATGATCAGCGCCATGCGCAGCTCCGGGCGCACGAGCTCACGCACGCTCCCCTGCTCCCGGACCTTCGAGCGGATCTGCTTCACGTCCTGGTCGACCACCTCGCCCGAGCGCCCGCGGACGCGGCCGATCACCGAGCGAGCCTCCTCCTCCTTCCCGTGACCGATGAGGTAGCGCGGGCTGTCCGGGAGGAAGAACATGCCGATGGTCAGGATCCCCGCCGGGATCACCCCGACCGCGAACATGCCGCGCCACCCCCAGCTCGACGAGGCCGAGGCGAAGCCGTAGTCGACCAGGTAGGCGAGCAGGATCCCCAGGGTGATCGCCACCTGGTTGACGAAGACCAGCCCGCCCCGGATCCGGCTCGGCGCGATCTCGGAGATGTAGAGCGGTGCGATGAGCGAGGCGCCGCCGATGGCGAACCCGACGATGAACCGGCAGACGAACAGCCACGGGGTGTTGAGGGCCGCCGCGGTGCCGCCGCTGCCGATGCAGAAGATGATGCCGAAGATGATGATGGCGAGGCGGCGACCGATGCTGTCGGCGAGCTTGCCCCCGCTGGCCGCACCGCACACGGCCCCGAGGAGGACGGTCGCAGTCACGCCTTCCTGGAGCGCCGATCCGAGGTTGAACTGCTTCTTCAGGTAGAGCAGCGCGCCGCTGATGACGCCGGTGTCATGCCCGAAGAGCAGCCCGCCGATCGCGGCAAGGGAGACGGCGAGGATGAGGTACCAGGTCCAGTTCGGGGTCGAACGCTGCCGGGTCCGCGCATTGTCCATTTCGAGTGCCCCTCTGCGTGTTGAGCGCCCGCAACGGCGCCGCGTGCGGACGGAGCGACTGACGCCACGCTCGGGAGAGCGGAGCCCGCTCGGAGGGGAGTGCGCACGGTGGCGATGACCTCTGCCCCGACTCCACAGCAGATCTCGTGCCGGGGCGCGGGCTGGGCGGAGCTCAGCTGCAGGTCAGGAGGCCGGCCTCCTCCTTGCCGCGCAGGACGTGCCACGCGGCGTTGTCGACGCGCGCAGCGAACCAGTCGTGCTGCGCCGCGAACGAGGCGATCGCGCCCGCCATCTGCTCCGCGGCATCCAGGTCGTTGAGGACGATCATGTCGCCGCCGGCATCCAGGAAGTCGATCGCCCTGTCCGCCGGCGAGAGATCGCTCACCGCCGTGGCCGAGAGGCTGTCGGACATGACGATGCCCCTGAAGCCCAGGTCGCCGCGGAGCATGCCGTTGATGACGGTGTTCGAGAACGCGGCGAGGTGGCCGGCATCGATCCGGGGATAGGTGGCCAGGGAGACCATCGCGGCTCGCGCTCCCGCGGAGATCCCTCGCGCGAACGGGAGCAGGTACGGGTCGTCGCGGGTGGTGATGGAGTCGACGACGCCGCTCGTGGTGTCGGTGTTGCCGCTCACGCGACCCAGCCCCGGGAAGTGCTTGAGCGTCGCGGTCACGCCGGCGGCCTGCATGCCCTGCACGAAGGCCGCGACGTGGCTGGCCGCGGTCTGCGGGTCATGGCCGTACTCGCGGTGCAGGGCGCCGATGGGCGCGTTGGTGCTGTCGGTACCCGGCGGCACCACGTCGGCGACGGGCGCCAGGTCCAGGTTCACCCCCGCGGCTCGCAGCTCGCGGCCCCAGCTGGTCGCCAGGCTCCGCAGCTGGCTGGTCGACATCGAGCCCTGCTCGAGCGCGGACGGGATCGTGTCGAACCCGGGCCCGGTGAGCGCCTGGACCTCGCCGCCCTCCTGGTTGGCGGCCACGAAGAACGGTACGCCGTGCGTTGCGGGCCCCGTGGCGCGCGCCTGGATGGCATCCGAGACCGCCCGGAGCGCGCTCACGCCGACATCGGTCCGGTGCGCGAAGTAGAAGGACCCGAAGTGGTAGGTACCGATGGCGTCGACATGGACGGTCGTGAGCCGATCCCCGGTGAGGCCGATCATGAACAGCTGGCCGATGCGCTGCGCCTCCGTCATGGCGTCCAGGGTCCGGACGGCGCAGGTCTGCGACACGGCCGTGGGCGTGGCCCTCGGCGTCGCGGTCGGGCTGGCGGATGGCCCGGGTGTGGGCGGGGCGGGCGTGGGGGTGACGACCGGGGTCGGCGAGGAGGTTGCCGTGGCGGCCGCCGAGCTCGTGGCGGTCTCGGCCGCCGTCGGCGTCGGCGTTGGCGGGACGCTCGGCGAGGCAGTGCCCGCACATCCGGCCAGGAGGCCGGCAAGGAGCACAAGGGCCAGCCGGGAGCCCGTGGAGCGGGTGTGAGGTGCGCGATTCATCACCGGACCGACGCGCACGCCGGTCCGGACGTTGAACGCGCCGCGCCCGTCCGCCGGCGGATGCCCGAGCGCCTCACACGCCCGAGCGCATCAGCCGGGCCTCGCTCGGCTGAAGATCGTCCAGGCGCTGGCCGGTCTGCAGGCGCGCCGCCGAGAACGGCGCCAGGTCGATGCTCGTGTAGCGGCCCTCGGCCAGGAGCTCCGCGAGGCCACGGCCCGCCGCCGGTGCGTGCATCACGCCGTGCCCGGAGTACCCGCAGCTGAGGTGGAGGTTCGCCACGCCCGGAACCGGCCCGATGAACGCGTTCTGGTCGTAGGTGTTCACTTCGTAGTGGCCTGCCCAGGCATCCACCAGGCGCATCGATCCGAAGCCGCGGACGCGGTGCGCCAGGCCGGGCCGGATCACCTCATCGAAGAGAGCTTCGTCCACCGCCAGGTCGTCGGTGTCGGGGTCGCTGGCCGGCGCCGGCGACGTGACCGCCAGGAATCGACCGGCGTACGGGCGCGAGAACACGCTCCGCCCCGCCACGGTGGGATCGACGAGGCACGGGTAGTCGGCAGGCGGAACCTCCGCGTCGAAGACGAAGGCGCAGCGCTTGCGCGATTCGACGGGCAGGGGCATCCCGGATCGCGCCATGAGACGGCCGGATTGCGGCCCACCCGCGTTGACGTACGCGTCGGCGACCAGGGCCGAGCCATCCGCGAGACGGAGGCTCCGCACGACACCGCCCTGGATCTCGAACCGGTCGACATCGGCCTCCACCAGCTCCACCCCGCGCTCGCGGAGGTGGGCTTCGAGCCCCTGCATGGCCAGGACCGGATCGATCCAGCCCTCGCCGGAGAGGCTCAGCGCGCCGATGGCAACGTCGTCCACGTTCAACCAGCCGAACCGGTCGCGGAGCTCATCCGGGGCCAGGAGCACCACCTCGGCCCCTGCCGCGCGCTGGGCCGCGTGCGCCTCGCGCATGCGCTCCACGCCGTCGGCAGCGGCCAGGACGAGGTAGTGCGCCGGCTCGTAGCCGATGTCGGTCCCGAGCAGACGGCCCGCATCGGCGAAGAAGGCATTGCCGAAGCGGCTCAGCTCGACGTTCTCCCGGGTGCGGAACTGCTGGCGGATGGCGGCGACGGAGCGCGCCGAGGAGGACCGATCGTGCGACCAGTCGCGGTCGACGATGGTGACGCGCTCGATCTCGTCGCGCTCGGCGAGGAAGTGGGCGGTGCAGAGCCCCACGAGGCCCCCGCCCACGATCAGGCACGAAGTCATGGTCCCATTATCGGGGGCGCGCTTCGGCACGGGCCGCCTCGGCCGCGAATGATGACCAGCGGCCCTTTCCGCCCGGCCCGGTGGCGGCAACACTCCTCGGCGGGACGGAGGATCGGCCACCTGTCGGTGGCAGCTGTGGAGCCTGCCCGAGCCGCCGATTGGCGATCGCCGCCCCGTGAGGCGCAGCGGCATGACCCATACCCAGCTGAAGATCCACATCGACGCGCCGATCGAGCGCGTCTTCGAGCTCGCCACCGACTTCCGACGCTACCCGGAGTGGAACGTGAACTACCGGGAGGTCCGGGACGTGGCCGGCTCCTCGCAGCACGTCGGCACGCGGATCTACGGCGTCCTGGCCGTCGTGGGCCACGCCATCCAGGGCTGGAGCGAGCTCGTCGAGCTCGACGCCCCCCGCCTGGTCCGCCTGGCGGGCGGTGGCGAAGGCGGGACGTTGAACGTGCTCTATCGCCTGACCCCGCTCGAGACGGGGACCGACGTCACCTGTGACATCGAGTACGAGCTGCCGGCGCGCGTCTTCGCTGGGGCCATGGACCCGCTCTTCCTCGAGCGGACCATGGAGCGCGATCTGCGGCACTCGGCCGAGAACTTCGAGGCCCTCCTCGGGGCGAGGATTCCGATCCTCGCCTGAGCTGAGCTGTCCGGGCGGCGGGTCTCAGAGGGTCGAGATTCCGCCGCTCCTGCCCTGCCGGCGCTTCGTCGCGTATCCGTCGCTCCGCGGCTGACCCTGCGGCTCCGCGGCTGCGATGCGGCAGGGCGGGCTAGGTGTCGCTCCGCGCCATCTCGGGCGCCGGTGGAGGCGACCAGGTCGTGAAGGCGCGCAGAACCCGATCGACGTGGAGCGGGTTCACCGGGAGGACATGGCGCGCCCACCATCGGCCGGCATCGGGCGCGGGGGATGCATCCGCGAACCGGGGGCCGGCATAGTCGTCCAGCGGCGGGTCGTAGATGTAGTCGGAGAGGTACCCCCGGCGCGCCAGCTCCGCGCGGCTCTCCTCGCGTCGATCCACGAGAAGCGGGATGCGGAAGAGCGGAATCGGATCACCCCGGCGCACGACCCCGGCGACCAGGTCGCTGCTCCGGCGCAGCCGGTCCACGGCGTCCATCCGCCGCTCGGCGTCTTCGTCCAGCCGGCGAAGCTGACCCAGCGTTCGCCGCAGGGAATCGACCCCCGGCGCGTGGCGATAGTCGCGCCCGTCGACCCGCACCCAGGTGTCGAACGCATCGAGGGACGGCTCGCCGGCGACCGCCCGTTCCAGGTCGCCGGGGCGCAGCGGCATGCGGTGCTCGCTCCCGCGCTCCGGGCGGGTGACGAGGTCGACCAGGCCCGTGCGCCGCAGCAGCGGGGCCACGCGGGCACGGCGGGCCACGACCCGTAACCGGGGATGGAGGTAATCCATGGCGAGCATGCCCGGTCCACGGCGCCGCTCGACCGTATCGCGCAGACGCTCGATCTCGCCACGGGCAGCGCCGTCCGCCAGCGCCAGGATGCCGCCCCACCCGGTCTCGATGTGCTTTGAGAGGCTGAAGACCGCCATCTCCCCCGTCGTGCCGACCGGCCGTCCGTCGAGGACGGTCTCGATGGCGTGGGCCGCGTCCTCGAACAGCGTGACCCCGTGGGAAGCAGAGCGCTCCCGCAGCTGGTCGATGCGGTCCGGCACGCCGTAGAGGTTCGTGGTCAGCACCGCTCGCACGCGCCGCCATGTCTCCTCGGGGATCCCGTCCACGTCGAGGTTGCCGTCCTCGGCAGACAGCGGTGCCATGACCGGCCGCATCCCGGCGGCCAGGACGGCGAACAGGACGACGTCGTCGTTCACCGGCGACATGAGGACGGCGTCGCCGCGGTGCAGCCTGGCGCGCAGCGCGCAGTACACGGCGATCCGCCCCGACGGCATGAAGACGCACTCCCGACCGATGCGACGGGCCATCTCCGCCTCGATCTCCGCGCGCAGGCGCTCCTCGGTCCTCATCGGTGATCTTCCGACCACGGGGAGGCGTCCGGGCCGCCCGCGATCAACACCCCGGCGCGGACGGCGACGCCGAGGACCGCGCGGCGGGCGACGCGCCCGGCCACCCACCATCGGCCCCGCCGGGAGGCTGCGACCTCGCAGGCACGGGTTGCCGCGCGCCGCATGCGTCCAGTCGAACTTGTACGGCTCCAGGCCGCGCAGGAAGTCGAACTCCGTCACCTCCGACGCGAAGCAGGTCTCCAGCACGTGCGCCAGGAGCAGCTTTCCGACGTGGAACCGCGCGAAGGCCGGGTCGAAGCCGGGCTGGTAGAAGTAGAGGTGCCCGTGCGCCTCCAGGCAGTAGGTCGCCGCGATCACCCGGCCATCGCAGCGGAGGAGGAAGACGCGGGTTCCGCGCGTGGCGGCGAGCGCGACGGCGGCCTGGCGATGGAAGCTGCGCATGACCGGCCGATCGAACGAGCTCACGCCGCCCTTCATCGCCCACCGCAGCGCATGCAGCCGGAACACCTCCTCCACCGCCGCCTCCATCTCGGCCGGCGACCGGATGACGCTCATTTCGACGTGGTGCTCGGCGGTGAGCCGCCGCCAGAAGTGCCTGATCTTGTACCGATGCGAAGACGCGAGGCTCATCAGGTAGGTCTCGAACGAGCCCACCGTGGCGACGTAGGGGCAGTGCTCGACGTCTCGCAGCCGGACGGGATACCCGCGCAGGGCGGCCCACCGGGCGGCGGCGACCGGCAGCACCCCGTCACGGGCGAGGTCGGTGAGGTCGAGGACATCGAAGCCGCCGTCGACCGCCTCCAGGCCGGCCAGCAATGCGTCGCCGATGGCGGCGGCATCCGGTTCCGCGATCAGTGCGTCGAGGTGCTCCGGCGCCATCTCGCCGGTCCCGAGCAGGCGGAGGATCCGTGCCGCGACAGGGCCGGGGCGCGCGGGGGCGGCGTAGAGCGGCAGGAGCCCGACGAGTCGGGCGTCATCGTCGCGGGCGACCACGACGGCCAGCCGTGCGCCTGGGATCCGGGAGCCGACGAGGTTCCACCACGTCGCCATCCAGCCGGAGGCCACGAACGCGCTGGCGGTGGAAGAGCGCTCGAAGAGCGCGTTCCATTCGGGGAGCAGGCGCTCCAGCCCTTCCGGACTCCCGCAGATCTCCGTCCGGTAGGCGCCGGGCGCGAGCGGCGGCCTGGGCCGGCGCGTTCCCGCGGCGGCCGCGGTGCCGTCGCGCTGCTGGATCGACCCTTCCGTCACGCTCGAACGCCTCCCGAGGGCCCCCCGTGGGGCTTCGCCTACGTCAGGCGCAGCTCGGCCGTCACACCGTCCGAGGAGCGATGGATGGCGAACCCCAGCTTCTCGCTGATCCGGATCATGGCACCGTTGGTGGGCAGCATCTCGGCGACGATGCGCTGCAGGCCCTCGTCGCGCCCGGCGGCCACGAGGCGCCGCAGGAGCTCCGACCCCAGGCCGCGGTGCTGGAAGCGGTCCGCAACGAGGATCGCGAACTCCGCGGTCCCGGCGGCATTCGTCTTCGAGAGGCGGCCGACCGCCACGATCTGCCGCTCCCCGCTCCCGGCGTCGTCGTGCTCCGCCACCAGCGCGAGCTCGCGATCGTAGTCGCCAAAGCAGACCCGAACCAGCCGGTCGTGCTCGATCCGGCGGTCCAGGCCCAGCGCCGAGAAGTACCGCGAGTAGACCGTGTCGGCCGACAGCTCGCGGTGGAAGCGCACCATGGCCGTCTCGTCCTCCGGACGGATCGGGCGGATCTGGAACGTGGTGCCGTCCGCCGCGCTCCATGGCGACACGTACTCGAGCGGGTAGGGCCGGATGGCCGGCCGGGGCAGCTTCTCGAACGGGATCTCCGGAGGATGCAGGATCACCCGTGCGTCGAGGGCCAGGAGCCCGTCCTCGCTGGCGAGGAGCGGGTTGATCTCCGCCTCGGCGATGCGCGGGAGCTCCACGATCATCTGGCTGAAGCGCACGAGGAGCTGCTCGAGCGCGTCCAGGTCCACGGCCGCGCGGCCGCGGACCCCCTTGAGGGCCGTGTAGATCTTCGTCCGCTCCATCATCCGTCGCGCCAGGGTGGTGTTCAGGGGCGGCAGCCCCAGGGCGTGGTCGCGGAAGACCTCCACCAGCTGGCCGCCAAGCCCGAAGAGGAGTACCGGACCGAACTGGGCGTCCATGGAGCTCCCCACGATGAGCTCGTAGCCCTTCCACTCGACCATCGGCTGGACGGTGACCCCTTCGAAGTGCTCCGACCCGCGTCGCTCGCCCACCGCGCGCTCGATGGTGCGGAACGCGGCGGTCACGGCGTCGTCGTCGCGCAGGTTCAGCTGGACGCCGCCGACATCGGTCTTGTGGGTGATCGTGTGCGAGTAGAGCTTGAGGACGACGGGATAGCCGATGTCGGTCGCCGCGGCGACCGCCTCCGCCGCCGTGGCTGCGATGCGCATCGGCGTGATGGGGATCCCGTACGCGGCGAGAAGCTCCTTGGACTCCGACTCCGGCAGGATCGTGCGGCCCGCGTCACAGGCGGCGCGGATCATGGTGTACGCGTGATCCCGGTGGAGCTGGCTCTCCGCGTCCCGCGGGAGCGACGGCGTCTCGTACAGGGCCCGCAGGTCCTCCGAGTAGCGCCATAGGTCGTTGAACATGCGGGTGGCGCTGTCGGGGTACGGGAAGGTGGCGATCCCCGCGTCGCGCAGGATCGAGGTGCCCGCCTCGACCTCCAGGCCGCCCATCCAGGTCGCCATCACCGGCTTGCCGGTGCCGTGCGCGAATGGGACGAGCTGCTGGGCGGTGCGCGTGGGATCGGTCATGGCCTGCGGGGTCAGGATGGCCAGCAGGCCGTCGCTGCCCGGGTCCTTCGCTGCGATCTCCAGGGCGGCACTGAACCGCTCCGGCGGGGCGTCGCCGATGATGTCGATGGGGTTCGCATGGCTCCACGTGGGAGGCAGCACGGCGTTCAGCGCCGCGATCGTCTCCGGCGTCAGCTGGGTGAGCTCGCCGCCTCCGGTGATGAGGCTGTCGGTGGCCAGGACGCCCGGACCTCCGGCGTTGCTCACGATCGTGAGGCGCCGGCCCTGCGGCCGCGGCTGCTTGCCGAGGACCTCGGCGAGGTAGAAGAGGTCGTCGATCCGCTCGGCGCGAAGGACGCCGGCGCGGCGGAAGGCCGTCTCGAGCACCTCGTCGCTGCCGGCGAGCGACCCGGTGTGGGATGCCGCCGCGCGGGCCGCCTCGGCGGTTCGACCGGGCTTCATGACGATGATCGGCTTGGTGAGCGCCACCTCGCGGGCCGCGGAGAGGAACGTGCGCGCGTCGCCCACGGTCTCCATGTAGATGACGATCGCCTCGGTCTTGGGGTCGCTGCCGAGGTGCGTGATCATGTCGCCCCAGCCCACGTCCGCCATGGACCCCAGGGAGACGATGGAGCTGAAGCCGACCTTCTCCTGGCGGGCCCAGTCGAGGACCGCGGTGAGGAGCGCGCCGCTCTGGCTGATGAAGCCGACCCGCCCGACCGGGGCCATGGCGGCGGCGAACGTCGCGTTGAGCCCCGTCACCGGGCTCATGATGCCCAGGCAGTTGGGGCCGATCACCCGAACGCCGTGCTTCCGCGCCTCCTCGACCACCTGCCGCTCGATCTCCGCCCCCTCGGGACCGATCTCCTTGAAGCCCGCGGAGATGACCACCACGGCGTGAATGCCGGCTGCCGCGCACTCGCCGATGAGCCCCGGCACGCTTGGCGGCGGCGTCACGATCACCGCCAGGTCGACCTGCTCCGGGATCTCGCCGACTGCGGGATAGCTGTGGATCCCCAGCACGCTGGGACGGTTCGGGTTCACCGGATAGACCGTGCCGCCGAACGGCGAGGCGATGAGGTTGGTGAGGATCGTCCGCCCCACGCTCCCCGCCTTCTCGGTGGCCCCGATGAGGGCGACCGCGCGGGGACGGAAGAACGCGGAGAGCGGCTGGTAGCCGGCGCGGAGGATGTCGCTGGCCTTGTCGGTCGGGCGCGCGGGCTGGGCCTCGGTCTGGATGGTCATCTGTGCGTCAGAGCCCCTTTTCGGTCACCGGTGCCGCCGGCGCGGCGTCGCGATCCCCACCGGTCGTTCGTTCGCTGGCATCGAGCATAGCGTGGCACGGTCGAGCGGTCGAAGACCCCGCTGGGCCACGGCACGCCGCCAAACGGCACGCGCCGACCCTGCCGGAGGACCCGGGCCGCCCGGGCGAGCATGGTGCCGGCGGGACGGCCGTGCCAAGGGCCCTTCGTCGATTGACTGTGGGACCCGCGGCCCACCGTGGCGAGGCCCTAGTTGCGACTCAGTCTCATGTCGGATACGATGCCGGGCATGGTCGCGAGCGGAGAGATCGTCGAGAGGCTCGGGGGCGCCGGGCGCCGCCTCACCGGGGCGCGCCGCGCGGTGGCCGAGCTCGTCGCCGCTCATCCCGGACACTTCACCGCGGAGGACCTCGTCGTCGCGGCCCGCCGGCGGCGGCTGCCCGTGGGGCGAGCCACGATCTTCCGTTCACTGGACCTGCTGACCTCCCTGGGCCTGGTCGAGCGGCTCGACCTGCCCGACGGGAACCACGCCTACCTCGGCTGCCGGCCGGCGCAGCACCACCACCACATCGTCTGCGAGCACTGCGGCCGGGCAACGGAGGTCGGTGACCTGGGCCTCTCCCCCATCCTCCGCCGGCTCGAGGCGGAGACCGGCTTCCGCGTCGAGCGGCACCGCCTGGAGCTCTACGGCATCTGCGGGACGTGCCAGGCCGGGGAGGCGGGCACGTGACACGCCGATTCGCGCGCAGCGAAGCCGGGGTCGCCATCGGCCTGGCGCTGCTGGGCGGCGTCCTGCTGTCGGCCTGCGGACCCGCACCCGCGCCCACGGGGGGAGCCCTGGCCGTGGTCACCACCACCACCGTCCTGGCGGACATGGTGAGCAACGTCGGCGGCGATCTCGTGTCGGTGACGAGCCTGGTCCCCAGGAACGGCGACGTCCACACCTTCGAGCCGCGGCCCTCCGACATGGGGAGCGTGGCCCGGGCACGCCTGCTCTTCATGAACGGGCTGGGCCTGGACGACTGGATGACGAAGACCCTGGGCAACGCCGCGCAGCCGGGAACGCCGCTCGTCCGCCTGGCGGAAGACTTCCCCGGCGTCACGCTGCTGCCCGGGGAGGACACGAGCTCGGCGAACCCCCACCTGTGGATGGACGTGGCGTATGCGCGGACCTACGCCGACCGCATCGCGGCGGCCCTCGAGAGCGTCGACCCCGATCACGCGGCGACCTACCGGGCCCGCAACGCGGCCTACCAGGCGCGCCTCGCGGCGCTCGATGCCTGGGTGCGCGACCAGATCGCCTCCGTGCCGGCCGCCAACCGCCGCATCGTCACCTTCCATGACGCCTTCCCCTACTATGCCCGCGCCTACGGCCTGACCGTCGTCGGCGTGGCGGTACCCGCGCCGGGGCAGGAGCCGAGCGCGAAGTACACGGCGCAGCTCGTGGACGCCATCCGGAGCTCGAACGTGAAGGCGATCTTCAGCGAGGCGCAGTTCCCGGCGCGGCTCGTCGACCAGCTGGCGTCCGAGACGGGAGCGCATGTCGTCGCGAACCTGTACGACGGATCGCTCGGGGATCCGCCCGTGACGAGCTACGAGGCGCTCATCCGATGGGACACGCAGCAGATCGTGGAGGCCCTGAGGTAGACCCATGACGCAGGAGCACGAGCACCACGCTGATCATGGCTCGCACGGCGAGCACGACCATCACCACGAGGCATCCGGGGTCGCCGCGCGGCTGGCCGTCCGCCTGGCCGGCGTCACCGTCGGGTACGGCGAGCGCATCGCGCTCGACGACGTGGCGCTCGAGATCCCGCGCGGCTCCCTCGTGGCCATCTTCGGCCCGAACGGGGGCGGGAAGTCGACGCTCCTCAAGCTCATCGCCGGCCTGCTCCAGCCGTGGAGCGGCGTGGTGGAGGTCCTGGGTGAGCCCGCCGGACGCGAGGCGCGCCGCATTGCCTACGTGACCCAGGCGGAGCTCGTCGACTGGTCGTTTCCCGTGAGCGTCTGGGACGTGGCCATGATGGGGCGCTATCCGCGCCTCGGGCCCTGGCGACGCCCCGGGGCGGACGACCGGCGGGCTGTCGAGGAGGCGCTCGAGCGGGTGGGAATGGCGGATCGTCGCCGCTCGCAGATCGGCGCCCTCTCCGGAGGACAGCGGCGTCGCGCGTTCCTCGCGCGCGCCATCGCCGCCGCGCCGGACCTCTACCTGCTCGACGAGCCGGTCACCGGGGTTGACATCACCACCCAGGAGGACCTGATGGCGCTCCTCGTGTCCGAGACGAAGCTGGGCCGGACCGCCATCGCCACGACGCACGACCTGGCCGCGGCGGCCGAGCACTTCGGGACGGTCGTCGCTCTGAACCGCCGGATCATCGCGGTGGGTGCGTCCTCCCTCGTCCTTGATCCCGACGTCCTCTCCGCGACATACGGCGGACACCTCCTCGTCCTGAAGAACCAGGCCGTCGTGCTCGACGACGCGCACCACCACGATGCGGCGAGCGGCGGCGAGCAGCACTACCACGAGGACCACCGCTGATGCTCACGCCCATCACCGAGCCGCTCGGCTACGACTTCTTCCTCCGCGCCCTCGCCGCCTCGGCGGTCGTGGGGGTCGTGACCGCGGTCATTGGCAGCTACATGGTCCTGCGCGGGCTCGCGTTCATGGGCGACGCCCTCAGCCACTCCGCCTTCCCGGGCGTCGTGATCGCCTACATGCTCAAGGCGCCGTTCTACCTGGGCGCGGCGGTCGCCGCGGTCGCCACGGCGCTCGCCATCGGCTGGGTGACTCGCCGGGGCAACCTGCGCACGGACACCGCCATCGGCGTCCTGTTCGCGGGCATGTTCGCCCTGGGCATCTTCCTCTTCAGCCTCATCCCCAACTACGTCGGCGACCTCTTCGGCTTCCTCTTCGGGGAGGTGCTCGGCATCGGCCTCGGCGACCTGGTCGCGCTCGTGGGCCTCGCCGCCGTGGTGCTCGTCGTGGTGGCGGTCCTCTGGAAGGAGCTCCTCTACACGACCTTCGACCCGCTCGGCGCGGCGGCATCGGGGCTGCCGGTCGCCTGGCTGGACTACCTTCTCCTGGCCCTGATCGCCCTCACCATCGTCATCAGCCTGCAGGCGGTGGGGATCATCCTGGTGGTGGCCATGCTCGTCACCCCGGCCGCCACGGCGCAGCTCCTGACCCGGAGCTTCGGGCGGCTCCTCGGGGTGGCGGTCGCCATCGGCCTGGTCGCCCCCGTGATCGGGCTCTACGTGAGCTACTGGGCCGATGCCGCCAGCGGCTCCACGATCGTGCTGGTCGAGACCGCCATCTTCCTCCTGGCGCTCGCCACCCGCCTCGTCTCCAGGCGCCCGGACCTCGGTCCGGGGGCGTCCGCGACCACCTGACCGGCGGGGTCCCCCGCAGGGACGGGCGAACCCTCGGCGCGTGCCGGATGGCCCTACCCCTCAGGCCCGTGACGGCGGGAGGATCGGAGTGGTCCGGCCGCCAGGTGCTGCAGAGCGACCTGCCGGCCGGACATGACCGGCCGGGCCGGTAGGAGAGGATCGATGAGAGTACTGGTCACCGCCGCCAGCAAGCATGGCGCGACGCGCGAGATCGCTCAGGCGATCGCCACCGAGCTGACGGCAGAGGGCATCTCCGCCGAGCAGCGCGAGATCAACGACGTGGCGACCATCGAGGGCTACGACGCCGTGATCCTGGGAAGTGCCGTCTACGTCGGGAAGTGGATGGGCGAGGCGAAGGACTTCGTCGCGACCCACGGCAAGGAGCTGCGCCAGCGACCTGTCTGGCTCTTCAGCTCGGGGCCGCTGGGCACCACCCCGTACCCAAACGAGGACCCGGTCGACGTTCCGGCCATGATGGAAGCCACCGCTGCCCGCGGACACCGGCTCCTGGTCGGCGCTCTCGACCACGCGAAGCTGGGGATCGGCGAGCGGCTGGTCGTCCGCGCGGTGCGGGCGCCCTACGGCGACTTCCGCGATCCGGCCACGATCCGGGAATGGGCCCATCACGTCGCCGAGGAGCTGCGCGCGGCGGTCCCTGCCGGCTGATCCGGCGCACGGCCGACCGGCGCGCCGCGGGGGCCCGAACGGCAGCCCGCCCCGGGCGGTTTGGCACTACCCTGCGCAGGTGAGGCGGACGAGAGTGGCGGCGTGACCCAGGCCAGAACCATCGCGATGTCGTGCATTTCCCCGGAGGTCCTTTCCGCACTCGTCGCAGGAAGCGAGCCGGTGCCGGTGTCGCTGCGCGGGCAGGCACTCCTCGGCCAGCCGCTCCTCAACAAGGACCTGGCCTTCAGCGACGCGGAGCGCCACACCTTCGGCCTCCGCGGCCTCATGCCGCCCAACGTCAAGACGATCGACGAGCAGGTGGCGCTGGAGATCGAGCACCTTCGCGCGAAGACCGACCCCCTCGAGCAGTACATCGGCCTGGCAGCGCTCCAGGATCGCAACGAGACGCTCTTCTACCGGGTCATGCTCGAGAACCTCGAGGAGTTCCTGCCCATCGTGTACACCCCGACCGTGGGGCAGGCCTGCGAGCGCTTCAGCCACATCCTGCGGCGCGCGCGGGGGATCTGGATCACCCCGGACGACCGGGACATCGACTGCATCCTGCAGAACACCGGGCGTCCGGACATCCGGCTCATCGTGGTGACCGACAACGAGCGGATCCTGGGCCTCGGCGACCAGGGCGCAGGCGGCATGGGGATCCCCATCGGCAAGCTCGCGCTGTACAGCGCGGCGGCGGGCATTCACCCCGCGTCCACGCTGCCGATCTCGCTCGACGTGGGGACCGACAATCCACGGCTGCTGGAGGATCCGGCCTACGTCGGCTGGCGCCATCCGCGGCTTCGCGGCCTCGCCTACGACCTCGTCGTCGAGGACTTCGTCCTCGCCGTGCACCGCGTCTTCCCCAAGGCCCTGATCCAGTGGGAGGATTTCAAGCAGCACACCGCGCTCTCCATCCTGCGCCGCTACCGATGGCGGACCCCGTGCTTCAACGACGACATCCAGGGAACCGCGGCGGTGGCCCTGGCGGGCGTGCTCGCCGGCCTGCGGCACCTTCGCCGCACCATCGCCGACCAGCGGTTCGTGCTGCTGGGCGCCGGCGCGGCCGGGGTGGGGATGGCGGAGCTGATCGTCGCCGAGCTGCGGGCCGCGGGCGTGCCCGCGCCGGAGATCGGACGCAAGATCGCCGTGCTCGACTCGCACGGGCTCATCCACGCCGGGCGCGACGGCGTCGATCGCGACAAGGCGTCGCTCGCCATGGACGCGGAGTCGATGACGCACTTCGGGCTCTCTACTGACGGCCCCTTCGGCCTGCAGCAGGTGATCGAGGCCACGCATCCCACCGTGCTGATCGGCGCGACCGCCGTCCCGGGCACCTTCGACGAGGCTTCCATCCGCTCCATGGCCGACCATGCGGATCGCCCGATCATCCTGGCGATGTCGAACCCGACCGCCAAGATCGAGGCGACCCCCGCGGAGCTCCTGGCCTGGACCGATGGCCGGGCCCTGGTGGCGACCGGTTCGCCCTTCGCGCCCGTGGAATTCGGCGGCGAGCTTCGGGAGATCGGCCAGGCGAACAACGTCTTCGTCTTCCCCGGCATCGGGCTGGGCGCCATCGTGGGCGAGGCCACGCAGCTGCCCAACGCGGTCTTCCGGGCCGCCGCGCGGGTCCTCGCCAACCACACTCCCGAGGAGCGGCTGGCGGCGGGCGCCCTCTACCCGGCCATCGCAGACCTGCGGGCCGTCGCGCGCGCCGTCGCCACGGAGACGGTGCGAACGCTCGGTGCGTCAGGGTACGGTCGCGTGATGGACGACGCGGAGATCGAGGCGGCGCTCGACACCGCCATCTGGCAGCCGACCTACCTCACCTACGAGCCGGTCTAGGCCCGCACCGTCCTTCCCGCGTCGTCCCGTTTCACCGCCCGCGGGCCGGGGTCGCGTCACCATCGGACCCATGCGAGCTCTGCCGCGCACGTATCGCCTGCTCGAGCACCTGGGCGAGGTGGAGCGCCTTGCGATCCGTCCCCTCGTCGATCTGCGTTCGGCAGCTGAACCCGTCGGTGATGACGAGCGTGTCATCGGAGGCGTCGCGCACGGCCGGGAGGAGCACCCGCTCCCCCGCCGCCATGGATACCTCGTAGTGCTTCGCCTCGAAGCCGAACGCGCCTGCCATCCCGCAGCAGCCCGACTCGGGCATCTCGTAGTCGAGGCCGAGCTTGCGCAGCACGGATTCCTCGGCCCGCATCCCGAGGACGGACTTGTGGTGGCAGTGCCCGTGCACGACGGCGCGTTGATCGGCCAGTGAGCCCGCCCGATAGTCGGGAGCGAAGGTCTCCAGGAAGTCACTGAGCATGTACGTCTGCTCCTGGAGGCGGCGGGCGGTCGCATGCCGGGGGAAGAGGTTGATGAGCTCGTCGCGGAACACCGAGACGCAGCTCGGCTCCAGGCCGACGATGGGCGTGCCCGCGTCGATCTCCGGCTGCAGCTCGCGCATCACCTGCCTGAGCAGCGACTTCGCCGGGCTCAGCATCCCCCAGTCGTAGAGCGGCCGCCCGCAGCAGAGCATGGTGCGCGGCACCGTGACCTCGAACCCGGCGTCCTCGAGCACGGTGACGGCCGCCTGGGCCGTCTCCGGATGGAAGAAGTTGTTGAACGTGTCCGCCCAGAGGATCACCCTCCGCCGGTCCGTCTGCGCAGCCTGCACCGGCCGATGGGAACCGGCACGCTCGGACCACCAGGCCCGGAACGTCTGGCTCGCGTAACGCGGCATGCTGCGCTGCTGCGCAATGCCGGCGACCCGCTTGGCGATGCTCCCCAGGACCGGCGCCGCGAGGAGGAAGTTGACCAGCCGTGGCATGCGGGCCGCGAACCCCGACCACCAGTAGATCAGCCCCATGGCGTAGGCGGCCGGAGGCCGCAGACGGAGCCCGGAGTAGTAGTGCGAGAGGAACTCCGCCTTGTACGTCGCCATGTCGACGTTCACCGGGCAGTCGCCCTTGCAGCCCTTGCAGGCCAGGCACAGGTCGAGCGCATCGCGCACGGATTCGCTCTTCCAGCCCTCGTCGCGGATCTCCCCGTTGAGCATCTCGAAGAGGAGCCGGGCGCGCCCCCGCGTCGAGTGCTGCTCGTCCCGCGTGACCATGTACGAGGGGCACATGGTGCCCCCGCCGTGGCGCCGGCACTTGCCCACGCCCACGCACCGCTTCGCCGCGTTCGCGAAGCTGAACGAGTCCTCCGGAAACTGGAACGTCGTTTTCGTGACGCGCGGGCTGTAGTCGGCTCCCAGGCGCAGGTTCTGGTCGAGGCGGAAGGGCCGCACGATCTTGCCCGGGTTCATCTTCCAGTCGGGGTCCCAGATCGTCTTGAACTCGCCGAATGCCTCCACGAGATCGTTGCCGAACATGATGGGCAGCAGCTCGCCGCGCTGCTGGCCGTCGCCGTGCTCGCCGGACAGCGAGCCGCCGTGGCGAATGACGAGCTCGGCCGCGTCGTGCTCGTAGCGGCGCCACGTCTCGATGCCGGGCCCCGAGACGAGGTCGAAGTCGATCCGGCAGTGCAGGCAGCCCTGGCCGAAGTGGCCGTACATGTCGGCGTGGTAGCCGTAGGCGTCCCAGAGCTTCTTGAGGTCGCGCAGGTAGCTGCCGAGCTGCTTTGGAGCGACCGCCGAGTCCTCCCAGCCCGGCCACGTGTCGGGCTGGTGCGGGATGTCCGCCGTTGCCCCCAGGCCGGACTCGCGGATCTCCCAGACCTTCGTCTCCTGCTCCAGGTCGTCGAAGAGCTTGGTGGTGGGCGGGTTCTCCGCGTGCCCGACGTGCTCCATGAGCTTGCGGGCGCTGGCGTCAGACTCGTCCTTCGTCTCGCCGCCGAACTCGACGAGGAGCCACCCACCGCCGTCGGGCAGCAGCTGCACGTCCCGCGGGTGGAGCCCCTTCGCCTTCATGTCCTCGACGAGTCCGCGGTCGATGCCCTCCAGGCCCACCGGTCCAAAGCCCATCACCTCGGTGACATGATCGGCCGCGGTGAAGACGTCGGGGTAGCCGAGCACGAGCAGGCTGCGCGCCGGCGGCGAGGGGACGAGGCGCAGCTTGGCCTCGAGGATGGTGACGAGCGTCGACTCGCTGCCCACCAGCGCCCGGGCCACGTTGAACCGGTTCTCCGGCAGGAGCTCGTCGAGGTTGTACCCCGAGACGCGGCGCGGAATCTTCGGGTAGCGCGCCCTGACCTCGTCGGCGGTGCGGTCGCGGAGGTCGCGCATCTGCCGGTAGATCTCGCCACGTCGTCCCCCCGCCGCGATGATGGCGTCCAGCTCCTCCTCGCTCGTCTCCCCCACCCGGAAGCGCTCGCCGTCGTAGGTGAGGACCTCGAGCTCGATGACGTTGTCGGCCGTGCGGCCGGCCATGACCGAATGGATCCCGCAGCTGTTGTTCCCGAGCATTCCGCCCAGGGTGCAGTGGTTGTGCGTGGCCGGGTCCGGCCCGAAGGTGAGGTGATGCTGCTCCGCGGCGGCACGCAGGTCGTCGAGGACCAGGCCCGGGCGGACCCGTGCCCAGCGCTCCTCCGGGTTGAGCTCCAGGATCTGGTTCACCCACTTCGACGAGTCGATGACGACCGCGGTGTTGCAGCACTGTCCGGCCAGCGACGTTCCTGCGCCGCGGTTGAGGACCGGCGCCCCGTAGGCATGGCACAGCGCGACGGTGGCTACGATGTCGTCCACGTCGCGCGGAATGACGACCCCGATGGGCACCTGCCGGTAGTTCGAGCCGTCGGTGGCGTAGAGCGCCCGCGAGCCCTGGTCGAAGCGCACCTCGCCGCGCACCTCGTTCAGGAGGGCGATGGCGAGCCCGCGCGCGTCCACCTCGGCGGCGGGCGGCTCGGTGGGTGGTGGCGGTGGGGTGAGGGGTGCCGCCTGCCGGGGCGTGGTCTGAGTCATGCGCTACCTCCTGCCGCAAAGCGGCGGGCGTCGGCCTCCTTGAGCTCATAGCCGATGCCGGGTCGATCCAGGTTTGGGTGGAGACGCCCGTCCCGGGGCTCCGGGACGCCGTCGAAGAGGAGCCGCTCGATGCGGACGTGGTCGTGGAAGTACTCCATGTCGCGGACCGCCGGCGCGGCACAGCCCGGCGCCAGGTGCAGCGCCGGCGCGGTGTGCGCGGAGAGCGGCATCGAGCGCGCGGCGCACTCGGCCGCGACCTCCAGGAAGCCGGTGATCCCGCCGCAGCGGGTGGCATCGGCCTGGAGGACGTCCACGGCATCGGCCTCCAGCATGCGGCGGAAATACCACGGGTCGTACCCGTACTCGCCCGCTGCGACCTCCATGCCGGCGGGCGCCCTGTCGCGGACGAGGTGCAGCCCCGCCAGGTCGTCGGAGCTGACCGGCTCCTCGAACCAGCGCACCCCATGCTGCGAGAAGGCATCCGCCAGCTCGGTGGCCTGCTTGCGGTCATACGCGCCGTTCGCGTCGACCATGAGACGGGCATCCGGTCCAATGGCGTCGCGCGCCACCGCCACCCGCGCCGGGTCGCGGTCCGGCTGGCGTCCCACCTTCATCTTCACCGAGCCGATGCCGTCCGCGACCCAACCGCCGAGCTGCTCGCGGAGGCGGTCCGCGTCGTAGGAGGTGAAGCCTCCGGAGCCGTAGAGCGCGACGCCGTCACGGACACGCCCGAGGAGCGAGGCCAGCGGCAGGCCGACGAGCCGTGCCTTGAGGTCCCAGAGCGCCACGTCCACGGCCGAGACCGCGCACGCACCGATGCCGGGACGCCCGATGTTCCGCAGCGCCCCGACCATGGTGCGATAGGCACCGGGCACGTCCATCGCGTCGAGGCCGGAGACGATCGGTGCCAGCGTGTCCCGGACGAGGACCGCGGCGGCCTGGTGGCAGTAGGTGTAGCCCAGGCCGCGCTGGCCGCCGCCGGACGCGTGCACCACGACGATGGTGGTGCTCTCCCACGACAGCGTGCCGTCGGACTCGGGCGCGTCCGTGGGAACGGTGTAGGCGGCGACCTCGATCCCTTCGACAGTCGCGTCGCTCATCGACCGGGGAGGACGTCCGCGAGCATCTCGCGCAGGGAGGTCTCCGCCACCTCGTAGCCGTCCGGGTCGCCCTTGGCGATGGCGAATGCGAAGTGCTTGGCCTGCTGGAGCGTGATGTGCGGCGGCAGGGGCGGCACGTTCGGGTCTGTGACCACCTCGAGGACCGTGGGCGTCGTCGCGCTCAGCGCGGCGTCCCAGGCGCTCCCCACCTCGGCAGGCGACTCGACATGGATGCCGTTCAGGCCCAGGAGCTCCGCGTACTTCGCGTACGGGATGCTCGGCAGGTCCTGGGACGCCTCGAACTTCGGGTCGCCCTCCATGGCGCGCTGCTCCCAGGTGACCTGGTTGAGGTCCTGGTTGTTGAGGACCAGGATCGTCAGCCGGGGATCCTTCCACTCCTTCCAGTACTTCGCGACGGTGATGAGCCCGTTCATGCCGTTCATCTGCATGGCGCCGTCGCCCACGAGCGCCACGACCGGGCGGTCCGGATGGGCGAACTTCGCGGCAATGGCGTATGGCACGGCCGGCCCCATGGTTGCGAGGTTCCCGGAGAGGCTCGCCCGCATCCCCTTGCGGATCTTCACGTCGCGCGCGTACCAGTTGGCCACCGAGCCGGTGTCGCAGGTGATGATCACGTCGTCGGGCAGGCGTGGGCTCAGCTCGTGGAGGACCCACTGCGGGTTGACCGGGTCGGCCTTCTCGTGCGAGCGCTTGTCCATGAGCTCCCACCAGTCGGCGACGCCCTTCTCGATCTCCTGGCGCCAGTCCCGCCGCTCCTTGCGGTGGAGGAGCGGCATGAGGCGCTCGAGCGTCGCCTTCGCGTCGCCGATGAGGTTGACGTCGGTCGGATAGCGGACACCGATCTGCCGTGGATCGATGTCGATCTGCACGCCGGTCGCCTGTCCCTCCTTCGGAAGGAACTCCGCGTACGGGAAGCTCGTCCCGATCATCAGCAGCGTGTCGCAGTTCATCATCATGTCCCAGCTGGGCTTCGTGCCGAGCAGACCGATGGAGCCGGTCACCCAGGGGAGGTCGTCCGGCAGGACGTCCTTGCCCAGCAGCGCCTTGGCCACGCCGGCCCCGAGCAGCTCCGCGGTCCCCGTCACCTCGTCCGCGGCACTGCGCGCGCCCTGCCCGATGAGCATCGCCACCCGCTCCCCCTCGTTGAGGATGTCCGCGGCCCGCTGGAGATCGCCGTCGGACGGAACGATCACCGGGCGAGAGAAGCCGACGCCGGAGAAGACCGCCCCGTGCGTGCGCGGCGGCGACGGGACCGCTTCCGCGGTCTGGAGGTCGTTCGGCACGATGATGCAGGTCACGGTCCGCTCTCCGAGCGCGATGCGCACGGCGCGGTCCACCACGTGCCGCATCTGGGCCGGGACGCTGACGAGCTGGACGAACTCGGCGGCGACGTCCTTGTAGAGGCTGACCAGGTCGATCTCCTGCTGGTAGCCGCTGCCGAGGCCGATGCGGGCCTGCTGTCCAACGATGGCGACGACAGGCTGATGGTCCATCCGTGCGTCGTACAGGCCGTTGAGGAGGTGCACCGCGCCCGGGCCCGACGTTGCCAGGCAGACGCCGACCTCGCCGGTGAACTTGGCGTGGGCCGACGCCATGAAGGCGGCGAGCTCCTCGTGGCGCACCTGGACGAAGGCCGGGTCGCCCCCGCGCCGGTTGAGGGCGCCGGCGATCCCGTTGATCCCGTCGCCCGGATAGCCGTAGATCCGGTGGACGCCCCACTCGTGGAGCCGCTGGATGAGGTAATCGCTGACGGTCTGGCTCGTGGCTGCACCTCGCTTCGATCGCTCGCGCGCCACCGTGAGAGAGGCGCGCCGTGCTCATGGACTGCACCACACCGATGCGCAGAGCGCGTGCCAGCCAGTACCCGCCCGCCTGCGAGCTAGTACGTCGGTACCATCACCGGGAGGCGCGCCTCCGCTCGCGCGCGGTGCTCGAGCGCACCCCGTACGAGCGGCCCATGGCCCCTCCGGGCGCGCCATGGGAACCTCTCCACGACCAGCGTTGAGCTCTGAACGAGGGGGCGCATGATCGGTTCGGACGCGTCGTTCGCGGGCGGCACGCTCTCGTTCATCGCTCGTGCCGAGGCCGCGCTCGCGCGGCACGCCGCCGATCCCCAGGCCGTCGGCGATCCCATGATCGCGGCCTCCGTCCTCGCCATGCGGGCGATCGGCAATCCAGCGCCGATCGGGGGCCTTCTCGCCTACCTGTCCCGTCGCGAGCAGATCGCGGAGCGGCACAACTGGCGGCGCTACCCCTGGATCCTCGGCATCAAGACCGACCCTGGCGACCCCGCCTACGCGGGACGCCGCGTGAACTGGCGTCCTCGCGAGAGCTTCTGGCTCCAGAGCAACCCGGGCCAGTACGCGCAGCGGATCATGGCCCCCGCGCTGGTGGGCCTCCACCTGCAGCTCTGGTCGGAGGTCGCCGCCGTGGACGAGCCGGTGCTCGCCGATCGGGCGACTGCCCTGCTGCGGCGCGCGATGCCCGTCGCGGAGGACGACGTGGCGGAGTGGATCGGGGCGGACGACCCGTGGCGCGACACGTTCGCCGTCTGGCAGCTCACCGCGCATCCCCTGGCGCTCACGCACCTTCGGGACCTCGTGCAGGCGCTGGCCAATCGCTACGGCCGGCTCGCCGTTCGCGACGGCGCGGTCCAGGGCAGGCGCTTCCCATTCTTCGGGGAGCCGCTCACCTCCGCCTCGGCCCACCTGGCCCTGGGCCTGTGGCGGCTCGGCACCTACCCCCGCGTGCTCCCCGGCCTGTACGCGCTGACCAAGGCCATGCGACGGCCAGATGGCAGCTGGCAGGACGCCACCCAGCCGCCGGACGTGTTGACGACGCTGGCGGCCGCCGAGCTGCTCACGCTGCTGGACCCCACCTTCGACCCGGAGCCCACGATCCGCTTCCTCGCGCGCCGGCAGGAGATCGCGGGGTGGTGGCGGGCGCTCGGCCCGGAGGTCCCGTGGCTCACCGCCGCGATCGTGGACTGGATGCGGCGATCGACATCTGCCTTCACCCGCCGGTTCGCGTGGCCCCACGTGGCCCCCAGCGTCCGCGATCGCCTGACCGGCCTGCCCACGATCGCCTTCTTCGACGACATCGCCCTGGCCGTGGGTGCGCTCCCCGAGCTCTCGCAGCTCCCGGTGGAGTTCGCGTTCATCGACCTCGCCGGCTTCGGGGCCTTCAACACCGCGAACGGCCAGGTCGCGGGCGATCGCGCCCTGCGCCTCTACGCGGAGACGCTCCGCGAGATCCCCGACGCGCTCGTGGTGCGCGACGGGGGCGACGAGATCCTCGTCATCGGCCTGCCCACCGCCCGGAGCCTCGAGCGCCAGCTCGCGGAGTTCACGCGTGCCTGGCCCGAGCGAGCGGCGAGGCTCGGGATTCGGCGGGGCGGGGTGGTTCCCCGCGTCGTGATCACGACCACCACCTGCGCCGGCCTCTCGGAGGCTCGCTATCAGCTGGGCGTCGAGATCGGCCAGCTGAAGCACCGGTACCCGGAGCCGCCGCCGGAGGGCGTCACGCGGCGGATCTGACGACGGTGGCCGGCGGGGCCGCGGAGCGCCACGCGAAAGGGCCGGCCCCGTGCGGGGACCGGCCCTCCGATCGCTGTGCAGGTCGCCGGGCTACTTGACCTCGACGGTCGCTCCGGCCTCGGCGAGCTTCTCCTTGACCTGCTCGGCCTCCTCCTTGGTGACGGCCTCCTTGACCGGCTTGGGTGCCGCGTCGACGAGGTCCTTCGCCTCCTTGAGGCCCAGGCCGGTGAGCTCGCGCACGGCCTTGATCACGAGGATCTTGTTTGCCCCGACCTCGGTCAGGACGGCATCGAACTCGGTCTGCTCCTCGACCGGCGCGGCGGCGTCGGCCCCGGCGGCCGGCGCCGCAGCGACGGCGACGGGTGCCGCGGCCGTGACGCCGTAGCGCTCCTCGAACGCCTTGACGAGCTCCGAGAGCTCGAGGACGGTCATCCCGTCGACCGCCTCGAGGATCTCGTCCTTGCTCAGGGACTTGGTTGCCATGGGTGTCTCGTTCTCCTTCTCGTCAGGCGGCGCTGCCGCCCTCGCTCTGTCGCCTCTTGTCCGCGACGGCGCTCAGCACGCCGACGAGGTTTCGCAGGTTCGCTGCGAGGACACCGGCCATCCCCGAGAGCGGGGCGGCCATGCCGCCGGCCAGCTGGCCGAGCAGCACCTCGCGCGGGGGCAGCGACGCCAGGCGGGTGAGGCCCGCGCCGTCGATCGCCCGCGTTCCCAGCAGGCCGCCGCGCAGGGTCACGACCCGATACGGGCGGAAGGCCTCCTGGAGCGCCTTCGCCATGCTCACCTCGTCACCGCTGACGGTCGCCAGCGCCGTGGGCCCGGAGAGCATCGGCTTGAGCTCCTCGAGGCCGACCTGGTCGGCGGCGATCTTCAGCAGTCGGTTCTTCGCCACGTGGAGCTGCACGCCGTTCCCGCGCAGGGATCGGCGCACCGCCTGCATGTCGGAGACCGAGAGGCCCCGGTAGTCCGCCACGGCCATGGCGGAGCTGCCGCGGAGCATCTCCGCGAGCTCGGCCACTGCCTGGCGCTTGACATCATTCGGCATTCGTTCTTGCGATCCACCTCCCGGACATAAGAAAAGCCCTCGCGCGTTGGCACGAGGGACCGCGTCCGGCGGGCATCGGCCCGGCGGGTCGATGCTGTTCGTGCCTCGGCGTGCCGTCGGCCTCCACGGGGCCGGCAATTGGTCCGGGAGTCTCACCCGGAACGCACCGCTGTCTGGGGCTCGTCTTCGATTGCTCGCGGATGGTACCCGTTGGCTGCCGGCCCCGCAACCGGGCCGCGACACGCGCCGGCACCCCATCCGCCGGAGACCCACCCGCCCGCTACCCACCCCGTGGGTGAGGGGTAACGCAGGCGCACCCCGGTCCCCGCTGGAGACCGAGGTATCCACCGGGAGGGTGAGGAGCACCACGAAACGAAAGCTCGTGCGCTCCCCCACCCAGGGCGTGCATATTCCGCCCCCGAACCGGCGCTGGACGCACGCTCCGGCACCGCTCACCCAGCCGACGGGTACAGGGAGCCCGTGGAGACGACGCCCACGCGACCCGCGCGTTTCCGAGACGGCGGAATCGGCGAAGCTGCCCGGATTGCCTCTAGATCGCCGCGGCGGCCAGTGCCGAGGGGATGTCCACGCGAACGCCGGGCCCCATGGTTGGCGCCAGGGTCAGGGTGCGCAGGTAGGTGCCCTTGGCCCCCGACGGCTTGGCGCGGTTCACCGCATCGACCAGCGCAGCCACGTTCGCGGCCAGCTGCTCCGGGGTGAAGCTCGCCTTCCCGACCGGGACGTGGACGATGCCGGCGCGGTCGACCTTGAATTCGACACGCCCGGACTTCACCTCGCTCACGGCCCGCTCGATGTCGAACGTCACGGTCCCCGACTTGGGGTTCGGCATCAGGCCGCGCGGCCCCAGCTTCCTCCCCAGCCGGCCCACGGCGCCCATCATGTCCGGGGTGGCCACGGCGATGTCGAAGTCGAACCAGCCGTCGTCCACGCGCTTGACGAGGTCGTCGGCGCCCACCTCGTCGGCGCCGGCCCGCAGCGCCTCCTGGGCCTTCTCGCCCTGGGCGAAGACGATCACGCGGATCTTCCGACCGGTCCCGTGGGGCAGAACCACGGTTCCCCGCACGAGCTGGTCCGCGTGGCGCGGGTCCACGCCCAGGCGGAGGTGGGCCTCCACCGTGGAGTCGAACCTGGTGATCGAGATCCGCGGCAGGAGCTCCGCCGCCTCGTCGATCGGGTAGCGGCGCTCCGCCTCGACGAGCTTTGCCGCCTCGGTGTACTTGCGTCCGTGCTGCGCCATCAGTCGGCCACCTCGATGCCCATGGAACGCGCGGTCCCGGCGATGATCTGCATCGCGTGCTCGATGTCGTTCGCGTTGAGATCGGCCATCTTCGTCTCCGCGATCTCGCGAAGCTGGGCCTGCGTCACGCTGCCGACCTTGTCGCGGTTCGGCTGGGCCGAGCCGGACTCAACGCCGGCGGCGCGCTTCAGGAGCGCAGCGGCCAGCGGGGCCTTGGTGACGAAGGTGAACGAGCGGTCCTCGAAGACGGTGATCTCCGCGGGGACGACGTAGCCGGCCTGGCTCGCCGTCCGCTCGTTGAAGGCCTTGATGAACTCCATGATGTTGATCCCGTGCTGGCCGAGCGCCGGCCCGACCGGCGGCGCCGCCGTGGCCTTGCCGGCGGGCGCCTGCACCTTCAGGATCGCGCGAATCTTCTTTGCCATGTGCTACCTCCGAGGTCCAGGCGGGACGGTTCACCCGTCCCTCCCTCACTGCTGCGCCGATGGCGACGGTTCGGCCGCCATCGGTCTGGTTCCTAGAGCTTCTCGATCTGCAGGAAGTCGAGCTCCACCGGCGTCTCGCGGCCGAAGATGCTGACCAGCACCTTCACCTTGTTCCGCTCGGGGTTCACCTCGTCCACGGTGCCGATGAACTCCGCGAACGGCCCGTCGTTGACGCGCACGCTCTGGCCCTTGGTGAACTGGACCTTGAACTTGGGCGTCTCGACCCCCATCTGCTTGAGGATCTTCTTGACCTCGCTCTCGTCGAGCGCCATGGGCCGGTTCCCGGAGCCCACGAAGCTGGTGACGCCCGGCGTGTTGCGCACGACGTACCACGACTCGTCGCTCATCACCATCTCGACCAGGACGTAGCCGGGGAAGACCTTCTTGTTGACGGTCTGCCGCTGGCCGTTCTTGATCTCGATCTCCTCCTCCATGGGGACGAGCACCTGGAAGATCTGGTCCTCGACGCCCATCGACTCGATGCGGTGCTCGAGGTTGGCCTTCACCTTGTTCTCGTACCCGGAGTAGGTGTGGATGACGTACCACTGCTTGCGCGAGCGCTCGTCCTCCGGCAGGTCTCCGACGCGCGGCGCCTCGCGGGAGAGCCTCGCTGCCTGGCGCGCCTCGCTCTCGCGGACCTCCGCGGCTGCCGCGGACCGGTCGGCCGGTGCGGGGCTGCGTCCCTCGGCGTCGGCAACCAGGTCCTCGCGGACCTCCGGCTGCGCCTCCGCCTCCGGGGCGGGCTCTGCGGTATCGGGCTCCGCGGGAGCGACCTCGGCCCCGGCGGCCTCCGCCTGCGCGGCCTCCGCCTCCGTGCGGTCCTCGTCGAGGGCCTGCGCCCTGCGTGCCTCGTCGCTCACTTGAACACCTGCGTCAGCGCTGCGTGCATGCCCAGGTCGAGGAGCGCGATGTAGGCGCCCACGAAGATGCTGACGCCAATCACGATCAGCGTCAGGTTGACCACGGTCCGCCGGTCCGGCCAGGAGGTCTTCCTCAGCTCGGCCCAGCTCTCGACGAGATAGGTGCGAATGCCCTGGATCACAGTTGGTTCAGCTCTTCGTCCGTGCGTGCTTGGGTGTCAGGTCGTGCGTCCGGAGAGGGAGCGCGACCGCCGGAGTGACTGGCAGGGGCGACAGGACTCGAACCTGCAACCGCTGGTTTTGGAGACCAGTGCTCTACCAATTGAGCTACACCCCTACCGATGGCGCGGCCGTGCCGCCTCTCCGGTGTCGTTACTTCGTCTCCCGGTGCAGGGTGTGCTGCCGGCAGCGCGGGCAGTACTTGTTCAGCTCCAGGCGCCCCGGGTCGTTCTTCTTGTTCTTGCGCGTGCTGTACGTGCGTTCCTTGCAGGTCGTGCACGCCAGCGCGATGACGGGTCTGTTTTCGGCCTTGGCCACGTCCGCTTGGTCCTTCTCATGGATCCCCCGGACACGGGATTCTAAGGCCGGTCACCACGGGGAAGCCTCGTGATTCTAGGGTCGGGGCGCGCGGGTGTCAACGCAAAGCATGCGCGGGACCGCGGCGGCTCAGTCGCCTCCGGCGCCTCCGCTCATCGCAGTCACCTCGCCCGCGGCGGCGGGTCGGTCGCGCCGCAGCAGGACCACGTGGGTGAACGGCAGCCGGACGTCGCTGAAGACCTCGATGCTGACGAGGAACCCGAGGAAGATGAAGAGCACTCCGAGGAACTCGCCCAGGAAGAACGACCAGGTCACGCCGAACCGGTTCAGGCCGCTCGTCCAGCCCGGGATGAACCCGCCGATGGCGATCAGGACGGTGGCGGGCACGCGGCTGTTCAGCGTTCCGTTGCCGAGCGCACGGAACGCGGCCGGGATCGAGGCGAAGAAGTTGACGACCACCGCGACGCTGCGCCCGACCTGGCTCACCACCGGGATCCGGGTCGTGACGCGCATGACCCTGACCTTGGGCATGAAGATGTACGTGGAGTAGGCCGCCCCGAAGACGAGGGCGAAGGCGCCGGTGATGTTGAAGGGCGGGGTCAGGATCCGCAGGTCGCTGGGGAAGGCCTGCCCGATCGGCACGGCGGTGAGCGGGTCGAGCGCAAAGCCGGGCGCGGGCAGCTGGACCGTCAGGACCAGGACCGCGGCGACGGCGCTGGCGACCACGAGGAGCGCGGCGGAGACCGGGGCGACCCAGCGGCGGCTGATCATCGTCACGCCCACGAGCAGCAGCGCGCCGCCCCACGTGTAGGCCAGGACGGCCAGCGTCACGCCCGCGGAGACCGGCTCGCCCTGGTCGGCGTACTTGATGGTGGTCAACCAGCTGAAGAGCCCTGCCAGGAAGAGGGAGAAGGCCACGAAGTAGCCGAACCGGGTCTTGTTGAGCAGGAAGATCGTGCCGAGACCAAGGTAGGCGGCGACGCCGAAGGCGCCGATCAGGTACCAGGTCCGGTAGAGCGGCTCGCTCCAGCCCACCAGTCCGCCAAGGAACTCCGTCCCGGCGCTGATGCCGTACCACAGGAGGCCGATGGTCCAGACCAGCTGGTAGGGCTGCCGGCGGCGCACCCACTGGTCGGCGACCATGATGGCGAAGATGAAGCTGAGGCTGGACGACAGGAACGGGAGGACGACGTTCGGGTTCATCGCGGTAGCTGCCCCTTCGAGATTCCCTGCGCCATCGGCCCACGCGATCGTGGGGCCACTCCCCGGGGCACGTCGAAACCTGCTTCCTCACCACGCCTGCGGGCGCCATGGCCGGCGCCCGGGAGGTGGCAGCGTCGCGGAATACGGGAACTCATCTGTTCGTCAGGAGACCCCTTGCTGTGCTCGATGAATGGAAGCGGGACGGCCCGGACAGCAGCGCGATTCTTGCAGCCGGACGAGAACCCCGCAACCATGGGGAATCCTGTGGAAAGCTGTGTTTCCGGCCCTGTTCCGCGCGAGCCGCGCGGAGTGGAGCCCACGTCCGGGCTCGAACCGGAGACCTCTTCCTTACCAAGGAAGTGCTCTGCCAACTGAGCTACGTGGGCCCTGGAGCGAGACGTCCGGTCCTTCGTGCGCCGGATGCTCTCCGTGTCGTGTCATTGGTGGGCAGGGAGGGAATCGAACCCCCACAGTCTCTCGACGGCTGATCTACAGTCAGCAGAGCTCACCACCTGCTCAACCTACCCGCAGACACGACAGCCGGTCCGGTATCACCCGACCGACCGGGCGCGAGTATAGCGAACCGCCGGCACCCCCTCAACCGATGTCGCGGCGCATGCGGAGGACCGCGTCGACCGGGTCCCCCTCCGGGCCCGGCCCTCGATGAACCACGAGCGCCTCCTCGACCGCCAGCTCCGGCACCGCCGCCGCAATCTCGACACCCAGCTCGGCCGCGGTGAAGAGCCGCTCCGGATCCTGCGGTCCCGGGCCCCGGCCAAGGTTCTGGCGGTCGTGGCCGATGACGAGAAGGTGACCGCCGGGCGCCACCGCTCGCGCCGCGGAGGCGTACACCATCCGGCGCTCGACGGGCACCAGGTGCAGGTAGAGGGCGGTCACCAGGTCGAACCCGCCGGCAGGCGGCTGCCAGCCCAGGAGGTCGGCCTCGACCCACTCGACGGCCACGCCCGCTTGCGCCGCACGAGCGCGCGCCTTCTCCAGCGCGACGCCGGACCAGTCGACGCCGGTCACCCGCCAGCCCGAGCGGGCGAGCCACACGGCGTTCGTCCCGCTGCCGCACGCGAGGTCAAGGGCCCGGCCCGGCGCCAGGCGCGATGCCTGCGCAACGAGAGCCTGGTCAGGTCCGTCAGACTCGATCTCACGCTGCCCGTGGCGTGCGTCCCACTGCGCGCGCCGCTCCCGGCGATCGGCATCCGTCATCGCTGCGTCCTCCGTCTCCTCAGCCGGACCGATGGCGGCCGACCGCCTCGCGGAGCCGCACGGCATCCAGCGGTGCGTGCCCGCCGACGTCGTTGTTGAAGTAGACCCATGCGTCACGTCCCTCGGCGGCCCAGGCGGCGAGCCGCCGTGCCCAGGCGCCGATCGTCTGCGGAGCATACGAGCCACCGTATGTCCCGCGTCCATGGAACCGCACGTACACGAAGGGGCCGACCGGCTCGACGGGCGCGCCGGCATCGGGCATGTCGTGCAGGCAGAGCGCCACGCCGTGGCGCTCGAGGAGCCGGTACACGTCGGGGTGATGCCACGACGCATCCCGGAACTCCACGGCGTGCTGCCGGCGCGCCGGCAGGGCCGCGAGGAAGGCCTCGAGCCGCCGGGTGTTGCGCCGCCAGCGGGGCGGGAGCTGGTACAGCATCGGCCCCAGGTGCTCCGCCAGCCGGTCGGCGCGTGACCAGAGCCGCTCCAGCGGCTCGCCGGGATTGCGCAGGCGCTTCAGGTGGGTGAGGTAGCGGCTCGCCTTCACCGCGTAGCGGAAGCCCTCGGGAGCGCGCTCGCACCATCGGTCGAAGGTCGAGGCCTCCGGGAGCCGATAGAAGGTGGCGTTGAGCTCGACCGTCTCGAACTCGGCCGCGTAGCGTTCCAGCCAGCGCGCCTGCGGGAGCCCGGCCCCATAGAAGCTGCCCCGCCAGTGGCGGTACTCCCACCCGGAGCAGCCGATGCGGATCCGCCCGTTCACCATCGGTCAAGCCTACGCCGCAAACCCCCGCATAATCGCAGCCATGCTCAGGGTGCTTCGCCAGCGGAACTTCGCGCTGCTCTGGATCGGCGGCCTGATCTCCATGACGGGTGACTGGTTCCTCATCGTGGGACTGCCGGTGGAGCTCTACCGCCTGACCGGCTCCACGCTGGCGATCGCCGGGGTGCCGGTCGCCTTCGTCATCCCGTCGATCCTGTTCGGCTCGGTCGCCGGCGTGTACGTCGACCGCTGGAATCGCCGACGGCTGATGGTGATCGTCAACATCCTCCTGGCCCTGCTCCTGCTTCCCCTGCTGGGTCTCGCGTCCCTGGGGCCGTGGATCGCCTACGTCGTCCTCTTCGGCCAGAGCTCCGTCGAGCAGCTCTTCACCCCGGCGGCGGTGGCCATCGTCCCCAACCTGCTCGAGGGGGGCGAGGAGGAGCTCGTCACCGCCAATGCACTCACCGGCGTCAGCCGCCATCTCTCGCGGCTGATCGGCCCCGCGATCGCCGGCGTGCTCGTCGCGGTTGGTGGGCTGACGCTGGTCGCAGTCCTGGACGCGGCGTCGTTCCTCGTCTCCGCCGCGCTGATCGCCCTGATTCGCTACCGCCCGCCGGTTCGCGCGGCGCAGACCACCGTCTCGATGGAGGCGGAGGCGATCTCCGCCTGGCGCCGGCTGGCCGGGGAGTGGCGCGACGGCCTCCGCGTCATCCTTCATGCCCCGGTGCTCCGCGCCCTGCTGGTGTTCATGGTCGTGACCTCCATCGGGGAGGGCCTCACGATCACCCTCTTCGTTCCCTGGGTGGAGGTGGCCCTGCACTCCGATGCCGCGGGATACGGGGCGCTCCTTTCGGCCCAGGCGATCGGCGGCCTGGCCGGTGCGCTGGTCATCGGCCGACTCGGCTCGCGAATCGACCCGCTCCGGCTCCTCATCGGTGGCGGGCTGCTGTTCGGCGTCATCGATCTCGGCCTCTTCACCTATCCCGTCCTGTACCCGCATATCGGCCCGGCCCTGGTGGTGATCACCATCGTGGGTGTCCCGGGCGCCGCGATGGGTGCCGGGCTGGTGACGCTCCAGCAGTCGCTGAGCACCGACTCGCATCGCGGACGGGTGGTCGGCGCCCTGTCCGCCATGGCCTCGGTCGGCACGCTCGTGGGGGCGATCCTGGCCGGAGTGGCAGGCGAGGTGGTGCCGGTCGTGGCGCTGCTCGTGATCCAGGGGAGTGGCTACGTCGTCGGCGCATCGGCCGTCCTGCTGCTCACCCGCCGCAGCGTCAGCGAGGACGCGCGTCGTGGTGGCGTCGGATGAGGTGAATCCGATGCCGGCCGGCGCAGCCGTGCAGGCGTCCAGGCTGGCTTGATACCCGGCCAAGGTTGGAGCCGACGGAGGGAGTCGAACCCACAACCGGCGGTTTACAAAACCGCTGCTCTACCGTTGAGCTACGTCGGCCCGGAACCCGATTCTAGCCGGGACGCTCCTCGACGCGGATGAGGACCGCGCGGGCGTGGGCGGTCACCGTGCCTCCGGCCCACAGGTCGCTCTCCACGATCACCTTGCGATCGGTGGCCTCCACCAGCTGCCCCACCGCCCGCAGCGGCCCCATCGGTGTGGGCGCCAGGTAGTCCACCGCGAGGTGGCGGGTCACGAAGCGCGGAGCCTCGCCGGGACCGATGCCGGCGCCCTCGCGCGCGAGGGCGTAGATCGCCGCGGAGCCGGTCGAATGGCAATCGAGGAGACTGGCGATGAGGCCGCCGTAGACGGCGCCCGGCAACGCGGTGTGGGCGGCATCGGGCTCGAAGTCGGTCAGCGTGCGGTCGCCGCTCGGCCGGGTGCGGAAGTGGCTGCCGGCCGGGTTGAGGCGGCCGCAGCCGTAGCAGTGCGATGCATCCTCGGGGTAGAAATCCTGGACGGCAGGCTCGTCCGCGACGGCGCTCATGTGCCGGATGCTAGCAGCGCGTTGCCCGCGCCCGCGCCCGCGCCCCCTCGACCGCGCACCCGGCGAAGGAGCGCGACCCCGACGACCGCGAGACAGGCGCCGTTGACGACGAGCCACCCGGAGCCACCGGGGTCGAGGCCCGCCAGTGCCGGAGGCAATGGAACGGGCGCGGCCCTCGCCGGCCGCGCCCGTCGCGTGATTCCGTCCGGCGCCATCGGCGCTATGCCCCGGCCTCCACCTCCTCCGGCTCCTCGTCGGCGCCGAGGCCGGAGAGGAACTTCCAGAACAGGTACGCGCCGGTGAGCGCCACGGCGACGAGCCCGATCACGAGGATCGGCCACGCGAGCGGGTTGATGGTGCCGGCATCGGTGTTCGCGGCCGTCAGCGCATCGGGGATCCAGCCCAGGCCGATCGCCGAGAGGCGGTCCACCTGGTCCGCGGCCTCCAGCCCGTAGATCTGCGGGACGATGTAGAGCACCGAGGACACGACGAGCAGGATGCTCACCCAGCGGAAGGCGACCGGGTCGTCGTCCGAGTCCCGCGTCAGCTTGACGAGCAGGGCCCAGAAGAGGCCCACCGTGGCGAGCGGCGCAGTGAGCGGCAGCCCGAGCCCGATGTAGAGGTTGGGCATGAGGAAGATCATGCTCAGCGCCAGGGTCAGCAGCATCAACCCGTCGCGGATCAGCACGTAGCTGAGCCACCACACGTCGCCGCCGAAGCGGAGGGTCAGGCCCTGGAGGAAGCCGATGACGTACGGTCGTGCGAAGTGCACGCTGAGGGTGAACGCCCACAGGATCGGCAGGATGGCGGCCAGCGAGAAGACGAGCCATCCCGAGCCTCCGTGGGTCAGGGCGGTGGCGAGATCGTCGGCGGTCATGACTCAGCTCCCGTTGCGACCGCCTGGCGACGCCGGGCGGCGGTGCGACGCAGGTTGAAGACGACGGCCATCAGCCCCATCACCCCGACCGCGAGGGCCGACAGGTAGCAGAGGGGCAGGGCCCAGTCGGGGTTCTGGCTGGAGACGAAGACCGAGGCGAGCGACTTGGCCCAGCCCTGGTCGATCTGGGTGACCTGGACGCCGAGGAGGTACGGGCCGATGTACAGGACCGACCCGATGCCGAGCAGGATCGTCTGCCAGCGGAAGGCCCTGGTGTCGCCCTCGCCATGCCCGGTCAGCTTCAGCAGCAGCGCTCCGAAGGCGCAGGCGGCGGCGATGCCCCCGGTGATCGGAAGGTCCTGGCCTCCGACCACGTCGGGGTAGAAGAAGACGAAGCTGCCCAGGAAGACCTGCAGGAGCAGGATGTCGCGCAGCGCGACATAGATGATCCACCACAGGTCGGCGCCCAGGCGCAGCGTGAACTTGCGAAGGGTGCGGACCATGTAGGGCCGCGCCAGGTGGAGCGCCAGGGTGAGCAGCCAGAGCGCGACGAGCGCCGCGCCGATGGTGCCCTCGACGAACGCTTCGCCGGCGTCGAAGAAGCCGGAGACCTGATCAGGGGTCATTGCTGTCCTCCATTCGAGGTTGCCGCGGTGAGATCCGCGCTGGGCGAGTGGGGCCGGCCGCGGCCGGCGGTCACCGAGACGGCCGGGCAGCGGTAGACCGCATCGCAGCGGAAGCAGCGGCTCGCCTCGGCACGGGCCACCGGCTCGGCGAATCCCTGCTGGGTCGCGGCGAACGAGCCCGGGACGTACTCGCCCTCGGGGGCATGCGCCCGCGGATGGATCGCCAGGTCGAGCTCCAGTGAGCGCGGACGCGGGGTCCGATAGCGGGCTGCGGCCATGACCGCGGCGTCACCGTCGGGGATGCCGCGCAGGTAGGCGTGGATGGCCCCGGCCGCACGCCGACCGGAGGCCACCGCGTCGATGATCGTCTTGGGACCCGAGACGACGTCGCCGCCGGCGAACACGCCGGCATGCCCGGTGGACAGGGTCCGCGGGTCGGCGACGATCCCCTCGAAGGCGCTGATCTCGATGCCCGTCCCCTCGGGCAGGATCGATGGATCGGGCTCCTCGCCGATGGCGACCAGGATCGTGCCCGCACGGACCGTCTCGGGATCGGCGCCGCCGATCGCGACCCGCGCGGCCACCATCCGGCCGTCCTCGCCGATCACCTCGGCGACGACGGCGCTGGTACGGATGACGACGCCCTCGCGCTCGGCCGCCTCGATCTCCTCGACCTGGGCCCGCATCTCCGCGCGGTCGCGCCGGTAGAGCACGGTGACCGATGCCGCACCGCTCCGCAGGGCGGAGCGCGCTGCGTCCATGGCCGTGGAGCCGCCGCCGACCACGAGCACGGCGCCCGCCAGGTGCGGCTCCTCGTGCAGGTTGACCTGCTTGAGGAAGAGCGTGGCCGGGGTCACGCCCCGCAGCTGATCGCCGTCCACCCCGAGGCGGCGGCTCTTGGGTGCGCCGGTCGAGAGGAAGATCGCACCGTAGCCCTGCGACTCCAGGTCGCCCAGGCCGAAATCGCGGCCCATGGCCTGGTTCAGGCGCAGGTCCACGCCGAGGTCGACGATCCGGTCGATCTCCGCCCGCAGGACCTCGCGCGGCAGGCGGTACTCGGGGATGCCGATGGCCATCATCCCGCCCGGCACCGGCATCGCCTCGAAGACGGTGACCGGGTACCCCAGGCGGGCAAGGTAGTAGGCCGCCGACATCCCGGCCGGTCCGCCACCCACGATCGCGACCCGCTCGGCATGCCGCACGGGCGGCGCCGGGATGTCCGGGAGGCTGCCGTGCTCGGCGGCGAAGCGCTTGAGGGTGCGGATGGCGATCGGCTCGTCGAGCGTCCCGCGGCGGCAGGCCGCCTCGCAGGGAGCCGTGCAGATCCACCCGCAGACGGAGGGAAACGGGTTGACCTCCGCCGCCACGGCGTAGGCGTCGCTGTAGCGACCCTCCGCGATCAGGCCCACGTAGCGGCCGGCATCGGTCCCGGCCGGGCACGCGGTCTGGCAGGGAGCCTGAGGCGTGGCTGCCATCGGTTCCACCATGGCATCCCAGACCATCCAGGGCTGGGGGCGCTCATGGGTGCGCCAGCCGCCGGTCAGCGCCTCGAACGGGGACGGATGGGTGGGTTTGAGCGACTCGCGGGTGACCTCGCTGAGGGGGATCCATCCGTCGGTCGGGCGCGGCGGGAAGACCGGTCCCGGCAGGTCGGAAAGCGGCGTGGGCTCGGGAACGCTGTCGAGGGTCATCACCACGACCGGGCATTCCCGGATACAGATCGAGCACCCGATGCACTCCCCCACCTGGACGGGGTGCTCCATCATCCACGGGATCGGCGATCCTCCCGGGCCTGCCTCCACGCCCGGGACCTGCGGGCGGCTCATGTCGAGCGCCTGCACCGGGCAGACGTCCATGCAGATGCCGCAGTTGATGCAGTTGTCGTGGTCGATCGAGATTCGATAGCCCATTCACGGGCCCTCCGCGGCGTTGGTACCCGGAGGGTCGCGCGCGGGAGGCGGGCGGCCAACATGCATCCGGGTAGGGGCCGCACCGCTCGACCGGGTGGGCGGTGGGGGCCATCCGGACCGGGCCGGATGGCCCGTGCGCTCAGCCTCCGGGCGGCTCGCCGGGGATCAGGCCCTCGCGGACCGCACGTGCCGCCAGCTGTGTGCGGCTCTCCGCGTGAAGCTTGGAGAGGATGTTCGCCAGGTGGTACTTCACCGTGTTCTGGCTGATCGCAAGCCGCGTGGCGATCTCCTTGTTGCGAAGCCCGCGGGTCACGAGGTCCAGGACCTGCGTCTCGCGCTCGGTCAGCCGATCGCGGTCCTCCGGTACGGCACGTCCTTCGCGCTGGAAGTGGTCGAGCATGCGCGCCGCGGTGGCGGGAGTGATGGCGGCCTCGCCGCGTCGCACGGCATCGAGCATGCGCCGCAGTGCCGCCGACTCGAGGTTCTTGGCGAGGTACCCCTGGGCGCCGGCCCGGATCGCGGCAAAGAGGTCATCCTCATCCTCGCTGGCGGTCAGCATGACGATGGCCACCTCGGGGCGGATGGCCTTGATCTGCCGGGTCGCCTCGATCCCGCCGATGCCCACCATCCGCACGTCCATGAGCACGAGCTCCGGCCCCAGGCGCGTGGTGAGGGCGACGGCCTCCTCGCCGTCGGTCGCCTGGCCGACGACCTCGTGGCCCCAGGCCGCCAGGAGCGAGGCGATCCCGTCACGGACCAGGGCGTGGTCGTCGGCGAGCAGGATCCGCATCAGGCCGCTCCGGCCCCGGCCGAGGTGCGGGCAGCGCCGCCGAGCGTGGCTTCGGCCGCGAGCCGCAGCGTGACGACGGTGCCACCCTGCGGCGCCTGCCCGATCTCCAGCTGGCCACCGATGGCGGATGCCCGCTCCTGCATCGCCGCCAGCCCGTAATGCGGCCAGACGGCAGCAGCAGACCCGACCGGGGCCACGCCGTCCGGCGCAGCGGGGACTCCCCGCCCGTCATCGGTGACCCGCACCTCCAGCGCGCCGCCCCGGCAGGCAACGCCGATCTCGACGCTGCGGGCGGCGGCATGCTTGCGGACGTTGGTCAGCGCCTCCTGGACGATGCGGAAGACCTGCGCCTCCGTCTCCGGTGCCAGGTGCGAGGCGGTCGCCTCCGGCGAGGCGTTGACGGCGACCGCGAGCTTCGATGAGGCGGCAAAGCGGCTGGCGTATTCCTCCAGCGCGCCGACGAGCCCGCGGCCGGGCGTCACCGGGCTGGTGAGGCCCAGGATGGCCTCGCGGACGTCGACATAGATCGAACGCGCGGCCGCCGCCAGCTCGGCGAGCTGCCCGCGCGCTTCCGCGATCCGCCGCTGCCGCAGGAGCTCCTCCACCGCCTGGGACTTGGTGTTGACGTAGCCCAGGACCTGGGCGAGCCCGTCGTGCATCTCACGGGCGATGCGCTCTCGCTCGCCGCGGACCGCCATCTCGCGAAGCTGCGCCTCCAGGCGCGCATTCTCGATGGCCAGGGTGAGCAGGCTCGCCAGGGACGAGAGCGTCTCGAGCTCATCCACCTCGTAGCTGCGCTGGTGCCGGCCCCCCACCGCCAGGGAGCCGATCGTCGACTCCCCGCGGTGCAGCGGAGCCGCCACCAGCGATCGTCGCCAGGGCTCTCGCAGGAGATCGCCCGGCTCGCTGACAGCCTCCGTGCGGACGAAGGCCTCCGGCGGGCCGCTCTCCGCGGCGAGTCGGCCGCCATCCCCCGCCTCCAGCACCACGAACGCCACGTCGCCGCCCAGGAGCCGTCGCGTCGCGTCGGCGACGGACCGCAGGACCGCCTCGAGGTCGTGCGTCGCGGAGATGGCGACGCCAAGCTGGTGCAGGGAGCGGGTGATCTCTCCCCGCCGCTCGAGCTCCCGCGTCCGCGCGTCGAGCGCGCGGGCGAGGAGATCCATGCGTCGCTGGGCCAGCGTCACGAGCAGGAGGGCGAGGATCAGGGTCGTGACGGTGACCACCAGCGTGTCGAGCGGAAACGGCAGATACGGGTCCAGGGCCCAGTCCGCCAGGAGCTCGATCCCGCCGATGATCGCCACCGGGACCAGGATCGCCGTCCACCAGAGTCGCGAGTGCCGCATGTCAGCCCGCCCTTTCGAGCGATTCTAGTCCGACCGCGACCGCTGCCGGACGACCTCGAAGAGCAGGAGCGCCCCCGCCGTCGCGGCGTTGAGGGAGGCCACGCGCCCCGCCATCGGGAAGCGCACCAGGAGGTCGCAGCGGCGCTTCGTGGCGCCGGAGAGGCCGCTCCCCTCGCTCCCGACGACCACCGCCATCGGCCCGGTCAGGTTCGACTCCCAGGCCGATGCCGGCGCATCCTGGTCTGCGGCAACCAGCCAGATCCCGCGCTGCTTCAGCTCGTGGATCGCCTCGCCCAGGCTCGTCACCCGGGCGATGAGCAGATGTTCGCTCGCTCCGGCGGAGGCCTTCACGGCCGCGGCACTGAGGGGTGCGGCGCCCCGCTCGGGGACGACCACGCCGTCGACGCCCGCCGCCTCCGCCGATCGCAGGAGCGTGCCGAAGTTCGTGGGATCCTGCAGGTGCTCTCCGACCAGGATGAGCGGCTCGTGCCCGCCCGCCGCCGCGTGGGCCAGGATCTCGGTGAGGTCGGCCCAGCGCCGCTCCTCGACCTCCAGCAGCACGCCCTGGTGCCCGTCGAAGCCCGCCTCGCGCGCCACGCGCTCCGGAGACACCGTCTCGATGGGGATCTGCGCCGCCCGGGCGCGAGTGAGGATCTCGCGGAGCTCCGGGCTCGAGCGAGCGCTGGACGCCACGAGGAGCCGGTGCGCCGAGCGGCCGGCCGCGAGCGCCTCGGCCACGGGGCGCCGTCCCCCGATGCGCTCGGTCACGCGCCGGTCACTCGCTGCGACCGACGGTCGCAATGGCAAAGGCGGCGATGCCCTCGTCCCCGGCGAAGCCGAGCCCGTCGCTGGTGGTCGCCTTCACGCTGACGGCAGCCTTCTCGACGCCCATCAGGCCCGCGATGCGTGCCGCCATGGCCTCGCGGACCGGGGCGAGGGCGGGCCGCCGCGCGACGACCGTCAGGTCCACCGCGGCCGGTGCGACGCCCGCGGCGCGGAGGCGCTCGACCGCCGTGGCCAGCAGATCCCCGGAGTCCGCGCCCGCCCAGGCCGGGTTGTCGGGAGGGAAGAGGGAGCCGATGTCGCCGAGCCGCGCCGCCCCCAGCAGGGCGTCGATGACCGCGTGCAGGGCCACGTCCCCGTCCGAGTGGCCGGCCAGCCCCATCGGCTCATCGGGGAAGTCCAGGCCACCGAGCCGCAGCGGGCGGCCCTCCGCGAACCGGTGGGCGTCGAACCCCAGGCCCGCCCGCCCGTCGGGCGGCGGCGCGGACGGCGCCGCGATGGCGCTCAGCGAGCGGGCGCGGAGGACGGCGCGCACGATCACCTCATCGCCGGGCTCGGTGAGCTTGCGGTTGGCCGGATCACCCGGCACCGCGCGTACCGGCACCCCCAGCGCGTCGAGTGCCTGCGCCTCGTCGGTCGGCTCGCCGCGACGCGCCCGCGCCGCGTCGAGGGCGGCCGTGAGCAGCCCCAGGCTGGCCGCCTGGGGCGTCTGGGCGGCCGCCAGCCCCTCACGGGACACGGTGGCCCCCACGAGCCCCTCCCGGACACGCTTCAGGGTGTCGGCGACCGGCTGCACCGGGATCGCGGCGCCGGCCTCATCCGCCGCCGCGATCACCCGCTCGACCAGGTCGCGATCCGCGACCGGACGTGCCGCATCGTGGACGAGGACCAGCGCGTCGCTCGTCACCCCCGCGGCCGCGAGCGCCTCGAGGCCGGCCCGGACGGAGTCCGCGCGCGTGTCACCTCCCGGCACCAGCAGGCAGCGGTCGGCGGCGGCGGCGGGCAGGGCGGCGCGGAAGTCGTCCAGGCGACCGGCCGGTACCACGACGGCCACGCGCCGCAGGCGCGGAACGGCAAGGAGCGCATCGAGGCTCCAGCGCCAGGTGGGCCGCCCCCACAGGTCGAGCCAGAGCTTGTCGTCCCCCATCCGCCGGCTGCGACCGGCAGCCACGAGGATCGCGACGAGCTCGTCCACCCGCGGGCGGCTCAGACCGTCTCGTGCCCGGGGCGGTCGGCAGCGCCGTGGGGCCCACCCGCGGCGGCCGTCCCGGATCGGGCGTCACCGCGTGCGGCCCGCGCGGAGGGTCGGCGAGCGGTGGCGGGCGTCTCGCGCGGCGCCGTTCCGCTGTGCTCGGGGCCGTCGACGGGTTGGGCGAAGATCATGCGGCCGGCCACGGTCTGCAGGACACGGGTGACCGTAATGGGCACCTCCTGCTCGATCAGCCGGCTGCCGCCCTCCACCACGATCATCGTCCCGTCATCGAGGTACCCGACTCCCTGTCCGGGCTCCTTGCCCTCCTGGATGACGCGTACGGTCAGCTCCTCCCCGGGGTGCAGCACCGCCTTCACGGCGTTGGCGAGCTCGTTGATGTTGAGGACGCGAATCCCCTGCAGCTCGGCGACGCGGTTGAGGTTGAAGTCGTTGGTGAGGATCGCGGCGTGGTTGTCACGGGCGAAGGCGACCAGCTTGGCGTCGACATCGGCCACCTCCGGATAGGTCGCCTCGCTGACCTCGATGGGGGTCAGCGAATCCTTCTGCAGGGCCATCAGCATCTCCAGGCCCCGGCGGCCGCGGTTGCGCCGCATGGCGTCTGGCGAATCCGCGATCCGCTGCAGTTCGTCGAGGACGAAGCGAGGCACCACGAGGCTCCCCAGGATGAAGCCCGTGCGCCCGATGTCGACGATGCGCCCGTCGATCACCGCGCTGGTATCGACGACCACGCTCTGGACGTGCTGCCCGCGCCGGTGCCCGGGCAGCAGGGCGGCCGCCGCCGGAATCAGGACATCGCGCTTGTACAGCGTCGCCGCCAGCATGAGGGCCGCCAGCAGGACCGCCACCACCGGCGGCAGGATGGAACCCGCGGCGCCGCCCAGCTCCGCGAGCGGAACCCCGAGCAGGAGCCCCATCACGAGGCCGACCATGATGGCGACCACGCCCAGCGCGTACTCCCCGGCGCCCGCCTCGGAGAGCTGGGCGATTGCCCAGCGGGTCGGATGGACGGTGACGTACGGGATGGCCAGGTAACCGAAGAGGAGACAGGCGACGACGAAGGCGGTCAGAAAGGCGGGCCGGTTCCCCGGATCAAGGATCCCCTCCGCCTGGCGCAGGAGGACGACACCGAGTGCGAGCCCGCCTATCGTGCCCAGGAGGGCGCCGAGAAGCTGGATGAGTCTGGTCATTCGATTGATGAGTGCGGGATGAAGCGCCCGTGCCGGAGGTCCGCTGCCACCGCCCCGGATGAATCCGGATGACGCCAGTGCTGGGACGATGTGCGGTGATGTCCGCCAACGGGCGGCAACCGTAGCACCCGGGCTGCCGGGCGGCAACCGTTTCCGCTTCGGGCTACGCCTCCAGGATTCGGTGAAGCGCCTCCCGCAGGTCCCCGGCCTCCTCGATCGCCCCGTCGGTCTCGGCGTGGCGGCCCTCGCGCACGCGGCCGGTCACGAGCCGGTCGAAGCCGAGGCGGCGCGCCTCCGCCAGCCGGCGCTCCGGCCGGGAGGCAGCACGCAGGCGGCCGGAGAGGGAGAGCTCGCCGGCGAGGACGATTCCGCTGCGGACCGGCCGCTCACGCAGCGACGAGGCCAGCGCGGTGGCGACCGCCAGGTCGGCGGCGGGCTCCTCGATGCGCAGGCCGCCGGCCACGTTCACATAGACGTCGTGCCCGGTCAGGTTCAGCCCGGCGTGCCTGGCGAGCACGGCGATGAGCATGAGGACCCGGTTCGTATCAATCCCGGTCGTCGCGCGGCGCGGCGACCCGTAGCCCGCCGGTGCCACCAGGGCCTGGATCTCCACGGCAAGCGGCCGGGTTCCCTCCAGCGCGATGGTGACCGCGCTGCCGGCGACCGGCGGCTGCTCCGACTCGAGGAAGAAGCGCGAGGCGTCGGGGACCTCGACGAGACCGTCGCCGCGCATCTCGAGCACCCCCACCTCATCGGTCGAGCCGAAGCGATTCTTGGCCGCCCGCAGGAGGCGGGTGGCGCCCAGCCGCTCTCCTTCGAGGTAGACCACCGCGTCCACGAGATGCTCCAGGGTTCGCGGGCCGGCAACGGTGCCCTCCTTGGTGACGTGGCCGACCAGCGCGACACAGGTGGCCCCCGCCTTGGCGACCTCGGCGAGCCGCATGGCGACCTCGCGCACCTGCCCCACGCTTCCCGCGGGACCGCTCAGCTCGCCGCTGGACAGCGTCTGCACGCTGTCCACCACCGCCAGAGCGGGCGCCGTGGCCGTGATCGTCTCCACGGCGGTCTCCAGCTCGGTGGTGGCCAGCAGGGAGAGCCCGTCCACGACCGCGTCGACGCGCTCCGCCCGCCCACGCACCTGCCGCGACGACTCCTCACCCGTCACGTACAGGGTGCTCGCGCCGGCGCGCGCCAGGCGCGCGGCCATCTGGAGCAGAAGGGTTGACTTGCCAATGCCCGGATCCCCGCCGAAGAGAACGATGGAACCCGGGACGAGGCCACCACCGAGGACCCGGTCCAGCTCGCCGATGCCGGAGGCCAGCCGTTCCGCCTCGGCGCTGGACACGGCTCCGATGGGCTCGACCAGTGCGCTTGCCCCGGAGGCCGCGCGCTCACGTCGTCGCGTCGCTCCCGCAGATGGCGCGACCGTCTCGACGAGGGTGTTCCAGGCGCCGCACGATGCACACTGGCCCGCCCATTTGGGCGAGCTGGAACCGCACTGCTGGCAGACGTAGATCGAACGGACGGGCACCGGTGCCTCCGCGGAAACGTGACGAAACCGGGGGCGCCGGCCCCCGGTTCTATCGTCGCAGATCGCCGATTACGGCGAGCGTATCGCCGGCTTACCCGGCGGTCACCGCCTGCTTCTTGCGCCCCGACGCAGGAGGCGAGGACTTCTCGATGGTTACGGTGCCGTCCGCGCCCGCATCGACGAGGATCTCGTCGCCGGCCTCGAAGCTGGCCATCAGCATCCGCTCCGCCAGCGGATCCTCGATCTGGTTCTGGATCTCGCGCCGCAGCGGCCGGGCCCCAAAGGCCTGGTCGTACCCCTTGGCGATGATCGCGTCCTTGGCGGCATCGGTCACCGTCAGGTCCATCTGCTGGCCGGCGAGCTGGGCCTTCACCCGCTCCAGGAGCAGGTCCACGATCTCGCGGATCTCCTCGCGGGTCAGCTGGCGGAAGACGACGGTGGCGTCGATCCGGTTGAGGAACTCGGGGCGGAAGACGTTCTTCAGCTCGCCGAGCACCTTCTCCTTCATGCGCTCGTACGCGGCGCTGGCCTCGGCCTCCACGGTCGCACCCGTACCCCGGAAGCCCATCGACTTGTCATGCTGCAGCTGGGGCGCGCCCACGTTGCTGGTCATGATGATGATCGTGTTCCGGAAGTCGACACGGCGGCCCTTGGCATCGGTCAGGTGCCCGTCCTCCAGGATCTGGAGGAGGATGTTGAAGACCTCGGGGTGCGCCTTCTCGATCTCGTCGAGCAGAACCACGCTGTAGCTCTTGCGGCGGACCGCCTCCGTCAGCTGGCCGCCCTCGTCGAAGCCCACGTAGCCGGGCGGCGCACCGACCAGCCGCGACACGTTGTGGCGCTCCATGAACTCGCTCATGTCGATCTTGATGAGCGCGTCCTCGCTGCCGAACATGAACTCCGCGAGCGCCCGCGCCAGCTCCGTCTTCCCGACGCCGGTTGGCCCCATGAAGATGAACGAGCCGATGGGCCGCTTGGGATCCTTCAGGCCGGCACGCGCGCGACGGACGGCCTTGGAGACCGTCTCGATCGCCTCCTGCTGGCCCACGACGCGCTTGTGCAGCGCCTCCTCCATGTGGAGCAGGCGCTCCTTCTCCTCCTGGGAGATGCGCACGACCGGGATCCCGGTCCACATGCTGACGACCTGGGCGATGTCCTCCTCGGTGACGACCGGCGTCTCCTTGGCGATCTCCTCGTGCCACTCGGCGCGCATCGCGTCGACGTGCTCCTTGGCCTTGGCCTCGTCGTCACGCAGGCGTGCGGCGCCCTCGTAATCCTGGCCGGCGATCGCCTCGTCCTTCTGGCGCGTCACCTCCTCCAGCTCCCGCTGCGCCTCCTTGATGGAGGGCGGCGCCGAGGAACTGCGCAGCCGGACCCGCGACCCGGCCTCGTCGATGAGGTCGATGGCCTTGTCCGGCAGGGCGCGGTCCGCAACGTAGCGGACGGAGAGGTCGACCGCCGAGCGGACCGCCTCGTCGCTGATCTTGACCCGGTGGTGCTCCTCGTAACGGGAGCGGATCCCGAACAGGATGTCGATCGCCTCGTCGACGGTCGGCTCCTCCACCATCACCGGCTGGAAGCGGCGCTCGAGCGCCGCATCCTTCTCGATGTACTTGCGGTACTCGTCGAGGGTGGTCGCGCCGATGCACTGCAGCTCGCCCCGCGACAGCGGCGGCTTCAGGATGTTTGCGGCATCGATGGCACCTTCCGCCGCCCCGGCCCCCACGAGCGTGTGCAGCTCGTCGATGAAGAGCACGTTGTCGGTGCTGCTGCGCAGCTCCTCGATGATCTTCTTGAGCCGCTCCTCGAACTCGCCACGGTACTTGGTGCCGGCGACCAGCGAGCCGATGTCGAGGGTCAGGACGCGCTTGTCCATCAGGGTCTCGGGCACGTCGCCGTTGACGATGCGGTGCGCGAGACCCTCGGCGATGGCGGTCTTGCCGACCCCGGGCTCGCCGATGAGCGCCGGGTTGTTCTTCGTCCGGCGGCTCAGGATCTGGATGACCCGCTCGATCTCCTTCTCGCGTCCGATGACGGGGTCGAGCTTCCCGGAGCGGGCGGCATCGGTCAGGTTGATCCCGAGCTGGTCGAGGGTCGGCGTCTTCGAGGGACGCTTGGCCTCCTGCGTCGGGGTGACCGAGCTCGACTGCGACAGGACGTGGATCACCTGGTGGCGGACCTTGTCGAGGTTCACCCCCAGCGACTCCAGGACGCCGGCGGCGATCCCCTCGCCCTCGCGGACGAGGCCGAGGAGGAGGTGCTCCGTGCCGATGTAGTTGTGACCCAGCCGCCGCGCCTCGTCGATTGCCAGCTCGATGACGCGCTTGGCGCGAGGCGTCAGGCCGACCTCGCCGACAACGGGGCGGTCCCCGCGCCCGATGATGAACTCGACCGCGGTGCGCACCTTCGGCAGCTCGACGTTCATGTTCTCCAGGACGCGGGCAGCGACGCCCTCCCCCTCGCGGACGAGGCCCAGGAGGAGGTGCTCGGTACCGATGTAGTTATGGTTGAAGCGCTGCGCCTCGTCCTGTGCGAGGGTCAGTACTTTTCGCGCTCGGTCGGTGAACTTATCGAATCGGTCCATGGTCGCGTCCTGTGGTCACTGCATTCGGCGGGCCATATCGCCCACCGCCGCTTCCTGAGAGTGTACGGCACCACCCGCTGGTGGCGCCTTCAATCGGTACGACGGTCGATCGTCGAGCCGCCGGACCGCCCCGCGATCCAACAGCAGGATAGCGAGAGGCGGTCCCGCCGTGCGGGCCGCCTCCCGTGTGAGTGGCGTGCCCGGTTTCTGCCCCGGGCACAAGATGGGTCCCTACGCCTTCTCCTCGACCGGCTCCTCGGCCTCCGCCTCCGCGCTGGCCTCCGCCGGGGTTTCGGCCTCCGCCTCCGCGCTGGCCTCCGCCGGGCTTTCGGCCTCCGCCTCCGCGCTGGCCTCCGCCGGGGTTTCGGTCTCCGCCTCCGCGCTGGCCTCCGCCGGGCTTTCGGCCTCCGCCTCCGCGCCGGCCTCGACGACCTCTGTGCCCGCCGATGCGTCCTCCGACGGATCCGCCTGGGACGGCTCCGGCGCAACCCCGTTGGTACCGGCCGCCGCTGGCGCCGGCTCCTCGGGGGCAACGGCCCCGGTCTCCTCGGCCGCCTTCGCGGCTGCTTCCGCCTCGCGCTCGGCCTGGTTCGCCCGGAACTGGGCGAGGAGTCCTGACTCCGCGAACGCGGCGGCCATCGTGTTGTCGATTCCCTCGTCCGGCTCCCGGATGGCGTCCTCGGGGCGGTACTGGCGGTCACGCCGGTCACGCCTGTCGCGACGCGGCCCGCGATCCTCGTACCTGGCCGGAGTGGACGGGGCGGCGGGTGCCGAACGCTCCTCCGCCTGCTTCAGGCTGAGTCCAAGCCGATGGCGCTCCGAATCGAGGCTGATGATCTTCAGCTTGAGGGTCTCGCCCTCCTTCACGACGTCCCCCGGGTGGGCGACGCGCTGATTGGAGAGCTCGCTGATGTGGATCAGCCCTTCCAGGCCTTCCTCCACGCGGACGAAGGCGCCGAAGTTCACGAGTTTGGTGACGACTCCTTCGATCACGTCCCCGATGGAGTACTTCGCCACCGACTCCTGCCACGGGTCGGGCAGCAACCGCCTGATCGAGAGGCTGATCCGTCCGCGCTCGTGATTGATGTCGATGACTTCCGCCTCGACCTCGTCGCCGATGGAGTGCGCCGTCTCCGGGTTGTTGACCTTGTTCCACGACAGCTCGGACTTGTGCACCAGCCCGTCGATTCCGCCAAGGTCCACGAAGACGCCGAACGGGGCGATGCTGCGGACGGTCCCCTTCACGCGCTGCCCCACCTGGAGGCTGCTGAAGAGCTCGTCCCGCTTCTCACGGCGCTCCTCGTAGAGCGCAACCTTCTCGGAGAGGATCAGGCGGTTCGCCTTGCGGTTCACCTCCAGGATCTTCAGGCGCAGGGTGCGTCCCACGAACGGCTGGAGCTTCTCCGCGATCTCCTGAGCGGCATCGCGCGGCTGCTCGTCGCGCGGACGGCGGGGGAAGTCGACGATCTGGCTGATCGGCACGAAGCCGCGCACGCCGAGGTCCACGATCAGGCCGCCCTTGTTGTGGTCGATCACGCGCGCCTCGACGATATCGCCCGCCTCGAAGCGCTCCTGCATCGCACGCCACTTGCGCTCGAGGCCCGCGCGCCGCAGGGAGAGGATGGCGTGGCCCTCGGGCGACTCCGGCTGGAGAACGTAGACGAGGACCTCGTCGCCGACCTTGATCTCCGGGCGCTGCTCATCGCTGTCCCGGCCACGCCGGCTGATGAGCTCGCGATTCGAGACGACGCCCTCGCTCTTCCCGCCGAAGTCCACGAGGATCTCGTCCGGATCGATCCGGACGACGGTGCCCTCGACGACGTCACCGTGCTTGGGGCTCTTCACGTCCACGTCGGGCATGTCGAGGAGCTCGGCCATCGTCATCGGCTCCTCGGGGGCCGCCGGGGCAGCCTCAGCCACCGGTGCCGCCTCGGCCGGTGCAGCCTCTGGCGCCGGGGCAGCCTCAGCCACCGGTGCCGCCTCGGCCGGTGCAGCCTCTGGCGCCGGGGCAGCCTCAGCCACCGGTGCCGCCTCGGCCGCGGGTGCAGCCTCGGCCGCCGGTGCCGCCTCGGCCGCCGGTGCCGCCTCGGCCGCCTCGGCCGCCGGGGCCGGAGCGGACTCGTCGGCAGCTGCCTGCTCGACGGGCTCGGCCGGCGTCGGCTCGGGTTCCGCGACGGACGCCGCCTCCGTCACGGTCTGCGACGCGGTGGCCTCCGGCTCGGTCTCCTGTGGCGCGGGCTTGTTCGTCTCTTCAGTCAAGTGTGTGGTGCTCCTGTCAAACAATGTCCCGGCAGCACAAACGCCCTCCCGTACACGGAGGGCGTTTCGAACGCTCAAATCGGCTAAGAAGGATGCCTGTCTGTCTGGACTGGTGCTCCTCTCATCTCGACCGGTGCTCGACGCTCACCGCGCACGGCGTATGAGGTTGTCTGCTGCAGAGCCGGCGTAGCATACCATACGGTCCAAATGGGTCCTGCCAGTGCCTGAGCTGCCCGACCTGACCGTGGTCGCCGAACAGCTCGCCGAGCGGGCCGGCGGCCGGACGGTCGCGCAGGCCACCGCTCCGGCCCCGATCCTCGTTCGCGCCACGCCGGCCGAGCTGGCCGCCCTGGCGGGGCTCGTGACCGGGGTGGCCCGGCGCCGGGGAAAGTTCCTGCTGCTTCCCTTCGAACGCGGCGGACAGCCCGCCAGGATCCTCGCCGCCAACCCGATGCTCGCGGGCAGGTTCTGGCTTCTCGATGACGGGCGCGAGCGCGTCCGCGCGCGTACCGGCCTGCGTCTCCGCTTCACGGACGGGTCCGAGCTGCGCTACGTCGACAGGGAGATGCTCGGCAAACTCTACCTCGTGGAGCCCGACGGCCTGGCCGCCATCCCCGGATGGGCGGAGATGGGGCCCGATGCCGACGACCCCGAGCTGACGCTCGAGGAGTTCCGGCGCCGGATCCGCCGTCATCCCGGGGAGCTCAAGCCGCTCCTGCGCAACAGCCGGTTCGTGGCCGGCATCGGGAACGCCTACTCGGACGAGATCCTGTGGGAGGCGCGCCTCGCCCCGTTTCGCCGGCGGAGCACGCTGCAGGCGGATGACGTGGACCGCCTGTACGAGGCGATGCGCAGTGTCCTCGCAGCGGCGACGGAACGGCTCCGCACCCTCGTTCCACCGAATATCGAGACCCAGCACCGCGAGTTCCTCAAGGTGCACCTGCGCGGCGGCGAGCCGTGTCCGCGCTGTGGCCGTGAGCTTCGCCAGATCGGCGGAGACGAGGCAACGACCTTCTGTCGGGGGTGCCAGCCGCCGTTCTGAGGTCGGCATCGGTGAGCAGGTCGTGGACGAAAGGGCGCTCAGGGAATGACGAGAACCTGCCCGATCCGGAGGTTGTTCGGATTCGCCAGGTTGTTCGCCGACACGATCGCCTGGACGGAGACGCCGAAGCGAGCCGCGATCGACGACAGCGTGTCCCCCGGCTGCACGACGTAGACCCGGGCCGTCGGCTGGGGCGTGGGGGTCGGTGCGGCGGTTGGCGTGGCCGTGGGCGCGGCCGTCGGCTCAGGGGTGGGGGTGGGCACGGGGGTGGGGGTCGGGGTTGGGCTGGGAGTCGCCGAAGCAGTGGGCGACGGGGACGCCGTCGCCTGCGGCGCGGCGGTCAGGCTGCGGAGGAGTCCGAACCCATCGGTCGAGAATCCGGCCGCGACGAGTGATCCCACCGCGAGCACAGCAGCCGCTCCGCCCACCACCGCCCGTCCGGGTCGCCGCTGCGCCGGTCCGGCGAGCGGTGCAGC
>CAVZCE010000012.1:0-217749 GCA_963773695.1 uncultured Chloroflexia bacterium | reverse complement strand
CTACTAGTCGGGGACTCCGGTCACCAGGCCACGGGCTCGATCGCCAGTCCCATCACCCACCTGCGGAAGAGCTCCGCAGAAGTCCAGGACTCGGCGGCCGTTGAAGTCAACCCTGCGGAACGCGCGATGCGCGACGAGCAGAACCACGAGGTCAGCGTTTTGGATCGCTTCCTGCAGTGGCCACAGCCGAAGGGTCTCGTGCCGCGTGAGGTTGGGCTCGCAGGCAAGCACCTCAAACCCGGCATCGTCGAGCGCCAGGGCCACGCGCAGCGCTGGGGACTCCCGCAGATCGTCGACGTCCGCCTTGTACGAGAGCCCGAGGCACGCGATGCGCACAGGTCGATCGCGGACGCCCGTACCCAGGGCGGCGTGCCGAATCTGTTCCACGACCCAGTTGGGCTTCGCGTCGTTGACCTCTCGGGCAGCTCGGATGAGCGGCGTGTGCTCCGGGTCGTCCGCGACTAGGAACCACGGGTCGACCGCAATGCAGTGTCCTCCGACGCCTGGACCTGGGCTGAGGATGTTGACGCGGGGGTGACGATTGGCCAAGCGAATCAGCTGCCACGGATCAATTCGCATCCGATCGCATAGGACGGAGATCTCGTTCGCGAACGCGATGTTCACATCGCGGAAGCTGTTCTCGGCCAACTTCACCATCTCCGCCGTGCGGCTGTCGGTGGCGAAGATAGCGCCATTGACGAAGGACCGATAGAACGCCTCGGCGGCGACGGATGACTCGGCGTCGATCCCGCCAACGACCCGATCGTTGGAGACTAGCTCCTGGATGATGCGGCCAGGGAGTACTCGTTCGGGGCAGTACGCAAAGCGAACCTCGTGCGGGGCGCCTGCAATCTGGAGGGCTTCCTGAACGCGCTGCGTGGTGCCCACGGGGCAGGTCGACTCGATGATCACGAGGTTCCCGGCGCGCAGGTAGGGCACGAGCGCATGGGCCGCGGAAAAGACGTGCTCGAGATCCGGTTCCGGCGGATTAGTGTCTCGCAGAAACGGCGTCGGGACGCAGATCATGAAGACGTCCGACGGGACTGGCTCCGCGGAAGCTGTGAGCGCGCCGGAATGCACCGCCGAATGAACCATGGTGTCGATGTCAGGTTCGGCGATGTGCGCCTCGCCGCGGCTGATCCGCTCCACGACTGACGGGTTGGTCTCCACGCCGTGCACGTTCCATCCATGGTGGGCAAGAACGCTTGCGGTCGGAAGGCCGATGTAGCCGAGACCGGAGATGCTGACGCGTCGCTCGGCGGTCATCAGACCCGACCTGCGGCCAGCAGCCACGCGAAGCGGAGGTACGCCGGCAGCCGCCTCATGCGCCGTGGGTTTCGAACGAACTGGTACGCCCACTCTAGGCCGGCGGATTGGAGCCATTCGGGCGCCCGCCTCTTGACTCCGACGAACACGTCGAAACTCCCTCCGAGGCCCATATACAGGGCAGGATGCGCCTGGAGCAGATTGTGCATCAGGATCTCCTGACGCGGCGAGCCCATCGCCACGAAGACCAACCCTGGGTTGAAGTCGATTATCTCGCGCCGGAGCCGCTCCTCGTCCCCTGGCCGGAGATAGCCGTCGCGGTATGCGATATCGATAGTCGTGTTGCGTTCGGCGAGCCGCTCGGCCGTCCGCCTGACGACGTCTGCCGTGCTGCCCACGAGGTAGACACGGCGTGCACCGGCGTACCTGTCCATGAGCCGCAGCCATAACTCCGTGCCCGGAATGCGCGGGCCCGGGACGCCCTTCCTTGCCAGCGCGAGCGTCACGCCCATACCGTCCGGGTACCCCATCTGCGAGTTCACGACATCCCGCACGCGCGGGTCGGCACGCCCCAGTTTCTCCGCATTGAGCGCGACCAGGATGCCAGGCGCGCGTCCGGCGACCTCCACGAGCTCCTCCGCGCTTGCGGGCGCGAAGGTCGTGAATCCACGAATGGTCGTGGACCGGATCCTTGCTGCGCGCGCAGCGGCCTGCAGGGTGCCCGCACCGTTGTCAAAGCCCACCCGCGTAGGGTATCCCGACCGCCTGCGGGTCGTGAGCGGTGGACGAACGCATCCGGGCGTCGCATGCACCCACGCCATGGCACCGCCGACCGGACGCTGCCTCTCTCTCACCCGCTATCATGCCGGGCTGTGGCCAGAGAGGCGCTTGCCTGGGGCGGGCCACTGCCGCAAGGAGCCCGCGGACGGAACACACGCCACCCGGTGGGGCGAGTGGGTGAGGCGCACACGAGAGCGGGCCAAGGTGGTGTGGGGTGCACACGAGGGCGTCGGTGATGGTCCGTCCATGGGCGATCGGGTCGGCGGGCACGGCACTGGCCGCCGCCCTGATGATCGTCGCCGCTCCCGGTCCCGTGCCAGTCCTCATTGCCGGCGCGGCCGCCGTTTCCTTTGCGCTGGACCGGCGGCTCGGTCCACTGGCCGCAGGGCTGCTGGTGACGACCGCGCTGCCCTATGGCCGCGGTGCCGACACTCTCACCTGGCAGGTCGCGGGGGTGAGTGTCCGGCCCCAGGATGCAGCGCTGGTCGTCGCCATCAGCGGCGGTGCATGGCTCGCGTACCACAACCGGAGCCGATGGGGCGCCGTGCCGCACGGGTACCTCGCAGCCTTCTGCGCCCTGTTCGCGGTGGGACTGCTGGCGTTGGTGGTCGGGCTGACCGGGCACAACCAGCTGCGCGACATCGTCCGGGACCTCCGCGTGTGGGTGCTCTTCGCGGGCGGGCTCCTGGCCCTGCTGTCTGGAACGGGTCGCCCGGCAGTCCTGCGCGGGCTGCTGCTCGGCGCGACGGCGCTGGCGGTCGTGATCGTGGTGACGGCCGCTCTGCCCGCGTTCGATGGAGGGATCAAGGCCCAGACGCTGGTGTACGACCGCGGCACGCTGCGCATGCAGTTCGGCAACAGCATCTTCCTCATTCCCACCATCGCTTATGTCGCCTGGCAGCTGGTGCTGCGCTGGCGCCCGCTGGTGCTGGGGTGGCTCGTCCTCCTCGTGGTGGCAGTCGTCCTGTCCCTGACCCGCATGTCGATCCTGACGACCCTGGGTGTCGTGATCCTCGTCGGCCTCGTCGGGCTCTTCGGCTGGCCACCCGTCCGGCGGCACTGGCGCCGGAGCGTGGGGACGCTCGCCGGGGCGGTCGTGCTCGCGGCGGCGATCGGCGTCTCGCTCAACCTGGCCGCCACCCCGGGTGGCAGCACGCCGGCAGGGGGCTCGCAGGGCGGGTCGGGTGCCCAGACGGCGGTTGATCGCTTCCTGGGACACGACACCAGCGATGTGCCGTCACCCTTTGGGCCGCGGTCCGGCCGGGTTGCCTCCTATCTCGCCGCCTACGACCTGATCCGCGCCCGCCCGGCGATCGGCTCCGGTATGGGCTCTCTCATTCCGGTCGGCTACGCCTACAGCGCTGCGCGGGCCTACACCGTCGGGCACCAGCCGGCGGTGGATGACGCCTACCTGACCATGGCCGTCAAGGCCGGCGCGGTGGGGGTTTCGGTCCTCGCCGCGCTGCTCGTGCTGCCGCTGCTCTCGCTCCTCCGGTCGCGGCGCCGCATCCGCCTGTGGTTCATCGCCGGGTGGTTGGGAGTCCTCTTCCTCACGCTCCCGCAGGCGTTCGCGATGAGCGGCTACGGCCCCTTCGGGTTGAGCCTCGTCGCCGTCCTGCCGGCGCTGCCGGGGTTCCACGGCGGCGGCCGACGGCCGCGCGGTGTGACCTGAGGGTGCGGTTCGAGCGTTCATCGTCCATGAACCGGCCGCCGGGAAGCCCGGTGGCACACGATCCCCAGACGGCGACCCGTTCCGCCTCCCGCCGCAGCGGCTCGCTGTTCGCGAACGCGAGCACGGTGTTCATCGGCAACCTCGTGGCTCGCGCCCTCGGGTTCCTCTTCCCGCTCCTGCTTGCGCACCTGACCGGCAGGGGCGAGTTCGCCCTCGTCTACTTCTTCATCAACACGGGCTTCTCGGTGGGGGAGCTCGTCCTTACCGGCTTCCCGACCGCCACCACCCGGCAGATCGCCGTCGATCGGGCCGATCCGCAGCGCGGTCGATGGGTGACCGCGGGCATCCTCGGCGGCCTGCCCCTCCTCGGCCTCTCGATCATCGGGGGCGAGCTGCTGGCGCTGAGCGGCGACGCGCCCCCGATCCTCATGTCGGTCATGGTCGTCGGCCTGACGGTCGATGCGTACTATTTCGGCGTCCTGCGCGGGCTCGAGCGCTTCCGACTCCTCATCGGGTATCGGATCAGCGCCAACCTCGTCCAGATCGTCGGCCTGGGCGTCCTTGCCTGGGCCGGGGCGGTGACGGTCACCAACGCCGTGATCCTCTACGCCGGCGTCTACCTGATCCCGATGGTGGTGATCGAGCTGCGAAAGGGGCCGCTGCTCTCCCTCGTGCGCACCGCCGGACCGGTCAGTCGAGGCGCCATGCGGGCCATCGTGGCGTTCGCCATCCCGGCGCTCGTCTCCGGGACGGCCTACGGCGTCGTCTTCGGGTTCGACGTCTTCTTCGTCCGGATCTTCTCTCCGGGATCGCTCGCAGACTACGGGGCCGCCCGCACGCTCGCGCAGCCGATGCTCATGGTCCCCTACGCGGTGGGGATCGTCCTCATGCCGCGCACCGCCGCGCTGTCGGACCGCGAGCGCCTTCGGTTCCTCGCCCGGTCCCTGCTCGTCACCGTCCTCTCCGTCTCTGCCCTGGTCGGCGCCTACCTGTGGCTGGGCCCCTTCGCCGTGAAGGCATTCCTTCCCGCCTCGTACGCCCGCGCCCTCGGACCGCTCCGCTGGCTCGCGCCCTCGCTGGGCCTGCTGGGCGTCTACTCGGTGCTCAGCCAGTGGTGGCTGGGGAGCGGCCGGCCGGGTGCACCCGCACTCAGCCTGGGCGGCGGCGCGCTCGTGACGCTCATCGCCCATGCCACCGTGACGCGGACGCTGGGCGCCATGGGTGCTGGGATCTCGATCGGCGTCGGAGCGGCGTTCGCAATAGCCGTGCTGGGCGGCCTGACGCTCTGGCAGGCGAGGAGCACACGGCGGCCATGACCGACGGCGCCCGTCCGGCCGAACGGCCGCCGACCGTCTTCCTGGTCGGCTATTACGGCGTCGGCAACCTGGGCGACGAGCAGATTCGAATGGCGATCGAGGCGGAGGCAGGGCGGACCGGCGCCAGGATCGCCCGCTGGGCCACGCGCAATCCCCTCGAGCGCGATCCACGCGCCGTGCGTCTTTCGCTGCGAGGTTTCCCGCGATACTGCGCCGCGTGCTGGCGAGCTGATCGCGTGGTCCTGGGCGGCGGCGGCATCCTCAAGGACGAGGGGCTGCGCCTGCCTGCCGAGCTGCTGCTCACCGTGCTGCTCGCCCGGATCGCCCGACGACCGGTGGCGCTCCTCGCGGTCGGGGTAGGTCCGTTCTACAGCCGGGTCGGCACCTGGTTCATCAGGGGCATCGCCTGTCTTGCGGAGGTCCGCACCGTTCGCGACGAGGCATCCGCGGACGCGCTCACCGCGCTCGGGGTCCTCGACGTCGAGGTCGGGGCCGATCCCATCTTCTCCCTGCCGGCCCCGTCACTCGACCCGGCGGCTCGCGGGGCCGCGATGCAGCACGAAGGCCGCACGGCGCTGGTGAGCATCCGGCCGTGGTTCCACAAGGCCGCAGACGGCGCGGCGCGCTGGGAGACCTTCACCGGGCAGGTCGCGGCGGCGCTGGACCTGCTCGCCGCCGAGGGCTGGTGGATCCGGTTCGCCGGCCTCTACTGGCCGCGCGACCATGACGCGGCGCGCGCCGTCGCCGCCCGGATGCGGTTCTCGGAGCGAGCCGTGGTCGATGACACCCCGGTGACGTGGGCGGACCTGGGCGGCGCCGCGGCCTCTGCCGATCTGGTGATCGCCATGCGGTATCACGCGCTCGCCGCAGCCATCATCGGAGGCCGGCCGTGCCTGGCGCTCGCCTACGAACCGAAGGTCGCGGAGCTCGCCCGGTTTGCTCGTGTCGGATGCGTGCCTGTCGAGGTGCCAGATGTCGGCGACCGTCTCGCAGGCCTCGTCCGTGAGGCCATGCGGGACCCCTCGCGGGCTGAGGCAGACGCCGCGGCGCTGGGGGTACTTCGCGAGCGAGCGCGCCGCATCCTGCGACTCGCCCTGCGCGGCATCGAGTGATCGCTCCTCGTCGAGGGTTCGGCCGGGAACTCTCCGGCCGCTAGGCGGGCCCGCCCGGTCCCAGGCGCCGTTTCAGCTCGGCCAGCGCCTCGTCGGTGCGATGCTCCCAGTCGGCGCGCAGCTGCGAGGCCCGCACCTCGGCGCGGGGATCGTCCAGGACGGCGTCGCATGCGGCACGGATACTCGGGGCGTCGTTTCCCGTGTACGTCACGCCCTCCCCGAACGTCGCGCGAAGGCTGGGCGTCCCCGAGAGCACGAGCGGGCGGGCGAGCGCGATCGCCTCCCACGCCCCGGAGAGGAGCGTGTAATCCCGGGTGGTGAGCACCACGACCGCGTCCGCACGGGCGAGCAGCGACGCGTAGGCGTCGTCCTGCAGGAAGCCGGTGAACTCCACGTTGCCAGGGGCGAGGACCGTGCGCCGCGGCCGCCCCGTGACCTTCAGGTGCCACGGCGCGCCGCCAGCAGCCTCGGCGAGCGCCTCTACCGGCTCGTCGTCTCCCCATCCGCACACCGCAACGACCAGCGACGCGGCATTCCGCCCGTCGTCGCGAGCGACCCGTTCGGCGGACATGCCGGGCAGTGGGTCGGGCAGCACGATCACCGGTGTGCTGGGCGAGAGGTGCCGGCGAAGGGCGTCGAGCGTGACGAGGCTGACGTCCACGTGCTTCGCCGCCCAGCGCAGGAGCGGCAGCGACCAGCGCCAGCGCCGGTCCAGGAACGCTCCGGAGTGCATGTCGACCGCGACGCGCGCGGTGAGCAGCCGGGCCACGGGGAGCACCGCGAGGGGAGCGAAGACCGGGGGCGCTACCACCACCACCGCGCCCGGGCGCTGCCGCATGAGGGCACGGAGGGTCCGAGCGGCGAGCAGCGGATAGGAGAACGGAGCCGACCAGGGCCGGCGGAAGCCGGGTCTGCCAAGAAGGAGCAGGTCGTAGCCGAGGCGCTCCGCAAGGGTGCGGCTCCGCTGGCTGGCCGGCATCCAGCCCACAACCAGCCCCGGGCGCGCCAGGGTTTCGCGGTCCGACTCCTCCGGCATGACAGGAAAGGGTAGACGGAACCACGAGTGCCGGCGGGTCCGGCCGGTACCTCCGGCCGGTGCGCGACAGCCCTATCCTCCCGTTGACCCTTGCCCGCCTGGCCCTCACCGTGGATGCATGCGCGTCCGTCCGTTCCTCGCTGCCCTGCTCCTCGTCCTCCCGGCCCTCCAGCCGAACGCCGCCCCGGCTGTCGCGGCCACCGGGGGTCACTACTACGTCGACGGCAAACATGGCAGCGACGGGAACAGCGGGACCTCGCCCGGCAGTGCGTTCAAGACAATCGCGGCCGCATCCACCGCGCTCGAGAAGCGCACCTCCGCGGCGGGATGGACGGTCAGCGTGGTCGGCTACTCCGACTACGTGTACCGCGAGCGACCTATCCCTCCGGGCTGGAGCGCCGCGGGCACGAGCTCCGCACCCATTGTCTTCGAGGCGGCCGGCTACAACGGGAGCCGCTCGGGGTACACGATGCCCATCGTCTCGGGCGCGGACGCCGCTCCGGCCTCCGGCAAGAGCTGGAGCACGTACGTCTCGGGCGTCTGGCGCACGCCGTGGGCCTCTGCTCCCTTCGACTTCGGGCAGCTCTCCGGCTCACTGAAGACCGCGGTCTTCCAGGACCTCACCCGCTGGCTCTGGGAACGTTCCAACCTCAGCGACCTGCGGTCTCACGCCTCCGACGGCAGCGGCGGGTACTGGTGGGGCAGCGGGTACCTCTACGTGGCCCCGCTTGCTCATGCCTCGCCATCGGGCCATTCCTTCGACGTGGTGATGCGCAACTCCTTCTACTTCTATGGCGTGAACGGCGTGCATGACGTGACGGTGCGCGGCTTCGAAGTGCGCCATTCGGCGAACGGCATCAGCTTCGCCAAGGGCGTGGACGGCGGGACCGCCGTCGACAATCGCGTCATCGGCAACCTCCTCATGGGCATTGCGGTCTCCGGTCGGCAGACGTCGAGCGGGCCGGACCCGGCACGGAACGCGGTGATCGAGCGGAACGAGGGTGCGTACAACACGCTGCAGGCGGTCAAGCTCGACGAGGGCAGCGTGGACGCCACCGTTTGCGACAACGACTTCCACGATAACGCCCTGCAGGGGATCAAGGTGCAGGGACCGCCCGGCGGGAGCGGCTACACCGGCGTCACGAGCGGGAACCTCATCTGTCGCAACCTGCTGCATCACCAGAACTTCAATCCCACCGGCTCGGTCTACAACAACGCGAACGGGGTCACGATCGCGAACGGGGCCCGGTCCACCACGGTTGAGGGAAACCGCATCTGGGGCAACGATGTCGGGATCCACGTCACCCAGGAATCGAATGGCATGCCGGCGATCACCGGAACGCGACTGACGAGCAACCTGGTGTGGTCGAATCGTCGCTTCGCCCTGTACCTCTTCGACGGCTACCACGGCTCGGGCTCCGGCGACCTGGTCGCCAGCCGCGACCTCTACTGGGCCAACGGGACAGGGGTCATGGCCGACCGTGGCACGTCGAACAAGACCCTTGACCACGTCACCATCTGGAACAACACGGGCGACGGCATCCGGGTGGGCGCGGCGAACACGGCCGCCGCCCACCTGGCGGTCACCGACAGCCTTGTCACGAACAACGGCAACGACGGGCTCTGGCTGGTCAGCGGCAGTACCGCGTCGCTCAGCTACACCGGGCTATCGGGCAACAGGGTGCACGATATCTACGCGGCGAGCGGCGGCCTGACCCAGTCGGCCGTCAACTACAAGGCGGCGTCGTACCTCAGCACGAGCAGCACGGATCCTGGTTTCCTCACCATCGGCCCGAGCTCCTACCAGTTCACGGCGGGTCCGTCGAAGTCGCCCATCGGGGCGCTGTGGGCCAGCGGGTTCGTCGACATCGGTTCCTCCACCTTCCAGGCGGACATCATCTGGCTGTCGGAATCCGGGATCACGTCCGGCTGTGCCCCGAACTACTTCTGCCCCGATGCCGCCGTGACCCGTGGCCAGATGGCCGCCTTCCTGGACCGGGGCCTGGCACTGCCCGCGACCAGCACCGACTTCTTCACCGATGACAACGGCACCACCTTCGAGGGCAACATCAACCGCCTGGCGGCCTCGGGCATCACCAAGGGCTGCACCGCCACAACCTTCTGTCCCACCGGCCAGGTGACCCGCGGGCAGATGGCCGCCTTCCTGGTGCGGGCCCTTGCGCTCCCCCCGTCATCGACGAACTACTTCGCCGACGATAACGGGACGACCTTCGAGAACGACATCAACGCCCTGGCCGCAGCGGGCATCACTGCCGGCTGCACTCCGACGACGTTCTGCCCCAACGCCGCCGTGACCCGCGGCCAGATGGCCGCCTTCCTCCACCGCGCCCTCGGCTAGCGGGACGCGGCTTCTGCCGCGCCGGCACCTCCGGATGCGCTAGGCTCCGCCGCGACCGTATCGGGCGACAGGGAGGGAACGGGGTGGAACGCTGGTTGGGTCGGCTTGCATTCGGAGTCGCCATTGCGCTGGGGATGCAGCCCCTCGTCGCGTACGCCCAGACGCCTGCACAGGTGCCTGTGACTGCCATGGGGGCGAGGGCGGGTTCGTCCGGCTGGCAGACGCTGGCGACCCACACCGGCATCGCCCAGCCTGTCGGGGGGCAGCCGCTCCGCTGGCAGTCCGGCGGGCCGTCCCCGTCCCCGTCGCCGGCCACGGCCTTCCGGGCCCCGCTGCAGAACGTCGTCCCCGCCGCTGCCACCTCTTCGCCGTCGCAGGCGCCGGCTGCCCCGCAGCGATCCGCGGTCCAGGCCGCGGGTGCCATCACCTCCGCGGGCCCGGCCGTCCGCTCCTCGGGCGGTTTCGACGGCGTCGCGGACTGCGACTTCGGCTGTGGGGAACCGCCCGACCCCTGGGTGGCGGTCGGTCCCGATCACGTGGTGCAGGCAGTCAACCAGGAGATCGCCGTCTACACGCGTGCCGGAAGCACGGTCGGCACGGCGTCGTTCGCGTCGTTCTTCGGCGCGGTTTCCGGGCAGATCGGCGGCATCTTCGACCCGCACGTCGTCTATGCCGCAGCCTCGCGACGCTGGATCGCCACCGCGGCGAGCTTCGGCTGCGGCGGCGGCTACCTGTACCTGGCGGTCTCGACCGGGACCAACCCGACCGGGAGCTGGATTCATTACCTGCTCCCGTTCTCCGACCTCCCCGACTATCCCGATGTCGGCGTCACCTCGGACAAGATCGTGATCACGGCGAACCAGTTCTCCATCGTTCCCTCCGGCGGGTCGTGTGACGGGGGGACCTTCGTCGGCTCGACGTTCGACGTCGTCGATTTGGCCAGGGCGATGAGCGGTGGACCGGTCACCTACACCGAGACGCTCCCCTCGGCGTGGTCCTTCTCGTGGCGCACACCCGTGAACCTCTCCGCGAGCGCGTCGATGACCCTGGTGGCAATGGGCGCCGCGCGGCGCGTGCTGTACGCGCGGGTCACGGGCACGAACGCGGCGTCCAACGTGGCGATCGCCGCGCTGGACCTCACCGGCCTCGGCCTGCTCCCCGCCTTCACCCAGCCGCCGGTGGCGCACGGGGCGACAGGCTTCAGCGCGGACACCATCGACGGACGGCCGACCGATGCCGTCTGGAAGGCGTCCCGGCTCTGGTTCGTCGCGACCTCGACCTGCACGCCCGCCGGCGACGTCACTGCCCGCGACTGCGTCCGGGTCGCGGAGCTCGACACCTCCACGGCCACGCCCACGGTCCGCCAGGACTTCACCGTCAGCGAGGCGGGGAAGGACGATTTCATGGGCGGCATCGGCCTGGCGGCGGACGGCACGCTCTTCATCGTCTACTCGACCGCGTCGGGCTCGCATCCCATCGGGATCTCCGCCACGCTCAGGTTCCCGGTCGACCCGCCCAACACGTACCGGGCTCCCGCCCTTGTCCTCCATGCGGGGGCGACGACCTACAAGGGGTCGCGCTGGGGTGACTACGTGGGCGTCGCGCAGGACCCGCACGATCCGCACGGCGTCTGGCAGGCCGACGAGTACGCAAACGGCGCCGGCCAGTGGTCCACATGGGTCTCGCACCTGACCGCGATCTTCACCGACATCTCTGCCTCGACGTTCGTCAGCGACATCCTCTGGCTGCGCTACGCGGGGATCACGACCGGCTGCTCACCGACGACCTTCTGCCCCAATGACGTCGTCACCCGCGGCCAGATGGCCGCCTTCCTGGACCGCGCGCTGTCCCTGCCGAGCACCAGCACCGACTACTTCACCGACGACGCCACGAGCATCTACCAGATCGACATCAACCGCCTGGCCGCGGCCGGCATCACCACCGGCTGCAGCGCCACCACCTTCTGCCCCAACGCCAACGTCACTCGCGGCCAGATGGCGGCCTTCCTGGTGCGGGCTCTGTCGCTGCCGGCTGCGTCGACCGACTACTTCAGCGACGACAACGGCACCACCTTCGAGCACGACATCAACGCCCTGGCCGCGGCCGGCATCACCACCGGCTGCAGCGCCACCAGCTTCTGTCCCACCAATCCGGTGACTCGCGGTCAGATGGCCGCCTTCCTGCATCGCGCGCTGGGGTAGGAGGCGGACCAGGGCGCACCGCGCGGGCCGGGGCGAGGCCCGACGCTATGGCGTGGGCGAGGACCTGGGAATGAAGCGCCAGACGCTCACGCCCTCGAAGCGGTGCATCTTGCCCCATGGCTTGTGCGTCTGCTCCAGTCGGGAGACAAGCGCGGCCAGGTCCGGCGGCGTATGCCCGGTCCACTGGTAGCTGAGCACGACCCATACCGTCCGGGCGGTTGCGGGGTCCATTCCGGTCGGAGCCGAGATGCCCAGCCGCGCCAGGTAGTAGTCGAAGGGCAGCTCCATGCGGGGGGGATAGAAGACGACGGCATCGCCCGGCGCGGCGTGAGCAGCGGTGAACTGGGTCGTGCTCCGCCAGTCGTCCTTGGGATCCCCGGTGTACCAGGTCAGCAGACCGATGACGGAGACGGCCACGACGGCCAGGACGGCTGCGTGCGACAGCCAGCGCCGGATCGACATCGCCGTGACGGCGAGCGCCAGTACGAGCGCCGGGAGGGAGACGATCAGGTACCGCGGCACGAGGAGCGGCCGCACGGCGCTTCCCGCGATCATGACGCCCACGGGCACCCCGAGCCACAGGAGGACAAACGCGATCCTCGTATCCCGGCGGACGACCGCGAGCACCGTCCCCACAGCGACGAGGGCCCCGAACAGCGCCAGGGCCACCCACGTCCCGGAAACGAATGACTGCATCGTCCACCCCAGCTCGTCGAACTGCAGCTTCGACATCCAGGCCGGGCCCGGGTTGAGGACGGAGAACGCGAGCATTGGGGCGCTCAGGATGCCCGCGGCGAGGTACGTCAGGGCGACTGTCCGCCATCGGGCCCGCTCGAGGAGCAGCCACGCTGCGTGGGCCGCTGCCACCAGCGCAATGAAGAGGTGGGTATACATGCCGAGGGCGACGGACAACGCGTACGCGACCCACACCCGCCTCGAGCCGCCCTGGCGCGCCCGCACCACCAGGTAGCTGCTGACGGTGGCCAGGAGCATCGCGAGCGAGTAGCCCCGCGCCTCCTGCGCGTACGCAAGGAAGGATCCCTGCAGCATGAGCAGGCCCGCCGCCAGGAGGGCCACGCGGGTGGAGAAGAGTCGCCGTGCCGTCAGGTAGAGGACGGGTGGCGCCGCGGCCGCCAGGAGCGCGGACAGCGCCCGCACCACCGCCTCGCCCTGCCCGAAGAGATGGACCCAGCCCCAGAGGAGCAGGTAGTAGAGGGCCATGTTCGAGTCACGCGTGACGATGACGTGCCACATCGATCCGAACGACCCGGATGCATACGACAGGCTGACGGCTTCGTCGTACCAGATGCTCTTGGCTCCGATGCGGACGAGGCCCAGGCCAAGCGCGATCGTGAAGAGGACCACGGGGACGAGCCACCAGCTCCCCTCGGCCAGTCGGCGCATGCCGCCCATGGTAACCATCCAACGGGTCGGAGGCGGATGCAGACGTCGTGGATGAGCCGCCGCGGGCTCCGACCGCATCCGTAGAATGGCGCGGGCATGGTCTTCTCCTCGGACACCTTCCTCTTCTTCTTCCTTCCCGCTGTCCTGCTCGTCTACTTCGTCGTGCCGCGCTCGGCGCGCAATCTCGTGCTGCTGCTCTTCAGCCTCGTCTTCTACGTCTGGGGCGCCGGCTGGATCGTCTTCATCCTGGTCGGGTCGATCCTCCTCAACTACGAGCTTGGCCTGCGCATCGAGCGGGAGATGGAGGCCTCGCGGCGTCCACGCGCCAAGCTGATCCTTGCGGCGGCCGTCGTCCTGAACGTCGGGCTGCTGGCCTGGTTCAAGTACGCGAACTTCGGCGTCGGTTCCTGGAACGGGCTGCTCACGTCCCTCGGGCTGACGCCCATGCCCTGGGCGCCCGTCCTGCTGCCCATCGGCATCAGCTTCTACACGTTTCATTCGCTGAGCTACCTGATCGACGTCTTCCGCGGAGCGGCCCGCCACCTCGAGTCACGGATCGACTTCGCCCTCTACATCACCTTCTTTCCCCAGCTCGTGGCCGGGCCGATCGTGCGGTTCCACGAGATCCGCGACCAGATTGTCCGTCGCCGCGAGACGATGGACGCGTTTGCCGCCGGCGTCTACCGCTTCTCCCTGGGCATGGGGAAGAAGGTCCTCATCGCCGACACGATCGCCCCGGTCGCCAACGCGACGTTCTCCACGCCCGCCGGCCAGTTGCACACCTGGGCGGCGGTCCTTGGTGTCGTGACCTACGCGGTGCAGCTCTACTTCGACTTCAGCGGTTACTCCGACATGGCCCTGGGCCTCGCCCAGATGTTCGGCCTCCGGCTGCCGGAGAACTTCAACCGACCCTACGCCTCGCGCTCGGTCACCGAGTTCTGGCGGCGGTGGCACATGTCGCTCTCCCGGTGGTTCCGCGACTACCTCTACATCCCCCTCGGCGGAAACCGGGCCTCGCCGCTCACGACGTACCGCAACCTGATCATCGTGTTCCTGGCCACCGGGCTGTGGCACGGCGCGAACTGGACGTTCGTGCTGTGGGGCGCGTACCACGGGGTGCTCCTCCTGGTAGAGCGCGCGTTCGGCATCGGCCGCTCGGAGCCGCGCGCTGCCGACCGTGTCGGGCAGGCGAGAACGATCGTCCTCGTGCTCTTCGGCTGGATCCTGTTCCGCTCGGCCTCCATCGGCTACGCCTTCGGCTACATCGTCGCCTTGGCGCGCCCCGGCCTCCAGCTGCCGCCGGACGTCGCCCTTGCGCTGGGGCCTCCGGTGATCCTGGCGCTTGCCCTGGGCGTGGCGTCCGTCCTCATTCCTCGGGACTGGGTCACCGGCGTTCGCCTCGAATATCCGACCACGCGCAGGATCCGCGTGCTTCGACTGGCCATGGCCGGCGTCGTCCTGCCGGCCGCCCTGGTGCTGGTCCTCGCCGGCAGCTTCAGCCCGTTCCTCTACTTCCAGTTCTAGGGGGTTCGCAGCAGGTGACCGACGAGCTGAGGGAATCGCCAGTGGGGCAGCCGGTGGACGCGCGTGCCCCGTTCCCTCGGGCCGGCCTGCCGCCCGACCATCGTGCCGACCCTGCCGATCCTACGGCGCATCTCTCACCGCCGAGCCCGACCCGTACCTGGCGCTGGATCGACCGCATGGTCGCCGTTGCCTTTGCGGTCGTCCTGGTGGTCCCCGCTGTCCTCTTCGCCATCGGCCTGCGTCCGCCCGACATCGAGAATCGACCGCTCCTCACGCCGCCGCAGCTCAGCCTGGGGGGCCTGCTGGATCCCTCCTGGTACGGAGCTCTCGATAGGTTCCTGACCGACAACCTCCTCTTCCGGGCCCCTGCGGTGCGAATCGTTGGCGTCGTGGAGAACGAGCTGCTCGGGGGAACGACGAACACCCAGGTCATACGGGGCACCGGCGACTGGCTCTTCGCCTCGGTCGAGATGCGTCCGACGTGCGAGCGGTCCGCGTCACAGGTGCTGAAGCAGGTGGACGCCGTGGCCGGGGCACTCGCGGCGTCAGATCGGACATTCCGCTTCCTGCCCATCCCAGACAAGCACGCCGTGTATCCGGAGGCCGTCCGCGCCGACAGCCCGCTGTCGACCCCATGCACCGACCTGCGGCGACCGGCCATGCAGGCGGGCGTTGATGCTCGACCCAAGGTGGCAATCGACGGGTGGCGGCTGATGCGGGACCTGCGGGCCTCCGGCTCCGAGCAGACGCCGCTGTACTTCCGGGCCGACTCGCACTGGACGCCCACCGCCCTCATGGTCGAGGTGCACGCCCTGGTGGACTCCCTCCAGCCGGGCGTCTGGCAGGAGAGCGACGTGCGACCCGGCCCGCCCCTGGAACGGGACCAGGAGCTGTCCCGCCTGCTCGGCCTCAGCAAGGTCGAGGTGGTCGCAGACGTCCGCGTTCGACCGGCAATGAAGGTCGTGGAGCGGGACGTGCCGTTGAAGGAGCACACCCACGCGGCGCGGGCGGTCTTCGAGTTCCGGTCCACGGGTCTCGAGCCGGTCGTCGAGGGTCGCACCCTGATCGTCTACGACAGCTTCTTCGGCAACTACATTCGCCACCTCGCGCCCTTCTTCCGGGACTCGGTGTGGGTGCACGTCGACGACCTCGCCGCCAACCCCGCGCTCGCCACCGAGCTTGGGCGAATCGACACCGTGATCTTCGAGCGGGTCGAGCGTGAGCTCTACCGGTCGAACGTGTCAGCCCTCTTCGGACCGCTCACGAAGTAGGGGCGCTCGCGGGGGCAGATGCGCGCCGGCGCCCCGTAGCCTTGCATGCGCCGGGATAATGCGAGTCAAGCCGCCCTTGACTTTGCGGGTGGTCCGAGCAGAGGAGGCCCTAAGGTGTCTGACGTCCACGCTTCCCTGGACGAGCTGCGCGCCCAGCTCGCCGAGCAACGGCAGGAGATCGAGCGCCTGCAACACAACCGCGGGCGCTTCCGCCTCCCGTCGACCGTCCGTCGCATGGGCGGCCGCGGCAAGGCAGGCCTGGCGATTGCGCTCATCGGCCTGCTGGCGATGGCGCCCGCCCTGGCGCTCGCCGCCACCTTCAGCGACGTGTCGCCCAGCAACACCTTCTACAACGACGTCGAGGCCATCGCTGCCGCCGGCGTCACGACCGGCTGCGGTGGCGGCAAGTACTGCCCGGACGATTACGTCACCCGCGGGCAGATGGCCGCCTTCATGAACCGGCTCGGCGCCCTGCAGGCCGGCAAGACTCCGGTCGTCAACGCCGCCAGGCTCAGCGGCAAGACCGCGAGCGCCTTCCACCAGTACGGCACCACGGCTCCCGCTCTCACCACCCAGTACGGCGCCTGGAGCGTCGAGGGGCAGGCCGCCGCGGCCCTTGCCTACGACGCCGCCAACATCTCGTTCCCGGTGCCGATCAACGCGACCCTGACCACGCACATCGTCCCGGCGGGCGGTCCCGTTCCGAGTGGATGCAGCGGCAGCGTCACGGCGCCAGCGGCGAGCGCGGGCAACCTGTGCGTCTTCGTCGGCTTCTCGCTGAACATCCACGACACCACGCTCTTCTGGCCGCACGTCAGCTCGGATGCGGCCTCCCACTACGGTGCGTTCATCCAGACGCGCGCCACTGCGGCGGGTTCATACGTCCTGAGCGGGACCTGGGCGGCGAAGGCACCGCTGACGATCATCATCCTTCCCAAGCCGAACGGACCGGTGACCCAGCCCGGTCAGTGATCTCGGCCCTGGCAGTCCACCCGGAGCCTGGCGGTCGAAAGGCCGCCAGGCTCCGCACTCCCTCGCTCTTCCCGGCGGCGGGCCACGGCGTCCAGATCGTGCTGGACCCCGTCCACAGGCTAGACTCGGCGCTGCATGGCTCGGATCCTCGTGGTCGAGCCGGTCGCGCAGGCCGGGCTCGACGTCCTCGCCGCCGCGCACGACACGCATGTCCGCCTCCACCTGCCGCGTCCTGAGCTGCTTGGCCTCCTCGCGGAGGGCGGAGGCTATGACGGCTTGATCGTCCGGTCCCAGACGCGGGTCGACGCGGAGGTGCTCCGCGCCGCCGCGCCGCGCCTCTCCGTCATCGGGGTCGCCTCCATCGGCACCGACAAGATCGACCTGGAGGCGGCGACTCGCGCGGGCGTCATGGTCGTCAATGCTCCCACCGGGAACACCATCGCCGCCGCCGAGCACACCATGGCCCTCATGCTCGCCCTCCTCCGCCACGTTCCCGCCGCCGACGCCTCCGTGCGGGCGGGGGAGTGGGAGCGGGGCCGCTTCCTGGGCTCCGAGCTGCGCGGCCGGGTGCTGGGCATCATCGGCCTCGGCAAGATCGGCAAGCAGGTCTGCCGCCGGGCGCTCGCCTTCGAGATGAAGGTGCTCGCCCATGACCCCTATCTCACCGCGGAGCAGGTGTCGGAGGCGGGCGCGCGCCAGGTCGGCCTGCCGGAGCTCCTCGGCCGCGCCGACGTCATCACCGTTCACACGCCACTCACGCAGCAGACCCGCGGCATGATGGCCCGGCCGCAGCTCGACGCGACGAAGCGCGGCGTCTTCTGCCTCAATGTCGCCCGCGGCGGTATCTATGACGAAGAGGCGCTGGCCGCCGCGCTCGCCTCGGGGCAGGTCGCCGGGGCGGCCATCGACGTCTACGCCTCCGAGCCGATGGCGGCCGACAACCCGCTCCGCTCAGCGCCGAACACCCTCTTCACGCCGCACCTCGGCGCCTCGACCCGCGAGGCCCAGGCGCGCGTGGGACACGAGATGGCCGAGCAGGTGGTGATGGCCCTCTCCGGCGTCACCCCGCCGTACGCGGTGAACGCGCCGGCGGTGGCGGCGGACGTGGCCCCCAGGCTGCGTCCCTACGTGGAGCTCGCGCGACGCCTGGCCATCCTGGCCCGCCAGCTCTCGGACGAGCCGATCGGCGCCATCGAGCTCACCTACGCCGGCGAGATCGCCGCCTGGGACGGGTCGCCCATCCGCACCGCCGCGCTGGCCGGTGTGCTGGAGGCGGTGACCGACCAGCGGGTGAACGCGGTGAACGCGGACCTCGTCGCCCGCGAGCGCGGGCTCACCGTGGCGGAGACCCGGACCGATGCCTCCGAGCCATGGGCCTCCCTCCTCACCCTGGCCGTCACCTCCACAGCCCGGACCGATGCCGTCGCCGCCATCGGTCCATCCCTGCGCCTGGCGGGATCCACCGCCCACGGTCGCCCCCACCTCGTGCGCCTGGATGGCTTCGAGATCGACGCCGAGCTGTCGGGGACGATCCTGGCCACCCGCCACCACGACCGGCCCGGGGTGGTCGGCGCGGTCGGCACCCTCCTCGCCGATGGCGGGGTGAACATCTCCTCGCTGGAGCTCTCGAGGCTCTCCGCCGCCGGCGAGGCGACCATGCTCGTCAGCCTGGACCAGGCCGTCCCCGCCCCGACCCTGGCCGCGGTGCGCGACCTCGAGGCGGTCATCTCCGCCCGCGTGCTGGAGCTCCCGCCGGCGCCGTAGTCCCAGCCGGCCGTGCCCCTGGCAGCGGCCGCCATCCGCCGGCGCCCCCGCTGCTCTCAGACCCCGTTTGTGCAGCACAGCCGCACGGGCGCGCAAACGCCCCCTGACAGCAGCGACCCTATGCTCCCGGCGTCCCTGCCGCCATGGCCCCACCTCGCGCAGCCGGTCGACCGGTGGTACCAAAGTGCTCTTCGTCCCTGTCTCCGCCCGGGCTAGACTGCCCCGCGGCAGGGCGTTAACGACCCTGCTGGGGGAGCGAGAGGCTCGCCGTGTGCGCCGGAGATGACGCCAACGGCTGGAGCCCAGAAGTGTCGCCGTACGACGATGCTGGGGAGGGAATCGCGTGGCCCGCAACGAGAGCCTACCTGTTGCTGCACTGCACCTCGAGATCGAGGAGCTGAGGCGTCGCGTCACCGAGCTCGAGATCCCGCCGGGACGCCGCGGCTCCCGGCGAGGGGGCCACGTCGGGCGCGTGGCGCGCTCGAGCGCGCGGGCCGGAGCGCTCGTGCTCGCATTCGCCGCACTGATCATGACTCCGGTCCTGGCTCTCAGCCAGGGCTTCGCCGACGTCCCGCCCACGAATTCCTTCCATGCCGACATCGACGCGATCGCGGCGGCGGGCGTGACCACCGGATGCGGAGACGGGAACTACTGCCCGGAGGAGTTCGTCACCCGGGAGCAGATGGCGGCGTTCATGAATCGGCTCGGTGCGCTGCAGACTGGCAAGGCGCCGGTGGTCAACGCTGATCGCCTGGACGGGACGGACTCCACCGGCTTCCTGCGCTACGGCGTCACCCTGCCGGCGGGCCAGATGCTGACCGGCACCTTTGCCTTCTCCGACAGCGGCGAGCCGGGATCCGAGGTCACCGGGGAGGACGATATCGCGTTCCTGGCGCCGCTCCCGGCGTCGCCGGTGGTGCACCTCATCAATCGCGGCGACCCGGTCCCGTCGGGCTGCTCAGGAAACGTGCGGGCCCCTGACGCCAGCCCCGGACACCTGTGCGTCTGGGTCGCCTATTCGAGCGAAGGCGACACGCTCGACGGCTACTACGCCGCGACGAACGGCTTCCAGAACACCTCGTCCACCCGCGGCATCGTCGTCTTCCTCCATGACGCCGATGCGGACGGCTTCGTGGAGGGGACCGGTACCTGGGCCGTCCGGGCCTCGACCGGCTTGGCTGCCCCCGCTTCTCCGGCTCAACCCGCGGCGCCCGGCGCGCGCGGATCCGGCCATGCGACATCGGGAGGCTGATCCGGTGCAGGACGGCGGACGATCTCTCCCCCTGCGGCGCGCATCCATGCTGGTGCTCGGTGCGCTCATCGTGCTCGGCGCCGCTCCGCGACTGGCGCGAGCCAGTGTCATGACCACGGACGTCGTCGTCTACGGGGCGACGCCTGGTGGCGTCATGGCGGCGATTACGGCGGCTCGCGCCGGCGCCGGCGTCGAGCTGCTCGAGCCGAGCCAGCACGTCGGGGGAATGATGAGCAGCGGTGGGCTCACGTGGACCGATATCGGCGACGTATCGACACTGGGCGGCTACACGAGGGAGTTCTTCGACCGCGTGCAGGCCATCGAAGGCGGTTCGCCGTGGCGGTACCGGTTCGAGCCCCACGTCGCGGAGCTGGCGTTCAACGCCATGTTGACCGCCTCGGGCGTGAGCCTTCGCCTGGGCGAGACGCTGGAACCCTCCGACGTCGAGACCGATGGCGGGAGGATCGTCTCGCTCGGAACGACCAGCGGCGACACGTTCGCCGCGCAGGTCTACATCGACGCGAGCTACGAGGGCGACCTCCTCGCCGCCGCGGGCGTGAGCTACGTGGTGGGCCGCGAGGACGCGGGCGATACGGCCGAAGGCCTGGCGGGCGTGCGCCCGACCGGCGTGATCATGAAGCTTCCGCCGGGCGTGGACGCCGGGTACACCACCTCGCCGCCCGGCCCCGTCGGGTCGGGTGACGAGCGCATCCAGGATTCGAACTACCGCATCTGCTTCTCCTCGGATCCTGCGAACCGGGTTCCCTTCATTCGCCCTCCCGGCTATGCGGCCTCGCACTATGCGGTCGTGACCGCCTATCTCGCGACCCGGCAGGCGTCCACCGGCCTCGAGCCCGACCTCTCCTGGCTACTCGCGGTGATGCCGGTTGCGAATCAGAAGTTCGACGTCAACACCGGCGGAGCGGTGTCTGCCGCGATCACCGGCGCCAACTACGCGTGGCCGGAGGGAGACGCCGCGACGCGCACGAGGACAGCCCTGCAGCACGAGAGCTGGGAGCGCGGTCTCCTCTACTTCCTGGCGAACGACCTGGGCGTTCCCCTGCCCATCCGGGTCTCTATGGCTTCGTATGGCCTGTGCGGGGACGAGTGGGCCGACAACGGGAACTGGCCGCGACTGCTCTACCTGCGGGAGGGGCGGCGAATGGTCGGCGCGTACGTGATGACCCAGCGGGACGTGACGAGCCAGCGGTCGAAGGCGGACATCGTGGGGGTGGCTTCCTACCGGATCGACTCCCATGGGGTTTCGCGCTGGGTCGACGCGTCCGATCGGCTCCTCTCCGAGGGAGGAATCTCCGCGCCCTACTTCGACTACGCCATCCCGTACCGGGCGCTCACGCCCAGGTCCGACGAGGTGACGAACCTGCTGGTGCCCGTGGCCATCTCCGCCACCCACGTCGCCTACGCGTCGTTCCGGATGGAGCCGCACTACATGCTGGCCGGCGAGGCCGCGGGCATGGCGGCGTGGCTGGCGTTGCCGCACGGCAGCGGCTCCGGCCGCGCAGTCCAGGAGATCGACGTCTCGCAGCTGCAGGCCAACCTCCGGGCCAACGGCAGCTTCCTGAAGAACCTCGGGTCGCGAGGGTGGGGCTGAGCCGCACAGCCGCACGGAGGCACAACTGCACGGTGACCCCCTGACAGCGGAGGCGGTCCCCGCCGGCGGCTGACCAGCGTTCGGCCAGCGTCGGGATGGCGGCCGTCAGCACCCACTCGTGCAGCACAGCCGCACAGCCGCACAGATACCCCCTGACAGCGAGCCGAGGGCCCTATAAGCCAGGGGCCTGGCCGCCAGACTCCTCCGCGGGGTCCTCGGAATCCCAGGGCGGCGGCACCCCATCCCACCAGCCCTCCGGGACTCGCGCGTACTCCTCCAGCCAGCCACGGATCTTGTTCGCGACGGTGGTCCCTTCGAAGAGCGCCCGCATTCGGGCCCATGTGACGACATCGTCATCGACCCGGATCGTCAGGTTGGCCGGGTGACGACGCGCGATCGGCTTACGGACCCCCATGGACGTATGTTGCCCGCAGGTGGCTTACCACCCGCGTGCCACCCGCTTATCATTCCGAGGATGCCGCGAAAACCGTTTGCCTCGTCCGCCGACCTCGCCGAGAAGGAAGCGACCCTGGAGCATCTCGCGCCCGGGGTCTATGCCTACACCGCGCAGGGCGACCCCAACGTCGGCTGCGTGGTGGGGACGCATGGTGTCCTCGCCATCGAAGCCCGCGCCACCCCGCTCATGGCCCGCAAGTGGATCGACCACGTCCGGACGTTCACCGACCTGCCGTTCGACGACCTGGTCCTCACTCATTACCACGCCGTCCGCGTCCTGGGGGCGGCCGCCTTCGACGCGCGGCGCATCATCGCCACCCGCATGACCGCCGACCTCGTCGAGGAGCGCGGCCGGCAGGATTGGGAGAGCGAGGCGGGGCGCATGCCGCGCCTGTTCGAGGGCGCGGAGACGATCCCCGGTCTGACGCGCCCGACGCACACGTTCGAGCAGTCCATGGACCTGCAGGTCGGGGATCACGCCGTGGAGCTGCGGTACCTGGGCCGGGGCCACACCTCCGGCGACCTCGTCGTCTGGCTGCCCCAGGAGCGGGTCCTCTTCGCCGGCGACCTGGTGGAGGCGCAGGCGGCGCCCTACATGGGTGACAGTCACGTCGCGGACTGGTCGAGCACGACCCTCGACAACGTGAAGGCGCTCGGGGCGCAGCACCTGGTCGGCGGTCGCGGCGACGTCGTGCACGGCGATGCCGTGGACCGCGCGATCGAGGACACCCGTGCATTTCTGCGGACCACGCTGGAGGGAGCCCGCCAGGTTCGTGATGCGGGCGGCAGCCTCAAGGAGGCGTACGAGCTGGTCTACGGCCAGCTCGCGCCGCGCTACGCCGGCTACCCGATCTTCGACCACACCATGCCGTTCAACGTGCAGCGCGCCTGGGACGAGCTGGAGGGGATTGACCACCCCCGGATCTGGACCGCGGAGCGCGACCGCCAGGTCTGGGACGCGCTGAGCGACTGAGCGGCTGAGCGAAATGGCGCCCGAGACGGAGGTCGCGGTCGTCGGCGCCGGCCCCGTCGGGCTGACGCTCGCCGCGCGCCTTGCCCAGCACGGCGTCCGCGTCACGCTCGTCGAGCAGTCGCCCCTGCACTCGGGCGAGGGCTCGAAGGCTCTCTGCATGCAACGCGAGACGCTCGAGATCTGGGAGCGCATCGGCATCGGGGAGCGGATCGCGCAGCGCGGCGTCCAGTGGCACACCGGGCGGACCTACCACGGCACGCGGGAGCTCTTCAGCGTCGTGCTCCCCGGGAGCAGCGGCGAGCACTTCCCGCCGTTCGTGAACATCAGCCAGACGGAGGTGGAGGAGCTTCTCCTGGATCGCGTCGGCGAGCTGGGAGTGGACCGGTGCTGGGGCCACCGGCTGACGGGCCTGACCGATGGCGGCGACGGCGTCGACCTGGCGCTCGAGACCGCGGACGGGCCGGCATCGGTCCACGCGCGGTACGTGGTGGGGACCGATGGTGCCCATTCATCGGTCCGGCACCTGTCGGGGGTGGACTTCCCCGGCCACTCGTTCCCGGACCTCTTCCTCATCTGCGACATCCGCGCCGAGCTGCCCTTCCCCAACGAGCGGCGCTTCTTCTTCGACCCGCCCTGGAACCCGGGGCGGCAGGTGCTCATCCACCCGCAGCCCGACGGGGTGTGGCGGATCGACTGGCAGATTCCGCCCGACACGGACATGGACGCGGAGACGGCCAACGGCGGGCTGGAGCGGCGGATCCGGGCGGTCGTCGGCGAGCGGACCGACTACGAGCTGGTGTGGATGACGGTCTACCGCTTCCACCAGCGGATCGCGGACCGCTTCCGGGCAGGCCCGGCGGGCCGCGTCCTGCTCGCCGGGGACGCGGCGCACCTCTACAGCCCGTTCGGGGCGCGTGGCCTGAACTCCGGGGCACCGGACGCGGAGAACCTGGCGTGGAAGCTCGCCCTGGTCCTGCGCGGGGAGGCGCCGGACAGCCTCCTGGACACCTACGCCGCCGAGCGGCGGGCGGCGGCGGCGGAGAACCTGGCGGTCACCGACGCCACCATGCGCTTCATGGTCCCTCACGGCCCGTGGCGCCGGCTGGCGCGAAACCTCACGCTGCGCGGGAGCGGCCGCTTCACGGCCCTGCGGCGGCGGGTCAACTCCGGGCGCCTGGCGGAGCCGTTCGCGTATGCCGCCTCGCCCATCGTGGCGCCGGGACCGGACGATGCCGGGTTGCCGCGCCACGGCGCGGTGGCACCGGATCTCGTCCTCTCGGACGGCACGCGCCTCAGGGCGCGGTTCGGGTCCGGGTTCGTGGTGCTGCTCGGTGGCTTGCCACCCGCAGCGGCGGCCACGCTGCGGACCGATGGCGAGGGCTGGCCGCTCCCGGCCGCGCTCGTCGCGGACCCGGCGCTCGACCCCGTCTATGCACGGCGCGGCCCGCGGGCCTGGGTCGTGCGTCCCGACGGGCACCTCGCCGCGAGCACGACCTGGGACCCGGCGGCGTCGGCGCGCCTCTCGGCGCTCGTCGCCGGCGCCGCCGGGCTCGCGCCCGGACTGTCACCACCGCGGTGACCGCCCCGACCTTCCGCGACCGGCTAGTACTGCAGGTCGGTGGCGGTGGGGGTCGCCTCTCCCGACGGGGCCGCGGAGGCACCGCCCATGCTCCCGTCCGGCGCGGCGATGAACCAGATCCCGTTGAGCCCCTGGCCCTTCGCGTCGCCCGCGGCGGAGTCGCCGGCGAAGTAGTAGAGCGGGTGGCCGTTGTAGGTCACCTGGGTCTTCCCGTTCTCCCCGCTGGTCGTGCCGAGCATCGAGGCATCCACGCCCGAGCCGGCCGTGGCCGTCGAGCCGCTCGTCACGGTGAAGGGCGGCCAGTTCGCGGCGCAGGTACCGGTGCAGGTGGGCGTGGTGCCGGTATCCCGGGTGAAGACGTACAGCGTCATCCCGTTCGGACCGGCGAGGGCGTCGCCGGCGCTCGTGTGGGCGACGGTGACCTGGGCGCCGTTGGCGGTGCCGCTCGACGCCGCGGAGGGCGAGGCCGCGGAGGGCGACGCCGTGACGGTGGCGCCGCCTCCGCCCGGCGCGGCGCAGGCCGCGGCAAGGACGGCCAGGCCGGCGATGGCGAGAGAGACGCGGCGAAGGGTCGCGGACATGGGCTCGTGCTCCGTGTGCTGGGGTTGTCTGGTGTCTGGTACGGCGGGCGTTACGGCATCGGTCCGGTTGGGGATTGGATGTGGACAACGGGCGGTTCCCGAAGCGAACTCGTGGAGAAAGGGGCTTGTGGCGCTGCGAGCCCGGATGACATCATGTGATCGTCCCGAAGGGGCAGCTGGTTCGGCCGGAGATCACATCAACGGCCAGCCGCGGTTCCTTCGGGGCACTTCTTTGTGTCCGGCTCCGTCGCTCCGCTGCTCCGCCGTCAGAAGGCCCACTGACCCTGCGCGAACTGGGTGGCGAACCAGAAGAACGCGGCGAGCGAGATGAGGCTCACGGAGACCGTGCGCGCCATGGGCCGCGTCTCCAGGGCAAACCACGCGAAGAGCGGGAAGAGCGTGATGCTGTAGCGCGGCACGCTCATCACGAACCCGGTGCTGGTGAAGAGCAGCCAGTTGCCGACCATCCAGACGAACCACGAGGTGCGGAACCGGAAGGCCGCGTAGATGGTGCCCGCCAGGCCCAGCGCGGTGAAGGCCAGCTCCATCCAGCCGGACATGAAGGAGCGCGCCAGGTCCTGTGAGCCGATGGCGGAGAACAGCCCGCCGATCCCCACCCACGGCGGGGCGAGCTCCTTGTACCAGTGCTCGCGCTGGATCGTCATGAACTCGAACGGGCTGCCGTAGACGGCCAGGTTCAGCGCCAGGTAGCCAGCGAATCCGACACCCACGAGGCCGATGGCGATCCACTCGACCCGGATCCGTCGCTCCGGATCCGCCTGCCAGCCGTACCACGCTTCCGCGGCCAGGGCCGGGACCAGGACGAGGCCGTTGATCCGGGCCAGGCAGGCGAGGCCGCCCAAAATGCCGGCCAGCCACCAGTGATCGGTGCGGGCCGCCAGGAACGAGCCGAGGACCAGGGCCAGGAAGACGCTCTCCGTGTAGCCGATGTGCAGGAAGTAGGCGGTCGGGAAGATGAGGACGAACCAGGCGGCCCGCATCCCCACCTCGTGGCCGAAGTCCGCGCGGACGAGGCGATACAGGAGCGGCGCGACGAAGAAGGCGGCGATGCCGCTGACGATGAAGGCGGAGACGAGCGGGTCGCCCAGCGCCCATGTCACCGCCCCCACCAGCCAGGGGAAGAGCGGGAAGAAGACGATGTAGAGCGGCAGATCGCCGGGATAGGCGCGCCGGTAGCCGTCGATGGTCAGGACGCCGGGGTCCGTTGCGCGGTAGCCAAGGACGGCGAGATCCTGGTAGTGCGGCCCGTCCCATCGGTTCCAGATCTGCAGGATGTCGACCCCGGAGGTGATGCTGCCGCCGCTGGCGAGGACGGTGTGCGCCAGCACGCCCAGCGCGAGGACCAGCAGGCCCGTGAGCAGCGTGAGCACGGTCAGCAGCAGGTCCGCGCGCTCGAGGCGCAGCATCCTCGGGGTCGAGGCGGGTGTCGCCGGCGGCAGTGCGGTCACGCCGGGGAGTGTAGGGAATGGCTCGGCTGTCGGGGCCCGTGCCACGGGTACCCCGTCGCGTCGGGCCGGACCTGTGCAGCACAGCCGCACAGTCGCACAGCGGCACGATCGGACCCTGACGGCGGCGCCGGGGTCGCCAGCGCCCCCTGCCTCGGACGGGCGCCGGGCGCCGGGTGCCGGGTGCCGGGTGCCGGAAAGCCCCCCGCCTTGGTGACCAGTGACCCTTGGGGTCGTTGCCATCGGCCATCAATGCTCGGAGGTGTCCACTTGCAGCAAGGAGCGGTGCATCGCCATGGCTCGACGGATCGTGATCATGGGAGCGGCCGGTCGCGACTTCCACAACTTCAACGTCGTCTACCGTGACCTCCCCGAGGTCGAAGTGGTGGCCTTCACGGCCACGCAGATCCCGGGCATCGCGGGGCGGCGCTACCCGGCGGTCCTCGCCGGCGACCGGTACCCCAACGGGATCCCGATCCTTCCCGAGGAGGAGCTCGACCAGATCATCCGCCGCTTCGAGGTGGACGAGGTCGTCTTCGCCTACAGCGACGTGAGCCACGAGACGGTGATGCACGCCGCCTCTCGCGTGCTGGCGTCCGGCGCGGACTTCACGCTGCTCGGTCCCGACCGCACGGCCCTCCCGAGCCGCAAGCCGGTGATCAGCGTCTGCGCGGTGCGCACCGGATCGGGGAAGAGCCAGACGACGCGCTACCTCGCGGGCGTCCTGCGCGACGCGGGCCAGCGAGTCGCCGTCATCCGCCACCCCATGCCGTACGGCGACCTGGAGCTCCAGCGTGCCCAGCGCTTCGAGACGTTCGACGATCTTGCGACCGAGCACACCACCATCGAGGAGCGCGAGGAGTACGAGCCGCACATCGCGGCCGGCCACGTCGTCTTCGCGGGCGTGGACTACGGCGCCATCCTGGAGCGAGCCGAGGCGGAGGCGGACGTCATCCTCTGGGATGGCGGGAACAACGACCTCCCGTTCTATCGGCCCGACCTGCACATCGTGGTCGCCGATCCGCTGCGGGCTGGCGACGAGCTGCACTACCACCCGGGCGAGACGAACATCCGGATGGCCGACGTGATCGTGATCAACAAGATCGACTCGGCATCGCCGGAGCAGCTCGAGACGCTGCGCGCCAACATTGCTGCGGTCAACCCGAAGGCGGTGGTCCTGCCGGCGCGCTCCGAGCTCAAGACCGATGGCGACCTCGCCGGACGGCGCGTGGTGGTCGTCGAGGATGGACCCACGCTGACGCATGGCGGGATGACGTATGGGGCCGGGATCGTGGCGGCGCGGCGCGAGGGTGCCACGCCCGTGGATCCGCGGCCGTACGCGGTCGGCTCGATTGCCGAGGTGCTGGCGAAGTACCCGAAGCTCGAGGCGCTGGTGCCGGCCATGGGCTACAGCGACGAGCAGATCGCGGAGCTGCGGCAGACCCTGGATGCCGTCCCGGCGGACGCGGTGCTTGCCGCCACGCCCATCGACCTGCGGCGGGTCATGGATCTCGCGAAGCCGGTGATCCGCGTGCGCTACGACCTGGCGCTCGAGGATCCCGAGACGTTCCGACGCCTGGTCGAGACCGCGCTCAGCGGCCGGACCGTCAGCTCCGTCCTGACGTCTGCCGTCTGAGCGAGCCGATGGCGCCGCGGAGCGCCGCCGGGCTGACGCAGCCCGGCGGCACCATCGGTCCTTCCCCGTGGGCCGTGCAGCTCCTGGTCTGATACTCGCTCGGCGTGTGAGATGGCACACGAGGCAACGTTCTCGCGTCGCCACACACGCCAGGCGCGTGCGGCGACGTTGGAGGCTCCCGGTCCGTTCTGCCTCACGCATCCGGTGAGTGCGGCGCCATCGGTCCAAGCTGGTGGACCCGCGGGTGGCAGGCTGCTAAGGTTAGGGTTCCTCAGGCCCGCGCGATGCGGGCGATTCGTCGGTCGGGGCGTGGCGCAGGTGGCTAGCGCGCAGCGTTCGGGACGCTGAGGTCGGAGGTTCAAGTCCTCTCGCCCCGACCATTTCGACCTCATCAGGTCCGAACGCGTCGGCGAGGCCGTGGTCGCGTGCCTCCTGCGTCGGTTCGAGCATCACTTGGCTGATCCCGAGCACGCGGATCCGCTCGAACAGCGTCGTCGCCAGCGCCCGGCGATCGTCCGGATCGGCATCATGGTGTCCGGCCACTTGCGCTGCGCACCGTCCTGAGCAAGACTACTCAACATGGTGAGTAGTCAGGATCCAGGATCAGGGTACCAGCGTCCCCAGGCAGCCGAGCTCGCTCGACGGCTGACGGAGCCCCGGCGGTTCATCCAGGTGGTGGCCGGACCGCGCCAGACCGGCAAGTCGACGCTCGTCGCCCAGGCGGTCGAGGCGCTCCCCGTGTCGGTCCGGGTCGTGAGCGCCGACGAGCCCGCGCTCCGGGGCCCGGACTGGATCGCGGCCCAGTGGGAGGCCGCGCGAGCGGACACCGGCCCCGCCGGTGCCGTGCTCGTAATCGACGAGGTCCAGAAGGCCGCCGGCTGGTCGGAGTCGGTCAAGCGGCTGTGGGACGAGGACACCCGCACAGCGTTGCCGCTGCGGGTCGTCCTGCTCGGATCTGCGCCGCTGCTGGTGGAGCAGGGCCTCTCCGAGAGCCTCGCCGGGCGGTTCGAGGTCATCCGGGTCCCGCACTGGTCCCTTGTGGAGATGCGGGCGGCGTTCGGGATCAGCCTCGACGAGTACGTGTTCTTCGGCGGCTACCCGGGCGCCGCGCCGCTGATCGGCGACGAGCCCCGCTGGCGGCGGTACATCCTCGACGCCCTCATCGAGACCACGATCAGCCGCGACGTGTTGCTGCTCACGCGAGTCGACAAGCCGGCCCTGCTGCGGCGGCTGTTCGAGCTCGGCTGCCGCCACAGCGGCCAGGTGCTCAGCTACACGAAGATGCTGGGCCAGCTCCATGACGCGGGCAACACGACGACCCTCGCCCACTACCTCGAGCTGCTCGCGGGTGCCGGCCTCGTCGCAGGGTTGCCCAAGTTCTCCGGCAACGTCATCCGCCGCCGGGGATCGAGCCCCAAGCTCCAGGTCCTCAACACGGCCCTCGCCACCGCGCAGTCGGGCCGCTCGTTCGCCGACGCGCGGGGGGACGGTGAGACCTGGGGCCATCTCGTGGAGTCGGCGGTGGGTGCGCACCTCGCCAACGCCGCAGCCACGGGTGAGCTCGAGCTCTCGTGGTGGCGCGAGGGGGACCGCGAGGTGGACTTCGTGCTCTCAGGGCCGGGCGGCCTCGCCGCGATCGAGGTCAAGAGCGGGCGCGCGGGTGGCTCACAGCCCGGGATCGCCGCCTTCACGACGGCGTTCGCGGGCCTGGGTCCGATCCGGCCGCTGCTCGTCGGCGGGGATGGCATCGGGCTCGAGCGGTTCCTACTTGAGCCGGCCGACCGCTGGGTGGCGCGATAGGGAGCCGGGTTCGACGGGTCAGGGCCTGTCAGTGCGGGCCGGGGCGGTTCGGATCGATGGCCGCCTTCATCGAAATCGTCGTCGCGACTCCTCTCGCCCCGACCAAATGACCTAAACGTCCCATTCTCACGCTCACGCCAGCGGCGCATCCCCGTCGCTTCGTACGTTTGTGCGAATTCGAGGCGCGGCCGCCGACCGTTCATCAATCGCTCGAACACCTCGGCGCGTGCGCCGCTCGCGGGCCCCTTATCCGCACTCTTATCGATCCTGTCTCGATGAAGAGGGCCCCGCTGTCAAGGCCGCGTTCGTGGGACGTGGGATGACCCAACGCGTGCGCACGGGCCGTCGGGATCCGAGGGCGATCGGGCCCCTCGGGACTGGCGCCGTTTACACCATCGACGTATTATTCCACCATGCCACTCAACATCAAGGATCCCGAGACCGAACGGCTGGCGAGCGAGGTGGCCGCGCTCACCGGGGAGTCGAAGACCGGGGCGGTACGGACGGCGCTTCGCGAGCGCAAGCAGCGCCTTGAGCTGCAGGGAGCGGTCGGTGACCGACAGCAGGCCATGCGGGCGCTCCTCGAGCATGAGATCTGGCCGTCGCTCCCGGCGGGCGTGCTCGGACGGGCGCCGAGCCAGGCGGAGCAGGACGAGATCCTGGGCTACGGCGCGCCCGGCGCGTGATCCTCGACACGTCGGCCATCCTGGCCCTCATCTTCGGCGAGCCCGAGCGCGACGAGTTCATCGCCAAGATCGGGGGAGCCTCCTCGGTAGGGGTTGGAGCGCCGACGCTCGTCGAGAGTGCGATCGTCCTGGCGGCCCGCCTCGGCGAGGACGGACCTCGCCATCTGACACGGCTCGTGGAGCGGGCGGGAGTCGTGGTCATCCCGTTCGAGATGACCCACTGGTCGATCGCCGCCGACGCCTGGCTGCGCTACGGCCGCGGGCGGCATCCCGCGGCGCTCAACTTTGGGGACTGCCTCGCCTACGCCACGGCGCGCCTCGCGGATCGGCCACTGCTCTGCAAGGGCGACGACTTCCGGCAGACCGATCTGCCGCTGGCGTAAGTCGCTGCTGCGCCACGACATCCGGAGCCGACCGGTGACCGGGGGATCACCCGGACTTGGCGAGCCATCGATCGGCGCCCACGACTGCGCATTTGGCCCCTTTTGAACTGACGCTGAGGTCGGTGATAGCGGTTCGACTCCTCTCGCCCGACCATAGGTCACGTGCGGCTGCTCACCACCGCTCCCGGCGGCGTCGGAGAGATCGCGTCGTTCGACCACGACATCGACCGGATCGGGACGGTGCGTCGGGTTGAGCCCGAGTAGCTGGCATTCACCCCGCTCGCGCGTGCCACAACTCGGCTCCGATCAACGCACAACGAAGCCTTCTTGAACGGACGCTAAGGTTCGTGACGGCGGTTCGACTCCTCTCGCCCCGACCAGAACATCCGTTCTATTCCAAGCACCCACCGGTGCCGCCCCCCTCCCCCCGAGCAGCAGGAGAGGCAGCCCGGGCTTGGCGAAGGTTGTCCGCGGGAGGAGGATATTCGCGGGTATCGAGGAGGGCGGCGTCGATGGACCGCGATCCCGGGCGGGGGGCTGAGCTGCGGTTCGGGCTGCTCGGCCCGCTTGAGGCATGGCGCGGAGATCGGCCGCTCGCGCTCGGGTCGCCGCAGCAGCAGGCGGTGCTGGCGGTGCTGCTCGTGCGGCGCGGCGAGTTCGTCTCGGCCGACGCGTTGGTGGACGCCCTGTGGCCCGTAGAAGCTCCTGCCAACGCCGTGCAGACGGTCCGCACGTACGTTTCTCGGTTGCGGAAGGTGCTCGCCGACGGCGATGTCTCACCGCTCGAAAGCGGGCCCGCGGGCTACCGGTTTTCGACCCACGCCGGAGCGACCGACGTCGAGAGGTTCGAGGCTCGGGCGGAGATCGGGCGGTCGGCGCTTGCAGAGGGAAGGGCTGCCGAGGCAGAGGAGTCGCTTGTATCGGCGCTTGGCTTGATCCGTGGGCGGCCGCTTGACGGTCTCGAGGATCTCGACGCGGTGCGCTTCGAGCGGGAGCGACTTACCGAGCTCCGGCTGCTGCTGGAGGACGACCTTCTTCAGGCTCGGCTCGATCTGGGTCGCCACCGCGAGCTGGTATCCGAGCTGCGTGGCAGGGTGACGGAGAACCCGGAGCGGGAACGGTCGTGGGCCCAGCTGATGCTCGCCCTCTATCGCTCTGGGCGCCAGGTCGAGGCGCTCGCCGCTTACCGCGAGGCGCGCGCCACCTTGGTGGATGAGTTCGGATTGGAGCCGGGCGAGGAACTGCGTCGCCTGGAGCGGATGATCCTGCTGCAGGAGCGGACGCTCGATCACGACGAGGTCGGTCGGCTGCACGGCGTGCCTCGCCCGGCCACGAACCTGATCGGCCGTGACGGCGAACTCGCGGATCTGTGCGAGCTGGTGGGCCGCGAACGGCTCGTCTCGCTCGTCGGCCCCACGGGAGTAGGCAAGACGCGGCTCGCCATCGAGGCGGCCGCCCGACTACGGCCGCGGTTCCCGGAGGGCATCTGGTGGATCGACCTTGCCGCCGTCGATGCCAAAGGCGTGCTTGGCGCGTTCGCTCACGCGCTCGCCGTCCGCGAGGAGGCGGGCGCCGTCCAGGCTGAGGAGTTGCTCGTGGCACGCCTGCGAGGCGTGCGCGTGCTGCTGGTCGTCGACAACTGCGAGCACGTTGTGCAGACCGTCGCGCCGTTGCTTGGCCGGATGGTCGCGGAGACCAGAGGCGCTCACCTGCTGACGACGAGCCAGGTAGCGCTGCGCCTGGGCGGCGAGGCGGTCTGGCCACTGCCTCCGCTGCGGGCTCCTGCGGAGAGTACGATCAAGCCCGATCGGCTCATGGACTACGAGGCCGCGCAGCTCTTCCTCGCGCGGAGCGGCGGGTTGCTGGATCACGATCGGCTCGACGAGGCGGACGCATCGGCCGTCGCCCGGATCGTTGTGCGGCTCGATGGGCTGCCGCTGGCGATCGAGCTGGCCGCCGGCAGGTTGCGCTCGTTGCCGCTGGTCGAGCTCGACCGGATTCTGGAGCGCCGTCTGGAGGTCCTCGACGACGGCGACCGAAGCGCTCCAGTACGTCACCGGACGCTGGAGACGGCCATCGACTGGAGCTACGCGCTGCTGAGCGACGACGAGCGGCGGGTGCTGGTCGGTCTCGCCGTCTTCCCGGGCAGCTTCGACGCGGCCGCCGCGCGCGCGGCCGCATCGGACAACCCGTCCGACCCTGACGCGGTGCTTCCCCTGCTAGCGCAGCTCGTGGACCGGTCGCTCCTCTCCTTCGACGCCGGTGAATCGCGCTATCGGATGCTTCAGACGGTGCGTGCGTTCGTTCGCAACCGGGCCGGCGCCACCAGCGCGTTCACGGCCGCTGCCGAGCGGCACCGCGACCATTACACCGCGCTTGGGGAGGAGCTCTTCCGACGTCTCCTCGAGCCCGGGCTGGCCGCCTGGCTCGATCGCGGCTACGCCGAGCAGGAGAACCTGCATGCCGCACTGGACTGGTCGCTCGAGCGCGGAGACGGCGACACAGCGCTGAAGATGGCCTCCGCGCTCAGCGTCTACTGGTACAGGACCAGCCAGCTGAGCGTGGGCCTCGACTTCCTCCAGCGCGCCCTCGACCTCGCGCCGCCAGGAAGCCTATGGCGGCCCCGCGCGCTGATGGCGGTGTTGTACCTTCAGCTTGCCGCCGGCTCCAACGAAGCCCCAACGACGGCCTTGAGCGCGATCACCGCGTGCGAGCATGCCGATCCAGAGCTGTTTGGCCTCTCGCTGGCCGGACTCGCGCAGACGCACATGCTGCAAGGCCGCTTCGACGATGCCGAGCAGGCGATCGAGCGCGCGCACCTGATCTTCGGAGAGCTGGCGCACCCGGAGGGCCTGCACTTCACCGATGAGCTGATGGGTGTCGCCCGCCATCTGCGCGGTGATCTCGAGAGCGCCCTCAGCTACCTGCTCCGATCAAGAGATGGCTACTTCGAGATGCGCGGCAGCGCCCAGGCAGGCTGGACGCACATCTACCTCGCCCGCGTGCAGCTCGAGCTCGGCCTCCTGGACGACGCCGAGGCGTCCGCCCGCACCGGGATCGAGGAGTTCCAGTCGCGCCACGACCCGAGAGGGATGGCGGCCGCCTACACCTGCCTGGGTCAGACCCAGGCAGCGAGGGGCGACACCGAACGAGCGCGACTGTTCCTTGATGAGGCGCTCGAGCTCGCCCACCGCTGGAAGTACCCCATCGAGACGATGGAGGCCGAGGCGGCGCTCGGGCTGCTCGAGACCGCGTAGACGGCGGGAGCCGCCTCGTTTAGCCGACGTTTACGCCCGGGCCCTAGCCTCGCCGCAGACCGGGAGCTCGCGATGCGCAGCTGGCCACCGCAGCGTCCCTGACACGGGGAGGAGACGGCCGTGACTCGAAAGCTCGTGATCCCGCTTGTCCTCGCGCTCGTCGCGTTCTCTGCGGCGCCTGCGATGGCCATCGACGGTGGTGTTCCCGACGGCAACGCGCACCCGAACGTTGGCCTGCTCGCCTTTGACATCGATGGCAGCGGCCCGACGCCCCCGTTTGCCATCTGCGGCGGCAGTGTCATCTCCGACCGCGCCTTCCTGACGGCCGCCCACTGCATCGTCAACGACATCATCGGGTCTGCCGATGTCCAGTGGGCAGTCACGCTCGAGGCCGGGTCGCCGTCGGCCCCGATCGTGCCGGGCGGCTACTTCCCGGCCGACTATCCTGCTTGCTGCGTGCTCACCGTCCCGGAGTCGGGGATCGCCCGGGCGACCGAGGTCGTCGTGGATCCGCTCTACGATGCGGCAACCTTCACAACGCCAACCGGCGGCGCGCATGACCTCGCGGTCGTGGAGTTTGCCCCTGGCACCTTCGCGGGCGTCACGCCGGTCAGGATCGTCCACACCGGCGCGCTATCACACCATCGTGCGGCCGGTGACCGGCAGGGACCGCGCATGACGATCGTCGGCTACGGCGCGGAGCTGCGCGACGGTAGCCTGTACATCGCCGGCTATCGCAAGACGGGGCGGGCCTCGCTGGTGGACGTGACCGCCAACTGGCTGGTGTACGCGCAGACGACGGCCGGCCTGCCCGGCAACGCCGCGCTTTGCGACGGTGACTCGGGCTCGCCGCAGTTCCTGGGTGGCTCAAACGTGCAGGTCTCCGTCTATCACACGGGAGATGGCCTCTGCAGCGGTAACGGGTGGGCTCAGCGCCTTGACACGCCGGCGGAGCAGGCATTCCTGGTTCCGTTCCTTGGGTCATAGACGCGGTGGCCACACCGCGGTGGCCCGCCGCTCGTGAGAGCAGCGAAACGCAGGGAGACGTGAGATGAAGGTCACGGGTCGAATCACCACCGGACTGCTCGCCCTGACCCTGGTCGGGTGCAGCGGAGGCGGAGCCCCGTCTGCGACGCCCTCGTCGGCAGGTGCCTCCGCCACGCCCTCGTCAGCAGGTGCCTCCGCCACGCCACCGGTGGCCACCGCGTCCGCGACGCCCACGGTGACGACCGGTCACATCCAGGTCGGGTCCCTGACCCGCGACTACCTGGTGGTTACACCACCCGACGTGGCCGCGCATGACCCGCTGCCGCTCCTGTTCGCCCTGCATGGTAGGACGGGGACGATGTACGACCCGGAGCTGATCGGCGGCTTCGACGCGATTGCGATGGATCCCGGTGCGGTCATCGTCTACCCGCAGGGCTACGGGGGGAGCTGGAACGCGGGCACCTGCTGCGAGCCAGCGACCACCAAGGCCATCGACGATGTCGCGTTCATCGCATCGGTCATTGACCGGATGGAGGCCGACTACCCGGTCGATCCGGACCGCGTATTCGTCGTGGGCGGATCCAACGGCGGGGAGATGGCCTACCGGGCCGCCTGCGAGCTGTCGGGCCGCATCGCCGCCATTGCAGACGCGATGGGCACGCTCCTCGTTGACTGCCAGCCGAGCCAGCCGGTCTCGGTCATCGCCATCCACGGCACAGCTGACGTCAATATCCCCATCGACGGAGGACTCACCGACGACCCCTCCTGCCAGGACGCACCGTGTCCCGCCTTCGCCGCCACGATGGAGCGCTGGCGCCAGATCGACGGTTGCACCGGCGACCCGACGGTGAGTCAGGACGCCTACACGTCCGAGACAACGTGGACGTCCTGCGACGCCGGTACCGCGGTGACCTTCATCAAGGCCATCGGCAAGGGGCACGAGTGGTACACGTCCGACCCGGACGATCGGGCCGTTACCTGGGACTTCTTCATGCATCACCCGCGGAGTGGTCCGCGGCTTCCGTGAGCTCGTGCCGCAGCGCCGACGCAGGCGACTCCCACGGCCTGGGTCGGAACCTCCGGTGAGTGGCCGTTCCTGCCCGAGGCGCTGCGCGGCGCGCGCCTCGTAAACGCCGGGTTCATCTAGTGCCGCGAAAGTGGCTGGCGCCAGCCAGAGCGAAGGAAGCCGGCCGGCAGGTTGTCAGGTCAGCGGTAAGTAGGAGACACCGATGAAGAACGGTCGAATCGCCGCCGCAGTGCTCGCCTTGACCCTGGCCGGCTGTAGCGGCGGCGGTGTCCCGTCTGCGACGCCCTCGTTGGCAGGCGTCTCGGCGACGCTCTCGTCGGCAGGCGCGTCCGCCACGCCCCCGGTGGCCACCGCCTCCGCGGCGCCCACGGTAACGACTCAGCACATCGAGGTTGGCGCCCTGCCCCGCGACTACCTGGTGGCGGTGCCACCCGACGTGGCCGACCGCGACCCGCTCCCCCTCCTGCTGGTGCTGCACGGGGCGGAGCTGACGATGCAGGACGCCAGATCCATCAGCGGCTTCGACGCGATGGCCCTCGATCCCGGAGCCATTGTGGTCTATCCGCAGGGCGAGAAGGATCCAGATGATCCGCACCGGCCGGGATACATCTGGAACTCCGGCCAGACGGACACGGGCTTCGACGATGTCGGCTTCCTCGCCGCGCTCATCGATCGCATGGAAGCCGACTACCCCGTCGATCCGAACCGCGTCTTCATCCTGGGCGGCTCCAATGGCGGCCAGATGGCCTATCGATTCGCGTGCGAGCACGCCGACCGCGTGGCGGCAGTCGCGGACGTGATCGGCGCCCTGCTGGTTGACTGCCAGCCGAGCCAGCCGGTGTCGGTCATCGACATCCACGGGACAGCGGACAGCCTGATTCCCGTCGGCGGTGGGGGGCAGGGCTGCCTGCCAATGCAATGTCCACCCCTCACCGACACGATGGATCGCTGGAGCCAGATCGACGGCTGCACCGGCGCCCCCACCAAGACCGAAGACGCCATGACGGTCGAGACGACATGGACACACTGCGACGGCGGCACCGCGGTGACCTTCATCACGGCCAAGGGCAAGGGGCATGACTGGTACACGTCCAATCCCGACGACCGGGCCGTCACATGGGACTTCTTCATGAATCACCCCCGCACGGACTGATATGCCGGCGGATCAGAACTCGGGAGGGGCCCTCGCCCCGACCGCAATCACCCTGACGGCGCCGGTCAGTACCTCGACCGACCGTATCATCCGCCCCGTCGCCGGTGGCGAGATGAGCCAGGCAGCCTTCGGCGAGCGGATCGCGGCGCGCATCGGTTGACGCGGGTGGGCTCCTTCGGCGGTCACGTCAACCTGCGCCGGCGAGCCAACGATCGGCGCCGCTGAGCCACGATCGTGCAGATAGCCAGCCAGTGCCGCTTCGCGGTCCTTCTGGATCCGGGCTGGAACGGGACATTCAGGTCGCTGCTGTCGGTGTGACTCCTCTCGCCCCGACCATTTGTTCTATCTCGAACTCCGAACCCCACGTCGTTCGTCGTTGGGGACGCGGTCGGCGGTCCGATCCCGCGTGCCGCTGAGGTCGCCGGTCCGACATACCCTGGTCTCGCGGATCCAGGTGGTTTGGCACCGCGGCGGCGCGCGTGGCGCCGTGCGCTGGACTTGTTAACGTGTCGCCCATCGCCTCGGGCGAGGCGGGATCGGGTTGCCGTAGGAGCGGCAACCCTCGGCCGATTGCGGTGCGTCCCGGCTGATACGGATGAAACGATCGAACGAAACGCGACGGCAGCGGATCCGCCGGCCTCAGCCCGGAGGATCACTCTCTGTGTTACTCTTACCGGTAAGAAGGAGGACACAGTCCCATGCGGATCACCTCGAAGGGCCAGGTGACGATCCCCCAGGCCGTCCGAGAGGAGGCCGGCCTGCTCCCCGAGACCGAGGTCGAGTTCATCGTGGAGCCCGACGGGGTCCGGATCGTCAAGACGCATGCGGCGCGTCGACCGAGCCGCGGCGCCCGGGCGGTCGCGCACCTGCGCGGGAGCGCCGGGCACGTGTCGATGAGCACCGATGAGATCATGGCCCTGACCAGGGACAAGGCGTGATTCCGGTCATCGTCGACAGCAACGTCCTGCTCGATGTGGTGACCGATGATCCGACGTGGGGCGCGTGGTCGAGCCAGTCACTCGAACGGGCCGCAGACGAGGCGATCCTGCTGATCAACGCGCTCATCTACGCCGAGGTCTCGGTCGGCTTCGACTCGATCGAGGCGCTGGAGGAGGCACTGCCGCCTGATCTGTACCGCCGTGAGCGCCTGCCGTACGAGGCTGCCTTCCTGGCCGGGAAGGCCTTCCTGCGCTATCGGGAGGCCGGCGGGGCCAGGCGTTCGCCGCTCCCGGACTTCTACATCGGCGCTCATGCCGCGGTCGCCGGCTACCGACTCCTGACCCGCGATGCGACCCGCTATCGGACCTACTTCCCGACCGTCGAGCTGATCGCGCCGGTCGCCTGAACCGAGTCGGACCACTTCCACGCTGAGGTGGTTATCGGAGGGGCAAGCCCTCTCGCCCCGGTCGCTCCGAACGACATTTCGATCGACTTCGTGGTCGGGCCACTCAGCCGCCCAACATGGCTTCCGGCGGCCAGCGCAGCCAGAGCACTGCCACGAGGACCGCGACGTTCACGCCAAGGGCGGCCAGGGTGTTGAACATCGGCCACGTGCCGAAGAACAGCGTGATGCCGGCGATCGAGACGAGCGCGGACGCCACGGCTAGGGGCCGCCAGACGCTGCCCGGGATCACGACGCCCCAGAACGACATCGCGGCAATGACGAACCCGACGAGCGACACGATCCAGAACGCGCTGGCGATCGTGGTCGCCGTGCCTCCGGCAAGCGACGGGATGAGCCAGGACCGGGCGGCGAGCCAGTCGCCCGTGTTGGTGCCCGGGGTGAACCGGATCGAGGCCAACGCCCCGAGCGCCCCGCCGTGGCCGAGCCCGTGCACGAGCAGCACGCCGCCTGCAATGAGCTTGATCATCTGGTCAGACATGTCGTGCTTCTCCTTGTTCTGGGTCCCGGCCATCGCACCACGTGGCCCTGGCGTTGTTCACCGGGCGTCAATGGCTGAGCAGTTGCCGGACGCTGATACGCGTTCGACCGGAGCGCGCTGAGCGTTAGCTTCGCGCGGGCCGCCCGGCGCGCCGGAACACGAGGCTCAGGAGCACCCCCGTGGCGATGAGGACGATCCAGTTGATCGAGATGACCGCTATCTCGAAGGCGATGAGGTCGCCGCCGACGATCCAGAAGCCGATGAATGCCGCGACGGCCAGGACGAAGCCGCCCAGGAACAGCCAGCGGATCGCGCGCTCGATGCGGCGGCCCGCGAACACCGCGCCGGCGAACACGAAGGCGAGGCTCATGGCCAAGTAGCCGAGCACCTCGCCGGCGATGAACAGTCCGTGCGGGTTGTACTGACTGAACAGCGAAAGGCCCTGGGTCTCACCGGCGTGCAGGCTCGGGATGACGACCGCGAACTGGGCGAAGTAGGTGCCCCCGATGACGACCGCGTAGGCGAGCGCGAAGGCCAGGGCGATCCGGCTGAAGATCTTCCGCGGCTCCGATGCGTAGCCGTGGATGGCGGCGATGAGCACGACGAAGACCGGCGTCAGCAGGATGCCCGGGATCATCCACAGGTAGTCGCCGGGGATGAACTGAGCGACGTCGACGTACGGGGCGGGGACGCAGGCCCAGGTGGTCGGCCCGCAGAAGGGGCCACTCCTCCCGGGCGCCAAGAACCCGGCGACCGCGAACGTCGCCGTGACGAGGACCGTCAGTACGGCCGCCCCGAACCCGACTCGGTGGTGCATGGCTGGACTCGAGGCCTCCGCTGCGGACGCACGTGAACCGGAACCGCACCTGAAGAGCCGCACGTCGAAGCGCCCCGAGGCTTGCGGGCAGCCTATCCGTTGGCCTGGCGATGGACCAGTGCCAGTCAGCCCGGTCGGGACACGAGCCGCCTGAACGAGACCATTCCGGCCGACGGGTCCATGACGGGCAGGTTTCGCACGCCCGGTGGCTGGCGACCTTCAGCGAACGCCACGGACACCGCTGCGGCTGCCAGCGGAGCAGGCCGAAACCCTCGAGGCGATCGCGGGCATCGACGAAGCCTCCATTAACGAGGACATCCGGCGAGCGATCGACGCCCACATCGAGGCGCGACGCGCTGATCCAGCTTTCCACCGTCGGCTGCAGGCCAGCATCGAGCGCAACCGGGAGATCCTCGAACGCCTGGCTCGGTGACGCTCTACCCGAGCTGGCCGACTGCGTCCTCATCGCGGAAGCGGTCCTCGGGCTGCCGGCCGAGGCAATCGCCAGCTTCAACCGCATAGGCCTGGCAGGTACCATCACCCTTGCTTCGCCAAGCACTGACTACTAGAATGACCGCATGACCATAAAGATGACCGCGACCGAGGCGAAGGCCAAGATTCTGTCCCTCCTCGACGACGTGGCAGCCGGCCAGGAGGTGGAGATCACCAAGCACGGTCGGACAGTGGCACGGCTCGTGCCGGCTGTCGGTCCTCACGCGCTGAAGGGACGCCTCGCCGGGATGGCCATGACCGCTGGACGGGAAGAGGACCTCTTCACGACCGGAGCGAGCTGGGAGCTGCCATGAGCACCGTGGTCCTTGACAGCCACGTCGTGCATTGGTGGTCTGCCGAACCTGATCGAGTCAGCGTTGCCGCCGCCGCGGCCATCGGTGACGCGGATGAGCTCGCGGTTGCCGACATCACATGGTTCGAGCTCGCCTGGCTGGCCCACCACGAACGGATCGTGGTGACGATCCCGATCGGCTCCTGGCTCGGGCAGCTGGCCACGCAGGTGCGGACGATTCCTGTGACCCCGGCGATCGCCAGCGCTGCGGTCAGCCTGCCGTCATCGTTTCCCGGCGATCCGGCAGATCGCTTGATCTACGCGACGGCGGTCGAGAACGGCTGGCCACTGGTGACCAGGGACGAGAAGCTCCGAGACCACCGCCATCCCCATCCGGTGACCCTCTGGTAACGATGCTTCAACCCCGCATCAGCCAGCGATGAGCCGGCTGCTGTCGACCCCCAGCCTCCAGGCTCGCGACGCGATCCACGTTGGCGTCATGCAGCGCCATGACATCGGCCTCATCATGAGTTTCAACCGTGCCTTCGACGACGTGCTGCGCCTGACCCGCGTCACCTGAGTCGAGGTTGGGCGCGGAGTCGCGAATCAGTGGACCCCGTAGGTCCGTCTGCGGGAGCCAGTCGGGCAAGCCCTCTCGCCTCCTGATGGGCTGACCCGGTTAGAAGCGTCGTGGCGCCCATCAGAAGGTCAGCATGGGCTCCGGCACGTCTCGCAGCACGGCGCAGACCGTCGCGGCCAAGTCTTCGAAGTATCCGTCCAGGGCCGGGCTCGCGCATATCGCGTTCGACCGGGCAGTGGGTCTTGGGCTCCGTACGCCGGACGGCTGGCAACGGGACTCCACCTCGTCGTCAGGATCCTGAGCGGCCGGCCCATCCCCGGGAACGCGCGGTGGGAGGGCTGCCCACCGGGTGGATGAGTGCCAACCTGCGGCCGGAATGTTGCCAGTCGTCAACAGTGCATCTGGCCCGATCGAACGGTACGTTCGTACCTGTCGAGGCCGGGACCTCCGCGGCACCGTAGGCACACTGGTCAGGGGCGAGGCTGCTGCCCACTTGCCCGCGACGCGGAAACGCGCCTGCCCCCGTCCCACGCCACGCATTCGCGTGCGCGCGAGGAGGAGAGGAGCTCACGGTCCGGTTGGGCCGTGGTTGGGAGGCGAGAAGTGCCCGCACCGCGTTCCGTCGTCTGGAATCGTCTGTTCACGCTCGTGATGGCCGTGATGATCGCCGCACCCCTGGTCATGGCCAGCCCGCAGCACGCGGTCGCGGCCCCCGGCTACGCGGCGATTCCCGTGTCGGCAGGAAGCGGCGAGAAGCCCCAGTCCAAGGTCTGGCAGCACGCGGACACCTGGTGGGCCGTCTTCCCGTCCACCGCGGCCAACCCGGCGGGCACGTGGCTGTGGCGCATGAACCCCGACGAGACGTGGAGCCCGTCGCTTCTCCTGTCCGCGAGCACCGATACCAAGGCCGATGTCAAGATCGTCGGCGACGTCGCGCACGTCCTCCTGTACGGAGCCTCGCCTGAGCTGATTTCCATCGAGTACTCCGGCGACGGTTACCAGGCGTGGTCCGAGCGCTCGACGGCCACGAGCATCCCCCTCTCCGGCAGCGAAACCGCCACCCTCGACGTCGATTCGACCGGCCGGATGTGGCTCGCGTCCGAGACGAGCTCCACGATCGTCGCGTACTACAGCGACTCCCCCTACAGCTCCTTCAGCGGACCGGTCACCCTCGCAAGCGGCATCAACGGCGACGACATCGGCGTGGTCGTGGCGCTGCCACATGAGGACGAGATCGGCGTGCTCTGGTCGAACCAGGACACCAAGCGATTCGGCTTCCGCACCCACTCCGACGGAGATGACCCGGGAACCTGGTCCGTGGACGAGCTCCCTGCCTCCCAGTCCGCGAATGACGCGGTGGGCACCGGCATGGCCGATGACCACCTCAACGTCGCCGTCGCCAGCGACGGCACGCTCTACGCCGCGGTGAAGACCGGGTGGGACACGACCGGCTACGCGAAGATCGCGCTGCTCGTGCGTCGCCCGAACGGCGCCTGGGATCCGCTGTACCCCGTCGACGATCAGGGGACGCGCGGCATCGTGCTCCTCAACGAGGTCGACCAGACCGTTCGCGTCGTCTACACCTCATCCGAGGGATACCACGACATCGTGATGAAGACCTCGCCGCTGTCGACCATCAGCTTCGGGTCGCGCGAGACCCTGATGACCGGTGGCCTGAATGACGCAACCAGCACCAAGGACGAGTGGACGGACCGTATCCTCGTCATGGCTGCCAGCGCAACGGAGGCGCAGGGTACGTTCATCTCCACCGACCCCTCCACCACCGGGAACCTGCGCGGCTGGTGGCGGATGGAGGAAGGATCCGGCACGACCCTCTCCGACGCATCCGGCCTGGCCAACGACGGATCGATCGAGGGCAGTCCGACCTGGGTCGCGGGCCAGGACGGCAGTGCCCTCCACTTCAACGGCAGCACCGACGACGTCCTGGTTCCCGATGCCGCCAGCCTGGACATCACCGACCAGCTGACGGTCGCCGCCTGGGTGCGGCCCGAGAAGACGGGGACCCAGTACCTGGTCAAGAAGGCGACCCAGGGCGGCACGGACGGCTACGAGCTGTCGCTGGCGTCGCCCGGGACGGTCTTCTTCCGGCTCAACCAGGCATCGTCGGCGAACACCTACCGGATCGACTCGACCGATCCGTATCCGACCGATGGGACCTGGATCCACGTTGCAGCCACCTACGACGGCACGACCATGCGCCTCTACGTCAACGGCGTGGAGCAGGGGAGCGGCATCCCCGGACCCGCGTCCATCGCGGCCAACGCCCTGCCCCTGGCCATTGCCGCGCAATCGGATGCCGCCAGCAAGTTCCAGGGCACCCTTGACGACATCCGTGTCTACGCCCGGGCCCTGTCAGTGACCGAGGTCGAGGTGCTGGCCGGCGTTACGCCCGCAAACCATGCCCCGCTGGCCGCCGCCGACAGCTACACGACCCATCCTGAGAGTGCGCTGAACGTCGGCGCCCCCGGCCTCCTGGCCAACGACACCGATGCTGACGGCGACTCGCTGACAGCGGTGCTCGACACCGACGTCAGCCACGGCAGCCTGACCGTCAACACCGATGGCAGCTTCGCGTACACCCCCGCCGGCGGCTGGGTGGGGACCGACACCTTCACCTACCATGCGAACGACGGCGCCGACAACTCGAACCAGGCCAACGTCTCCATCACCACCGCCGGCGACCTGCGCGGCTGGTGGCCGATGGAGGAAGGTTCCGGATCCACCGTCGGCGACTCGTCAGGACTGGGCAACGACGGCACCATCGAGGGCAGCCCGACCTGGGTAGCCGGGCGGCACGGCACGGCGCTGCACTTCAACGGCAGCAGCGATGACGTCGTGGTCCCGGACGATGCGAGCCTCGACATCACCGACCAGCTGACCATCGCTGCCTGGGTGCAGCCGGAGAAGTTCGCCACCCAGACGATCGCCTCCAAGGCCGCCAACGGGGCCACCGACGGCTACGAGCTGACCCTGGCGACGACCAAGGCCGACGACTCCAGCCAGCGCGTCTTCTTCCGCCTCAACCAGGACGCCAACGGCGACACCTATCGCATCAACGCCACGGATCCGTATCCGATCGACGGGACCTGGGTCCACGTCGCCGCCACCTATGACGGCACGACCATGCGCCTCTACGTCAATGGCGTGGAGCAGGGGACAGGTGTCACCGGCCCGTCCTCGATCGCGGCCAACGAGCTGCCGCTGGCCATTGGCGGCCAGCCCGGCCGCTACTTGCAGGGAGCGCTCGACGACGTCCGCGTCTACGCCCGGGCCCTGTCCGCGGCCGACATCGTGGAGCTCGCCGATCACGCGCCGGTTCTTGCCGCCGTTGGCGACCAGACCGTGGTGGGGGGAGCCGTCGAATCGGTCGCGATGTCTGCAAGCGACGCAGATGGCGATGCCCTCGCGTTTGCGCTGGCTGCGGGTGCGCCGTCCTGGGCATCCGTCGCGGACGCCGGTGACGGCACGGCCTCCCTGGATCTTGCGCCGGCCAGTACCGATGGCGGGAGCTACAACCTCACCGTAACCGTCACCGACGGCCTGCTCAGCGACAGCGAGACCTTCGCGGTTGACGTCACCGACGCAGCCGTTGCGCCCGCGGCGCCGACCGGCGTCAGCGCTGCTGCCGGCTATGGCTCGGCCCTCGTCGGCTGGAGCGCGCCGGCCGACGACGGCGGTAGCTCGATCCTCGGTTACACGGTGACCTCCTCGCCTGGTGCCAGGACCTGCACCACCGGCGGGGCTCTGTCCTGCACGGTCGGCGGCCTGACCAACGGCACGACCTACACGTTCAGCGTGGTCGCCCGCAACGCGGTCGGCAGCGGTCCATCCTCGATGGCCTCGCTTGCGGTCGTTCCGGGCGCCACCCCCTTCACCGACATCTCCACCTCGACCTTCCGGGACGACATCAGCTGGCTCTCCTTCTCGGGGATCACCACCGGCTGCTCGCCCACCAGCTTCTGCCCCGATGCCGACGTGACCAGGGGCCAGATGGCCGCCTTCCTGGTGCGCGCCCTGTCCCTGCCGGCGTCCAGCACCGACTACTTCACCGATGACAACGGCACCACCTTCGAGCACGACATCAACGCCCTGGCGGCGAGTGGCATCACCAAGGGCTGCTCACCCACCAGTTTCTGCCCCGATGCCGACGTGACCAGGGGCCAGATGGCCGCCTTCCTGGTGCGTGCCCTGGCCCTGCCGGCGTCCAGCACCGACTACTTCGCCGACGACAACGGCACCACCTTCGAGCACGACATCAACGCCCTGGCGGCGACTGGCATCACCAAGGGCTGCAGTCCCACCACCTTCTGCCCCGACGACCCGGTGACCCGCGGACAGATGGCCGCCTTCCTGCACCGCGCTCTGGGGTAGGGAGGTGACGAGGCAGGCCGTGCGTGGCCCGGGACGGAGCCCCGGGCCACGTGACGCAGCATCGCCCGGCTAGGATGCGGCCCACAGCGTCGCAGCGGCAGGCGGGCCAATGAGCAAAGGGCGTCTCGAGGCATTCAGCGATGGAGTCATCGCCATCCTCATCACCATCATGGTGCTGGAGCTCCGGCCACCGGATGGTGCAAGGATTACCGACCTCGGTCCACTCTGGCCCACGTTCGCCAGCTACCTGCTGAGCTTCGTCCTGCTGGGCATCTACTGGAACAACCACCACCACCTGCTGCAGGTGGCTCGCACGGTCAGCGGACCGGTGCTGTGGGCGAACCTCCACCTGCTCTTCTGGCTCTCCCTCTTCCCGTTCGGCACGGCATGGGTCGGTCAGTCCAGCTTTGCCCCCATGCCCGTGGCCGCCTACGGGACGATCCTCCTCCTGGCGGCGTTCGCCTACTTCGTGCTGGTCCAGGCCCTGATCCGGTCACCCGACCAGGCGCCGATGCTCGCAACGGCCGTCGGACGTGACCTCAAGGGAATGATCTCGCCCATCCTGTATCTCGTTGCGATTCCGGTTGCGCTCGTGGCGCCGGCTTTGGCCATCGCCATCGACGCCCTCGTCGCGATCATCTGGATCGTGCCGGACCGCCGGATGGAGCGGGCCCTGCGGCGCTAGGCGCGAACGAACTTCTGGATGCTGCGGCTGCCGCGGTCCAGGCCGACATACGACTCGGCCGTATCGGCCACGTAGAAGCTCCCCTCGGAGTCGACCGCGATTCCGTGCGGTGCGCTGAAGAGGCCCGGCCCCGGGTCGTTGCGCACGCGGCCGTGGACCATGGGCGATCGTGAGGGCGCGTCGGGAAGGGCGAGCGCCACGCCGCCCGTCTCGAAGTCGTCCACCTCCGCCTCGTCGCCCCACCGCGCGAGCAGGGTGCCATCCGGGCCGAGCACGGTGACCCGGTGCGACAGCTCGGCGATGTAGAAGGCGCCATCGGGCCCCTTGCGGACGCTCTGGGGCAGACGGAGGTTGTCCCACTGGCCCAGGAACTCGCCGGCGGGGGTGAAGAACTGCACGCGGTTGTTGAACCGGTCCGCGGCGTACACCGTGTCGTTGTCCTCGTGGTCGATGAAGACGCTGTGGACCGTGTTGAACTGGCCCGGCCCGTGGCCGGGCGAGCCCCACGAGAACCGGTGCTCGCCGGTGGGGCTGAAGCAGTGGATCTGCGCGTTGCCGTAGCCGTCGCTGACGTAGATGTCGCCGTTGGATGCTGCCGTGGCGTGGGTCGGCCGGTTGAAGGGCTTGCCGCTGAAGGCGGGCGCGTTCTGGTGCGGGCTGCCCAGGGTCAGCACCAGCTTCCCGTCGCGGGTGTACTTGCGGACGCTGTGGTCCCGGCTGTCCGCGGTGTACACGTAGCCGTCCGTGCCAACGCTGAGCCCGTGGGGAAAGGTGAAGTAGTGGTCGCCGCCGATCTCGCCCCACGCGTCGAGGAAGGTGCCCTCCCGGTCGAAGATCATCACCGGATGCGTGCCGCGGCAGAAGACGAAGACGTTGTCGTCCGCGTCCACGCTGACGTCCGCGACCTCCACGAACGTCCAGCCCCTGGGACGGCGGAAGAAGCCGTCCACGACGCGGTACCGATCCTGTCCCACGGAGATCTCCATCCACGGCTCCTCGTGCTGCGACCGAGAGGAGGGTAGTGCCCGGCCGGCCGGCGCGAAAGGCCGTGGGAGGAGAGCCTGACAGATGTTGTGGTGCGGTGCGGCACCGGGACTATTGACGGACGACACTGGTACTGGTGTAGTGCATCCCCTGCCCGAGAGATGGAGGAGGCCGTGACGGCTTCGGCTGCCCAGGCGATCGCCCACGAGCTGCGTGCCCTTGATGTCGAGTACTTCTTCCTCGTCACCGGCCGCGACACCTCGCTGTGGATTGCGCTCCAGGAGGCCGGCATCCGGCAGGTCCTGGCGCGGAGCGAGTCCGGAGCGGTCTACATGGCGGACGCCTATGCACGCATCACCGGGCGTCCGACCTTCGTCTACGGCGCATTCGGTCCCGGCGCCGCCAACGTCGCCGCGGCGCTCGCCGAGCCCTTCTGGTCCTCGAGCCCCCTGATCGCGCTGCCCTCCGCCATGCGTCGCGCGGCCCGCTACCGCAAGGAGTACCAGGAGCTCGACCAGGTCCAGCTCTTCGGTGCGGTCACGAAGTGGGCCGCCGAGGCGGCCGTCCCGGCGCAGGTGCCGCGCCTGCTCCGCGATGCGGTCCGTCATGCCCTGGGCGGCACCCCGGGGCCGGTGTACCTGGGGATTCCCGGCGACGTCCTCGAGGAAGAGGTGCCCGGCTACCAGGAACCCGCCACCGTCGCGGAGCCGCCCCACGTCCCGCTCTCACGGCCATCTCCCACCCGCGCCGAGGCCGAGGGTGTCCTCGGGTCGCTGCGGGCGGCGACTCGCCCGGTCATCCTGGCCGGCAACGGCATCCACCAGTCGGCGGCGTACGAGCAGCTGCGCATGGTGGCCGAGCGGCTGGGGGTGCCGGTGGCCACGAGCATGGCAGGCAAGGGGAGCATCCCGGAGACGCATCCGCTGGCCCTGGGAACGGTGGGCCGCTACTCGCGGAAGTACGCGAACGCCGCGGTGCGCGAGGCGGACGTGATCCTGGCCATCGGCACCAGCCTGGGCGGCCTCGCCACGGACAGCTACAAGCTGATCGCGCCGACCGCGGAGCTCATCCACGTCACCATCGACCCCGACGTGATCGGACAGAACTTCGCCACGCGCACGGGCCTGGTGGCCGACGCGTGCAGCTTCCTGACGGTCCTGCTCGACGTCTGCGACCGCCTGGATTTCGAGCCCTTGCCCCCCTCCGACCACGTGCAGCGTCTCCAGGCGGCCCGCGCCGACTGGAAGGCCGCGTGGGACGAGCTCGCGGGGCGCGACGGAACGGACGGACGGACGATGCGCCCGGAGGCGGTCATGGCCGAGCTGAACCGCGAGCTCGCGGACGATGCCATCGTGGTGGCCGATACCGGCTTTGCCGCGGCCTGGGCCGGAGCGCTGGCCGAGACCAGGGTCGCCGGACGCGGCTACCTGCGTGCGGACGGCTCCCTCGGCTGGGCGTTCCCCGGGTCGCTGGGCGCGCAGCTGGCGATGCCGGATCGCCAGGTCGTCTGCATCATCGGCGACGGGGGATTCGGCTACCACGTCGCGGAGCTGGAGACCGCGCTCCGGCTGGGCCTGCCGGTGGTGGTCGTCATCCTCAACAACCAGACCCTGGCGTTCGAGGCGCATACGCAGAGCCTGCTGTACGGCCACGTGGTGCCGGAGGTCAACGACTTCTGCGACGTCGACTACGGACAGGTTGCGCGCTCCTTTGGCGTCAACGGGTTCCGGGCGAGGAACGTGGCGGAGCTGCGTGAGGCGCTGGCGGTCGCGCTGGAGCGGCGCGCGCCCACCGTCATCGACGCGGTGATCGACCGCGAGGCGATCGCCCCGGTCACCCGCTATGACGCGGTTCGGGTCCGCGAGCTGTGACCACCGAGGTCCGGCCGGAGGTCGTGAGCACACCCGACATCGGCACCGTCCGCGAGCTCGCCGAGCGGTGCTCGAACTGGGGCCGATGGGGACCGGACGACGAGCTGGGCACGCTCAACCACATCACGCCCGACGACGTCGTGGCCGCGGCGCGTCTGGTCCGCGACGGTCGGGCCTTCTCGCTGGCCATCCCGCTCGACGAGCACGGACCACAGAGCGGCGGCTTCGGGCGGTTCAACCCGATCCACCTGATGATCCGCGACGGCAACGCGGCGGTGACCGGGACCGTGGTGCGCGACTTCTACGGGGGCAACGACCGGTGGATCCGCGGGACGGACGACCTGCTCATCCTGCCGACCCAGTCCGGAACGCAGTGGGATGCCCTGGCCCACATCGTCTTCGACGGGCGCATCTACAACGGGTACGACGCCACGGTGGTGGGCAGCAAGGGGGCCATCCGCAACGACATCGCCAACGCGCGGGACCGGGTGATCGGCAGGGGCGTGCTCCTCGACCTGCCCCGGGCCCTGGACCGGCCCTGGCTCGAGCCGGGCGAGGCGATCCACGCCGCGGACCTCGAGGCGTGCGCGGAGCGCCAGGGAGTGAGCCTCGGGCGCGGCGACATCCTGCTGGTGCGGACCGGCCAGGTCGCCCAGTGCCGGAGCCAGGGCAGCTGGGGCACCTACGCCGGCGGTCCCGCGCCCGGGCTGGCGCTGGACGCCGCCCCGTGGATCGTGGGCCGCGAGCTCGCCGCCGTCGCCACCGACACCTGGGGGATGGAGGTCCTGCCCAACCAGACCCCGGACGTCTTCCAGCCGCTGCACATCATCCTGATCGTGCACGCGGGGCTGCTGGTCGGTGAGATCTTCGACCTCGAGGCGCTCGCCGCCGACTGCGCCGCGGACGGCCGCTACGAGTTCCTGTTCAGCGCGGCGCCGCTGCCCATCACCGGCGGGGTGGGGTCGCCGGTGAACCCGCTCGCCATCAAGTAGTCGCCCCGGGCCGGCGCGACCGCAGCCGCGCGACCATCCCGGCGATCCGGTTCCGCGACGAGTGGCCGAGGTCGACCAGGCCGGGCGCCGGGTCTCGCCACCACAGGAGGGTGTGGTCGCCGCGCAGCCACGGCGCGAGCACCGGACCCGTGGGTCGCCGGAAGGAGCCCCACGCGCGGAGAAGCGCCGCGATCTCGGGGACCTCGTACATGCCGTATCGGCCCGCCTGGTACGAGGGCACCTCCGGCACGGGCAGGTCCTGGGCGTCCCGGTAGGCCATGAACGGCAGGTCGGCCCCCGCCCGGGCGATGTGGGCGATCAGCCAGAACGGCCGGGCGTTCACCTCGATGACCTTGAAGCGCCCATCGCGGGCGTCGTGCTTGAACTCGATGTTGAAGATCCCGCGATAGCCGACCTCGGCGAGGATGGCGCGCGTGGCATCCGCCGCCTCTGCCACCTCGCGCAGGGGAATCGTGCGATCCAGCGCGGTGTTGGCGATCCGCGGCGGATCCATGCGGAGCCGGCGGCGGGCCACCATGGCCCTCACCGTCCCCTGCCGGTCCACGAACCCGTCGAGGAGGATGGTGTTGGACACCTCGCCCGGAATCCATTCCTGCAGCATGAAGGTCAGCTCGAGGTCGCGCGCCTGGCTGATCAGGCGCCTCGCCGTCTCCCGGTCGTGGACGAACGACCCCTTCGTCCCGAATCGCAGGTAGTAGCGCTGGGACTCGGTGGGCTTGAGGAACCCGACACGCAGGTCCTCGTCGGAGGCCTTGTCCAGGTCGTCGACGTTCCGCAGCAGGAGGGTCCGCGGATGCGGGATGCCCAGGCGATCCACGAGCGCGGTGAACCGGTCCTTGTCCACGAACAGCTCCACCGTCTCCCGCGACGGCATGCTGGTCATGAACCGATGGCGCAGCTCCCCCGGGAGGCCGGAGAGCGCTCGCGACCAGCGATCGCTGCAGGCGATGACGACCGCGCGGGGGATGCGCAGCGACTCGAGGTGGCCGGCGAGGACCGCGCTGTCCGGCGTCTCCGCCAGGAGGCGCTCCGCGGGTCGGTACCAGCGCGAGCGGACGATGATGTCCGACGTCTCGTCCAGCACCTGGCACGGGATGCCGTGCTCGGTCAGGATGCGCAGCACCCCGAGCGCGGTGATATGGGTCCCCAGGATCAGGACGGGGACCGGCGGTGTGCCGGTGGTGTTCGCCATCGGCGGCAATTATCGCGGTCGGGAAGATTCGTGCAGGATGGGCCGTCGGCGGCTTACAGCTCCTGCCCTCGGAAGCTGAGCCAGGCGGCGAGGAAGGGCACCACCACCCAGCCCACGGTCGCAAGCACCGGACCCAGCAGGCCCACGCCGACGGGCAGGCCCGCGCCGAGGTTGGCCGCCGGCCCCACGAGCGAGGTCGGCATGTACCGCCCGACGACCGGCAGGCCCCCGATCACGCCCGTCACCACCAGGGCCACGAAGCCGATGCCCGCTCCCGCCATGGCCGAGCGGGTGAGCGTGCTGCCAAGGAAGGTGAGTGCGGCGTAGGCGAATGTCGTCAGCCACAGCAGCGCCGCCATCTCCACATACCCCGCGGCGGGCAGCGTTGCGCCCTCGAAGAGCAGCAGCGTGTAGATCGCCGCGATGCCGGTGCCCGCGGCGACGGCGACCGCGAGGGTCACGCCGATCGCGACGAGCTTGGCGAGCAGGAACGCCAGCCGGGAGGCGGGCTTGGTGAGGACCAGCGCGGCCGTGCCGCGCTCCTTCTCGGCCGCGACGGTGCCCATGGCCAGCAGGATGGCGATCAGGATTCCGAACTGGCTGAGGTTCTTGAGCAGCTGACCGATGGCGTCCGCCACCGTGGGTTCCGGGACGATGACCTGGATCCCTCCGGTGGCCTGCGTCCCCAGCGCGTCGAGGAGCTCCTTGATGTAGCGCGCGAGCACGGGAGAGAGGATCCCGAAAAGGAGGAAGACGACGGCAACCACCGGCAGCCGGTAGGTGCGGATCTGCTCGCTCAGCTCCTTTCCCAGCAGGACGCCGAAGCCGCTCATCGCAGCCCCCGCCCGTCCAGGCCGGTGACCGGGATCTCGATCTCGGGGATCATGCGCAGGTCCGGGCGCTCGGCCACGAGCCGAAGGAAGACGTCCTCGAGCGATGGGCGCGCCCGCTCGAACCGGGCGAGCGTCACGCCCGTCCCCGCCAGCAGCGGCAGCAGCGCCGGCGCGGCGCGGTCCGGATCGCTGACGAAGACCCGCACCGCGTCCGCGGTCGCCTGGATGTCGCTGACCCAGGCCTGCGGACGGAGCGCGTCCCGCAGCCTGGCCACCGCATCGGCCTGGTGCGGCTCCGGCTGAAGCTCGTAGACCGGCTGCGCGTAGCGGTCGAGCAGCTCGTCAATGGGTCCCTCCACGACCAGGTGGCCGAAGTTCAGGACCGCCACCCGGTCGCAGACGCGCTCGACGTCGGTGAGGATGTGGGTCGAGAGCAGCACGGTGGCCGTTCCCCGCAGGCGCTCGACGATCTCGAGCACGTCGCGTCGTCCCTCCGGGTCCAGGGAGCTGACGGGCTCGTCGAGGAAGAGGACGCCGGGTCGGTTGAGAAGCGCCTGGCCGATGCCGAGCCGCTGCCGCATGCCGCCGGAGTAGCCGCCGATCCGCCGACGGGCGGCATCGGTCAGGCCGACGATCTCCAGCACCTCGTCTACGCGACGGCGCAGGTCGTATCCGCGCAGCCCGTGCAGCCGCCCCACGAGATCCAGGAGCTCGCGACCGGTCATCCAGACGTAGAACCGCGGGTCCTGGTCGAGGTAGCCGATCTGTCGCGCCAGCTGTCCCCCTGTCCCGCCGATGGGCACGCCGGCAACCGCGCCGCTGCCGGCTGTGGCCCGGGCGAGCCCGGTGAGGAGCCGCAGGGTGGTCGTCTTGCCCGCGCCGTTGGGTCCCAGGAAGCCGAAGATGCTGCCGCTGGGCACGCTGAGATCCAGGCCTTCGAGGGCCAGGATCCGGCCATACCGCTTGGAGAGCCCGTGCGTCTCGATCGCCGGCGGCGCATCGGTCGCCACCCTTGGCCATCCAGCGAGGATCTCGGTGCCGCGGGAGGGGAAGGCCGGAAGGGGGCGCGCCGCCTGGCTTCCCAGGCTCTCGTCCCGGCCCATGAAGAAGTACGCGAGCGGGCCGAGGATGTTGACGAGGACGATGACCACCGCCCAGACGACCTTGTTCCCGCCCCGCACCCTGCGGTCCTCCTGGAACAGGTCGTAGGCGGCGAACAGCAGCAATCCGACCTCGATGAGGACGAGCGGGATGGCGATCAGGATGATCCGGGTGCCGTTCACAGGTCATGATCCACGTGCGCTGCCCGAAGTCTGCCGGAGAGTCGCCTGCGCCCGCAGTGCCGACCGTCATCGCGCTGCCGCAACACCGACCGCGGCCGCAGGCTGATCCTCCCGGCGGAACGGGACCAGTCAGCACTGGCGTTCCGCCGCGCCGGCGCCGGAGCCTTCCTCCGACGCCGACTGCAGCCCAGGCGCTCGACTTCCGGGAGTTCAGCCCCGGCCACGGGACGCGGGCGGCGCACGACGCGATCCGCAAGGTCGTCGCCCACCTTGGCGAGGACCGTCCCCTGCACACCGACCACACCCGGATGAAGGAGCTCGTGCGGTCGGGGCTGATCCTCGCCGCGGTGGAGGACGCCATCGGTCCGTTCGCGCCCGAGGCATCGTCGGAAGTGGCGGAGCGAGAACCGGCGGGCGTTGCCTGACGGGCGGAGCGCAGGGACGTGACCCGATCGCGGGCTGTCGGACGCTGCTCTAGCCGAGCTGAGTGACGCGCACGCTCTCACCCTCGAAGCGGTAGGCGCGCGGCTGGAGGCAGTTGGGGTCCTCGCTGGCGATCGAGACGAACAGGTCGATGGCGAGGTCGAGCTCGTCGGGCGGCACCGCCAGCAGCAGGTCGCGCATGGGCGCCACGAACATCCGAGGCTGGGGACCGAAGATCCGCGCCAGCTCATGCGGCACGAGCACCAGGGTGGAGCCGATGCTGAGCCCGGTCTGCAGGACGGCAACCTGCACGTCGTTCACCGGCTGGTGCAGGACGTCGCCGGGGGCAATTCCGCGGGCGCGTGCCTGCAGGTTGGCAAGGGAACGCGCCGCCAGATCCGACACGCTCATCCGCCATCGATCGACGAGCGCCTGGTCGACGTGCATCACCGCCGGCCCGACATCGATGCCGAGATTGATCGACACTCCCGGTGGCACAAGGGTTCGCACCGGTGTCGGGTACCCTGGCGGGAAGGGACGCGCGCGCTCCAGGAGCGGGATGATGCGCGCCGCGACGTCCGGCCAGGGCAGCTCGGGATCGATCTCGGCGGCCGCCGACATCACCTCGGCAAGCGTCGCGGAGGTGATGTTCGGTCCCATGGTCTGGCTGGCGTGGGAGACGGCTGCGATCTGCCAGCCATCCGGGCCGCTGACCCATGGGTCCGCCTGGGCAGACGAGCCGCTCGCTCGCCGTGATCGCCCACGCTTCAGTCGGTGCTTCATCTCGGTGATGATGGTCGGTCGCGCTTACGACGCGCTTATCGGCGGATTACCGACCCCCGCCATCGAAGCGGACCGCGAGGTACCCGACCGTGCGCGCCGCCGGCCCGCCGGCATCCGCCGAGGTCGCCGAGGCCAGGACCGATGCCGAAGCGGCCCCCATGGCTCGCAGCGCCGCCAGTCCGAGCACCGCAGGCTCGATGCCGCACATCCCGCAGACGAGGTTCGCGATCCGCCCCGAGCAGACCTGGGCCTCGCGCTCGGCGAGGCCCTGGCCGTCGAGGGCGAGGATCGGCGGAATCAGCGACTCCGTCACGCGCCGGCACTCGTCGTCCGCCGGGTAGTGGGCCATGTCGCTGCTGATGGCGAGGACGACGGAGGCGCCCGCCGCGCGACGCTCGGCGAGAAGGGTGCCCAGGCGGCGTCCGGCATCGAGGGCCTGCGCCCTGCGTCCGGCCGAGACCGCGAGCGGCACGATCCGGGCGCCGGGCGCAACGGCAAGAAGGAGCGGCAGCTGGACCTCGATCGAATGCTCCAGCGCGTGCGCCTCGCGGTCGACCCCGAAGGGCGCCTCCATTGCGACGATTGCCTGGGCGAGCTCCATATCGACCGGCACCTCGCCGGTCGGGATCTCCCACGACCCCGCCTCCCAGGCGCCGATCCCGTTCAGCCATGCGGCCCCGTGGTTCGTGCCGAGCAGCACCACGGTCGGAGCTGGTACCGACGCGAGCCGGCCCCAGCCCGCCGCGGCGGTGACGCCCGAGTAGAGGAGCCCGGCGTGAGGGACCAGGATCCCCGCCGGCGCCGTCCGCTCGTTGGAACCCGCGCCGGCAAGACGCTCGGCGGCGTCGAACAGGTCCCGGACCATCGCCTCCAGCTCGTGCGGCGAATCGGGGTAGAAGGCGCCGGCGACCGCCGGTGGCCGAACGGCCCCCGCCCCGCCCGTGTCGCCGACGCGCCAGCTCATCGTTCGGCCTCCTGGATGCCCGCCGCCGTCCCGTGGGCGAGGTGGCGGCCCTCCAGGCGCCGCCCACAGCCGGGGCAGGCGCCGCCATCGGTCAGGTGCGAGCGCGTGGCGTAGCCGGCACGCTCGATCAGCAGCGCACCGCACCCGGTGCACAGGGTGTCTTCCAGCCCGAGCTGCGGCGCATTGCCCACATAGACGTGCTGCAGGCCGGCGGCCCGCCCGATCTCGGCGGCCCGCAGCAGCGTGGCGGGGGGCGTCGGCGGGACGTCGAGCATGCGGTGCGCGGGGAAGAAGCGGCTCACGTGCCACGGCGTCTCCGGCCCCACGGTCCGGACGATCCAGCGGGTGAGCTCGCGCAGCTCGGCATCGGAGTCGTTGTGTCCGGGGATGACGAGGGTCGTGAGCTCGACCCAGACGCCTGTGCGCCGGAGCGCCGCGATCGTCTCGAGCACCGGCGCCAGGCGTGCCCCGCAGAGCCGCCGGTAGAAGCGGTCGTCGAAGGACTTGAGGTCGACGTTCGCCGCGTCGAGGACCTCGGCGAGGAGCGCGGTCGCCTCGGGGGTGGCGTACCCGTCGGTGATGAACAGGTTCCGCAGCCCGGCCTCGTGCGCGAGGCGCGCGGTGTCGAGCGCGTACTCGAGGAAGACGGTTGGCTCCACGTACGTGTACGCAATGGAGCGGGCGCCGGCGCGTCGCGCCGCGGCAACCACCTCCGCTGGCGACATCTGTCGTTCCGGGAGGCGGATCCCCAGGCGCGGGCCCTGGGCGAGCTCCCAGTTCTGGCAGAAGCGGCAGTGGAAGGGACAGCCGGGCGTGGCGATGGAGTACGCGAGCGACCCGGGATCCACGTGGAAGAGCGGCTTCTTCTCGATGGGATCCAGGCCGATGGCGGCCACCCGTCCGTACGCGGTGCAGACCAGCGTCCCGTCGCGGTTCTCGCGGACGCCGCAGATCCCGCTCCGGCCGGGCCGGACGAGGCAGCGGTGGGCGCAGACGCCACAGCGCACGCTCCCGTCGGGCCGCCGCTCGGCGAGGAGCGATGCGACCGAGGTGGCGGGCAACCCGGTTTGAACGGCCATGGCAGGTCGGCCTCAGTCTGCGCGGAGGTACGGACCCCGAACCAGTGCCGAGCGGTCCCCGGTTTGTGGACCCAATCGCCCTCGTCCCGGCCGCTGCGGCGAACGATCCTCGGGACGGTTGTTCCAGGAGGGAGGGCGGACCATGGTGTCCCCGGTCCGTCGCAGCTCCGGCGAGGTGCGTCACCCGTCGCCCCCGAGCCTCGGCCCCGGCGACCGTGTCGTCCTGCTCCGGGTTGCCCGCGTCGCCGTCGCCGTGGCTGCCCACGTTGGGCAGGCGCGTGAGCTGGGCGACCTGCTGGAAGGGGTTCGGGGGCAACCGGTCGGATCGGTGCGCGGAGCCGCGTTCGTCACCCTGTACTCGCGCGGCGAGCTGCGCGCCTGCATGGGGACGCGCGACGAGTCCCGGCCTCTCCCGGACTCCGTGGCCGACGCCGCGCTTTCCTCGGCCCTCGACGATCCCCGGTTCCCGCCGCTGGCTGCCGGGGAGCTGCCGCGCCTCCGGATCGAGATCTCGGTGCTGGGCCGGCTGCTCGAGGTGGCCGATCCGGAGAGCCTTCGGCCGGGCGTCGACGGCGTCGTGGTGGAGCGCGACGGCCGGCGCGGCCTGCTTCTGCCGGAGGTCGCGAGCGAGCAGGGCTGGGACGTGCAGCAGCTGCTCGCCGGCGTCTGCCAGAAGGCATGGCTGCCACCCGACGCCTGGCAGGAGCCGGGGACGCGGCTCCACGCCTTCCGAACGCTGCGCTTCGGCGGCCCGGCGACCCGCCGCTGACCCACCGGGTGGGTGAGCAGTGAACGAAGGTCCTCGTGGGGCAGGTCCAGGGCCGAGATAGGCACCCGATGGGTGAGCAGAGGACGGAACGTCCGGTTCGCCTGCGGGCTCGCCCAGCGGGTGCATGAACCGCCCCGGAGCCCGGGCGAGAGGGACCTCCCTCGCGATTCACCCATGGGGCGGGTCTGCAGCGAGCGCGGTTGGTTTGCTCCTTGCAGCGCCGGATGGTGCGCGTGAGATCAGTCCCTCTCGCGAAAGGAGGCGAAGATGCCTGACCAAGCGGAGCAGCGAACGCAGCGCGAACAGCCCGCGCGGGCGCCAGAGGCCGAGAAGCGCCCCGAGGCCGAAGAGGGCGGGACGGGGATGCAGCCGGAGCATCGGGATGAGTCCGGGAAGATCCTGGGCAGGCCCGTGGAGGACCGCAGCTTCGAGGTGGTTGAGACGGGGGCGGCGGTCGCAGCCGGTGCTGGGGTCGGTGCCGCAGCGGGCGGCCCCATCGGCGCCGCGGTCGGCGGCGTCGTCGGTGCTGCGCTGGGTGCCGTCGCCGGCGAGGTCGTAGAGAAGGCGGCCGGACCGGCCGCGGAGACCATGCACGCCGGGCCGCTGCCCGAGCATGACGAGGCGGAGGACGAGGCGGACGGCGGGGAGCAGCACGTCCGCGAGGGCGACCCCGGCGACACCGAGGACGGCGGCTCCTGATCGCGGCCCGCTCAGTTCCTGGCCTCCGCCCTGTCTGGACCGGTGCGGGATGATCCGCGGATTCAGCAGAGGAGGAGCTCATGTTTCGCGACAGCTCGGCGTTCTCGGGTTTTTCGGTCGATGACATCGGCGCTGCGCGCGCCTTCTACGCCGATCGCCTTGGCCTGGAGGTGAGCGAGGAGAACGGCATGCTCACCCTCCATCTCGGCGGGGGCGGCCGCGTGATCATCTATCCCAGGCCGAACCACGCGCCGGCGACCTACACCGTCCTCAACTTCCCGGTCGACGATATCGACGCGGCGGTGGACGCCCTGACCGATGCCGGCGTCAGCCTGGACCGCTACGACGGGTTCGACCAGGACGAGCGCGGCATCATGCGGGACAACGGCCCGGCGATCGCGTGGTTCACGGACCCGGCGGGCAACATCCTCTCCGTCCTCCAGCCCTGACGGCGCGCCCGCTCGGCGGCTTGTCGGTGCAGCCGTTCGGTGATATGCTGAACATCCGCTCAGACGTGAGCATTTGCTCACACGCTCGAGGGGATCTCCTGTGCCGAACGGGCTCAGCGGCGAAGAGCACGAGCTTCTTGCGCGCCTGGCGCGCCGCTCCTACGTGGACGGCGACACCCAGGCGGTGATCGCGGCCGAGTTCGGCCTCTCCCGCCAGAAGGTCCAGCGCCTCCTTGATCGTGCGCGCGCCACCGGTGTGGTGGACGTCCACATCGAGGCTCCGCCCGGCGTGAACCTGGAGCTCGAGGCAGAGCTGGCCCGGACCTTTGGCCTGGCGGATGTCATCGTCACCCCGGAGTTTCCCGACGCCGACTCCCGGCGCGCCGCCGTGGCGCGCGCGGCGGCGCGCTTCCTGGAGCGCCGCCTGCGGGCCGGGTCGGTGGTGGCGGTGGGCCATGGCCGGGACGCCGGCGAGGTGCCTCGCTTCTTCCGTCCCTCGCAGCGCGTGGAATGCACCTTCGCCAGCGCCATGGGCGGCTCCCCGCGGGTCGACACCCCGACGAATCCCAATGAGATCGCGCGGACCCTCGCCGAGAAGGCGGGCGGCCGGGCGGAGAGCCTCTACGCTCCTGCGTACGTCGAGTCGCGCCAGATGCGCGATCGGCTCCTGGAGCAGGATGCCGTGGCCCACACCCTGGGCGTCGCTGCCCAGGCGAGCCTGGCGCTCGTGGGCATCGGCGGCACGAACGACGACTGCACCATGGTTCGCTCCGGATGCCTCTCACCCGACGAGGTCAGCCGGCTGCGCGAGCAGGGCGCGGTGGGCGACGTGCTGGGCACCTACGTGGACGCGCGGGGCCGACCGGTGGCCTCGCCGCACCGCGACCGGCTCATCGCCCTCTCACTCGAACAGCTCCGCGTCATCCGCACCGTCGTGGCGGTCGCCAGCGAGGTGGAGAAGCCGCTCGCCATCCTGGGCGTCCTGCGCGCCGGGGTGATCGGGGTTCTCATCGTCGACGAAGCGAACGCGCGCGCCGCACTTGCCCTCTCGCAGGGCGAGGACCGCGGCCGCGCGGGAGGGAACTGAACCGAAGGAATTCATCGCCATCGAACCAGGCTCAGCCCGAAGGGCTGCAGGAGGAGGTCATGTCTGTCGTCCCCACCGGTGAGATCGTCCAGCGCGCGTTCAGGGAGCGCTACGGGGTTGCGGCAATCAACGTCGTCAACGACCTCACCCTCGAGGCGGTGCTGGCAGCCGCGGAGGAGCTGCGGGCGCCGCTGATCGTCCAGACATCGGTCAAGACCGTGAAGGCCATGGGCGCCGATGTTCTCTTTGCCATGTGGTGCGAGATGACCCGGAAGATCACCGTTCCGGTCGCCCTGCACCTCGACCACTGCCCGGAGCGCGAGGTGATCACCATGTGCCTCGCCAAGGGCTGGAACTCCGTCCTCTTCGATGGCTCCAAGCTCAGCGTGGAGGAGAACACGCAGCAGACGCTCGAGGTCGTCGCCGAGGCCAAGCCGTACGGCGCCCTGGTCGAGGGCGAGATCGAGCCGTTCAAGCGCGTCGAGGACATGTCCGATGACGAGCGCGACAGCGAGCAGGCGCTCGAGACGGCGCTCGACTTCATCCGGACCACGGGCGTCGACATCTATGCGCCCGCCATCGGCAACGCGCACGGCATGTACCGGGCCGCGCCCAAGCTCGACAACCAGCGCGTGACCGACATCGTGGAGGCGACCGGCATCCCCGTGGCGCTCCACGGCGGGACCGGGATGACCGCGGACCAGTTCAGCGACCTCATCAGCCGCGGCTGCGCCAAGGTGAACATCTCCACCGCCCTGAAGATCCGGTTCATGCAGTCGGGCTACGACTACATGACGGCGCACCCCACGGAGTACGACCCCCCCAAGCTCTTTGTCGCGCAGCGCGAGGCGGTCAAGGCCATGGCCGCCGATCACATCCGGATGTTCGGCAGCGAGGGGAGGGCGTGGTGACGAAGACCCTGATCTTCGACTGCGACGGCGTGCTGGCCGATACGGAGCGCGACGGCCATCGCCCCGCCTTCAACCAGACCTTCGCCGAGTTCGGCTTCCCCATCGAGTGGTCGCCCGACGAGTACGCGGTCAAGCTCCAGATCGCCGGCGGCAAGGAGCGGATGGCGAGCAACCTGACGCCGGAGTACCTGCGCTCGCGGGGCCTGCCGGACGACGAGGGCTCGCGGACCGATCTCCTGGCACGGATGCACAAGCGCAAGACGGCCATCTACACGGAGATGGTCGCCGCCGGGAAGCTGCCGACCCGGCCGGGGATCCGGCGAATCATCACCGAGGCGCAGGACGCCGGCTGGACGCTCGCGGTCTGCTCCACCTCGGCCGAACCATCCGTGCGGGCCATCCTGGAGCAGGCCGTCGGCCCGGAGCGCGCCGCGCGCTTCGACCTCGTCCTGGCCGGTGACGTCGTCCCCAGGAAGAAGCCCGCACCGGACATCTACCTGCTCGCCATCGAGCGCCTCGGCATCGGTCCCGGGGAGACGCTCGTCATCGAGGACTCGCGCAACGGCCTGCTGGCCGCCGAGGGAGCCGGCCTGCGTTCGCTCATGACCGTCAACGGCTACACGGAGAAGGAGGACAACCGCGAGGCGGTCCTGGTCGTCTCGTCGCTCGGCGATCCCGACGGCGAGCACACCCGGGTCATCGCCAACCGCAGCCCGGCGGAGCCGGGTGCATTCATCACCCTGACCGATCTCGAGCGGTGCATGGCCGCCCCCATCGGTGCGGGTCGACCGACGGCGTAACGAGGAGGTCCGTATGGAAGAACAGACCCGGGATGACGTCGACCTCGTCCTCAAGACGATGACGGCGACGATCGTCGACAACGCGGAGTACTTCGCGCAGCTCGACTCGATCGTGGGGGACGGGGACTTCGGCTTCTCGCTGCGGAACGGGTTCGAGGTCGTGCAGAACGACTGGGAGACCCTGGACCGCTCGAGCGTCGGAGCACTGCTCAAGAAGATCGGCTTCGCCATCTCCGCCAAGGTCGGCGGCGTCTCGGGGCCGATCTGGGGCACCGCGTTCCTGCGCGCGGGCGTGGCCGCGGGCGACAAGACGGCGCTTGCCCCCGAGGACGTGATCACCATGCTCCGCGCCTCGATCGAGGGAATCATGCAGCGCGGCCAGTCGTCGCTCGGCGACAAGACGCTGCTCGACGCGCTGGTCCCGGCGGTGGACAGCCTGGAGGCGAGCTTCGCCGATCCGGCAACCCGGGAGGACCACGGCGTCGCGGCTGTCCAGAAGGCGGCCGATGTCGCGGTCGAGAAGGCCGAGGCCACCAAGACGATGCAGGCCATGCGCGGCCGCGCGGCGTACACCGGTGAGCGGAGCATCGGCTCCGTGGATGCCGGGGCCACGGCGATCGGCGTGATCCTGCAGGCGATCAGCAAGGCCTGGCGAGAGAAGTACGGCAACCAGGACGGCAACTAGAGGAGGAACCCTGGCGTGAAGAAGTTCGTCAACGACCCGCGGCAGTTCGTCCCCGAGTTTCTCGAGGGCATCATGCTCGCGAGCGGTGGGACCCTGAAGTACGAGCCGAAGTACAACCTCATCTACCGCGCGGACATGCCCAAGAAGGACCGCGTGTCGATCATCCAGGGCTCCGGCTCGGGCCACGAGCCGGCGCACACCATGATCGTGGGGCCCGGCATGCTCGACGCGGCCTGCCCGGGTGACGTCTTTGCCGGCCCGCCGGTCGAGTTCGTCACGGAGACCTCGAAGCTGATGGACACGCCCGCCGGCGTGCTCTACATCGTCAACAACTACACCGGCGACCGCACCGCCTGGGAGATGGCCAAGGAGCTGCAGGAAGCCGAGGGCCAGAAGATCGGCTACCTGCTCGTCAACGACGACGTGGCGGTCAAGGACTCGACCTGGACCGTCGGCCGCCGCGGCGTGGCGGGCAACTTCTTCGTCATCAAGGCGGCGGCGGCCATGGCCGACAAGGGCGGCTCCCTGGAGGAGTGCGTCCGCGTGGGCGAGAAGGTGATCGCCAACGTGCGGACCATGGGCATCGCCCTCTCCAGCTGCACCCCGCCGGTGCGTGGCACGCCGCTGTTCGAGATCGGCGATGACGAGATGGAGATCGGGATCGGGATCCATGGTGAGCCGGGACGCGAGCGTGCCAAGCTGGTGCCGGCCAACGAGATCGTGGACATCCTGCTCAACGCCATCGTCCCCGACCTGCCGTTCGAGTCCGGCGACGAGGTTGCCGTGATGGTCAACGGCCTGGGCGGCACCCCCATCAGCGAGCTGTACCTGCTGTACGGGATCGCCCACAAGAAGCTGGCGGAGAAGGGGATCAAGGTCTTCCGCAGCTATGTCGGCGAGTACTGCACCTCGCTCGAGATGGCAGGAGCCCACATCTCCCTGCTGAAGGTCGACGACGAGCTCAAGGAGCTGCTCCTTGCGCCGGCGGAGATCGCGTATCGCGTCTTCTAGACCGATACCCTCGCATCACGAAGCGGGCGGCCCGGAGGCCGCCCGCTTCTCGTTTCGGGTGGCCTGCCGTGGTGAATCCCGACCCGATGGGAAGTGGGGCTACCCATCCGACCGCCGAGGCGCCCTGGTCCGCCACTTCCCCGGTCGTTTGGGGAGTGGGGCTACCCATCCGACGCCGAGGGCGCCCTGGTTCGCGCCATTCCCCGGTCGTTTGGGGAGTGGGGCTACCCATCCGACGCCGAGGGCGGCGAGTTCGCGCCTTCCCCGGTCGTTTGGGGAGTGGGGCTACCCATCCGACGCCGAGGGCCGCGGTCCGCGCACTTCCCCGGTCGTTTGGGGAGTGGGGCTACCCATCCGACCGCCGAGGCGCCGCTGGTCCGCGCACTTCCCCGGTCGTTTGGGGAGTGGGCTACCGATTACCAGCGCGGGATGCGCCGGGCCTCCGCAGCGGCGGCCGGCGCGGCGGCGACCGGACGGTGGATGGCGGCCTCGACGGCCGCGGCGAGCACGCTCTGGTCGGGGGCGCCGAGCGCGGGCGTGACCTCGTTGGGTCCGTCCGTCTCGACCCAGTCGAGCAGCAGGCCGCCGGAGGTCAGCACGACGGGCTTGTTCGGATGGAGCTCTCGCAGGTCCGCGACGAGCCTGCGCCCGTCATCCCCGGCCGCGTAGACGTCGTAGACCAGGACGTCGGCCTTCTCCACCTGCCAGCACGGCTCTCCGTGCAGGACCGGGCAATCGCCGCCCGAAGGTCCCGCGCACTGGTCCACCTCGTAGCCGGCCTTGTGCAGATCCTCGACCTCGATATCGGCGAGATCGATGTCGTGATGGACCACCAGTACGCGTGTCATCGCGGTCGACTCCTTCTTCGGCGGTCGGTGTCGGTCCGGCGTGTGCACCGGTCGCGGACATCACCGCTCACCGTCGAGGATCGAGACCTGCGCGCGACGCGCGACAGGGTCCAAGGTCACCTTCTCGGGGTGCGGAGGGCATGGCGGCGGCCGCTCGACGAGCCACTCGACCCCCGCCGGGCAGCCGTCAGGTCCGGTGCGATCGGGCGCTTCGGCACCGTGAGGGGGTCACCATCGGCTCCACCGCATCCGCGTGCGACTCGCTAGCGTGGGGTTCGTGATGGAGTGCCTGCCATGAATCCGCCCGATGTCGTGACGGCGGCCGCGCCCGCGGTCGCCTCGCCGCTGCCGCTCGACGCGGTGACCGACGGCGCGATCATGTTCTCGCGCTACGCGTACCCGCCCAACGAGCTGGGCTACTGCGGCCCGGACGATCACCAGGCGCTGCTCGAGTATTCCGCGACGGGCCTGGTCGACCCGGGACTGGCGCAGCTGGCGCGCGGATTCGCCGGCGCGTGGCCCTATCTCGAGCTGATCGCGCAGTCCACGGCGGTCGGGCATCCGCTCGACCGCCGCGTGGTCGAGGCGTACTGGCTGGGGTCGAGCCTCCTGCATCGGATCGACATGACGACCTTCGGCAACTCCCTCCTGGACCGGTTCCGCAAGCGCGCGGGCTCGACATGGGGGTTCATGGCGGAGGCAATCCCGGTGGGCGCCCTGCCGACCCACAGCTTCCACGTCTTCGGCGTCTACCCCTGGGTGGGGCTCCTGCGCGGCGAACGATCCGAGCATCCCCTTCACGTCCTGGAGCGCTGTCGTATCCGATGGGGCAAGGTGCTCAGCGTCGACGGGGACACCGCCGTCGTCATCTCGCGTCCCCTCACCTGGGACGGGCAGCGGCTCGCCCTTGGCGAGCACCGCCCGGAGACGGTGACGCGCGGGATCGGGGGCCTGGGCCTGGCCGCGGAGATCCAGCCGGGCGACTGGGTCGCCATGCACTGGGGATGGATCTGCGACCGCCTCTCCCGGCGCCAGCTCGTGAACCTGCGCCGCTACACCCTGCTCCAGCTCGACGTCACGAACCGGCGCGTCTCGCGGCCGGGCGCCGCCGTCATCCTCTCGTAGCCGCAAGGAGGTGGACACCCGCATCTGACCCGTGCCACCCAGCGTGGAAGCCCGGCTGGTCACCAGCCGCGAGGACTTCCGCTGCCGCACCGAAAGGAACCGTCGACCATGTCCAGCGCACCGGCGCTCCGCGAGCGCGCCACCCGACCCTCTGCCCGCCGCGGCGTATCCGAGACCGCCGGCCTGCTGCGATCCCTCCTCGCCATCGGCGTCGTCCTCTCCCTGGCTGCCTGCAGCTCGGGGCTGGCCACCACCGCTTCGGCGCCCGCCGCGGCACCGTCCACGCCCGCGGCGTCGGGCACGACGCCATCGGGCACCATTCACCTGTACACCTCGGTCACCCAGGACACCGTGGACGCCGTGCTGGCCGCGTATCGCTCGGCATATCCGGATGTCACCGTCGACGTCTTCCGCGCGCCAACGGGCGAGCTCGATGCGCGGATCGCGGGCGAGCGACGCTCCGGGCGTATCGGCGCGGACATCCTGTGGGGCACCGATCCGCTCTCGGTGCAGGCCTATGCGGCCCAGGACCTTTTCCGGAACTGGACCCCGGCGGAGGCGGCCGCCGTGCCGGCGGCCTACCACACCGACACCTTCTGGGGCACCCGCCTCCTGGACATGGTGATCGTCTACCAGGCGGGCCTCGCGCAGCCGCCCACCGACTGGCATGACCTGACCACGCCCGCGTTCGCGAAGAGCGTGGCCATCCCCGACCCGGGCTTCGCCGGCTCCGCGTTCGGCGCGCTGGGCTTCTTCGCCACTGCCAACGGCTACGGGATGGATTACTACCGCGCCCTGAAGGCCAACGGGGCGGTGCAGGTCCAGGCCATTCCCGAGGTCGTGACCGATGTCGCCAGCGGGCAGTACCGGGCCGGCATCACCCTGGCCAAGGTCGCCCGCGACGCGATCGCAAAGGGCTCGCCCATCAGGATCGCCTGGCCCACCTCGGGAGCGATCGCCATCTACAGCCCCATTGCCCTCTTCAGCGACGCGCAGAACCTCCCTGCCGCGGAGTCGTTCGCGGACTTCGTCCTGACCCCGGCGGGCCAGGCGGCGATCGCGAGCACCGGCTGGCAGCCGGTCCGATCCGGCGTCAGCGGCGGTCCGTCCGTCGGCGGCCCGCAGGTCGGCCCCGACTGGTCGGTCCTCTTCAGCCGGCAGGATCAGCTGCTCCAGGAGTACCGCGCCATCTTCGGGGGCTGAGATGACGACCCTCGACAGCCGCCCGGGGAGCCGGCCGGGGAGCACGGCGGGCGGCCGGCCGGGGAGCACGGCGGGCGGCCGGCCGGGGAGCACGGCGGGCAGCCGCTGGAGGCCGCGGCGGATCGCATGGCCGGCGGTCGGCGCCTGGCTCGTCGTGCTCGCCGCGGTGGGCGGTCTCGTGGCGTGGCCGATCCTGCGGCTTTTCGCCGAGGGGATCGGCGACGGCGCCGGTCGCCTGGCCGCAGCCGTCGGCGGTGCCGGGCTGCAGGCGATCGGCAACAGCCTCTGGACCTCCGCGCTGGTGACCGTCCTGGCGGTTGCCGGGGGCCTTGGCCTGGCGCTCCTGACCGAGCGCACCGCCGCCCGCGGGCGCGGCCTCCTGCGGGCCGCGATCCTGGTCCCGCTCCTCATCCCCGACTTCGTCACGGCGATCAGCTGGGACGCCGCCTACGGGCCCGTCGGGCTGAGCCACCGGCTGTTCGGCCTGGCCCTGCCGGGGCTGTACGGCCCGCTGGGGATCGTCTTGGTCCTGGCCGTGGGCGCGACGCCGCTGGCCTACCTGGTCGTCGCCTCGGGAATGCGGGTGCGCGCCGAGCCGGAGCTGGAGCGGGCTGCGCGGGCCTCCGGCGCGAGCGGTGCGACCGCCTTCCGAACGGTCACGCTGCCGCTGCTCGGCCCGATCCTGGGCGCCGCGGCGGGGCTCGTCTTCGTCACCAGCATGAACGCCTTCGGGACGCCGGCGGTGCTGGGGCGCCCCGCGGGCTTCGCGACGATGACGACGCGGATCTACTCCGACCTCGCCTTCTCCTCCTCCGATGCCGCCTTCCTGCGCGTGATCGGCCTCGCCTGCCTCCTCGTCGTACTGGCGGTGACGATCGTGGCCACCGCGGATCGCGCGGCACCCCGCGGCGCCGTCCGGACCGGTACGAGCACCGGGCGCAGCGCGGTGGCCGGGCGCGGTCCCTGGCCGGCCTGGGCGGCGGCCTGGCTCTTCGTCGCCGCGGGCGTGGCGGCGCCGGTCGTCGCGCTCGTCCTGACCGCGCTGACGCGGGCGGTCGGCCTTCCGCCGGTGCCGCCGAACCTGACGTTCGCCAACTTCGCGCAGGCCCTCGACGGCCACGCGACCGCGGCGCTCGGCAACAGCCTCCTGCTCGCGGCCGGCACCGCCACGGCCGCCGTCGCCCTGGGCCTGCTGGCCACGGCCATCTCCTCCGGACGCTGGCGCGCACGGCTCGGTTCGGGCGTCGCGCTCACCTTCGCCCTGCCCGGCTCGGTGCTCGCCGTGGCCGTCCTGCTCGCCTACGGGGCCGCGCTGCGCGATACCCTGCTGATCATCGGCATTGCCTACCTCGCCAAGCTCTGGGCCCTGGGCCAGCGTCCCCTGGCCGGCGCGTTCGACCGCATCCCGGCCGACCTGGGACGGGCTGCCCGGGCGCACGGCGCCGGGCCGCTCACCGCCGCGCGCACCGTCCTCCTGCCGCTCCTGTCCCCCGCCATGGGCGCGGCCTGGCTGCTCGTCTTCGCCTTCGCGCTGCACGAGGTCACGATCTCGATCCTGCTCTACGGCCCGCGAACCGCGACGCTCGCGGTCGTGGTGCTCAACCTCCAGCAGCTCGGCGACCCGACGCTGACCACCGCGCTCGCGACCCTGCTGACCGCGCTCACCGCCGCGGCGGTTGGCTTGCTCCTCCTGCTGCGGCGGATCCGATGGGTCCCGATCGACTGGCTGTGAACCGCATGCGCCACTCCGCTGCCGCCTCCGGCGCCGGCCCCGAAGCGCCGGTCGACGCGCTCGAATGCCGGGAGCTGCGGCTGGCGTACGGGGACGCCCCCGTGCTGGACGCCGTCAACCTGGCGGTGGCGCCGGGGGAGACGCTGGCGCTGCTGGGGCCGTCGGGCTCCGGGAAGACGAGCCTCCTCTACGCGGTCGCCGGGTTCCTGGAGCCGGCCGGCGGCGAGATCCGGATCCGCGGAGAGCTCGTGGCGGGCGGGCGCACCTCGGTGCCCCCGGAGCGGCGCCGGGTTGGGGTCGTCTTCCAGCACTACGCGCTGTGGCCGCACCTGTCGGCCCTCGAGACGGTCGCCTACCCGCTGCGGCGCAACGGCGTGGGGCGCGACGAGGCGCGGCATCGGGCGGGCGAGCTGCTGGCGCTGATGGGCATCGGCCACCTGGCCGCCAGGCGCCCGGCGGCGCTCTCCGGCGGCGAGCAGCAGCGCGTGGGGGTGGCACGCGCCCTGGCACGGGGAGCGGACCTCCTGCTCCTGGACGAGCCCACGGCACACCTCGACGTCCCGCTGCGCGCCGCGCTCGTCGCCGAGCTCGCCGAGCAGCGCCGCCGGACCGGGGCAGCGGCCGTCTACGCCACCCACGACGTCGCGGAGGCGCTGGCGATTGCCGACCGCGTGGCGCTCCTGCGCGACGGCGGTCTCGTCCAGGTCGGGACGCCACGCCAGGTCTACGAATGCCCGGTCGATCTGGCCGCGGCCCGCCTCTCCGGCGCGGCCTCCGTGCTGGACGCTGAGCTGCTGGCGGTCGAGGGCAGCACGGCGACCCTCCGCCTGGACGGACGCACGGTGCCGGTCCGCCTGGCCGATGGTGATCCGTCTCCGGCCTCCCGCCGGCCCGGCGCGGTGCGCCTCCTCGTCCGTCCTGACTGGATCGTGCTCGAGGGCGACCTGCCCGCAACCGTCACCGCCGCCTGGTTCCGCGGGGCGCATACCGACTACCGCCTCGAGACGCCCTCCGGCGAGACGCTGGAGCTCCGCCGTCCCGGGCCACCTGTCGCCGGCCCCGGGGACGCGGTTCGCTGGGGGATGGAGCGCGCCTGGCTCCTGCCCTGACCGCTCGTGGCGTATCCCCGGATGCCGCCGACTCGTCGGATGCAGGATGTGGCGCGCGGTATGCGCGACGCGACGCGCCGGACTTGTCAGGTGCGGATGTCATCAGCGCTAAAGCGGCTCGGGAGAGTGCGGCGGCCCGCCATGCCGCCGCCGTCGGTCCGTTTCACGCTCGAGCGTGCCCGCTCCCGCCCCCGCGCCGACGGTCGCACTCGCGTAACGCTGATGTGATCAGCAGGTGACGAGTCGGAGTGGCCCGGAGCGATATCCGCAGCGGCCCTGGAACCCCGAGGGTCCTACTCGCCGCTCAGGAGGGCCAGGCACTCCTGCACGGCAACCGGAACCGCGGCCCGCACCTCCGGCGACAGCCCGTCCTCGAAGCGGTCGTGGAGCACCGCTTCAACGGTCACTGCCAGGATCTCGTCGGGCAGCTGCGCGCCCAGCGCCCGGCCGGCGGCGAGCGCCGAGGCCAGGGTCGCGTCGTGTGCCGAGTCGAGGTGCGCCGCCGCCCGCGTCCGGACCTCGCGCAGCGGCGCGCAGGCCACCGAGCCCACCGGCACGGCGCCGGTGGTGACGGCATCCACCAGGATCGCGCGGCGATAGCCGACCAGGCGCTCCATGAGGGTCAGCCCGCCCACCGCCAGCTGCTCGAGCTCGACCGGGCCGATCGCCCGTGAATCGGCGTCCAGCCGCCGCAGCTCGTCGTGCAGCGCATCGATCACCCGCCAGCCGACACCGTCGTCGCCGCGCAACGGGTTCCCCAGGCCCACGACCAGGGTCACCGCCGGCTCCGCGGCAGCGGCGTCGGGGTCAGCAGGCCTGGCGGAGGACGCGGACGGGGGAGCCGTCGGCATCGCGGATCGTTACCTCCAGCGGCATCTCACCGGTGAGGGAGTGGGTGGCGCACCCGAAGCACGGATCGTAGGCGCGGAACGCCATCTCGATCCGGTTCAGGAGGCCGGGCGACACCACCTCGCCGCCGTGGATCAGGCTGCGCGCCGCCCGCTCGATGGAGAGCGCCATGGGCGCGTAGTTGTTCGTGGTTCCGACGATGAGGTTCACCTTCGTCACGAGGCCGCGCTCATCGGTCCAGTAGTGGTGGGTGAGCGTGCCGCGCGGTGCCTCCAGCGTCCCGACCCCCTCGGTCGGCTTCCCGGTGGGGACCGCGCGCACCGCGTCCGAGGTGACCTCGGGGTCGGTGGCCAGCTCCACCACCCGCTCCGCCGCGTACATGAGCTCGATGAGCCGGGCCCAGTGCATGGCCAGCCGCGGGTGGACCATGCGCTTCCTCCCGTCCGCCGGCGGCGCCAGGACGGAGTAGAAGCGCTCGTACGCCTGCTGGGCGAGGGGGGTTGCCATCCCGTCGGCGGCGTTGATCCGCCCCAGCGGGCCCACGCAGTAGACGCCGGAATCGGCCCCGTCCACCAGGCCCTTCCAGCCGACCTTGCGCAGGTACGGGAACTTCAGGTAGGTCCACGGCTCCACGCGCTCGGCGATCCACTCCGGATAGTCGGCCGGCGGGTACTGGCCATGGAGGACGCCGTCGGGCCCCACCACGCGCACCTGCCCGTCGTACATGTTCAGGCGCCCGGCGGCATCCACGACGCCCATGTAGTAGGTCTCGTGGGTGTACGTGTCGCCGCGAATCATTCCCACGTACTCGTCGTTGCCGAGGATCGCGGAGTCCCACAGGTCCAGGCTGAAGCGGGCGAAGTCCACCATCCAGCGCCCCGACTCCTCGATTGAGGCGCGCTCCGCTTCGGTGATCCCCTTCGTCATCCCTCCGGGAACCGCGGTGAGCGGGTGGACCTTGCGCCCTCCGATCGTCTCGATGATCTGGTGTCCGCGCTTGCGGGCCTCGATGACCTTGAGACCGATGTCGGCGCCGACCTTGTGCACCACGCCCAGGATGTTGCGCTCCGCCGTCGGGGCGTCCGGGCCCACCAGGAAGTCCGGCCCGGACAGGACGTAGAAGTGGGTCGTGTGGTCGGTGGCCACGAATGCGGAGTAGAGGAGCTCGCGAAGGAGCGTGGCGGCGCGCGGCGGCGTGACCCCGTACACCGCGTCGACCGCCTTGGCGGCCGCCATGTGATGCGCCTCGGGGCAGACGCCGCAGATTCGGCTGGTGAGGGTGGGCATCTCCTCGATGGGCCGGCCGACGCAGAAGCGCTCGAAGCCGCGCAGCTCGGGGACCTGGAAGTAGGTGTGCTCGACCTCGCCCGCACCGTCGAGGAGGATCTCGATCTTGCCGTGCCCCTCCAGGCGGGTGACCGGGTCGATGGTGACGTGGGTCATGAGTGCCGACCTCCGCGCAGGAGCGACTTCGCCAGGCTGAATCGGTAGAACTGCCCGACCGGGTCCGGGATGCCGTCCAGGATCCGCTCGATCTCGTCGGGATCGGTGGCGTCCACGACGGAGGCGAACGCGGACATGAGCCGCGCCCCGTAGTCGATGACGCCATCGGCCGGACCGTAGCAGCCGATGCACGGCGCGCCGGCCGCCGGGCAGAGCGCACCGCAGCCGCTGCGGGTCGCCGGTCCGTTGCAGGGCAGGCCCTGCTCGAGCAGGCAGATCCGCGGGTCGACGTGCTCCAGCTCCGTGATCCGCACGAAGCGGCTGATGTGCTTGACGTTCCGCTCGCGCGAGCATTCGTCGCAGCAGGTGCTGATGCCCGCCCCGATCACGGAGCCGGCGGGGGGCAGCTCCGCCTTGCCGTCCAGGGCCGCCATCACCAGGTCGAGCACCTCGGAGATGCGCGCCGACTCGGGCGGACAGCCGGGCATGAAGTAGTCCACCCCGACGACCTGGTCCAGGGTCCGCAGGACCGGCGAGAAGACGGGAAGGTGCAGCACACCGTCGCCGTCGTCGCCATCGGGCACGTGCCATTCCGGCTGTGGCCTCACGTGGTCGGGGTTCTCGGCGGCCGGTGGCTCGTAGCTCGCCTCGAAGAGCTCCGCGACGCTCGACAGGTTGGCGAGGCCGGGGATGCAGCCCTCGCAGGCGCAGGAGCCGAAGGCGACGAGCACCCTGGACTTCGCCCGGAGCAGGTGCGCCATCTCCTCGTTCTCGGAGTTGCGGATCCCGCCGGAGAAGAGGCACAGGTCGATGGAGCCGTCCGGCATGGCGCGCACGTCGTCGTACTTGGCGTCCATGGCGACCGGCCAGAAGACGACGTCGAACCGCTTGTCGAGCTCCAGGATCTGCTCGTGGATGTTGAGCACCGCGATGTCGCAGCCACCACAGGAGCTCGCCCAGTACATGGCGAAGCGCGGCCTGGCCTGGACCGATGTCGACGTCATGCCGTCACCTCCGCCTGCGCGGCAGGCTGCGGGGGGACGGGCTCCCCGTCCGCCGGATCCTCCTCCTCTGTCGTGTCGGCGCCGACCTGCGCGGCGAGCGCCTCCGTTGCCGGGCCGTCGAGGTGCCAGTCGAGCGGGCCGAGGGCCCGCACCTCCTCGGTGATGCGGCCCATCTCGTGCGCGAAGCGCTCGCCCTCCGCGGCGCTCGCCCAGACGAGCTGGAGCCGCTGCGGCTCGACGCCCATCGCGGTGATCGTCCGCTTCAGCAGGAGGAAGCGGCGGAGCCCCTTGTAGTTCTGCTCCCGGTAGTGGCAGTCGCCCGGCCAGCAGCCGGAGACCACCACGCCGTCGGCGCCGCCGGCCAGCGCCCTGAGGACGAAGGTGGGATCGAGGCGTCCGGCGCACATGAGGCGGACCAGCCGCACGTTGGGCGGGTACTTGATCCTCGCCGTGCCCGCCAGGTCTGCCGCGCGGTAGCTGCACCAGTTGCAGGTGAAGCCGATGAGGACCGGTTCGAAGCTCATGCCGGCACCTCCTCGGCCGCGTCCGGAACCCTGTCCCGGATCATGAGCAGCCCCTCGATCTGGCTGAGGATCTGCTCGTTGGAGAAGCCGGTGCCGCTCATGGCGCCCGCCGGGCAGGCCGCGACACAGGTCCCGCAGCCCTGGCAGAGCGCCGGGTTGACCCGGCTCACGTTGTCGTCGGCGAGGTAGTCGATGGCGTTGTAGGGGCACAGGTCGTTGCAGATCCGGCACCCGGAGCAGCGCGCCTCGTCGACCGTGGCCCGGATGGGCTCCAGGGCCATCTCCTTCTGCTGGATGCGGCCCATGATGCGGGCGGCCGCCGCCGAGCCGTTGGAGACGCTGGAGGGGATGTCGCGCGGGCCCAGGGCGCAGCCGGCGGCGAAGACCCCCTCGGTCATGGTCGCCACCGGGTCGAGCTTGGGATGGCGCTCGATCACCCAGCCGTCGCTGCTGCAGCCGATGCCGAAGAGCCGCGCCACCTCGGCGGCGTCGTGCGCCGGCTCCAGGCCGACCGAGAGGATGACCATGTCCACCGGGATGCGCCGCTGGGCGGCGGCAAGGGTGTCCTCGACCTGGACGATGAGCCGTCCGTCCTCCGCAGCCTCGGACGGCATGCGCAGGACATCGGTGACCTCCGCCACGCGGCCGCGGACGAAGGTGGTGCCCTCCTCCTCGATGCGCCGGTAGAACTCGTCGTAGCCCTTCCCCGGCGTGCGCATGTCGATGTAGAACTCGAAGATCTCCGCGTCGGTGTGCTCGCGCACCAGGTGCGCGAACTTGAGCGACTGCATGCAGCAGATGGCCGAGCAGTACTCGTTGTAGTTGCGGTCCCGGCTGCCCACGCAGTGGACGATCGCCACCCGCTGCGGCTCGGTCACGCCGTCGCGCAGGACGATGTGACCCCCGGTGGGGCCGGCGGCGTTGCTCATCCGCTCGAACTCGAGACTGGTGAACACGTTCGGCAGCCGGCCGTAGCCGTACTGCTCGATCCGCCGGGCGTCGAACGTCTCGAAGCCGGTAGCGATGACGATGTTGCCGATCTCGACCTGCACGACCTCGTCGGTCTGGGTGAAGTCGATGGCCTCTGTCGGGCAGAACTTCTCGCAGGCCTTGCAGGTGCCCTTCTCGAAGTAGACGCAGTTGTCGCGATCGAGGACCGGGAACTTGGGAACGGCCTGCGGGAACGGGATGTAGATCCCCTTGCGGTAGCCGATGCCGGCCTCGAAGTGCTCGTCGACGATCCGCGCCGGGCACTTCTCCTGGCAGATGCCGCAGCCGGTGCACAGCTCCGTGTTCACGTAGCGTGCCTTGTGGCGGATCGTGGCCGTGAAGTTGCCGACGTAGCCGGAGAGATCCTCCACCTCGCTCCAGGTATGGAGCGTGATGTTGGGGTGGCTTCCGGCGGTGAACATCTTCGGCGTGAGGATGCACGCCGCGCAGTCGAGGGTCGGGAAGGTCTTGTCGAACTGGGCCATATGCCCGCCGATCGAGGGCTCGCGCTCCACGAGGTGGACCGGGAAGCCGGCGTCGGCGATCTCAAGGGCCGCGGTGATTCCCGCGATCCCGCCGCCCACGACGAGCGTGGCGGGGTTGATGGGGACCCGGTACGGCTCGAGCGGCTCGTGCTCCGCGACGCGCAGGACGCCGCCGGCGACGATCGCCTTTGCCTTGGCGGTCGCCGCCTCCTTGTCGGTGTGCACCCACGAGTCCTGCTCGCGGATGCTGACCAGCTCGCACAGGTACGGGTTGAGGCCGGCGCGCTCGCATGCGCCCCGGAACGTCTTCTCGTGCATGTGCGGCGAGCAGGCGGCCACCACGACGCGGGTCAGTCCCTGCTCCCTGATGTCGGTCTCGATGAGCTCCTGGCCCAGCGAGGCGCACATGAACTTGTAGTCGCGGGCCACCACGACCCCGTGGGGGCCGAGCTTCTCCGCCGCCCAGTCACGGACCGCCTCCACGTCGACGGTGCCGGCGATGTTCGTCCCGCAGTGGCAGACGTAGACGCCGATCCGCTCCTCGGCGGTCATGGCCGCACCTCCTCGTCCCCGGTCGTGCCGCCATCGGTCTGTGGCATGCGCGGCATGGGCAGCGCCGCCGACCGGCGGGACGGACGACGGGCGGGCCGTCCCTCCGTCTCCGGCTCTGGCGGGGTCTCGAAGGCACGCACCTTCATCCGGTTCAGCGCGTAGCGCGCGCTGACGATCTCGGTCCCGATTCCCACCTGCCTGGGCTCCGCGCCGAACGCCAGGCCCATGAGCTGGGTGAAGAAGAGGATCGGCATGTGGTAGCTGGTGCCGAAGTGGTGGTTCATCTCCGCCTGGTAGAGGTCGACGTTCATCTGGCACATCGGGCAGACGGTCACGAGCATGTCCGCCCCGACCCGATCCGCGGCCTCGACCAGCCTCCGGATCAGCTCCAGCCCGGTGTCGGGGCTGATCTGGGTCATGTGGCCGCCGCAGCAGTCGGTCCGCAGCGGGAAGTCGACGACCTCGGCGCCGAGCGTGCCGAGCAGGCTGTCGAATGCCATGGGGTGCTCGCGCAGGCTCCAGTGCCGGTCGTAGTCCGGCCGCGTCACCAGGCAGCCGAGGTACGGCGCCACGCGGAGGCCCTTGAGCGGGGTCGTGACGCGTTCCGCGACGGCGTCGAGCCCCACCTCGTTGAGGATGACCTCCAGGAGGTGGCGCACCTCGACGGAGCCGGGGTCGTAGTGGAGGCCGCCGGCGTCGAGCGCGGTGTTCACCGTGCTGGCCAGGCCGGCATCGGTGCGCAGGCTGTAGTCGGTCTTGGCCAGGTTCAGGAAGCACGCCGAGCAGGGGGCGACCACCGTGTGGGTGCCGTTGCGCTGCTGCTCCGCGAGCGCGAGGTTGCGGCCCACGAGCGCATAGGCCTGCTGCTGGCTGATCGCGAAGTACTCGAAGGCGCCACAGCAGTTCCAGTCGTCGATCTCCTGGAGCGAGAGGCCCAGCCGATCGCAGACGACCTCCAGCGAGTCGCCGTAGGCGCGGCCGCTGCCGTCCATGGAGCAGCCGGGGTAGTAGAGGTAGCTGCTGGCCGGTTTCGTGCCGTTCATGCCGTTTCCTCCAGCTCGCCGGCCCGGTCAAGGATCGCCTTGAGCTGGTCCAGCTGGCGGATGCGGTGGATGCCGAAGCTCATCCGGCCCTTGGCGAGCATGCTCAGCCCCGCGGGCGCCATACCGGGCAGCCGCAACGGGTAGTGGCGCAGGTAGTGGCGTGCCACGAGGCCCATCTCGTAGCTGCGGCCGTAGCGGTGGATGTTGCCGATGAAGGTCCGCGAGAAGTCCGGCGCGGCGGAGCTCGGCGTGGTGCCCTCGCGGTCGGCGATCGACTTGAGGACGGCCATGACGTCGGGGATGCGGATCTCCTGGGGGCACCGGATGGCGCACAGGTGGCAGCTGACGCACATCCACGGGGTGTTGGAGCGGAGGACCTCGTCGCGCATCCCGGCTCGCACCATCGCGAACAGCTGCCGGGGCGTGTGGTCCATGTCGGCCGCCGAGGGGCACGACCCGCCGCAGGTCCCGCACTGGATGCACAGCTCGAGGCGGGTGCGGGTCGCCGCAGCCGCCGTCACCTCCCCGAGGAAGGTGGTCGCGGGATGCGAGGGTGCGGACGGCCGTGGCCCGGTGGTCACCGCCGCCGGGCTCACCGGGTTGCCCCTGCGAGCTCGCTGAGCCCAAGCGCGTGGCGAGCCGCCGGCTCGTCGTCGACCGTGAAGGCCATCTCCAGGATGCCCGTGCGGCGACCGACGCAGAGCGTGCCGAGGATGTTGACACCGGCGGCCGCGAGCCGCTCGGCCACGTCGGCCAGGCCACCGGGGCGGTCCTCGACGTCGACCATGATGGCGTCACCCTCGATGAACGAGTGTCCCAGGCCGCGCAGGACCTCGCGCATCTCCTGGTCGTCGTTGGGGACGATGAAGGCGCAGGCGAGGGGACCGGACCCGACGCACGAGACGTGCTTGATGTCGATGCCGCGCATCGCGAGGGCCCGGCTCAGGTGGGCGAGCTCTCCGGGATGGTTCTCGAGCTGGATGACGAACTGCCGTACCATCGCCGCCTCCGCATGCCTGTCGGCGGGACAGGTGACCGTCTACTCGTGTCGAGCGGTCGCCGCGGGCAGCCCTTCATGGAGCGGACCGCAGCCAGTGTCTTTCCGCCGCCCGGCCCGTCCGTAGGGCCGAAGGACCCGTTCGGACGAGCGGGTGGACCGGGCCGACAGGACCGTCGGCACTGCGCGGATGCGGGCATTCGTCCCTACCGTGTCTTCGCGGGGAAGGACGAACATCCGCGGCGGACCTGCGAGGAGGCACGACGATGCACGAAGCCGGGATCGCGGACCGCGCCCTGGCGGCGCTCGAGGTCGCCGCTCCGCCGCAGCTGCGCGGTGAGCGTCCGCATTCGCTCACCCTGCGAATCACGGACCCGGCCCACGTCGACGCGGACGCCGTGACGCTCCACCTGGAGATCGCGCTCATGGAGCGCGGTTGGGGCGAGGTGCCGATCGAGGTCTCGGTGGCGACCCTCGTGTGCCTGCGCTGCGATGCCGCCAACCGTCCGGAGGGCCTGTGGCCCTTCTGCGCTGCCTGCGGCGCACCCCTCCCCGAGGTCGCGGGCGCGGGGATCGAGGTGACCGCGGACTGGTGAGCGGCCGCGCCGTCGCTCAGCGCGCGGCGGCGAGCCGGTCGGCCTGGGCCCGCAGCGCGTCGGTCACGCGGGCGAGCGGCAGCATGAAGGTGGGGACGCACTGGTCCCGGCAGCGCATCGCCAGGTCGGCCACGTCTCGCAGCCGCTCCTCCATGACCACCCACGCCGCCCCGCGGTGCGGCAGCAGATAGTCGACCGCGTAGAAGAGCTCGAAGCCGGGGCCGGCGGTCACGCCGGGGTGCTCCGGGCCGACCGGCAGCCGGGTCAGGAGCAGGCCGAGCGGCCTGATGCCGGCGAACATCAGGGTCACCGCGACATCGGCCAGCACCGAGAGCTGCTCCGGCGTCTCGTCGGTATGCGCGAAGTAGCGGGAGAGGAGCTGGAGGACGATCTCGTAGACGGCGTTGAACAGGTCCATCGCCCGCGCCGTGAAGGGATCGGAGATGATCGGCACCTCCATCCCGCTGTCGGGGGGCCGCACGTAGGCCGCCACCACGCTGCGCGCCGGTTCGAAACCGGCATCCGCCTCCCGCGCCGACAGGAACCCGTCCAGGATGCCCAGGAGCTGTCCGAAGTGGGCGTCGTGCCAGTCGCCGCGGGCGCCCTCGCCCTGCTCGACGATCGTTTCGATGGCGGCCTGGGCAGAGGCCACGTCGTGCACCGCCACGAGCTCCGGCCAGCGGAAGTGCTCCTCCGTCGCCTGCGCCGATGGCGGTCCCACGAAGAGACGATCTTCCCCGAGCTTGTCGGCGAGGTGGGCGAAGCCCTCCTGGAGGGATCGGTAGAGGTGGCCGATGGTGTCGAAATCCTGGAGGCTCGGCCCGATCTCGTCCTCGACGGGCGTGGGGAGCGGGACGGCCTGGCGCAGAGCCGCGAACCCCTCGTCATCGGTGAGCTCCATCCCCTCGGGCCGTTCCAGGTAGGCGAAGTGGCGGAGCGCCGCCTCCCCGAACGGGACGAGCGCGATCTGGATCCCGGCCGGATAGCTCCGCGGCGGGAGCGGCAGGTTGGGGCGGGCGAGGCGCGGGGCGGAGCCCACGGCGGCGAGGAGGTTCTGGACGAGCGCCAGATGGAGCATCTCCTGCCCGGCGATGTGGAAGAGCTCCTTGCGCCAGCGCTTGACCGCGGTGACCGCCTCGGCCGTGAGCCCTTCGGCCTCGGACTCCTTCAGGCTGAAGGCCGCGTAGAGGTACTGGCACATGACCAGGTGCTCCAGCTCCGCGGCCTTGCCGAGGGTGTAGATCAGCGCCTCGCGATGCTCAAGGACGATGGGGGCCTCGGGGTCCGCCTCACCACGCGTGAGGAGCACGTGCGTGAGCGGCCCGCTGCCGCTGCCGCCTCTCCAGGACATCTGCTCACCTCTGCAAGTTGCGCTCGGATAGAGGGTCTCCACGTGGGCGGCGCGAGGAGTCTACGCCGCCGGATGTCGTCCGCGCCACGCCTGTGTATGCTCGGCCTCGATGGCAGGCTCCGCGTCGGACCACCGGGTTCCCCTCTCGCGCCTCGTCGTCGCCGTGGTCCTCTACTCGGTGGCGATGGCCTACCTGGAGTCGGCGGTCGTCGTCTACCTGCGCGGCGCGCTCGGATTGGCAACCGATGCGGTCTTTCCGGTCGACTTCTCGGGGACCGCCGGCAGCATGGGGTTCATCGAGCTGGGCCGCGAGTTCGCGACCCTGATCATGATCGCCGCGGTCGGCTGGATCGCCGGGCGCAGCCCGCTCGAGCGGCTCGCCTGGGCCGGCATCGTCTTCGGGATCTGGGACATCGGCTACTACGCCTGGCTGTGGGTCTTCTCCGGCTGGCCCACCGGCCCCGGGACCTGGGACCTCCTCTTCCTGCTGCCGGTCCCCTGGGCGGGACCCATCTGGGCACCCGTCGCGGTGAGCGCAGGACTCATCGGCTTTGGCTTGCTCGTCGTCGTCCGGCTGCGCGCCGGGCGGCCCGTTCCCATGAGCGCGCGCCGCTTCGGAGTGGTGGTGCTCGGCGGCCTCGTGGTGATCCTGAGCTTCACGCTGAACGCGGGGATCGTGATCTCCGGCGGCGTTCCCACGAGCTTTGCGTGGCCCGTCTTCGGGGCGGGGATGGCGATCGGGATCGTGGCCGCCGCCGGGGCGTTCCTGGGCCGGCCCGCGGCGCGCGGGTAGCCCCACTACCCAAACGACCGGGGAAACGCGCGGGAGAGGTCCTCGCCGGTTGAATCGGTAGCCCCACTACCCAAACGACCGGGGGAGCGCCCGGGAAAGCCCCTCGCCGGTTGAATCGGTAGTCCCACTACCACGCGGCTCGGGGGAGGGCCGCTACGACGAGGCTCCGCCCGCGTCCGGCGCTCCGCCACCATCAGCCCCGCCTCCGGCGCCCGTGGCCTCCGCATCCCGGGCGTGCGCCTGCCGGTGCCACGCATCGAACGCATCGGCCATTTCCGGCGGAAGGGACGGCGGGCCGGGTTCCCGGGGCGGTGCAGCACCCGGCGGCTGGCGCCAGGTCCAGCCGGGACCGGCGGGCGGCATCGGCTGCTGGTGGTCCGCGGATCGCAACAGGGCGACCAGCGCCCAGACGACCCCCGCGATGAGCAGGATCATCACGATCCATCCGATGCCCCCGCCGAAGCCGCCGTACCAGAGGCCCATGTCTCCCCGCATGAAGCCGATTCGGCCGACGGAGGCGGAGCCGGCGGCGTAGGCGACCACGGCCACGAGAGCCAGGAGGGCGATCCCCGCAATGGCGAGCGACACCCCGCCGATGCCACGTCTGTTCACGATGTGTCTCCTTCCGGAGCGAGAGCCCCCTGGGCTCCGCCCCATGTCGATTTCGCTTCCCATGGTGCCGCTGATTGATGAGAATGCGCTGAAACGCCGCATGGCCGCTGCGTCGGCCAGCATCGCAAAGAGGGGAATCGCCTGTGAATCCGAGCTCACAGCCGTCCATGGCCGCCCGCCTGCGGGACCTCCACCGCGGTCGTCGCGCGCTCGTCCTGGTGAACGCGAACGCCTGGGACGTTGCCAGCGCTCTCGTGGTCGAACGTGCCGGGTTTCCGGCGGTTGCCACCTCCAGCAGCGCCGTGGCGGCCGCCAACGGCTATCCCGATGGCGAGCGCATCCCTGCCCGGGAGATGCTGGCGGCGGTCGAGCGGATGGCCGGCAGCCTCTCCGTCCCGCTCACCGCGGACATGGAGGCCGGCTACGTCGAGAGTGGCGCGGAGCTCGAGGCGCTCACCCGCGACCTCATCTCCGCAGGGGCGGCGGGCCTGAACCTGGAGGAGGGACGCGATCTCGTCACGGGCCGTGCCCGGACGCCGGAGCATGCGGAAGCGCGGATCCGCGCGGTCAGGGCGGCGGCCGAGGCGAGCGGCGTGCCGCTCGTCATCAACGCCCGGACCGACGTCTTCCTCGACCCCGGCGCGCGTCCCGCCGAGGTCCTCGAGGAGGCGGTCCGCCGGCTGCGGCGCTACCGGGACGCGGGCGCGGACTGCGTGTACCCCATCGGGCTGCGCGATCCCGGGCTCATCGCCGTCGCCCTGCGTGAGCTCGCCGCCCCGCTCAACATCCTCGCGGCTCCCGGCGGCCCCACCGTCCTGGAGCTCGAGACGATGGGGGTCATGCGCATCAGCCTCGGAGGCGCGCCGCAGCGCGCCGCCCTGGGCGCGCTCGCGCGCGTCGCCGCCGAGGTGCGCGAGCACGGCACCTACCGTGCCCTCTCCGAGGCCATCGGCTCCGACGAGCTCGACGCCCTGGTCACCGCGGCGTGGAGGCGCCGCTCGGGGTCCTGATCCAGCCCGGTCCCGCGGCGCCCCACGCGCTCCTGCGCGGGTCCGGGTAGGCTGTGGGCATGACCCGCGATCCGGCACCCCGTCGCCCGCGCCGGCTCGTCCCCATCCTGGTCGTCATCGCCGTGGCGGTGCTGGTGGGCGCCTTCATCCTGCAATCGCAGCTCGGCGGGGTGCCGGCGCCCAGCGAGGCGGGGCTCGCCAAAGGCACGGCATCGGTTCCCGGCGGGAGCGCCCCCTCATCGATCCCGAGCGGTACGCGCCAGGGCGTTCGCCATGTCTGGGTCATCGTCATGGAGAACCGCTCTGCCGATCAGGTCATCGGCTCCTCGCAGGCGCCGTTCCTCAACGGTCTCGCGCAGCGCTACGGCGTGGCCACCGACTACCGCGGCGTCGCGCACCCCTCCGAGCCGAACTACCTGGCCCTCATCTCCGGTTCCACCCAGGGCGTATCGGACGACGGCGTCCATGACATCTCCGCCCCCACCGTGCTCGGCCAGCTCGAGGCGGCGGGCCGCACCTGGGGTGTCTACGCCGAGCACGTTCCGGGCGGCTGCTACCGCGGGGCGACCGCCAAGGGCGGACCCGACGGCGCCGGGACCTACGCGCGCAAGCACGAGCCCGCGATCAGCTTCACCTCCGTCAGCTCCAACCCAGACCGTTGCGCGAACATCACCGACTTCTCCCACTTCCGGCCGGGAGAGACGGACTTCAGCCTCATCATCCCGGACATGTGCCACGACATGCACGACTGCTCGGTGAGCGAGGGTGACCGATGGCTCAGCAGCTTCGTGCCGCAGATCACCTCCTCGGCGGCGTTCATGGACGGCGGGCTGCTGGTCGTGACCTTCGACGAGGCGGAGGGCGGGGCGCAGCGGGTCCCGTTCGTCTTCGCCGGGCCGGACGTGGCCCCCGGCACCCGGATCGCTCGCCAGGCGAACCACTACGACCTGCTGCGGACGGTCCAGGCGGCGTTCGGCCTGCCGTGCCTGGCCGACAGCTGCCAGGCGGCGCCGATGGCGGCGCTCCTCCAGCGAGGCGGCGGCTGATGGACGCGGAGCGCTCTCCGCTGGAGCAGGCTGCCGCGGTGCGGCAGGTGGCGGGCTGGATCCGCGGCTCCCGCGCCATGGTCGTCCTCACCGGCGCCGGGATCAGCACGGAGTCGGGCATCCCCGACTTCCGCGGCCCGGACGGCGTCTGGACCCGCAACCCCGGCGCGGAGGCGCGGGCGGACATCAGCGTCTACCTCGCCGACCCGCAGGTGCGTCGCGAAGCGTGGCGCGCACGCGCCGAGCAGGCCGGCGAGCGACCGGAGCCGAACGCCGGGCACCGGGCCGTGGTGGAGCTCGAGCGGCGCGGGCACCTGGCGCTGCTCGTCACCCAGAACATCGACGGGCTCCACCTGCGGGCGGGCAGCACGCCCGGGCGCACGGTCGAGATTCACGGATCGACGCAGGAGTTCGTCTGCCTCTCCTGCGGCGACCGTGGGCCGATGGACGCGGCCATCGAGCGAGTGCGCGCCGGCGAGGTGGAACCGGCCTGCCGGGCCTGTGGCGGGATCCTGAAGTCGGCGACCATCTCGTTCGGCCAGGCGCTGGTGGCGGCAGATCTCCTGCGAGCCCAGGCGGCCGCCGATGCGGCCGACCTGCTGCTGGCGGTCGGCACCAGTCTCACCGTCTTCCCGGTCGCCGACCTGCCCGCCCGAACCCTGCGCACCGGCGGCCGACTGGTCATCGTCAACGCGCAGCCCACGCCGCTCGATGCCCGGGCGCATGCCGTCCTCCGCGGAAGGATCGGCGAGGTCCTGCCCGCCATCGTCGCCGCGCTCTAGGCAGGATCGCTACCCTGCGGAGCGTGACGCACCCGCCGCCGAGCATCCGCGACGTTCCCCGCATCCGGGTCGGCCACGCGACGGACGCCGTGGGTGCCACCGGCTGCACCGTCATCCTGGCCGATGGCGGCGCCGTCGCCGGCGTCGACGTCCGGGGCGCCGCTCCGGGCACCCGCGAGACGGACCTCCTGCGGCCCACCGCGCTCGTCGACCGGATCCACGCCATCTGCCTGGCCGGAGGGTCCGCCTTCGGCCTCGCCGCGGCCGACGGCGTGATGCGCCGCCTCGCGGAGCGGGACCTGGGCTTCGAGACCGGCGTGCGCCGCGTGCCGGTCGTGCCGGCCGCGATCCTGTTCGACCTCGGGGTGGGGTCGCCGGACGCGGTTCCCGGGCCGGACGACGGCTACGCGGCGTGCGTTGCCGCCGAAACGGGGGCGGCGGGCAACGGTCCGCTCGAGGGTGCGGTGGGTGCCGGGACCGGCGCGACCGTCGGAACGTGGGCCGGTCGCGAGCGGGCGAGCCGCGGGGGCATCGGCTCGTGGGCGATGCGGCTGCCCGACGGCGTGACGGTCGGCGCCCTGGTCGCCACCAACGCCGTGGGCAACGTGGTGGGCCGTGATGGACGAACCGTCGTCGGCGCTCGCGACGGGTCCGGTGGCTACCTCGACCCGGCGCTCATCCTCAGCGGCCCTCCCGGGTCGGCGCCGGCGCCGGCGAACACCACCCTGGCCGTGGTGGCCACGGACGCGCCCCTCGACCGGGCGGGCTGCCGGCAGCTGGCCGAGCTGGCCCACGACGCGTTGGCCATCGCCATCCGTCCGGTGCACACGCCGTTCGACGGGGACACCGTCTTCGCCATGAGCACCGGGAGCGGGGACCCCGTTCGCGACCCGCGGGCGCTCATGGTCCTCGGGGTGGCGGCGGTCGACGTGCTGCGAAGTGCGATCGAGCGCAGCGTGACGGCGGAGCGGGGCTAGAGCCAGTCGCCCGAGGCGTCGCCCACCATCACGCCCGCGTCGAGCTCCGACTCGAAGAGGGCCAGCTCATCGGCCGGGATCAGGAAGGCGTGCTCGCGGGTCGGGAAGGTCCCGTCCCGCACCTCGGCCGCGTACCGCTCGAGCGCGCTGCGCGTCTCCTCCGCGAGGTGTGCGTACTGCTTCACGAAGCGCGGCATGGGCCCCTCGTTGATGCCGAGCAGGTCGTGCCAGACGAGGACCTGGCCGTCGCACTCCGCTCCCGCGCCGATCCCGATGGTCGGGATGCGCAGGGCCTCGCTGATGCGTGCCGCCACCCGCTGCGGGACCGCCTCCAGGACGATGGCGAAGCAACCGGCGGCCTGGAGCATCTGCGCATCGGCGAAGAGCTGGCGCGCCTTGGCGGCGGTCCGGCCCTGGGCCTTGTGGCCGCCGAGCATCGTGGCGCTCTGCGGCGTCAGGCCGATATGGCCCATCACCGGGATCCCGGCCGCCACGATGGCGCGCGCGCGGGACACGGAGCTGCCGCCTCCCTCGAGCTTGACGGCATCGGCGCCGGCCTCCTTCACGAGGCGGACCGCCGAGCGGACCGCCTCCTCGTCGGAGACCTGGAAGCTGCCGAGCGGCATGTCGACCAGGAAGAAGGCGCGCTTCGTCGTCCGGCGCGCGGCCCGCGCCAGGACGATCATCTCGTCCATGCTGACCGGGGTCGTCCCGTCGTAGCCGAGCAGGTTGTTGGCCGCGGAGTCCCCCACGAAGACGATGTCCACGCCGGCCTGGTCGGCCAGGCGGGCGGACGGCGCGTCGTAGGCGGTGACCATCACGATCCGTTCGCCGCGCTGCTTCATCTCCGCGAGCGCGGGAAGGGTGACGTGCTCCGGTGCCGGGCTGGGGCTGCTGTCGCGGGCCGGGGTGCTCATGGGGCCTCCTCGTTGAGAAGCACATTGTCTATCAGACGTGTCGAGCCCACACGAATCGCGGCGGCGAGGGTGAGCCCGTCCAGGTCGGCGACCCCCACGTAGTCGACGGAGATGCCGTCCGCGGCCTCCATGACGGCGAGCGCCGCCGACCGGGCGCCATCGGTCCCGCTGCCCGCGCGCCAGGCCTCTCGACCCGCGACGAGGCCTCCGGGGAGCGCCAGGGCCCGCCGGCGCTCTTCGGCCGAGAGGTAGACGTTGCGGCTCGACAGGGCGAGCCCGTCCGCGTCGCGGACGATGGGCACCACGCGGATCTCGAGCCCAAGGTCCAGGTCGGCCACCATCCGCTTGATGACCGCCACCTGCTGCGCGTCCTTGCGCCCGAAGTAGGCCACGGAGGGCGCCACCGCGTTGAAGAGCTTGAGGCACACCGTCGCCACCCCGCGGAAGTGGCCGGGGCGGACGGCTCCCTCGAGCACCGTGGCGAGCTCGCCGGGATTCACCGCGGTGTCGAAGCCCTCCGGGTACATCTCGTTCGCGGTCGGCGCGAAGAGCAGACCGATGCCGGCCGCCGCCGCCAGCTCCGCGTCACCGGCCTCGTCGCGCGGGTAGCGGGAGAGATCCTCGTGCGGGCCGAACTGGGTGGGGTTCACGAAGAGGCTGGCGACGGCGAGGTCGCACTCGGCGGCCGCTGCGCGGAAGAGGGTGAGGTGGCCCTCGTGGAAGGCGCCCATGGTCGGCACCAGGCCGACGCGGATCCCCTGCGCGCGCGGCCCGGCGAGGGCCTCGCGCAGCTCCGCGACGGTCCGGACCGGCCGGAGCGGCCGGGTCACTCCCGCGTCGCCTCGGCCAGCGCGCGGTACAGCGGGACGATCCCGGGGGCGCGTGCCTCGAGGGCGGCGAGATGCGCCTCCACGGTGCTCCAGTCCCCGCGGGCGATGGGCCCGGTGAGGGCGAAGCCGTTGGCGATCGTGCGCTCCATCAGCGGCACGAGGGCCTCCGGCGGTGCCCCGACCTGCGCGAAGAGCGCCGATGCCGTGCGGAAGAGGGTCACCAGGTAGTTGCCCGCGATCACGGCGGCGGCGTGGTACAGGGGCCGATCGGCATCGGCCAGCGGAAACGGCTGCAGACCCAGGGTGCGGGCCAGCCAGGTTGCCGTCTCGCGCGCCTCGTCCGTCTCTGCGGTCACCGCCGCCCACGCTCCGTCGAGCTGCTCCGGCCCGCGCTCGGCGGTGAGCGTCTGCAGCGGATGGATGCTGAAGCGCCGCTCGTGCGGGTCGAGCGCCGCCAGGGTCGTGGCGCCGGAGACGTGGGCGACCCACGGTCCCGGCGGAACGGCGCGCGCCACCTCGGGGATCGCCGCGTCCGGGACGGCCAGCAGCACCAGGTCCGGTGGCGCGCCGGCGGCGTCCCTGGCGGCCCGGACCGCCAACCGGCCACCGGTCGTCACCTCCAGGCCACGCTCCCGCAGGCGTCCCGCCAGCGCACCGCCGGCGCGCCCGGACCCGATCACCAGCACGGAAGCGATCATTCGTCGAGTCTAGCCGCGTCGGGTAGGCTTGGAGCACGTGAGCGGCTTCATCGGCCTCCTCGGCCGCAAGGCGATCGTCGTCGGGTCGGCCGCGCTGGTTGCGACCGCGGTCACCGCGGTCATCCGCTTCGCCGGCGCGGACCCGGTCTGGGTCTTCGTGGTCGCCGCGGTGGCGCTGGCGTTGCTCGCGTCCCTGGTGGGGGAGGGGACGGACCAGCTGGGTTCCCGCCTGGGTCCGGCGACGACCGGCGTCCTGCAGTCGGCGCTCGGCAACCTCCCGGAGCTCTTCATCAGCCTCTTCGCGCTGCAGGCCGGGCTCGTCACCGTGGTGCAGACCGCCCTCGTCGGCTCCATCCTCGCCAACTCGCTCCTGGTCCTGGGCCTGGCCTTCATCTTCGGCGGCATCCGTCACGGGACGCAGCGCTTCTCGTCGGAGGGGCCGCGGATGATCGCGGTCCTGATCCTGCTTGCCACGGCCGCCCTCGCGATCCCGGCGCTCGCCACGGCACCCGGCGCCCCCGACGCGGGCCATGCGGTGCAGCTCTCGGTCGTGGCATCGGTCGCCCTGCTCGTCGTCTTCGTCGGTTCCATCCCCTTCTCGATCCGGCGCCAGGTGGAGGGCGGCAGCGTGGAGGAGCCGCGCTGGCCGCTCTGGCTGGCCGTGGCGCTGCTGGCGGTCGCCGGAGCCGGGGCGGCGCTCACCAGCGACTGGTTCGTCGAGGCGCTGCGGCCGGCCATGGCCTCGCTCCACCTGTCCGAGGAGTTCGTGGGCCTGGTGGTGGTGGCGATCGCGGGGAACGCGGTCGAGAACGTCGTGGGCGTCCAGATGGCGGTTCGGGACCGCACCGACCTCTCCGTCAGCCTGATCCTCAACTCGAGCCTGCAGGTGGCCCTCGCCCTCTTCCCCGTGCTCGTCCTCCTCAGCCTGTTCATCGGGCCGGCGCCCATGACCATGGTCGTCGACCCGCTCCTGGTGGGTTCGCTCGTCCTCTCTGCGCTGCTCGCGGCGCTCATCACGGTGGACGGTCGCAGCACCTGGCTGGAGGGGCTGGCGCTCGTGGGGCTCTACGTGATCATCGCGGCATCGGTCTGGTACGGACCGCCCATCGGAGGCTGAGCCTTGTACGGGCGCCCGGTAGTCCCACTACCGATCCGACCGGGGAACGGCTGTCCGGCCGTCGTTTGGGTCGTCCCACTACCGATTCGACCGGGAAACCCCGTGCGGTCTCAGGCCAGGGCGCGGTGCAGGGCCGATGCCGCCGCGTTGGCGCCGCACAGGCCGTGCACGCCGCCTCCCGGCGGGGTCGAGGACGAGCAGATGAAGAGCCGGGGGTCGGGGGTGGCATACGGGTCGAGGCGGATGGCCGGGCGGGTGAAGAGCTGGGTCAGGCCCTGGAGCCCTCCGTTGATGTCCCCGCCGACGTAGTTGGGGTTCTCCGCCTCCAGGGCGGCCGGCCCGCGCGCGTGCACGGCCAGGACGCGATCGCGGAAGCCCGGCGCGAAGCGCTCGATCTGCCCCAGGATCGCGTCCGTCATGTCGATCCTCGACCCGTTGGGGACGTGGCAGTAGGCCCAGACCGTGTGCCTGCCCTCCGGCGCGCGCGACGGGTCGAAGAGCGACTGCTGGGCCACGAGGACGAAGGGCCGGCGGCTGATGCCTCCCCGCGCCACCGTGCGCTCGGACGCGGCGACCTCCTCGGCGGTTCCTCCCAGGTGCACGGTCCCCGCGCGCAGGAGGTCTGGATTGCGCCACGGAATGGGCCCCTCGATCGCCAGGTCGAGCTTGAAGCTGCCGGGGCCATACCGATAGCGCCGCAGCTGCGCGGCGTAGGTGCCGCCCAGCCGCTCACCCGCCATGGCGAGCATCTGACGGGGGGTCACGTCGAGGAGCGCGGCCCGATGCGGCGGCAGGTCGGCGAGCCTCTCGACCCGCCGCCCGGTGACGATGGTGCCGCCGAGCTCCGCGGTCAGGTACGCCGCCAGCGCGTCCACGATCTTCTGCGAGCCTCCGCGGGGCAGCGGCCAGCCGACCGCGTGGGCCGACGCCAGGAGGCTGATCCCGAAGGCCGCGGACCCGGGCGTGGCGAGCGGCAGGAAGGAATGGGCCGCGACCCCGGCGAAGAGCGCCCGCACCTGCTCCGTGCGGAAGCGGCGCCCGACCCAGGTCGCGGGCTGGAGGGCGAGAAGGCCGAAGCGCGGCACCGCGACCGGGTGCCGGAACGGCGAGCCGATGCGGAACGGCCCCATCAGCTCGTCCACGATGACCGGCCAGTCGCGCGCCAGCGGGCCGAAGAGGCGGGCGTAGCGGCCGCCATCGGCGCCCATGCCGGCCGCCGTCGCGTCGAGATCGCGCATCACGAGCGCGGCGCTGCCGTCGTCGAGGGGGTGCGCGACGGCGACGGGCGGCTCGATCCACGACAGGCCGTGGCGCTCGAGCGGCAGTGCGGAGAAGAACGGCGAGCCGCGTCCGAGCGGGTGGATCGCGCTGCAGACGTCGTGCACGAACCCGGGGAGCGTCAGCTCGGCGGACCGGCAGCCGCCGCCGATCTCGGGGTTCGCCTCCAGGACGGTGACGCGGTGCCCCGCGCGGGCAATCGCGATCGCCGCCGCCAGCCCGTTCGGTCCGGCGCCGACCACCACCGCATCGGTCTGTGGCTCGCTCACCCGGAAACGGTACCTGACCCCCGACCCGGCCGAGGTCCGGAGGCCCCCGCCCCGGCGAAGGCGTTGGCGAGACCCGGCAGGCGTCTCCCGGTTGACGCCCGTCCCGGACCGCGACGCGGCGCCGTCAGGGCCGTCGCCGGACCCAGCGGGCCGGCGCCGCCGCGGTGTGCAGCATGGAGCGGAAGCCGGAGTTGTGGCGCACGTTGGCGAGGTAGCGCCACTGCCGGCGGCGATCGACGCACACCACCTCGGTGATCGGCTCGGCATCGACGCCGAAGTGCGCCGCCAGGTTGTGGACGGTCCCCTCCCAGAACCGGTTGTTGACGCGATGGCCGAAGAGGACCAGGCCCGTCTCGAAGATCGGGTCGCTGGCTCGCTCCAGGGCCTGCGCCTGGGCCACGATCACCCCGTCCTCGCCGCGGAAGGCGCTGAAGGTGATCCACGCGGAGAGCATGTGCCCCTCGGGCGTCATCAGGGTGAAGGCGTCCTCGTCGGCGAAGACGACCATCACCCCGGTGTGCAGCTTCACCGGACCGGCGGCGCTCACCGAGAGGAGCGCCACCTCCCCGGGCCGGATCCCGGCCAGCGGGGCGTAGAACGTGTTGCCCCTGGGCCAGAAGGAGGGAAACTCCGCCTTCCAGGTGGCGACCACCTGCTGCGGGGTGAGATCGGGGTCGGCGCCCGCGAGGCGCACGCGGAAGGTCTTCTGCCACATGCGGCCAAAGCCCTGCAGCGGCCCGGAGAGTCGACGTCCCCGGACCGTGCCGGCAAGGGCGCCGGCGGGCGCGTCGGCAACCACCAGGCGCTCGGTCGGCGGTGCCCACGACTCGAGATCGTTTCGGCGGGGAGAGGGGGAAGCGGTCATGGTCGCGGTGCCTCCGGGTCAGCTAGGCGGCGACGGCCGCCAGCGCGTCCGCCTCGGAATCGACGATGCCGATCGCCTCGTCGAGGCGGGTGAGCGACAGGATCTGGCGGTAATGGTCGGAGAGGCCGTAGGCCAGGATCCGCTGCCCCTGGCGCTGCGCGCGCACGAGGAGCGTGACGAGCAGACCGATGCCGGTGCTGTTCATGTACTCCAGCGGCGTGAAGTTCAGGACGATGGCCCGGGTCGCGGGGCCGCTCGCCTGGGTGTACGCCTCCATCAGCGGGGCCTCGCTGGCCCCGGTCAGCTCGCCGGCGATATCGATCACGCTCACGCGCTCGCCGGGGTGCCGAACCTGCATCTTCCGCTCCTTCTCGTGCTCTGTCGCGTTGGGGCCGGTCAGGCGACCGCGCTCGTCTCGTCGGCGTGGATCGCCAGGAAGTCGGAGAGCCGCGTGATCTCGAAGATCTGCCGGTAGTGCTCGGAAAGGCCGTAGGCGTGCACCGGCAGCCGATCCGCGCGGGCGCGGGCCAGGAGCTCGACGACGAGCGCGATGCCGGTGCTGTTCATGTAGGTCAGGTCGCCGAAGTTCAGGATCACGCGCTCGGTGCCGGCGGCGGCCTCCGCGTAGGCGGCCTGGAGCCTGGCGGCAGCCGTGCCGTCCAGCTCCCCGCCGATGTCGACGATTCCGGCGTCGCCGTGGCGACGCGCGGTCGCCTCGAATCGTTCAGCCATGGGTGTCCTCCAGGTGCATCACCAGCTCGACGGTCTGACCGCCGTCGCCGCCGATGACGTGCATCGCGTCCACGAGACTCTGGATGAGGAAGAGGCCCCATCCCCGCGGTGGCTGCTCGCCCCGCAGCTTGGCCTCGATGTCAGGTGTCTCCGTGATCGGGATCCCGTGCTCCCCGTGGTCGCTGATCTCGACCACGAGGTCGCGGTCGCGGCGGAGGACCCGGACGTCCACGGGGATGACCGGGTCGTTGTGGTTCCCGTGCTCGATGGCGTTCATGGCCGTCTCGGCCACGGCGGTCTTCAGCTGTTCCAGCCGCTCGCCGGCCAGGCCGGCCGGTCCCGCCGCCTCCGCGACGCGGCGCATGACCTCGCGCTCGTTCCCGGCCTCGGAAGGGACCTGGAATGCGGCGAGCAGCGCCTCCGAAGCGGACGGAGCGTCGACGGCGGCGCCATCGGCCCGGGCATCCCAGCGCAGGGCGAGGAGCGTGATGTCGTCCTCCTGCTCCCAGCCCGGCCCGGTGAAGCGCTCGAGCTCGTCGAGCACCCGGGCGATCACGCCGCCGCGTCCGTCCTTCGGCTCCGCCACCACGCTGCCGAGTCGCGGAATGCCGAACATCTCGCGGTCGGGGGCGTGCGCCTCGGCGATGCCATCGGAGGTGAGGAGCAGCACCTGGCCCGGCTCGAGGCGGGCCTCCGTCTCGTCGTAGGCCATTCCCGGCATCAGCCCCAGGGGCATGCCCGCGGCGCGCAGTTCGGATGCGCCGTCATCGGCCCGAACGAAGGGGAGGTTGTGGCCGGCGTTCGCGAAGCGCAGGGCGCCGGTTCGCGGATCCAGGACCCCGTAGAGGCAGGTGACGAACATGCGCGACGGGATGTCCCCGTGGAGCAGGTCGTTGACGCGCGCGAGCACCGCGCCGGGATCGCCGAGCTCCTCGCCGGCGGCGCGCAGGAGGGACCTGGTGGCGGCCATCACCATGGCCGCGGGCACGCCCTTGTCGGTCACGTCGCCGACGGTGAAGGCGATGGTCCCGTCCGCGCGTTCCACGACGTCGTAGAAGTCGCCGCCCACGGCGCGCGCCGGGCGGTAGAAGGCCTCGATGCTCCAGCCCGCGGGCTGGGGGATCTCGACCGGCAGGAAGTGCTGCTGGATAAGCTGGGCGACGGCGAGCTCCTGCTCCATCCGCTGGCGCTCCCGGGCCTCCGCCTCCTGCTCGCGGACGAGCTGCGCGACGCGCAGCGCCGGGGCAGCCTGGCCTGCAAGGTTGTCGAGAAGGCGCCGGTCGTCGGAGGAGTACTCCTGCTCGGAGCGGCGGGGGCCCAGATTGAGGGTTCCGATGAGCTCGCCGGAGCTCACCAGCGGCACGACCAGCTTGACGCCCGCTTCGCGCAGCTCGCGTACCGCGGCGGAGTCCAGGGCCAGCTCCTCGAGGTCCACCGGACCGCCTGCCGCCTGGAGGTAGGCGAGGAGCGGGTCGTGCTCGGCGATCTCGACGGCGGGAGCCTCCGCGAGGACGGCCGCCTGCTCCTGCGGCAGCCCGGCGGTCGCGGGGCCGCCGCCCCGGCGGACGGCTCGTCGAAGGGCCTGGGTGAAGGTGGTCATCGGCTTCGATTCTCCGGTTGGGGTGTCCGCCAATCGTTACGGGACGGACCTGTCGTTCCCGTGCTGCGTCCTGGGCCGGTCACAGCTCGCCGCCCTCCATCATCCGCTTGAGGTTCGCCAGGCCACGGTCCCACCCGCGTTCGTACGGACCTACGAAGAGGGGACCGATGAGCCGCATCATCCCGCGGAGATGGAAGGTCGAGTCGACGTCGACCCGCGTGCCTGCCTCGACCGGCTCGAAGGTGAGCGTGATGTCGAACGGGGCGCTGGACGAGAGCCCGCGCATGGCGGCCAGCCGCGGCGGCTCATAGGCCGTGACGACCGCGTCATTCTCGCTCGCGCGTCCCAGGAGCATCACGCGGGCACGGCGAACCGAGCCAATGCCATGCGGCGGTGGGGTTGTCCACCGCTCCTGGACCCGGGCCGGGTACCAGCGGCCGGTCAGCGTCACGTCGGTCAGGACCGCGAAGACGTCCTCGATCGGCCGCAGGATCTCGGCAGTGTGGCGCGTCATCAGCGCGCCGCACCGGCCCGTGAGACGACGGCGGGCCGTTCGAGCGCCGCTGCGCTCCAGAGAAGGGCGAACACGATCTGGATGGCCACCATGGCAAGCAGGCGGGCGTCGCCAATGCCGGAGACGAACGCCAGCACCGAGACGCCCGCGCCGAATGCCCAGGCAACCGCGTTGGCCCCGCCGATAGCGCGCCAGGCTGTGCCATCGGTCACACCGCGGGCGAACCAGTTCAGGGCGGCGTAGCCAAGGTAGGACGCGCACGCGAGCCGGGCCAGGCCCTGCCCGGTCGGATCAAGGGTGAGGCCGACGAGGCTCGCCAGGGTCGCGGGGGCGATGATGCCGGCTACGCCGGAGACGAGCGAGACGAGCGCGGCCACGGATGCGAGTCGACGGGGGGACACGGGACACCTCCTGATCAGCTGGACTCGATGCGTCTCTCGGCAGCACACTCACGATCGTGCACAGGCGTGACCCAAACGTTACGGCTGCTCATGCCGAAGCAAGACCGTGACGTCTGGCGGTCACTGCTCGTCGCGCGTGCGGAGCCAGACCCAGGCGGTGGTCGGCCGCAACGTCCCGTTGGCGGCAGAGAGAAGCTCCGTCTCGACGGCGTGGAGATCAAGCCGGTCCCGGAGCCGCGCACCGAAGCCGTCGGCCACCAGCGCCAGGTCGTACCGGGAGCGGTCGAACCGGCGATCCACCCAGTCCCTGATCCGGCGGCGGGCCGGCTGGAAGAGGGCCGCCACGGCGAGCGTGGTGGCCGCCACGGCATAGTTCTGGCCGCCGGTCATGCCGGCCATCAGCTCCTGGAGCAGGAGGATACCGCCCACCTCCAGGCCCACCAGGAAGATGGAGAGCGCGCCGTAGGCGATGGTGCGCTTGATGACGACGTCGATGTCGAAGAGGCGGTAGCGGGTGATGGCGATCGCCAGCGAGAGTGGGAGGGGCAGCATGCCCAGCCCCCAAGCCAGGTCGGAGAGATAGCCGCCCGGGATCACGTTCGAGGCGGTGATCCCCACGAGCATGGCCACCATCCCGAACAGGATCCACTTCAGCTGCTGGCGCTCGACGCCACGGGAGCGGCGGAAACGCACGGTCAGGGCGACCGCGCCGGCGCCGAACAGGATCACGTAGATGACGAACGCCGCCTGGACGAAGTCGTAGAGGGGTTTGAGCACCGGCACGTAGAGCGGGTTGGCGAAGGCGAAGCTGGTGTTGGCCCCGCTGCTCCCGCCGGGATCGCCGAGCGCGAAGATCACGATGACGGCGACCAGAGCCGCCTGGACCGCCAGGTAGACCCGGTTCCAGGCCGGCGTCAGGGGCCGGCCGGTGGGAACCACGAAGGCCAGGAGCACCGGGCACGACAGGGCCAGGATCCACGTCCATGACAGCGCCGCGCCGACCTCCGGGAAGGGAACGGCCAGGGCATGGTCGAAGCCGGCGACGGCATAGCGTCCGACGGCAAACGAGGCGACCATCGCCAGGCAGAGCAGGGAGAGGAGCCATCCGACCCGGTTGCTGCGATCGCGCGCGGCGATCAGGCCGCCCGCGATGCCGTAGGTCAGCAGGAGCGGGACCATCAGCGCGTCGGTCGGGTTGTCGGCCCGCGGATCCACCGCTTCCAGCCAGAGCCCGCCCGCGCCGAGCCCAACAGCCAGCACGAGCGGCATCCACGGAGCGAGGCGCGCCAGGGTGCGGCTCATGCGTGACGAATCCATACGGAGAGGAAGGTCGGATGCATGGTCCGGTCCGCGGAGATGGCGAGGTTGTCGAGGACCGCGTCGAGCTCCACCTCCTCGCGGAGGCGCGCGGCGAAGGTGTCGGCCACGCGCTGTGCGTCGTAGCGGGACCGGTAGAAGCGCCGGTCGACGACCGTCTGAAGGCGATGACGGACCGGCTGGAAGAGACCGGCCACCAGCAGCGTCGAGACCGCAACCGCCGGTTGGGTAGTCTGCACCACGCTGGCCAGCACGGCCTGCAGCGCCAGGACGGACGCGGCGTAGACCCCGGCGAGCACCACGGTCACCGCGGCATAGACGAGCGCCCGGTTGATGAGGTGATCGATGTCGAAGAGTCGATGGCGCACGATGGCAATTCCGATCGCCACGGGGATGCCCAGGAGCGCGATCGCCAGTAATGTCGCTCCCACGGTCTGGTCATGGACCTGGCTCACGAGGAGCAGGTAGAGGACGAAGGCCACGGCAACGACCCCCGCCGCCAGGGCGAGCCACTTGAGCTGTTGGCGCTCGAGGCCGGTGGAATGTCGAAACCGCACGATCACCGCCGCGCTGGCACTTGCGAAACCGACGACCAGGAGGATGATCCCGACCGCGGCCATGGCGGCGACGATCCCGGGGGCCCCGGGCGGGACCAGGCCCTCCTGGCGCGGCAGCGTCGCCCGCCTCCAGAAGCCCAGGGCCAGCCCCAGTGTCCCGCTTGCCACTGCGGCGCCCAGGATGATCGCCCATGGCCGCCAGCGGCGAGAGGGGAGTCGGCCGGTCGGGAAGACCAGGAGTGGGAAGGCCCCCACTGCGGCCATGGTCGGGACCCAGATCCAGGACTCGAGCCAGACACCGACCCACGCCTGGGGAACGGCGCCCGGCGAGGCGATCACCCCGTAGACGGCGTAGTAATGCCCGGCGAACTGGATCGCCGAGAGGAGTGCGCCGGCCAGCAGGAGCCATCCGATGGGGTTATCCGGGCGGCGCCGGGCAATCGGCAGGCCGGACAGGCTGAAGATCACCGCGGCGATCCCCTGGAATCCCGGAAACCCCCAGTCCGCCACGCTCAGCGGAACCGGCCAGCTCAGCGCCACCAGGGCCGTCCCGCCCAGCAGCGCGATTGTCTCCACGGAGAGGATTGTCAGCACGAGGGCGCTCATGGCCGCGCGTCCCGACTCTGGTGCCGCAGCCAGATGGAGACGTTGCTCGGCCGCAAGGCGCTGTGGGCCGCCGCCGCCAGCTCCCCGGTCACCTCGTCGAGGTCCAGTCTGTTGCGCAGCCTGCTGCCGAATCCGTCCACCACGAGAGCTGCGTCGTAGCGGCTGCGGTCGAACCGTCTGTCGACCCAGCCCTGGATCCGCCGCCGCGCCGGCTGGAAGAGCGCCGCCACGCCGAGGGTGGTGGCGGCGACCGCGTACGTCTGCTCCTGCGTGACCGCTGAGAGGAGGGTCTGCAGGACCAGCACGCCGCCGATCTCGAGGCTCACCAGGAGGACGGTCAGCACGCCGTAGCTGATCGTGCGCTTGATGACGAGGTCGATGTCGAAGAGCCCGTGGCGGAGGATCGCGATTCCTATCGCGAATGGGGTCGCCGCGATGCTCAGCAGGCCGCCGATCCAGGCCGCGTCGCTGATGAACCCGGTGTTGTAGATGTTCGCCACGCCGATCCCCACGATGCCCAGGGTCGCGGGGTACGCGAACCAGCGCAGCTGGAGCCGCTCGAGCGGGGTGCCGTGCCGGTAGCGGACCACCACCGCGGCGACCGTCAGCCCGAAGAGCGTCACGCCGCTCACCGCGTCCACGGCGCCGGCGATCTCGAGCAGCGGATGCGGCAACCGGACTGCGAGCGGGTTCTCGATGCCGCCTGCCTGCATCGGTCCGGGCGTCAGCGCCGAGCCCAGCGTGGTCGCGACGATTCCGATACCCGCCCACACGCCCACCGGTCGCCAGCGCGGAGAGGGGAGCCGGCCCGTGGGGAACACGAGCGGGATCACGATCACCAGGCCGATGAGGCTGGGGATCATGAGCCAGTTGTCGACCCAGGCGACCGGCACCGTGCCCGGGAGGCCGAGCCCGTAGCGGTCCTGGCTGAGCGCGACGAAGTCGAACGCCGCGCTCTGCGCCGCGAGGCCCAGCGAACAGATGAGCAGCACCCAGCCAACCAGGTTGCCCGGCTGCCGGGCCACGACCAGGTTGCCCACGACGCTGAAGCCTGCCACGGCCAGCGCGGTCACGGCCAGGAAGATGATGCTTCCCGCCGCGGCCGGCTGGTTGTCGAGCAGGCCGAGCCCCACGGCGACCACCAGCAGCAGGAGGTCTGCGGCAAGCACCAGCCGGGCCGCCACGACCGGCCGTCTCATCGGTCCCCCCTCGGCCGGAGCCAGATGGCCGCCGATGTCGGGCGCAGCGCGGAGTCTGCGGTCACAGCCAGCTCCGCCCGGACCGCGTCGAGGTCGAGCCGGCCGCGAAGCCGGGCGCCGAACCCGTCCACGATGTGCGCAGCGTCGTAGCGGGCGCGGTCGAAGCGTCGGTCCACCCATGCCTGGATCCGGCGCCGCGCCGGCCGGAAGAGCGCGGCCACGCCGAGGGTGGTGGCAGCCACCGCGTACGTCTGCTCCTGGGTGACGGTGAGAGGAGGGTCTGCAGGAGCAGCACCCCGCCGATCTCGAGGCCCACCAGGAGGACGGTCAGGGCGCCGTAGCTGATCGTGCGCTTGATGACCAGGTCGATGTCGAGGAGCCGATGGCGCAGGATGGCGACGCCGCGGCAACCGGCAGCAGGGGCGCCACGATCAGGCAGTGAGCAGCACCGTCGGGGATCCCGGCTCGCCCGACGTACACGAACGGGCTGGTCGCGAGGATCCCGATCTCGATGGCGCCGGCGAACGTGAACCACTTGAGCTGCTGCCGCTCCAGCCCCCGGGAACGCCGGAATCTGACGATGAGGCCGACGACAGAGGCGAGCGCGGTCGCGCTGGCGAGGAGCAGTCCGGCCGACTCCATCGTCACGGCCAGCTTCAGGCCCGGAATGTCCGGGGGTCCGGCCGTGCCGGCGTTTGCCGCGGACAGCATTGCTCCGCGGAAGGGCCACGTGGCCACGGCCATGGGGATGACCATGATCGCGAGTGACAGCCAGGCGAGCCAGGCAACCGGACGCCATCGGGCCGTGGGCGGATGGCCATTCGGGAAGAGGAGGACCGAGAGGCTGAGGAGCAGCACGTAGCCGGGCATCCAGGCCCAGACGCCCACCCACGATGCCTCCGCGGCCAGCGGAAGTGGCGTGGATCCCCGGGTCCGTAGGACGCGAGGTCGTACACCTGGGTGAGCTGGGCCAGCGCCTGCGAGATCCCGATCGCAAGGAAGATCCAGCCGATGGCGTTCTCCGGGCGCCGCGCGGCGATCACCCAGCCGACGATCGGGAAGGTGGCCCCCAGCGCGTAGCCGCCCAGGGTGTTCCCGTCCAGCGGGGGGAGGCCGGAGCGCGGCAGGAGGAATACCGGGACGACAACGGCGGCAACCTCGATCAGGAGGCCGATGAGTGCCAGCGCCCCGGCGAGGGAGCGAGCGTATGGATTGTCGCGGGTGTGCTCGGTCATGAACTCCCCCGGCGGGAGATGGCTCGGGTCATCGTCGCGGCACGTGCGCGGAAGGGTACGCGATCACGCGCCCCGGCGAAACACGCCGCGGGCGTGTCGCGCGGGTGCGGCGAGGGTGTAGAGCGTGGTCCGGATGATCGCGTTGCGCCAGACGTTCCGGGCGTGGCGCCACTGGAGGCGCCCGTCCACGCGAACCTTCTCCAGGTCGACCGGCGCCGTCACGTCATAGCGAGCCGCGAGCGACGCCAGGACGTGACGCCAGATCGCCTCCTGGGCCCGGGACCCTCCCATCAGCCGAAAGCCCAGCTCGTAGATCGGGTCGTTGGCGCGCGCCAGGGACTGGATCTGGGCGATCGTGTCGGCGCCGGAGCGCTCAGCGGTGAAGGTCACCATGCCGGACTCGGGATGCCCCTCCGGGGTCATCAGGGTGAATGCTTCGTCATCGGCATAGAGCACCAGGACGCCTGTCGAGATCGGCATGCCCGAAACGCGGGCGGTGATCAGCACCACCTCGCCGGGCGCCACGCCGGCGACCGACGGGAAGAAGCGGTTCTGGGGCGGCTGGAGCTCGGGCAGGTGCGCCTTGAAGGTCTGAACCACCTCGGCCGGTGTCACCGCTGCGCCCAGGTTCACGCGGTACGTCTTCTGCCACAGGCTGCCGAATCCCTGGATCGGGCCGGACAGTCGCCGCCCAGCGACGTTGAGGCTCCTGGCGCCCGCAGGGATGTCGGAGACGTCGATGCGGGTCACGGGCCCAGCCCAGGCCGCGGCGTCGGTACGGAGTGCGCGGTCGGCCGCGGCGGCCGGCTCGGTGGGGTTCGTCGTCGGTTCCATGACCCGTTCCTCGGTGCGTTGTGGCCTGATGATGGGTATGCGGGCGTTCGCGAATCGTTACCGGCGGGAAAGGACCCGGCGTGCTCGACACCGCCGGGTCCGTTGGCTCGCTTCGCCCCGCTCGGGTCAGCCGCCGGCGCAGATCTCGGGATACAGGGCGCAGATGCTGGTGACGCCACGGTCGGCAGGGCCGTTGACCTGGGCCTGGACGGGGATCTCGTGGCCGCTGGGGCCCACCCCGTCCCAGGTGCTCACGTCGGGCGTCCCGTCACCGTCGAAATCGAGGCCCACCAGGCCATGGAATCCCTCGCCGGTCAGCGGGTTGATCACGCCCTGCCGGATCCGCTGCATGACGCCTCTGGTCGCCCATTCGACCTCTCCCGTCTGGGCGTTGATCACCACCTGCACGCCGGATGAGACCGGCTTGCTCGCGTTGGTGCAATCGGTCGCCAGCGCCGACGTGGCGATAGCCAAGCTTCCCACCACGCCAATGGCGATGGCTGCGAGTCGTCGTGTGCGTCGCGGAGTCGTCATGCTGGTCCCTTCCTCCTTTGAAGGTAGAGTCCGACGCGCAAGTGCTCGGATCTCGGGGCCATCCTCGCCGCCGGCTGTCCGCGGATCGTTACGGAATGTTCCAGAGACCGGATTGCGTGACGTCCGGGGCATCGCTCGCGTCGAGTTATCGCGAGCCCTTCTCCGATGCGCTTCGCACCCACACGGACAACGACGTCGGCTGCAGGGCGGCTTCGGCCGTCGCGGCCAGCTCCGCACGGAGCACGTCGAGGTCGACGTCGTCGCGCAGTCGGGTCGCCAAGTCCCTCGCTCAGCTGCACCGCGTCGTAGCGGGATCGGTAGAAGCGCCGATCCACGGCCTGCTGCACCCGACGCGGAGCGGCCCGAAGAGCGCCGCCACGGCCAGGGTCGAGACGGCGACCGCCACCTGGGAGCTCCCCACCAGCGGCCGGGCGAGCACCTGCAGGCCCAGGACCAGGGCGGCGAACGTAGCGCCCAGGATGATGGTGACGATCACGTAGCCCAGGGTGCGGCTGATGATCCGGTCGATGTCGTACAGCCGGTAGCGCAGGATGGCAATGCCAATCGCGCAGGGAATCAGGATGAACAAGAAGCCAGAGGCCGTTTGGAGCACGTCGACCCAGGCTGGCGGCGAGGCGTCAGGCGAGGCCGAACCCGTGGCGAGGCCGCCAATCATCCCTGCCGCGTAGACCGCGGCGACGACTCCCGCGGCCGCGGTCAGCCACTTGAGCTGTAAACGCTGAACGCCGGACGACCTCCGGAATCGGATCACCAGGCTCGCAGCAGACAACACGATTGCGACGGGGATGAGGATCAGGATCGTCTGCGCTGCGCTGAGCGCGTTCGCGAGCGCGTCGATGCCAATGGGGTTGTGCACGTCAGGGTAGCCCTGGTCTCCCAGGTCGCGGGGGGTCACCGCCAGGATGATGACGGTGAGGACGATCAAGGCGCCGGACAGCCATTCGACCCACCGCCACCGCGGCGAGAGGAGAATCCCGTCGGGGAAGCGCAGGAGGAGGAACGTGCCCATGGTCACGACGGGCGGCGCCCACATTGTTCCGTTCAGGACCGTTGCCAGTGCGCCGCCCGGCAGCCCATGGGCGAGCGCGAACGAGCCGTAGGCACCGAGCGGCTCGGCCGTGAGCAGGCCAATGGCCATCAGTATCCAGCCAATCCTGTTCCACGGCTGGCGTGACAGGATCGTGATCCCCGCGAGCGGGAAGGCGGCCATGAGGATCACGAACGGATCGGCAGGCGCACCGCCGACGACGAGGGCCCCTTGGGCGACCACCAGCAGGACCCACAGGGCGAACGCCCCCCAGGCCCTGCCGTATGGGCGCGTGCCGCGCTCAGGGGCTGAGCCTGGCTCGATCATCGATCAATCGCGCCGTCAAGGGTCATGGGATATCACCGCTTGGTCGCGTCCGAACCCAGACGGAAGCAGTGCCGGGGCTCAACGATGCGTGGGCAGTGCGGGTCAGCTCCCCGCGGACTGCCTCGACGTCGAAGTGATCACGGAGACGCGCCCCGAATCCCGCCGCCACCAGGGCCGCGTCGTACCGAGTTCGGTCGAAGCGGTGATCAATGGTTCGCTGCACGCGCCGCCGGAGCGGTCCGAACAGGGCGAAGACGACCAGCGTAGAGATGGCGACAGCGACCTCGGATGTGCCGGTGACCGGGTGCGCCACGGCCTGGATCCCCAGGACCAGCCCGGTGAAAAGCCCGGCCAGCACCAGTGTCACGATGCCGTACGCGAGGGTTCGGCTGATGACACGGTCGATGTCGTACAGGCGGTAGCGCAGGACCGCGATGCCGATGGCCATGGGGACCATTGGGTAGGCGACGACGGCCGGGAACCACATCCACGTTCCGTTGGGATCCACGAAGGCGATCATTGCGAAGGCGAAGATGAACGCGCCGAGCACGCCGCCGAGCGCGAACAGCAGCCACTTGTACTGCTGACGCTCGGCGTCGCGGGCGCGCCGGAACCGCAGCAGGAACGTGCCGAGCGCGACGGCAAGGGCAACCAGGAAGACGAAGAAGATCCCCTCGCTGAAGATCGGCCAGCCCGCCCACCCCCGACCGATGCCGATCGGATTCGTCACCCGTGCCGCGGTGCCGTCGGCGAAGGAGATCACGAACGACGGGGCGAACGCTTGCGCCAGGGTGAACAACGCTGCCATGGCGATGGCCAGACGGTTGGCCAGTCCCATCCGCCCGGGTGGCAGGTGCCCGGACGGAAAGATGGCGGGAAGGGTTATCAGCCCGACGAAGAACAGTCCGGCCCCCCAGCCGTTCCCCCATGCCTGGAGCGTGACGCGCAGGTTCGCCCGGCCGTCGACCACCTGCGACGCGCTCCCCGGCGGGCTTGACCCGACGAGAACGAAGGTCAGCCCGAGGCCGAGGACCAGCCAGCCAATGGGCTGGCGAGGCAGGCGCGAGACGAGGCCGATGCCGCAGAGGGCGAACGACCAGAAGATGAGCGCGCCGGCCCAGTCGGTGCTGGTGATGAAGAACGCCGCGAACGCGACGGCAAGCAAATTGGCCGGCAGGAGCATGCGGGCAGCCCGGTGGCGCAGGGCCAGGGTGAGCTGCGGGGCGGGTCGCGGTTCCGGTGCCTGCGCCACGGTGCTCGGTGACCTCCATGCGGTTGGACGATCGGCCGGTCCCCGGGAGGCGCCGGCCATCCGCAGGACGCCAGCATGCCATGCCGCCGTTCGCCAGGCGTTACGGGAATCGGTGGCGTGCAGCGTTCGTGATGCGCGCGCTACCGTACGCGCATGAGCTCTCTGCGCCTGGCCCTGCTAGGTCCGCCACGCGCCGAGCTGGGCGGTGCCCCGGTCCTGTTCGACACCCGCAAGGCGCTCGCGCTGCTCGCCGTCCTGGCCGTCCGCGGCGAGGCCCAGTCGCGCGACGCCCTGGCGGCCCTGCTCTGGCCGGAGCACGACGCCGCCCATGCCGGGGGTGCCCTGCGCCGGACGCTCTCCGTGACCCGGACCGGCATCGGACCGGACGCCCTGCGATTGGTGGGTCGGTCCGTCGAGCTCGCCCCATCGGTCCGTGTCGACCTCTGGCGGCTGCATGCCATCACGGGCGCGGTTGCGCGGCATCATCCGGGCGCCGACGCTGTCTGCGATCGCTGCCTGCGCCGGCTCGCCGAGCTTCCGAAGCTGGTCCGTGGCAGGTTCCTGGAGGGGTTCGGTCTCCGCGACAGCCCGGAGTTCGACGACTGGGTCGCGGCCGCGGCCGAGGTGCTCGACCGGGAGGTGGCCGACGCGTTCGATCGGCTGTCGGACGCGCATGCCGCGCGAGGACGCGTCGAAGCGGCGCTCGAGGCAGCGCATCGCCGGCTCGCGATCGATCCGCTCCACGAGGAAACGCACCAGCGCCTGATGCGGCTCCATGCGGAGGTGGGCGACCGCTCGGGCGCCATCGCGCGATACCGCGAGTGCGTGCGGATCCTGGACCGGGAGCTCGGCGTGGCACCCATGCCCGAGACGACCGAGCTCTACCATCGCATCGCTGCGGGGCCGGCCGCGGCGCCACACCCGGAGGTGCCCACCGCGACGCCTGCCCGTGCGACGGCGGCCGTCTCGAACCTGCCACTCGCGGGCAGGCGGGCAGACCTGGACCTGCTGCTGGGAGTCTGCCGGCAGGCCGGACGCCAGGGTCGCCTGGTGCTGCTTGAGGGCGAACCGGGGATCGGCAAGACCCGGCTCCTGGATGAGATCCGCCGGACGCTGCGCGCCTCGGGCACTCGGGTCCTGGCGCTGACGGCGCACGACGGCGAGCAGGCGATCCCGTACGCGCCCATCGTGGGCGCGGTCGAGCGGCTCGTCGCGAGCGGCGATGCCGGATGGCTGGACGTCCTGCCAGGCTGGGCCCGCGGGGAGCTTGCCAGGGTTGCCCCCTCCGTGGCCGAGCCGGGCGGCTCCGTGGCCGCGATCGACGGGCCGGGAGCGGAGATCCGCTTCATCGAGGGTCTGTCGCAGAGCCTTCTTGCCGCATCCGCCGCGGCGCGGGGCGGGATCATCTGCGTCGACGATCTGCAGTGGGCGGACTCGGCCACGGTGGCGGTCCTCGGCTACCTGGCTCGACGCGTCGCCGATGCCGGGTGCTGCCTCGTGCTTGCCCGCCGTCCGCCGGAGCCCGATCAGGACCCGATCGCCGAGCTCCTTCGCAGCGCACGGCGGCGCGGATCGCTCGTCGAGGTTCGTCCCGGCCGGCTCACCCCCGAGGAGGTGGCCGACCTTGCACGGGGAGCGGGAGCGGCCTTCGACGCGGACCGTCTGTTCGCCGAGACGGAGGGCATCCCCTTCTTCGTGGCCGAGTACCTTGCCGCCGCAGCGGAACCCGGGGGCGCGACGACCGGCACGGACATGACCCCACGGCCGATCCGCGAGCTGCTGGCAGGGCGGATCGAAGGGCTGGATGCGGCCACCCGACAGGTCCTCGTCGCCGCCGCGGTGGTCGGGCGCTCGTTCGAGCCCGAGCTGGTCCGCGCCACGAGCGGCCGCTCGCCGGAGGAGACCGCGACGGCGCTCGAAGAGCTCCTGGCGCGCGGCCTCATCACCGAGACGGCGGCGCCCGACGGGACGCCGCGGTACGACTTCGACCATGCCAAGACCCGGGAGGTGGCGTACGCGTCGGCCAGCCTCGCGCGCCGCCGCCTGCTGCACCGCCGCGCCGCGCTGGCCCTGCTGCGGCCGGTCGCGCGCCGCACTCGCGGCCACCCCCTGGCGGCCACCGTGGCCCGCCATCTCCGCGAGGCCGGCGACGATCGGGGTGCCGCACGCCACCTGCGCATCGCGGGAGACGAGGCCGGAGCGGTCTACGCCCACGCCGAGGCGCTGGACCTCTACCGCTCGGCGCTCGCCCTCGATCCGGATGCCCCCGGGCCGCTCCACGAGCGGATCGGGGACGAGTCGACCCGGCTCGGGCGCTACGACGACGCCGTCGCGGCCTACGAAGCCGCCGCTGCGGTGGCCGAACCGCACGACGCCTGGCACATCGAGCAGCGCCTCGCCAACGTCCACGGCCGTCGGGGCGAGTGGTCGCTCGCCGAGTCGCACCTGGACGCGGCGCTGTCGGGCATCTCGCCGGGTGCCTTGGCCGATCGCGCCCGTCTCACCGCCGACCGGGCACTCGCGGTCCACCGGCTCGGTGATCGGCGCCGAAGCGGCCGGCTCGCGGGGGAGGCGCTGGAGCTCGCGGTCGCAGCCGACGATCCGGCCTGCCGGGCGCAGGCGCACAACCTGCTTGCCATCCTGGCCCGGTCAGCCGGGCACCTCACCGCGGCCCGGCATCACCTCGACGAGAGCCTGGCGCTGGCATCCGCAGCCGGGCTCGAGGAGGCCCGGATCGCGTCGCTCAACAACCTCGCGCTCGTGGCCGTGGCGGACGGTCGCGCGGAGGATGCGGTGACCACCAGCCGCGCTGCGCTGGAGGCCGCCGTCACCATCGGCGACCGGCATCGGGAGGCGGCCATCCGCAACAACCTCGCCGACGCGCTCCACGCGGCGGGCCTCCGCGACGAGGCGCTCGCCGAGCTCAAGCAGGCCGTGGCGATCTTCGCGGAGGTCGGGCGGCCCGGCGGGATGGAGCCGGAGATCTGGAAGCTCGTCGACTGGTAGGCCGGCGGCTCGCCGATAGCCCCGGGCTCCCCAGCGATGGCGCGACGTGTTCGCCCGGCGCGGACCGATTGTCGGCGCGACGCCACCGCCGCCCCCGCCGGGCGACGCCAAGTTCGCCCGGCGCGAACCAGTCTGCGATCGATGGCCAATCGAGTGCCCGCTACGGGGCCTCCTGGAGAGCTGGGGCGGGCATCCGGTGCGCCCGGCGCGAACCCCACGTCGGCGGCAAGCCCGTGGCGGGCTGCGGAGCGACAATCGGTGCGCCCGGCGCCAACACGCGAACGAATATCGGCGGCCGGCTCGACCGCGACGAGATCAGGTCAGCCTGGCTCCAGGTACACCTCGTCGACGAAGCACCAGATCCAGTCCTCGCCGGGCTCGATGGACTGGATGATCGGATGCTCGGTCTCCTCCGCGTGCTTGCGCGCGTGCCGGTTCGGGGACTGGTCGCAGCAGCCGACGTGGCCGCACGTCCGGCAGATGCGGAGGTGCAGCCATGTGCCACCGATCTTCAGGCAGTCCTCGCAGCCCTCGGCGCTTGGGGTGACGTCTCGGATGAGGTCCAGGTGCGAGCAGGGGAGCGACTCATCGGTCATGCGGCAACGCTAACCGATCGCTCCTCCGTCCCGCGCACGATCGTCACCGGAATCGCCTCGTTCGTGGCCGCCGAGCCCAGGGCGTCGTAGAGGTCGTCCGCGGAGCCGATGGCGCGGCCTCCGGCCTCCACGATCAGGTCGCCTTCGGCGATTCCCGCCTTCTCCGCGGGCGACCCCTCCTCGACCTCCCGGACGAGAAGGCCGGCCCGCTCCGGCAGGCCCACCGCCCGGCGGAGCTGCTGTGCCACGTGCGACGGGGCCAGGCCCACGCCCAGGCGGCGACGCGTGGGCGTTTCGCCGCGACCCAGCGCGTCCACCTTGGCGCGGAGCGCCTGGCCGGCCGCGATCGCCTGGTAGAAGCCGGAGCCGAGGCGGTTGGTGTTGATCCCCAGCAGCCGCCCCTCGACGTCGACGATCGGGCCGCCCGAGGAGCCGGGCATCAGCGCCGCGGTGTGCTCCACCGCGCCGGCCACGCGCCGGCCACGCGGCCCGCGGAACGAGCGCCCGATCCCGGAGACGAAGCCGGCGGTGACCCGCAGCCCCTGGCCGGAGGGATTGCCCACCGCGATCACCGGCGCACCGATGACCAGCGCCGTCCCGTCACCCCACGCGAGTGGCGCCGCATCGCCGGTGTCGACATCGATCACCGCGAGGTCCCCGTCGGGGTCCACGCCCCTCACCGTTCCCGTCGCCTCGCGTCCGTCGCCGAAGTAGACGTGCATCTCGTCGCCGTGGAGGTTGTGCGCGTTCGTCAGGACGCGGCCCTTCTCCAGGACGATTCCCGACCCGCCTCGCCAGCGGCTCCCGACCCCGACCGTCGACGGTCCGACATGTGCGGCGACCTCCGCGATCGCCTGACCCAGCTGCTCCAGGGGACCCATCGGCCCGTCCTCCATCGTCTTCGTGGCTAGTGACTAGTAATCTGCAAGTTACAGGCTGCTGAGGAAGAACGCAAGACCCGTGGAACCGATCGGATACGATCCGCGCATGTCCGCAGCCGGATCCCCGCTCGCCGCTGCGCTGGAGCGCGTCGGAGACCGATGGAGCCTCCTCGTCGTCGAGGCGCTCCTTCCCGGCCCGCGGCGGTTCAACGAGCTGCAGGCCGCCGTCGCCGGCATCGCGCCGAACATGCTCTCCGACCGGCTGAAGCGGCTGGAGACGGAGGGCGTGGTGGCCGCCCGCCCCTACTCCGAGCGCCCGCTGCGCCTCGTGTACGAGCTCAGCGCGGACGGCCACGAGCTGGCCGGCGCGCTGCGCCTGCTGGCCGACTGGGGCTCCCGCGTCTCCCGTGAGGCGGAGCCGCTGCGTCACGCGGTCTGTGGCACGCCGGTGGAGGCGCGCTGGTACTGCCCCACCTGCGAGCGGCCGGTGGAGGGTCGCGAGGCGGAGGAGATCCGCCATGTCTGAATCGATGCCGGCGCGACGGTCGTTCTTCGACCGCCTGCTCGAGGTCGGCGTCGACCCCCTCGACGATGTCGAGCTGCGCACGCAGAAGCGGGTGGCCACCGGCGCCGTCTACGCCCTGCTGGCATTCGGGCTGACATGGGTCGTGACCGGAACCCAGTCGCCGGCGAACGGCGCGCTGGTCGTGTCGGCCTTCTTCCTCGGCTCCACCGCCGTGGTGCTGCTGCGCTTCACTGCCACCCGGGATTTCCAGCGCTTCATCTGGCGGGAGGCCGCCATCGGGCTCGTCACCTGCGCCGCGGGGCAGGTCATCCTGGGCGGCTTCGCCGCCTCATCGGGTTCCGTCGTCTGGGGCGTCATCACGCCCATCGCCACGGTCCTGTTCTTCGGCCCCGAGCGAGCGATGCGCTGGTTCCTGGCGTACCTGGTGCTCATCGCCGTGCTCGTGGTCGCCGACCCGTTCGTCCGCACCTGGGCCTCGACCCCCTACGCGTTCAGCCTGATCTTCTTCGGGATCAACACCATCGGTCCGGCGGGGATCGGATTCCTGATGATCCGCTACGTGGACCGGCAGCGTCGCGCGGCCCAGGCCCGCAGCCAGGAGCTGCTGCTCAACGTGCTGCCGGCACCGATCGCGCGCCGGCTGGAGGCGGGGGAGGGCCAGATCGCCGAGCAGCACGCCGCGGTCTCGGTCCTCTTCGCCGATGTCGTCGACTTCACGCCCTACGCGGAGGTGACGCCGCCCACCCAGGTCGTCGAGCTCCTCAACGAGATCTTCAGCGACTTCGACCGGCTGGCCGACGAGTTCGGGATGGAGAAGATCAAGACCATCGGCGACGCCTACATGGCCGTCGCCGGCGTCCCGCTGCCGCGCGCCGACCACGCCGACTGCGCCCTGCGCATGGGAATCGCCATGCTCGCGGTGGTCGGCCGGCATCGGGGCGCGGATGGCCACGTGGTGACCCTGCGCGTCGGGATCGCCTCCGGTCCGGTGGTGGCCGGAGTCATCGGCCGCCGCAAGTTCATCTACGACCTGTGGGGCGACACGGTGAACACCGCCTCGCGGATGGAGTCCTCCGGGGTTCCGGGCCACATCCAGGTCACCCCGGCCACGCACGAGCTGCTGACGAACGCCTACCCCTTCGAGCGTCGCGAGGGCGTGCCGATCAAGGGCAAGGGGCCAATGACGACCTACCTGCTGGACCCGTCGGCCATGGCCGACGCGGGTCCGAACGGGGAGCCGGCCGTCACGCCAGCGTGAAGCGCGGATCGTCGCGCAGCAGCGCCCGGTTCAGACGCTCGGCCGCGGCGAGGATGAGCAGCCCCACCACGATCCCCAGCATGGTGCCCAGCGCGCGCAGGAGGAGCTCGAGCGGGGACCGTTGACGATCCCGCCCCCCGGGCCCGGTCGCCTGTCCCCCCACTCCGGCGGCCGCGCTCACCGAGGGCGTCGAGCTGCCGCCTCCCGCGGCCGCGGCCGGGGTGAAGCTCGCGGTCGGAGATGCCCGGGGCGTGGGGGTCGGTGAGGGCGTCGGGGTGGCGGATGGTGCTGTCGTGGGTGTCGAGGTGGCGGCCGGCAGCGGCGTCGTCGCGGACCGGCCGGCCAGGATCGCCGCATTGCCGGTCCGGTACCAGAGGTACTGGCGGATCGTCGTGTCGGCGGCGTGGATCGCCGCGGCCTCGTCGCGGCCGACGTAGCGGTAGTGCCAGGGCTCGTAGCGGTAGCAGGTGATGCCGGGGCTCGTGGCGGCGGGGTAGCTCATGACGAAGCCGTACTGCCACGCGTTGGCCGCCATCCAGCCGCCGGCCGGGGTCGTGGCCCAGTCGCCGGTCCACTGGGCATCCGTCCCGGCGCTGCGGAAGTCGATGGCCACCCCCAGCTGATGCTCGGAGTGGCCGGGGCGCGCGCTGCCCATGAGCGCGGCCTTCTCGCCGTAGTGCTGCGCCCAGTAGGTGAAGGTGTAGACCTGGGTGGCGTACGAGCGGTACGCCGATTCGACGGCGATGGGCGCCCCCGCCGCCTGCGCGGCCTCCGCCATCGCGCGCAGGTCCGGGATCACGATGGATCGGATCTCTCCGTTGCCGCTGATCCCCGCCTTGGTGACGGGGACGAGGTCGGGTGGGACGTACGAGCGGCCGACCATGAAGATCGTGTCGACCAGCGTCTTGGGCCAGTCCGCGGTGGAGGTGAACGCGGTCTCGACGTCGTCGTAGCGGCAGGCGGGCAGTGTCTCCGCGCCGGAGGCCGGGGAAGGCGCCACTGGCCCGATGGCCCAGATGGGCCCGAGCACGAACGCCACGAGCATGACGAGAGCCATCCGTCGGATGCGCACCAGTCTTCCCTCACCCATGGGAATGGCCACGCGCGTCACGGGGCACCGCGCCGACGCCCCTGCACTCTGCGGCACCGTGAATGCCGCTGTCAAATTCAGGCGTCAGAACGGCCGCATCACCATCAGCCACAGGATCACGAGCAGGCCGCCGGCGCCGATGCCGAGGAGCAGCCAGGGACGCGGGCTGGCGAGCAGCGCGTCGAGCTCCGCGGGGCTGGCGGGATCAGGCTCCGGCCCCTCCTTCGGATCGCCGGCGGCCCGCATGCCGACCGCGCGGCGCACCTTTGCGTAGTAGGCAGAGCCCATGGGGTACATGGCCACGAAGATCAGCACCAGGAGGCCCAGCGAGATCCAGATCCACCACCGGCCCCAGTCGCCGCGGTTGAAGCCCGCGGCGATCCCGCTGGCGAGGAGGAGCAGCAGACCGATGTAGGTCAGGCCGATGCTGCCCGCCGACAGATCGAGCAGGGCGCGGATGCGGGCAACCTCCCGCTCGCGGCGGAGCCGCAGGGCGACCATGGCCGAGGTTCCGTGTCCCATCACGAAGGCCAGCAGCCCGGCCACGTGGATGAATATGAGCCAGACGTAGGCGTTCACTGCAACCCTCCGGAGTGGCATCGGTCGTCGCGGGGTGGCCGACGCCGCCTGCGCGGCGGGCGTCGCGGCAATGCTAGCGGACGGCCGTGGGCCGCTAGAGGTGGACAGCCCCGAAGAGGTGCGAGAGGTCGGGGAGGATCCCCTCGGCCTGCACCAGGAAGAGCGTGCCGACGACGATGCTGAACAGGCCCGCCACGACCCCGACCCCGACGTAGATGCGCTGCCGCATCTGGCTGGCGACGAAGCCCGTGGCGGTGACGATGACGATGGCGCTGTTCGACGCGAGCAGGCCCACGATGAAGGCGAGCATCATCGGGATGCCGAGCCCGAGGCCGGCGGCGCCACCGATGGCACCGATGAACAGCACCTGCGTCCCCGTCTCCGCGCCGATGCCGTGGATCATGCCCACGCCGAAGGCGGTCCGTGCCCCGTACGACGCCATCTCGATGGGCTCGACGTGGGCGTGGCCGTGGATGCGCGCCATGAGCCAGCGCCAGGCGTAGCGAGCCCAGGCGAAGACGAGCATCCACCGGCTGCGCAGGTGGAACTCGGTCCCGTGGCGCGCGTACTGGTAGAGGGAGTAGAAGACCCACGCGCCCAGGACCAGGAGGGTCACGCCCACCACGCGGCCCATGATCGGGTCGACCCAGTCGGGCAGGACCGACTGACCGATGGCGAGCGCCGCGAATCCCAGCACGGCGACGACGGTCGCGTGGCCGAGCGCGTACAGGGTCCCCAGGAGCATGGCGTGGCGCTGCTCGTGCGCGAGGCTCGGCGGCGGATCGCCCGTCGACGCAGCCGTTCGCGCCGGCGAGGGCGACGGCACCTCCAGCGGGGTTCGCTCGGGCGAGGGCACGCCGTGGGCGGCCAGCTCGGCGGGGCCGCCGTGGGCGTGCACGTGGCCTCCGGGCAGCTGGTGCTCCAGCACGTGGTGCTGCTCGCCGTGCTCCGCGGCCGCGGTGGTGCTGGTGATGTCGCTGATCGCGGCAATGTGGTCCCAGTCGATCCCGTGGCGGATCCCCAGGACCAGCGCGGTGCCGAGCAGCTCCGCGGTGGCCGCCTGCGCGAGGATGGGGCCATGACCCCAGGCCAGGGGGCCGACGACGTCGAGCAGGAGGGGAACCTGGAGCAGGAAGGCGGTCGGCATCGCGGCCAATCCTAGCCGCGCCCCATTCTTATTGCAACATCTTGCGATAGCGTCGCCGGGGCGTGTACCCTTCCGGCGTGGCCCCGGGTGCAGCGGCGAATCGGTGGGTGAGCGTGCAGGAGCGCGCTCGCGCCCACGGTATGCGCTGGACTCCGCAGCGCCGTCTGGTGGTGGAGGTGCTCGCGGGCCTGGAGGGTCACGTGACCGGCGCGGAGCTCGTCGAGCGGTGCCGCTCGGTGGACGGTCGAACGACGCCGTCCACCGTGTATCGAACCCTCGATGCGCTTGAGGAGCTGGGGCTGGTCCGTCACGTCCATGGCGTGGACGGGCATCCCGAGTACCACGTTGCCGGCGAGCCCGAGCACGGGCACCTGTACTGCGAGCAGTGCGGGGGACGGTGGGAGGTCAGCGCCGATGAGGCGCATGCGGTGGCCGGCGCGCTGCGCGCCACGAACGGGTTCGAGGCGGACCTGACCCACGTGACGCTGGTGGGACGCTGCGCAGCCTGCGCCGACGGTGCCTAGGGTCGCGTCGCTTCGCCTCGGTCAGGCCGCCGCCGGCTCTTCCGTGCCCGGTGTTCGCCCCGGTGGAACCCAACGTCGCTTCCGGAGCCGATGGCAGCGCCCCGCCGACGTGATGTTCGGCCCGGTGGAACCCAACGTCGCTTCCGGAGCCGATGGCAGCGCCCCGCCGACGTGATGTTCGTGCCGTGCGAACCTGGCGTCGGCGCCGGGCCTGCGTGGGCGTGGGAACCGACAGCTGGTACCGGCCACCCGAACATTCCGTCGCCGGCCGACGGACCGGACGGCACAGGGCGACGATCGGTTCGCGCCCCTGGAACATCCCGCGCGGGACGCGCGGGCCCCCTGCCACGAATGCGCCCGGGCGCGTCGGCTGACGCGCCCGGGCGATACGCGAGGGTCGAGCGGCGACCGAATCAGCTCGCGGCGAGCCGGTTCGCCTCCGCCTGGATGATGTTCGCCGCCTCGGCCGAGACCCACTTCGGCACGAGATCCTGTGCCTGGGTGCCCAGCGCGTAGAGCTGGGAGACGTACGCGTCGTGCTGGCCGCTCGACAGGAATGCTGCCGCGCGGTCGAGCCGGTCGTAGAGCAGGAACGCCTTCTTCTCGTTCACCCCGCCGGTCGTCACGAGGTAGTCGATGAGCGACCGGAGCCGGTCGATGGTCGGCGCCGTGGACCAGCGAGCGATCTGCGGGTCGTGATCCGAGGCGCCACGGCCCGGGTCACCGGCGTAGTCCGCGGCGAAGTCGGCGTTGATGTGCGCCGGCCGCATCTCGACCAGGTCCGCGTACTGGGCGTCCGTCGCCCACTGCATGTCCAGCGTCTGGGCCTGGCCCTCGTACACGTAGCTGTAGGCAGCCGCCGGCGCCTGTGCGACGAGGTCGTCCCACAGGTTGTGGAGGCCGGCGTCGTACATCGGTGCCAGCTGGTCCGACGGGCCGACGTCACCCGAGCCATACGGCTGGCCCGGCGCGAACGGGTCGTCCGGGCGCGGGTAGTCGTTGAAGTCGCCGGCGCTCACCACCCGGGCGCCCGGGTGCGCCGCCTCGATGGCGGCCACGATTGCCGCGTTGTAGGCGGCCTGCTCCGTCCGCTGCCCCACGCGGCTGTCCGGCCCGGAGCTGAAGTGGTTGCTGATCGCCCACAGGTCGGTGAAGACCGACTGGCCGATGGTCGTGCGCCAGACGCGGAAGTACCCGACCTGCGGCGCACGCGTGTAGACGTTGTCGCCGTCCAGCCCGGTCGACGCGTCAACGTCGTTGGGCAGGACCGCGTTCATGGCCTTGGGGTTGCTGACGTCGGTGTTGTAGGCGAGCGCCGCGCCCCGATACGTGATCCCGGTGTCGGTCCCCAGGACGGGGGTCGAGTCGTCGACGGGGAGCAGCTCCACGCGATCCGCCGTGAACATGAAGGCGGAGACGATGCCGCGGGCATCGGCCCCGTTGCGGTCGAAGGCCGTGTCGTAGACCGGGCCGCCATCGGCCGCGATGACGAGGGCCAGCTCCTGGAGGACGTCCGGCTTCCCGTCGGGGTTGTCGAGCGCCGCCCCGCAGTCCATGGCGCCATTCGCCACGCTGCAGACGTCCTGGTCCTCCGCCTCCTGGATCATGAGCAGATCCGGGTCGTGCATGGGTCCGTTGATCTGCGCGGCGATGTCGGCGAGGTGCTGCCGGTAGTCAGCGGCGGACGCCGGGACGTAGTCGAACGGCGGCGAGACGCCGGGGCACCCCGAGTTGCCCACGAAGTCGCAGCCATCTGTCGGGTCGTCACGGAAGTCGTAGAGGTTCTGGACGTTGTAGTCCGACGTCGAGAACTGGTCGGGCGTGGTGGGCTGCGGTGCCGCGTTGGCCGCCGGATCCGCGCCATCGGCCAGGTCCGGCTGGGTCGTGATCTCGATCCCGTACTTGTTGTAGGCGTAGTTGACCGCGCCGTAGAGGTCGCCGGTGGTGGTCTGGAAGACGTGCGACGGACCGATGATCACGGTGTCGTCGTTCGCCGCGGCCTTGAGGCCGTGGCTGACGAGCAGGATCCGCTCGCCGTTGCCGTTGTCGAAGCTGCCGGCAGGGCCAACGTCGTCAAGCGGATGCGGATCACGGAAGACGCGACGCGCGTACGGGTCGCTGCGGCTCATGAGGGAGTCGCTGGCCGCGATCATCCACATCTCGCCGTCGTAGCTGCTGGCGAAGACGTTGCGCCCCTCGGTGACCGATGCGCCGGCCGGGAGCCGGACGTACATGGACTCGAGGCGCTCCCAGTAGCGCTGGGCGTCCGCCGTGTCGTGCGGTGGTGCGACGTCGACCTGCGCGATCTCGCTCGAGAGGTCCACTCCGTCCCGGACCACGGAGACGAGCTTCGCTCCACTGAGCTCCGTTTCGCCGTAGTACTCGCTCACCCGGCCCTGGATGACAACCTCTTCGCCAACCGCAGGGTAGTAGTACCCGGTCCCGGAGACCTTGCCGAAGTCCGGATAGTGCCCGGTGTAGACCATGATCCCGTCGGATGTCAGCGGGTCGTTGTCGTCGGTGGCCAGGGTGTTCTGCAGGAAGAAGCTCCAGCTGCCGTAGCTCGAGCCGTAGGTCAGCGCGCTCTGGGTCCACACCCCCCGCACGTAGACGGTCTGGCCGACGTACGACGAGGCCTGAGTGGCACCGTTGTCCGCATTGGTCACCTGGCCCTGGACCTGGCCGATGGTGAGAACCGCCTGGACGGTCACGGTCGCGGTGCAGGTGTTGGTCTGCGGCGTGGCGTCGTTGTTGCTTGCCGTGATCTCGACGTGGTAGGTGCCCGCCGGTGTCGCATCGGAGGCCGCCAGGGTCGCCGATGCCGTCCCCCCCACGCCGCTCGCCGGCGTGACGTTCTCGAGCGAGAAGGTGCCGGGGTCGGAAGGATCCACGTTCGTGATCTGGAGGGAGGTGATGGTGCCGTCCGAATCGGTGGCCGTCACGTCACCCGATGTCGCGAAGGCCTGCAGGGTCGAGAGCGTGGGGCACGAGACGATGGGTGTGCCCGGCGGGATGACCGTGTGGCTCCCCAGGCCGTCGAACGTGTCCTGCGCATAGCCATCCCACTCGAGCGAGGGGTCGAAGGCATCGGCGCCGTTCGTGTCGCCGGTCGTGATGGTGGCCTTGCGTCGCAGCGTGTGGTTCGCGGTCGTGATGTCGCCGCTGCCCCAATAGCCAGCGTCCGGTCGAAACCCAACCTGGCCGATGACATCGACAGCCGTTCCGTCGTGGTCGAGCACGACGGCGTCATCACCATTGAACCAGGAGGTCCCGGCGCTCTGGTCGGCAAGCGCCAGCAGCGCGCTGCTGGAATTCGTCGACGTCACGACCCAGGTGCCCCCGGGCTGGATGATGCCGCTCAGCGCGATCCCGAAGGTGCTGGCCGTGTTGCCGTTGTAGTAGAAGCTCAGACGGTATGCGGACGCGCTCAGGCTAATCGCGCTGTCGGTCGGGTTGTAGATCTCGATCGCCTTGTTGTTGCTCGATCCCTCCACGTATTCGCTGATGAAGAGCTCCGAGCCGGTGGCGGCCCGGGTGGTTGCGGCGATGGGCGCCAGCGCGCTGGCGATCAACGAGAGGCTGGCCGCCGCGCAGAGGGCACGGCGGTAGCGCTGGGCGACTGAGGCGAACAAAGAGTCTCCCTCCTCCAGACGGCAACGAGCAGCCTCGGATGCGGCTGCTCGGTGCGCCTACCTTAGCGCGGGACCGGGGGCTCCCGGCAGGCCGTGGCGACCGCGCGAGCGCGGATGAGTACCATCCTCCGGTGCGCAGACGCACCGCCCCCGGAAGCGCCCGATCTGCGCGAGGATGCCGCTCAGCGCGACGTGGCCAGGAGCTCCGCCTCCGCGAGGAGGCTCTCTGCGGCAGGCGCGGTGATCCAGCGCGGTGACAGGCCGTTCACCTGGTTGACGAACGCCCGCAGCTGGGCCGCGGCATCGGCCATCCGCCCCGCGTCCATGGCCGCCGCCAGGCGGTCGAGCCGATCCCGGAGGAGTCCGGCCCTGTCCGCGGACACGCCGCCATCGGTCACGAGGCCGTCAACGAGGCCGCGCAGCGTCTGCGGGGTTACCGGGTTGACCGTGACGTCCACCGTGCAGGTGGCGGTCTGCGGCTCCGCGTCGTCGTTCGTGGCGGTCACGGTCACCGTGTAGGCACCGACGGGCGTCGACGCCCCCACGCTCAGCGTCCCGGAAGCGGTCCCTCCGGCACCGGGTGCGGGGGTGAACGCGGTCACGGCGATGGTTCCGGGATCGCTGGCTGCGACGTCGGAGACAGCCAGGCCGGTCACCGTTCCGTCGGGATCGGTTGCGGTGATGGCTTCACCCGCAGCCAGGCCCTGCGTGGTGGCAAACGGGGCCGGGCAGATGGCCGCCACGGGCTCGTTCACCGTCGGCGCGCCGTAGGATCCGAGCCCGTCGAAGGTGTCGACCGGATAGGCGTCCCACTGGGTCGCGGGGTCGAACGCATTGGTCCCGTTGTCATCGCCCTCCGTCACCGCGAGCTTGCGGCGCAAGCTGTGGTTCGCGGTCGTGACGTCCCCGGTGCCCCACGCGGTCCCGGGGTCGTAGCCGATCTGGCCGATGACGTCGACGGTGCTCCCGTTCTGCACCAGCGCCACGGCATCGTTGCCGTCGAACCAGTAGGCCGATGGACCAACCGCCTGGTTCGCCCTCGCCAGCAGGGCCTGGCTCGCATCCGTGGGCGTGACCACCCAGGTCCCACCGGGTTGGATGGTGCCGACCAGTCGCGCGCCTCCGCCGATGCCGGTGCTCCCGTCGGGGTAGAACGCCAGCATGTAGCCGCTGGCGCCCAGGCTCACCGCCATGTCGGTCGGGTTGTAGATCTCGATGGCCTGGTTCGTGGCGCTGCCCTCGACGTACTCGCTGATGAAGAGCGTGCCGGCCTGGGCCTGCAGCAACCCGGCGGGGACGAACAGCACACCCAGGAAGGTGCCGATGGCCGCGACGGCGGTCAGCAGGTCTCGCAGTCGTGACATTCCCGTGCTCATCGTTTGCGCTCCCGTGCGGATCGGGCCCCGGCGCAATCGACGCTCCGGGTCGTGACGATGACGCTACGCCCGCGCGCGCCGCCTGTTGATGGGAAGCACGTCCCGAATGGTTGCCTCGATGCACACGACCTTGGGTTGCCGCCCCGGGTACCTCCGGCGCCCCCGTTCGGTGACGGCGGCCTTTCACCCCGGCAGGCAGCGTTCCGGGGCCATGTACGATGTGCGCCGGCCGGCTTCCACAGGAGGGAGGGAAGCGCTCGCCCGTCGAGATGAAGCCGGACGTCGAGGACTCTGTGCCCGAAGTCTCTCCGACGCCTCGACCGCGGAACGCGGGGACCGCCAGCCGGCGGGCCCACCGGCCCGGCATGGTGCGAAGCGCGCCGCGCCCCGTGACGCGAGCGATCCTCGAGCTCCAGCGACGGACGCTGTGGCTGTGGAGGATGTTCGTTCGCTGGTCCGGTCGGTCCAGGCAGATCTACTTCGAGGATCGGGTCGCCGAGTACCGCGGCATGTGGCAGGGGGTCGCCGCGGCACAGGGAGGCCGGTTCACCGAGCTGGCCGCTGACCTCTGGCAGATCGAGGTCGGCGACGGGCGCGCCCGTTTCAAGAACTACCTGCTGGAGTTCGACGATCCGGTGACGCTGGAGCTCGCCGGACGCAAGCCCCTCGTGCACGGCCTGCTGGCGGCGGCGGGCATCGCGGTGCCCGAGCACGCGGTGTTCACCCTCGACCGGCTCGACGTGGCGCGTGCGTTCGTGGCGCGGCATCCGCCGGGCTGCGCGATCAAGCCCGCGGGCGGATACGGTGGCCGCGGAGTGACCACCCATGTCCGGTCCCCGGGCGAGGTGCGCGCGGCGGCCCTCGTCGCCTCCCTCCACGATTCGCAGCTCATGATCGAGCCGATGATCCCCGGCGAGCCCTACCGGCTCCTGGTGCTCGAGGGTCGGGTGATCGACATCGTCTGGCGGCGCGGTCCCCGGGTGACCGCTGACGGCCGATCCACCGTTCGCCAGCTGCTGGACGCGGAGAACGCCCGCCGCAGGGCCGCCCATCGCGCGCCGCTGCCGGTCGACCGTGACTGCGAGTTCACGCTGCGTTACCAGGGCCTCAGCCTCGGCTCCCGCCCCGAGGCCGGGCGCGCGGTGGTAGTGGGAAGCGTCGATCGCCCGCGCGGATACCGGGAGGTCCGGACCGTCTACACCGACCCCGCCAACGACCTGGTCTGCGATGCGATCCGGCGCGATGCCGAGACGGCGGCGCGCATCATCGGCTCCGACTTCCTGGGGGTGGACGTCATCACCCCGGATCCCTCTCGCCCCCTCAACGAGAGCGGTGGCGCCGTCAACGAGGTGAACACGACGCCGGCCCTGCACCACCATTACGACCCGCGCCGCCAGCCATATCCCGAGGCCGCGATGCTTGCCCTGCAGGCGCTCCTCCGGCGCTCCGCGCCCGGCGCGAGGGGCCGCCGGTGAGCGCACCGGAGCGGGATCGGAAGCCGGCGGGCCTGCGGGTGGCGGCGGTCGGGGACGTCATGCTCGGTCGCGACGTCGGGCGGCATTACCTGGCGGCTCCGGCCGACTTCGCCATGCCGGACGTCCGGGCGGAGCTAACCGGCGCCGACCTGGTCCTCGCCAACCTCGAGACCCCGGTGGCGTCCGGCGGCCGTGCCGACCGGACGCAGGACCCCAACGTCACGTTCCGCGCCGCGCCGGAGTCACTGGGGGTGCTGACGGGCCTCGGCGTCGACGTCGTCTCGCTGGGGAACAACCACATGCTCGACTACGGGGACGGCGCCCTCGTGGAGACCCTCGAGCACCTCGACGCGGCGGGAATCGGTCGCGTCGGCGCCGGTCGGGACTATGCCGAGGCGAACCGGCCGCTGGTGCTCGAACGCGCCGGGCGGCGGGTGGCGATCCTGTCGTTCGGGTTCGTCTACTCGGTCAACAGCCGGATGGCGACCCGCACGAGGCCCGGCATCGCCGACCATCGCATCTGGCGCATCCTGCCGCGCATCCGGCGCCTGGCCGAGTCCGGCCACGACGTGATCGTCACGGTCCACTGGGGGTTCGAGTACACGTTCTTCCCCCTCCCGTACCAGATGCGACAGGCGCGTCGCATGATCGACGCAGGTGCACGCCTCGTGCTGGGGCATGGGCCGCACTACCCCCAGGGCATCGAGGCGCACCGGGGCGGGGAGATCGTCTACAGCCTGGGCAACTTCATCTTCGACGAGCCGTTCGAGTACGCGAAGCGCAGCTTCATCTACCGCGCCGAGATCGACGCATCGGGCTCCGTCGGTCATCGGCGCGTGGTCCCGGTTCATCTGCCCAACCACGTCCCGCGGGTCGTGGAGGGGTCGAGCCGGCGGCAGCTGCAGGAGCTCGTGGCCAGCCTGGGTGACCGCTACCGCCACACCGATGACCGCGCCTGGCGCCAGCACAACGCCGCCTACCTGCGCGAGCTCCTCGGCCGCGTCGTCCGTGGCCGGTCGCTGAAGTACCTCACCGTGCCGCCCCGTTCCTTCTACCGCGACGTCGGACCCGCCGGGACGTTGCGGCTGCTGGGCGCCGCCGGGCTCGCGGCCGCGTCGCGGAGCCTGGGCAGGGGGCGAGGAGATCGCGGAGGAGACGGACCGGGGACCTCTGCGGCAGGGGTGACCGGGCTAGAACCAGTCCTTGCGCCAGAAGAAGACGGCCAGACCGATCATCAGGCCCGCCATGGCCACGAGCGCGACGGGATAGCCGAGTGGCCATGAGAGCTCCGGCATGTTGCGGAAGTTCATGCCGTAGATGCCCGCGATCAGCGTCGGGACCATCAGCACCACGGTGAACGCGGTGAGCCGCTTCATGACCGCGTTGAGGTTGTTGCTGGTCACGGAGAGGTTCGCGTCGAGCGCCGCCGCCACGAGGTCGCGATAGAGGTCGAGCTGGTCCAGGATGCGGACCAGGTGGTCGTACAGGTCCTGGTAGTACGGCACCACGTCGTCCTCCACGAGCGCCACGTCCCTGCGGAGCAGCGAGTTCGCCACCTCCCGCTGCGGCGCCAGGATCCGGCGCAGCTCCAGGAGGTAGCGCTTGACCGCCAGGATCTCGCGGAGGGTTGTGGTCACCTCCGTGCTCGCCACGATCCGGTCCTCCAGGTCGTCGATCCGCTCCGCCATGTCGTCCAGGAGCGGGAAGTACCCGTCCACGATCGTATCGAGCAGGTCGTAGAGAAGGCGCCCCACCGTCCGCCGCGTCTCGGTGTCCCGTACGAACCGCCGCTGGAGCGCCTCGATCGCCGGGGAGGCACCCCAGTGGACGCTGACGAGGTACCCGCGGCCGGCGAACAGGTGGATCTCGCCCAGGTCGGGCGACGCCCGCATCGGATCGGCAGGGGTGCGGCCGCGGGTCGTGAGAGGCGCCACCATCTCGCGCTTCGCATCGGACGGCGTGTCGTCATCGGCCGGGGGCGCGGTCAGGCTCTCGTAGACGATGACGACGTACTGGTCCGGGTAGGTGTCGATCCGCGGCCGCTGGCCGCGGCGCTGGAGGTCCTCCTCCGCGAGAGGGTGGACCTCGAACTCCTGACGCAGGAGGGCGACCTGCTCGTCGCCGGGGTCGCGGATGTCGAGCCAGACCACGGCGCCCTCGCGCGCCCGCAGCTCGTCGATGCGGGCGAGCTGGTCTGGCGGCAGGGTCCGCGGCGCCTCACCGGGGACGCGGACGAGCGCGGTGAGTGACGGATCATCGTCCATGGGCAGCGAGTGTACGACCTGCGCGGCGGGCGTCTCCGGGGGCCCGGCACGGAATCTGCTATCTTGCAGTAGCCAATTGGAAATGCACATCGCGGAGGCCCCTGCATTGGGCTGGTTGCCCGAGCCGGTCGAACGGCTCCTGAACGTCGCACTGGTGGGTGAGCTGACCGTCGTGCGGCCGGACGGCCGCGCCGTCACCCACCCGCTCATCCCGCTCTACGACGGCGAGCACGTCCTCATGCACTCGAGCACCCTCTTCAGCAGGAAGCTCGAGCACATCAAGGCGAATCCCAGGGTCTCGATCAGCCTCTCCGACCCGGTGGCCATGAAGGGCAACCCGGACCGGGCCACGATCCAGGGGACCGCACGCGTCATCGAGGACGACCCCCACCGCCAGTGGGAGCGGCTGATCCTGGAGCTGTGGCGCCGCAAGGAACCGTCCATCGACGAGTTCCTCAAGGCCCGGGTGGCGCTGCCGCTCTTCTTCGAGCGTGCGGTCATCCGGATCACCCCGGAGCGGGCGCTCTACTGGGCCGGCGGCGACACGAGCGCGGCCCCCCGGGTCAGCACCGTGCCGTCGGAGGCTGCCGCCTGATGAAGGTCGACGCCGCCGTTCTCGAGCGCATCGCCCAGTACCCGTTCGTGGTCGTCACCTGGGTCGACGATGCGGGCTACCCCATGAGCGTGGCCACCAGCTTCCGTCGGACCGATGGCGGCGACACCGCGCCCCATCTCCTGCTCGACGCCCCCCAGCCGGCCATCCCCCTCGACCGCGAGGTCGCCGTCATCGGCTCGCACATCCGTCCGCAGGCGGGTGTCGGCTACGACGAGCGGCGCTATCTGTGCATCTGGGGCCGGGCGACGTCGGGCGACGACGGCCGGGTCGCCTTCAGCGGGCAGCGGGCCTGGGGCTGGGACGAGGCGGAGATGCCCTTCTTCGAGTACTCCGAGCGCTCCGTCCCGCAGTCGCGCCGCTACCTGGACCAGCTCTCCGCCGAGCGCGGGACTCCCGTCCGGCCGCGCCTGGCCCTTCCGTGGCTGATCCTGCGCACGACCCGCCTGCCGTTCCTCACCGCGACCCTCGTCCCGGTGCTGCTCGGGCTGGCCATCGCCGCGCGCCACGGCCCGTTCGACTGGGTCGCGGCCGTCCTGGCGCTCATCGGCGGCAGCCTGGCGCACCTGGCCATCAACGTCACCAACGACATCTTCGACACCCTCTCCGGCGCGGACGCCGCGAACGTCAACCCGACCCAGTTCTCCGGCGGGTCGCGCGTGCTCCACTACGGCCTCCTCTCGCTGCGGGAGCTCGCGACCTGGGCCGGGCTGCTGTACGGCGGAGCGGTCGCCATCGGGCTGGTGCTCATGGCCATGCGTCCCTCGTGGGCGCTGGTTGGCCTGGGGATCGCCGGGATCGCCATCGGCTGGGCCTACACCGCGCCGCCGCTCAAGCTCGTGTACCGCGGCCTGGGCGAGATCGCCGTGGCGGTCGGCTTCGGCCCGGTCATGCTCCTGGGCGCGTACGTCGCCGAGACGGGGCACCTGGCCTGGGAGCCGCTCGTGGCGTCGCTCCCGGTCGCGATCCTCATCGCGCTCATCCTCTACGTGAACGAGATCCCGGACCGGCGCGGCGACGCCGCCGCAGGCAAGCGCACCCTGGTCGTTCGCCTGGGCCAGGCCGGGGTGGAGCGCCTCTATCTCGTCGCCGCCCTGGTGGCCTTCGCCCTGGTCGTGGTGGGGGTCGCCAGCGGGCTGATGCCGTGGCCGACCCTGCTCGCGCTTGCAGCGCTGCCCCTCGTCCCGCGCGTGTATCGCGGGATCCACGCGAACTACGACAGCCCCTACACCCTCATGGCGTTCATGGGCGTCAACGTGAAGCTCCACCTGTACACCGGCCTGCTCCTGCTGGCCGGCTACGGGGTGGCGCTGGTGATCCGCGCCGTCGGCTAGGGAAGGTTCTCGAGGAGGGTCGAAGAGAAGACGACCCTCCCGCCCACCTCGTGCTCGAAGCGGACCGGCTGCCCGGGGAGGCCGCGCGCGAACCAGAAGCGCCAGGTCCCGTCGTCATCGGTCCGGTCGTAGCGCCAGCAGGCAAAGGTGCCGGCCGGGGTCGTCAGCTCTTCCTCCGTCCGCACCGTGGTGGCGGCCGGGAACGAGGCGTGCTCCTGGAGCTCCAGCCACGTGGCGCGGCCCGCCTCCGGCTCGGCCAGGACCGTGCCGTCCGTCGATTCGAGCCAGGATTCCTGGCTCGCGCCTTCCGCGTCCCCGTCCAGGTAGCGCGTGACACGGATCTCCGGCTCGGCGTCCGCCCGCTCCAGCCGATAGCGGAGGGTGCGGCCCGGCGGACAACCGCCCCGGATCTCCGCCGCCGTGAACGGCGTGGGCAGGTCGTCGGGGTAGAGCTGGTGCGGGTCGGTGTCCATCAGCGGAAGGACCACGCGGTGCCGTCCCACGCGGCGTGGAGGAGGTCACCATCGGTCCCGCGGGCGAAGACGTCGATCCGGTTCGGCCCCCACGAGCAGGCGGCAGGGTCCGATGCCAGCCCGTCCGCGAGGGATTCCCACGCCTGCCAGCCGTCCGGCTGGTACCAGCAATGCCAGAGCGCGCCGTCCCGGCCCCTGGCGAACAGGTCGATGCGGTCCGCGCCCCACGAGCACGCGGCGGGATCCCCGGTCAGCTCGCCCCCGAGCGACTCCCAGTCGTGCCAGTGGCTCCCGTCCCAGTAGCGGTTCCACAGCTGCCCGTCACCGAAGATGCAGAAGACCTGCATCTCGTTCGGTGCCCAGCTGGTGACGGCCGGCGCCGAGACCGGCGTTCCTCCGAGTGACTCCCAGGCCATGGCGCTTGTCGCCTCTCATCGCGGTTGTGCCTTCAGATCGTGTCACGCCGGCAGTGGTCGCGGCACTATGCTCTTGCGCGAATGGACGACTGGAAGACGATCATCGAGCCGTTCCGGATCAAGAGCGTGGAGCCGATCCGGATGACGACGCCGGAGGAGCGCCAGGCGAAGCTGGAGACCGCCGGCTACAACATCTTCAACCTCCATTCCGATGACGTCCTGGTCGACCTCCTGACCGATTCGGGAACCGGTGCCATGTCCTCCGCGCAGTGGGCGGGCATCCAGCGCGGGGACGAGTCGTACGCCGGGTCACCCTCGTGGTACCGGTTCCTCGCGGCGGTGCAGTCGCTGTTTCCCTTCAGGCACGTGATCCCCACCCACCAGGGACGCGCGGCGGAGAAGATCCTCTTCACCGTGGTGGGCGCTCCCGGGAAGGTCGTCCCCTCCAACACGCACTTCGACACGACGCGCGCCAACGTGGAGCACTCGGGCGCGGAGGCGGTGGACCTGGTGATCGAGGAGGGACGGCATCCGGCGACGCTCCATCCCTTCAAGGGGAACGTGGACGTGGAGGCGCTCGATGCGCTGATCCGGGAGCGCGGCCCGCAGAACGTCCCGCTGGTGATGGTCACCGTCACGAACAACTCCGGCGGCGGCCAGCCGGTGTCGCTCGAGAACCTGCGCGCGGTGCGCGCGGTGTGCGACCGATACGGCCTGCCGCTCTTCCTGGATGCCTGCCGCTTCGCGGAGAACGCGTGGTTCATCAAGCAGCGCGAGCCGGGGTACGCGGACGTGCCCGTGGTGGAGATCGTGCGGCAGATGGCGGCCTGCGCCGATGGCATGACGATGTCGGCGAAAAAGGACGCCATCGCCAACATCGGCGGATGGCTGGCGATGAACGACGACGCCTGGGCCGAGCAGTGCCGCAACCTCCTCATCCTCACGGAGGGCTTTCCGACGTACGGCGGGCTGGCGGGACGCGACCTGGAGGCGATCGCGCAGGGGTTGAGCGAGGTCGTGGAGGAGGACTACCTGCGCTACCGGATCCGGTCCACGGCCTACCTTGGGGAGGCGCTCGTCTCGTCCGGGGTGCCCTGCGTCCAGCCGATCGGCGGGCATGCCGTGTACCTGGATGCCGCTGCGCTCCTGCCCCACATCCCCCCGCTCCAGTACCCGGGGCAGGCGCTGGCGGTGGAGCTGTACCGGATGGGCGGGATCCGCGGCTGCGAGATCGGGACGGTGATGTTCGGGATGCATCCGGACGGGACGGAGACGCCGGCCGCCATGGAGCTCGTCCGTCTCGCCATCCCGCGCCGGGTCTACACCCAGTCCCACATCGACTACGTGATCGAAGTGGTCCGCGCGGTCGCGGCGCGTGCCGCGGAGCTGCCGGGGATGCGGATCGTGGAGCAGCCCGCGGCGCTCCGGCACTTCACCGCGCGCTTCGAGCCCCTCGCCTGACGTTCCGGCCCTGGGGTGCCGCGCGGCTCGTGATGACGCCGACGGTTATACCGGCGCGGCCAGTCCCGATGCCGCGGCGCATGAGCACGCGGAGGACTCGGCGGCCACGCGCGGGCCCGGATCCGCGCTGATGTAGTCCTCCGCGGAATACCGCGGGTACCGTGGGGTGCCGCGCGGCTCGTGATGACGCCGACGGTTATACCGGTGCGGCCAGTCCCGATGCCGCGGCGCATGAGCACGCGGAGGACTCGGCGGCCACGCGCGGGCCCGGATCCGCGCTGATGTAGTCCTCCGCGGAATACCGCGCGGCTCTGGCACGACCCGCCGGCAGCCGGGGGCCAAAGGCGCGCCGGTGGATCAGAAGCGGGGATCGCGGCGCCAGAGCTCCGCCTCGACGGCATCGGCCACGCGGCCCACCAGGCGGGTGGCGAAGCGGTCCATCAGCCGCGCGAGCAGCGGCCGACGCGCGTGGACCGGCACCGAGCGGGCGGGGATGCCGGCGGCCGCCGCGGCGAGCTCCACCGCGCGCTCCAGGTCCCCGACCTCGTCGGCCAGGCCCAGCTCCACGGACCGTGAGCCGAGCCAGACCTCGCCCGTGGCCAGCTCCCGCGCGCGCTCCACGGGGATGCGACGCCCCTCCGCAACGCGCCCGACGAACGCGTCGTAGAAGGCATCCACGATCTCGCGCTCCTTGGCGGCCTCCTCGGGCGTGTCCTCGCGCCACGGCGCCCCCTGACCCTTGAGGCTGCCGGCCTTGGTCTCCTGGACGCGCACCCCGATCCGTTCGAGCAGCGTCGACACCCGGGGCGCCGCGCTGATGACGCCGATGGAGCCGACGACGGCGTTCGGGGCGACCACGATGCGCCGGGCCGCCAGGGCGGCGAGATAGGCGCCCGAAGCTCCGACCCCGCGGACGTGGGCCACGAGCGGCTTCTCAGCGGCGAGGCGCGCGAGGGCGAGGTACAGGTAGTCCGATGCCGGCGCGGATCCACCCGGCGAGTCGATGTCGAGGACCGCCGCCGGCACGCGCTTCGAGCGCCGCACGCGCGTGACGCTCTCGACCCAGTCGGCCGAGCGGGGTCCGCCGGTGATGGGGCCGTACAGCCGCAGGACCGCGACGCGTCCCGCCATCTTCGATCGGCGGCCGATGAGGCGGCGGATGGCTTGAAGGGGATCCATGCCGCCAATCGTAGCCCGCCGCCGCGGGGTGCGCGTTTCCGGATGTTCGCGCCGCGCGAACCGGACGTCGGCCGGCTGCCCCCCGCGCCGGCTTGGCGACGTGCTGTTCGAGCCGGGCGAACAGCACGTCGCCCGGGCCCCGCGATCGGCGCTTCCGAGGGGGTGCCCCCCGCCCCGGATCACTGACTGGTCCCCGCCGGGCGAACATTGCGTCGCCGCGGTCCGGCAGCAGCCGGCCAGCCGACGATTGGTACTCCCCGGCCGAACATCCCGCCGCGGCCGAGGCGGGACGGAGATCAGTCCGCCTCGGGAAGCGCCTCCCCGGGGGTCTTGCGGGAGCGCAGGTCGCGCAGGGTGCCCTGGTCCAGGCCGGCGAAGCGCGGCAGGTCGGAGTTCGTGCGGGAGAGGCGCTCGGTGAGCTTGGTGAAGACCAGCGACGAGATCTGCGGCACCGCCATCAGCTGCCGGAGCGCCGCGGCGGGCACCTCCATCAGCGTCGTGGGGACCTCCGCGACGACGTTGGCGGTCCGCCGCGACCCGGTGAGCGCGGCGATCTCCCCGAAGAAGTCGCCCGCCTCCATGGATGAGAGGGCGCGGAACTCGCCGGAGTCGTCGGCGATCCCCGCCACGGTTCGACCCGAGAGGATGAAGTACGCGGCGTCCCCGATCTCGCCGGCGGTGAGGACGCGCGTGCCCTCGGCGGCATCGGCCACGTGCGCCTGGGTGACCAGGTTCTGACGATCGCGCGCGGAGAGCAGGCCAAGGGCGGGGATCATGCCGACCAGCAGGTCGAAGTCCACCATCGTCGCCGGCCGCATGGCTCCCAGGCCCGGCGCCGTCGGCGCGGCCCGCAGCAGGCGCATGGCGTGCCGCCACTCGGCGGCCGGCTGCCCGAGCCCGGGGAGGAACGTGGTCCACACGCCGGACGCGGCGAGCAGCACCGAGGTGAGGACCACCAGCAGCCGGATGTCGACGATATCGGCCAGCCCGGCCAGGCCCATGCCGACCAGGAAGACGACGTCGCGGCTGACGAAGAAGGCGCTGTTGACCCGCCCGCGGAAATCGCGGGGGGTGTTGCGCTGGATGACGAGCCGCCGCCCCACGCTCGCGGGCGCGTTGAAGAAGCCCGAGAAGATGACCAGGCCGATGGCGACCCACACGTTGGGCGCGAGCCCGTAGAGGATGCCGACCACGCCCATCAGGAAGAAGCCGAGCGCCAGCCACTGGCCTTCCCGCCATCGGTCCGCGAGGTTGGCCATGATGAGGCTGCCGATGACGAAGCCGACGGAGGTCAGGCCCTCCTGCAGGCCGTACTCGAAGTCGGTCGCGCCCAGCGTGTGCTTGGTGAACGGCAGGAGGAGCGTGTTCCACAGGCCGAACGAGAGGTAGACCGGCGCCGAGACCAGGAAGAGCGAGCGCAGGATGGGCGTCGAGAAGAGGAACGCGGTGCCGGCCTTCAGGTTCCGCCAGACCAGCTCGACGCTCGTCTCCTCCTCCGGCGGGACGTGCCCGATGCGGACCAGCGTGAGGCACGCGGCGGAGAAGGCGAACGTGGCCGCATCGATCCAGAAGGCCCATTCGATCGGCAGCGTCCCCGCGATGAGCCCCGCCAGCGCGAAGCCGATGGCGGTCGAGCCGAAGCTCGAGATCGCCATGAGCGAGTTCGCGGCGGCGAGCTCCTCCTCGCTGGCGATCTCGGGCAGGACGCTGTCGTTGGCGGGGTCGAAGAACTGGGTCACCACCGACGAGAGCGCAACGAACAGGTAGAGCCAGCCGATGCCCAGGTTCGCGAAGTCCTTGACCACGACGAACGGGATCACGAACACGATCAGGCCGCGGACGAGGTCGGCCATGACCATGATCAGGTGCCGGTTCCAGCGGTCCACGAAGACGCCGGCGACCAGGCCCACGACGAGGCTCGGCGCGGCGGTGGCCATGAGCATGAGGCCCACGGAGAGCGCCGAGCCGGTGACCCGGTAGACGAGGATGCCGGCGGCCAGGGACGTCAGCGCGCTGCCGGCGGTCGAGACCAGCTGCGCCGTCCAGAGCAGGGTGAAGCTGCGGTTGCGGAAGACCGCGTAGGGCGACAGGCTCGGGGCGGGTGCAGGTGCCGCTGTCACGTCCGGTGCAGTCTGCTGCACGCCGGCGCGCGCCGGCACGCCATTTCCGCACCTCGCGGCCGCCGGCCGACAGGCGGTGTTGACCGATTCCCGCATCATGCGCGGATGCAGCGGCGCACGTGGATCCTCGTCTCCGTCGTCCTGGCCTCCGGCATCGTCTTCCTCGACTCGACCGTCGTGAACGTGGCGCTCAAGTCGATCGGCAAGGAGCTACCGGCGACGTTCGTGGGCGTCCTGGAGGGCGAGTCGTACGTCGTCAACGGCTACCTGCTCACGCTGGCCTCGCTCCTCATCCTGGCCGGCAAGCTCGCCGACACGTACGGCCGGCGACGGATGTTCCTCATCGGGCTTGGCGGCTTCGGGGCGGCATCGGTCCTCTGCGCCATCGCGCCGACCATGGAGGTCCTGATCGGCTTCCGGCTCCTCCAGGGCATGTTCGGAGCCGTCGTGGTCCCGACCTCGCTGGCGCTGATCAACGCGAACTTCTCCGGGGAGGAGCGTGGGCGAGCGTTCGGGGTGTGGGCGGCCGCCTCCGGCGTGACCACGATCGCCGGACCGGTGCTGGGCGGCTACGTCGTGGATGCGCTGAGCTGGCGCTTCGCCTTCTTCATCAACCCGCCGCTCGTCGTGATCGCCATCCTCCTGGCGCTCCGCACCATGCCGGAGTCGAAGGATCCCGAGGCGGGCGGCCGCTTCGACTGGCTCGGCGCCGCCGCCGTGGCGGTGGCGGTCGGAGGGCTGACGTACGGCGCCATCCGCGGACAGCAGTCGCGCTGGACGGACGTCTCCGCTTTCGTGGCCCTTGGGCTCGGCGCGATCACCGCGCTCGCCCTCGTCCCGCTCATGACCCGGCGGCGCGATCCGCTCATTCCCCCGCGCCTCTTCTCGTCGCGGAACTTCACGGTGACGAACGCCTCGACCCTGCTGATCTACGGCGCGCTCTACACCTACGGCCAGTTCCAGGCGATCTTCCTCCAGGGCGTGCTGGGCTACAGCGCACTGGCCAGCGGCCTGGTGACCATCCCCACCTCCCTGTTCCTCATCTTCCTCTCCACGCAGATGGGGACGCTGGGGGCCCGCTTCGGCCCGCGCCTGTTCATGACCGTGGGGCCGGCGCTGATGGGCCTGGGACTCCTCTGGCTGGTCCGTATCCCCTCGTCCAGCCCCGGGTGGGATGCGAGCGTCTCGCGCGCGTCGTCCCTCGTTCCGCCGGTCGGGGCGCTCGCGGACCTCCTGCCCGCGCTCCTCGTCTTCGGGCTGGGCATCTCGATCATGGTGGCGCCGCTGACCACCGCGCTCATGACCTCCGTCCCGGCGCGGAACTCCGGCCTCGCGTCGGCCATCAACAACGCCCTGTCGCGGATCGGCCCCCTCCTTGCCTGGGCGGTGATCTTCATCGGCGTCACGGCGACCTTCTACGGGGGGCTCTCCTCGAGGGTGAGCGGGATCGACACGAGCTCCGCGGCCGTGCGCCAGCAGTTCCCGCCGCTGAACCCGCCCGAGCGCGGCGCCAGCCAGGCGCAGATGCGCGCCGCGCGGGAGGCATCCACGGATTCCTTCCACCTGGCGATGCTCATCGCTGCCGGGCTCGCCTTCGCCGGCGCGGCCGTGAACGGGCTCGGGATTCGCAACCCGTCGAAGGAGACGCTCGAGCGCGCCGAGTCAGCGAGCGGCGAGGCTGCTTCCTGAGGCCGTTCCCGGTTCGCCGGGAGAGACGTCCAGAGGTGGTCAGAAGACCGCGGGGCACCACGGGGCCAGGGGTGTCCGCAACAGGGCGTCGCCGCGGCTGACCGCCCCCGGCGTGCGCTCCTCGATCCGCCCCGCCATGGCCAGCTCCGCCAGGCTGACGCCGCCCAGGAAGACGGAGCCGAGCTCCGCGATGCCCAGGGCGAGGTCGGCGTCGACATCGGTGCGGCGCACCTCGGCGCCCTCCTGCATCGCCTCGAGCTGCCAGCGACCGGCGTTCCACTCGCAGAAGTCGTCGCGGACCTCCACGACGAGCCGGTCGCGCCCGGCGTAGGCGCGCCGCGCCAGGGCGGCGGGCAGGTCCACGATCCGCAGCCAGAGCGCGTCGCCGATCGTCATCCCCAGGCGTCGTGGCTCCCGGAGCATGAGGCGCAGCGCGCTGTCGACCGGGACGTTGAACGCGGCGGTGCGCGCCGTGAGGTCCACGTCGAGGAGGTAGCCCCAGAGCTCGCGCTCCGCCTCGGGACCGAGCGCAATGGCCTCCTCCACCGCGACCTTGCCCTTCGGACCGCGGTCGTCCCACTCGCCGTGGATCCGGTAGCGGGCGTAGGCGTCCGCGGCGCCATCGGTCTCGTGCACGAGGAAGAAGGCAGGCCCGCCACCGCGCCGCCAGCGCTCCGGGTCGTGGACGAACTCCACGCGCCACCACGCGTCGTTGCGCGAGAAGGCGCCTGCACGCGTCGGCACGAAGGCGTCGTAGACGGGGCGGCAGGCCGCGGTGGCCTCGGACCCGTCGAGGAGGCGGAAGGTGCCCGTGCGCGGGGGAGGGGTCCGGAAGGTCGCCCGGGATCGCTCCACCTCCACGGATGCCTTGAACGAGGCGAGCCCGTAGCCGAAGCGCTCGTAGATCGTGGCCTCCGAGGCCCACAGGATTGCGATCGGCTCGCCGCGCTCGCGCACGTCGTCGAGCTGGGCCCGCATCATGGCGGTCAGCACGCCGCGTCGGCGATGCGTGGGGTGGACGCCGACCATGGTGACGCCGGCGGCGGGCATGCTCCCGCCCGGGACGGTGACGCCGAAGGTGAAGGCGCCCGCCGTTCCCACCGGCCGCGCTCCGTCGTAGGCGGCAATGGCCCGGGCGAGCTCCGCGTAGCCCTCCACGAGGGGCAGGTCCTCCTCCACCACGCGCTGGCCGAAGGAGACGTCGACGGTGTCGAACCAGTCCCGGAACGACCCGTCGAAGGGGCGTACGTCGATCTGCATGGCGGCGATTATCGCGTTGCACGGCGGGGGGCGCGTATCATCCGCGCCGCAATGACCTTCGGCCAGCGCTTCGCCACCTGGCGCTACATCATCAGCACCGCGAACCTCCCGGAGGGCGCCCGGATGGACGCGGTGAGCAAGTGGCTCCTCATCACGCGCGCCGCCGTCTTCTCCATGACCTTCACGAGCGGCCTGATCGGCGCGCTCCTGGCGGTCTCCTCCGGGCTGGCCGTCAACTACTGGTGGCTGGTCCTGTCGGTGCTCGGGCTGGTCGTGGCGCATGCCTCGAACAACATGATCAACGACTACTTCGACCTGGAGGGCGGCGTCGACACCGACGAGTACGTCCGGGCCCTCTACGCGCCGCACCCCATCCTCTCCGGGCTGCTCACCAAGGTTCAGCTGGGTGCGGCGATCCTCGCCGCGAACGTGGTGGACCTGGCGATCCTGCTGGTGCTCGTCGCGGCGCGGGGTCCTCTCGTCGCCGCCTTCGCGCTGGCGGGCCTCTTCGTCAGCGTCTTCTACGTCGCGCCCCCCATCCGCCTCAAGCACCGCGGCCTCGGCGAGCCGGGCGTCTTCATCGTCTGGGGGCCGCTGATGATCGGCGGGACCTTCTTCGCGGCCACCGGGCAGCTTCCCGGATGGGTCTGGGTCGCCAGCCTCCCCTACGCGATCCTGGTGACGACCGTCCTCTTCGGCAAGCACATCGACAAGATCGGCCCGGACGGCGCACGCGGCGTGCGCACCCTGCCGGTCATCCTGGGGGAGGAGCCGGCCAAGCGGATCGCGCAGCTGCTGATGATCGCCTACTACCCCATCGTCGTCGGCGCCGCCCTCGTCGGCTGGATCGGCCCGTTCGTCCTGCTGGTGGTGCTGGGGATCCCGCGCCTGGTCGAGGTGCTGCGGGTCTTCGGAGCCCCGCGCCCGGCGGAGGCGCCGCCGGACTATCCGATCTGGCCGCTCTGGTTCGTCTCCGCCGCCTTCATCCACACCCGGCGCGCCGGCGCGCTCCTCGTCGCCGGGCTCCTCCTGAACGCCATCCTGCCCTGGGTCCACCTGCCCTGGACCTAGGCCGGACCGATGCCGTCCGATCCGCGACCCTCCCCGCGCACCCGCCACCCGGGGGCAGCGAGGAGCGTTTCGGCGAGCCCGGGTAGAATGGCAACCGCTCGCTCGTGCGCGTACTGCCACTACCCGCGACCCCGGAGCGGCCCGGAGGTAGATTGACCCGCTTCACCAAGCTCGCCGCGGCCACCGTGGCGATGACCTTCATCCTCGTCATGGTCGGCGTCGTCGTCAGATCGACCGGCTCCGGCCTCGGCTGCCCGGAGTGGCCGACCTGCTACGGCAGCCTCATCCCGCCGTTCGGCGACATCCACGCCATCATCGAGTGGTCGCACCGCACGACCGCCGCGGTCGTGGGCTTCCTGATGCTCGGGGTCGCGATCGCCGCCGTCACGGCCTACCGGCGCCGCGCCTCCATCCTGTGGCCGGCGCTCATCGGCTTTGTCCTCGTCATCTTCCAGGCCGGCCTGGGAGCGGTGACGGTGGAGAGCGAGCTCGCCGGCGACATCGTCACCGCCCACATGGCGACCGCCATGGCGCTCCTGGCGCTCCTCATCTACATCGCCATCCGTTCCGCGCTGCCGGCGCGGATCGGGAGGCGCGGCGGCTGGGACCGTCTCACGCTGTGGATGGTCGGGGCCGCCGCCGCCGTGTACGTCCTCCTCCTGCTGGGCTCCCACGTGACGGCCACGGGGACGGCGCTCGTCTTCCCGGACTGGCCGCTCATGAACGGCACGCCGTTCCCCGCCCTCGACGCGGGCAACGCCCCGCACGTGATCCACCGCTGGGCGGCCGTGATCGTGGGGCTGATCGTGGCCGCCGCGACCCTCGTCGCGTGGCGGCAGCGCTCCCGACGACCATGGGTGGCAGCCCTGGCCCTCACCGCCTCGGCCCTGTTCGTGGTCCAGGCCGTGGTGGGCGGCCTGCAGGTCTTCACCGCCCTGTCGGCCTGGTCACAGATCCTCCACCTCTCGCTGGGTGCCGCGATCTGGGGCCTCCTCGTCGCCTCCGTCGTCCTCGCCCACTACGCGGCGAGGCTGGACGCGGAGCCGCTGACGGATCCGGCCGCCCTGCCCCGGCTGGATCCAGGGGCGCGTCCGGCGCAGCCGGCGGCACCGGCCGGGGTGGAGCGGTGAACGCCATCGCCCGCTCGCCGGCGCGGTTCGGGGTCCTGCGCGCGTACGTGGCGCTGACGAAGCCCCGGATCATCGAGCTGCTCCTGGTCACCACGATCCCGACGATGGTCCTCGCGGCGCGTGGCATCCCCTCGCCGTGGCTCATGCTCGCGGTCATGGTGGGCGGCACGCTGGCGGCCGGTGGCGCGAACGCCATCAACCAGTACGTGGACCGTGACATCGACGACGTCATGCGGCGGACGCGGCACCGGCCCCTCCCGCGCCACGCCGTCGACCCGCGGTCCGCCCTCGTGTTCGGCATCGGCCTGTCGATCGTCTCGTTCGTCTTCCTCGCGGTGACCGTCAACCTCCTCAGCGCGGTGCTGTCGCTCTCCGCCATCGGGTTCTACGTGTTCGTCTACACGCTCTGGCTGAAGCGATCCACGCCGCAGAACATCGTCATCGGCGGTGCGGCAGGCAGCGTCCCCGTGCTCGTGGCTTGGGCCTCGGTCACCGGCACGGTCGGGATTCCGGCGCTCGTCCTCTTCGCCATCGTCTTCTACTGGACCCCGCCCCACTTCTGGGCGCTCGCCCTGCGCTACAAGGGCGACTACGCGACCGCGCGCGTACCGATGATGCCCGTCGTCCACGGCGAGGCGGAGACGGCCCGCCAGATCACCCTGTACTCGCTCCTGCTGGTGGCGGTCAGCCTCCTCCTCTTCCCGGCCGCGCGGATGGGGTTCATCTACCTCGGCTCGGCCGTGGTGCTGGGTATCGCGTTCGTCTGGTACGCCGTCCGGGTCCAGCGCAACATCGCCAACGGCCACGCGGCCATCGACCTCTTCCGCTTCTCGATCAGCTACCTGACGCTGCTCTTCGCGGCCGTCGCCCTGGACAGCCTGGTCCGTCTCGGGGTGGGCTGACCGCGTCGGCGCGCCGGGAGAGCGTGCCGGCCGATCAGGCCTGGAGGTCCTGCCTGCCGGGCTCGGTCGCCATCGGCTCGGCCGCCATCGGCTCGGCCGCCATCGGCTCGGCCGCCTCGCGGAGCCGCTCCTCCTCGTCCAGCCGCGCGTCCATTCGCGCCGTGCGTGCGTCCTCGAAGCGCATCCATGCCCAGACCATGCCGATCATCGCGGCCAGGAAGACCATGTCGCCCATCACCCACATGAGCACGCCGCCCAGCTGCTGGTCGGCAAGCGGGTCCGGTGCCCATGGCAGGTGGTTCGTCAGGTAGTGGCTGTAGAGGATCCGGTCCGTGGAGAGGAGCGCCACCCCGAGGAACGACATCTGCGGCATGGCCAGGAAGAGGTAGAGGATCCGTGCCGGATGCGGCATGCGCCACGGCATGGGGTCGGGGCTGACCACCGGCCACCAGAAGAGGAGCCCCGCCCCGAGCATGGTGAGGTGCTCGATGTAGTGGACCAGGTCGTTCTCGAGCGCCAGGTCGTAGAGGCCGCTGCTGAAGTGCCAGCCCCAGTTCACCGCTGCGAAGAGGAACCATGCCGTGAGCGGGAAGGCGATCCACCGCAGGAGGTGGCTGTGCAGGACGACCAGGATTCCCCTCCTGACCGATGGCGACGCCGCCCGCAGCGCGAGCGTGATGGGTCCGGCCATCACGAGGAGCGGGGCGGCGACCAGCTCCAGCAGCATGTGCTGGACCATGTGGATGCTGAAGAGCGCGCCCTCGTAGGTGTCGATGGGGGAGACGAGTGCCACCAGGATCGCCGCCAGTCCGCCGAGGAAGAGCCAGCGCCGATACCGCGGCACCGGCGTGACCGCATGCGCCCGGTTGACCCGGCGCTCGGCCCACAGGTAGGCACCGCCGGCCGCGAGGCAGCCGAGCACCGCGAGCGGGTCCCAGCTCCAGTCGAGCAGGTAGCCGGGGAAGGTCGGCGCCGGGACCTCGTCGCCGTGGGCGAGCGCGGTCGCCGTGCCGAGGAGCACGAGCGGGATGGCGGCGATCGCGGCCGTCAGCAGGCGGCCGGCGGAGGCTCGGAGCGGCGCGGTACGCACCATCACATTCTCTCCGACCTCGCAGTTCCCTGCCCGTGGTGCCTCCGGGTGGCCGGGGAGCGAAGGGGCCGGGCGCCCCGCGCGAGGCCGAGGGTCCCAAGCCGCGGCGCCGTGCGGCCGGGGGGCGCCGGTCCGAACGGCCCGCGGCCAGCCGTCGAACGGCCCTCGATGCCGGACGCGTCCACGCCCACCATGAAGCCATGAGCGAAATTGGCCTTGCGTCGCGGCTGAGCGAGTCCTGGTTCGGGACGAACCTGCCGCCTCACGCGTTGTCGCAGCTGGCGGACCTCGCGCGGCTGCGCACCTATCCGGCTGACGCGACCGTGCTTCGCGAAGGCGGGCCCACCACGGAGTTCGGAATCGTCCTCACCGGGCGCCTCGCCCTGCGCACCCTGGTGCCGGAGCGCGGGCCAGTGACGCTGCTCACGGTGGAGCCCGGCGACGTGTTCGGCTGGTCCGCCCTCGTTGAGCCGCACGCCGCCACGTCCACGGTGATGGCCCTCGAGGAGGTCGAGGCGCTGGTCTTCGAGGGACCCGCGCTGCGGCGGCTCCTCGCCGCGGACGCCGCCCTCGCGGCATCGGTCTATCCGCGTCTCCTGACCGCCGTCGCGCGACGGCTGGTCGCCACCCGCACTCAGCTCCTGGACCTGTACGCGGGACAGGAGCAGGCGCCATGGTGAGGAGCGTCGCAGAGCCGAGATTCCTGCACCGCCGCGACCTGGATGCCCTCATCGGCCTCCTCGGCGAGGGGGGACGGAAGGTGATCGGGCCGACGGTTGCGGATGGCGCCGTCGTCTACGAGGAGCTGCACAGCGCCGCCGACCTTCCGAAGGGCATGCGCGACGAGCAGGCCCCCGGTTCCTACCGCCTGGTCGCCACCGGCAGCGAGCGCGTCTTCGATGTGACGGTGGGGATGACGAGCTGGAAGCGCTACACGTTCCCGCCCACGGTCCCGCTCACCCGTGCCAGCCGCGAGGGGGCGGGCCTGTCGATCGATCCGGCCGCCGAGGCGCCGGAGCCCATGGCCTTCCTGGGCGTGCGTGCCTGCGAGCTCGCCGCGCTGCGGATCCAGGACCGTGTCCTCACCGGCGGTCCGTTCGTGGACGCGGACTACGCCGCTCGCCGGGACGCGGGCCTGGTCGTCGCGGCCCAGTGCACGCGCGCGGGCAAGACCTGCTTCTGCACCTCCATGGGCACCGGCCCGGAGGTGACCGATGGCGCCGACATCGTGCTCACGGAGCTCGATGACGGGTTCCTCGTCTCCAGCGGCAGCCCGCGCGGCGAGGAGCTCCTCGACCGGCTTCCCACCGAGCCCGCGGATGGGGCACGCCAGGCGGCCGCCCATGAGGCGGTGGCTGCCACCCGCGAGGCGATCGGGGACCCGGTGGCCACCGACGGCCTCCACGACCGGCTCCTGGACGCCCTCGACAGCCCGCGCTGGCAGGAGGTCGCCGACCGGTGCCTCGCCTGCGCCAACTGCACGCTCGTCTGTCCGACCTGCTTCTGCACCTCGGTGACCCAGCGGGCGGACCTCGACACGGAGACGATCGTTGCCGAGCGCTCCTGGGACTCCTGCTTCACCGCCGGGTTCGCCAAGGTCGCCGGCGGCAGCTTCCGCTCCCGGAGGCAGGACCGCTACCGGCAGTGGCTCACCCACAAGTTCGCCACCTGGATCGACCAGTTCGGCACCTCCGGCTGCGTCGGCTGCGGCCGCTGCATCGCGTGGTGCCCGGTCGGCATCGACGTGCGCGAGGAGCTCGAGGCGATCGCGCCGCCGGCCGAGCGGCTGCGGACGCGTCCGTCCCTGCCCGCGGGCACGGGCCCGGCCACGTACACCATCGGCAGGATCCGCTCGGTCACGCCGGAGACGGCGGACACCTTCTCGCTCCTCATCGACAACGTCGACCCGATCATCAGCACCGGGACTCCCGGCCAGTTCCTCATGGTCGAGCAGCCCGGCTTCCCGGCCTTCCCCATCTCCGTCTCCCGCTACGGGCGCGATCACGTGATCCTGACGGTGCGGGCCGCCGGACCGGCGACCACCCACCTGACCCGGTCTGAGCCGGGCACGGAGATCGGGCTGCGCGGTCCGCTGGGGGTCGGCTGGCCGGTCGAGCGCGGGCTCGGCAAGGACGTCATCGTGGCGACCGGAGGCATCGGTCTGGCACCGCTGCGGCCGCTCCTCGACGCCATCGTTGCCGCCCGGGACCGCTTCGGGAAGGTCTGCCTCTACTACGGCGCCCGTACCCCGAACGACCTGCTCTACACCGACGAGCTCGCCAGCTGGCCGGAGCTCGGGATCGACGTGGCGCTCACCGTCGACCGCGCCGGGCCGGAGTGGCTCGGGCGGGTGGGCGTGGTGACCCAGCTCTTCGACCAGGCGGACTGGCACGGGCGCCCGGCGGCGGCCTACCTGTGCGGCCCGGAGCGGATGATGCAGGTCGCGGTCCGGACGGTCGCGGAACGGGGGATCCCCGCCGAGCGCACGTTCGTCTCGCTGGAGCGGCAGATGCAGTGCGGCATCGGCCTCTGCGGCCACTGCCAGATGGGCAAGGTCTTCATCTGCCGGGACGGGCCGGTCTTCTCCGTCGCCCAGCTCGGTGACGCCCTGAACGTGGAGGGCCTCTGATGTCCGCTTCCGAAACCGCCGCGCACGCGCGGCAGAAGCCGAACCTGGCCCCCGGGGCGCGGCCCCGCGTGGGCGTCGCCAAGCTCACGAGCTGCGACGGCTGCCAGCTGACCGTGCTCGACCTGGAGGAGCACCTGCTCCAGATCGCCGCCACCTTCGAGATCGTCGAGTTTCCCGAGGCCACCTCGAACCGCTCGAGCGGGCCGTACGACGTCCTGCTGGTGGAGGGCTCCGTCAGCACGCCCGACCAGGTGGAGTGGATCACCGAGCTGCGGCGCCGCGCCGGAGTGCTGGTCACCATCGGCGCCTGCGCCACCGCGGGCGGCATCCAGGCGCTTCGCAACTGGGGGAACGAGCCGGCCTGGCGCGCGGCGGTCTATCCGCGGCCGGACCTGCTGGCGACCCTGCCGACCAGCACCCCGATCAGCGACCACGTCACCGTGGACGCGGAGCTGCGCGGCTGCCCCATCGATCCTCATCAGCTGCTGGAGCTGCTTGCGTCGCTGCGGGTCGGGCGGCGTCCCCAGCTCCCCGACGAGTCGGTCTGCCTGGCCTGCAAGCGGCGCGGCACGGTCTGCGTGGTGGTGGCCCAGGGGATCCCGTGCCTGGGTCCGGTGACGGAGACGGGCTGCGGTGCCATCTGCCCGGCCTACGGGCGCGGCTGCTACGCATGCTTCGGTCCCCGTGAGCAGGCGAACGTCGCCTCGCTGGCGAGCTGGTTCCGCGAGCACGGCGTCGACGACGCCGCCGCCTCGCGGCTGTTCGCCGGCTTCACCGCCTACGCGCCGCCGTTCCGCGAAGAGGCGGCGACGGCAACCCGGACCGCCCACCGCCAGGAGGAACCCAGCCATGCATGAGTCGACGGGAGCCGGCATCGGCCTGGCGGTCCCGCAGGGGTCCGACGGGGAGATCCGATACGAGGTCAGCGAGCTGACCCGCGTCGAGGGCGAAGGGTCCCTGAAGCTCGTCGTGCGCGACGGGCAGGTCGTGGAGGCGCAGCTCGGGATCTTCGAGGCGCCGCGCTACTTCGAGCAGCTCGTGGTCGGACGCACGCCCGACGAGGTGATCGACATCGTGGCCCGCATCTGCGGGATCTGCCCGGTCGCCTACCAGATGTCGGCGGTCCACGCCTTCGAGGACCTGTTCGGCGTGGCCATCGATCCGGCCGTGCGGTCCCTGCGGCGCCTCCTGTACTGCGGCGAGTGGATCGAGAGCCACGCGCTCCACATCTACCTGCTGCACGCGCCGGACTTCCTGGGCTACCCGAGCGCCCTGGAGATGGCGGCGGACCATCGCGACCTGGTGGCCCAGGGCCTGCGGATCAAGCGGATCGGCAACCGGATCATCGAGATCCTCGGCGGACGCGCCATCCACCCGGTGAGCGTTCGGGTCGGCGGCTTTTCCCGCGCGCCGCGGCGGCGCGAGCTGGAGGCGCTGCTGCCCGACCTCGAGACCGCGGTGCGCGAGGCCCAGGCGACCCTGGAGTGGGTTGCCGGGCTGGAGGCGCCCGACTACGTCCGGGACCCGCTCCTCCTGGCGCTGCGCCACCCCTCGGAGTACGCGTACAACGAGGGGCGGATCGTCTCGAACGACGGGATCGACCTGGCGCCGGGCGAGTGGGGGCAGGCGTTCCACGAGGAGCAGGTCGCCTGGTCGAACGCGCTCCAGGCCCGCTCGCACGCCGGCGAGGTGTACCTCCTCGGCCCGTCGGCGCGGGTCACGCTGTCTCCCGCGACGCTGCATCCGCTTGCCGCGCAGGGGCTGGCGGCCACGGGGCTCGCCGACGAGATCCGGCGCAACGTCTTCCGCAGCATCGTGGCCCGCGGCGTGGAGCTGCTGCACGCCGTGGCGGAGGCGCGCGACATCATCGCCGCCTACCGGGAGCCGGATGCACCGATGGTGCCCTGGACACCGCGGCCCGGCGTGGCCGCCTGGGCCACGGAGGCTCCGCGTGGGCTGCTCTTCCACCGGTACGAGCTCGACGAGGCCGGCCTCATCCGCCGGGCGCAGATCGTGCCGCCCACGAGCCAGAACCAGGGCGCCATCGAACGCGACCTGGCCGGCTTCGCACCCGCGCTCATCAGCCTGCCGCACCCCGAGGCGACGCACCGCTTCGAGCAGCTGATCCGCAGCTACGACCCGTGCATCAGCTGCGCGACCCACTTCCTGGACCTGCGGGTCGAGGAGGCGGGGAGCGCCGCCGGCGGGTCGCAGGACGTGCCGGGGTGACGCGCGTTCCGCTCCTGGTCTGCGGGACCCCCCTCCGCGGGGACGATGGCGCCGGCCTGGCCGCTATGGAGGGGCTCCCCGCGCCGACGAGCGCGCTCGTCGACCTGCGCGTCGTCGGCCAGCTCGAGGCGGACCTCCTGCTGGAGCCGGGGATGGAGCCCTGCGTGGTCGTCGACACCGTCGTCGGCGTGCCGCCGGGGAGCCTCGTGAGCCTGTCGCTCGCGGACGTCGCCGAGGTCGGCATCGCGCGGATGCCGCACTCGTCGCACAGCCTGGGCATCGGCCGCGCGGTACGCCTCGCGGAGACGGTGCTGGGGCGGCCCATCTCCGGCCGGTTCGTCGGGATCGGCGGCGTCGAGTTCCGGGCCGAGGCCCCCCTCTCGGAGGCGGTGCGTGACGCGCTGCCGGCGCTGCGGGCCGCCGTCGCCGAGGCCGTCGCCGGTCTCGCGCGGCCGGCAGCCGGCGAGGGCTGAGCCATGTGCATGACGATCCCCGGGCGAGTCGAGGCGGTCGGCGAGGGCACGGCCCGGGTGGAGCTGGAGGGGCGCCTGCACAACGTCTCCACGATCCTGCATCCGGAGGTGGAGCAGGGAGACTGGGTCATCGTGAGCGCCGGCACCATCCTCGAGCGCCTCGACCCCGCCGAGGCGGCGTTCATTCGCGGCGAGATCGAGCGGGCCGATGCCGCCGAGGCCGCCGCCCGGGCCGCTGAAGCCGCCCGGGCCGCCGCAGAGGCGCCCACTCCCTGACCCGACGTCCCGGGATGTTGGCGGCGCGCGAACCGAATGTCGGGCGGCGGCGCTCCCGGGCCCTCTCCCCGACGTGCTGTTCGTGCCGCGCGAACCGAACGTCGCCCCGGCTTCCGAATGGTCCCCGTTGCGGGTCTCTGCCGCGCCCTCGATCGCGAACTCGTTCGCGCCGCGCGAACATTCCGTCGCCGTCAGCCCGCAACGGCCGGTCCCGCCGACGACAGGTTCGAGCAGCGCGTACCGGGCGAGGTGGGCGCTGTGAACCAGGCGGCGGACGAGGCCCGATCCCGGGGGAGGTGACGGCGAGGCGCCGGCATCGGTAGAATACGGGCCGTGCCGCCTCCAGCTCCGCCTGGACGCGTGTCCCAATCTGACCAACCCGGCCCGCACCGGATTCCGCGACATCCCCCATCCGGAGCGTGCCGACCGAGACGGTTGAGGAGCCTCGAGACCAGCTGATGCAACGACTGGCGGCCCGTCTGCGGCTGCGGAGGATGCTCCGCGTCGGCACCCCGCTCCTGCTGATCTTCCTGCTCGGCGGATGTCTCATGCCGCCCACGCCCGAGACGACGCAGGGCAAGGACATCTTCTCGCTCTACACCATCGTCTTCATCATGGGCGCCATCGTCTTCGTGGGCGTGGAGGGGATGATCATCTGGTCGGTCATCCGCTACCGCCGCCGCGACGACCGGCTTCCGGACCAGCTGCACGGCAACACGCGGATCGAGATCGTGTGGACGGTGATCCCCACGGTCATCGTCCTGGCCCTCTTCGTGATATCCACGATCACGCTGACCACCATCGACGCCAAGGTGACCCCCGCGGTGACGGTGGAGGTCGACGCCTTCCAATGGCAGTGGACCTTCCACTACCTCGACAACGACGGCAACTCGGCGAACGACTACTCGGTCACCGGGACCGCGGCGAACCCGCCGGTGATGGGGCTGCCGGTGGGCAAGCCGGTGAAGCTGATCCTGCACTCCCAGGACGTCATCCACTCGTTCTACGTCCCGCACTTCCTGATCAAGCGCGACGTGATCCCGTACCCGCCGGGCCAGCCGGACAACACCCTGGAGTTCACCATCGACACCGCGGGCACCTACGCGGGGCAGTGCGCCGAGTTCTGCGGGGACCTGCACTCGAAGATGCTCTTCAGCATCCAGGCCATGGCCCCGGCCGATTACGAGGCGTGGCTGGCGGACGCCAAGGCGGGTAATACGCCGGCGCCCTCCGCCTCGGTCGCGCCCAACACCGCCGTCGTCGACATCAGTGCCCAGAACCTGGCGTTCGACACGAAGAGCCTCCAGGCGCCCGCCAGCCAGCCGTTCGTGATCCACTTCACGAACAAGGAGGCGGTGAACCACAACGTCTCGATCTACGACTCGGGCGGCAACGCGCTCTTCACCGGGACGATCATCTCCTCGAGCAGCATCGACTACCAGGTTCCGGCCCTGCCGCCCGGGACCTACAAGTTCCAGTGCGACGTGCATCCCCAGCTGATGTTCGGCACGCTGACCGTGCAGTAGGCGGAGCGCTGATACCGATGGCGACGACAACTCTTCCCCCGCGAGCGGAGCACTACCGCCGATCCTGGGTCCTCGACTGGCTGACCACGGTCGACCACAAGAAGATCGGGATCATGTACATCGTCAACTCGTTCCTGTTCTTCTTCCTGGCCGGGATCCTGGCCCTGGTGGTGCGCAGCGAGCTGGCGGTGCCCGGTCTCCAGTTCCTGGACGACCGGACCTACAACGAGGCCTTCACGATGCACGGGACGATCATGATCTTCCTGTTCGTCGTGCCGATCCTGGCCGGGTTCGCCAACTACATCGTGCCGCTCATGCTCGGCGCGCCGGACATGGCCTTCCCGCGGATCAACGCCCTCTCCTTCTGGCTGCTGCCGCTGGGCGGCGGCCTGATCCTCTCCGGCTACCTGTTCGGTGGCGCGGCCGCGGAGGGCTGGACCGGCTACGCGCCGCTCTCGGGACCGAACTACTCGTCGGGGGCAGGCACCGACCTGTGGCTCATCGGCCTCATCCTGGTCGGCACCGCCTCGATCCTGGGCTCCATCAACTTCATCGCCACGATCTTCAAGATGCGCGCGCCCGGGATGACCCTCTTCCGGATGCCGATCTTCGTCTGGACGGTGCTCGTCACCGCCACGCTGATCCTGCTCGCCACGCCGGTGCTGACCGCCGGCCTCATCGCGCTCTTCATCGACCGCAACTACGGCGGGAGCTTCTTCGAGCCGGCGACGGGCGGCAACCCCATCCTCTGGCAGCACATCTTCTGGTTCTTCGGCCACCCGGAGGTCTACATCGTCATCCTGCCCGCGATGGGCGTGGTGAGCGAGGTGCTCCCGGTCTTCAGCCGCAAGCCGCTCTTCGGGTACCACGCCTTCGTCTTCGCCACCATCGGCATCGGCCTGCTCAGCTTCAGCGTGTGGGCGCACCACATGTTCGCGACCGGCGCCGTCTTCCTGCCCTTCTTCAGCTTCATGACGGCCCTCATCGCGGTGCCGACCGGCGTGAAGATGTTCAACTGGATCGCCACCCTCTTCCGCGGGTCGATCAGCTTCACCACGCCCATGCTGATGGCCCTGGGGTTCATCAGCATGTTCCTGATCGGCGGGATCAGCGGCGTGATGCTCGCCGAGGCGCCGGTGGACTTCCACCTGACCGACACGTACTTCGTGGTGGCCCATCTCCACTACGTCTTCTTCGGCGGCTCGGTCTTCGGCGTCTTCGCGGCCACCTACTTCTGGTTCCCCAAGATGTTCGGCCGCCGCCTGAACGAGGGGCTGGGCAAGGCGCACTTCTGGCTCATGTTCATCGGCTTCAACCTCACCTTCTTCCCCATGCACATGCTGGGGATCCAGGGCATGCCGCGGCGCATCGCCGACTACTCGCCCGACGCGGGCTGGACCCTGATGAACTTCATCTCGACCATCGGCGCCTTCACCATCGCGGTCTCGATCTTGCCGTTCCTGGTGAACGTGGCGGCCACCTTCATCAACGGCGAGCGAGTCGGCGACGACCCGTGGGAGGGGAACACCCTGGAGTGGGCGACCTCGTCGCCGCCGCCGGCGTACAACTTCGACCGGATCCCGCCCATCCGTTCCGAGCGCCCCGTCTTCGACCTGCGACACAAGCACGACCGCGAGCGCCTCGCCGGTGAGGCCGCGATGACCACCGTGGAGGAACAGCCATGAGCGCCGAGGCACCGGCGGTCCGCACCGAGGGAGCCCAGCCCAGCGCCCAGCACCGATCCGCGGGGATGCCGACCCCGCTGCTGGGGATGCTGCTCTTCATCGCCAGCGAGGTGATGTTCTTCGGCGGGCTCTTCGCCGCCTACTTCAACAGCCGGGCGATGCACCAGGGAGCATGGGTCCCTCCGCCACCGGCCGAGCCGCTCGACGTTCTGCCGATCGCCCTGCCCATCACGATCATCCTGATCAGCTCGAGCTTCACGATGCAGCTGGCGGTCTGGGCCATCCGTCGCGGCGAGCAGCAGAAGATGCGGTTCTGGATCGCGGTGACCCTGGCGCTGGGCATCATCTTCCTGGGCGGCCAGCTCTACGACTACTCGCAGCTCGGGTTCGGGATCAGTGACGGGATCTTCGGCACCACCTTCTACACGCTGACCGGCTTCCACGGCGCCCACGTCTTCGCCGGGGCGGTGGGCCTGACGATCCTCCTCGCACGAGCGATCCAGGGCCAGTTCAGCCAGCGCAACCACGTCGCGGTGGAGGCCATCAGCATGTACTGGCACTTCGTCGACGTCGTCTGGATTGCGCTCTTCTCGACGCTCTACATCCTTCGCTAGCACGGGATTCGTCCAGATGGGCCTGACCGATACGCAGCTCGGCTACCTGATCATCGGGATCGGGATCCTCTTCGTGCTGGGTCTCGTCTTCGCGATCTCGAGCCGGGTCCCGGCGGGGACGCGCCAGGCGCCGCCGTCGGGCGTGCACCTGCCGTCGCCCAGCCTCCTCCCGCTCATCCTCTCCGTCGGTGCGGCGCTGCTCGGCGCCGGTCTCGCCTTCAAGCCGGACAACCAGCCGATGAACTGGTTCCTCGGGGTGCCCGGCCTGCTCGTCATCGTCTACGGCGCCGTCGGCTGGGTCCGCGCCGCCGGTCGCGAGTGGCGCGAGGCCGACCACGGGCCGCACGACGACGCGCGGAGGCACTGAGTGACGTCGGTCCCGGCCGACGAAGGCAGGATGCCGGCGGCGGCATCCACGGCGGGCACGCCGGCGCTCCACACGACCGCCGGGAGGCGCCGCCTGCCATTCGCGTACCTGGTCGCGGCGGCGGTCCTGCCGCTCATCCTGCTGGCGGTCCTCGCCTGGCGCCTGCTGGCCGCGCCGGCGGCGCCTCCGGCCACCATCGGCTCCCTCGCGCCTGGCTTCAGCCTGACGGACCTGAACGGCCACCCGGTCACCCTGGCGAGCCTGCGCGGGCATCCGGTGATCGTGAACTTCTGGGCGAGCTGGTGCGGACCGTGCATCGAGGAGACCCCGCTCCTCGAGCAGGCGGTGCGCGCTCACGCCGCGGACGGCCTGGTCATCGTGGGCATCGTGTACCAGGACCGGGCCGATGCCGCGGCGAGCTTCATGTCCCGCATGGGCGCCACCTGGCCGACGGCCATGGATCCGGGCGGAAAGGTTGCCGCCAGCTACGGCATCTACGCCCCGCCGGATTCCTTCTTCATCGATCGGAACGGAGTGGTTGCCGGGCGCCAGATCGGCCAGCTCAGCCAGGCGGACCTGGCGCGCCAGCTGGACACCATTCTCGGCAAGGAGTAAGCATCTAAGAGTCATGGAGCAGAAGTTTCCGGCGGCGCCTGATCCGCACGCCAACCAGGTCTTCGACACCGTTCACGAGCTGCACCCGGATCACCGCGATCCGCAGCGACAGGTCGTGCAGCAGAACGTGTGGGTCGCCGTCCTGCCGCTCGCCCTGATCGCCTTTGCCGTGCTCCTCTTCGTCGCGGCCGCCTGGACGATCCTCGTCGCCCACTGAGCGGAGAGTGACGGCGACGGCAGCAGCAACGGAGGCGGTCGAGACCGAACCGCATCGGCACACCGGCGACCTCGCCGTGGAGGTCCGTGGCCTGCGCATGTCGTACGGGCCGCTCGAGGCGGTGCGCGGGATCGACCTCGAGATCGAGCCGGGCGAGGTGTTCGCGCTCCTGGGTCCCAACGGGGCGGGGAAGACGACCACCGTCGAGATCCTGGAGGGATATCGTCACCGGACCGGGGGCGACGCCCGGGTGCTGGGGCAGGACCCGCAGGGCAACGCCCGGCGCCTGAAGGAGCGGATCGGGATCGTCCTGCAGCAATCGGGCGTGCCCGGCTTCCTGACCGTGCGCGAGGCCACGGCCATGGTCGCCGGCTACTACCCCCATCCACGCGGGGTGGACGAGGTGATCGAGAAGGTGGGGCTGGCCGATGCGGCGGAGCGCCGGGTGATCCGCCTCTCCGGCGGACAGCGGCGCCGGCTCGACCTGGCACTCGCCCTGGTCGGCGACCCGGAGCTCCTCTTCCTGGACGAGCCGACCACCGGCTTCGACCCCTCCGCTCGCCGCGCCGCCTGGGAGACGATCCGCTCCCTCGCCGCGCTGGGCAAGACGATCTTCCTCACCACGCACTTCATGGACGAGGCCCAGGCGCTCGCCGACCACGTTGCCATCATCGCCGCAGGCCGGATCGTCGCCCACGGAACGCCGGACTCCATCGGCACCCGGGCCTCCAGCGACTCGGTGATCCGCTTTGGCCTTCCCGACCAGCTGACGCCCCCGGATGGGGTGGGCGCGGTCCACGCGAACGGCGGGTCCTGGCAGATCGAGACGTCGGATCCCACGCGCGCGCTGCACGTGCTCACGGGCTGGGCCGTGGAGCGCGGGCTGGAGCTTGGCCGCCTGGAGGTGAGCCGGCCGAGCCTGGAGGACGTCTACCTGGAGCTGACCGGCAGCGAGGTGCAGGAAGGCGAGGAGGCGCAGGAGCGGTCATGAACGACGCAGCACTCGCCCTGCGGCAGGTCGCCTACGAGAACCGCGCCTTCTGGCGGAACCCGGCGGCGGCCTTCTTCACCTTCTTCTTCCCGCTGATGTTCATGGTGATCTTCAACGTGCTCTTCGGCGGGGGCCGCTCCGGCGGCGTCCCGATCCCGGAGTTCTACACGCCGGCGGTGATCGTGTTCGCGGTGATCACCGCCACGTACACCAACATCGCCATGATGGTGACGGTCTCGCGGGACAACGGGATCCTCAAGCGGATGCGCGGCACGCCGCTCCCGCCGTGGGCCTACCTCTCCGGGCGGATCGTCCACGCGGTCCTCGTGGCGGCGCTGCTGGTGGTGATCGTGGCCGCCTTCGGTGCCATCTTCTACGACGTGCGCGTCCCCTGGGACCGGCTCCCGGCCCTCGTGCTCACGCTGGCCGTGGGCGCGGCGAGCTTCTGCGCCCTGGGCCTGGCGATCGCGGGCGTGATCCCGAACGCGGACTCGGCGCCGGCCATCGTCCAGTTCAGCATCCTGCCGCTGAACTTCATCAGCAACGTCTTCATCGACATGCGCGGGGCGCCCGCCTGGATCAACACCCTCAGCGAGATCTTCCCGGTGCGCCACTTCGCGGACGCCCTGCTCGGCGTCTACGACCCGTCGCGGGGCGGCGGCGCCTTCGCCTGGGGCGACCTCGCGGTGCTGGCGGCCTGGGGCCTGGCCGGGCTGTTCGTCGCGCTTCGCTACTTCAGCTGGGAGCCGCATCACTAGGGTCCGGGCCGCCTTCGGCGGATCGGGGACCGATGGTGTGCGCGGCAGCGCAGCGCCGCGGCCGCCTGCCCGTTGACCGTCTCCGACTCGTCACCTGCGGATCACCGCAGCACTACGCGGCTCGGACGCCATGGGTGCGGCGATATGGGGCCCCGGCTGAGCGTGGGCCAGGCCGATGCCGACGCCTCCGCGCACCGCCTGGCCGCTTAGCGCTGATCACATCCGCGCCTGACGAGTCGCAGCGGCCGCTGGCGCGTCGATCCTCTCCGACTCGTCACCTGCGGATCACCGCAGCACTACGCGGCTCGGACGCCATGGGTGCGGCGAGACCGGGCCCCGGCTGAGCGTGGGCCAGGCCGATGCCGACGCCTCCGCGCCCCGCCTGGCCGCTTAGCGCTGATCACATCCGCGCCTGACGAGTCGCAGGGGGCGGAGGCGGGGCGCTCGGCCATGCCCCGCCGTGCGCTGGCGCGGTCATTGCAGGCATGGCGCCTGTGCACGACATGCAGCGAACGACGAACGAATCCGACAGGGACTTCGTGGCGCGGACCTTTGGCCTGAGCCCGGAGGAGACGAGCCAGCTCGACGGTCACCTTCCCCTCGCGGCAGCGATCGCCGAGGAATGCGTCACCCTCCTGCGGCGGACGCCGCACGAGGGCGAGCTGGATGCGGACGTGTTCCGCCAATGGCTCGTCAACGGGCGCATCCGGCTCGACGGTCAGACGTACGCCCCCCTGGCAGCGATCACCAATCCGCGTCTCGGCGACCTGCTGCTGGACGACCTGCGCCAGGCGAACCAGCGGCGATAGCCCGGCCGCCGAAGCCCCCGAGGCCCCCGAGTCCGCCGAGGCCGCCGAGGAGGCCGGAATCAGCCCCCGGACGCGGGGGTCAGGCCGAGGTGGCCGCCGGCTCCCGTGTGCTGCCCGGTTCCGGGAAGCGGCGCTCCACGTAGTCGTCGAGGATCGACAGGAAGCGCGGCACGATGTCGTCGCCGCGCAGGGTCTCCGTCTTCTGCCCGTCCACGAAGACCGGCGCCACCGGCTCCTCGAAGGTGCCCGGCAGGCTGATGCCGATGTCGGCGTGCTTGCTCTCCCCGGGCCCGTTCACGACGCAGCCCATCACGGCCACGCGCAGCTCCTCGACGCCGGGATGATGCTCGCGCCAGGCGGGCATCTGGTCGCGCAGGTAGCCCTGGATGTCGCGCGCCATCTCCTGGAAGAAGGTGGAGGTCGTCCGGCCGCAGCCGGGACAGGCACTGACCTGCGGCGCGAAGCTGCGCAGGCCCATGGACTGCAGGATCTGCTGGGCGACCTGCACCTCCTCCGTGCGGTCGCCGCCGGCGGCGGGCGTGAGGCTGACCCGGATCGTGTCGCCGATGCCGCGCTGCAGCATGATCGCCAGGGCGGCCGTCGAGGAGATGATGCCGCGCGAGCCCATCCCCGCCTCCGTGAGGCCCAGGTGGAGCGGGTAGTCGCAGCGCTCCCCGAGCCGCGTGTAGACCTCCACGAGGTCCTGGACCCCGGACACCTTGGCGGAGAGGATGATCCGGTCGTGCGGCTCGCCCGTCTCCTCGGCGAGCTCGGCCGAGCGCAGCGCGGAGGCGATCATGGCCTCGATCATCACCTCGCGGCTGTCCACCGGCTCCGCGGAGGCCGCGTTGGCGTCCATCATCTCGGTGAGCAGCTGCTGGTCGAGCGAGCCCCAGTTGACGCCGATGCGGACCGGCTTGCCGTTTCGCACCGCCACCTCGACGATGCGCTGGAAGTTCTCGTCGCGGCGCTTCCCGCCCACGTTCCCCGGGTTGATCCGGTACTTCGCCAGGGTCTCGGCACAGGCGGGGTGCTTCGTCAGGAGCAGGTGCCCGTTGTAGTGGAAGTCGCCGATGATCGGGACCGCCACGCCCAGGCGGTCGAGCTTCTCGCGGATGTGCGGCACCGCCCTGGCCGCCTCGTCGTTGTTGACGGTGACTCGCACCAGCTCGCTGCCGGCGTGCGCCAGGCGGGCAACCTGCAACGCGGTTGCGTCGACATCGGCGGTGTCGGTGTTCGTCATGGACTGCACGACCACCGGATGGTCGGAGCCGATGGCGACGTCCCCGACGAGGACGGTGGTGGTGGGGCGGCGGATGATCGCGGACATCTTGGTGCTGATGGTATCGGTGATTCGTCCGGCACGCCACATGCAGGCCATCATGCGGTTACCGTGAACGCGATGACCTCCGACCGGCCCTCATCGGAGCGGAACCGTCTGCTCGCCGATGCGGTGTGGATCGTCGAAGACGAGCCCGCCGCGGCTGCGCTCGCCTCGGACCTGTGCGCCGATGCCGGCGTGGAGGCGCTCGTCTACCGCGACGGCCAGCTCTTCCTGGAGGCCCTGCACGCCGACGCCCGGCCGCTCGTCCTGGTCCTCGACTGGCGCCTGGAGCGCGGGCTCTCGGCGCCGCTCTTCATGGCCGCTCGTCACCGGGCGCCGGCGCTCCCCGTGGTCTTCTGGACAGGGACCGCCGCGGCCGCCCTGCCGTCGATGATCCACGGCGACGGCCGCACCCGCATCGTCGACAAGGCGAGCGGGACAGACGGGTTCGAGACGGCCCTGCGCTGGGCCCTGCAGGTGGCGACCGCAGAACGCGCCTCGGGCCAGTCGACGGGCTAGGCGCATCACGCAGGTCATCATCTCCGTCGCCATCGGTCCGGTGCCGGTGGCCCACGGGCCGAGGATGTTCGACGACTCTGCTACGCTGAAATCACCATGACCGCAACCGTTCCGCCCACCGAGGCGACCCAGCAGCCGACCGACCGGATGCACCGCAAGATCGTGATCATCGGGTCCGGCCCCGCCGGACTGACCGCCGCGCTCTACGCCGGGCGCGCGAACCTCGAGCCCGTCGTGATCGGCGGGTACACCCCGCTCGGCCAGCTGATGATCACCAGCGACGTCGAGAACTACCCCGGCTTCCCGGGAGGCATCCAGGGACCGGAGCTGATGCAGCTCTTCCGCGAGCAGGCGGAGCGGTTCGGGACGCAGATCGTGGAGAAGGACGCCACGAAGGTCGACTTCAGCCAGCGCCCGTTCCGGATCTGGGTGGAGAACGACGAGTACCTGGCCGATGCCGTCATCGTGGCGACCGGCGCTTCGGCCCTGTGGCTGGGCCTGCCGTCCGAGGAGACCTTCCGCGGGCGCGGCGTGAGCGCCTGCGCAACGTGCGACGGGTTCTTCTTCCGCGACCGGGAGATCGCGGTGGCGGGCGGCGGCGACACCGCGCTCGAGGAGGCGCTCTTCCTCACGCGCTTCGCCTCCAAGGTGACGATGATCGTGCGGCGCGACCAGTTCCGGGGCAGCAAGATCATGCAGGACCGGGTCCTGACCCATCCCAAGGTCGAGGTGCTCTGGAACAAGAAGGTCGGCGAGGTCCAGGGCGATGCCACGGTGACGAACCTCCACCTCGTGGATACGGCCACGGGTGAAGCGTCGGACCTCGCGGTGCAGGGCCTCTTCGTCGCCATCGGCTACAAGCCGAACACGGACCTGTTCCTCGGCAAGCTGGAGGTTGACGAGCGCGGCTACCTGGAGATCGTCGACGAGACCGGTTCGGGCATCGAGGGTGTCTTCGTGGCCGGCGACGTCCACGACCACCGCTATCGGCAGGCGGTCACCGCCGCAGGCGATGGCTGCAAGGCGGCCATCGACGCGGAGCGCTGGCTCGAGTCGGTGGGCGAGGTGACTACGTCGACCGCCACGAACTGGTAGCCGACCCTCCGCGCTCGAGGGACTCGGGCCCCTCAGCCGCGGCGCCATGACGCCGGGGACTCACTGAGCGCGGACCGGGGCGCGTTCGCGCGCAGGACTGCCTCCTCAGCCGTGGCGCGATGACGCCGGGGACTCACTGAGCGCGGATCGAGGCGCGTTCGCGTCACCCGAGTCCCCAGGGTGCTCGCGGAGCGCGAGAACCACGTGCGCCGCGCCGGGTGAGTCGCCGGCGGAGTCGCGCCCCCGGTCCGGGGCAGCCGCCCTCACTCGCCGAGCAGCGCCTTGGCGATCTCCGGCGCGACGCGACCGCCTGCCGCCATGTGCTCCAGGGTCGTCCGCCACCGGGGCTCCGCGGCCATGGCGGCCTGCATCTCGCGCCGCGCGGCCTCAATGTCGCCGCGCTCCGCCCAGCCCAGCGCGGTCCAGTAGGCGAGCTCCCAGAAGTCGGGTGCCAGGCGCCGCGCCTCCCCGTAGCGATCCGCCTCGCTGGCGCCGGCGTTCGCCGCGTCGCCGTCCTCGTCGAGAAGCGCCTGCGCCTCCCACAGGTTGACGAGCCGGCGCAGCTCGGGGACCGGGTCGGCGTTGTCCTCGACCCGAAGGTCCAGCACGACCCCGCGCCACGCCGCGGCGGAGAGCTCCGCCTCCACGATGACGATCGCTGCGCTCTGGCTGCCGCGCACGTCGCCGCCCGCTGCCTCCGCGGCCTCGAGGGCCCGGAGCAGGCGCTCGGCGAAGGGCAGCTTCTCCGCGGTCGCGCGCTCGTAGGCGGGCGCCAGCGCCTGCCACACCTCGTCGCGCTCCAGGAGGTTGCCCTGTGTCGTGAAGCCGTCGCCGACGATATGGCCGCAGGCCAGGATGCAGTCCGCGCCGGTGTGGGCCGCGGCCCGGCCTTCGCGGTCCACGATGCCGATCTGGCGGATCTCCGGCTGCTCGTCGCCGGCAACCAGCGCGGCCACGACCCGCTCCGCGCTCCATCCGTTGCGCAGCATCTCCAGGGCGACGGGTCCGAAGCTGACGTTGACCGTGGCCTGGGTTGCGACGGCGCCGACCCCGGCCTCCGGCCAGGGCACGATGGGGCCGACGGTGTAGGCGTGGGACTGGACGGCGACCCCGAAGCGGCCGGTCAGCGGGTCGCGTGCCGCGATGCTGTACGTCATGGGCCCAGCGTACCGCGCGCAGCGAGGCCCACGGACCGATTCATGCTCCAGGCCCGACGGCCCTCAGTCCGATGCCGCTGCCCGGGCCACGGCCAGCCAGCCCTCCAGATCGTCACCGGCGGGAAGGCCGCGGACGACGCAGCGGTCGAGCAGCCCGCGATACGGCGCGAGCAGGCCCGGAATCGCCGCGGGATCGTCGTCCGCAGCGCCCGGCGACGGGTCGTCCGCCTGCGCCGAGAAGAGGCGGCCGTAGGCCCCGGTGGCGCCTGCGTAGTCCGCTCCCTCCGTCGCCAGCCGTTCCCGCGAGCCGGCACCCACCGCCACGCGAACGTACGAGGCCACGGCCGGGGTCTCACGGCCCGTCGCCCTCGCGCCCTCCGAAACGCGTTCCCGCGCCCAGCGGATGCGGGCGGGCGCCGCCCAGTTGAGGAGGACCAGGTCCGCGACCTCGCCGCCCAGCGCGCACATCCGCGGACCGAGCGCGGAGATCGCCAGGCGCACGTCCGGCAGCTCCGCCCGGAGGGCTGCGACGCCGTCGCGCACGAGGGCCAGCGAGGCGCTTCCCCCGCTCCCCACCCCGAGGATCAGACGATCCGCCGGCAGGCCCAGCGCGCGCACCTCCGCGGCGATCTCGGCCGGCGAGCGCGCGCTGAGCGGCGCCACCCCCAGGCCCAGCTCGAGCGACGGCGCCCGCTCCGAGATGGCGGCCAGGGTCTCGAGACCGGAGCGGCGGGGGTTGTCGTTGGCCCAGACCCCCGCGTATCCGAGCTCCGCGAGCGCCGGCCCGATGTCGCCGAGCCACGGGCGCCGGCCGGCGGTGACCCCGAAGTCAAGCTGCGTGACACCCATCGCCCAAAGGGTCGCACAGCCGGCCGCCACCCGCTTCCATCCCTCGCCGTCCGCCCGGCGTACCCACCTGGTGGGCGAGCGGTGGCCGAACGACCCCGGGGGGACCTCGCCGCCGCGATCCACCCACCATATGGGTGGGCGGCGGAACGAGCCCACGCTTCGGGCTCGCGCCCACCCACCCCGTGGGCAGACCGCCGCCGATGCCCCCGGAGCGCGACCCCGGGGTGTCGGTCACCCACCCCGTGGGCAGCCCGCTAGGAGGGACGGGGGACGGCCGCGCGCCCGACGTCGGGCATGTCGGTGACGAAGGCCCAGAGACCCTCCGCGGCCAGCTGGCGCATGCGGTCCGGGTCGTTGACGACGTAGCACCCGAGCCGGCGGCCGAAGGCGGCGGCCTCGGAGATGATGGGCCGCGGATCCAGGCCCAGATCGCCGTCCCACGGGTAGACGCCAAGGTGCCCGCGCTGCACCGCCCAGGTCAGACCGCGCTCCGGGTTGTCGAACGGGACGAGGAGGAGCCCGGTCGGCAGCTCGGGATCCAGCTCGTGGGCCCGCTCGATGGAAGCCTCGTCGAAGCTGATGACGTTCACCGCGTTCGCTGCCCGCACCCGCGATCCGTGCAGGGCCTCGACGGTCGCATCGACCGCCTCGCGGGCCTTGATCTCGACGACCAGGCCGATCCCCTCCGGGAGCCAGGCGAGCACCTCGGGGAGGGTCGGGACCCGGAGCCCCCGGCCGGCGAACGGGCGGGAGCCGTCCTCGCCGGCAAAGCCGGCGCCGGCATCGGCCTCGCGGATCTCGTCCATGCTGAGCAGCGCGACCCGCCCGCTGTGGTCGGTGGTGCGGTCGAGCGTGTCGTCGTGGATCACCGCAAGCTGGCCGTCGGCGGTGAGATGGACGTCGAGCTCGATCGCGTCGACGTCGTGCTCGAGCGCCAGCTCGTACGACGGGAAGGTGTTCTCCGGCCGGTAGGCGCACGCGCCGCGGTGGCCGACGACGAGGGTCATCCGAGTGCCTCCCCCGGCGGAACGATCGCCGGCTGCGGGGCGATGGGCTCGATCTCGGCGGGGGCGTGGCCCTCGGGCACGCCGCGGAAGATCGCGAGGCCCACCAGCATGACGAGCAACAGGGAAAGGATGGCGACCTGGTAGGCGCCCTTGCCGAGCGGTCCCAGGAGGACGGCGAGGACGAGCCCGTAGAGGAGGGGACCGATGACGGCGCTGAGCTTGCCGACCAGTCCGTAGAGGCCGAAGAACTCCCCGACCTGTGCGGGGGGAGCGAGCCGCAGGAGGTAGACGCGGTCCGTGGTTCCCACGCCGCCCAGGCCGCTCCCCAGCAAAACGCCGCCCACCAGGAAGGCGGGCAGGGTCAACGACGAGGCGAGCACCACCAGGCCCACGCACCACGACGCGAGGATGACCAGCAGCGTGCGCTTCGGCCCCCATGCCCCCACCGCCCGGCCCCACAGGAAGCTGGCCAGGACCGCGACCACGGTCAGCATGAGGAGCACGAGGTTGGCCTCGGCCTTCGAGAGCCCGATGGCCTCCGTCGAGAAGACGGCCATGATGAAGATCGCGGTGTTCACCGGGTCGGTGTAGAAGAACCTCGCCAGCAGGAACCGGAGGAGCCCGGGGATCTCCCGCCCGTGGCGCAGGGTCGTCGCCACCTGGCCCCAGGACCGGGCGGCATCGGACAGGCGAAACGCGGCGCCCGGTCGCTCCGGCTCCCGGACGCGGATGAAGATCGGCAGGGCGAACGCGGTGAAGAGGATGGCGACCAGGAAGAACGTCAGCGGGCTGGAGCCGGAGCCGAGCACCAGGATGAGCCCCGCGATCAGGATGGTTCCAAGGTAGCCGATGGCGACGCCCACCCCGGACATGCGCCCGAGGCCGGCGGCGGTCGCCACCTCGGGAAGGGTCGCGTCGTAGTAGATGAGGGCGGCCTGGTAGGAGAAGTTGGCGACGATATAGAGCGCCAGGCCGACGAACGCGAGGAGCGAGCCGCCGGCCAGCAACGAGATGAGCCCCACGGCGGCGGTGCAGCCGATCGTCAGCGCGGTGAAGAAGAGGAGGTACGGGAGCCGGCTCCCGGTGCGGTCGCTCATGGCGCCGAGCACGGGTGAGACGAGGGCGTTCAGTCCCACGCTGATCGCCACGGCGACCACCAGCGCCACCTGCCCGCCGCTCTCGCCAAAGCGATCGACGAGCCACAGACCGATGGCGTACGACACGACCCCGTAGCTGAAGATCGTGTTCGCGAAGTCGTAGAGGGCCCACGAAAGGCCCTCCACCGGGCTCCCGGAGCGCGTGAGCCTGCCGAGCCCCCGCCACCATCCGGCGGGAGCGATCGCGGTCATGCCGGCGCGTCGTCGCGGGTCACGTCGCGGATGATAGCCGTCGCGAGCCGGCCGGCATGGGTCAGGAGCGCTGCAGCTGCGCGGCCAGGACGGTGGTGATGGCCCGCCGCACGAGCTCCGGCTCGAAGGCGGCGCCGCGCTCCGCCTGGTAGGCGATGGCGCCGTGGAGGAGCAGGCCGGCGGCCAGGCTGACCGCCTCGATGTCCAGGTTGGCGTCCGCTTCGCCCCGGGCCACCGCCTCGCGGATGAAGAGCGCGGCGAACCCCCGCTGCTGGTCGAAGAGCCGCTGGAGCATGTCGCGCACGCGCGGGTTGCGGTCCGCCTCCGCCCAGGCATGCACGATGATCGGCCCCCAGCTGCCGTCCAGGGATGCCACGAACTGGTCGACGGCGGCGTCGAGGCGGTGGGTCGGATCGGCGATCCGTCCGAGCGTCACCGCGAGCTCGTCGAGCTTGGCATCCGTCTCCCGGGCGCAGACCGCCAGGAAGAGCTCCTCCTTGCTGGGGAAGTAGCGGTAGATGAGCCCGACGCTGACGCCCGCCTCCGCGGCGATGGTCGGGACCGCGGTGGCGCGGAAACCCGAGCCGGCGAACGCCCGCGAGGCGCCGTCGAGGATCCGGGTGCGCATGGTCGCGGCATGCTCGGCGGGGGATTCGCGAAGGGCGGGACGCACGCCGGGAGCGGTCATCTCGTCAGGGCCACCATAGGCTGAACATCCATTCATTGTGCATTTGACACGCCACCTCGCGCAAGGCTACATTCGCCCCTGCCCATTGCTGAATGACCGTTCACCCGCGACGGGGGACCGTACGTGCGCCGCCGACTCACCGCTCTGCTCCTGGGGATCCTGGGTCTGGGGGTTCCGTTCATCGTCGCCTGGCTCGCCCGGCGCTCCGAGGTCGAGGGCCGGGTGCCCGCCCCTGGGCTGCGCGCCGGCTCCCCGGCGGCACCGCCCGTGGCGGGCGGACCGGGCTTCGGTCAGGCGCAGCCCGGGCGCCCGCCCGCCCGGACCTCCTCCGCGGGGTCCGCGGCCCGTGGCCCCGAGCCCGGCGACATCATCGAGCGGCACCCGACCGGCATCTTCGCCGCCATCGGCCGCTTCGACTACCGCTTCCGGCGCATCCTGCCGATCCTGGGCCTGGCCATCATCATCGGCGTCAACGCCTGGGCCTGGCTGGACGGCGGGAAGCTCATCCAGGGTGGCTGGGTGGTGCCCGGCTCGGAGGAGCAGCGCGCATCCGCACTGCTCGCCAACCGGTTCGGCGAATCCGCGACGACCGTCCTCGTCATCTACACCGATCCGGCGGGGAACGCGGCGTCGGCCGCCTTCCAGGCGGAGGTGAAGGCGAGCCTGGCCGATGTCGCCACGGACGGCGCGGTGAGCGGCATCCTCACCTACGCGGACACCCATTCGGAGCAGCTGCTGAGCCGCGACGGGACGCAGACCATGGCGGTCGTCGCCCTCGACAAGCCGGTGGAGTCGGCCGTGGAGGACGCCGCGCGCCTCGCGGACGAGGTCCATGCGCCGAGCGGCGTGACCACCCAGATCACCGGCGTGCCGATCCTCTACCACGAGTTCAACCAGAAGATCGAGGGCGACCTGGTGCGGGCGGAGATGGTCAGCCTGCCGATCGCCCTCCTCATCCTTCTCGCGGTGTTCGGCACCCTGGTGGCGGCGGGCCTTCCGCTCGTCATCGCCGGGTTCGCCCTCCCCACCGCCTTCGCCGTCATCCGGCTCCTGGCCGGTCCGCTGGAGATGAGCGTCTTCGTCAACAACCTCGCGAGCATGATCGGGCTCGCCCTCGCCATCGACTACTCGCTCTTCCTCGTCAGCCGTTTCCGCGAGGAGCTGCGCTACCACTCCGTGGAGGTCGCGATCGAGCGGATGATGGGCAGCGTGGGCAAGGCGGTCGCCATCTCCGGCGTCGCGGTCGCCATCGGTCTCTCGTCGCTCATCGCCTTCGAGGCGGCGGCCCTGCGCTCCATGGGGATCGCCGGGATCGTGACCGTCCTCTCCACGCTCGTCTTCGCCCTCACCGTGCTGCCCGCGCTGCTCGGCATGCTCGGGCCGCGCGTGAACCGCCTGCGGGTGCCGCTGCCGGGCATCTTCCAGCTCCACGAGGACGATCCGGAGCTGGCCGCGGCACGGCACGGGCGCGGCCTCTGGTCGTGGGTGGCCGCGAAGGTCATGCGCCGGCCGATCCTCATCGCGATCCCGGTGCTGGCCATCCTGCTCGCCGCGGGCTCTCCCTTCCTCTCGATCTCCCTGTCCACCGGGCAGAACCTCCAGGACCTGCCGGACACGCCGGCGCGCGCCGCCATCCTGGCCATCGTCAACAACTTCCCCGGCGGCGAATCCGACCCGGTGGTCGTGGCGGTGACCTGGCCGGGGACGGACCTCAACGGATCGCTCTCCGCGGAGCGTCAGGCGGAGCTGTCCGCGTACATCGGCCGCCTGGGGAAGATCAGCGGCGTGGAGGAGGTCCAGTCCGCGCTCACGGCGCCCACGGGCCTCGAGCCCGCGCAGTACCAGCAGCTCCTTGCCCTGCCGCCCGCCCAGCGTCCCGCGCAGGCACAGGCGGTCACCGCCTACCTGGCGGACCTGATCGCGAAGGACACGACCAAGGTCACCGTCTACTCGAAGCTGCTGCCGGACTCCGACGCCGGCCGCGCCCTCGTTGCCGACATCCGGGCGGCCACGCCGCCGAGCGGCGCACAGGTGCTCACCGCGGGCCTGCCGTCGCGCTCCGCGGACTTCATGTCGAGCTTCTGGCACTCCGTCCCGCTGGCCGTGCTCATCGTGGTGCTCGTCACCGGCGGGGTCCTGTTCCTCACCTTCGGCTCGGTCTTCCTGCCGCTCAAGGCGGTCCTCATGAGCCTGATCAGCATCAGCGCCAGCTTCGGCGCGCTGGTCTTCGTCTTCCAGCAGGGCCACCTGTCGGACCAGCTCGGCTTCCACGCCTCGGGCGCCATCGGCGCCTGGCTGCCGCTCATCATGTTCGCCGTGCTCTTCGGCCTCTCCATGGACTACGAGGTGCTCCTCCTCTCCCGCATCCGGGAGCGATACCTCGCCACGGGTGACAACACGCGTGCGGTGGCGGAGGGAATCGGCATCACCGGCGGGATCATCACCGGTGCGGCGCTCATCATGGTCGCGGTGTTCGCCGCCTTCGGTCTCTCCAGCATCATCTTCATCAAGGCCCTCGGCCTGACGATGGCGCTCGCGGTGCTGATCGACGCGACGATCGTCCGTGGCCTCCTCGTCCCCGCCTTCATGCGGGTCATGGGCCGGATCAACTGGTGGGCACCGCGGCCGGTCCAGCGCGTGATCGCCCGGCTCGGGCTCTACGACTCGGAGGAGGCACCGGCGCCGTCGGCCCCGGCGCGTCCCGCTCCGGGCGTGACGCCCGTCCCCTGAGCGAACGGCGCGCCCGGACCGATGTCGCGACGGCCATGAGGAGCGGGTCCGCGCCCGCCTGGGCGCGCGACCTGGCCCTCGCCGTCTGCGCCGAGGCCGGCGTCGCACCGCCCGACGTGCTGCGCTGGCGCCGCGCGCCGCGGGTGAGCTCCTCCGGCGTGGCCAGCCCGACCCGCCGCTCCATCGCCGTCACGGCGGGGAGCGACCAGGCGGACGCCCGCCACACGCTCCTTCACGAGCTCGCCCACTGGTTGACGCAGGACATGCCCTCGCCCGTCCGCGGCGCGCGCCGGGGCCGCCGGAGCCGCACCGTCCACCACGGCGCCGCCTTCTACGGCCTGGCGCTGCCCCTCTTCGCCCGTCACGGCGACGGGATGGCGGGCGGCCTGCGGCGCGAGGCGAACCGCTACCCGAGCGTCCTGCGGCACGCCGCGGCGCTGGGGATCCCCGAGGCGGCGGACGTGCGCGCGGAGCGCGGTGCGGCACGCCGGGCCGAGCGCGGCGGGTGGCGGCTCCTGGTCCCGGAGCACGCGGTCAGCCTGGGCCGGCGGGGACGCTGGTACGTCTGCATCACCTGCGGGCAGCGCCTGGTGGGCCGGGTGCTCGTGCGCGCCGCGCGCCGGGGGCGTCGCGAGCGGCACGCGCTCTGGAGGCGGGAGGCGCCCGGGTCGGGCGAGGGGCGGCCGGCAGCCGCCGAGCCTCCCGGCTAGGTGGACGCCGGCCCGCGGGCAAGGCGGGCCGCCTCGCCCAGCGCGGTCATCGCCTCCGGCGTGCACGGCGTGCAGGCCGCGACGACATGGTCGATGCCCGCATCTGCGTAGGCGCGCAGGCCCGGCGCGATCTCCTCGGGGGTCCCGCGGTGCGCGCGCTCGGGCGGCTGATCTCCCGGGGTGAGGAGCGCCGGAAGGACGACGTTGATTCCCAGCGTCATCGTCAGGGTGGCGGGATCCCGTCCGGCCGCGGCCACGGCGGCGCGCAGCTCGCCCACCCGCTCCGTGCTCTCCGACACGTCGCCGAACCAGGCGGCGTTCCAGGCGTCCGCATGCTCGGCCACCAGGCGGTGCATCCTCGGCCCCTTGCTGGCGATGAGGATGGGCGGCCCCTCCGGCCGGGGTCCGCGGGGCAGGAGCAGCGCGTCGTCCGCGCGGTGATAGCGGCCGCGGAAGTCCGCGCGTCCCTGGCGCAGCAGGGGCAGCAGGATCTTCAGCCCCTCCTCGAAGCGGGAGACGCGATGGTCGAACGGGATGCCGAACGCGTCGAACTCCGGCTCGTGCCATCCGGTGCCGATGCCCAGGATCAGCCGCCCGCCGCTGATCTCGTCGACGGTGGCCGCCATCTTGGCGAAGACGGCCGGATTCCGGAAGGGAAGCGCCATGACGAGCGTCCCGAGCTCCACGCGCTCCGTGTCCGCGGCCAGGGCGGCGAGGATCGACCACGCCTCGTGGATGCCGAAGGTCGGCTCCGGCGGGAACCGGAAGAGGAGATGGTCGTAGACCCAGATCGAGTCGAGGGCGGCGTCCTCGGCAGCGCGTGCGGTGGCCCGGATCTCCGCGTAGGTCGCCGTGCGGCCGGCGAACTCGCCCTCGCCGAGGGGCATGATGGCGCCGATCTTCATGGCGCCATCCTAGCTGGCGGCCGCCGGACCCCGCCCGCCCGCCGTACCTCCCGTGTGTCGAATGGCCGCCATGGCCGCGATTTGGGCCGGTATGATGAGGTTTGGTGAAGCGGCCAGCCCGCGGCCGCAACGGTTCGTGCCCAACCGGCACCACGAAGGAGCGATGCGTGAAGATCGCTGACGTCGGGGGGATCGGCCCTGCCCAGGCCGAGAAGCTCAGCGCGGCAGGTGTCGTGACCGATGACGACCTGCTCGCCCGGGGGACCACCCGTTCAGGACGTTTCCACCTGGCGTCCGAGACCGGTCTCTCCGAATCCATGATCATCGGCTGGGTCAGGCGGATCGATCTGCTGCGGATCGACGGGATCGGCGCCCAGCACGTGGACCTGCTGGCCGCCGCCGGCGTCGATGGACGTCCGGAGCTCGCCCGGCGCGATGCCGGGCAGCTGGCCGAGACGCTCGCGGACCTGAACCGCACCCGCGCCAGGATGCGCGACGTTCCGCCGCCCGCGGAGGTGGCCCAGTGGATCGAGGCCGCGCGCGGCGGGGCAAGCATCGTCGAGGACTGATCCCCGCTCGACGCGACCTCCCCGTCAGCGGCCGGCCAGCGCCTCGACGACAGACGCCATCGGCTCCATCAGGGGGACATGGAGCACGTAGTAGCTGATCCCCAGCTTCTCGCGCCGCCGGAGGAGCCGCTCGCGAATCTGCCGCGCGGTGCCGTACAGCAGGTAGGGCGTTCCCCCGATCGCCAGCGGCCCGAGCGACTTGAGGGCCGCCAGGGACGACCTCGCCGGCGAGCGCGCGCCGATCACGCCGCCATCGGCCACCAGGACGTTGAGCTCCAGGCGCTCGAACGCGGCGGGCGAGCCGGCCGCCTCGCGGACGATGGAGACCTTGCGAGCGGTCTCCTTCTCGCTGGCCTGGGTGAAGATGGGACGCCCGCGCGTGCTGAACTGCGGCAGGAGGCCGACCACGTCCGCTTCGCGTGCCGCGATCCGCAGCATGCGCGGCCCTCCGCCACCGATGACGATCGGCACCCTGGGCTGCACCGCTCGCGGGGCGATGGACGCGCCGTCGAGCCGGTAGTACGGCCCGGAATGGGTCACCCGCTCGCCAGCGAGCAGGCGCTTGATGATGCCCACCGATTCGAGCATGCGATCGATGCGCCGGCCCGGAGGGTCGTAGGTCATCCCCAGGCGGCGGTAGTCGGGGACGTTCCACCCTGCGCCGATGCCGAGCTCAAGGCGTCCCGAGGAGAGCTGGTCGAGCGTGGCGGCCTCCCGGGCCAGGAGCAGGGGATGGCGGTAGTCGTTGGCGTAGACGAAGGACCCGACGCGCAGACGCGATGTCACCGCGGCGGCGGCCGCCAGCGCACTGATGGGGGAGAGCTGGCGGCCGAGGTGGTCGGGCATCACCAGCGCGTCGTAGCCGAGCTCCTCCGCCCGCCGGGCCAGCGCCATCCACGCCTCCCCGCTCGGCGCCCAGCTCGCGGAGATCCCGAAGCGGAAGGGGTGCACCCGGTTACGGTAGCCGGAAAATGGGCATACCATGCTCCGCATGGCACGCATGACGCCGATCGGGTCTGTCGTTCGGGGGATGATCGCCGGGGCGGTGGGCACCGCAGCCATGGATCTGCGGCTCTACGGCCAGCACCGGCGGCAGGGCGGCACCAGCGCCCTCGTCGACTGGGAGTTCTCTCGCGGCATGACCTGGGAGACCGCCGCCGCTCCGGCGCAGGTCGGACGGATGGCGGCGGAGCGCGTTCTCGGCGCCCCGCTCTCCGACGCGACGGCCCCGCTGGTGAACAACCTGGTCCACTGGGGATACGGGATCGCCTGGGGCGGCCTCTTCGGGCTCGTCGAGGGACGCCTTGCCCGGCCCCGTGCCGGGCACGGGATGCCGTTTGCGCTCACCGTCTGGTTGAGCGGCTACGCGGTCCTGCCCCTCCTGAAGCTGTACCGGCCGATCTGGGAGTACGAGCCCGGAGTCCTCTGGAAGGATCTCCAGGCCCATCTCACCTACGGGTCGACGACCGCGGGCATCCTCCGCCTCCTGGCCGGCCGGGACTGAGGCCCGCCGGGACGAAGCCCGGCAAGCCCTTCGGCCCCTTGTTCCGCGCACGCACCGAGCGGGTGCCTGGCCGTCGCCGCGCGGCGTGCACACGGACGCGGAGTTCGCGCCGCGCGCACCGAATGTCGCCCGGCCAGCAGCGCTGGCTCTCCCGCCGACGGGAGGTTCGCGCCGGGCGCACCGAATGTCGCCCGGCCAGCAGCGCTGGCTCTCCCGCCGACGGGAGGTTCGCGCCGCGCGTACATTCCGTCGCCATCGGTCCGGCCACACCGTCCCCGCCGACGACTGGTTCGAGCCGCGCGTACATTCCGTCGCCATCGGTCCGGCCACACCGTCCCCGCCGACGACTGGTTCGCGCCGCGCGAACATGCGGCCGGCTGAAGCGGGTGACCGGGTGACCGGATGACCGGGTGACCGGGCGTGACCGGACGGGCCCGCCCCCCGGCCGACTGCCTACCGGAACGCGGAGATGATCCGGTCGTTGATCAGGTCGAGCTGGTCGAGCTGGTCGCTGGTCGGGCCCAGCACCACGTACTCGCAGCCGGCCGACTCCAGGTCCTTCAGCCGCTCCACGATGTCGTCCGGGGTGCCCAGCAGGTAGCACTCCTGCAGGTGCTGGAAGGTGCGGTGGCTGCCCATCACCTGCTCGAAGTACGGGCGCTGGATCTCGTGCGCCTTCTCGCGGTTCGCCGTGTCCACGATGTACGTGAAGTTCGTGTGGGCGAACTTCATCGATTCCACGGGCCGGCCGCGGGCCACGAGCCCTTCCTTGATCTGCCCCCAGTCGCGCTTGATCCACTCCTGGTTCCCGGAGCAGCGGCTGATCCAGGCGTCCGCGTCCAGGATGCGGTTCAGCACCGCCTTGGAGAGGACCGGCAGGTCGTGGAACTCCGGGTCCGGGATCCGCGAGCCACCCGCGACCCAGACCTCGGGCATCCTGGGCGGGCGCGGCTGGATGCTCACGTTCTCGAACTGGTAGTACTTCCCGTCGAAGGTGACGTCGTCCTGGGTGAGGAGCATGCGCACGGCGGCCAGGATCTCGTCCGTCCGCTTGCCGCGCTCCTCGATCCGCGTGCCCACCGCGCGGAACTCGTCGGGGTCCCAGCCGCCACCGATGCCGAAGATGAACTTGCCGCCCGTGAGGTAGTCGAGCGTCGCGATCTCCTTGGCCAGGATCACCGGGTTGCGGAGCGGGAGGACCAGGATGCCCGTCCCGTAGCTGACGTCCGGTGCGAGCGCAGCGGCCCAGGTGAGCGTCGTCATCGGCTCCAGCCAGGGCATCCCGTACAGGCCCGGGGCGTGCAGGAGGTGGTCGATCACCCACAGGTCGATGCCCAGGTCGTTCGCCTTGCGCGCGAAGTCGCCGACCTCCGTCTGCGCGCGGCCGTAGGAGAGATCCGGGTAGCAGTAGGACGGAATCCAGACGCCGAACTTCATTGCGCTCGTGACTCCTCGTTCTCGAAGGTGCGGATTTCAAACGTGATGCAGCCGTCAGGGGCGATCCATGGGCCGTGGGGCATGCGGGGTGGGCGGCAGGCGTACATGCCGGCGCTGAAGGTGCGGTCCATGCCGGTGTCGTGAATGGCCCCGGAGACGATCCAGATCTCCTCCCAGAACTCGTGTCGCTGCAGGCCCATGGGCGACGTATCGCAGCCGGGATCGAACTTGAGCAGCCGCGTGTAGCTGCCCGTCACGTCGTCCCTGGCCAGGGTCATCTCGGAGAGCCCGTCCACGCCGGGGACGGGGGTCCAGGTGAGGCGTTCCTCGGGATCGAAGAACTCGAGCTCGGGCTTCGGCATCTCCTACCTTTCCGTCAGATGGACCGATGGTGTCCGTTTCCGGCGCGCCGGGCGCGCCGCGCGGGGCGATCAGGGGTGCTAGTCGAGGAGCGGGTGCACCTCGACGCTGTAGGCGACCTCGAGCCGCTGGCCGTGCCGCTCGTCGAGCAGCTCGACGCGGAACCGCGAGGCATACGCCAGCTCGCCGGCCAGCGGCAGGGTGCCGCTGAAGACCAGCAGGCCGTCGGGCGCGCCGCCGATCCGCTCGTCGACGCGGCGCCAGATCTCCTCGGGGTCGAGCAGACCGGTGAGCGACCCTTCCTGGTACGGGCGCTCGTCGTCGCCGAACGAGCGGAGCACGAGGTGATCCCAGTGGGGCAGCGCATCGGCCAGGCGCCAGACGCGGCTGCCCACGACCTTGCGGCAGAGCTGCTTGGACTTCGCGACGTTGTCCCGCTCCAGCGCGCGATCGGTGTGGTCGCTGCCGACCCCCACCATCAGCTCACCGTCGAAGCGGAAGAGGATGAACTCGCCCTCGCCCGAGGTGTGCGGCCCCAGGACCGCGAGCCGGTCGGCGCTGACGACGAGGTCGGGGGTGACGCGGTAGAAGGCCGGGACCCGTTCGGGTGCGGGGACGCCGTGGGCCGCCAGCTCCTCCACGTGGCGCCGGACCGCCTCCTGGTCGCGTCCGGTGTATCCCGCGAGCACCACGTCGGCGGGCTCGAGGTCGATCCGGGCGTCCCGTCGGGTCCAGGGTGAAGCCGATCACGTGGCCTGCCTCTGGACCGGAACCCGGTCGTCGAGCTGCCGGAACTGGGCGCGCACCCGTCCCACGAGCTCGGGGTCGATCTCGGCGGAGACGATCGCCGGCGGCGCGCCCGCGGCGGCGATCGCGGTCCCCCAGGGGTCCACGACCATGCTCCGTCCCAGGAAGCCGCCGCCGGATCCGCCGGTGCAGTTGGCGCTGATGAGCCAGCACTGGTTCTCGAGGGCGCGCGCCCGGTTGAGCACCTCCCAGGCCTCGACGCGGGGGTAGGGCCAGGCCGACGGGACGAGGAACATGCGGGCCCCCTCGTCGAGCATCGCCCGGTACAGCTCGGGGAAGCGCAGGTCGTAGCAGGTGGAGATGCCCACGCGCCCGAACTCGGTGTCGACCACGCCCAGGCGCTCGCCGCGGGTCAGGACCTCCGGCTCGCGGGAGCCATAGCCGAAGAGGTGGATCTTGCGGTAGGTGCCGGCCACGTTCCCGGCGCGGTCCAGGAGGACCGCGGTGTTGTGCAGCCGCCCGCCCTCGCGCTCCACGATGCTCCCGGCCAGGAGCCAGGTGCCCGCGGAGCGGGCGGCATCGGCCATGCGGGAGACCGTCGGCCCGTCCAGCGCCTCTGCCTGCGCCTCGTAGTCGTCGAAGTTGAAGTAGCCGACGTTCCAGATCTCGGGCAGCAGCACGAGATCCGCCCCGGCCTGCTCCTCGACGAGGCGCGCCGCGCGGGCGACGCGCTCCTCCTTCGTCTCGCCGTCCGGGATCTCGAGCTGGATGCTGGCGACGCGCATGGGCGCTCAGGCCCCCGCCTCGGCGGAAGCCGCAGCCCGCGCGGCATCGACCCAGCGGCAGACCCGCTCCGGGGTGATCGGAAGCTCGTTGACGAACGCGTGGCCGATGGGCGCGATGGCGTCCTCCACGGCCGAGGCGATGACCGGTCCCGGCGCGATGGCGCCCGACTCGCCCATCCCCTTCATGCCGCCCGGCGTGAACGCGGACGGCGTCTCCATGTGGGCGACCTCGATGTCCGGGACGTCCGTGGCCGAGGGCAGGAGGTAGTCGAGGAAGGTCGTGGTCAGGAGCTGCGCGTCCTCGTCGTAGACCAGCTCCTCCAGGAGCGCGCCGCCGATGCCCTGCACGATCCCGCCGTGGACCTGGCCGTCCACGATGAGCGGGTTGATCATGGTCCCGCAGTCCTCGACCACGACGTAGCGCAGCACCTTGACCGCTCCCGTCTCGGGATCGAGCTCCACCACGGCGAGCTGCGCGGAGTTCGCGAAGGTGCCGTTGCCCGGGTCCGCGTCGTAGGAGGCGGACGCCTCGAGCATCGGCGGCATGCCGGCGGGCAGCTTCTCCGGGCGGTGGTAGGCGAAGCGGGCGAGGTCGCGCACGCTGATCGCGCGGTCCGGGGCGGCCTTGACGCGGACGTGGCCCTCCGCGAGCTCCGCATCCGCCATCGGCACCTCCAGGAGGTGTGCGCCGAAGCGCACCAGCATCTCCCGGATCTCGCCCGCGGCGCGGATGGCGGCGCCGCCCGCCAGCACCGCGCTGCGGCTCGCGAAGGTGCCCATCCCGTAGGGCGTGGTGGCCGTGTCTCCGAAGCGCACCTTCACGTCCCCGAGCGGGATCGCCAGCTGGTCGGCGACGACCTGGGCAATGGTCGTCTCGTGGCCCTGGCCGTGGTTGTGGGTCGAGACGTGGGCCGTCACCTTGCCGGAGGGATCCATGCGCAGCTGCGTGGCCTCGTAGCCGAAGATGATCGGCACGCCGCGCTTGATGAACTCGTTGGTGGTGTGCGCCGTCTGCTCGGTGTAGCAGCCGATGCCGATGCCGATGTGCCGCCCCTGGCGCAGCGCCTCCGCCTGGAGCCGCCGCAGCCCCTCGTAGTCGGCGACCTCGATGAGCCGGTCGAGCGACTCGAGGAAGCTGCCCGAGTCGTAGACGAGGCCGGTGACCGAGGTGTAGGGGAACTCCTCGGGTCGCACCAGGTTCCGGCGCCGGACCTCGAAGCGGTCGATTCCGACCGCGTGCGCGATGGCGTCCATCACCCGCTCGATGGTGAAGCAGGCGGCCGGTCGCGAGACGCCGCGGTACGGGCCGAGCGGGCACTTGTTGGTGGTGACGCTGTACCCGGTGCATTCGTAGTTGCGCAGGCGGTACGGGCCCGGAAGGATGCCCAGCGCCATGCCGGTGTCCATCGTCGCGGTCCACGGGTAGACCGAGTAGGCGCCGCAGTCCACGTACATCAGGATGCGCAGGCCCAGCAGGTGCCCCTCGCGGTCATAGGCGACCTGAGCGGTGTGGTGGTGCTCGCGGGCGTGGATGCTGGCCAGCAGATGCTCGCGCCGGTCCTCGATCCACTTCACCGGACGCCCGGTCTCCATGGCGAGCACGGAGACCACGATCTCCTCGGGGAAGAGGTTTCCCTTCACCCCGAAGCCACCGCCCACGTCGGGCGAGATGACGCGCACCAGGTTCTCCGCCATCCCCAGGCAGTCCGCCAGCCCCGTGCGCACCAGGTGCGGGATCTGGGTGGAGGTCCACAGGGTGAGCGTGCCCTCCGCCCGGTCGTACTGCGCGATGCAGCCGCGGTTCTCCATGGGGATCCCGGTCTGCCGGTGGGTCAGCAGGTCGAGCTCCATGACGCCATCGGCCGCGGCAAACGCCGCATCGGGATCGCCGCCCACGAAGTGGCGCTTGACGAAGAAGTTGTCCTCCCACCCGTCGTGCAGGCGCGGCGCCCCCTCGCGGATGGCGTCCTCCACGGTCGCCACCGCCTCGAGCGGGCGGTAGTCGACGTCCACCAGCGCGGCGGCGTCCTCGGCGAGGTAGCGGTCGTCAGCGAGCACGGCGGCGACCCCCTCGCCGGCGAACAGGACCCGCTCGGCGGCCAGGCCCGGGAAGGCGGTGCCCTGCCAGGACGGGTAGGTCGAGTCGCAGCGGATGGGGGCCGCGCGCTCGGCGAGCTGGGCGCCGGTGATGACGCGATGAACGCCGGGGGCGGCCTCGGCCGCGGTGGTGTCGACCGAGCCGATGTCGGCGTGCGCCATCGGGCTTCGCACGAACGCGACCTCGAGCATGCCGGGCAGCACGATGTCGTCCACGTAGTGGGCCTGGCCCAGGAGGAAGCGCGGGTCCTCCGTGCGCTTGATGCGCGCGCCCATGAGGGAGCCGCGGCGGGCGGCGGCCGGCGCGACCTTCGGCGGCGCTGCGATGTCAACCATTCGTTCGGCCCTCCGCCGCGCCGTCCGCGGCTCGCATCTCCTGCGCCGCGGAGCGGATCGCCTCGACGATGAACGTGTAGCCGGTGCAGCGGCAGATGTTCCCCGCGATGGCGTCGCGGATCTCCTCGTCGGTGGGGTCCGGGTTGGCGGCCAGGAGCTCCCGGGCGGTGAGGATCATGGCCGGCGTGCAGAAGCCGCACTGCAGGCCGTGGTGCTCCCAGAAGGCCCGCTGGAGCGGATGCATCTCGTCCGGCGTGGCGGCAAGCCCCTCGATCGTCTCGATCCGGGTGCCGTTGGCCTGGGCGGCGAACAGGAGGCAGCTTCGCGCGGTCCGGCCGTCCACCAGCACGGTGCAGGCGCCGCAGACGCCGTGCTCGCACCCGACGTGCGTGCCGGTCAGGCCCAGGTCGTGGCGCAGGAAGTCCGAGAGCAGCGTCCGCGGGTCGATCCGGGCGCTGCGCGTCTCGCCGTTGACGGTCAGGGTGATCTCCAGCCCGGCCTGGCCGGTCGCCATGCTCATGCCGTTCGCTCCGCCATCGTCATTGCGTCCTCCAGGGCTCGCCGGGCCAGGACCCCGACGATGCGACGCCGGAAGTCGGCGCTCGCGTGGATATCTGACGGCGCCTCCTCGACGCCGCCCTCCGCTGCCGCCGCCGCTTCAACCAGGGCGTCGGACCCGCGGCCGATGAGCGCCTCCTCGGCAGCGGTAGCCCGCGCGGGCCGATCCGCGACCCCGGCGATCCCGATGCGAGCCGCCGCGATCCGCCCCTCCTCCAGGCGGAGCCACGTGGCGACAGCCACGATCGCGAAGTCGCCGGTCTTGCGAACCGACTCGTGGAAGCCCCAGCCCTCCTCGGCGCCCATGGCCGGGTAGCGGATCTCGCGCAGGACCTCGTCGGGCGCGAGGGCGGTGGTGAAGTACGTCTCGAAGAAGTCCGCCGCGCCGATGACCCGGTCGCCCGCCGGTCCGCTTGCCACCAGTTCGGCGTCGAGCGTCACCGCCACGCACGGCATCTCCGAGACCGGGTCCGCGTGGGAGAGGCTGCCGCCCAGCGTCCCGCGGTGACGGATGGCGGGGAAGCCGATCCGGCCGGCGGCATCGGCCAGGAGCGGGCATCGCTCGCGGACGAGGGGAGCGGTGGCGACGTCGTGGTGGCGTGTCATGGCGCCGATGGCAACCTGCCCGTCGCCCAGCGCCCGGACGTAGGACAGGCCCTCCACGCCGTTCAGGTCGATGATCACCGACGGCTGGGCGAGGCGCAGGTTCATGAGCGGGACGAGGCTCTGCCCGCCGGCGAGCAGCTTCGCGTCGTCCCCGTGTGCCTGCAGGAGGCCGACCGCCTCCGGGAGAGACGTCGGCGCGTAGTAGTCGAATCTGGCGGGTTTCATGCTCTCGGCCGCTCGGTGGGGCCTGGTCCGCGCTCCCCCTCGAAGTCACCGTGCCGGTCGCGGGTCAGGACGTCGGTTCTGGGGCGGGAAGGTGGCAGTTCCGGAGCGCGAATGATGCCACAGTCGCGAAGCTCGCGGACGCCGGTCCGCACGCCCCCGGGGGGCAGGAGCCCGATCGGTGCGCGGTGCGAACCGGTTCGACTATCCTCGGAGCACATGCAGATCCGCAACACGGCGCACATCGCCGCACCCATCGACCACGTCTGGACCAGCATCACCGACGTCGAGGGCATCGTCGAATGCATCCCCGGGGCGACCCTGACCTCGCGCCTGGCGGAGGACCGCTACGCGGGCGAGTTCCGGGTGAAGGTCGGGCCGCTGGGGCTGACCCTGGCCGGGGAGGTGACGCTCGCCGAGGTCGACGATGCCGCGCGCCGCATGCGGATGCAGGTCACCGCCAGGGATCGGCGCGGCATGGGGCAGGCGGATGCCGGCGTGGTCCTCTCGCTGTCCGGCGAGGGGTCGGCCGCGGACCTGGAGATCGTCGCCGACGCCACGCTGCATGGGCCGGTGGCCCAGTTCGGGCGGCCGGCCATCATCACCGCCATCGGCTCCCGGATCCTGGGCCAGTTCGCCCGCTGCCTCGAGCAGCGCCTCGCCGAACCCGAACCCGCCGGCGGAACGCCGAGCTGACCGGCGGGAAGCATCGCCGACCATGACCGCCGAGCCGCTGCCCGCGAATCCGGTCGTCGTCTCCGGGGCCCGCAAGGCCTACGGCCGCGTGCAGGCTGTGGACGGCGTCACCTTCCACGTGGGTCCGGGTGAGATCTTCGGCCTGCTCGGTCCCAACGGCGCGGGCAAGACGACGACGGTCGAGATGCTGGAGGGCCTCACCCGGCCCGATGGCGGCGAGCTCCACGTCCTGGGCCTGGACGTCCGCCACCACGCGGTGGAGATCAAGCGCCGCATCGGCGTCCAGCTCCAGACGGCGGCGCTCTACCCGCACCTCACCGTGGCGGAGCTGATCGGCCTGTTCGGGAGCTTCTACCCGCACCACGTCCCGGTGGAGCGCGTGATCGAGGAGCTGGGCCTTGGCGAGAAACGGGATGCGCTGACGCGCAGCCTCTCCGGGGGGCAGCAGCAGCGGCTCTCCGTGGCGCTGGCCCTCGTCAACGATCCCGAGCTCGTCTTCCTCGACGAGCCCACGACGGGGCTCGATCCCGCGGCGCGGCGCGCGCTGTGGGAGCTCATCGAGGAGATGAAGCGGCAGGGCCGATCCGTCCTGATGACGACGCACTACATGGACGAGGCGGAGGAGCTCTGCGACCGGATCGCGATCATGGACCACGGCAGGATCCTCGACCACGGGACCGTGGACGAGCTCATCGGGCGCCGCTTCCACGAGCGCGCGGTCGAGTTCGAGCAGCTGGCCGGCCTGGACGATGCGCGCCTGTCCGCGGTCCGCGGCGTGAGCAGCGTCCGGCACGAGGACGGGACCACGCTGCTGTTCACCGCCGACGTGCCGGCCACCATCGGCTCGCTGCTGGAGATGACCGAATCGCTTGGCGTGGAGCCGCGCGGCCTGCTCGTGCGGCGGGCGACGCTGGAGGACGTCTTCCTGCAGCTCACCGGCCGGGCGCTGCGGGACTAGGTGGAGCGGAGGAGACCGATGTCGGCGCTGCGCGCACTCACCATCGCCAACATCCGCAGCTTCCTGCGGGACCGGGCGGCGCTCTTCTGGACGCTCGCCTTCCCGATCGTCTTCATCCTGCTGTTCGGAACGATCTTCTCGTCGGGCGGGACCACCAGGCTCAAGGTCGCCTGGGTCGACCAGGATTCGACGCCGGCATCGGCCCAGCTGCGCACGACGTTCGCATCCGTGGACCTGCTGCAGCTCACCGACGAGTCGCTCGACGAGGGCGTGGCGGCCATGAAGCGCGGAGATCGCGACGCCGTGCTCGTGGTGCCCGCCGGGTACGGAGCGGCGGTGGCCCGGGCGCCGGGTGGTGGTGCGCCGGCTCAGCCGGTCTCCCTGACGCTGTACACCGACCCGAGCCAGTCGAACACGGCCCAGACCCTGGCCGGCGTGGTGCAGAGCCTGGTGAGCGCGCAGAACCAGGCGCTCTCCGGTCAGGCGCCCGTCCTGGTCGTGGCACAGAAGCCCATCCAGACCGAGCAGCTCTCGAGCGTCAGCTACTTCGTCCCCTCGATCCTGGCCATGGCCCTCATGCAGCTGGGCATCTTCGCCGCCATTCCGCTCGTCCAGCAGCGCGAGAAGCTGATCCTCAAGCGGCTGAATGCCACGCCACTGCCGCGCTGGACGCTCGTCGGCTCCAACGTCCTCATGCGCCTGGCCATCGCCGCGGTGCAGACGGTGCTGATCATGGGCATCGGGGTGCTCGTCTTCGGGGTGAGCGTGGCCGGGAACCTCGCGGCGACCGTCGGCTTCGTGGCGCTCGGGGCGGTGACGTTCATCGCCATCGGCTACGTCATCGCCAGCTTCGCGCGGACGGAGGAGGCGGCGAACGGGATGACGAGCATCGTTCAGTTCCCGCTCATGTTCCTGTCGGGGATCTTCTTCCCGCTGGCGTTCATGCCGGACTGGCTGCGGGGGGTGGCGACGGCGATGCCGCTCACCTACCTCGGCGACGCGCTGCGCCAGACGATGGTGGGCGGGACGCCGTTCGTGCCGCTCGGGGTGGACCTGCTCGTCCTGCTGGGCTGGCTCGCCGGCTGCCTCGCGATCTCCGCGCGCTTCTTCCGCTGGCAGTAGGTTCCGCCCCGGCGCGCTGCGCCGGAACCGCCACCGGCTGTTGCGTCAGGGGATGCGCCAGCGCATCACCTCGTCGTCGGTGCCCGTCCGGCGGAACCCGAGCCGCTCCAGGGTCCGGATGGAGGCCACGTTGCGGGTGTCGCACTCCGCGAGCACCGCGGTGACGCCGGGCTGGGCGAGCGCCCAGGCGACGAGCGCGCTGCCAGCCTCCGTGGCGATGCCGCGCCGCCGCCAGCCCGGCACCACGCTGTAGCCGACCTCGACGGCCCCGTCACCGTCGGGAGGCCCCATGAAACCGATGTCGCCGATGACCGTCCCGCTCCTGCGCTCGATCATCACCCAGATCCCGTACGGGACCGTTTCGGCGGAAGCCGCCGCCTGCGAGGGGAGCACCTCGAAGAGGTCCGGCTGTGGCCTGTCGTGGGGGAGGGTGGCATCTGTCCGGCGCGCGGCCGCCGGTCGGTCTCCGACGAGGAGCGCCGCGGCTGCCTCTGGATCGAGCGGCGACAGGCGCAGCCTTGGCGTCTCCACCATCGGGCTCGCTCGTCGCCTCATTCCTGCATTCTGGTGCGGGCAGAGCGGATGCCGCCATCTGCCATGGCTCACCGCATGCACCGAGGGCGGCGACAGGAACGCGAATGCTCCGAGAGCGCAGTACGGAGGAATGAGACGCAGTGAACGGGCAAGACCCGCTGAGCATCCCACCCGCAGGTGAAATCGACCTCCTCTCGCTGGGCGGCCTCGTCATCCGGCTCGACTCCGGGATGGTGCCGGTCCGCCACGCGAGGGAGGCGGCCATCCACGTCAGCGGGGGCGAGTACAACGTGGCCGCCAACCTCGCCGCTGCCTTCGGTGGCCGCACCGCGATTGCGAGTGCCATGGTCGACTACCCGATCGGGGCTCTCGTCGAGGATCGCGTGCGCTCCATGGGCGTCACCGGCATCTACCGGCGTTTCGCCCACGACGGAGTGCGCGGCCCGAACATCGCGACCGTCTACAGCGACCGTGGCTTCGGCGCGCGCGCGCCGGTCGTCTTCTACAACCGCGCCGATGAAGCGGCGGCCCGCCTCGCGCCGGGCGACTTCGACTGGCCTGCGATCTTCGCGCCCGGCGTGCGCTGGTTCCACTCCGGCGGCATCTTCGCCGCGCTGTCGGCGACCGCGCCCGACCTCATCGCGGAGGCCATGGCCGCGGCACGCGGCGCCGGCGCGGTCGTCTCACTGGACCTCAACTTCCGCGCGAAGCTGTGGGATCTGCAGGGTGGGGAGGAGCGCGCGCAGGAGGTGATGGGGCGGCTCATGGAGCACGTCGACGTGGTGGTCGGCAACGAGGAGGACCTGCAGCGCAGCCTCGGCATCCCCGGGCCTTCGGCGGAGGCGGGCTCGGCATCCGGCGCGGCCGGGTTCCGAAGCATGGTCCCGCGGGTCCTGGAGCGCCATCCGCAGGTCCGGGTCGTCGCGACCACGCTCCGCCAGGTCCATTCGGCGAGCCGCCATACCTGGAGCGCGGCGGCGTGGATCGATGGCGCCTTCCTCGAAGCGCCGCGCATGGAGCTCGATGTCTACGACCGCGTGGGCGGCGGAGACGGCTTTGCCGCGGGCTTCTTCCACGGCCTGCTCTCGGGTCTCGAGCCGGAACGGGCGCTGCGCCTCGGCTGGGCCCACGGCGCGCTGCTGGTCACGACCCCGGGCGACACGACCATGGTGACGCGTGACCAGGTCGAGGACCTGGCCGAGGGAGGCTCGGCCCGCATTCAGCGATGACGCGTGGCCCCCTCCTCAGCAAGAAGGGCCAGTGCCGGGCGACACTGACCCTTCTCGACCGCCTGCCGTCCTACGCTGCTGACCCCGCCGCAGAGTTCGGAGCGGCGACCAGCAACCTCGACGTCTCACCGGCAGATCCGGCGGCGATGGCAGACCGATTGAAGCCCCTGGCGATCAGCCAGACCGCCATGACCATCTCCTGCACCGCGAGCGGAGCCATGGAGACGCCGAGCGAGAGCTCGAACATGCTTCCAAGCGGCGCCACGACGTAGAGCGCGGCCCCCACCAGCCCCCAGGTGGACAGCCACCGGGGTACGAGCCGCGACCGGTAGAGCAGGAGGTAGAACATCAGCGCGCCAAGCACGAACGGGATGGCGAGCAGCTGCTCCCACGCCACGGTCTCGGCGCTACGCACCAGGTCGGCGAGGGGCGCCGCATCCGGCTTCCTGCTGAGCGCGATCAGCAGGAGCCACCCGAGGGCGGTGGCAACGTACATGACCAGCTCCTGCGCACCGCGGAACACGATGTACCCCATGGCCAGGGTCTCGTTGTACCGCTTGCCGATGGGCCAGAACACGACCGGGACCATCGCAAGCGAGAAGCCCGCCACGAGGACCAACAGGGATCCAATGACCAGCTGGTTCGGCTGGGCAGCGACCTGCGCCAGGTAGCCTGGGCCGGTCAGGACCCCGCCGGTGACGACCGCGCTGAGGACGAGGCCGACCGTTCCGATGATGTACAGCACGCCGATCCAGACGGCGGCCGCCCGATCCGCGCTCATGCCGGGTCTCCCCGAAGCTGCGACTGTGGCTCGATTCGTGTCCACTCTCTCGTCTCCTATCGTTGCGGCGGTCCAGGGGGACCTGCCCGTCTCGAGATCCTCGAGGTCCGGCGACGCCATTCAGGCGGGGTGGGGCGACAGGATGACCACCGCAGTTTCCCGAGAGCGCCGCGCGGCGTACGCGTCGAGGTCCCTGTCGTAGGCGGCCCACCTGGCCCACAGGCGCGGCCGCTCGGTGGTATCCGCCGCACGTGCGTGGACCGCGCGCGATTCCCCTGGCAGGTCGACGGTGACGTCGGGATGAGCCTGCAGGTTGAGCCACCAGGCGGGCTCGGCATCGGCCCAGCCGTTCATGGCCATGGTGACGAGGTCGGGGCCGTCCTCGAAGTAGGCGAGGATGGCCGTCCGCTCCTTGCCGCTGCGGCGCCCGACCGTCCGCAGGCACATCATGCCTTGCCGATCGGCCCTCGCGGTGACGAGGCCGAGCCGGCCGCCCGTGACCGAATAGACGGCTCGCTGCGCCACCCAGAAGAGGCGGATGAACCAGCGCGGCGGAAGAGCCGCCGGCTTCTTCGACGATGCTGACATGCTGAGCTCCTTGTCGCTGTGGAAATGGTGGTGGGGGGCCGTCATCCGGTGGGCGCGCAGGACCTCCCTCGGACGCCGCTGCGAGCAGATGACGGGCGTCATGCCCGAGCTCCCTCGGCCCGCGGATCCGCGTTCCGCGTCTCGTCCGGCTCGCCGGCTCGGGCGTCGATGACCGTCACGCCCTTGACGAGGAGCCACAATCCCAGCCCAACTTCCGCGACGAAGCTCACGGCGAGCCCGGGGTAGCGGATCGCCGGGTAGTCCGGCAGGAGCAGGGCCTGGAGGAACCAGATCAGGACGGCGACTCCGTCAAGCAGCAGAAGGACGCCCAGGAACCGGGGAAGGAACCCTGGACCTGTAGACCAGGTAGCCGAGCGGGAACAGCCACGTGCCGAAGAACAGCTGGGCCGTGACCCAGCCCGTCTTGTAGACGTTGATGGACAGGTAGGCCAACCCCTCCAGCTGTGCCGCGGAGTACCCCTGCAGGTGGCTGGCTGGGTCTCCCTGCAGCATGGCCGACACCAACGACAACATGCTCGCGCCCTGGATGGCGACACCGATGGCGTTGAGCAGCAGGAAGAGCAACGCCAGGTTCCGGTTGATCGGTCGCAGGAGAACGTAGAGGCCCCAGGCGACCAGGAGAAAGAGGAGGCCGGTCGTCAGTGCGACGACGAGAGCGAGGCGGAACGACCCCTCGTTGGTGACGATCGCCTGGTAGACCTGCGGCGCCGTCCCCAGCCCGATCTGCCCCAGGGCAGTGGCAAGCACCGAAGCCAGGATGTAGGCGAGGTACAGGCCCCCCGTGAGCCTGGCCACCCTGATCGGCGACAGGTGAGGTTCGCTGGTGTTCATGCCCTGTCCTCCACGAGCGCTGGTCCCGATGGCGTCGGGCTCGCGTCGCGAGCGCTAGCCATGACCTGCTCGTCCGATCCCCGCCAGCTCCAGGCGAGCCAGGCGATATAGAGGCAGCCGAGCGTTTCGAGGCCGGCATGGAAGATGTAGCTGGGGGTGGTCGAGCCCATGCCCACGACGTAGGCAATCGTGAAGATGCCGACAACGATGTTGGCCCAGCGATTTGCCCGCCTGGGCAGCGCCTGCGAGAGCACGACCATCGCGATCGGTATCTCGGTCAGGACAGCGGCCAGGAGCAGGAACTCCGGGGTGATCGCGATCTGATCCGCGCGTCCCTCCATGATCTGCTTCAGGGCGCCGGCGTTCATGAAGGAGAAGATGTCCGCGAAGATCATGTTGAGCATCACCCAGACCCACGTCCACGAGAGACGCGCCCTGACGTCCTTGTCTGCGGTGGTGCTTCCTGCTCCCTTTCGAGCGGCGCCGGTTCGCTGCGCCGAGGTGGCTGTGACAGGCCTTCCAGGGGTGATCACTGGTTCAGCTCCATTCATCGATTGACGCTTGAGGGCCACTGCCGTCCCGATTCGATCCGGGTCACGGAGATCAGCGGCATGCCGAGATCGCGAACTCGCCGCAGCACGCCGTGCAGCGCCGCCTGGTCGAGCGGACCCGCCAGGAGCGTGTCGCCGTTGTCCTCGAGCGTGATGCGGAGACCCGTGAACCAGTCGGACCACGCAGGTCCGAGGTGGCCCCGGACCCGGACCTCATAGGCCGCCGTTCGACTCGTCTCCGGTCCGGGCTCGATCTCGTCGGGCATTGGTTTCGCGGCCTCGATTTCTGCTGTGGCGGTGCCCAGCGACTGGGTATCGCCAGCATCGGGCGGCGGCCTGCGGGTGTCATACCTCCGAAGAGGTATTGGCAGGGGTATTCGCAGGGGTATTCACGGCGCGATGCGCGCCTATGCTGTGGCGATGGAGAGGCCGATCCTGGCGACCAAGCTCTACGTGCCGGCACGCCGGACCCGGATCGTCCTTCGCCCCCGCCTCGACGAGCGGCTCAACGAGGGTCTCAGGCGCAGGTTGACGCTCATCTCGGCGCCGGCGGGCTTCGGGAAGAGCACCTTGGTGGCGGAATGGATCGCGGGGTGCACCCTGCCGGTCGCGTGGCTTTCGCTGGACGAGAGCGACAGTGATCCGGGTCGATTCCTGACCTACCTGGTGGCTGCGCTGCGGAGCGTCGCGCCCGGCGCCGGCGAGAGCGTGCTGGCCATGCTCGAGTCGCCTCAGCTGCCGCCCGTCGAGGCCATCCTGACGCCGCTCCTCAACGAGCTCGCCGCGGTCCAGACCGATTTCGTGCTGGTGCTGGATGACTATCACAGCGTGAACGTGAAGGCGGTCGATGCCGTTGTGGCCTTCCTCCTCGAGCATCTCCCACCGCAGATGCACGTGGTCATTGCCAGCCGCGAGGATCCGGGCCTTCCGCTCGCGCGGTTACGCGCCAAAGCCGAGCTCAGCGAGGTACGTGCCTCGGATCTGCGCTTCACCCCCGAGGAGAGTGCCGCATTCCTGAACGAGGTCATGGATCTCGGTCTTTCGGCGGAGGATGTCGACGCGCTCGATACGACCACGGAGGGCTGGATCGCCGGCCTGCAGCTCGCCGCCGTCTCCCTCCAGGGACACGAGGATGCCGCCGGGTTCATCCGGTCGTTCTCGGGGAGCCATCGCTTCGTGCTCGACTATCTGGTCGAAGAGGTCCTTGCGCGGCAATCGCCGGACGTCGTCGCGTTCCTGCTCCACACCTCGATCCTCGACCGCCTGAGCGGGTCCCTGTGCGACGCCGTGACCCTGGATCCTGCCACGCCGGGCCAGCAGACCCTGGAGCATCTCGAGCGTGCGAACCTGTTCATCGTTCCCCTGGACGGCGAGCGTCGCTGGTATCGCTACCACCACCTCTTCGGCAACCTGCTCCGGCAGCGACTGGGGCAGTCCGTGCCTGAGGCTTCCGTGAACGAGCTCCATTGTCGGGCGAGCCGGTGGTACGACGAGAGCGGCTTCTACCTCGATGCTTTCCGTCATGCCGCGGCCGGCCACGACATCGATCATGCCGAGCGACTCCTCAAGGGCCGGCTCCCGTCGCTGCAGGTCCGCGACGCCCTGGCGCCCGCCCTCGGCTGGCTCTCTTCGCTGTCCCCGGAGACCCTGGATGCCCGGCCGTACCTGCGAATCGTCTACGCGAGCACGCTGCTCGGAAACGGGCAGACGGTGGGGATCGCCGAGATGTTCGACGCGGCCCAGGCGACGCTCGAAAGGGGGCCAGTGGACGACGTGAGTCGCGACCTCCTGGGCCGGGTCGCCGCCTATCGGGCGATGCTGGCGCTCAGCCAGCACCGGGCGGATGTCATGATCGCCGAGTCGCAGCGAGCGCTGGAGCTTCTCCGGTCGGATAACACGCGGATGCGCGGCCAGGTCTCCTGGACGTTGGGCTACGCGCACGAGGTCCTCGGCGGGCGGGCAGAGGCCAGGGCAGCGTACGACGAGGCCCTGTCGATGAGCCGGGCGACGAACAACCGGTTCGGAGAGGTCGCTTCGCTGATCGGGATCGCGGGAATGCAGGCGGCCGACAACGCGCTCAGGGTGGCCGCCGGGACATACGAGGACACGCTTCGACTGGCGGCGGATCTGTCCTACCCGGTCATCTCGGGGGCATACCTCGGCCTTGGCCGCATCCTCTACGAGTGGAACAACCTGGATGCTGCGGGGAAGCGAGGCGAGGAGAGCCTCAAGCGTGCCCGCCAGCTGCAGAACACCGATCGACCGGCGGCCTGCCAGGTGCTCCTTGCCGAGGTCAGGCTGGCGCAGGGCGACCTTGCCGGGGCGGCCCGCATCCTGGATGAGGCCGAACGATCGGTGCACGAGCGTGACATCGCGCGCGAGGCATCCAGGGTGGCGGCCGCCCGGGCGATGCTCCTTCTGCGAACGGGCGATGTGGACGGGGCGACACGGCTGGCCGAGGAGTTCGACCTGCCGCTGGTCCGGGCTCGAACCTGCCTGGCGCGGGGAGACGCAGGGGCCGCGCTCGACGCGCTCGGGCTCTTTCGCCGACAGGCCGAGTCGCGCGGCTGGCCGGACCAACGGCTGAGGGCCCTGGCTCTGCAGGCGCTCGCCCGTCACGCAGCGGGCGATGCGGGACAGGCGTTGTCGCTGCTCGGCGAAGTCATGGAGATCGCCGAGCCAGAGGGCTTTGTGCGGCTCTTCGTTGACGAAGGGGAGGCAATGGCTCGGCTGCTGCGGGCGGCGGCGGCGGGGCTGCATCGGGAGTACTGCCTGCGGCTGCTGGATGTCCTCTCCGGGGACGCGACCGGCAACGGGCGGGGAGCCCCGGCTTCACATGGAGCTCGTTCGCCCCGCGCGTCCGGCCTCGCAGAACCGTTGAGCACGCGGGAGCTCGAGCTCCTGGGGCTCATCGCCGAGGGGCTGTCCAATCAAGACATCGCGGGTCGGCTGTTCCTCTCGCCGCTCACCGTGAAGGTCCACGTCCGCAACATCTACTCCAAGCTGGACGTGAGCAGCCGCACCGAGGCCCTCGCTCGAGCCCGGTTGCTGGGCATCCTGTCGACCGGCTAGGCGACCGTGTTCGCGGTGGGTGGCCAGCGTCGCGCCCCTCTCGAAGTGAAACGTCCTCTCGCGCTCAAGGGAGAGGACGTGGAGCGGGAGACGGGTCTCGAACCCGCGACATGCAGCTTGGAAGGCTGCCGCTCTACCAACTGAGCTACTCCCGCCCGCCAATTGCCAGTATCGTGCTCACCTACACACGATAACTGATCTCTTCGCCTGACTCCTGATTCGCACACCCTACCCGCGGATGCAAGTGCGGGAGATGAGTCGGTGCGCGCCGCTATGGCGCGGCCATCAGATCATGAGTTTCCGGGCCGTGAAGCCTTCGGCGTGCCGACTCGCCGCCCCAGATTCCAGCCCACGCAGTCGAAGGGTGGCCATGAATAGGTCGGCGCTGAACCACGACCGCTCGGCCTGGCTAGGGAAGAACCGCAGCAGGAGGTCGACCTTCTGGCGGCACGTCTCCTCCGACAGCTCGACGAAGAGGTTCGGGGAACGCAGATCGCCGTCGTACTTGGGGATCTCGTACTCGAGCAGCACGTGGTTTCGGAACGTGTTCCAGGCGAGCTCGGCGACGAGCCGGTGGTCCTGGTGGAGATCCTCCCGGCGCGGGCAGAGGACCACGTCCGGGTCCGCGTCGTCTTTCAGCGCCTCCAACGTGTCCTTGATCGCCGCCCAGTCGCCCGGGAAGTAGCCATCGCGGAAGGAGTGCAGGTCAACCCGCTGGTCATGCACGCCCGCCAGGAACCCGGCGGCGCTCTGGCGCGCTTCGTTGGCACGCACCTCGGACCCGCTGAGCACGACCCAGCGGATGGACGCCATGCGGCCCGTCGCCGCCCAGTGCAGGATCGTGCCGCCGCAGCCGATCTCGATGTCGTCCGGGTGAGCGCCGATCGCCAGGACGCGCAGTCCAGCCGCGCTCTGGGGGAGCTCGAGCTTCAGCATCTGGCGGGCCCGCGCATGCGCAGCTTCACGGCCGGAGCGTCGCGGACGGTGCGTCGGGGAGTTTGGCGCCGCCCGGCTCGTCTGGCGTTCCGGTCGACCGCCACACGGCCCAGGGCGGCGAACCGGACTGGGACAGCTGCTCGAGGTCCTGCATCTCCCGCAACGTGTCCATGGGCATCCAGAATCCGTCGTACTGGTAGGCGATCAGTCTGCCCGCGTCGATCAGCCGCTGGAACGGCTCGACCACCAGCTCTTCGCCCGGGCCGATGTGGTCGAAGATCTCCCTCCGGAAGATGAAATAGCCGCCGTTGATCCAGACATCCGCGTCGCGCACGTGAGTCACCGCGTCGACATGCCGATCGTCACCCATCGAGACGATGTGGAAGGTGTACGACGGCCGGACGGATAGGAACGACGCGAAGGCGTCCTGTTGCTGGAAGTCGCGGATGAACTCGTCCAGGGGCGCATCGGTCAGACAGTCGCCGTAGCTGGCCAGAAAGATCTCGTCGTCACCCACGTACTGCCGGACGGCCCTCAGGCGCTGGCCGATGAGCGAATGGAGGCCCGTGTCCGCAAAGGTGATCCGCCATTCGTTGATGTCCTGCGACAGCAGGGTGATCGAGCGACCGCCTTCCGCGAGTACGAAGTCGTTCGAGGCCGCCTCGTCGTAGTCGAGAAAGTACCGCTTGATCACTTCGGCGCGGTACCCGAGGCACAGGATGAATTCGCGATGCCCGAAGTGGGCGTAGTAGCGCATGACATGCCACAGGACCGGTCGCTGGCCGATGGGCGCCATCGGTTTGGGGATCGTTTCCGAGTACTCCCGCAGCCGCAGCCCTTGCCCGCCACAGAAGAGGACGACCTTCATGCCGGGGAGCCCTCCCGCGCCGACAGGCATCGAATCATGCCCAAACCTCCATCTTGGGAATGGCCACCATGAACCGACCGCCCCAGTCGCGGACGTACTCGAGCTGCGCCGCGATCTCGTGGCGCAGGTTCCAGGGCATGATCCAGACGATATCCGGTCGCGCCACGCGCAGTCGGTCCGGATGGAGGATCGGGATGTGGGTGCCCGGCGTGTACCGGCCCTGCTTGTACGGGTTGCGGTCGACCGTGAACTCGACGAAGTCGGTGCGAATGCCGCAGTAGTTGAGCAGCGTGTTGGCCTTGCCGGGAGCGCCGTAGCCGGCGATCCTCAGCCCTTCGTTGCGCGCCGCCACCAGGAAGGTAAGGAGATCCCGTTTGGTGGCCTCGATCCGTCTGCCGAACGCCCGATACGGTGCCAGCGTCTCGAGTCCGGCGTCCCGTTCCGTGGCGAGAAGGGCTTCCACGGCGTCACTCGGTGGTGCGGCCGTGTCCAGGTGGCGGGCGTGCACGCGCAGTGAGCCGCCGTGGGTGGGCAGCTCCTCCACGTCCACGACGCGCAGACTGTGTGCGCGAAGGACCCGGCTGACCGTGGACAGCGAGAAGTACGAGAAGTGCTCGTGGTAGATGGTGTCGAACTGGTTCTCGTCGAGCAGCCGTTTGAGGTGAGGGAACTCCATCGTCAGGAGGCCCCCCGGCGCGAGCAGCCTGGCGAAGCCCGCCACGAAGTCATTCAGGTCCGGCACCTGGGCCAGGACGTTGTTGGCGACCAGGAGATCTGCCTGACGCCCCTGACCGGCGAGCTCGTCGGCGAGGGCGGCGCCGAAGAACCGGACCATGGTCGGAATGCCCTGCGCCTCGGCGACGGCGGCGACGTTCGCGGCTGGTTCGATGCCAAGGACGGGGACTCCGGCCGCGACGAAGTGCTGCAGCAGGTAGCCATCGTTGCTCCCCACCTCGACGACGAGGTTATCCGGTCCGAGGCCTCGCCGGCCCATCATCTCGGTCGCATATCGGCCTGCGTGCTCGACCCAGCTGTCCGAGTACGAGGAGAAGTACGCGTACTCGCCGAAGATCGCCTGCGGCGTCACGTACTCCGAGAGCTGGACCAGCCAGCAGGCACTGCAGACGTAGGCCTTCAGCGGGTAGAACGGCTCCATGGAGTCGAGCGCATCGACCGGCACGTAGCTCTCGCAGAGCGGCGACACGCCGAGGTCGACGACGACATCGGCGAGCGGCTGCGCGCAGAAGCGGCATCTTGGCGCGGTCGAAGCATCGCCGGGGAGGACGATCGCGGAAGGCGCTCCCTCGACGGCATTCCGCGCGTGCGTCGCCGGATCGGTCATGATGTCTGCGCCTCTTGCTTGCGGAGATACCCAGTTCGAGCGCGCGCCCGGCACTCGAACACAGAAGATGGTAGAGCATGAATGGACCGATGCTCGACGCCGCGCCGCCGGGCCAGATCGAGCGCGCCAGGCAACCGCGCGACCCGCTCCGCCGTGCGGGGTGGGCGATCGCCGACCAAGGGTTCTCGAGCCTCACGAACTTCGCGCTTGGGGTGCTCATTGCACGCTCGGTCGACCTCGCGTCGTTCGGCGCCTTCAGCCTGGCATTCGCGGCATACCTGCTCGTGGTCAGCGTCACGAGGGCGTATCCGATGGATCCGCTCGCGATCCGGTACACGGCAGCGCCGCCCGAGGAGTTCCGCAGAGGCGCGGCGGCCGCGACCGGCACCGTCGTCGCGATCGGGGTGATCTGCAGTCTCGCCGCGCTGGTGGGCGGGTTCGTGACGAGTGGTCCGTTCGCCGAAGCGCTCCTGGCGCTGGGCGTGAGCTTCCCCGGACTGCTCCTGCAGGATGCATGGCGGTCGACCTTTTTCGCCGAGGGCCGCGGCCGTCGTGCCCTTCTCAACGACTTCACGTGGGCGCTCGTGGAGTTCCCGGCGCTCGCGCTGATCATCCTCTCGGGCAATCGTTCGGTATTCCTTGCGGTGCTGGCCTGGGGTGGTGGTGCATCGCTCGCGGCGCTTGTGGGCGTCGCGCAGGCATCCATCCTCCCCAGGCCGCTCCAGACGATCCGATGGTGGCGCGAGCACCGCGACCTGGGCCCGCGTTTCATCGCCGAGGTCGTGACGCGCGTGCTGTCTGCGCAGATCCAGCTGTACGGTGTGGGAGCGGTGGCTGGGTTGAGCGCCGTCGGCGCGCTGCGGGCTGGTCAGCTGCTTTTCGGTCCCGTGCAGGTCGTCGCCTTCGGCGTCAGCATGATGGCGCTCCCCGAGGCAGCCCGGGCGCTTGCGGTGTCGGCCGACCGGCTGCGCCGGGCGGCCGTCGTCATCTCCGCGAGCCTGGCTGTCGCGGCTGCCGGATGGGGAGCCGTCGTGTTCCTTTTCCCATCGGACCTCGGAAGACTCGTGCTGCGCGACGCGTGGGATCCCGCGCGGTCCCTTGCCCTACCCATCTTCCTTGGGTCGGTGGGGTCCGTCTTGGCCTACGGCCCAGGGATAGGTGTGCGGGCGCTGGCCGCAGCAGGTCGCAGTCTCCGGGCGACGACGGTGACGTCGGTGCTGACGCTTCTGCTGGGCATCGGCGGCGCCGCGCTGTCTGGGGCGACGGGGTCGGCGTGGGGTCTCGCGATCGTTGCGGCAGTCGGGATCGCGGTGTGGTGGGTGGAGTACCTGGGCGCCGAACGCGACCACGGTACCGGCACAGGGGGAGAGGAGCCCGCCGCCGACGCCGCTCGTGCCGGGATCACGTGAACGGTCGCATCACCGGCTTCACCGGCCTGCCTTCGAGGTAGTGCTCGACGCCATCGTCCAGCGCGCGGCGGTAGACGGCGAGCGCCTGGTCAAGCGCCTCGACGGTCCGATCGATGTCCTCGTCGGAGTGTGAGTAGCTCACCACGAACGATGGCGCGAGGATTCCGCCGCGAAGCATCTCCTGCAGGAACAGGGTTCGGTAGGCCTGGGAAGGGTTGCCGTCCGCGTCGCGCGTGACGAAGACGAGGTTGCACGGCCGGCCAAGGACTCCGAAGGCGGTTGCGACGCCGTGGCTCTCTGCGACCTGCCGGACGCAGGTCGCGAGCCGCTCGCCCTGCCGGTGGAGGGTCTCGATGACGGGCTCGGAGCGATAGACGCCGATGACTGCCAGGGTGGCCGCGAGGGCGTGCGTCTCCGCCCCATGGGTGTAGGACAGAAGGAAGACCCGCTCCGCGCGGTCCTGCAGGCCGCCGCGCTCCATCACGTCACGACGACCGACCAGGGCCGACACGGAGAATCCGTTCCCCAGCCCCTTCCCGAGCGTGGTCAGGTGGGGCGTGACGCCGTATACCTTCTGCGCTCCGCCCAGGTCCCACCGGAACCCGGTGATCATCTCGTCGAAGACCAGCAGGGCCCCGTCGCGGTTGCACAGCTCGAGCAGGCCGGCCAGGAAGCCGTCGGCGGGCTCCAGCGCGCCAGCCGGCTCCAGGAGCAGGCACGCGATCTCGCCCCGATGCTCGTCGAACAGCGTCCTGACGCTGGCCAGGTCGTTGTAGTGGAAGCGGATGGTCAGGTTGCGCACCGTGGCAGGCACGCCGGCCGCCATCGGTGTCTGACCGATGAACCAATCGTCCACTGATAGGAAGGAGGCCTCGTGCGGAATGGCAACGAGGTCGCGGCCGGTGAACGCCCGCGCCAGGCGCACGGCGGCAGTCGTCACATCGGAGCCGTTCTTGGCAAACTTCACCATGTCGGCGCCTGCGATGCAGCTCAGCACGGCCTCCGCCGCGTCGAGCTCGATGCGAGACGGTCGAACGAAGTTCGATCCGAGGCGGAGCTGGCGCGCGGCTGCTTCGACGACCGCCGGGAACGCGTGGCCGAGGGTCACGGACCGCAGGCCCATGCCGTACTCGATGTACTCGTTGCCGTCGACGTCCCACGTATGGCACCCCAGGCCCCGATCGATGATCGGGGCCATCCCGTCCGGGTACTGGTCGTCGCCCTTGGCATAGGTGTGCGCGCCTCCCGGGATGGCGCGATGGAACCTTGGGCTGAGCGACCGGGACTCGTCGAATTGCATCCAGTTTCTCCGCCGAAACGACCATTGTGAAGCAGGCAGCCCGTGCGTCCAAGCCCTCACCGGGGGCGCGACCCCGGATCGCGTTCACGATTTGGTGCGGAAGGGCACCACGGCGCCGTTAGTTCGCGGGGTACGTGGCAGAATGATTCCGGCGCGCGGACGATCGCGCGACTCCAATATTGAGCTGCGCGAGGGCCGTGGTGCGGATCCTGGTCACGGGCCACCTGGGGTACATCGGCGTCGTGCTGACGCCGCTGCTCGTCGCCGCGGGCCACGAGGTGGTGGGCCTCGACAGCGATCTCTACCGGTCGTGCACGTTCGGCAACCCACGCCGTCTGCCCGCCATCCCGACCATCGACAGGGACGTTCGGGACGTGCGCCCGGAGGACGTCCGGGGCTTCGACGCGGTCCTGCATCTGGCCGCGCTCTCGAACGACCCGCTCGGCGACCTGGACCCGGAGCTCACCTACGACATCAACTACCGCTCGTCGGTGCGCATTGCCGAGCTGGCCCGCGACGCCGGTGTCCGGCGATTCGTGTTCTCGTCGTCGTGCAGCAACTACGGTGCGGCCGCTGGCGCGATGCTGGACGAGACGGCGGAGCTCCATCCGGTCACGCCGTACGGCCGCTCCAAGGTGCTCACCGAGGGCGACGTGGCTGGCCTCGCGACTGATGACTTCAGCCCGATCTTCCTCCGCAACGCGACGGCCTACGGAGCGTCGCCGCGCTTGCGCTTCGACATCGTGCTCAACAACCTCGTCGCGTGGGCCTTCACCACCGGGCGCGTGCATCTCAAGAGCGACGGGACGCCATGGCGGCCCATCGTTCACGTCGAGGACATCGCGCGCGCGTTCCTTGCCGTGCTCGCCGCGCCCCGCGAGCTGGTGCACAACGAGGCGTTCAACGTCGGCTCGACACAGGAGAACTACCAGATTCGTCAGCTCGCCACCATCGTCGGGGAGGTGGTGCCGGGATCGACGGTCGACTTCGCAGATGGGGCGTCACCCGATGCGCGCGACTACCGAGTCGACTGCGGAAAGATCGAGCGCACCCTGGGCTACCACGCGCGTTGGACCGCGCGCCGGGGAGCGCAGCAGCTGCTCGACGCGTACCGCGCGACCGGGCTCACCCTCGAGGAGTTCGAGGGGCCCCGCTACCAGCGGATCGCCCACATCCGGCAGCTCCTCGCCGACGGCCGCCTTGGCACCGATCTCCGGATGGCGCGCGACCTTGTGCGAAACAGCGTGCCTGCCCGCGAGAGCGACGGCTAGGGGCAAATGCTCGAGGGAAGCGCCCGGGATCCGATCCGGTTCTCGATCTTCATCCCGGTCCACAACGGCGGACGCTGGCTCGGCGGGGCGATCGAGAGCGTCCTGGCGCAGACGTATCCGGACTGGGAGCTGATCATCGGCGACAACGCTTCCGATGACGACACGGACGCCGTTGCCGCGCGGTTCAGCGATCCGCGGATCCGGTACCAGCGGTGGTCGGAGCTGCTCGGCATCTTCGGGAGCTACAACCGCACCGCGGCGCTCTGTAGGCACGAGTGGGTGCAGGAGCTCGCCGCGGACGATCGCCTTCATCCCGAGTGCCTGGCCGCACTTGCTGAGCGGATTCGCTCGTCCTCGCCGGATTCGGGGAGACGGCTGGCGATGGTTCTGACGGCCGCCCGCCGCCTGGACGCGGCTGGGAATCGGGTTGACGTCCGGTACTACGGCTACGAGGGCGTGCAGCGCATTGCGGACGGCCGCTACGATGCGGCCGGCTGGCTTCGGGGAATCTGTGCCCCGGGCTCGCCACCGTGGAATTTCGGCTCGGCGGCCATCGCTCGCAACGTGCTGGACGAGCTCGGACGGTACGTTCGGGACGACGATCCGATCATGTCGACGGATCTGGAGCTGGCCTTTACCGTGGCGGCCTTCGGAGATGTGATCTATATCGATCGGCTGCTTCTCGACGTGACGGCATGGCCCGAATCCGACTCACACGGCCGCCATGCCCGCGACCGCAGGGGCGAGCGCGCATTGACCGCTCGCGCTGCCGCCCTCCTGTCGGGGCTTCGCGCTCACGAGGCTCGCCGCCGGGTCTCGCCCGCGGAACGCGGGCTGGTCTTCGCCGCCATTGCACGGGCTAGCCTCCAGCGCGCGGCAGGCCAGCGATACCTTCCGGGAGGAGGCGGCCGAGCTGCGGCGCTGCGGGACCTGGGTCGTGCCCTGCGCTTCAGCCCGTGGACGATGCTGTCGCCTGCACGGCTGGGGCGGGGGATCTTCCTGGCCGTCGCCCCGCGCGCGATGGTCGTCAAGGTGCGACAGCGTGCTCTGGATCGCCGCGCCAATGTCGCGGGGCGTCCCGGCGACACCTAGCGATCGCCGGGGGATCGGGTCGCCGCGGAAGGGGTCGGCACTCGTTGCAGCCACGCCTCGCGCCAGTAGGGGTTGTCAGCCCGAGGGCAGCAGCGGTTGTACGTCCCTGTGCATTCGGCGCCGTCGAGCACGATGCAGTCCCCCTTGATCTCGAGGAGCTTGCGTGTTCGCTCGTCGATGATCCTGTTCACGCGCCTCTGCACGCGGAATTCGCGACCACAGAACAGCATCATGTCCGCGTCGACGCGGAGACCGCGGTTGCGGTTGTCCGTATCGAGTGTCGCCTCGATCTCCTTCCGGGACTTGACTCGCACCACGTCGCCAGGCTGAAGTCCGAGCACTTCCCGCGGCGTGGTCTTCAGGCGCCCCTTCACGAACGGTACGCCGCTGTGGTTCACCCGCCACTGGACGCGGACCGAGAGCCACCGGAGCAGGCCCACGACAACCTGGCGAGGGGTGGCGTTGCGGGTCGTGACGTCCCGCAGATACTGCGTCGGCTCCCACCACGGCAAGGGCCGCGACGACGTGAACACCTCGGTCGCCTGGCACCTATACCGATCCTCGCCCGGCTCGCTGCTCGGATGCATGGTCAGGCGTTGAAGGTCATCGACACTCACGGGGGAGTGGGTGGTTGGACCACGTGCCGGCTCGTCCTCACCGGCCGCGGTCGGGCTTGGGTCGTTCGAGCCCTCGGATGGTCCGCCCGACTGCACGCGGCGCAGCCAGCGCTCGTTCCAGTACAGCAGGCAGCCCGCCTGGCAGCCCCCGTGCGCGGACCCGTCACAGCGAGCACCTGCGAGGTGGACCGTGTTCTGGAGGCGCCGCAACCCGGTCGAATGCGTCGTGTCGCACGTCTTGTCGGCCCGCTTGTAGACGGGGATCCTCCGACCCGCGAACCGCAGCATCTCGGGCATGAACGGCATGCCGTCGATGGTCCCGTTGGCGTCGAGGGTCGCCACGATCTCCTCGACCGGCCGCACCTCGACAATCTCCCGGGCAAGCAGCGGCCCGGACCGTGCCCGGGGTCTGCGCGTTCCCGTGGGTGGAGGTGTCAACCGGTTATCTCCCCGTCCTGGAGCCGGGTGGCGCGCAACGGCGGACTCCGGCGCCCCGATTCTCCCACGACGATCGGTGCCCCGCTCTCAGGGGAGCACCTTCAACTCGGGGATCGGAACGACGAATCGAGCGCCCCACTCGCGAATCTCCGATAGCTGCGCCTGGACTTCATCGGCAAGGTCCCAGGTGAGGATCAGCACGTAGTCCGGTCGCTCCTCGCCGAGAGCGGTGGGCGCGAGCACGGGGATGTGGGAGCCCGGCAGGAACCGACCCTGCTTCGACGGCGAGCGGTCAACCGTGAACGCGACGAGGTCAGAGCCGACGCCGCACGAGTTCAGCAGGGTGTTGCCGCGCGTGGGTGCGCCGTACGCCGCCACTCGGCGGCGCTCGCTGCGCGCGGTCTCGAGGAAGGAGCGCAGGGCCACGCGGATCCGCTCCACGGTCCGCTGATACCCAGCGTACGACTGCGGCTGGTCAAGTCCCGCGGTGCGTTCCCTCGCGAGCAGCGCCGCCACGGCCGGGGTGGCGGGCGTCCGTGCCTGCGCATCCTCGGCCCAAACGCGGACCGCGCCGCCGTACACGGGCAGCTGCTCGACGTCGAATGCGCGGAGCCTTACCCGGCGGAGCGCGGCCGAGAGCGACAAGAACGAGAGATACGAGAAATGGCCATGGCGGATCGCGTCGAACTGGCCCTCCTCCAGCACCGGGAGGAGGTGATCGAACTCCAACGCCGCGATCCCGCCCGGTCGCAACGCGGCACGGACACCGGCCAGGAACGCATCGGGCTGGCGGAGATGGGCGAGCGCGTAGTAGTCGATCATGGCATCCGCTCCGCCTCCGAGCCGGTCGGCCAGGGCGGGCGCGGCGGCCGGATCGAGCGGACGTCGCTCCACGTCGAGGCCGGCGGCGACCGCGGCATCGGCCCACGCTGGAGCTCCCTCGGCGATCAGCGTCGACGCACCGAGGTCCCGGAAGAAGGGCTGGAGGTAGTTGCCGTGACTGGCCGTCTCCACGATCCGCCAGGGACGTGACTCACCACGAGCGAGACCGTGGGCCTCGAGCCTGCCGAGCGTGGCCGAGGCGAAGGAACGCCCGTGCCGTCCCATGGTCCCGGCCCAGTCGGGGAGCGCGGGCGGGCCGTCCGACTGCTCCTCGGGGCCTTCGTCGGTGAGCTGCATGAGCAGGCACGCGCTGCAGATCCAGGCTCGCAGGGGCCATCGGGGCTCCTCCACATCGAGCTCATCGGCGTGAAGGAATCGTCCCGCAGAGGGCTGCATCCCGAGATCCAGCACGAGCGCCAGTCGGGGAAGGCCGCAGCCGCGACAGCGGCGGGGCGCATCCGCCTCGACCGTTCCCATCAGGCAGGCCCCATCGGGCGCGGGGTGGCGCATGCCGTGGCGGCTGTCCGGGTCCGGCGAACGCTACCGATGGCGGACGGACCAGTCGTAGGGAATTCCCGGGCTGTGCGGGTCGAGCCGCTCGGTGCGGGACGGGTCGTGGGGATGGGTCGCGCAGTTGGCGACGAGGGACACCTCGGCCATGCCCTTGAAGCCGGTCCAGACCATCGGTGGGATGACGAGGAGCGAGTAATCATCCGGACCCAGGAAGTGCTCGGTGAGCATCCTCGCCGTCGGAGACCCCTCCCGACCGTCGTAGAGCACCAGCTTGATTCGGCCCCACACGCACGCGTAGTTGAGCGTCATGTCGGCGTGACGGTGCCAACCCTTGATGACATCGCGATAGATCGATGTGAAGTAGATCTCCCCGAACTCGATGAAGTGCGGGTCGGTTCGACGCAGCATGTGGTAGATCGTTCCGCGCTCATCGGGTATCCGGCGCAACGGGACGACCTGCACGCCCTGGATGGAATCGCTCATCGGGCCTCAGTCCGCCGCTGGGCAGGCCGCCGGCACCAGCGGAGAGGGGGAATGTTCATGGAGCCACCCGGTCCGTAGAGATTGTGCCACCGCGGGACGGGCCGGGCCGACCGCCGCGGCGTGCCATCTGCGATCGCTCAACGGCGTCCTCGTAGATCTTCAGCAGCATGGCCAGGTTGCGTTCCGCCGTGAACCGCGCCTCGAACTCCTGCCGAGCCTGGCGACCCATCACCGCCACTTCGTCTCTGTGGCTCCAGGCCCACGTCACCTTCGCCGCGAGGTCGTCCGGATCGCCGGGCACGAAGTGCAGCCCGGTGCGGCCATCGGTCACGACCTCGGCTATCGCCCCCATGCCGGAGGCAATGACGGGTACCGCGCAGGCGAATGCCTCGATGGCGACCCGGCCGAAGGTCTCGTACCACTGGGAGGGGAGGATGACGACCCTCGCAGTCCGCAAGGTCTCGATCACCTGGCTTGCGTCGCGGTACCCGAGCATCTCGACCCGGTCGGAAAGCCCGTAACGGGCGATGAAGCGGCGCATCTGCGGTGCAAAGGGGCCATCTCCGACGATTTTCAGGGGCACGTCAAGGATGCGTCGCCACGCCTGGAGCAGTGTGAGAACTCCCTTCTCGAAGGCTAGCCGGCCGGCGTACACCGCGAAGTCACCGGGGCGATCGTTCGCGCCGGGGTCCGGGTACACGAAGTTGGGCTTCACGACCAGCTTCTCCGCGGCGAACCCGGCCTCGATGAACTTGTCCCGGCTGAACTCGCTGGGCACGATGTACAGGTCGACCTCCTTGTCCCAGGTCCCGAGCAGGCGATGCACGCCGAGCATACCGACGACGGCAGCCGACTGCCTTCGCGATTCCCGGTAGCACGCATGCGCCGCGCCCGGCCACGGAACGCTCTTGCCGAGGCAGTCCTCGCAAACGCGACCGTCGCGGAAGAAGAGCCCGTTCGCGCAGACAAGCCGGTAGTTCCGCAAGGCTTGGATGATGGCCGTGCCGTGGCGGCGGCAGGCGTGATAAGCCGCCGGTGAGATGAGCGGGAACGTGTTCTGGAAATGCGCGATCTGCGACCGCTCCCGGGCCGCAAGCCTGTCGAGCGCCCGATAGGAGTCGTCGGCCCAGATGGTGCGCATGGCCAGGCGCGCCTTCCCCAGCCTTGTGAGCCCCACGATCTCCTGGTTGTCCCGCACGTACGAAACCACGCTGCAGGCCTGATCGGGAGATCAGGTTCGCTTCAGCCTCGAACGAGAGGTCCTCGCCCCCGAGCCCCTGGTAATAGCAGTGCGCCATCAGGACGCGAAGCGCCGGGCTGGACGACACCGCCTTGGGGATCTCGTGACTGTCGCCATCCAGGATGGGATGCGGCCGCCGCACCGCGTTGTACCGGTGGACCGGCACAGTGGCCGGCCGAGGGATGGACGCTCGGGCGCTCGCGTAGACTTGGTCGAGCTGGGCGAGATGCCGTTGCGGGCTGTACTCCGTGGCTGCCAGCTCCATGCCACGCGCGCCCGCGGTCCGGCAGAACTCGTCGTCGGTCGTGGCGCGCGAGATCGCCGCGTCGAGGTCGGCCGCGTTGCCGACGTCACAGGCGATGCCGGCGCCGCTTTCGACCAGCTCGGTGAGCCCTCCGCTTCGGGTGACGACGAGCGGCCGGCCGGCCGCCATCGCCTCCAGCGCGGCCAGCGGCGCGTTCTCGTCCCATGGTGACGAGAAGGCCACGTACCGGGCAGTCCGAAGCTCCCTTATCACGCCGTCCCGGGTCAGCCGTCCGAGGAACTGGACGTTCGCCAGCCCGAAGCTCTGAGCGAGGGCCCGGATGGGTTCCATCGATGGGCCGTCGCCGATGAATCGGAACGGCGGATCGCCGGCCCTGTGCAGAGCGCGGATCAGGACATCGAGCCCCTTCTCGGACGAGATCCGCCCGAGGTAGACGCCGGCGATCCCGGGTTCGGCATTGCCCGGCGGGACGTCGGTGAAATTCCGGACCAGCGCGATCCGCTCTTCCGGGACACCCCACCCGATGAGGCGCTCCAGCATGAAGCGGCTGGGGGCGATAAAGGTGTCGACCTTCCCTTCGAGATCGAGGATGAACCGATGCGTCCAGAGCGCGATCGCGTAGGCCGTGGATTGGGCTGCGGTGGGGAAGCAGTGGTGCAGGACCGCGTTCGCATACATCCCGCCCTCGCACCGATGGCACGGGGTGCCCTCGGTGAACATCATGCCGTTCGGGCATCGCATGCGGTAGTTGTGGGCTGTGAGGACGAGGGGGATGCCATGCGCCTTGGCGGCCAGGTGCACCACGGGGCCGAACGCCGGGTAGGGATTGTGGAGGTGGATCAGATCTGGCCGGAAGTCGGCGATGGTCCGTTCGATCGCGTCGCGCTCGTCGCGTGAGTACGTCATCCGCGCGGCAGTGCCGATCCCCTCATTCAGGGTTATGTTGGCCCGCTCGTAGACCTCGACCTCGTGCGTGCCCGACAGCAGCTGTGCCTGCTGGGTCACGTACCGATCCTCGCCCCCGTAGGTGCGGTAGAAGCTGTGCGCCAGGAGGATCCGCATCGGTGCTCTAGGACTCCCCGGAGGTGGTGGCCAGTGCCGCAGGATCTGCGGCGGGTCGCTGCGTCTCGCCTTCATGAGGTTCATCGGCCGCTCCGCGCATGGCGGCAAGGCCGAGGCCGATGACGGTCCAGAACCAGATTCCGCCCTGCGGGCCCTCCAGGTAGACGTCGAACGAGGCGTTAATGAGCGCGGCGAGCCAGAAGACGAATATCCAGCCCAGAACCTGCACCCAGAAGACTCGGGCAGCCCGATGCGCACGGAATGCGGATCGCAGCAGGGCGATTCCGAACGCGAGATTGAGGCCGACCCACAGCAGCAGCCCGGGGACGCCCGACCGGGCGAGCACATCGAAATTCATGCTGTGCGGCGCGCGAAGGGACTTGTCGGCGAGCACCTGGAAGCCGTCGTCGTTGGCGAGGTTCACTCCGAACCCCTTGCCGGTCCAGAAGTATCGGCCGCCGATCGTGTAGTCGATGATCGTTCCCCACCAGCGAAGGCGCCAGATCTTCGTGGCCTCGTTGTTGGAATTGGCCTTGTCGGTAAAGACGCTGCCGACATTCTGGACGATCTGGTCGAAGGAGACGGCCCGGCTTCCGGGGGTAACGACCTGTGGGTTCACGAACGCGACGACCCCCAGAAGCATCAGCGCCACGAGACCGAGCTGGGTCCAGCGGCTGGAGCGTCGGATGAAGAGCAGCGTGGCGCTCGCGGCGGCTAGAGCGGCCATGGCTCCCCGGTTCAGCGCCGCGACGATACCCGCGCCGGCCAGCCAGAACGCCGACGTCGCAACCTCGGCCACGAGGGTCCGGCGTGGGTAGAATCCCAGCAGGAGGAAGGCCCCGATGCCCGCCAGCTGCACCGCGAGCTCTCCTGCCCTCACCTCGAAGAGCGTGACCGGCGCGCCCGGCAGGCGGGGCAACCGGTCACCGAAGGCGATGCCGAGCCCGACTGCGATCGGGACCCAGAGGAGGAAGTAGGGGATCACCCGCCGGTAGATCGCCGCGAGGCGAGGGAAGAGCGCGGGACTCACCGTGATGGACACCGCGACCGCGAAGAACGCGTATCCCCACATGACCGCGTCCCGCAGGGCGTCGATCCCGTACGTGCCCAGGTATGGGACGGTTCGGACCAGGCCCCAGACCATGAAGGCTAGGATCAGCGCGTGCAGCGGCCCGAAGCGGGCGCGCCCCAGTGCCACGGCACCTGCGAGGAGGGCAAGCGCCAGGACCATCTCGCCGATGTACACGGGCGGTGCTCCGATGTACGCGAACCCGCGCCCGAAGAATGCATACCCGAGCAGAATGACGCCGAGGGCGACGTGAAAGACCGGCACCACTCGCTGGCCGAGGGCAATCATCCACAACGCGATCACGGCCGCCACAACGCCGAGCAGGGCCATGGGCTGGACGGCCACCGCCACGCCCACCGCGGCGGCGGCGGGCACGACGAGCACACTGACCCAGCGCTGCGCCTGTCCGGGCTCCCGGAGCGATGCGAGCACGTCCGGAGTGCGGGTCGGAAGACGAACGTGGATCAGGGCGACCTCCCGCACGTTGACACACCGCGCGAGACCCCTTGACCCAGGCCCCGGGCGCCACGTGCCACGAGCACATAGTACCGTTGGGCGCGACGGCATCCTAGAATCGCCGAGGTGGGGCGAGAGCCAGACCGACGCCACATGCCGCATGGAGGACCTGATGTCCTCGAGCCCGATCTGCGTTGGCTACGATACGACCGGCATCTACACCGGGCAGGCCGGCGTGGCGCGCTACGTACGCGGCGTGCGGCGGGCTCTCGAGCAGGTCAAGCCCAAGGGGATCGACATTTTTCCGCTGGCGTGGGAGGTCGAAAACTTCGGCTACCGCCAGCCGATGCGGGCCATGAAGACGGTGTACCGCGAGCTGTTCTGGGGCAAGGTGCTCGCGCCGCGCATCCTGCACAACCACGGCGCCGATATCCTGCATTCGACCTCCAGTCTGTTCATCAAGTGCCCATCCGACGTAAAGCATGTCATCACGCTGCACGACATGAGCATCTCGCGGCACCCCGAGCGATTTCGCAAATGGCACGTGCAGTCGTGGAACAGGCGCATTTCGCGCGTGCTCAAGGCCGACCGCGTGATCGCGATCAGCCAGTTCACCGCCGACGAAGCGATGCGCATGCTCGGGCTACCCGCGGCGAAGATCGACGTCGTGCACAACGGCTGCGACTGGCAGCCGGATGAGATCAAGGTCACCGAAGCCAAGCCCGACTTCGCCGTGCCAAGCGAGTTCTTCCTGTTCGTTGGCTCGCTGGAGCCGGGGAAGAACGTGAAGCTGCTGAAGGAAGCATACCTGCTGGCTCAATCGCGCAACCGGCGCCTGGCGCCGCTGATGATTGTCGGCGCGCGCTGGCAGGGCGTGGCCACTGAAGGGGATCAGCCGCAGGGATGGCATTACCTCGGGCGTCAGCCGGATGAAGTGCTGCTGTACCTATACCGTCGCGCGCTGGCGCTGCTGTTCCCGAGCATCTACGAAGGCTTCGGGCTGCCAATCATCGAGGCGATGGCGCAGGGCTGCCCGGTGGTTTGCTCGCCGACGTCGAGCCTGCCGGAAGTCGCGGGCGACGCGGCGATGATGATCGAACTGACAGCGCCGAAGTATGTCGATGCAATGCGCGAGCTGATGAAGAAGCCTGACCTCCGCCGCGACCTGATCGGCCGAGGCAATGAGCGGGCCAAGCGATTCACGTGGAAGCGCTGCGCGGAAGAGACCGTGCAATCGTATCATCGGGCGATGGAGCGCTAACGAATGAAAGCCCAACGCACGGGCTAGAAGCCCGTGTCGCGGCTAAATGAAACTCTCGAACGCCAGCCGGATGTCTGTAGAGGCAATCGCATCTCTGATAAGGGGTCGATGACACAGACGACGCGAGAAGCGGCGATTCGCTCGGAGGACGCGCCCGTGGAGCTCCTGGGCGGCCGCGAGGACGTCGAAGAGCTGATCGCGCGCTCCTGGGCGGTGGTGCTGCTGAGCCGGTTCGAGGGTGTCAACTTCGCCATCCAGGAGGCGATGTGGTGCGGACGGGCGCCGATCGCATCGACACTGCCGGGACTGTCCTGGTTGATCGGCGACGCCGGGGAGCTTGTCACGGACCTCGCCTCCGCCACAGTCGCGATCGCGCGCCTGGCCGACCACTCGGTGGCGACGAGCCTCGGGACCCGTGCCGCCGAACGCATCCGCTCGCGGATCACCGCCGATGCCCCCTGGCCGGCGCTGGACGCCCTGTATCGCGACCACCGAGCCTGATCCGGTGCGGTTCGTCCACTACTACCCCGGCGCGCGCGAGGGGTCCGGGGTGACCGTCGCGCTGTGGGCGTGGGCTCGAGCGTTGGCTGCAGAAGGGCACGAGGTCCTCGTCCTCGACGAGGGATCGGCCGGCGGCTCGTGGTCAACCGATGCGTTCGGCCTCGGCAAGAGCGACGAGCCAGCGACGACAGTGCGCGAGGGGATCGTCAAGCACAGCGGCCGTGGCCGTCAGACGAGGTTCCCGACCAACCTCGGCCGGCACCTGCGGCAGGGCGACATCCTGGTGCTGCATGAAGGTTGGGTGCTCCGCAACCTCGTCGCCGGCGATATCGCACACCGCCGGGGGATCCCGTACATCGTCATGCCCCACGGCGTGTATGCGCCCCTCTGGCGCAGGTACCTGCGTGGCCCCGTCTCGCTGCGGTTGGCGCTCGAACGGCGACTGCTGCGGCAAGCCCTGGCGGTGCACATCTTCTTCGCCGCGGAAGCAGCCGAAGTGCGCGCGATTGCCCCGACTGCGTCGCTCATCACCGCGCCGACGGGATTCGAGGTCCCCACCGAACGGTGGGCCGGCGGTGGAGAGTACGTTTCGTGGCTCGGTCGAATTGACCCCAACCACAAGGGCCTGGACCTGCTCGTGTCGGCGATCGGCATACTCCCGCCGGCCGAGCGTCCGCGCGTCGTGCTGCGCGGCTATGACTACAAGGGGGGCAGGGACCGCCTTCGGAGGCTCATCGCGGAACAGGGCATCGAGGCGTGGGTCGACATGCTGGATGTCGTGGTCGGGGCGGAGAAGCTCGAGTTCCTCCGCGCGGCGCGCGCGTACGTGCACCCGTCCAGATGGGAATCGCAGGGCCTGGCCCTGGTGGAGAACCTTGCCCTCGGCGTGCCGTGTATTGTGTCATCGGCGGTGGCAATGGCGGCAGACCTGCGGCAGCATCAGGCTGCCCTGGTGGTCCCCCCCACCGCCGGCGACCTCGCCCGCACCCTGGCTCGGCTCGACGAGATCCCGGCGAACCTTGGCGAGCGCGGCCGGGAGTTCGTCAAGCGCGAGCTCGACTGGCGAAGGTCAACGCAGAGGTTCGTCGGTGCCCTGCGCGCCCTCGGCGTCGATTAGCCCGTTGCGGGATTCCTGGCGGAAGCCTGCCTCAGCCGGGTCTCAGAGGCTCACCACGAGCGTGGCCGGGTCAATGGGCGCATGCCAGTCGTTGGTTGAAACCCCGCTGACGGTGCCGCAGTTGCCGGCATTCCAGTACGGGTTCTCGATGCCGTCGGCGCGGTACCAGCGGACATCGTTCCCGGAAACCTCGATCCCCGAGCACGCCGTGGTGGCCTGGTTCCAGACGTAGATCCCGACGTTCGATGAGGCACGTTTCGCCCCGTAGATGATGTTGCCGGTGATGTGGATGTCGGTGCCCGAGGGGACGCCGATGCCGACCTGCCCAGGCGACAGGAGCCTGTTGTTGCGGGCGATGATGTGCGCGCCACCCGCATCGCCGAGCATCAGGCCGGAGCCGGATCCACTCGTCCAGGTCGTCCCCTGGAAGGCGTTGCGCTCGATGATCAGCGGACTCGCGGCGGACGCTCCGCCGCTCTTGTAGATCGAGATGAGGTCCTCGGTATTGCCGCCGACGCCCTTGTTCTGCCCGATGTAGCCACCCCACGTGTTGTTGAACTGCACGTAGTTCGAGTGGCCTGAGCCGATGGTGCCGTTCCCGATGTTTCGGAAGCGGTTCCACGTGACGGTGACATTGGTCGAGTTGAGGGCGTAGATGCCGCCCACGTCGCCGGAAAAGTCGTTGGCGGTGATCGTGACGTTATGGCAGCCCTCGATGATGATCGCGTCATCGGCGATCCCGACAAATTCGTAGCCGCTGATCGTAACGTTGGAGCAGTTGCGAAGATGGATCTGACCTGACGGCGTTCGGGACAGGAAGGGCGTCGACCACGGATTGGCTGGCGCGGGCGTGGGCGCGGGCGTCACGACTGGTGCCGGAGTTGGCGGAGGCGTCGGGGCGGCCGTTGCCGGAGGAGGCGTCGGGGCGGCCGTTGCCGGAGGAGGCGTCGGGGCGGCCGTCGCCGGAGGAGGCGTCGGGGCGGCCGTTGCCGGAGGAGGCGTCGGGGCGGCCGTCGCCGCGTCAGTGGGGGACGTGGTCGCCCCCAGCGAGGTTGCCGGGCCGACGACGATAACGGTTACCGCGGCGAGCGCTCCGCCGGTCGATGCCGACCGCGTCTTGGCGGCGGCCGCGGCCGCTCGGATCGTGTGTGGACCCGGCAGCGCAGCACGCGGGACGGTGACCTTCACCGAGAAGCGGCCCTGCGCCGAGGCATGGGCCGTCGCCAGGGCCGTGCCCTGCGCATCCCAATCGAGGGCAAGCGCCTGACCCTGGGAGAAGCCTGAGCCGGTGACGGTCACCTTGCTGCCCGCTGCCGCGGCCCCGGAAACCGACAGGGTCGGGGTAGCCGCGACGGTGATGCTGGAGAGGAGCAGCGCCGGGATGAGCAGGATCATCGGGATCGTCAGGATCCAGTCGCGCATCCGGCGGGATCGCGGGGAGCCTTGCGGCGGCTGCGGCGGTTGCGTCGGAGAACCGTGCGAGGGCCCTGATCCGTACCGAATCTGGATTGGGAGCGACTTTGAGCGCATGGCGGCATCCCTCGAGCGTCAGGCGCTGCCCCAAGGTCAAGCCCTGGGGTCGCGGTCGACCGGGCCTCGGCCCGGCCAGCTGTCGCTCAGGCGCGACACCTTGCGGTCGGTATTCGGTAACCCGTCTGGCTTCGCATCACGCGAAGTCACGTGGCTTTCCGTGCACCCGCATCGCTGCGGGGTTGGCTTTGTCGGTACCGACGGGATGTCGTCCCATGCGGCGTGGAGAAGGTACCGGCTTGGGGTGGGGGCGTCTATGGCTCGTTGGTCCGGGTTAGGCCGATGCAGGGCCTAATCGAGTACCCCGAGCGGCAGCCCTCGGTTCTGCGTTCGGGCACAGACGCTCGGTATACTCGTCACTACGCTGCTGGAGACCTCGCGTGGATCTGCGCTCGCAATTTGCCGTCGTCGCGTCCCATCGACGGCTTATCCTGGCGGGCATCCTCCTGGCAGCGATCGCCGCCTTCGGAGCCAGCATGGTGCTGCCAAAGAGTTACGAAAGTCAGGCGACGCTGCTGGTCGGTAATCTCCTGCAATCGACCAACCCGGATCAGGCGCAGCTCCAGGCTGCCCAGAGCCTGTCCCAGACGTACATCGCGTTGGCGACGACGCGGCCGATCCTCGAGAAGGTCATCTCGAGCCTCAAGCTCCAGCGCACCGCGGACGAGTTGCGAAAGCAGATCACGACCGATCAGCCAATCAACACGTCGCTGCTGACCATCTCGGTCAAGGACGCAGACCCCACACGAGCGGCTGACATCGCGAATGCTATTGCGACCGGTCTCATCGAGTCGTCTCCGAGCGGCGGCGAGCAGGGTGCTGCCATGCACACGTTCATCGATCAGCAACTTCAGTCGACGCAGGCGCAGATCCAGGCCATCCAGGCCGATATCTCGCGTCTCATGGCGCTCTCCACCCCGACGACGGCGCAGCAGCAGCAACTGCAGCGGGCGCAGGACCGCCTGATCGCGCTGAACTCGAGCTTCGCGAGTCTCGTAGCCGCCATGAACGTGTCCTCGACCAACAGTCTGACCCTCGTGGTCGCTGCTGAACCGGCGAGCAGTCCCTCGTCTCCAGCAATCGTGCTGAATACCGTGCTCGGGATCATCGCCGGCGTGGTGCTCAGCGTCGCCGTCGCCTTCCTTCTCGAGTACCTCGACGATGCGGTCCGGTCGCCAGAGGAGATGCAGGCCATCAGCGGACTTCCGGCCCTCGGATCCGTCGCTCGTATTCACGCGGAGGCATTGCGCGATCCAGCTCGGAGCCTCGTCGCACTGCAGTCCCCGCGGTCGCCAGCAGCTGAGACGTTCAAGAGCCTTCGGACCAACCTCGGCTTCGCCACGGTCGATCGGCCAGTGGGAATCCTCGTCGTCACGAGCTCTTCTGCGGCGGAGGGCAAGACCACCGTGGCGGCAAACCTTGCTGTTGCTTTCGCGCAGGCCGGTCGCCCCACCATCCTGGTCGACGCTGACCTGCGGAAGCCGGAACTGCATAAGCTGCTGAACCTGCCGACCGGCTGGGGCCTCACGGAAGCGCTCCGCGAACCCACCGCGAGCCTGGACACATACCTCCAGACGACGGATCAGGCGCAGCTCCGTTTCATGTCGTCAGGGGAGCTGCCTCCCAACCCCGCCGAGCTCCTGGCGTCCCAATCGATGCGTGGATTGACCGACCGCCTTCGCGGCGCGGCCGACGTGGTCGTCGTTGACAGCCCGCCGCTGCTGGCGGTCACCGACGCGGCCGTGCTCGCCGGAATCGCCGACGGCGTCGTGCTGGTCGTCGACGCGAAACGAACGTCGCGTGGGCACCTGCGGGCGGGATGTGCAGCCCTCGCCAAGGTCGGTGCGCCCGTGCTCGGAGCGATCTACAACCGGCTGCCGGTTTCGACGCTTCCCAGGTATGACGGAGGAGTGGTGCGAGTCGAGGAGTCTACCGCGCACGACGACCACGGCGCGGCGGACGCCCAGAGCTAGGCCGTGCCATTCCAAGACGCATCGCCGCATGTCCGGCGGGTCGCGAGGCCCGAGCGTTGAGCCCTCGTGCGCTCATCACCGGCATCACCGGCCAGGACGGGTCCTACCTCGCCGAGCTGCTCCTCGAGAAGGGATACGAGGTCCACGGGCTCATGCGCCGGTCGAGCTCATTCTCGACGGGTCGCATCGAGCACCTCTACCAGGACCCCCATCACCGTGACCGACCGTTCTTCCTGCACTACGGGGACCTGGCCGATGCCTCATCGCTCATCAACACGCTCAACGATGTGAAGCCCGACGAGGTCTACAACCTTGGGGCACAGAGCCATGTCGCGGTTAGCTTCGAGATGCCGGAATTCACTGCAGACAGCGCGGGGATGGGCACGCTGCGGCTCCTCGAGGCGATCCGCCATGCGAACCAGCCGATCCGCTTCTACCAGGCCGGAAGCAGCGAAATGTTCGGCAAGGCTCTTGAGACCCCTCAGCGGGAATCGACGCCCTTCTACCCGCGCAGCCCCTATGCGGTCTCGAAGGTCTTCGCCCACTGGATGACGGTGCAGTACCGCAACGCCTACGGCCTGTTCGCCTGCAACGGGATCCTCTTCAACCACGAGTCGCCGCGCCGAGGGGCAACGTTCGTCACGCGCAAGGTGACGCGGGGCATCGCGGCGATCCTCGCCGGGCATGAGCGCAAGGTGTACCTGGGCAACCTGGACGCGCGGCGCGACTGGGGCTTCGCGCCCGAGTACGTCGAAGCCATCTGGCTCATGCTCCAGCAGCCGCTGCCGGACGACTTCGTGATCGCCACCGGCGAAATGCACAGCGTGCGCGAGTTCCTGGCGCTGGCGTTCGGCCTTGTCGGCCGTGACTGGCAGGAGCACGTCGAGATCGATCCTCGTTACTTCCGCCCCACCGAGGTCGACGAGCTGTGCGGGGATGCGACGAAGGCGGCCACGCTCCTCGGCTGGAGGCCCAAGACCAGGTTCCCAGAGCTCGTCCGGATCATGCTCGAGGCGGACCTTCGCGAGGCTGGGCTCGATCCGGATCGGCATATCCGGGCGGTCAAGAGCGGTCCGACCGAATGAACGGCTGGACAGCGCACCGGGTCATGGTGACGGGTGGGGCGGGCTTCCTTGGCAGCAGGGTCGTCGACGAGCTCCGTCGGCACGGGGTGACCGACATCTCCGTCCCGCGCAGTACGTCCTACGACCTGCGCAGGAGCGACGGGATCGCGCATGCGCTGGCCGATGCGCGCCCGGGGGTCGTCATCCACCTCGCCGCGGTGGTCGGTGGCATTGGAGCGAACCGCGAGAACCCCGGCCGCTTCTTCTACGACAACGCGGTGATGGGCATTCAGCTCATGGAGCAGGCCCGGCTAGCCGGCGTCGCTAAGTTCGTGACCATAGGGACCGTGTGCGCCTACCCGAAGTTCACCCCGGTGCCGTTTCGCGAGGATGCGTTGTGGGACGGCTATCCCGAGGAAACGAACGCTCCGTACGGGTTGGCGAAGAAGATGCTGTTGGTGCAGAGCCAGGCATACCGCGCCCAGTACGGTTTCAACGCGATCTACCTCGTTCCGGTGAACCTGTACGGGCCGGGGGACAACTTCGACCCTGTCTCTTCGCACGTCATCCCGGCGCTCATCAAGAAGTGCATCGATGCACGTGAGGCAGACGCGCCGTTCATTGAGGTGTGGGGGACGGGAGCCGCTTCGCGCGAATTCCTGTACGTGAACGACGCCGCTCGAGGAATCGTGCTCGCCACCGAGCGGTATGACGGCGGCGAGCCGGTGAATCTCGGCGTCGGCGGCGAGATCACCATTGCGGCGCTGACGGCGCTTATCGCGCGCCTCACGCATTACGAGGGGGACATTCGCTGGGACGCGAGCCGGCCCGATGGGCAGCCGCGACGAGCGCTGGACGTGTCCCGTGCGCGCGAGCGCTTTGGCTTCGTGGCAGAGACGCCGCTCGAAGATGGGCTGCGCAGCACCATCGCGTGGTATGAGCAGAACCGGACGGTTGAACGCGGACAGCCACCGACACAGCTAGGTACCGGACAGACGGCGGGCTCCGGGAGCGGGCCAGGCAGCCGGTGACGACTGACCAGGCGGCAGATCGCGAAGCGCCGGATCGCGAAGCGCCGCATTTGGCCGGCGAGCGCCAACCGAAGACGGAGGCGGCCATCCCTAGCTATAGCGTCGGCGGCCTCGCCATCAACGAGCTGACGTTCGAGGGGGCTCTCCGTCTGTTCCTGGCGGCACCTGCCCGTGGCGATCGCCTGCGCGTCCACTTCTGCACCGCGCACACCGTCGCAGAGGCCAGCGCCGATCCCGCGTTACATCGGGCGCTGGTGACCGGCGGCCTCCGCGTCCCTGATGGCATGCCGCTCGTCTGGGTCGGACGGCTACGCGGGCGGCGCGTCACGCGCGTCTACGGCCCCGACGTCATGGTCGCCCTCCTTGACCGGGCGCGAGCGGTCGCCGGCCGGCACTACCTCTACGGAGGCGGCCCGGGCACGGCCGAGCGGCTCGCCGAGCGGATGGGCGAACGGTTCCCGGGCCTCGACATCGTGGGGTCGGAGGCCCCCCCGTTCCGGCCACTCTCGGCCGACGAGCAGGCGGCAGCCGTTGACCGCATCAATTCGTCCGGTGCCGATTACGTGTGGGTGGGACTTGGGACGCCGAAGCAGGACGCGTGGCTGATCGAGAATCGCGGCCGCCTGCAGGCATCCGCCCTTTTCGCAGTCGGGGCCGCCTTCGACTTCCTCAGCGGAGAAAAGCGGCAGGCACCTCGCTACATGATGCGGATCGGCACCGAGTGGCTGTTCCGGCTCCTCACCGAGCCGCGGCGGCTCGGGCGTCGGTACACCGTGACGAACGCCCGCTTCGTCTGGCTCGTGCTGAAGGACCTGTGGAGGACCCGCCGCCTTCGACGCCGGAGCCCTGCGTAGGGGCCCCGGGCATCCGATTCAGGCGGGGAGCGTAGCGGGCGTGCCGATCTCCGCGGCCATCCACGCAGCGGTGAGGCGCAGGCCCTCGGAAAGCGGTACCTCGGGGGCCCAGCCGAATCGTTGCTGGATCTTCGTGATGACGGGTCGGCGGCGCTCCGGATCGCCGGGACGTCGCGGTTCGTGGCGAAGGGCGCTCGAGGATCGTGTGACGAGGCGGATCTGCTCGGCGAGCTGCTGCATGCTGACCTCCTCGGGGTTGCCGAGGTTGAAGACCTCGCCGTCGAGCGCCGGGTCGACCGCGACGGCGACCATCCCTCGCACGAGATCGGTCACGTAGCAGAACGAGCGGGTCTGCGTGCCGTCGCCGTGGATGACGAGCGGACGACCGGCAAGGGCCGCGGCAAGCATCTCCGGGATGACGCGCCCGTCGTCGTGCCGCATCCGCGGCCCGTAGGTGTTGAACACGCGAACAACGTTCGCGCGAACGCCCAACCGCTTGCGCATCGCGAAGACGAGGGCCTCACCGAAGCGCTTCGACTCGTCGTAGTTGCTGCGCGGGCCGATCGGATCGACGTTGCCCCAGTAGCCCTCTGGCTGCGGATGGACCAACGGGTCGCCGTACACCTCGGAGGTCGACACGAACGTCATCCCGGCCCCGGTCGCCGCGGCGAGCTCCAGGAGGCGCCAGGTGCCGATCGAGTTGGCGGCCATCGTCTCGACGTTCAGGCGCTCGTAGTCGACCGGGCTCGCGGGCGAGGCAAGGTGCAGGATCCGATCGACCGCCAGGTGCGGCACGTCGGTCACGTCCGCTTGGACGAACGTGAAGCCATCGTCCGTCTCGAGCTCCCGGATATTGGCTCGCGACCCGGTGGATAGGTTGTCCAGGCACACGACCCCGTGGCCCTGCTCCCGGAGGGCGCGGCAGACGTGGCTGCCAATGAAGCCGGCTCCTCCGGCGACGAGAATGTCCACGCCTAGGCCACGACGAGCGGGGCTGGCACCGAGTCCGCGGAGGCCCGAGCCCGCCCAACGCCGGTGTACTTGAAGCCCATGCGCTCCGCCTCTCGGCGCGACAGGACGTTCCGGCCGTCGAAGATGATCAGCTGGCGCATGCGCTCGCGCACGTCGGCCAGAGGCACGTTCGCAAACTCATCCCAGTCGGTGAGGATCGCGAGCGCGTCCGCGCCAAGCACGGTTTCGAGGGCCGTGGAGCGAAAGATCTCGCGGATCCGCGGCGGCGCGCCTTTGGGGAAGGTCGGATCGTAGGCCCGCACCTCCGCGCCTTCGTTCATCAGGAGGCCGATGATCTCGACCGCCGGAGACTCGCGGACGTCCTCCGTGCCTCCCTTGAAGGTGACGCCCCACACGGCGATGGCCCTGCCTTCGAGGCTGCCGAGGGCCTGGCGCAGCTTGCGGACGGCGCTGGTGCGCTGCATCTGGTTCACGTCCTGGACTGCGGAGAGGACCGGGGTGGAGAGGCCGTACGTCTGCCCAAGGTACCGGAGCGCCGCCACGTCCTTCGGAAGGCAGCTGCCCCCGAAGCCGACGCCGGCGCGGAAGAAGTGCCGGCCGATCCTCGGGTCATGGGCGATCCCGTCGACGACGTCTTCGACGTTGATTCCGAGCCCCTCGCAAAGCTGGGCGATCTCGTTCACGAACGACACCCGGGTGGCGAGGAACGCGTTCGCGACGTACTTGATCATCTCCGCAGTCCGCAGGTCGGTCACGATGCGATCGCCGCCCAGTCCCGCGTACAGGCCGGCGACTGCCTGGGCATCCGCCTCGTCCCGGGCGCCGATGACGATCCGATCCGGGTTGAAGAAGTCGTGAACCGCCGTTCCTTGGCGGAGGAACTCGGGATTCGACGCGAGGCGAGGCTGGGGCTCGTGTGGACCAAGCGCGGCCCAGAGGAGCGATTCGATGGTCTCGCCCGTGCCGATTGGGGAGGTGCTCTTGTTGACCACGATGGGCGCCTTGCCGTTCAGCTCGGCTGCAATCGAGCGGCTTGCACTTCGGATGTTCCGAAGGTCCGCCGCGCCGGCGAGGGTGGGGGGCGTGTCGACCGCCAGGACGATGAAGTCGGCATCGGGGATCGCCTCTGCGTATGAGGTAGTGAAGCGAAGGTGCCGCGACTCGATCCCACGCGCCACGAGCTCAGGCAGATCGATCTCGTGGAACGGCACATCGCCCCGCCGAAGGTTGTCGACCAGGGCCTCGTTCACGTCGAGGGCGGTGACGTCGTGCCCAAGCTCGGCCAATCCGGCCGCGGTCACAAGTCCGACGTGGCCGGAGCCGATGATGGCGACGCGCGCTCGGCGCCGCGCCTCGTGTTCGTTGGACTCCGGGTGAGGCGGGGAGGCCCGTTCGATCGTGAATGCGGTGCTCGATGCCAACAGTGACTTGCGTCTCATCTAGCGGCCCTCTGCTCGTAGTACGGCCGGCACGGTGGCAACCAGCACGCGCAGATCCAGCCACAGGTTCCAGCGGTCGATGTACTCCAGGTCCTTCTCGACCCAGCGGTCGAAGTCGTCGTCTTGTCGAGCCCCGATCTGCCACAGCCCGGTGACCCCGGGCTTCATCGACAGTCGGCGACGGTGCCACGCGTCGTATCCGGCAACGTCATCGAACGGATGCGGCCGGGGTCCGACCAGGCTCATGTCCCCGCGCAGCACGTTCAAGAGCTGTGGCAGTTCGTCGATGCTCGTGCGTCGCAGCACCCGGCCGAGGCGGGTGATTCGCGGGTCGTTCGTCATCTTGAACGATGCTGTGCCCTTCACTTCGTTGAAGGCCCGCAGAGCGTTTCGCTGGGCATCCGCGTCGCGGATCATGGTGCGGAACTTCACCATCGAGAACGGCCGACCCTGAAGCCCCGCCCTTGGCTGGCGGAACAGGATCGGGCGCCCCTCCACCAGCAGGATCGCGGCCGCCGCACCGAGCAAGATCGGACTGAGCACGACGATCCCGATCACCGAGCCCGCGACGTCCATTGCGCGCTTAGCGAACAACTCGATGCCACGGTCGGGACCGGTGACCAGCGACAGGACGGGCATGCCGTCGAGTTCCTCGACGTAGCCCTTCCCGATGGCCGTCGGCGTCAGCTCGAGCGGAATACGGACGATCTTGCCCGCCTCCTGCGCGACCGCAGACAAGACCTGGACACGCTGCCACTGGTCGAACGGAAGGCAGATGGCGACCTCGTCCACAACGCGAGACGTGAGAACCACCGGCAGCTCGTCGATGCCGCCGAGACGCGGCCAGCGAGACGAGCGGGCGACATCCTGCTCAGACAGGAACCCGACAACCACCAGCCCGAGGTCCGCCTGCGACTCCAGGCTCGCCGCGAAGCGCATGGCCGCCTCGCCGTCGCCGATCACGACCACGAACCGCAAATTCCGGCCGCCGCGACGCAAAGCGTGCAGCGCAGCCCTTAGGCCTGCACGGGACGCAACGGTGACGAATGCCTGAAAGGGGAACAGGACGAGCAGGAGGCCGCGACTCACGTCCGGAAGGCGCAGAAAGAACAGGACCACGAACGTGGCCAATGCCAGGACCACCGTCGCGCGGGCGACACCCACGGCCTCTCTCCGCAGCGTCCAATGGACACGCGGGCGGTACATCCCGTGGACGGCAAGCAGGAGCACCCAGGCCGTGAGGTATGCCAGCAGCAGCGACACCAGATGCTCGGGGACCTGCGCCGCCCAGACATCGGCCCACTTCGGACCGTACCGAAGGATCGAGAGGCAGGTGATGACGGCAAGAGCCATCAGGGCATCGGCAAGAGCCAGAAGAGCCTGAAACTCGGTCTCGTAGCGGCGGATCACGATAGCCGGCCTTACCTTGGGTCGGCCTGACCTGGGGCGGCCGCTGGGGAACGAGCGCGCGCTACACGCTCAAGGAAAACCGCCGGGTCAGCCGATAGTTCTACCGAAAAGCGTCAGTGGGGGGAGGGCCGAGGCTTCGACAGACCCGGGGGAGGGGCGATGGGTTGAGGGCACGTTTCCATCTGCCAGATCTCCGCTTCTCCCGGGCGGAGTCTGTTGCACCATCCGTACCATGGGCATGGGCCAAAAGTCAACAGGATCGGCGACCCAAAGGTACCATCTGACGCTTGCGTGGTGCGCCCGAGCACCCAATTGCGCGATCAGGTGCTAGGGCGGCCGCGGCTGAGCCATGGCGGAAGCTGGTCGCCCCAGCCGACGGGCGCAGCCTGGAGGTCCTTGTGAGCGGAACCGTGGACGGCGCCCGCTGGTGTATCACCATGGAGCGTACGGGTGCCGTACTGCCCGGTTCGGGTCGCCGAGTGGGCAACCTCGTCTACCCGCGACGCCCGAGCCCGTTACCCAGTCGAGGCTTGCCACTGGGTGTGGCGCGACGCGGTCGCCAGCGCATGCGGACGACCGCCCGACCAGCCGAGGGTCCAGCGCGCCGCCGCCTGGGAGCAGCCGGAGCCGGTCATCGGCGAGGGCCTGCCCTCTCCGGCCGGAATGAATGGAACATCCGTCCCGCTTGCACAGCGCTCCATCCGCCTCCCTCGTCTTGGGCGGGCCTACACTTGCTCGGTGGGTGATGACGAGGCGGTCGGCGCGCAGGTCTCCGCAGCGACGCCGTCCCGCACAGCTTGCGATTCCCGCAGCATGCTCGTCCGCGGGTACGTTGCAGCTGAAGGGGGAGCGATCCACTCACCACAGCCGCAAGCAGCGACCGGATCCGACCGATACGGCCGCCGCCTGCCCACCGAGATCGGGCCCGTGGGGCTGTTGACGGCAGCCCTCCTCTTTGCCGAGGTGGTGTTCCTCGCCTGGATTCCGCAGTTCGTCACGGTCGACGCCGCGACACACATCGGCGGCGCCGCGCTCATCCGGGACGTGCTCCGTGGTGATGGGGCGCTGCATCTCGGCTACGTCCAGCTCGCCTCGTTCCCGGCGCCCAACCTGCTGCCGGAGCTGGCGCTGAGCTTTGTGATGCTTGTCATCGATCCCCTCGCGGCCGACAAGCTCCTCCAGATCAGCTATGTCGTAGCGCTGCCGATCGCCATGCTGTACGCCATCCGAAGCGTCCGGCCGGCGAGTTCGTGGCTCATCGTCCTCGCATTTCCGATGACCTTCACGTTCGCCTTCGAGTATGGGTTCTACGACTTCAGCTTCGGAGTTGTCCTCTTCCTGGTCGCGGCGGGCTACGCCTGGCGGCGTTTCGCCGAGCCGGGATCGACCTTGCGGGCCGGCGTCCTCCTCGGCCTGCTCGCCGGCCTCGTCTACTTCACGCACCTCGTCGCGTACGCCGAGCTTATCCTCTTCATCGGGACGGTCGGTCTGCTGCGTCTCGCCGAGCGCCATCGCGAGGGTGGCCTTTCCGCGGTTCGTGCCGAAGTCGTGCGACGCCTGTGGCTCCTCATTGGCCTGGCGCCATCACTCCTGTTCGCGGTGGTCTTCCTTGTCGCCACCGCGAGCGGCCTCCCTGCGCATTGGCACCCGATCCCGCTCCAGATCGCCGGCGTCCTCGGCCTTGGGCTTGGCCTTGCCGTCATCGATCGGTTGGAACTCGGCCTCGCCGCCCTCCTGGCGCTCTCGCTGCTTGCCCTCGCGCTTGTCGTTCTCCGGCCGAGGCTCCGGTGGACTTCGGCCGCCTGGTGGCCACGGATCGGGCCGCGTGCGCATGACGCCCTGCTGGCCTACGCCGTCGTGGCGGCCGCCGCGGCAATGCTCGCGCCGAGCGAGGTGCGGAGCGGCGGCAGCTTCATCCCGGAGAGGCTGACGCTGTTCCCCGTCTACGGCCTCGCCCTGTGGCTCGCGGCCTCCGGGATCGGGGCACGGGCGGCGCGTGCGGCCGTCGTTGCCTGGGCCGCGCTGGCGGTCGCCTTCTTCGCCGTGCGGATGCCCACCTACCTCGAGCTCAGCCGCATGGCGGAGGAATACGTCTCGGTCGCCCCTTGCATGGCGCAGGGCGCGACGATGGTGCAGGTGAACCTCTCGCTGCCCATCGCCGGTTCACTTGCGCGGTGGGATCCCTTCACCGAGGAGACGGGCAGGCTCTCCGCCCTCACCTATGGACACGATCTGGGGAACTTCGAGGGATCGTTCCCGTTCTTCCTGTTCCAGAACCGGCCCGAGAACGACCCATTCGTCTACCTCGCGACTTCAGCCACGGGGTTTGAGGATGTTCCTCCCGGCGTCGACCTGGACGCGTATGCGCGGCGGCCGGGTGGTCTCGTCGACTACGTCATCGTATTCGGACGGCCGGACGCGGAAGCCGGGACGTTGGCGTCGGCCGACTGGAAGCGCCTCGCAGCGCAGATCGCCAGCGGATATCGCCAGGCCGCTGTCTCAGCCGGCGGCATGGTCGAGCTCTATATACGGACTGACTACGCAGTTGGCGGTGGGCTTACCGTGAGCGGAACCGCGCGCGGGAATCCCGCCTGTCGTCCTTGAACCTAACGACATAAGGCGACCAGGCTGTCATCGCTCCTGATCGCCGCTGGCCAGGCCGCCGTCCCGACTCCGCAGCGCTCTGATTACGATGCCGGCCAGCGCTGCAGGACGATCTCCGCGTCCGCCGCATCCATCCGATAGCCACGGGCGTCGGCGTCCCAGGTGATGAGGTCGCGGCGAGCCACCTGTCGCATCAATTTGTTCGGACCGGCGACGATGCCGACGAAGGCTGTGCCAATGCGCTTCCCGTATCGGGCCGCGAGATCTGCATCCAGACGAGCGCCGCGTTGCGCGTAGAGAGCTCCGCGACCTCGTGGAGCAGGCGATGGCTGTCGGCGCCGCGAATCGCGTCAAGCACCTCTCCCAGCTGCGGGCGCCGAAGTTCGACCTGGTCTGCCCTATCGCGTACGGCACCGTTGTGCTCGAGCTGGGGGCTCATCACCCAACGCCATGCCAGCGCCAATAACTGATCCTCGGTGTCGGACCTGCTTACCACCCAGATTGGTGATCTGGCCCTCTTCCGCGGGCTGCCGGTTGCCGTCTAGCCCACCACCCGCAGCGCGTCGCAAAGCCGATCGGCCTTCCCGGCAGTCATGCGTTCGTTTCCATAGCCGCTCAGGCACGCTGCCGGGGCGGCTGTTGCTATGGCGCGTCAGTCAGCCGTAAGCGAGGCGTTGGAGCTCCCAGGATGCGGTCTGCGGCGCGGCAGCAGACCACGTGCCTTGTGTCGTGCCCTCGCTGATCGTTAGCGCTCTTGGGTGTGTCGCACGGCAAAGCGCGGCCGCTGTCCTGGCGCCAGTCCTCATGCCTGGGCGTCCACCTAGCTAGGACTCAATCGGTTGTTGACGGGTGAGGGCCCGTATCCTTCGGCTGCTGGTTAGGTAGCCACAGTGAAGGAGGGGCCCTCGTGTCTCATGCTAACGCGCGGCTCACCCCGCGCGGTCGGCTGATCCTGGTCGAGCGCGTTGCCCGCGGCTGGACGATCAGCGCCGCCGCCCACGCGGCGGGCATCAGCCGCCAGACCGGCTCGAAGTGGTGGGGCCGTCATCGGCGCGAGGGCACCACCGGCCTCGTCGATCGCCGCAGCGCGGTCCATCGCCAGGCGCGAGCCCATGATGCCGCCGTCGTCGCCGAGCTGTGCCGGCTGCGACGTGAACTGCGGGTCGGGCCGCACCGCCTGGCCTGGCAGACCGGCCTGAGCCGCTCCACGATCTATGCCGTGCTGCGCCGCTCCGGCCTCGGTCGCCTCGACCGGCTCGCTCCACGGCCGCCGGTGGTTCGCTACGAGCGCGCGGCGCCCGGCGAGCTGGTCCACCTCGATACCAAGAGCCTGGGCCGCATCGGTCCCGGCGGAGGGCACCGGGTCCATGGCCGCGGCGAGGAGCATCGCCACTACGGCATCGGCTGGGACCGGGTCCATGTGGCGGTCGACGACTACTCCCGCTTGGCCTACGTCGAGGAGCTGGCCGACGAGGCGCCGGCGACCACCGCGGCCTTCCTGAAGCGGGCGGTGGCCTTCTACGCGGGGTGCGGGATCACCGTCCAACGCATCCTGACCGACAACGGCAATCCCTATCGCAGCCGCGACTTCCGGGACGTCTGCGCCGCCCTGGCCATCCGCTCGCGGCGCACCCGGCCCTACCGGCCCCAGACCAACGGCAAGGCCGAGCGCTTCATCCGCACCCTGCTGGCCGAGTGGGCCTACGCCCAGCCCTTCCACGACACCGCCGCCCGGGCCGCGGCGCTGCCGGCCTTCGTCGACTTCTACAATCGGGCACGACCGCACTGGTCACTCGGAGGCCAGCCGCCGATGAGCCGCGTCCCGACCGTCAACAACCTGACGGGGAAGAACACCTAGCTAGGGCTCAATCGGTTCAGCTCCGCGGCCCGGCAAAGCAGAGCGCATAACTGAGTGAGTTTCGCTCAGGTCTCCACGAGGGATAGCACAGCGCTGAGGCCGAGAGGCTTGGAAGGCTGCCGCTCTACCAACTGAGCTACTCCCGCCCGCCAGATCGCCAGTTTACGCTCGGCCGGAGCAGGTGGCTGGCGCGGCTGTCCGAGGCGAATGTCCGGCGATCGGGGCAGGGGAGGCTATGGCCACCCTCCCCGGCCCGCTCGCCCGGCGTCACAACTGATGCTGCGACGCCCTCGGATTGGGTCTAGGGGTAGATGCCCCGCAACCGCATCGCGTCCGCAACCCGTTCCACCGCGATTGCATGCGCCGCGAGCCGGGGCGGAATCTCGTCGTGGTTGGCAAGTTCCCAGACCGATGCGGCGGCACCGAGGATCTGACGGCGCAATCGGTCGTTGACTTCGTCGAGAGTCCAGGAGAGCGCGGCGCGGTTCTGGGCCCACTCGAAGTAGCTCACGATCACGCCCCCGGCGTTGCAGAGGATGTCGGGAACGACCAGCACGCCCTGGCGAGCGAGGATCGGATCCGCCTCCGGCGCAACAGGACCGTTCGCCGCCTCAACGAGGATCCGAGCGCGAACGCGGTTGGCGTTGGCGGCCGTGATCTGTCCCTCGAGGGCGGCGAGGACCAGGATATCGACGTCCAGGGCGAATAGTGCCTGATTGTCGATCGGCTCAGTCCCCGGGGCGGCAGCGACGGTGCCGTGCTCCTGGAGGTACCGCGAGAGGACCGGCACGTCGAGACCGTCGCCCCGGAAGATGCCGCCGCCAACATCGGTAACGGCGACCACGCGCGCGCCCCGCTCGTGAAGCAGGCGGGCAGTCGCCTCGCCGACGTTGCCGAACCCCTGCACCGCAACCGTCGCGCCGTCGACGTGCAGCCCGGAGCGGTCCGCCGCGTCTTCTGCGCAGTACACGACGCCCTGACCCGTGGCGTCCGATCGGCCAAGTGAGCCCCCGATGGCAAGTGGCTTGCCAGTGACGACGCCCGGGACAGAGAAGCCGGCATGCATCGATACGGTGTCCATGAACCAGGCCATCGTCTGGGCGTTTGTCCCGACATCGGGCGCGGGGATGTCCGCCTCCGGACCGATGAGCGCTCTCAGCTCCGTCGCGAAGCGCCTCGTCACACCCTCGACCTCCCGTGCGCTCATGCGCAGGGGATCGCACGCCACGCCCCCCTTGGCCCCGCCGAAGGGAACATCCGCCAGGGCGCACTTCCAGGTCATCCACATCGCCAGGGCCCTGACGTCGTCGAGGTCCGTGGCTGGGTGGTACCTGAGGCCGCCCTTCGCCGGACCCCGGGCGGCATTGTGCTGCACGCGATAGCCGGTAAAGACCCGGACCGTCCCGTCGTCGAGCCTGACCGGGAAGTGGACGGTCAGCTCGCGCTGTGGGACACGCAGCATCTCGCGCGGGCCGTCACCCAGGCCGATGTAGTCGGCAGCCGCGTCGAACTGCTGGAGGGCCGCATCAATGGCTCGCGCTCCAGCGTCCTGCCGCGCGATCAGGGCCGACGTCATCGTCGTGCGGCCGTGGCCGGGGCGTCCTCGCTCGCGACGCGGGTGGCCGGCTCGCGTTTCTCGGCTGGTCCGGCGTACGCCGGGCGGAACGTGACGAGCAGGCCGAGATGGTCGACGCCGTCGTCGGCAAGGTCGGCCTCGTAGCTGCAGACGCAGGGTCCTCCCTCCGCGCAGCCGGCGCAGCAGTATTCGAGATTGCTGCCGTGGATCGGCCGCCCCGTGATCTCTCCCTCGCACGACGCGCAACGACCTGGTCGAGGGTTCCTGAACATCCGCACGACGACACCTCCGGAACGTGACTTGGTTGGTCGTATCGAGATTCGCTCGTCTCCGCGAACAAGTCGCTGGACGCGCGTGAATCCCGCGTGAAAACCATTCCGCCGCCGTTCATGCGGTGTACACGGTCGTCTCGGCACGTCTTCACCTCGGGCTCATAACCTCTCCCTCGGGGGCGTGTTGGTCGCTGTGGTCGGCGCGCCCCGCCAACGCCACCTCGGTGGGGAGGATCCATGCAGTTGCTGCTCCTACCGGCGCCCAGCGGAGTGGCCGCCTATGCTGGAGAGCCGATGACCGTCGAACGCCTCCCCCTTGCCACGGCGGCCCTGCATCTCCTCGCCGACGGGGCCACCCGCGATGAGCTCGAGATGCGCTTCGCCGGTGTGGGCGCCACCCTCGAGCCGGGACTCGCCGAGAGGCTGCTCGATGACCTGCTGGCCCTGGGCCTCGCGCGCGTCGCGCGAAGCCTGAACGGTCTCCCGTTCCACGTCCCCACCAGCCTGGGTCGCAGGGCGCGTCGGCACGGCATTGCCGCGGACGCCGCGGTCGGACTTGCCGAACTCGAAGCGCTGCGCTCCGAACTCCTCTCGACGATCGCGCACGAGCTCCGGACGCCGCTCACCGCCGTGCGCACAAGCGCGGGACTCCTCGCCGACGCCGGGTCGCACCCGAGCGCCGAGCAGCGGGAGGCGCTGGTCGGCGCCATCGTCAGGAACGCCGACCGCATGCAGCGTCTCGTCACCGATCTCCTCGACCTCGCGCGGTTTCGATCGGGATCCATTCGCCTCCAGCCGCGTCGTTTCGACGCCTGCGAGCTGGCCCACGCGGTCATCGGGTCGGTGGCGCCACTTGCGACCGCCCGCGGTCAGCGCCTCGTGCTCCGTGGTTGCGACCGTGAGATCGACGTTTATGGGGATCATCGCCGCCTGGAGCAGGCCCTCCTGAACCTCGTCTCGAATGCCGGCCGCTACTCCCCCGACGGGGCCGAGATCGTGATCGACGTCACGGCCCAGAATGAAATGGTTCGCTGGGCCGTGATCGACCATGGACCGGGGATCCCCACGGCCGACCGGGCGCATCTCTTCGAACGCTTCTTCGTCGGACGCAGCGACCGCTCGGAGCGTCGAGACGGGGTCGGGTTGGGACTCCCGACTGCGCTGGCGATTGCGCAGGCTCATGGCGGCTCCATTGACGTCGAAAGCGAGGTCGGTCGAGGAAGCGTCTTCACGTTGGTCGTGCCCGCCAGGCTCCAGGGAGAGCGGGACTGATGCGGATCCTCGTGGTGGACGACGAGCCCGATGTCATCGAGTCCGTGCGGATCGGATTTGAGCTCCAATGGCGCGAGGTCGAGGTAGTCGGCGCGGTCGGCGGCGAGGAAGCGCTCGACCGGGTGGAGCACGATCGACCAGACATCGTCCTGCTCGATATCGGCCTGCCGGACATCGACGGGTTCGAGACGCTGCGCCGCATCCGGGAGTTCAGCGACGTGCCGATCGTGATGCTCACTGCACGCGACGACGCGATGGACAAGGTAAAGGGCCTTGAGCTGGGCGCGGACGACTACATCACGAAGCCGTTCAACCACCTCGAGTTGATGGCTCGGGTACGTGCCGTCCTCCGCCGCCTGGCTATGCCCACGCCAACGAGTCGCTCCCCGTCGTTCCGCGCTGGTGACCTTGAGGTCGACTTCTCAGCGCATGAGGCGAGGCTGCAGGGTGTGCGACTTGAGCTCACGCCGACCGAATACAAGCTCCTGTACCACCTCGTTCGGAACGCCGGACACGTGCTCCAGCACGGGACGCTTCTTGCCAAGGTCTGGGGCCGCGAATATGTCGACGAGGTGGACTATCTGAGAGTCTACGTGCGCCGGTTGCGCGACAAGCTCCGCGATGATCCCGAGCACCCGCGGTACATCCGCACGGAGCGAGGGCTGGGCTACCGCTTCATCGCCTGACGCGCACAACGATCGCGGACGCAAGGGCCCTACCGGTCGAGCCGTGCAGCTCAGCCTAGACTCAGCGCCGATGGCCAGCCGCCAACCAAAGTCGACCCATCCCAGGGCGCCCTCAATTGCCCACGCACCGAGCTCCGTGAGCCACGCCGCCGGCGATCATCGTGA
>CAVZCE010000011.1:0-108204 GCA_963773695.1 uncultured Chloroflexia bacterium | reverse complement strand
CTGACTACGGCGGGGAGCCGTGGTCTCGACTCCCCACCCGATATATCAGATCGAAGCATTGACCCCCGAGGACGTAAGGGCTGCCCTGGGGGAGGACGGTGGCGATCGGACAGGGTCTGGCCGCTCGCAAACGACCGCCCAATAGGGGGCGTGCCTCCCCCTGCCGAGCTCGGCCACCGGGCGCGAAGGTCCGCGGGTACTCTCGTCAATAGCCGGGTAGCGAGTCAGCCAGGGGCGGCCAGTGGACTGGCTGCCCCTGGAGAAGGTCAGTTCTGAGGCGTCATACTGAAGGTGTAAGTATTGCCTGAACGGCCGTAGCTCAGGGCGACTCCATCCACGATCGTCTCTTGCCCTCCCTCCATCGCCGCCTTGACTGATGTGTAGTCCGGTTTGCCAGATTCCCCGAAGGGGAGCTCCATCAGCATCCAGAATGCGGATGCGGCCGTGTCGGCTGCGTCGGTAGCCGTCGAGCCCGCACGGAGAGTGCTGTCGATTTCGTAGACGCCACGCTCGTCGCCGACAAGGTGCACAGTCTCCAAAGGCTGCCCGGACGGCGTCCCGTCACTAACGCATTCCCATTGCTGGGGACGGACCCACCCAAAGGTGATCTGCTCGCAGCCGAACGTGTGCCCGACAAGCCACCGCTGCGCAGCCTGAACCGACAGCCCGGAGATGATGGCGCGGTCCGGGTGAGGCTGGATCGAGTGGGACGTAGCCGCGTTGCCGCAGCCGGCAACCAGGAGAATCAAGGCGGCTAGGCCCGGGGCGAGATACCGAGACTTCACCCTTCTCACTTCCATGCCAGTCTGCTACCCCCCAGAACGCACGTACGCCTCTGCCCACAGCGCTCCGTGCGGTGCGAGCGTCTGGATTCCAACACCCACGTGCGCACGGCACCCCGCCTTCGGCGACTACCGAATCCGGGCTGGTTATTGACCACACGGATACCAGTTAAGTGGCTGCGGTCCCGCCCCAAACCAGCGGTTGCTGGTGGAGCTGAAGGTGGCGGTGATCCCACTGGTTCCGACGCTGAAGCTCGTCAGTTGGGTCGAGCTCCAGGTGTGCGCCATCTTCGCGTTGAAGGTCCAGTACTGGCCTTTCGAGCAACTGGGCGCGCCGAAGGCCCAGATGATTTCGCCGCGATGCCAGTTGTACTGACCGTTCGTCACCATGTCCTGTTCGTCGAAGGTCGCCCCGTAATTGTTGTGTGCCGATGGAGTGGTGTACAAGGTCCTCGTGCCATTCTGGCTGTAGGACTGCATAAAGGTGAGAATGGGCGGCACCGAGCGACTAACCTGGACTCCAAAGCCATCGAGTCCACCCATGTTGCCGCCAACGCCATCATTAATCCAACAGGGGAGGCTCTGTCCGTCGAAGTCACACAGTCTCCATTGCCACGTTACGTAGACTTGGTAGCGCTGTGCATACTGGTCCCACGACACGCTCGGCTTCCCGATGGTAACGAAGCTCGCGGAGGTGTTTAGGGGCGCGATAGCTGGCTGAAGGGGGACCGGGATCCATCCGAATTGCGCTTGGAGCGCAGCATCGATCTCGTCTTGGCTCGCTCCCTGCACTTGAAGCTGGTCGATGAGGTCGAGTGCCGCGACGTACTGGGTTGTGTCCGGATCCGGCGCGGGCTTCGCCGCGAAGGCGGTCGGTGCCGACAACAAGATGGCAAGCGCCGCAGCAACGACGACGCCGGTCATGCCCGAGAATCTCACCACCGGATATCCCTCCCTACTGCTGAACATCAGACGAGCGGACGACGGCCCTCGGATGAGGGCGCCGAGCGAAGGGTCGTGTGCGACCGCCGAACGAACAACCTCGCGTTTGGCGGCGGACTGATACGTGTGCATCAAGTCCCTGTCAAACGCGCGACGAGAGCGCCGCTCCGAAACGGTCAGTCGGTCGAGGCAGTAGGCCTTCGGCGTGCGTTGCGCCCGTCTCCTGCTGCGTGCCAACCCACATCGCGAGCGACTGCCTGCAGGCGAAGGGCGTCGAGGAGCGTGATCTGGCCCCGGTCTTGGCGGATGAGTCCAGCCTCCGCGAGCGCCCGAACCTCGTGACTGACTCGTACGCGGGAGGCACCGATCATCTCGGCCAACCGTTCGTGGCTGATCGTGACCCCGAGCGGTTGACCCTCAGCACTGAGATCCAGCAACACGGCGGCCACCCGCTGGAGCACGCTCCCCTGGCGGCCGCTGAGCTCGATCTCGGTGTCCTCGAGGCGGCGATCGATTTCGGCTGCGATCGCCATGGCCAGGGTCGGATGTCGGAATCCGCTCCCGATCAGCTGCGCCGCATCGAGTTCGAGGAACTCGACAGCCGAAATGGCCTGCACCCGAAGCTGGTTCCCTCGGCCGAGAAGGGCCCGCACCCCGACGGCGGCACCCACACCGACCCGTCGCAGGGTGACCTGCGAACCGTCGACGCGCACGGCATAGACGCGCGCCAACCCCGAGAGGACCAATCCACACCTTGCCGGTCGCGACTCATCGACAAACACGCTGCCGGCGGCCACCTCGCGGATCCTCCGGCCCTCCAAGAGGTCCGCCACGATGTCAGGCTCCACGCCCGCCAGGAAACTGGCCTGAACTGCCGTCCGCAGTAGGTCACTGGTCATGACTGCGTCTCCACCCCAGGCGTCTGGCGCGCCGCCAAACCCACCGGCTCAGTATATTGCCCGTTGACCGGCCAAGGAACGGGATCACCTAACACTGGACTAGAGGGCCGAACGCATGCGTCGTCTGCCGGCAAGGCGCGCCCTGCCGCGGCTCGGGCCGGCGTCCTGGACGCGTGCCTGGCGAGCGCCTCGGCGCTCGCCCCGTCGCCGGCTGCGGCCAGCTCGCTGTCAGCCTGCACCTACCGCGACATCCCCACCGTGTCCGAGCGCCACCGGACTGGCAGCGCACCCTGGTCGACACCGACTTCATGGTGCCCTGCGGCTACGTCCCGCCGTGACCTGGTGCCGGTCTCCGGGCCGGGATCGCGAGCGGCGACCGGGTCCGTGCCCTCGTCATCCCCGACCTGACCGCCATGGCTGGTGCCCCGCTGAGCGGGGAATCGGCTTACCGCTCGTACGCCTCCCAGTCGGCGTCCTTCGCGCGGTGGGTCGATCGGCTCGGCTACCAGCAGGCACTGCTGGGCAGCGCCAGCCCCGGCCATTCGGAGCACCAGCTGGGGACGGCCATCGACTTCAAGAGCACGGGGGGCCGCCGCGCCGTGGAGTGGCGGCGACTGGGCCCGGACCGCGGCGGGGGTCTGGATGGGCAAGCACGCCTGGGAGTACGGCTTCGTCCTGAGCTATCCCAGCTGGACCTGCGACCGCTGACCTGCTACGGCTACGAGCCGTGGCATTACCGATGAGTTAGCCGCGATGAGGCAGCGGCCATCCATGCCGCCGGGATCACGTCACGCCGATACCTGCGGTCGGCGCTAGACAAGGATGTGATGGCGCCGCTGCTCAATGACACCGCGACCGACGCCGACCCGGGCACCCACACCCCTGCCCACGCCAGCCGTGTCACCGACCCCGACAACCACGCACGGGCTGAGCCCACGCCACTTCCGTCGCCGAGCCCAGCAACCTCACCGTCGCCGGCATCGGATCCCACTGCCAACACAGCCGGGGCCCCACCGTGCCGATTGGGCTGGTCATTGTCGTGGTCGTGCTGGGCGGCGGGGCACTGACGGCCATCGCGATGCGGTGACGAAATTACGGATCGGCAGTCCACCAACACTGAAAGGTTTGGAGCTGCTTCCTGGATTCGTTCTCGGTCGGCTGCTCTGCCGCTGTTACGAGTCACGCGCCGAGTCCCACCGTAGGATGGGGCGCTACGTTTCGACCGGTGACGCGATGTCCACCCCGCCTCAATCGCTGCGGGATCGCGTGCACGACGACCAAGCTGACGGGCATCGGCACCAAGGGCGGGACACCAACCAGAGACGCACACCCCTCCCGGCCCCTCCTCGACCTAGGGACCGAAACCGCGCGAGCACACGGCAGTGGCGCAATCAGGTATGTGCTGAATCGGAGTTATGTGCTCTTGGTGTCGGCGGCGATAGAGCACATAAGTGAGCAGATTCGTGCTCAGTGTCTGAGCTCGGAAGCACAGCGGATCGATCCGGAGGCTTATGAGTCCCCTGCTCTACCACTGAGCTACTCCGCCACGTCGATCAAGAGTACTGAGCGTGAGCGACCGCCGCAACCGCCGGTGATACAGCACATAACTGTGCCACAGCACACAACTGCTCGGGGTTCCCGGCCAGCCGCCGTTTCGCATTTCGACCAGTTGCGGCCCAGTCGGCCATCGCCGGCGGATTGCGCGCCGAAGTGGCTTGCGGCCGAGTCGCACGTAGCACACGCCGTGGGTCTGACTTCGCTACTCGATGGGAACGTGGTAGCTCTCGAACGTGGTTATGGCGTTGGCGGTCACCTCCACATCGACCTGGTGGGAGCCGCAGCTCACGACTACCCGTGGCTTCTCTCGATCCCTGGCTACTGCTCCAATCCAGTCACCTGCCCGGACTCGTTCACACAGAAGTACGATCCCGGCACGCCTTCGATGAGGTACTTGCCATCGAGGAGTGCACTGGGCGACGGGCGGAAGTCGGGTGCTTTGGGCAGGCGAATACCAACGCCCTTCCATCCGTCGAAGACAAAGATCACCGCATCGGCGTCGTCGAAGGCGGCATTGGCGAGGGCCTCATAGCGGCATTGGCGCACGGTGCCCAGGACCTGGTACCAGCGCTCAGGTTCCGTGCCGAACAGCAGCAGTGATCCGGCCTCGAGTCCTCCCGTCGATCGGAGCTGGCGATCTCCCCCGGTGCTCTGGTCGATCGTGACCTGCTGTCCAGCCACGCTGACTACCGGCACACCGGCCGCATTGCGATGGACCGAATCGATGACCCCCACGATCGAGGGACTCACCGTCATGCCCGGGCGCGAGATCCCGCAGCCGCTCAGGGTCGTGGCGGCCAGGCAGGTGGCCATGGCTGCGGCGAGGCGATGGGCCATCGTGGGTCGCCCGCCTGCCTGAGATCGTCGCGGTCGTGGATCTCGGTCCTCCACCCCTCTCCATCCTCCCGGGTGCAGCCTATCACGAAGAACCGCGATACGTGCCCGCCAATGGCACTGTCAGTTTAGCGATTCGATAGATTGACTTTTCACCGCAGCCTGTCTAGGGTGGCGAGATGATATCGATCGGCCGATCCCAGTTCGAGGCCGCACTGGCTGCACTCGGTGAGCTCCTCGAGGCCCGTGGTCTGCACTACGAAGTCGTCCTCATCGGTGGCGGCAACCTCATCCTACGCGAGCTGGTGTCGCGACCGACGACGAAGGATCTCGATCTTCTGGGCGAATGGGCGCCCGATGGCGTCAAGCCCATGCGACCAATGCCAGCACCGCTCCGCGATGCGGTCGCCGACGTCGGCCGCACGTACGGTCTTGCGAGCGATTGGATCAACCTGGGACCCGAGTCGCTCCTTGACCTCGGCCTCCCGAATGGCTTCCTCGAGCGTCTCGAGCGCCGTGACTTTGGCGGCTTGGTGACCTGGCTCGCGGGTCGCTTCGACATGGTCTGCTTCAAGCTCTACGCGGCCGTGGACCAGGGACCTCGCAGTCGGCACATGCAGGACCTGCGTGACCTCGATCCGGACCGACGCGAACTGCTCGCCGCGGCGCGCTGGACAATCACCCATGATCCGTCGCCAGGGTTCCGCTCTCTGCTGGCGCAGACGCTCGGCGACTTCGGCCTGGAGGATGCCGATGCAGCCCTCGCCTAGCGCGCTTCAGAGCGCCTTACTCAATCGGGCCTGGATCCAATGGATCGCTTTGGGTGTTGATGCCGTTGGTGAGCGCGACGATGCGGTCGTTGATCCGGAGGCACTCATCGCCCTGACGGCCGAGCTGGGCGACGCCGACGCGCGCCTTCGGGATCTCAGCACCGACTGGTGCGTCACCTATGGCCGCTACATCAACGGATCCCGCCTCAAGCAGGTGGTTCGCGAGCTCCGCACCCCGCAGGAGGCGATCGGCGAGTACGTGGCCACCGTTAAGGCCGCCGGGGGGCCAGCCTGGCCCATGGCTACCGAGCCGCGTGCCGACTACGCCCGTCGCAACAAGGCACGCATCGACTCGGCCCTGCCACAAGCAAGGCTCCGTATTCGGCTGCGTGCCGCCTTCGGGGTCAATGCCCGGGCCGATGTGCTGGCAGCCCTGCTCGCGTCGTTCCCTGGGGGGCTCAGTGTTGCCGATCTCGCCCGACAGACGCGGTTCACGAAGCCGAACGTCGCGTCTGCCGTGGATGCCCTGCTCCTGGCTGGGCTGCTCACCGCACGCACCGCGGGCAACGAACGGCGCATCTTCCTGACCTCGAAGGGCGCTGTCTTACCAGGGCTCAGACCGCAGGTAGCTCAGCCGGATTGGGTGGCTCGGTTCGGTGTCGCGCTCGAAGTCCTGCGCTTCACTGAACGAGATGGCATGTCGACACCGGTCCGGGCGATCGAGGCGCGCCGTGTAGTCGATTCGGTTATCGACAGGATCTCCGCCGAAGGCATTCCGGGCCCGAACCTCAACGCGCTTGGGGACGAGTTCGCGACCGCCTTCGATCGTTGGCTCGTCGACTTCGTCTACTGGCTGAGGAAGCCACATCGCGCCTAGGCCGGGTTCGCAAGCATCCGGTCCAGGATCGAGCCCTGCCATTAACTCGACGGCGCGACGCAGAGAACCAGGGACTGACCTCTTTCGGGTCCGCTTCAGGCCATCAGCCCCAGAAGATCGCCGTCGGATCCGCGTCGATCTCCGCGAGCAGTGGGTCGACGTTGGCAGCTGCGTCGATCCTGTCGTACCGATGCCAGCGCAGATGGCGATCGCGCCAGAACAGCGTCCACTTGGCATGCGTCGGCGAGTACCGGAGTCGGGCGATCGGAAGACGGGTCCACTCGGGTTCGATGTCGGCGCGCCAGGGCGCACGGCGCTCGAGGAGCGTGACCCCAGTGCCCTCGACCTCCACCTCGAGTCGGACCTGATGCCTGGCGTGCGGTGGCACGCGTACCTCGACGAACCGCCGGATCCTGGCGAGGTCGAGCTCCGGGATCTTCGTTCGGGCGGACACGCTGCCAGACTACCCGAATGAGGCCATGTCCAAGGGCGCGTCTGAATCAGGTATGTGCCGAACGGGAGTTATGTGCTCTTGGGTTTGGCGGCGATAGAGCATATAACTGAGCAGATTCGTGCTCAGTGTGCGAGCTCGAAAGCATAGCGGATGGATCCGGAGGCTTATGAGTCCCCTGCTCTACCACTGAGCTACTCCGCCACGGGCATGAAGGTTACCGGGCGCATCGGCGCGCGGCAACCGATCGCTGTCGCAACCCGGCCCGGGCGGGCCGCCGGATCAGAAGCCGAGCGGTCCGGCCGGATCGGGGACGATCTCCAGCGACGGACCGGTCCCGACGCCGAAGGCGAGATTGGCGACGACCACCACGGCGATCAGCACCACCGCGATGAGCAGCACCCAGATCGGATTCATGGAAAGAGCCAAGCCCGTGGACCGATGCACCGCCATTGCGCACCTCCCCGGGACATTTCGTCCCGGTACGGCCAGGCAGCCCGCGGCGGTTCGCGGCTCCGCGACGCGCGGATGCGCGCCGCCGGCCTCCACCCTTCCTTTCATCGTGGCCCTCGTCGCCGACGACCTCAAGAGCCGTTCGGCCCCGACCTGCAGGAGAAACCGATCAGGGCAGGGCGCGCCTCGCCCTGCGAAAGATCAGAGTGGGCGGGACGAACGCACCAGGCCGCCGTCGACGTAGTACGTCGAGCCGGTCACGTACGACGAGAGGTCCGATGCCAGGAAAAGGGCCACCTCCGCCACCTCGTCGGGACGGCCGACACGTTCCATCGGGATGAGCTGCTGCAGCGCGGCGACGAGCCGGGGATCAGCCATCGTCTTCGCGTTGATCGGCGTGTCGATGGCTCCGGGCGCCACGTTGTTCACCCTGATCCGGTGCGGTGCGAGCTCGATGGCGGCGTTGCGCATCAGCATGCGGAGGCCGCCCTTGCTGGCCGCATAGGCCGAGAAGTACGGAAACGTCAGATCCTCGTGCACCGACGAGATGTTGACGATCGACCCGCCGCTTCCCTGGTCGCGCATCACGCGTCCCGCCAGCTGCAGGCAGTAGAAGGCGCCGGTGAGGTTGATCTGCAGGGTCCTGTCCCAGTTCTCGTCGCTGAGCTCGAGAATCCCCTCGCGGGTCTCGATCCCCGAGTTGTTGACGAGGATGTCGATTCGGCCCAGCTCGCGCTTCGCGCGGTCGATCATGGACGCCACCTCCTCGCGCCGGGCGACGTCTGCCTGGACGGCGATGGCATGGCCGCCGGCCCGCTCGATCGTCGTGACGACCTCGCCGGCGCCGTCCGCCGAGCTGTGATAGTTGACGACCACGGCAGCACCCTCGGCGGCCAGCCGCACGGCGATGGCACGACCAAGGCCGGTCCCCGCACCCGTCACCACCGCGACCCTGTCCTTCAGCAGCATGGTCATCTCCCTACCCCGCCGCGCCCGCTCCGGCCATCAGCCGGATGAGCTCGCCCGCCAGCCCGATGGATTCGGGCGTCCTCATCGTCGGGTTGCGGAAGATGAATCCGCGGAAGCCTGCGTCCAGGTACGGCTCCAGCACCTCTGCCGCGCGCTCGGGGGTTGCGGCGGTGGTCGTGGCCCGTCGCTCCGGGGGGAGCGTGGCAAGGACGGCATCGGCCTCCGATTCCGTCGCCACCAGGGCCACCGGCGCCATCACCGTGCGCAGGACGGTGTCGGGATCGCGGCCTTCCGCCTCGCAGTGACGCTCGAAGACCTCCGTCTTGTGCCGCAGCGTCTCGAGGTCGCCGAACCAGTTGGCGATGTCGGCGTAGCGCGCCACCAGGCGCAGGGTGCGCCGCTCACCACTGCCGCCCACGAGAATCCTGGGGCCGCCCGGCTGAATGGGTCGCGGGCTGTTCAGGGCACGCTCGATCCGGTAGTGGCGGCCCTCGAAGCTGGGTCGCTCCTCGGTGAACATCAGCCGGCAGACCTGGAGCGCCTCCTCCAGCCGGTCCAGGCGCTCGCCGATGGGCGGGAACCCGAAGCCGTACCCGCGGTGCTCGTCCTCGTTCCATGCGGCGCCCAGGCCCAGGACGGCGCGTCCCTTCGAGATCGTGTCGAGGGTCGTCACCTGCTTGGCGAGGAGGGCGGGATTGCGGTAGGTGACCCCGGTGACCATGGCCCCCAGCTGGACGCGGCTCGTCCGCGCGGCAAGGGCGCCGAGGGTCGTGTAGGCCTCCAGCATCGGCTCCGTCTCCGGTCCGACGCCGCGGATCTGGTAGAAGTGGTCCATCACGGTCACGAGGTCGAAGCCGGCATCCTCCGCCGCCTGGACCAGGCGCACGAGATGGTCGAAGCGCTCCTCGTCGGGAATCCCGGGAAAGCTGAAGCTCGGCATGTGATAGCCGAAGTACGGTCGCGTCGTCACTGGCAGCTCCGGTTCGGGGCGGCAGGTTGCACGGGAACGGTGGGCGCCCGGACCCGCGGCTCGGGAATGCAAGGGTACCGCGACAGACGAGCTGTCGCGAAATCGGCTTACGACTGGGCCGATGCCGACCGATCGCCGAGGATCAGCTGCCGAAGAAGAGGGCCAGCCACTGCTCCAGCAGCGGCTTGGCGGGTGGTGCTTCGGCCTGCAGCGCGGCCGGAAGGGCGGCTTCGGCGCCGGGCGGGATGATCAGCAGGCGCTCGCCGCTGCGGCCAAGGTTCGCGAGGCGGCGAGCCTCCTGGCCGACGAAGGCGTCCGACTGCAGGTAGAAGAGCTGCTGGCGAAGCTGGTCGTTCTGCTGGTCCAGCGTCGTGATCTCTTCCTGCATGGCGTCGGCCTGCTGCGTGATCGCGTAGTTCTGGTACACCTGCCGCCCGACCTGCACGGCGAGAAGGCCGCCAACCACGACGAGGACCACGATCCAGGTGATCCCCGTCCGTCCCGCGGGCAGGCGCAGCCGGGGACCGCGAGGGCTGGGGGGACCGTCGCGCCCCGCACGTTGAGCCGGGAGCTCCATGCCGGTCATCTCGCCGGCAGTCTACGGGCGAGTTTTCCACAGCGTCAAGAAATCCCGCACGGCCGATGGCGCGCATCCGTCGTCCCGCCGGTCCGCGTGGTGCTAGCGTATCGAACGCATGTTCGATAACAAGAGGCGGCAGCCATGCTGACGGATCGACCGGCGAGCGCGGAGATCGCAATCGAGGCACTGCTTCGGGATGCGGGCTTCGGGTCTGTCGTCGCCGCTCACCGGGTGATGGAGCCCGCCCCGCCACGGTACGGTTCCTGGCCGCCCGGGCTGGCCCCCGGACTCGTCGATGCCCTGCGCGCCCGCGGCGTGGAAGGGCTCTACTCCCACCAGGCGCATGCGGCGGAGGCAGTCCGCGCGGGGCGCAACGTCTGCGTCGTGACGCCCACCGCCTCGGGAAAGACCCTGTGCTACAACCTGCCGGTGCTCGATGCGGTCGCACGCGACCCCGCCGCCCGGGCGCTCTACCTCTTCCCCACCAAGGCGCTCGCCGCCGACCAGCTCGTCGAGCTGCGGGCGCTGGCAGATGCCGCCGGCATCGGGCTCAAGACGAGCACCTACGACGGTGACACGCCATCCAGCGTGCGCAGCGTGGTGCGGGCCGCCGGCCAGGTGGTCATCACCAATCCGGACATGCTCCACGCCGCGATCCTTCCCCACCACACGAAGTGGTTCAAGCTCTTCGAGAACCTGCAGTTCGTGGTCATCGACGAGCTCCACACCTATCGCGGCCTCTTCGGCAGCCACGTGGCCAACGTCGTTCGCCGCCTGCGCCGCATCTGCCGCCACTACGGCTCGGACCCGATCTTCATCTGTGCCTCGGCGACCATCGCCAATCCCGGAGAGCTGGCCGGGCACCTGATCGGGGCGCCGGTGGAGCTCATCGACGAGTCGGGCGCCCCGCGCGGGAGGCGCCATGTGGTGCTCGTCAACCCGCCGGTCGTCAACCCGCAGCTCGGGATCCGCGGCTCCTCGCTCCTGGCGGCGCAGCGAATCGGCGAGCGGCTCATCCGCGACGGCGTGCAGACGATCCTCTTCGCGCGCAGCCGAACGGCGGTCGAGGTCCTCACCACCTACCTGCGCGAGGCGCTCCCTGCCCACCCCGGCCACCCGTCGGCGATCCGCGGCTACCGGGGCGGCTACCTCCCGAACGAGCGCCGCGAGATCGAGCGCGGACTGCGCGACGGACGCGTCCTGGGCGTCGTGGCTACCAACGCGCTCGAGCTCGGGATCGACATCGGAGGCCTCGACGCGGCCATCAGCGTCGGATACCCCGGAACGATCGCCAGCACCTGGCAGCAGATGGGACGCGCCGGACGGCGCAACGGCACGAGCCTCTCGATCCTCGTCGCGTCCTCGGCTCCCATCGACCAGTTCCTCGTCGCGCACCCGGACTACTTCTTCGACCGCTCCCCGGAGCACGGCCTCGTGAACCCGGACAACCTCCACCTGCTGCTCGACCACCTCAAGGCCTCCGCGTTCGAGCTCCCCGTCCCCGCGCTGGAGCGGTTCGGGATCCCCGAGACTGCCGCGCTGCTCGAGGTGCTCGAGGAGGACGGCATGCTCCGCCGCGCGGACGACGACCGCTACTACTGGAGCCACGAGAACTTCCCCGCGAGCAGCTTCAGCCTGCGGAGCGCCGCGCAGGAGAACGTCGTCATCGTCGACACCGGCGGTGACCGCCCGCGGGTCATCGGCGAGGTCGATCTCTTCGCCGCGCCGATGCTCGTGCACGAGCAGGCGATCTACATCCACGCGGGCCGCCAGTACCACGTCGACCGGCTCGACTGGGACGAGCGCAAGGCGTACGTCCGCCCGGTGGACGTCGACTACTACACCGATGCCGACCTGGGAGTGACGCTCAAGGTGCTCGACGTGGCGGACGAGGCGACGCAGCCCGGCGGCGGGCTTCGGCAGCGCGGCGAGGTGATGGTCGCCTGGCACGCCACGCTCTTCAAGAAGATCAAGTTCCACACGCACGAGAACGTCGGATGGGGGCCCATCTCGCTGCCAGAGCAGCAGATGCACACCGCGGCGAGCTGGGTCGTGCTTCCCGCCAACGCTATCGTCGGGTACGACCGGGACACCCTCGACGGGGCACTGCTCGCCCTCGCCCGCCTCGCGCGCAACACGGCCCCGCTGCTGCTGATGTGCGACAGCCGGGATCTCGGCGTGCTCGCACAGGCACAGGCGCCATTTACCGGCCGGCCGACGCTCTACTGCTACGACGCCGTCCCCGGCGGCGTCGGCCTCTCGGAGCGGCTCTACACCCTCGGCAACGAGCTCGTCGAGGCGTGCGCGTCGCTGGTGCGCGATTGCAGCTGTGATGACGGCTGCCCCTCGTGCGTGGGGCCGCCGAGCGAGGTCGGGCCGCGGGGCAAGGTCGCCGTGGGCGAGATCCTCGCCGCCATGGGGACGGCGTGAGCGCCCAGCCGCCGCGCACCCTGGCGGACCGCCTCGCGGACCTGCGGACGCGGCAGGCGACGCAGCACGCGGTCCAGCGGCGGGCGGAGAGCAACGGCGCCGAGCGCCTGGCCCGGTGGTTCGGAGCCCGCGTCGAGGTCGTCGACGGTGCCGCCACGGTGGTGGTCGAGCGCAGCATCCCGCTCGATGCAGGCGAGGCGGATTCGCTCGCCGAACTGCCTGGGGCCGCCTATTTCGACACGGAGACGACGGGTCTCTCCACCGGCGCGGGAACCGTCCCGTTCCTGGCGGGGATCGGGGTCGTCCGCGGCCGGGCGCTCGTCGTGCGACAGCTCCTCCTGCCGGACTATCCGCACGAACGCGGCCTGCTGCGGCATCTCTGTGGAGAGCTCGCAGCCGCGGACCGGCTCGTCACCTACAACGGGCGGTCGTTCGATGTTCCGCTCCTGGTCTCGCGGCTCACCGTCCATGGGTTCTTCGCCGAGCAGGCGGCGCTGCCCGCGATCCACGACGACCTGCTCCCCGTGGCGCGCCGCCTCTGGCGGCGGCCGCTCGGCGGAGCGCGGCTGGCCGAGGTGGAGGCCGCGGTGCTCGGTGTCCGTCGAAGCAGCGACTGCCCGAGCGCCGAGGTCCCGCTCCGCTACTTCGGCTACCTGCGCAATGGCTCGCCCGAGCCGCTCGTCGCGGTGCTCGACCACAACCTGCAGGACATCGTTTCGCTGGCGCGCCTCGAGGCACGCATCGTCCAGCTGCTCAACGGCGCCTGGCACGGGGCGCAGCTCCTTGACCACCGCGGGCTGGCGCTGGAGCTGATCGGGCGCGGGGAGTCGGAACAGGCCGGCGAGGTCCTGGCGCACGCCCTGACGAACGCCCCGCGCGGCGACGGCCTCCTCCTGCGCAGGCTCGCCGCGCGCCTCCTCGTGGCCGCCGGCGCTGCGGGCCGGGCGGAGCAGCTCTGGCTGGAGGGGACGCGGGCGGCGTCAGTGGAGGCCGCCTGGGCCTGGGTCGAGGTCGCACGCCTCCGTGAGCGGCACCGGAACGACCTCCGCGGCGCACTCGACGCGGCCGCGGCGGCGAGCCGGGCCCTGGACCTCGCCTTCGCCCTGGGACGCGGCGGCGGGATCGGCGAGATCGGTGCCGCCCGCGTCGTGGTGGAGCGGCGCCTGCGGCGTCTGCGGCGCTGGGTGGCAGCCCGCGAGCGCGGAGCGGGCCGAGGAGCCAGCCTGCCGGCCTACAGCTCCAGGGTGAACCCGGGACCGCCCAGGTACAACCCCGGATCGGCGGCCACGGCCCTGCCGGATGCGTAGTGAAGGGGCCGGTCGGCCTCCGCCGGGCCACCCTCGATCATGGCGGGCACAGGGGTGTGGCCGTGCACCACGCGCGTGGCGCCGAAGTGAGCGAGGAAGGCGGCCAGGACGCCGCTGTCGCGAAACGCCCGGCGGCCCGCGAATCGATCGAGAAGCGAGTCCCAGCTCGCCGGATCGGGAGCCGCAAGGAGGGCCGCCACCGCCGCGTTCACCTCGGTCACATCGGCGCCGAGCTCCGCGTAGAGCGTGTTGTCCGCGTGGACCAGGAGATCGCCGTCCAGCAGGGCCATCGCCGGTCGTTCGCGCAGCCAGGCAACGAGCGCGGGGGTGAGGCGCGCAAGGTCGGCGTCACGACCGCCGTTCGCGAGCCAGTCGCCCCGGAATGTGCCGCCGGGGCCGGTGGTGCGCTCCGCGGGCATGAGGTGAGCGGCCAGCAGGGCCATCTCGTGGTTCCCGAGCACGCACTCGACCCTGCCGCCGGCCGCAGCCGCCTCCGCCTGCAGGCGCACCAGGAGCTCCATGACGCCGATGCCGTCGGGTCCACGGTCCACGAGGTCGCCCAGGCACCACAGCTCCGCCCTGCCGCCGCACCAGGCGCCGTGCTCGTCCACCAGCTGTGCGGCGGCCAGCAGGCCGAGCAGCCGCTCGCGGGCGCCGTGCACGTCGCCGACGACGATGCGACGACGCTCCGCCCGTCTGAGGAAGCGCACGACCTCGAGCGCGGCGGTCTCCGCGGCGGCGCGCGGCGGGAGCCCGGACGCGAACCCGGACATCATGAGCGCGGCGAACGCGTCTCCCGCCCCGAGCGCCGCGCCGGGCACGACCTCGGGTGGCGCCACGAGCTCCAGGCCGCCCGCATGGTCGATCCAGGCTCCGCGCTCGCCGTCGGTCAGGACGAGCACCGGATGCCCGCCGACCCGGGCCCGCAGGCGGCCCACGAGGTCGCGAGGCGATCCAGCGTCGCCGGCCAGATCCTCCGTGCTGGCACACAGCAGGTCGAAGGCGGCGAGCCGGTCGACAACGGACGCCGGCAGCATGGCGACGGAACCCGGCGCGACTGCGCGACCCGGCACGAGTTGTCGGAGCCAGCCCTGCAGGATGGCCCCGCTCCGCGCGCCCGGGGTCGTCACGGCCTCCAGGCCGTTGGACAGCTCCGCGGCAACCGGCGCGAGGAGGACGGCCGCAGGCCGGAAGGCATCGCTCGACCCCGTCAGGGAACCGCCGGCATCCAATGCGACCAGGCGCCGGACACCCTCGGCGCTCTCGTGCCGGAAGCGGATGGTGCGGGGGGTTCGGCTCACCTGCAGGAGCGCCGTGCGCCGCTCCAGCTCGCGAAGCCCGTCGAGCGCCTCTGGCTCGGTGCCCGCCGCGGTCAGGACGCCGACCCGAAGGCCGGCGGCCGCGGCCGCGCGCGTCGCGTGGAGGACGGAGCCTCCCGGGGCGTCCGGGCGATCGGCAAACGAGTCGACGGTGAGACCGCCGACGATGAGCAGGTCCACCGCGGGCGGGGCCGTCCGCCGTCGTCCCTCCATCGGTCTATGATCCATCAATGCCGCTCTACTTCTACGAGCTCCACGAAGGAGCCACCGACCTGATGACCGACGCGCTGCTCGTGAGCGACCACCTCCACAGCCCCGACGAGTTCGAGGCGCTCGTCCAGACGGCGCGGCGGACCGTCCTGGAGACCTTCGAGGAGGACACGATCGTCGAGGCGATCGCCCGCGAGCTGGAGCGCAGCGCCGGCTTCACGTACATCGGCGACGAGAAGCTGACCGCCAGCATGAGCGTCGGGATCGAGGACCAGGAGACCTACCTCGTCGACCAGTCGGACGAGTACCGCAGCATGGTGGTCGAGCTCGAGCGGAGCTGAGTCCCCCACCATCCGGCGCGCGGCTACTTCGCGACGTTGAAGAGGACCTGGATCACGTCACCGTCGCGGACCTCGTAGCCCTTTCCCTCCGATCGCAGCAGTCCGCGTCGCCGCGCCTCGGCGATCGAGCCGCAGGCCATCAGGTCCTCGTACGTCACCACCTCGGCGCGGATGAAGCCTCGCGCCAGATCAGAGTGGATCGCGCCGGCCGCGTCCACCGCGCTGGCGCCGTGGCGGAGGGTCCATGCACGGCATTCGTCCTCGCCTGCGGTGAAGAACGGGAAGAGTCCCAGCAGGCCGTACGTCAGCCGGATGACCCGCCCGCGCGACGCCTCGGCGATGCCCAGGTCGTCCATGAACAGGCGCGCATCGGCCTCCGGGAGCTGCGCGATCTCCGCCTCGATCTTGCCGGCGACGGCGGCCACGTCGCTGTGGGCCTGCGCGTAGCGCGCCCGGGCAGCCGCCTCGCGAGCGTCCGCGTCGGCGAGGCTCGCCTCGTCGAGGTTCAGCAGCAGCAGCACGGGTTTCTGGGTGAGGAACCGGAAGCCGCGCAGACGGCGCTCCTCGTCGTCGTCGAAGGCCAGCGCGCGGAGGGGCAGCCCCTCTGACAGATGGGGCTCCAGGCGATCGAGGAGCCCCTCTTCGAGCGCGTTCGCCTCTCGCTCGGCGGGCGTCCCGTGGCGGCCGGCCGTGCGCAGCCGCTCGAGACGCTTCTGCACCACGTCGAGGTCCGCGACGGTGAACTCCAGGTCGAGCTCCTCCACGTCGCGCATCGGGTCGGCGGTTCGCTCCCCTCCCTCGAAGCCGCGCGCGACGTGCAGCAGCGCGTCCGCGTTGCGGATCTGTGCGAGCACGTCGGGAGCGATCGTGCCCTCGCGCGCCGCACCCGGCGGGATGCCCACGTCCACGTACGTCACGTCGGCATGGGTCACCTTGCGCGGATGGAAGAGCTCCGCGAGCTGGTCGAGCCGCTCGTCGGGAACCTTGACGACCCCGATGTTGGGTGCCGCACGGCCGCCGGAGAAGCCCCCGGTCTCGGCATGGCCGCCGGTGAGGGCGTTGAAGACGGTCGTCTTGCCGCTGCCGGGCAGGCCGACGATAGTGACCTGCACGGTCAGTACCCGGCCTCGAGATCCACGACGTTCCGCAGCGGCTCGCCGGCCAGGTAGCGGCGCAGGTTGTCCGTGAACAGCTCGATCCCCCGTTCGGTGACCCGGTCGCTCGACCACGATGTGTGCGGCGTGACGATCAGGTTCGGCACCGCGTACAGCGGTGAGTCGGCGGGGAGGGGCTCCTCGTTGAAGACATCGAGCACGGCACCGCCGATCCAGCCGCCCTCGAGAGCACGGCGCAGCGCGTTCTCGTCGATCAGTCGCCCGCGGGCGATGTTGATGATCCATGCCGACTCTCGCATCGCCTGGAGCTGCGCGACGCCGATCATCCCCGCCGTCTCCGGAGTCAGCGGTGCCGCGAGCACGACGGCGTCCGACTCTCCCAGCACGTGCTCGAGATCGCCGTCCCCGAAGACCTCGACGTTCGGATGGCCCGGAGCTCCGAGCTCCGGGCGACGGCGGGTGGCCAGGATCCGCGTGCCGAACGGTCCGAGGAGCGCCGCGACGTCGGCGCCGATGCTCCCGTAGCCCACGATGGCCACGGTGATGCCGCCGAGCTCGGTGCCGCGCAGCGGCTGCCAGGTCCGCTCGCGCTGCAGCTCGAGCAGCTGCGGAAGTCGATGGCCGACGGCCAGCAGCATCATCACCACGTACTCCGCAATCGGCCGGCTGAAGACGCCGCGGGCGTTGGTGACCGTGATCCCCCGCGCGCGCACGGCATCGGTTGCCACGCGCTCGATCCCGGCCGATGCCGAATGGATCCAGGCCAGGTGCGGAGACCGCGAGAGCACGTGCTCCAGGACCGATGCCGGGATCCCGCCGCGCAGGAGCACCTCCGCGGCGCCCAGCGCCGCCTCCGCATCGGCGTGCACGACGCCCTCGCGGGAGAGCGCCACGACCCGCACGTTCCCGACCGACTCGATGCGATGCACGATCGCGGGCGAGAGCGCCGTCCCGTAGATCGGGGTCGCGAGGACCACGACCTGGCGGCTCATGCGGGGGCAAGCTCCCGGCCGCCGCGACGAGTGCCCTCCATACGTTCGATCCATGACGCCGGGCGACGGATCTCGTCAAGGGTGGGAAGGGTCTCCGGGCCGCTCCAGATGCGCTGGAGGAACGCGGCGCCGCGCTGGTCGAGCACCGCGTCGACGAAACGCTCTCCCGCGGCGTACTGCTCCATCTTCAGGTCGAGCCCGGTCACCCGCATGATCGCCTGCTCGATCGTCCCGCGCCGCTCGCTGCGGTGCTCGAAGCGCTCGTGGAGCGCGACGAAGCCGGGCAGGATCCGCTCACCGGCGGCATTCATGACGTGATTCGAGTAGCCCTCCAGCAGCGACATGAGCGCCTGGGTGCGGTGGAAGGTCTCCCGCTGGCGCTCGCTCATGATCCGTTCCAGCCAGTGGCCGGTGCCGCGACCGGCCAGGGCCTCGCGCAGCCGCCCGCCGAGCCCGCCGCTGTCGGTTGCGAGCTGCTCCACCGACTCGGCAACGAGGGCCGCGAAGTGATCGCGAAGCCAGGGATTGGCCTCGAACTCGAAGGCGTGGGTGGCCTCGTGCAGGGCGATGAAGAGGCGGAACTGGTCGAGGGGCACGCGCAGCGCCGCCGCGGTGGCGGTGATGTTGGGCTCCACGAAGTGCAGCCGGCCGCGCGGCGCCGGGTTGACGGCGAGGAGCGATACGTCGTACTGGCCGAGCACCTTGCGCCCCAGGAAGGCGAGCAGGAAGCCCAGCTGCTGGTTGCCGAGCGACCGGTTCACGATCCGGGCCAGCGCGCGGCCCGGCGTGTCGGCGCTGCCGGCAGCCTCGGTGAGGAGCCCCTCCACGCGGCCGAAGAGGGCCTGGAAGGTCGAGAGATTGAGGTCGACCCACTCGAGCCGGTCGATGACCGCCGGCGTCTCGAGCGCCGCGGGCAGGGGTCTCCCGACCTCCGCCTCCACGGCCGGCTCGATCTGCGCCAGCGCCTGGCGATAGAAGGCTTCGGCCTCCTCCCGCTCCCGGCGGGAGAGGGGTGCTGCGTGCGGACCCAGGCGGCGGCGAGCGATGCCGCGCACCGCCTCCCAGTCGATGAGGCGGGTCCCGGCGCGCCGCACGAGCTCCCGCTGGGCGACCGATGCGCCCATGGCCAGCAGCCCGCCGACGACGATGCCGAGCCCGATGCGGCTCGAGGTGCGTGTCACGCTCAAAAGTCTAGGGCCTGCGGCCCGCGGGCGCCTCCACCGTCGCCTCTTCGACCCCCGGCAGGCGCGACCCGAAGATCCTGGCGGCCACGTTGCTGAAGGCTTCGACGTCGCCGGTGGTGGCGATCCGGTTCCGGCCCGGACCCGTCGCATCGGTCCGAGCGTGCAGGGCCTCGAGCAGGTCCTCCACCGCGATCGCGGTGGTGAAGGCGGAATCGACCACGGCCACCGGGCGGCCCACGACATGCTCGATGACGGGCCGCAGGAGCGGGTAGTGCGTGCACCCCAGGAGGAGCGTGTCGATCCGTGGATCCGCGGCCAGCATCGGCTCCAGGTAGCCGCGCACGGCGGCTTCCGCCTGCGGGCCCTCCACGACCCCGGCCTCCACGAGCGGGACGAGGTCCGGACAGGCGGCCTGGCTGACGGCGAGGCGGGCGTCAGCCTCGTCGATGGCATCCGGATAGGCACGCGACTCCACGGTCCCGGCGGTGGCGATGACGCCCACGTGCCCGCTTCGCGTGGCAGCCGCGACGGCCACGGCGCCCGGTCTGACCACGCCGACCACCGGCACGCCGGTCCGGGCACGCACCTGTGGCAGTGCGCGGGAGGTGGCGGTGTTGCAGGCGATGACCAGCAGCTTCACGTCCTGGTCGAGGAGCCACCCCACGCACTCGTGGGTGAAGGCGCGCACCTCCTCCGCGGAACGCGGGCCGTACGGCGTTCGCGCGTTGTCGCCCAGGTAGATCGTGGATTCGGCCGGCAGCCGGCGCCGGATCTCGGAGAGCACGGTGAGGCCGCCGACGCCGGAGTCGAAGACGCCGATGGGGCGGGGGTCACCGTTGTGGATCACCGCCGCTCAACCACGTCCGGCGAGCGCCATCCCCCGCTCCGCCTGCACCGCCGTAAGGGCGGCCGCGATCTGGCGCACACCCTGGGAGATCGGTGCGTCGGGGCTGGAGAGGACGAACGGCACCCCCTCGTTGTTGGCGTTCATGACCAGGCGGCCGTCCGAGACGATCTCGAAGTCGATGACCTGGCCGAGCGTCTGCTCGAGATCGCCCTTGGCCATGCCACCCGACGAATCCGACCGGTTGAGCACCGTGGCCAGCTTGGATGGCGGGTACCCGATGGCGCCGAACGCCTCGGTCGCCATGGCCAGCCCGCGGATGGCCATCGAGTCGTAGGTGAGAACCTGGAGAATCAGGTCGGCGGCATCGAGGAAGACGAGGACGTCGTCGGAGAGGGCAGCGCGCGTGTCGACGATGACGAACTCATAGAGCTTGCGGATCATCCCCAGGACCTTCTCCATGTCACGGGTGGTGATCATCTCCGCCATCTCCACGCGCGGTGGCGCCAGCAGGATGTCGATCCCGGACGGATCCTTCCACAGGATCTCGGTGAGGTCCGACTCGCGGATGCGGTCCGTCGGCAGGTTCACCACCGAGGGCGCCACGGCCGGCACCCGCAGGAGGCCGCGCAGGTCGCTGAACTGGAGCGAGCCGTCCACCAGGCAGACCCGGTGGTCGCTGCCCAGCGAGACGGCGAGGTTGTAGGCAAGGGTCGTCCGGCCGACCCCGCCCTTCGGGGAGAAGAGGGCGACCATCATCGACGAAGCACGGGACGACTCCACCGCGCGCTCCTCGTGTGTCCGCCTGATGAGCGTGGTGAAGTCGAACCCCGTGAACGGCATCTTGAGGACCGCGTCGACACCGTGATCGGGGTCCTCGTGGACCGGGTTCTGGGGAACGGTGAGCATGATCACCGCGACGTTCGGGTCCGCTTCACGGATCGCCTTCGCCACGTTGGGCCCGCTCATCCGACCCTGGAGCAGGGCGTCGACGATGACGATATCGGGCCGGCTCTCGCTCACGGCGGCGAGTGCCCGCTCGCCGCTCGTCACGACCTCCAGCATCTTGATCTGGGTCTGGGCATTGAGCAGGGACCGCATGTGCGACGCGACCTGCGGAACGTCTTCGATTACGAGGAGCCGGATCTGCTCGCCTGCCACGCCCTCACCCTTTCCGACGCCGTTGTCCCCCTGGCGTCGACGACGGAACGCCCGTCAGTCCACCCGACGCGCGACCACGATGCGACGCTCGCTCTCCCGGTCCAGGGGATCGAGATCGTGTGACCCATAGGTCAGCTCGACCTCGAACCCACCTTCGTCGAGGAGGTGCAGGAGCACCTCGAGTGAGGGATACCAGAGCCGGAAGCTCGCCGGAAGCCGCGCTATCGTACCATCGGGTCGTACCGCGTCCGTCAGGGTCGAGTAGTCGACCCACAGGCCCTCGGGGCTCTCGCGACGAGCCAGCTGCGAGCGGCGCACGACGGGCCGTCCCTCCAGCTCACGCTGCCAGTCGAGGCTGAGCGGCAGGTCGCGCCACGGCAGGCCGGCCGGACCGATGTCGTCGAGCACGATGCGTCCGCCGGGGGTCAGCCGCGCATGCGCCGACGTGAGCATGCGAAGCGCCGCCTCCGGCCCGTCGAGATGCGGAATGACCCCCACGACCACCACCAGCCCGAACCGCTCACGACCTGGGGGACGGCGCACGTCGCCGGGCAGAATCTCCAGGCGGCCCGCGTCGCGCGCCTCGCTGAGGACAGCCTCGGCCGCGATGCGCTGCTCGGCCCGCCCGAGCAGCGGGGGCGAGCCGTCGACGCCCACGACCCGGGGTGCCCCGCCGGCGAGAAGCGCCCCGAAGAGGCGGCCCGATCCGCAGCCGAGATCGAGCACCGGCACCGGCGCGCGCCGCACGACCTCGCGGTAGAAGGCGAGGTCGCTCGTGATCTCGTCGTGCTCGAGGTCGTAGATCGCCGCGAGCAGGTCACGGTCGCCGGGCTGGTTGGCGAAGATGTCGGCCCCGGGCGGTGGATCGCTCACGGGACGTCGATGCGGCGCACGGCGAACCACTCCACGAGGATGGCGAGCAGCAGGACGAAGATCCCGACGCTCACCGACAGCGCTCCACCGAGGCGGAGCCCCGCGAGGGCAGCGAGGACCGCACCGCCGAGCAGGCCGCGTCGAACGGCACGCCGCCACGCGCCGCGGTAGACGATCCGGCGTCGCAGCACGAACTCCGCGAGGAACGCAAAGGGCATCACGAACAGGCCGGCGGTGAGCGCGCCCAGGACGACCACCACGGCCCGGTTGCGCGCTGCCTCCGGACACGCGGCTCCCTGGCCCGGCCCGGGACACAGGTTGCCGGCAACCACGACCAGCACCAGGGCGCCGAGCACGGCGAGCAGGACGAGCGCGAGGACGGTGAAGCGGTGCCGGCCGCTCACGGCCGCCCGGGCTCGCTCTCAGCGGGCGGCATCGGGGCAGATCTCGCGGAAGGGGCAGAAGCCACAGCGGGCGCCCGGGGTGGCCGCGAAGCGTCCTGCCCTGATTCCCTCTGCCGCGGTGGTGACCTTTTCCTGTGCACGCTCGAGCCGCCGCTCCCCCGGCTCGCTGCGGCCGACCAGCCCCGACTCGAGGAAGTGCAGCGCCACCTCCGCCGGCGGCTTGCCGTGCTGGGCCTCCCAGGCGAGGGCGTAGATGGCCAGCTGCAGCGACTCCCTGGATCGCCGCGCGGCCGTCGCCGGATCGCGGACGTCGCTCGACTTGTAGTCGGTGATCACGACGCGTCCGTCCGGCTCCACGTCGACGCGGTCGTAGCGGCCGCGGACGCGATCACGTCCCAGGCGGAACGCGAACTCCTGCTCCACGCCGGTGGGACGCGCGGGGTCCTTCTCCTGGTCATTCCAGAAGCGCGCCAGGGCCTCGCGGGCCGCGGCCAGGCGCGCCTCCTCGTGCTCACGCGTCAGGTAACCGATCGACTCCCAGGCTGCGTCGAGGGCGGCATGCAGCTCGGCCAGGCTCATCGGCCGACCCTGCATCTGGCGGCGGTGGTACGCCTGGACCGCGGCATGCAGCGCCTTGCCGTAGCTCAGCTGATGGCTCGCCGGCGTGGGAATCCGGATGACATGCGCGTACCGGTAGCGCGCCGGGCACTCGAGGTAGTCGTTCACCTGGCCGAAGCTCAGCGAGAGGGGGCGATCCGCGAGCGCAGGCCGCGTACCGGCGGGACGAGGCTCGGCCGGCTGGCGGGTGCGCGAGAGCCGTTCGACGACACTCGGTCGCACCGCGGAGAGCGGCGTTGCCGGTGGCAGGTCGAGTGCCTCGTGGATGAACTGGCTCAGCCGGCGCGCGCGTCCCCCGCCGTAGTCCGCCGCCCAGCTCATCACCAGGGTGTCAGCGGCGCGCGTCATGCCCACGTAGAAGAGCCGGCGCTCCTCGGCGAGGTGCGGGTCCCCGTCCGGCGGCGGATCGCGGAGGAGCGCGGACGGGAACGGCAGCGGATCGCGGCGATCCCGGCTCGGGAAGCGGTCCTCCACGAGACCGACCATGAACACCACGGGAAACTCGAGACCCTTGGCCCGGTGGTAGGTCAGGACATGGACCGCATCCCCTTCGTCGGGCTCCGCCTCGGCGGTGGACGGGTCGTCGCCTGCAGCCATGAGCGTGTCGAGCTGCTCGACGAGAAACGGCAGGCGATCGTGCCGCAGCAGGGCCGACTGGCGACGAACGATCTCGAAGAAGCGCGCGACGTTCTGCAGCCGCTCCTCCCCAGACTCGTGCGCCTGGTGGGTGAGGCGTCCGAGCCAGCCGCTGGCCGAGACGAAGTGGTAGAGCAGCTCGCCGGTGGTGCGCTCGGTGCTCATGGCCCGATGTCGATCCAGGCTCTCGAGGAGGCGCATCACGACACCCAGCGCGGGGCGGGCGAAGGGAGCCTCCTCTGGCCGCAGGCTCGCCTCGCGGAGGGCGGCCTCGAGACTCATCCGCCGCCGTGAGGCGGCATTCAGCGCGCGGGTCACGTCGGCCGCCTCGAGGCCGAAGATCTCCGACGTGGCCAGGTCGTAGCAGCTGACCGAGTCCTCCGGGTTGGCGACCGCGCGGAGGAAGCTGACGAGCAGGCGCACCTCCGGCTGCTGGTACAGGCCGGCCGTCCCGCTGAAGCGCCAGGCGATCCGCTCCATGTTCAGGCTGCGCAGGAACGGGTCCGCGTCACGGTTCCCCCGGACGAGGATGGCGTGGTCACCGGCGCGCCGGCCGGCCCGGATGGACGCCGCAATTCGGCCGGCGACGGCATCGGCCTCGTCACTGCCGGTCACGAACGGCAGCAGCTCGATGGGACCGCCGGGGAGCGCCGGGCGGAAGCTCCGGCGCGCGCGCAGCTTCTTGTCCAGCCCCTCACGCGCCTCCAGGCGCTCCGGGTCGTTCTGCCGAATGAGCCGATGCGCCGCGTCGAGGATCTCCTGCCGGTTCCGGAAGTTGTCGGTGAGGACGACGCTCGCAGCGCCCGGATAGGCACGGCGGAACCCGAGAATGTTCGAGAGGGCCGCGCCACGGAACCGGTAGATGCTCTGGTCGTCGTCGCCCACCACGCTCACGTTGGCCCGGGCTCCGTTTCCGAGGAGCTTCACGAGCTCGAACTGCGCGTGGTTGGTGTCCTGGAACTCGTCGACGAGGATGTACCGATACCGTGCTCGCTCCTCGGCGAGGACGCGAGGATGCTCGCGCAGGAGACGGAGCGCGAGCGTCACCTGGTCGCCGAAGTCGAACCGGTCCGATGCCCGCATCAGGCGCTCGTAGGCGGCGTAGGCCCCCGCCAGCTCCGCCTGCAGGGCTGCCTCCTCTGCCAGCGCCTCGTCGTCCGGAGCCGCGGCGGCCCGTCCCTGCAGGGCAGCGGCGACCTCCGCGTAGCGCTCCGGTGAGACGTCCTCGTCCCGCGCACGGGAGAAGAGGGTGGCGAGGGCGCCGAGGAAGCGCGTCGGGTCGCCCAGGGGGCGGTATCGGTCCAGGGGAAGCTCGAAGAGGTGCTCCCGCAGGAAGATCACCTGCTCCGCCCGGGAGAGGACCGTGGCCCGGTCGGAGAACCCGGCCTCGAAGGCGTGCTCGCGAAGGACCCGGTCTCCGAACGCGTGGAAGGTGCTGATCACCGAGTCCGTGAAACCGTAGGGCACCAGGCGGTCCACGCGCTCCTGCATCTCGGCCGCGGCCTTCTCCGTGAAGGTGAGCGCCAGGATCTCGGACGGGCGTGCCCGCTTCTCAGCGATGAGCCAGGCGATCCGCCGGGTGAGGACCGTGGTCTTGCCCGTTCCCGCCCCGGCGACGATGAGGAGCGGCCCCTCGCCGTGGGTCACCGCCCTGCGCTGCCGGGCGGTGAGATCGGAGAGCAGCGGGGGCTGCAGGCGCAGGTGCGGCCGCGGGGGAGGAGTTCGCGGTCCGGACAGCTCCTCGAAGATCGGAAGCTGGTCTGGGGACGGGACGGCCGCTGGCACGTCGTCGATGGTAGCGGAGAGGGCGTTCACTCCGCCGTTATCGCCGGCTTATCCGACACCTCGCCTGTCGCGCCGCTGGGCCACGGACGCCCCAGGACCGGAAGGCCCTTGCGCGGCGCGGGCGCCGCCTGCTAGCGTCCGTGCCGGTTCGGGTCATGGCAGCGGAGGGAGGCCGGAACGTGGCCGACCAGCTCGAACTCGGCGCGCACGTCGTCACGGCGATCCTGGCGACCTGGCTAGGGGTGACGGTGATCACCCGTGCCCGGACGAACGCCGCCTCCCGGGTCTTCGCCTGGGTGACGCTGCTGCTCGCCATCTGGTCCGGGGCGATCCTCGTCGAACGGCTCACGCCATCCGCTGACGTGCAGACCGCCTTCAACGCGATCGAGGACGTCGCCGCCTTCCTCCTCCCCGCCGCCACCCTGCACATCGTGCTGGCTTTCACCGTCGAGGGACGGCGCTCGGTCGCCCAGGACGTCGTCCTCGCCGCCGCGTACGTCGTCGGGGTCGTGACCGCCGGCCAGGCGGTGCTCGATCCGGGGCGTCCGATCGCGGTCGATCCGCCGCACCTGGAGCTCGCCTTCCTCTCCGGCGCCGACCTCGGCTGGGCCTTCATCTGGATCCGGATCGCCATCTTCGCGCTTGCCATCGGCTGGTCCGTCGCAGCCTGGCGTGGCGCGGCCGGCGACCGCGCTCGCAGCGGCCAGGCCCTCGCCGCGCTCGCCACCGTCAGCGTGGCCGCCCTGGGCGGAACGCTCCGGCTGCTCCCCGAGACGCTCGGCGGACCGAAGTGGGTGGGCGTCTCGCTGGTGACGGCATCGCTGCTCCTGGCGACCTACGCGGTCCTCGCCCGCAGCGTGTTCCTCACGCCACGGGCCGCCCGACGCGCCTTCCGGACGTCCTTCCTGGCAGGCGTCGCGGTCACCGCCTACGTCGCGCTGGTGATCGGGCTCGAGGCGCTCCTGCGCCGCGCCCTCCGCATCGACCTGCCGGTCTTCACCGCGGTCGTCATCGCCGCCACGATCGCCGGCGTGCAGCCCTTCCGCGAGTGGATCGCTCGCCTCCGCGATCCGGCGGGCGGGAGGGAGTCCGCCTACCGACGGCTCGAGCGGCTCCTGGGGCCCGCCGACCTCGTCGTGCAGCGGCCCGAGGGGGCCGTCCAGCCGGTGATCGAACGGACCGCCCGCGTCCTCGGCCTGGACGGCGTCGTCGTGCTGAGCACTGCGGGGACGGTCCTCGCCTCGCTCGGCGAAGCCCCGGCGCCCGACGCGGGGCTTGCGATCCCGCTCCGGTCCGCGGGACGCGACCTGGGAACCGTCCATTTCGGGGAGCGGCGCGGCGGCGGCCCCCTCTCTTCCGCCGACGTTGCGCTCCTGGGGGAGGCGGCAGCCTACGTCGCCGCGTCGCTCGACCTCGGAGAGCAGCAGGTCCAGCAGGCGACGGAGCTCTCCGAGCTGCATGCCCGGCGCCAGGCCGTCGACTCTCGTGCCGCCCGGCTCGACCGCGCCCTCGCCGGGACCGCCCCGGTCCCGGTGCGGCTTCGCGTCCGCGCCCTCGGCCCGCTGGACGTGGAGATGGGCGGACAGCCGGTCCGCCAGTGGGGCGGACCCAAGGCGGGAAGCCGCCAGGCGGAGGCTGTCTTCGCCTTCCTCTTCGACCGCGGCGATCGCGGGGCCACGAAGGACGAGATCGTCGAGGTGGTCTGGCCCGATGTCGACCTGTCGCACGCCGACACGGCCTTCCACCGGACCCTCGTCGGCCTGCGTGGGATGCTCGAGCCTGATCGTCCTGCGCGCGAGGCGTCCGCCGCCATTCGCTTCCACAACGACCGCTACCACCTGGATCCGGCCCTGGTCGAGTGGAGCGACGTGGATGCCTTCTCGGCCGCCCTGGCCGCAGCCTCCGACGCGACCGTCGAGGCGCAGGCCATCGCCCGGCTCGAGGAGGCGCGTGCCCTGTACCGCGGCGACCTGCTGGACGACTGCCCGTTCTACGGGGACAGCGAGTACGTCGAGGAGCATCGGCGACTCCTGCGCGGCCGGTGCGTTGATCTGCTCATTGCCCTCGGCGAGCGCCACGAGGTCCGCGCGGACCGGCCGGCGGCCGCCGCGGCCTTCCGCGAGGCGCTCGTCATGTCCGGGGGTGGGTGCCCTCCCGCCGAGGCCGGCCTGGACCGCCTGGGCGCGACCGCCTAGCGCTGCCGCCGCCGGTCCGCGCGCCACGCGATGAGCGCCTCGGCGTGACGCCGGGAGACCCGCAGCTCGTCGCGAAGCCGTGCGATCGTGAGCGGACCGTGCCGCGCGGCCTCGTCGATGTAGGCCGAGAGCGATTCGAGGACCTCGCGCGGATACTCCACCCCGTCTCCGACCCGGACGAGCTCACCCGACGAGCGCAGCTGGTCGAGCACGCCGACGGGAATCCCCAGCCTGGCGGCGATCGGCTCCAGGCGCGGCACGTCGGCGCCCAGCTCGCGCAGGCCGCCGAGGAGCCGATGCACGCGGTCGCGCATCTCCGGATCGTCGATGGCGGGCTCGTGCCCGGGGAGCCGCACGCGATGTCCGGCACGCAGCAGGCGGCCATCCGTGACCAGGTCGTCCAGGACGGCGCGCAGGTCGGCGTCCGAGAGACCGGCGAGGGAGCCACCACCGCGATGGTGCCCCGGACGCCGCTCGGCCGGGTCGGACCGCGCCTCGCCGATCACCGTGTCCGCGCGATGGTCGGCCTTGAGCGGCTCGCGACGATGGAGGCGGCCCAGCGCGGCGAGGAGCCGCCGGGCAGCGAGCCGCCGGCCCGGATCCCCGGATCCCGGGCTCACCCGGCCGTCGGGATCGGTCTCGTCCCCTCCACGGCAATCCGGATCGCCTCCGTCTCCTCGCTGGACAGCGCGTGGCGCGACGTGCCGTTCTCGACGGGCTTGGCGAAGACACGGGTGTTCTGCCGCCCGTGGAGGCTGCTGACCACGATCCCGTCGCGGCGGTCGTCGAGGAGGGCGATCGCGAAGCTCTGGTCCGAGCCGGTGTCGTCGAACGGGTTGAAGCGCACGAGTCCGATGTGCTGGAGGCTGCCCCGCGTGCGCTCCTCCAGGTAGGCGTGCAGGCGATTCAGCTCGTCGAGGCGGGTGCCCACCTGCTGCACGCGCGAGATGTGCCCGTCGAGCACCTGTTGGAGCGACCCTCCCGCCTCACCTCCGACCAGCGCACGATAGGCACGCGTGGCGCGCCCGAGGCGCACGGACTGGATCGCGACGAGCACGAGGAGAACGAGGAGAACGAGGGCGATCCCCCCGAGGACCAGCGCCAGATTGTCGGAGAGTGAGCGGTTGAGCTCAGCCATGGGCCGCCACGTGAACTGCGGAGGACGGCCGGTATAATAGCGCCCCCGCGGCCGCATCCCGGCCGATGGCACGTGCACAGCGAAGATCACGAGGAACCATGGCCAAGCCACGCAAGTCGGCCCGACAGCGAAAGCGCAACCAGCGTCCGGCGACGCGCCCCGCGTCCCGCCCGGCGCCCAGCCCGACCTTCGACGAGACCGCGTTCGACGAGCCATCGGCCGCCGTCGCGACGGTACCCGCACCCCCGAACGGCACCGCCCCCGCTCGCTCGGCAGGCGGCGGGAGCGCCGCCCGTGGGTCGCGCGCCAATCCCAGGCTGACCGTCGCCGGGCCTTCGCGCCTGTCCGCCCGCGCCGTCGAGGAGTACCACTACGTGGGCCGGGACCTGCGCAACATCGGCCGGCTCGTCATCGTCATGGCCGTTCTCCTGGCCATCGCCTTCGTCGCCTTCTCCGCACTGGGGATCGGCAGAACCGCCTGACGCGGGGCCGGACCGTCAGCTACGGCGTCCAGCCCATGATGAGGATGCTCAGGGTCCGGCAATCGGGACAGCCCGCGAGCGTCAGGCCGACGACCTGGTTCTCCCGGAGCGCAATCGGCTGGCTGAAGGTGACCTGTCGCTCGACCTGGTTGCTGCGCGGCACTCCCACGCCGACCTCGTCCCAGTCTGCGAGATCCATGGACCAGATCGGCCGACCGTCGCGGACGCGACGCAGCCACGCATCGAAGCGCGCGGGATCGCGGAGGTTGGGCAGCGAGCGCCAGGCCCGCACCAGGGCGTCCTGCACGGCATCCTCGGCGAGGATCGGGTCGTGGAGGACGAGGGTCGCCGTCGCATAGAGCCGGTCGAGTGCGCCTGCGGCCAGCTCTCCGAACGCGCCACGATCCCCGTCCCGGGCCAGCAGCACCTGCTCCGTCGTCATGCTGATTCCCTCCACCCCCAATGGCGAGCGGGAGGACCGTTTCGTTCACCGGGTTGCCCTGGCGCGCACGATCGTCAGCGGGGCCCCTGGCGCACAAGGGCCATCCCTCCCGCCGATGGTCCTCCCTGCACGCGGGGCCGCTAGGCGGAGCCGGTCCTCCGCTCGCGGCGTCGCCGCCGCAGCCGTTCCAGCCGCTCCCCGATCTGCTGCTCGAGCCCCTGGTCGGACGGCTCGTAGTAGACCTTCCCGGCGAGCGCGTCGGGCAGGTACTGCTGCTCGACGTCCGCTCCCTCGAAGTCGTGCGGGTAGAGGTAGCCCTTGCCGTACCCCTGCTCGCGGGTCAGCCGCCGGTGCGAAGAGGGGCGCAGGTGAAGCGGCACCGGCAGTCTCCCCTGCTCCTCGACGTCGGCGAGCGCGGACCAGTACGCCGCCCCCGCCCGGTTCGACTTCGGCGCCGAGGCGACGTAGGCGGCTGCCTGGGCCAGGGCGTACTGCGCCTCCGGCAGGCCGATCATCTCCACCGCCTGCATGGCCGCCACCGCGACCTGCAGCGCGCGCGGGTCCGCGTTGCCCACGTCCTCGCTCGCCGCGATCACGATCCGCCGCGCCACGAACGTGGGGTCCTCCCCCGCCGCGATCATGCTCGCGCACCAGTAGAGCGCCGCGTCGGGGTCGTTGCCGCGCATGGACTTGATGAAGGCCGATGCCGCCTCGTAGTGCTGGTCCCCGACCCGGTCGTAGGCCAGGAGCCGCTGCTGCGCCGCCTCGCTGATGCGGTCCGGACCGATGGTGGCGCCGGCATCGGTTACCGCCGCGGCCGCCTCGAGGATGTTCAGCGCCTGCCTGGCGTCGCCGCCGGAGAGATCGATCAGGGAGGCCATCCCCTCGTCGCTCAGCCCGACGCGGCCGCCCAGGCCGCGCTCCTCGGCCAGAGCACGCTCCGCGATGTTCCGCAGCGCGTCTTCGGCCAGGGGTTCCAGCCGGTAGACGCGCAGCCTCGAGAGGAGCGGCGAGTTGATCTCGTAGTACGGGTTCTCGGTGGTCGCCCCGACCAGCGCGATCGTCCCGTCCTCGACGTGGGGCAGCAGGGCGTCCTGCTGCGCCTTGTTGAACCGATGGAGCTCGTCGATGAAGACCACGGTCCGGCCGCCGGCCTCCCGCAGGGCACGGGCATCGGCGACGAGCTTGCGGATGTCGGCGACGCCGCTCGTCACCGCGGAGATCTGGCGCCACGTTCCCTCCGAGCGCTCGGCGAGGAGGCGGGCGAGGGTCGTCTTCCCGGAGCCGGGCGGTCCCCAGAGGACCATGGAGGGAAGGTAGCCGGGGCGAACGACCCGGGTCAGGGCACCATCGGGGCCGACCAGGTGCGGCTGGCCGACGAACTCGTCGAGCGTCCGCGGACGCATCCGGGCCGCCAGCGGAGCATCCGGCGGGACCTCGTCCGGGAAGAGGGGTGCGCTCGGGATCTCCGTCCGACGCGGCATCGACCTGAGTCTACCCACTCGCCGGGGCGGGGGCATCTGCCGTCGACGCCAGGGGCCTCCGGGGCAGTACGAACGAGGGATACACCGTCACCGCAACGGGCTCGATACTCCGCCCATGTCCGACCCGGCGGCGGCGATCCTGGTCCTGGCGGCGCTCGTGGACGGTACGGTGCTGTACGCGTTCATCGTCGCGCGCCGCCGCCACGCCCGTCGAGTGGCGGCGCGTCTCGAGCAATCGGCGCACCTCTACGGCCTGGTGCGCGTGGCCCTGGCGGACCGCCGCGCGGGCTGATCCCTCCCGAGGCCCGGAACGCCGCCACGCGCCCGGTGCGCGACCGGCACGTGAGGGCGGCTGTGCGCCCCGTATCATGCGGCGCATGCAGCAGAATCTCCGGATCCCGGGCCCCACGCCCATCCCCGACGCGGTCCTCGAGGCGCAGTCCGCGCCCATGATCGACCACCGCGGTACCGAATTCGCGACGATGTTCGGCGAGATCACCGCGGGGATCGCGGAGCTCATCGGGACGCGCGAGGAGGTGCTGCTGCTCACCGGCTCCGGCTCCGGGGCGCTGGAGGCGGCAGTCGTGAACACGCTCTCGCCGGGCGACCGCGTCCTCTCGGTCGTCACCGGCGCCTTCGGCGAGCGGTTTGCGACGATCGCGGAGACGTTCGGTGCCGATGTCGAACGCCTCGTCGTACCGTGGGGCGATACCGCGGACCCCCGCGCAGTCGCGTCGCACCTTTCCGCTGCGGCGCCGTACCGTGCCGTCCTCCTCACCCACAACGAGACCTCGACCGGCGTCACGAATCCGCTGCGGGAGCTCGCCGCCGTCGTGCAGGACGCGCCCGGCAGGCCGCTGGTGGTGGTGGACGGCATCAGCGGCCTGGGCGCCCTCCCGTTCGAGATGGACGCCTGGGGCATCGACCTGGTCCTGTCGGCCAGCCAGAAGGCCTGGATGGCCTCGCCGGGGATCGCCATCGCTGCCGTTGGCGCCCGAGCCCGCGCCGCCGGCGAGGAGGCTCGCCTGCCACGCTTCTACTGGGACTTCGGTCAGGCGCGACGCTATGCCGAGAAGGGCCAGACGCCGTGGACGCCCGCCGTGAGCGTCCTCTTCGGGCTCCAGGTCGGCGTCCGTCGGCTGCTCGCCGAAGGGCGTGAGCGGACCTGGGCACGACACACCGCCATCGCGGCCGGGGCGGCCGCCGGCCTCGAGGCGGCTGGACTGCGCCTCGTTGCCGCGCCCGGACGGCGCTCGCACACCGTCACCGCGGCATGGCTTCCCGACGGCCTCGACTGGGCCGCCTTCAACGCCGCGATGCGCGCCAAAGGCCTGGTCATCGCCGGCGGCCAGGGAGCCTGGGCGGGACGCATCCTGCGCTTCGGGCACATGGGCGACATCGACTGGCCGCCGATCGGTGACGCGCTCCGCGTCCTCGCCGAGACGCTCGTCGAGTTCGGCGTCCCCAGCGACCCGGTCGCGTCGGCGGCCGCCGGTCGCGCGGCCTTCGAGGCAGCCGTGGCGTCACCGTGAGCGGCCGGCTCGTCTTCGTGCGCCACGGCGTCACCGACTGGAACCGGGAGGGACGCTTCCAGGGCCATCGTGATCCGCCGCTCTCGGCCGAGGGTCGGATGGAAGCGCGGCTCGTGGCCGAGCGGCTGGCCGGCGAGTCGCTGCGTCCGGGCCGCATCATCAGCTCGCCCCTCTCCCGGGCGCGTGAGACGGCCGACGCCATCTCTGCCGCGCTCGAGGACGAGGGCGTCGGCGTCGAGCTCGACGGTCGACTGATGGAGGTCGGCCAGGGCGAGTGGGAGGGCCGCACCCACGCCGAGCTCGCGGTCGACGATGCCGAGCGATACGCGGCGTGGCGGGACGCGACCGCGGACCGCCAACCGCCGGGCGGCGAGCCCCTGCCCGACGCCATCTCCCGAATCTCGGAAGCCGTCAACGACGCGATTCGCAGCAGCGACCGGGAGCGCGCCTGGCCGCTCTGCATCTGCGCCCACGGAGGGACGCTTCGCCTCGCCGCGCACGCGCTGCTCGAGATCCCGCTCGAGCGCGTGTGGCGCCTCGAGCTCGACAACGCCTCGCTCTCCGTGATGGATCGCGTCAGCGGACGGTGGCGCGTGGTGACGTGGAACGACGGCGCCCACCTGCTCGGCCACGCAGCAGTCCACGTCGACGAGGAGGACGGACGGCCGCTGGCCCTCTAGCCCACGCTCGGGGTCGCGGCGGCCCGGTGGGAGCGGCTTCGCGGGGACCGCGTCAGCCGCCGCCGTGCGGGAGGAGCCCGCGGATCCGGCGCTTGATGCCCAGCCACAGGAACGGCAGCCGCAGGCGTCTCCAGGCGTCCTGCATGCGATCCAGCATGTCGAAGGTCATCGTCCGGCCGGAGTAGCTGCCCCACACCTTCGCGTCGGCGATGGTGCGGATCTCCGGGCGCCGGGCCGGGATCTGCTCCTCGAGCCAGGCGGCGTACTCGTAGTCCGTCTCCGAGGCACGCTGGCTCACGCCGGCGCGGTCGGCCGCCTGCAGGAGCATCGCCCACTGGCGCTCGCCGGGTGCCAGGAAGCGGAGCCGCCGTCCGGAGCGCCGCCAGCGCCACCAGATGAAGCCCGATGCCGCGAGCAGGAGGACCAGCACGACGATGAGGTTGCCGGAGCGTGCGTCCACCGGCCGTGTCGTGCCTCCGGCAATGGTGCCGCCCTGGATCGGGCGCGTCGAGGGCAGGATCGCCTCCTGGCGGGGGTTGATGTTGTTGATGAGGTCCTTGGACGCATCGCCGTTTGGCGGGATCGAGGGCAGCGCGGAGTTGCCGCCCGCGGGGTAGGTGAACTGCGGATCGATGGACTTCGTCGCCTCGAACGTCTGCCAGCCATAGCCGGGGAAGTAGATCTGGGCCCAGACGTGCGCGTTGGACTCCTTGTATTCGTACTGGTTCGGCGCGATCAGGCTTCCCGGCGAGAAGCCCACGGCCACGCGCGCCGGCAGGCCCAGGGAGCGCGCCATCATGGCCATGGCCGTGGCGTAGTACTGGCAGTAGCCGCGGCGTCCGTTCTGCTGGTCGAAGAGGAAGAAGTCGACCAGGTCGCGGTTCGGCGGCGGAGGCCCGACCTTGGTCGCGTAGCTGAAGCTCGGATCGGTGGTCAGGTAGTGGGCCAGCGCCGACGCCATGTCGTACGGATTCGTGGCGTTCGCGGTCTCCGCGATCTGTTGTGCGAGCTGTCGCGTCTCGTTCGTCACGCCGTCCGTGCCCAGGTAGAGGGAACGGACGCTCGCCGGGTAGTCCTGCCCGGCGGCTCGCAGCTGCGCCTGGGTGACCGCGGAGATCGCGGCGTCCACCGAGTAGCCCTCCCCCTTGCCGATCCCGCTCTGCGACGAGAGCGCCCCGAGGAACGGCAGTCCCTTCGGCTCGCTCACCACCGACGGCGCGGTGATCCGCAGGGGGACTCCCGGGGTGAACAGGTTGCGACCGACCGGCTCGACGAAGCGGATGGTGACCGTCTTCGCCTCGAAGCCGTCGGTCGTGGCCGGGTTCTCCGGACTCGAGTTCGGGAACAGGACGCCGCCGGCGGCCACGGAACGCGGCCGCGTGGTGCTCGACGCCCAGCCGTGGCCGGTGTAGGTGTCGTACGTCACCGTCTGCAGGTAGTACGGGTGGTCCTCCGCGGCCACGAGGACCACCGAGTCGTTGGCGAACCAGTCGCCGGACACGGTGAAGCGCGAGCCGAAGGAGTTCCCGGTGATCCGGGACTCGGGGTTGGTGAGGCCGCCGAAGACACCGTCGAGACCGTCGCGGACGTTGCTCCAGACCCCGTCGAGGTTGTGCCACGCGTCGGTCAGCGGCGCGGCGACCGCCACGCTGGTGAGCACCCAGGAGAACGCGATGGTGACGGCGATGAAGGCGACCCCGGTCCGCATGATCGCCGACGGCACCTCCACGTTCTCGTTGACACGGCGCCGGCGCCAGCCCTCTTCCCGGCCCACGAGCGATGTCCGCAGCCAGAGGAGCAGCCCCGCGAGCACGAACAGGACGAGGTACACGATCAGGTCGATGAGGGTCGCACTCATGTTGGCGATGAGCGGCACGGCGACCAGGACGATGGCGTCGAGGACCCGATGGTGCCGGTACAGCGTGTACGCGGCCATGAAGGCCGTCAGCCACATCAGGAGCCCCAGGCCGATGGCGTACGGCGTCAGCTCCGTGGGATACCCGTAGTGCACGACGGTCCGCGTGAAGTCGATGGCATCGGCCCGCAGCGCAAGGAGGCGCCCGATCTGCGAGAGGTCGGGGTAGTACTCCCCGCCGATGGCCCACAGGACGATCCAGGTCCCGACCACCGCGGAGATCGGCAGGACCGCCACGACGGTCAGCGTCGAGATGCCGAGCAGGGCACCCAGCACCGACGCCCAGACGGCGACCGGGACGAGGTAGTCGCTCTGGGCGAGCCACCCGGCGCGCTGCACGGCCCACCCCAGGCTGAGGAGCATGACGAGCACGAGGAAGCAGGCGAGCCAACCCTCGCGCGGCCGAACGAAGCGGCGCAGCCACTCAGGCACGGGCCCTCACCCTCCCTCCCAGGTGTTCGCTGAGGTTGTCCCCGGCATGCAGCAGATGCGTCTCGATGTCGTATTCCGCCAGCGCGTGCCGGCAGGCGGCAACCTCGCCGCGCTGCGCGTTCCGTTCCGCCTGCGCCTCCTCGTCGTCCTCCGCCGGCTCGGGAAGGAACGAGAACCGATCCAGGAGGACGACGACCACGCCGACGCCGCGGCGCCGCAGGCCCGCGAGCGCGCGCACCCAGTCGCGCTCGGTGGAGCCGGTGACGATGCAGAGGGTCATCCCCCGCCGGAGCCGGGGGAGGGTCGCCACCACGATCTCGGCCAGCGGCTGGGTGCCATCGGCCTGGACGTTGGCCATCAGGTGCAGGATCTTCTGCTCCACCCGCGGTCCCCGGTCCGGCGTCAGCTGCTGGATGCGGCGTGCCGAGGCGGTGACGCCCACGGCGCGGTTGTCGGCGAGGGTCCGCAGCCCGATGGAGGCGGCGGCGCTCACGGCGGTCTCCACGGAGGCGTCCTCCCCGCTCCCGGCATGCGCCCCGCGGTTGAGGTCCAGGATCAGCCAGAGGTCGGCGGCCTGCTCCAGGTCGAACTCCTTCACCTGCAGCTCACCGTGCCGGGCGCTCGAGAGCCAGTGCACCTTGTTGATCGCATCCCCGTGGACGTACGGGCGAATCGTGCTGGCGAGCGGCGTGGCCGCCTCGAACCGGCGGCGCGACGGCGAGCTGCCGTCGACCGGCGAGGGCGGGAGGCTCCAGTGGGGCAGCTCGTAGACCCGCGGGAAGACGACGACGCCGGTGGGCTGGCCAACGACCATCTCGGAGCTGAACAGCCCGAACGGGTCGCCCGTCCGGACGCGCAGGGCACCGAGCCGGAAGCTGCCCCGCCGGTTGAGGGTCACCTTGGCCAGCCACTGCCGTGAGGCACCCCCGTTCACGCCGATCGCGCGGCCGGGGAGTGACGCCGGCAGCGTCGCGTCGTTCCAGACCTCGAGCCATGGCTTCGCCCAGCGCGCCCCGTTATCGATGCGGTACACCGCCTGGAGCACCTCGCCGACGTGCGCACGCGGATTCATGACATGGTAGCCGGCACGCACGCCACGCAGCCCGTTGCGCGCGTAGAGCCAGGCTCCGGCCAGCAGCGCCACGCCGACGTACATGAGGAAGAAGAGGAAGGCCAGGCCGGTGCTGAAGGCAGCGACGACCAGGACCGTCCCGATGAAGACGAACCGGAGCTGGCGTACCAGGCTGCCCATCCCGACGTCCCCGAAAGGGAGCCCGCTCAGCTGGCCTGCGCGCCGACCGACGCTGCGACTGGCACGGCGGCGACGATCTCGCGCACGATGCGGTCGGGGTCCACCTCGCGCAGGGACGCCTGGCTCTTCACGATCAGCCGATGCGCGAGCACCGGGACGGCGAGAGCCTTCACGTCGTCGGGAATGACGTAGTCGCGGCTCTCCAGGGCGGCGAGTGCCTGTGCCGCGTGGTAGAGGTTGATCGATCCGCGGGGCGAGGCGCCCAGATAGACATCGGGGTGCTCGCGCGTCGCGGTGACCAGCCGGACGATGTACTCGGCCACCGCCTGGTCCACGTAGACCTCCTTCACGGCGGCCTGCATCTGGCGCAGCTCCTCGGCACCGAGCACCTGGTCGATGCCCTGGATCGGGTGGATCCGCTTCTGCTCGTCGAGGATCACGATCTCCTCGACCGCCTTCGGGTAGCCGATCCGCAGCCGGAGCATGAAGCGGTCCAGCTGCGCCTCGGGGAGCGCGAAGGTCCCCTCGTACTCGATGGGGTTCTGCGTCGCCATCACCAGGAAGGGGGACGGCATCGGATGAGTCACGCCGTCGATCGTCGCCTGCCGCTCCTCCATGCATTCGAGGAGCGCGCTCTGCGTCTTCGGCGTCGCCCGGTTGATCTCGTCGGCGAGGACGACCTGGGCCATGATGGGACCGGGACGGAACTCGAACTCGTGGGTCTTCTGGTTGAAGATCGACAGGCCCGTCACGTCCGATGGCAGCAGGTCCGGCGTGAACTGGATGCGGCGGAAGGAGCAGCCCACGCTGCGGCTGATTGCCTTGGCGAGCATCGTCTTCCCCACCCCGGGGACGTCCTCGATCAGGATGTGCCCCTCGCAGAGGAGCGCCACAAGCGCCAGGCGGACCTCGAGATGCTTGCCGATGATGACGCGCTCGACGTTCGCGATCACGCGCTCGGCAGGCTCCTGGACCTTCTTCACCATGTCCTCTCTTCGACTCGATTCGACGAGCCTGATGCCCCGGTGGCCGCCCGCCCGTTCCACAGACAATACCCCAGCACGTTACACGACGGTTCAGTGGCGCCTGGCGTTCCCGTCCTGTGCGTCATCCCCCGGGATTGGGATTGAGCTTGAGCCACTCCGCCATCACCCTGCCGCCGATCGGTGCGGCCTTGCCTGACCCGGCGCCGCCGCCCTCCACGATCACCGCGACCGCGATGCTCGGCGCCGCGCCGTCCTGGGCGGGCGCGAAGCCGATGAACCACGAGTGCGGGGCCAGCGAGCCGGACCGCTGGGCGGTTCCCGTCTTGCCCGCGGTCGAGACACCGCTGACACCGTAGAGGCGTACCGCGCCTGCTCCTGCATAGATCCTGCCAATGGGGCCCGACACCGCGTCGACCATCGCCGAGCGCACCTGCTGCGCGGTCTGCTGCGAGACGACCCGGTGACCGGTCGGCGGCGTGACCCGCTGGAGGACGGTCGCCGCCGGTCCGGCCGCCGGCGTGGCGGCATGGCTCCGCACGGCGCCGACGACGTACGGCTGGGGCTCGATGCCACCGTTGGCGACCGTCGCGGCCACGAGCGCCATCTGCAGCGGGGTGACGGCCACCTGCGCCTGTCCGAACGCGGCGGAGGCGACCTCCACCCGATCCGCGAACGGCTGACATCCCCCGTCAGCGGAGGCGCGGGTCACGCGCGAGGTCGACACGGACAGGATCCGGTCACCGGTCCCGACGCCGAGCGGCGAGCAGAAACCGAAGGAGCGCGCGTACTCGAGCAGGCGATCGCCCCCGAGCTCCAGCCCCACGTGGGCGAAGAAGATGTTGCTCGAGACCTGCAGCGCCGGCGAAAGGTCCCAGAGGGCCGGCTTGATGGAGCCCAGCTCGTGCTCGGTGATGGTAAAGCCGTCCACCCTGAATCCGCTCGTCTCCTCCTTCGGCTGATCGGGGAAGGTCGTCGTGGGCGTGATGGCGCCCGCGTCGAGGGCCGCGGAGGAGGTCAGCACCTTCATGATCGAGCCCGGCGTGTAGACGCCCTGCCGGACCCGGTCGATGAGCGGCCGGTTGGCGTTCGCCTGCAGCTTCGCCATCGGCGCCGCCGCCGTTGCGGGGTCGCCGGAGATGGCCGTCGCGTCGAAGGTGGGGGTCGAGGTGCTGGCCAGGATGGCGCCGGTCCGCGGATCGATCGCCACAACCGCTCCGACCACTCCCTTCAGCTGCGCCGCCGCGAAGTCCTGGAGCCGCTGGTCGATGGTGAGCGAGAGGTCCTTGGGCTGGGGCTGACGGGCCATGATGTCGTCGAGGAGCCCGCGCAGTGGATCGGGGTTCGCCTGGCCGGTGAGAAGGTCGTCGTACGCATGCTCGAGCCCCGTCGTCCCGTAGCGCAGGCTCGCGTAGCCGATGATGTGCGTGAACGCCGCATCGGTGTAGGTACGCCTCGCCAGGCCGTCCCTGACGGTGGTGTACGCGAGGACCTTGCCGTTCGCGTCGAAGATCGAGCCGCGCGGGGCACTCTGATGGGCGGCGATGACCTGCGGATTGTCCGGCCGCGTGGCGAGCTGCCGTGCGTCGACGACCTGCCAGTAGCTGAGCCCGCCGGTCAGCACCGCGAAGGCGAGGATCAGGTAGCCGGCGAGGCGCCGGATGTTGCCGCTCATACCGAGCCCGTCCGGTCGGCATCGGCCTCGACCGTCGACCGGTGGCTGATCGAGAGGAGCAGGCCCAGGACCACGAAGCTCGCCAGCAGGCTCGACCCGCCGTAGCTCACGAAGGGGAAGGTGATTCCCGTGAGCGGGATGAGCTTGGCGTTGCCGGCCACGATGATGAGCGTCTGGAGGCCGATGCTCGTCGTCAGCCCGACCGCCAGGAGGCTGCTGAAGTCGTCCCGAGCCAGGATCGCGATCCGCAGCCCGCGGAAGACCAGGGCCGCCATGAAGGCGAGGAGCGCGAAGGCACCCACCAGGCCGAGCTCCTCGGCGATGCCGGTGAAGATGAAGTCGGTCTGGATCGCAGGGATCGGGATGTGGCCCGAGATCAGGGGAAGCCCCTGGCCGAGCCCCTCGCCGAAGATCCCGCCCCGGCCGAAGGCGTAGATCGCCTGGACCGTCTGGTAGCCCGCCCCGGTCGGATCGGCCCACGGGTCGATCCAGTTGTCGACGCGGATACGGACGTGACCGAAGAGCTGGTAGGCGACGAACGAGCCTGCGACGAAGAGCAGCAGGCCCACCAGGACGTAGCTGCGCCTCCCGGTGGCCACGAAGAGCATGGTCAGGAAGATGCCGTAGAACAGGAGCGCGGTCCCCAGGTCGTTGACGATCGCCACGACCCCCATGACGATGGCAAAGATGGCGAGCATCGGCAGGAGGTAGGGCAGGGGCGGGATCTTGACCGGACCGATGCGCCGCTGATCGCCGGCAAGCAGCGCGCGGTTCTCCGCGAGGTAGCCGGCGATGAAGATCACGAGCACGATCTTGATCGCCTCGCCGGGCTGGAAGCTGACCGGCCCCAGGTGAAGCCAGAGCCGGGCGCCATTGACCTCCGTCCCGAAGAGGAAGGTGATCAGCATGAGGGCGGCCCCGGCCGCCGCCCAGGTGTACTTGTAGTGCCGCAGCGCGCCGTCGTCCCGGAAGAAGACGGCGATTCCGACCATGGCCACCAGGCCCACCGCGAACCAGGCGAACTGGGTTCCGGCCATCCCGATCTGCGTCCCGAACAGGTCCATCCCGGTCAGCGACTGGGGGAGGCGGTTCAGCATGACGAGGCCGACCCCACCGATCGTCGCCGCCAGCGGGAGGAGCAGCTGGTCACCCCGGTGGCCGAGGAGGACGAGCGCGAAGTGCGCGGCCAGCACCAGCGCCACGTAGCCGAGCGCCAGCCCGAGCGGTCCGGGGTCCGGCGCGCCGGACTGCACGACGTGGGTCAGCGCAAAACCGAGCGGGACCAGGAAGAGGAGCGGGATCAGGAGGCGCAGCTCGGTCCCGCGCCATGCGATGCGCATCCGCCTAGCGCTCCAGCCGCATCCGGACGCGACCGATCGTCACCTCGTCGCCGAAGCTGAGGGCGACGGGCCGGTCGATGCGGTGACCGTTGACATACGTCCCGTTGGTGCTGCCCTGGTCCTCGATGAACCAGGCGCGGCCGCGGAAGGTGAGCATGGCGTGCGTGGCGCTCGCGAAGTCGTCCTCCACGAAGATCGTGCTGTTCACGTTGCGGCCGATCGAGTTGATGGGGCCGAGGGCGATGCTGCCGCCTGCCGGCGGCTCGTCCTCCGGCGACTCGAGGACCATCAGCCGCCCGATCCCCTGCCGTGCCGCCTCCTGAGTGCGCTCCGCGCTCCGCAGGTCGCGCAGCAGCGAGCGCGCGAAGGCGAACAGCAGCAGGTAGAGGATCCCGACGAAGGCGAACTGCCCGACCAGGATCAGGATCCGAAGGGCTTCCTCCGTCACGCGTGGACCCCGAACTCGATGGAGGTGTGTCCGATGCGGATCAGGTCGCCGGGGCCGAGAGCGACCTCCTGCACGCCCTGCCCGTTGACGGCGGAGCCATTGCGGCTGCCGAGGTCGACGAAGCCGTAGGCACCGTGCTGGAGCTTCAGCTGGCAGTGATGGCGGCTGACGAGCGGGTCGTCGACGATGACGTCGTTGTCGCTCGCGCGGCCGATGGTGATGAGCGGTCCGCCCAGGTCGAACTGGACCGCCTCCTGCCCGTCGGTCGCGACGAGCAGGAAGGCGCGCCGCGCGGACTCCGGCGCGGGCCCTGCTTCCTGGGAGCGGAGCATGACGGTGTCGGTGGTGACCGGCATCGGCCTGTCCGGCCGCAGCCGCTCGCCGGCGTCGTCCACCACCCGCGCCGCGACGCGGATGTCCCCGCGCGCGACGCCGGGATCGGCCGTCAGATGGACCCGCGGCCGCGCGACGAGCGTGTAGTGCTCGTGGCGCGCGCGCGTCAGGACGCCATGGGCGAGGTCGTCCTCCATGGCGGATCGGTACGACTCGAACGTGGCGAAATCGGTCGGGTTCAGGTGCAGGGCGTACTCGTTCGGCACGATCACGCCGTCCTCGCGAAAGGACTTCGTGGTGTCCATGGCTCGTTCGATGCGCTTGGCGAGGCTCACGGGCTGGAGCCGCGCCCCGAGGCGGCCCGCCGGCGCCTCGAAGAGGCGTTCCAGGAACGCCTCCACGCGTTGGAGGATGCCCATCGCGGGCGATCCTAGCATGGGCAATCGGGCAGGGGTTCGCGGGGCCATGGTGCGGGGCGGGGGAGCCGGCAAGGTACTTCCTGTGCACCCCGGGCCACCGATCCACCCATTCGGCGCTGCGGGGGCGCATCGGTATACTGGCCGCCCTGATGCTGCCACCGGGATGCGAGACCTCATGCCAGAAGCGCTGACCGAGTCGTTCTGCGAGCGCTGCGGCACGCGCTACGAGTTCGAGGCGCCTGCCGAGCTCAACCCCCTGCGCAAGACGCGGGGGCTGATCTCCGGTCTCCGCAACTACATCATGAGCCAGGATGCGCTGGGCGACGCCATCGGCGACGCCATCCGCTCGGAGGAGCAGCAGCTCGCCGCGCGGCAGCTCGAGGCCTTCCACTCCACCTTCAACTTCTGCATCGACTGCCGCCAGTACGCCTGCACGAACTGCTGGAACGATGCCGCGGGCCGCTGCCGCAGCTGCGCGCCGATCCCGGGCAAGGACGACCTCGCCGACCGGCTCGAGGCCGCCTACCTTGACGACCACAGGGCCATGCACGCGGCAGGCGAGCTCGACGTCGACGAGATCTCGCGGCGGCTGGGTGCGGAGGCCTGGCCGCAGAGCGACCTCCCCGAGGAGGCGGCCGCCGCCGCCCACGGCGAGCAGATTGCCTGGCCGGAGGCGGAGATCGCGCGGCCGCCCGCGGAGATCGATCTGACCGCCACCGGTGACGAGCTCGAGATGCATCCGCTCCAGGCGTCCGCCGGGCCGGAGCCGACCCTCGAATCCGCTCCACCCGAGGCAGCCGAGGTCCCTGCGCCGAGCGAGGCGGAGGAGCCCGTGGCGCCGACCCGCGTCCTCGCCTGGGAGGAGGACGCAGAGCTCATCCTGCGACGGCCGATCGAGGAGGCCCTCCCCGAACCGGAGGCGGCGTGGGTGGCCGAGGCGGAGCCGGAGCCGGAGCCGATGCCCGAGCCCGTGGCCGCCGAGGCGGAGCCGGAGCCGATGCCGGAGCCCGTGGCAGCCGAGGCGGAGCCGGAGCCGATGCCGGAGCCCGTGGCCGCCGAGGCGGAGCCGGAGCCGGTGGCCCGGACGCCGCGGCCGATCCGGCCGATCGCGGAGACCATCCTTCGACTCCCGCCACGAGCTCCGGCTCCCGAGGCCGTCGAGATGGACGAGGCGCTCGCGGCTCGCAAAGCACAGCTGGACCTGCTCGGCCTCGAGGACCCGGGCGTCGGCCGCGTCGCACCCGAGCGGCCGCGCGTGCTGCCGTATCGGTCCAGCGGTGCCGCCGTCAACCCATCGGAGATGATGCAGCGCACGCTCGGCGCGTCGAGCGTCCTGTGGGATGCCTCCGCGCGCGAGGTGGCCGCGGCGGGCAGCGCGGTGGCCGTCCAGAACTGCGGCTCGTGCGGTCTCTCCCTCTCGGCGAGCGCGCGGTTCTGCCGGCGTTGCGGGACGCGGCAGGCGCGCTCCGCCTGACGGCGGGATCGCCTCCGAGTCAGCCCTTCGCCTCTCCCCCGGCAGCGTCCTTCTTGGCGGGCGCGGCCTTGGAACCGTCCCCCTCGGTGGAGCTCGTACCGCTCTTGGGGGCGTCCGTTCCCGCGCCGCCGCTCGGGGCTGGCGACCGCCGGCTCCCGTTGCCGGACGAGCGCGAGTCCGTGCTGTAGAAGCCGCTTCCCTTGAAGATGATTCCTGCCGGGTAGAGCACGCGGCGCAGGGAGCCGCCGCACCGCTCGCAGGAGGCGGGGCCTTCCTCCGTCATGGAGTGGACCACTTCAGTGATCTGGCCGCAGCTGCGGCACTGGTAATCGTAGGTCGGCACGGTCTCGCTGGTGTGCCGGGTCGCGGAGACGGCCCAGGCTGGATGGCGACGAATGACGCCCGCCGAACGGTCAGGGGGCGGGGCGAATGATGGCAGCCGCCGTGCGTCGGCGCAACGTGACCCCTCCGGTCAGGCGCTGGAGGTGCGGGCCCCCAGGCGAGCCCACCACGGGCGCGGGGCGGGACGAGACACCGGCTCCGGCGTGCCATGGGTGACCAGGCGTGCCACCGCGTGCAGGTCGTGGGCGATTCGCTCCCGCGGGTACTTCGTGACGATCGGCTGTCCCTCGTTCGCGGCGACCACGGCCTTGGGCCCGTTCGAGACGATCGTCGCCGCGATGGGCAGGCCCAGCGACTCCGCCATGTCGTCGAGGGCGATGCCGTGGTTGGCGCGGTTCACGATGACGCGGACGATATCGCCCAGTCCGACCTCGCGGGCGAGGCCCAGGAACTGGCTGCTGTTGCGGATTGCGCCGACCTCCGGGGTCACCACCAGGAAGATCTCGTTGGCGACGGTGAGCATGGCCATCGTCCGGTCGTCATACCCCGGATGGTTGTCGACGATCACGAAGGCATTGTTCCGCTTCGCCCAGCGGAGTGCGGCGAGCAGCAGGTCAACGGTGACGCGCTCGGAGTCCCCGGGGTCCTTGCCCCAGGTCAGGACACGGACACCGGACGGCTCGTGCACGGTGGTGACGTGCTCAAAGGCCACATCGGTCCATTCGCCCGGTGTCGAGTCACTGAGGTCGGCAAGGCCTGCACGGAACGGGACTTCGAGGACGGCTGTCACGTTGCCCACCCCCACGTCGGCGTCGAACAGCAGCACGCGCTCGTTGGTCTGCTCGCGAAGTGCAACGGCCATATTGACGGCCACGGTGGTCTTCCCCACACCGCCCTTCGGCGCAAAGACGCTGATCACGCGCCCCTCGCCCATCAGCTCGTTCTCGGCGGGCTCGCCGGCGGCGGTGGTGCCCGGGGCGGAGCGGCCTGTTCGGATCATGAGGGCCTGGAGCCGGTAGACGAGTGCCTCGGGCGGACAGGGCTTCATGGCGTATTCGTCACCACTCGCCCCAAAAACAGGCGGCTCATCGCCGAACAGCAGGAGCGTTGGCACCGGTTCCGACCCGTGGTTCGTCAGCCACGCGTGCACCTGTTCGCTGTCGGCAGGCTCGTGGTCGCAGTCCAGCACCGCGAGGCTCGGGCGCGGACGACCGTCCAGGGAGATGGCGCCGTCGGTGAGCGGCATCGGCTCGAAGCCCGCACGACGGAGGACCTCTTCGGTCCCCGGGAGGGCGCTTCGCTCTAGCGCAAGCAGGACGGTGGGTCGTTCCATGAGGCCCTTTCGCGGTTCGTGCTCTGGACCGCACCAGTGTCTGCCGCACCCATCCACACGACAATGGGACTGCGGCCCATGACCACCGGTCCAGAAGTACTGGCCGATGGCGGCGCCACCGCGTCAGGAACGCGTCATCCGCATCCCGCACTTGGGACAGTAGAAGGCGCTCTCGGTCTGGGCCTCGAAGCCGCAGTGCGCGCAGGTCAGGCCCGCCCCATGCGCGGCAGCCTGCGGGGCGCGCGCCTGCTCCGCCGCGCCGAGGCTGAGGCCCGAGGCCAGCACCTGCTGGTAGAGCGAGCTCAGGAGGCGCTGGCCGATACGCTCGGTATCGCCGCGCAGCCCCTTGCCGCCCCAGCCGACCACGGCGCGCACGATCAGCTCGCCGGAGAGCTCGTCGAAGTGGCTCGCCAGGCCGCCGACGATCGCGTTGTACTCCGGATAGCCGCTGGTGTCGGTCTCGCCGTGGAGGAGCCCGCAGGCGAACGTGTCGACGGTCATGTCCAGCGCGTCCGTCAGCTCCAGGATGTAGAGCGCGTGCCGGCCGATGGGGCCGACGTCTCGTCGAGCGAGCACCCACTGCTGCATCTCGTTGAAGCGCTCCATGGCCGGCGTCGCGTCCGAGTACTCCATGGGAAGCGGCGCGATGATCTCGATGGACGTCTGGCTCAGCGGCTCCACGATGCGAGGCAGCGCCGCCACCGCCGCGGGATCCGCGGCGAGGCGCAGCCCGTCGCTGCTGCGACCCATGAACGCCAGCTTCAGCGAGTACTGCTGGCCGGTCACCTCCTCGACCACCGGCTTGGGCGGCGGAGGTGGCGCTGGCTCGGACTTCTTGCGCCTGAGGAACGACATGGAGTGGGTGAACCCCTGAACGCGGAGCGAGCCGGATTCTACCAGCCGGCGGCCGGGTCGAGGCGATAGGCCGATCGGGTCAGCCTTCCAGCGCCTTCAGCTGCTCCTGCAGCTCGGCGAGCCGGGCGCGCTCCCGCTCGACCACCTCCGCGGGCGCGCGTTTCGTGAACTCCGGGCCTGCGAGGAGCTCCTCGAGGCGCCCGATGCGGTCTCGAAGCTGCGCGACCTGCGCCCGTCGCCGCTCGGCGACCTCCGGAGCCTCGTCCCCGCCGAGCCAGGTGGTTCCGAGCCCGATGGCGATCGCCGACCCAGGCGCCTCCACCCCGTCCCCGGGCTCGTGGATGCGGTACGGCGAGACCCGCGCCATGGACTCGACATAGGCGGTGGTCCTGGCAGCCGTCTCCTGCGCCGCGGCGCCGGCCGGGACCAGCTCGAGTGGCACGCGTCGCCCCGCCCGGATCCCCGCGATCGTCCGCAGGTTCCGCACCTCGCGGATCAGCTCCGCCGTCCCGGTGAACTCCCGTTCGGCACGCTCGTCGCGCTTCCCCGGCTCCGGCCAGGCCGCGCTCAGCAGGAGCTCCTCGGATGCCACCTCCGGGGCGGCCGCACGCAGGGACGCCCAGATCGCCTCGGTGATGAAGGGCATGATGGGGTGCAGGAGCTTCAGGATGTCGGCCAGCCCCGCGGCGGCCGCCCGCCAGACCCGCGCCCGGTCGGCGTCGCTCGCCTCCGGTCGACGGAGCTCGACCTTGGCCATCTCCAGGAACCAGTCGCAGTAGTCGCTCCACGCGAACTCGTAGACCGCCGCGATGTATCCGCCGAGATCGAGGCCGTCGAGGGCACGGGTCGCCCGCTGCGTCACCTCCGAGCGGCGCGAGGCGAGCCAGCGCTCGGGGAGAGACGGGTCCCCGTCCGGCTCGGCTTCGCCGTCCGGGCGGCTGCCGAGCACGAATCGGGCGGCGTTCCACAGCTTGTTGCTGAAGTTGCGAGCACCGTCGAGCTTCGCGCGGGTCAGCTGCTGGTCGCTCCCCGCCGAGGTGCCCGCCACCAGCGCGTGCCGCAGCGCATCGGCGCCGATCTCGTCGACCACCTCGAGCGGGTCCGCGACGTTGCCGCGGGTCTTGCTCATCTTCACGCCGCCCTCCGCGCGCACGAGGCCGTGAAGGTAGACGGTCTCGAACGGCTCGGCATCCGTGCAGAAGAGGCCCATCATCATCATCCGGGCGACCCAGAAGAAGAGGATGTCGTACCCGGTCTCCATCAGCGTCGTCGGGTAGAACCGCTTCAGGTCCGGCGTCTCGTCGGGCCACCCGAGCGTCGAGAAGGGCCACAGGGCGCTCGAGAACCACGTGTCGAAGATGTCCGACTCCTGGATCAGCTCATCGCCCGGGCGGCCGCACTCGGCGCAGGCCTCCGGACCGGCCTCCGCATCCGAGACGGTGGTGTGGCCGTCCGGGCAGTACCAGGCCGGGATTCGGTGGCCCCACCACAGCTGACGGCCCACCGCCCAGTCGTGGATGTTCTCCATCCAGTGCGCGTACACCTTGCCGAAGCGCTCCGGCACGATCCGCGTCCGCTCCTCACGGACGGACGCGAGGGCGCGCTCGGCGAGCGGCGCAACCCGCACGAACCACTGCACCGAGAGCCGGGGCTCGACCACGGTGTCGCAGCGCTGGCAGTGGCCCACCACCATCTGGTGCGAGGCCTCGTTCTCCAGGTCGCCCATCTGCTCCAGGCGCTCGAGGATGGTCTTGCGCGCCGCGTAGCGACCCAGGCCCGCGAACTCGCCGCCCGCCTCGTTGATCCGTGCCTCCTCGTCGAGGATCGAGATGGCCGGAAGGTCGTGGCGCTGCGCCAGCTCGTAATCATCCGGGTCGTGGGCCGGGGTGATCTTCACGGCGCCGGTTCCGAACCCGCGCTCGACGGCCTCATCGGCAACGATGGGAAGCAGGCGACCGAGGAACGGCAGCACCGCTTCCCGCCCCACCAGGTGCCGGTAGCGCTCGTCGTCGGGGTGAACGGCCACGGCCACGTCGCCGAGCAGCGTCTCCGGGCGGGTCGTGGCGATCTGGATCCAGCCGTTCGGATCCGGCGTGCCGTCCTCGCGCGCCAGCTGGTAGCGGATCGTCCAGAGGCTGCCGGCCTCCTCGCGATGGACGTTCTCCAGGTCTGAGATGGTCGTCCGGCAGCGGGGGCACCAGTTGATGAGCGCCTCGCCACGATAGGCGAGGTCGGCATCCCAGAGGCGTTTGAAGGCGACGCGGACCGCCCGAGCGCTTCGGGCGTCCATCGTAAAGCGCTCGCGGCTCCAGTCGACGCTGACGCCGAGACGCCGGTGCTGGAGACCGATGTAGGCGCGCGTCTCCTCCATGAACTGCCACATCCGCTCCAGGTAGCGCTCGCGCCCAAGGCTCTGGCGACTCTCCCCCTCCTTCGCGATCAGCTGGTCGAGCACGAACTGCGCGGCGATCGAGGCGTGGTCCGCGCCGGGGAGCCAGAGCGTGTCGTCCCCGCGCATGCGGTGATAGCGGACGAGGGTGTCCTCGACGGTGGCGGTGAGGGCATGGCCCATGTGGAGCGAGCCGGTGACGTTGGGCGGCGGCTGGATGACGACGAAGCGCTGCGCGCCCGACGGCGGCGTCTCGGCAGGGGTGAAGGCGCCGCTCTCCAGCCACCGCTCGTAGATGCCCGGCTCAATGGCGGCGGCGTCATAACGCGAGGGAAGCTCGCCATTCGTCGGCATCGGTCTGCTCCTTGTCCCTGGACGACAACACCCGCTCGTCGAAGGACGAGCGGGTGCACGTGGTACCACCTTCGTTCGACACCCTGCGGGGTGCCCTTGCGTTCCGCGTTATCGGGCGGACCCGGCCGGCTCGCGTGCGACCTTCCCCCTCTCGCGTCCGGGCGGACTCTCAGCCGGGTTCGACCCGCCCTCTCTGAAGGCCGATGGAGGGGTACTCCTCACGGTCAGCGCCGTACCGCGAGTCTAGCACAGGGCATCCGCCGTTCAGCGCAGTGGCACCGGGCGCGCGGCACCGTTCGACGCCTAGCGAGCGCGCTGGACGGTCACCCGCAGCGATCCATCCGCCTGGCGATCGATCTTCGCGGTGCCGCGCTCGATCTGCTCGATCGCCGCCGCCAGGTCGAACCCGGGCCCGTGGGTCGCGCGGTAGACGAACTCACCGGTCGGACCCAGGGAGAGCGAGATGCCGTGCACGCCCTCGACCCGTTCGAGCGCCTGCTTGAACGAGGTGATGGCACCGAAGCTGCCGAGACCCGAGACCGTGATGGCCGTCGCCGCCTCGCCACCCGGGGCCGCTGAGGCGACGGCCGTGGCGGGCTCCGGCGTTCCTGAGGCGCCGATGCGCGCGTCCAGCTCGCGCAGGCGGGCGGCAAGGCCGCTCGAATCGCTCGAGGTGCTCGGAGCACCGATCTGGTGCCCTGACTCCTCGGCTGCCTGCGGCTCGGCTCCCTCGCCGGGCATCGGGGCAGGTTCGCGGTCGATGCCCAGGGCATCCATGCGGTCGCGGAGGGTCTCGACCTGCATCTCCGACGCATTCTCCGAGGTGGTGACAGGCGCCTCCTCGGAGGCTGCACCGGCCTCGGCGGGGGCGGCGGTCTCGTCGGATGTCGCCTCGGGCGCCTGCGTCGCGTCCGGGGCGACATCGCCCGCCGGCGTCTCGGGCGCAGCATGCGGCTCCGATCCGGGTCCCGGGGCCGTGCTCGTGGTCGTCGGCTCCTTGGCCACGCCGAGCGCGGGCGGCCGCGGCATCCGCTTGGCGGCGGTGCCGAAGGCTGCAGGGTCGCTGATCTCGTAGAGCTGGGTGAAGAACGTGGACAGCTCCCGCTCGTAGTTCGCGACGCGCGTCCGGACGCCCTCGATCTCGCGCTGCGAGCGCTGCTCGTGCTCGGCGACCTGCGTGGAGAGCTGCTGCCGGCGGGTCTCCGTCTTCGTGCGTCCCTCGGCCTCGATCCGCTCCGTCTCGGCCTTGACCCAGTCGCCGATCCCCGCGACGTCCAGGTCAGCGCGGTTGCGGAGCTGCTCGGCGCCTTCCGCCGCACGGGATCGCAGCCGTTCGATCGCCTCGTCGGCGGCCGACTTCAGGCTCGCCACGCTGGTGGTGCGCTCTCGCTCGGCGACCTCTCGCATGGCGGCGACGAGGCTCGCCAGCAGGGCGTTGTCGGCCTCCGATGGCTGCTCGTCCGGCTCTGCCGGCTCGACCGCGGGTGCGACCGCCGCCGGCTCCACCGGGGCGGGCGCGTCGCTCTCGGGCGCGCCGTCCGCCACTTCGACGGCCGGCGTCTTCTCGGTCTCGGCCTGCTGGCCGCCCTCGATCTCGTCCTCGTGCGACCACGGGAGACGGATCCCGGACCGGCGCGGTGTCTGGGTCATCGGAAGGAAGGCTCCTCGCTCCTCTGGGTCTGGACGCGTTGCGGCCCCCATCCTACCGCCGGCGTGCGCGGCGGCCCGAGGCGACGGAAGTACCGTGCACCGAACCCCGACGTACTCTTCCGCTCCTTGGCTACCATCCCCGGGTGAAGCAGTGGCTGACGAGCCTGGGCCTGTCCGACGGGTGGGCCGGAGCGGTCGACACGTCATCGCACGTCGCGCTCATCATCGCCGCGGCGTTGATCGCCTGGTACTTCGTGCGGGTCGGCATCGGCCAGGTGGCCCGGCATCTCCTCCAGCGCGAGGCTGAGCAGGAGACCGCCGGCGTCGCGCAGGTGGAGATGGAACGCCGCATCCGGACGCTGGAGCGAATCATCGCCCGCTGGGTAGGGGTCGTCATCGCCCTGATTGCGGCGCTCACCGTCCTCGGCGGGTTCGGCGTGAACATCGGCCCGGCCATCGCCGGACTGGGCGTCGCCGGCATCGCGGTGGGCCTTGGGGCCCAGGCGCTCGTGCGTGACTGGCTGGCGGGGATCTTCGTCATCCTGGAGAACCAGTACAACATCGGGGATGTCGTCCAGATCGCGGGCGTATCGGGCGTGGTCGAGGAGTTCAGCCTGCGGCGGACGATCCTGCGCGACCTCGACGGAGCGGTCCATTCGGTGCCGAACGGCCAGATCGTGGTGGCGAGCAACATGACCCGCTCCTGGGCGCGGGTGAACCTCAACGTCGAAGTCGCCTACGACACCGATATCGACCGCGCCACCTCCACCATCAACGCCATCGGCAGCGAGATGTTCGAGGACTCCGAGTGGAGCCCCAAGATGCTCGAGGCCCCGACCGTCGCGCGGGTTGACTCGCTCGGTGCGTCGGGTGTCGAGCTCAAGGTCCTCGGGCAGGTGCAGGCCGCCCAGCAGTGGGCGGTCACCGGCGAGCTCCGCAAGCGGATCCTGGCGCGCTTCGGCCGTGAGGGCATCGAGATCCCGTTCCCGCACCGCGTGGTGATCTCGCGGCCGGCGGATGCCGCAGGCGCCGATGCCCGCGCCGACGCCGAGGGATCGTAGGAGCGCCAGGCGAACCCGTCGGGGAGACGCGGTTAGGCCGACTCCTCCTCGCGTTCGGAGCGCCGCTCCTTGGAGGTGCGACGGCGCGGCTCCGCCTCCTCCGTCACGAGCATCGGCGGTTGCCCGTGCTCGATCGTCTCGGTGGTGATGACGACCTTCCTCACGTCGGTGCGCTCCGGGATGTCGTACATCACCTCGAGGAGAGCCTCCTCGACGATCGTGCGCAGGGCGCGCGCCCCGGTCTTGCGCTCGAGGGCGAGCCGGGCGGTGGCGTCGAGGGCCTCCGGCGTGAAGACGAGCTCCACCTTGTCGAGCGAGAGGAAGCGTCCGAACTGGCGTGTTACCGCGTTCTTCGGCTCGGTGAGCACCTTGACGAGATCCTCGCGCGCCAGCGCCGCGAGGCTCACCACCACGGGCAGGCGACCGACGAACTCGGGGATCAGGCCGTAGTGCAGGAGATCCTCCGGCATGAGCCGGTCCATCAGCCTGCGGCGCTCGTCACGCGTCTGCTGGGCCTGCGATCCGAAGCCCATGCCGCGCTTGCCGACGCGCTCCTCGACGATCTTCTCGAGTCCTTCGAACGCTCCTCCGCAGATGAAAAGGATGTTCGTGGTGTCGATCTGGATGAAGTCCTGGTGGGGATGCTTGCGGCCACCCTGGGGCGGTACGTTGGCGACGGTGCCCTCCAGGATCTTGAGGAGCGCCTGCTGCACGCCCTCGCCCGAGACATCGCGCGTGATGGACGGGTTGTCCGTCTTCCGCGCGATCTTGTCGATCTCGTCGATGTAGATGATCCCGCGCTGGGCGCGCTGAACGTCGAAGTCCGCGGCCTGGATCAGGCGCAGGAGGATGTTCTCGACGTCCTCGCCGACGTAGCCGGCCTCCGTCAGGCTCGTGGCGTCGGCGATGCAGAACGGCACGTCGAGGATCTTCGCCAGGGTCTGCGCCAGGAGCGTCTTGCCGGATCCCGTGGGCCCCACGAGCAGGACGTTCGACTTGCCGAGCTCGACGTCGTCGACGGTCTGACCCGCGTTGATCCGCTTGTAGTGGTTGTAGACCGCGACGGAGAGGACCTTCTTGGCCTGGTCCTGGCTGATGACGTACTGGTCCAGGGCCTCCTTGATCTTCCGCGGGCTGGGAAGCGGGGCGGGCGCACTCTTCGCGCGCGGCGCCTCGAGCATCTCCTCTTCGATGATCTCCTGGCAGAGGTTGATGCACTCGTCGCAGATATAGACGCCCTGGCCCGCAATGAGCTTGCGGACCTGCTCCTGGCTCTTCCCGCAGAAGGAGCAGCGATAGGGAACCTTGGTCTTTCCGGTGGTCATGAGCTTGAGCCTGGAGGCACCTCGGGCCGGTGGGGGGTCGGCCCGGGCAGGATAGCACGAGCCTCCGGGCCCGCCAGCCCCCCGCTGGGTTCCGCGTGGCCTGCCGGCACCACCTGTCCCTGCGAGCGACGCCCGTCGCGCGCCGCTACTTCTTCGGCTTCTCCGGCTCCGTGCTCGGAACCGATCCGCCGGCTTCCTGCGCCATCGAGATGAGCGAACCGGGATGCCCGGTGAACACCTCGTCGATGACGCCGTAGGCGACAGCCTCCTCCGCGCTCATGAAGTAGTCGCGCTCCGAGTCGGACTTGACCTTCTCGTAGGTCTGGCCGGTGTGGTCGGCCAGGATGCGCATGAGGCGGTCGGTGAGGTGGAGCATCTCCCGGACCTGGATCTCGACGTCGGGCGTATTGCCGCGCACGCCGCCGGAGCCCTGATGGATCATGATCCGCGAGTTCGGGAGAGCGTATCGCTTGCCCTTCGCCCCCGCCGCCAGCAGCACGGCCCCCATGCTCGCCGCCTGGCCCAGGCAGATCGTGCTGACCGGCGCCTTGAGGTACTGCATGGTGTCGTAGATCGCCAGGCCGCTCGTCACCACCCCGCCCGGCGAGTTGACGTAGAGGCTGATGTCCTTGTCCGGGTCCTCGCTCTCGAGGAAGAGGAGCTGGGCGATGACGAGATTGGCGACGTGGTCCTCGATGGGCTCCCCGAGGAAGATGATCCGCTCCTTCAGGAGCCGTGAGTAGATGTCGAAGGCGCGCTCACCACGGGCGCTGCTCTCGATGACCATGGGGACGAGCATGTGAGCTACTCCGATTCGCTGGCTTCGGGTGAGTCGGCGGCGACCGGCCCGGCGCTCGCCTCGCCGGCCTCCGGCTCCGGGGTTGTCGTGTCTTCGCTTCCCCCCGTGCCCAGGACCCGCTGGCCGAGGGCCTCGACGACCTTGCGGTTGCGGATCGTCATGCGCAGGTAGGACCGGCCCCGCCGGGATTCGAGGTACTCGCGCAGCCGCGGCTCATCGCTGTAGCGGGCCAGCTGGTCGGCGACCTCGGCCGCGATCTCCTCGTCGGTGGCATCGATCCCCTCCTTCTCCGCGATGGCGGACAGGACCAGGAGGGTCTTCACGCGACGCGAGGCGGGGTCGCGCAGCTCTGCTGTCAGCTCCTCCGGCGACTGCTTGGCGAGGGCCAGGTACTGCTCCAGGCCGATCTGCTGCTCCGCGAGCCTCGCGCGCAGCTCGTCGCGCATGATCTCGATCTCGTTGGCGATCATCACCTCCGGCAGCTCGACGCTGGCGTTGGCCGAGGCGTACTCGATGATCCGATCGCCGAAGACGTGGTGCGCCTCCGCGTCGTTCCGCTTCTCGAGCGCCTCGCGGATCTCGGCACGCAGCTCGTCGAGCGTACCGACCTCCGCGACGGCCTTCGCGAAGTCGTCGTCGACCTCCGGGCGCACACGCTCGCGCAGGTCGAGAAGCTTGACCTCGAAGTGCGCCGTCTTCCCGCGCAGGTCCTCCACGCGGTAGTCGTCGGGGAAGGGAAGGTCGAACGCCTTCGCGCCGCCGATCTCGAGCCCGATGAGCTGGTCCTCCCAGCCGGGAATCATGCGGTCCTCGCCCAGGATCAGCGGCAGGCGGTCCGCGCTCCCGCCCTCGAACGGCTCCCCGTCGATGGTCCCGGTGAACTTCACGGCCGCCACGTCGCCCTTCGCGGCGCCCCTGCCGTCGATCGGCTGCAGGGTGGCCTGAGCGTCACGGAGCTCTCCGATCACCGCGTCGACGTCGGCATCGGACACCTCCGGCACCTCGAGGGCGAACGGGTAGTCCGTGTAGTCGCCCAGCTGCACCTCGGGCCGGACCGAGACGGTCGCCGTGAACCGCACGGCGTTCCCCTCAGCCACCCCCTCGGTGTCGATCTCGATCTCCGGCTGGTCGAGCGGCACGAGGTTTGCCTGGTCGACCGCCGCGTCGACGCTGTCGGCGACGAGATGGTCGATCGCCTCCGCGATCACCGACTCGCGACCGGCGTACCGGTCGATGAGGTGCCGTGGCGCCTTGCCGGGACGGAAGCCCGGAACGCGGGTGCGGTCGGCGAGATGCCGGTAGGCGGTTGAGAAGTGGCGGTCGACCTCGCTGGCCGGCACCTCGATGTCGAGGGCGACACGCGAGCCCGGCTCGGGGCGAGTCGATACGGTGACCAAAGCGGAGCTCCTGCGATCCATTGGTGGGCGAGGCGAGATTCGAACTCGCACGTCTTGCGACACCGGCTCCTAAAGCCGGCGCGTCTGCCGTTCCGCCACTCGCCCGAGGGCTGGCGGGTCCTGTCCTGCGGAGTCTACCCTCCGGCGGCGCCGCCCGCGCCCGTGCGAGTCGACCAGCCGGCGTAGGCCTCGCCCTTCGCCGCGGCCGCGGCGGGAATGCCGGGGCGCTCGGTATGCGCCGGCGCAAGCTCTGCGGCCGCCTCGAGGGGCTGGTCGCCGGAGAGGAAACGCTCGATCGCGCGCCGGGCGAGGGCCGCGGAGATCATGGTGGCGGCCGTCTCGAGCGCCCGCCACGCGGTGCGGCTGGGGCCGGGCGGTCCGTCCGCCGCCTCCTTGGCGAGCTGCTTGGCCTGCTTGCGGCTCAGTGGCTCGTGGCGCCAGCGCTGCAGCTCCTCGGCGAGGACGGTTCGCGCCTCGCCGCCACGGGATCCCACGCTGCCCGCCATGGCATCCACCCAGCGCTGCATCGCCTTGGGAAGCGCGTCATACGCCTGGTCCGCCTTCGTGGGCGCCGCACGCCGCCGGGCGGCGCGCAGCAGGCGGACCGGCCCTCCGACGGCGAGGAAGACCGCACCGGCCGCCAGGCCGCCGAAGAGAAGGGGGTTGCGGCGCACCTTGGCGGGGATGTCGATGGCGCGCCTGACGCGGGCGCGGAGCCTGTCCACCGTCTCCTCGATCTCGGCCCGCTGGGCGTCGACCTCTACTCGCGTTTCAGCAAGCGTTTCGCCCATGCCACGTCCTCCTTCAGCGAAGCGATCGTCTCCTCGGGCGGCCCAATGCGGATGCGCCGGATCCCGCGCCACGCGAGGAAGGCGGCGATCGCGGTGAGCACCACCGAGACGAGCAGCGCGACGAGCCAGCCGGGGAGACCGGAGAGTGCGGCGATCCCGAGAATCACGAAGATCAGCCCGCTGATGCCGGCCGTCGCCAGCAGCACGGCGGCGATCGCCAGGCGGATGACGCCGGCGAGGCTCTCCCTGGCCATGCCGGTCAGCTCCTGGCGAGCGCGGATCACCTCGAGGCGGGCAAGGCCCACGAAGCCCCGGATGACGCCTCGGGCAAGGCCGATGATGGTCTCGCGCTGTGGTTCGCTGGCCAAGTCCCTCTCCCTGCGTGCCCCGCGGCCGATTCTAGCAGTGCCATCGGTCCACGGCGGCAGCCCTGCAAGCCCTGGACCAGCGCTGAAAGCAAAGCGGGTCGATCTGCTTTAGACTTCGGCGCCAATGGCGAAACGGCGCACGGCGCAGCTTCCGCGTCGACCGCGCGCCACCGAGCAGGCCATGAACCGACGCCACGCGGTCGGAGGCCGGCTCGACTGGCGGCTGGCGGTGGTCGGCGGTGCGGTGGTGATCGGGCTGGTCGCCGTCGTCGTGGCCCTCCTCTTCGGCGGCAGCAGCTCTGCCTACGCGGGCACCATCGAGCCCGATGGCGGCCGCACCCACATCGCGGACGGCACGCAGGGAGGTCCGTACACCTCGGTTCCGGCCACCTCCGGTCCCCACTGGCAGGACCCGGCGAACTGGGGCGTCTACACGCTGGGGTCGCCGCTCGCGGAATCCCAGTCGATCCACAACCTGGAGCACGGCGGGATCGTGGTGTGGTATCAGCCGGACAAGGTCTCCGCGGCGGACATCTCGAAGCTGGAGGACTACGTCACCGGCAAGGTCGCCTCCTCGCAGTTCAAGTTCATCCTCTCGCCGTGGACGGGCCAGGACTTCGGCCACCCCATCGCAGTCACCGCCTGGCGCTGGCTCCTGTACCTTGATGCCGCGAACACCGATGCCATCGACCAGTTTGCCGCCGCCCACTACGGCAAGTCCCCCGAACCCCTCGGCGGACCACCGCAGCCCGTTCCCTGATCCCATCGGGGGCGGCACGCCTTGGCCCTCCGGGTTGACCGCGAGCGTCGCGAGGACCATCATCTCCCAGGGCGACTAGCTCAATTGGCAGAGCAAGAGACTCTTAATCTCTGGGTTCAGGGTTCGAGTCCCTGGTCGCTCACCAAAGATTCCGAGCACGAAATGGCCCCTCCGGCAGCGCCGCGAGGGGCCTTCGTTACCACCTCGTACGGCCCCCGCGCCTGAGCGCCTCCCGGCCTCTGTCCCCCACCGATCCGCAGGGAAGGCCGCCCGTCGCGGTCCGGTCGGCACGCTGGTTGCACTTGCCCACCGCCGGGTCGCCGGATTCGCCGGCGGCCGCCCCACGGAGTTACGGATGGCAACCGGTCCGCGAGAACGAGGTGGCGCAGCGGCGCGCGGGACGCGAAACCGCCGGCCGGGAACGAGCGGCGAGTCTCGCCATGAGGGTGCGCGCCACCGGAAGCCGGCGAAGCGCCTGGGCGACCGGTTCCGGGAGGTCTCCGACCGCGCCACCACCCTTCTGGGCACGCCGTGGGCCATGCTCGTCGCGCTGGCGGCCATCGTGGGCTGGGCGGTGACCGGGCCGTTGTTCCACTTCAGCGACACGTGGCAGCTCGTCATCAACACCGCGACCACCATCATTACCTTCCTGATGGTCTTCGTCATCCAGACGAGCCAGAACCGGACCGCCAAGGCCACGCAGTTCAAGCTCGACGAGCTGATCCAGGCGATGCCCGGGGCGCGCAACCGGATGATCGCCGCCGAGGAGCAGTCAGAGGCGGAGGAGCGGCGCAACGAGGCGCAGTTCCAGCGAGCTGCACGCCGCCGGGACGCCGTGCCGGCATCGCCCGGCGCGCGCGATCAACCGCGCACCTCCCGGCGCCGGCCCGGGGGCCCCGGGCGATCGTCGGACGCGAAGAGAGCGTGATATCGTCGCCGCGTCCGGACATCGGCTCCGCGACGCGGACTGCGCTGGCTCCGCGGTGACTCCAGCGTCTAGCAGCGAGGTTGTCGTGCCTTCCGTCCCGATCGAGCGTCACGTGCTGGCCAACGGCCTCAGGGTGATCCTGTCGCGCGACGACCGCGCCCCGGTCGTCGCGGTCAACCTGTGGTACGACGTCGGCAGCAAGCACGAGCACCCGGGCAAGACGGGCTTCGCGCACCTCTTCGAGCACATGATGTTCCAGGGCTCGGAGCACGTCGGCAAGACGGAGCACTTCGCCTACGTCCAGGGCGTGGGCGGGACGCTGAACGCCACGACCTGGCTGGACCGGACGAACTACTTCGAGACGCTGCCGAGCCACGAGCTGGAGCTGGCCCTCTGGCTGGAGGCGGACCGGATGGCGAGCCTCCTCCCGGCAATGACCCAGGAGAAGCTCGACAACCAGCGCGACGTCGTCAAGAACGAGCGCCGCTTCTCCGTGGACAACCAGCCGTACGGGACCTGGGACGAGAAGATCCAGGAGCTCCTCTTCCCCGAGTGGCATCCCTACCACCATTCGACCATCGGCTCCATGGAGGACCTGACGGCCGCGTCCCTCGAGGACGTGACCGGCTTCTTCGACACGTTCTATCGACCGAACAACGCGGTCATCTCGATCGTCGGCGACTTCGAGCCGGATCGAGCTCTGGCCATGGTCGAGCGGCACTTCGGCGTCATTCCGGCCAACCCCGAGCTGCCTGCGCCGCCCCAGGTCTCCCTCGAGCCCTTCACGCTCGGCGGCGAGCGGCGGGAGGTGGTGCCGGACCAGGTCCCGCTCCCCCGGGTCTACCTGGCCTACCGCGTCCCGGTCCTCGGCTCTCCGGAGCACGATGCCGCCGAGGTGACCGCCGACCTGCTCGGCGCGGGGCGCGCGTGCCGGCTGTACGCCGCGCTCGTCCGCGAGAAGCAGCTCGCCCAGGACGTCGCCGTCTTCGTCTTCCCGATCGTGGGCGGCGCGGCGATCTTCACGGTCTGGGCGACCGCCCGGCCGGGCATCGGGCACGAATCCCTGGAGGCGGCGCTGGTCGAGGAGATCGACCGCCTGGCCACGGAGGGGCCGAGCCCCGCGGAGCTCGAGCGGGTGCGCAACCTCCACCACGCCGGTTCTGCGGCGGCGCTCGAACGGATCAGCGAGCGGGCCGATCGCCTCTCCATGTACACCTGCCTCTTCGACGAGCCGGAGCGGATCAACCGGGAGATCGCCGAGTACGAGGCGGTCGACCCCCAGCGGGTGCAAGCGTTCATGGCCGAGTACCTCGCGCCCGGCAATCGCCTGGTGCTGACCTACGTCCCGGCCGAGAAGCCCGACGAAGAGGCGGCGGGGGTGAGCGATCTCGCTGCAGCTGATTCGGATACCGATGAGAAGGAGGTGACGGCGTGAGCCCGGCGAGCGCCCTCCGCCCCGCGCCGCGGGTCCCGCGGCCGTACCGGTTCCCCGGCTTCGAGCGCCACCGGCTCTCGAACGGGCTCACCCTCTGGCTCGTCCCGCTGCCCGGGCGCGAGCTCGTCAACGTCCACCTCCTCTTCGACGCGGGGGCGGCTGCGGAGGACGAGGCAAAGGCCGGCGTCGCCGCGCTCACCGCGCGGCTGCTCGTCACCGGGACGCGGACCCTCGATGCAGCCGCGTTCGCGGAGGCGACGGAGCGCCTCGGCATCGAGGTCAGCAGCGAGTCGAGCTGGGATTACGCGCGCGCGGCGTTTCAGGCGCTGCCGGGCTTCCTCGCCGAGGGGCTGGCGCTCCTGGCCGAGATGGTCCGCGAGCCGCGCCTCGACCCGGGCGAGTTCGAGCGGCTCAAGGCGGAGCGGCTGGCCGACATCCTGCAGGCACGCTCGGAGCCGGGCCGGCTTGCCGACGAGATGTTCCTCGCCGCGCTCTACGATCCGGCGACCCCCTACCACCGCCTGGGCGCCGGCACCCCACGCTCCGTGGGCGAGCTGACCCTCGACGATGTACGTGACCATCACCTGACGCACTACCTGCCCGGCAGCGCGCACCTCATCGTCGCCGGCGCCCTGGAGCCCGAGGCGGTGATCGCCGCGGCCGAGGCGCGACTCGGCGACTGGACGGGCACCGGCCCGGGGCATCGCGAGATCGTCCCCCTGGCCGTCGGCGGGCGACGCATTGTCCTCGTCGATCGCCCCGGGTCCGTCCAGAGCGAGCTGCGGGTGGGTCTTCCCGGCATCAACCGGTTCGATCCGAGGTACTTCAGCGCGACCGTGATGGCCGCCGCCCTGGGGGGCATCTTCCGCAGCCGCCTGAACCTGCGGCTCCGCGAGGAGCTCGGCTACACGTACGGCGCCCACGCCGGGCTCGACATCCGGCGCGCCGCCGGACCGATGAGCGCGCGCAGCGCGGTCCAGACGGAGGTCACTGCGCCGGCCCTCGACGAGCTCATGCGGCAGCTGGACGCGATTCGCGCCGACGAGCCGGTGGCCGACGAGCTGCGAGAGGTGAAGGACTACCTCATCGGTGTCTTCCCGCTCCGCTTCGAGACGACCGGCGGGGTGGCCGCCGCCATGGAGCCGCTGGCCATCTACCGGCTCCCGGACGAATACTGGCAGACCTACCGCGCCAACCTCGAGGCCGTCACTGCGGCCGACGTCCGTCGCGCGGCCGAGGAGATCATCGATCCCGCTGAGCTGCTCTGCCTGGTCGTGGGCGACGCGTCACGCATCCGCAACGACCTCGAAGCGACCGGCATCGGCCCGCTGGCGCTGCGCGACGTCGACTAGGCCCCGGTCCTGTCGACCAGCTGCCGGATGGCGGCCGCCAGCCGGTCGTTCTCGTCCGCCGTCCGCGCGGTGATGCGCAGCCACGCCGCCAGCGCCGAGTCGGGCGGGTAGGCGCGGACCACCATGCCGCGCCGCAGCAGACCGTCCGCGACCACGGGCGCGAGACCCGCCGGGGGACGCGTCAGGAGGAAGTTCGTCACCGACGGGAGGACCTCCCAGCCGAGCGAGGCGAGCAGCTCTCCCAGCCGGGAGCGCTCAGCGACGATGAGCCGATGCCGCGCCCGGGCGCCCGCGGGGTCGTCGAGCGCGGCGAGTGCGAGCGCCTCGGTGTGGGACCCGACGGGGAGCGGCAGCCGCTCCGCGTTGAACCGCTCGCCGAGCCGGGGCGGCACGACAAGGTAGCCGATGCGTGCCCCGGCGAGGCCATAGGCCTTCGCCATCGAACGCAGGACGAGCAGGTTCGAGTACTGGTCCTGGAGACCGACCGCACTGAGCGACGCGGCCGGCACGTCGAGGGAGGCGGCGGCGAAGGCGACGTACGCCTCGTCGACGACCACGATGGCGTCGACCGCATCCGCCAGCGCCGCGATCTCGTCGAGGGGATAGGCGTCGCCCGTGGGGTTGTTCGGCGAGCAGAGCCAGAGCAGCCGGGCCGCGGACGACCGCGCAGCCTCGACCAGCCCCGGCACCGGCTGACGAACGGCGGGGGCCGAGCGCGGGACGGGAACCATGCGCGCACCCGCCAACCCCGCTTCGACCGCGTACATGCCGAACGTCGGGACGCCGATCGCGACGGCGTCTCCCTCCCCCGCCACGACCCTCGTGACCAGCCGGATCAGCTCGTCGGCTCCCGCGCCGATCACCACCCGGTCGGGGTCCACCGCGAGGCGGTCGGCGAGCCGGGAGCGGAGGGCGCGGTACTGCTGGTCGCCGTACTCGACGGAGCGGGCGGGATCGAAGGCGGCATGCGCCGCCGCGACTGCGGGGAGCGGTCCCCCGCCGAGCGTGTTGAGGTCGAACCGCACGATGTGCCCGACGTCGAGACCCACCGAGGCGGCCACCTCGGCGTCGGACGGCTCGGTGGGATAGGCGTCCGGCGCCTCCTGCCGTCGAAGGAGCCGGCCCGGATCAGGCTTCACGGACGATCAGTGCCGGCGCGCGCCGCAGCCGGAGCGCGAAGACGGCGGCCGGGGAGCGCTCCTCCAGCTGCACCGAACCGCCCTGCGCCTCCATCATGGCGTGCGTGAGATAGAGTCCGAGCCCCAGCCCGCGGCCCGCGGTGACGCGATCGTGAAAGAGCCGCTCCGCGACTTCATCGGCGATCCCCGGGCCGGAATCTCGCACCCGGAGGACGAGCCCATCTCCGTCCTCGATCTCGATCTGGATCGGACCGGCCGGGGTCGAGTAGCGGTCCGCGTTCGTGAGCAGGTTCGTGATCGCCTGCTCGGTCAGGTACCGGTCGCCGAGGGCGGTGGCCTCGCCGATGCCGCGGACGTGCACCTGGCGCTCCGACCCCCGCGCACGGAGACGCTCGATGGCCGCGGAGACCGCGTCGCGCAGGTCGAACGTTGCCTCCTGGGCCTCGACCATGCCGGCATCGGCCCGCGAGTACATCTCCAGCCGCTCCAGGATGGCGATGGCTGCCGCGACCGATTCGAGCGCACGGCGTCCGTGAGCCCTCGCCCGCTCCGGAAGGTCCGGTTCGCGCTCGGCCAGCTCGATGCGAGCCCGGGCAACCGCGAGGGGGTTCCGCAGCTCGTGGGCGACGAAGCTCGCGAAGCGGCTGAGCCGACGCCGCTCATCCTCCTCGCGCCCGACGTCGCGGAGCAGCAGCACGCAGCCTCCACCGGGGACCGGCGTTCCCTCCACGTCGACCAGGATGTCGCGCCCGGACATCGGCAGGCGCACCATGAGGCGCCGTCGCAGCGGCTCGCGCTGCGCCGCGAACTGCGGCCATTCGTCTTCCTCGATCGCGGTCCCGCGCTCGTCGCGGGGCTCCGACGCCCGTGCCCAGTCATCCGGCGCGCGATCGAAGAACGAACGGCCGAGGACGCGGAGGGCCGCCCGGTTCCCGTACGAGCCTCTCCCGGTGTCGTCGTAGACGATGAGCGGCTCGGGGATCGCGTTCGCCACCTCCTCCAGCCGGTGCCGCTCCTGCTCCGCCTGGTGGAGGGCGAGGTCGGTGTCGAGGCGTGCCGCGACGGCTCGTTCCCGCTCCTCGTCCATGTGGCGCCGTGACTCCGCGATCACGTCGTGCGCCTCACGGATCTCGTCCTGCCGGCGCTCGCCACGGAGGGCGAGCAGGACGACGATCGGCGACCCGAGCACGAAGGCGCCGAACCGAACGACGTCGACCAGGCTGAACCCGTTCGTGGCCGGCACCGTGGTCATGGCGATGACGACGACGCCGGCAGCCGCATACGCGTACAGGGCCGATGCCGCCCCCAGGCTCAGTCCGATGACGGCGATGACCAGCACGAGGACCACGGTGAACGGCGTGGACGCATCGACGGCCCGCGCGAGGAGGACGGCGATGGCGGCAACTCCCGCGCCGATGAAGGCGCCTGCCAGGGAACGGAGGTTCAGGCGCAGCAGGTTCACGATGGGTCCTCTCGTCTCGCCCGCCTGGCCCGAACGGCCTCGCGCTCCCGGGCGCGCGTGAGCCGGCTGCGGGCCGCCGCAAGTCGCCGGACAGGATCGCCGCGAATGAGCCGCCGGTTCAGGGCAGCCGGATGCTCGCCGCGGGCGATTGCCGCCAGGAGCGCCGAGGCGCGGTCGAGCTGCCCCGCCTCGGTCAGGAGCTGAACCGCGCTGTACCAGCGACCCGCCTCGTGAACCTGTCCCTCGATCGCGCGCTCCACCAGCTCCGCGGCGCGGCCGTCGTGGCCGACCCGGCGGTGCGCGGCGACGGCGGCCCGCACGTCCGCGATCGAGGGCTCGCTCCCGAGGACCTCGAGGAAGTTGAGCAGCAGCTCCGCGTTCTCCGCCCGCTCCTCGGGGCGCCCGCGCCGGACCCGGGCATCCCGGAACTCCCCGAGGAGGACCCGGATCTCGCGGTCGACCCAGCGCCGTTGCGTCGTTCCCGGGGTCCAGCGGCGTCCCACCTGCTCGAAGAACGACGCGCCGCGCAGGTACATGCCGGCGGAGAGGTACGCGTCCCGAAGGCCGGCGCCGACCGTCGTGTCGAACGACGGGTCGAGCGTCACGAGTCGCTCCAGCGCCCCGATCCAGTCGTCGATCCGGTTGCGCTCCCGGTAGTGCCGCGCCGCGTAGCGCAGCCAGTAGCGCTCGTCGTGGTCGCGCCAGTCCTCCCCGTCGATGTGATGGTCGACGATCCAGCGGTCCTGGGCGGTCGGGCCCTCGATCCAGACCCGTACCGGGATCCGGAAGCCGGCCACGTTCCGCCACTGGGGCTGGTGCCAGCGGCTGGGCACCAACGGCTCCGGCGCGACGCGACGGGGGCGGGGCGCGGGCCGCACGCCGGCGTCGAGCGGCCAATGAAGGGTCGGCGCGGTCCCGCGCTCGAGGTTGTGGTCGTAGTGGAGGCGGCGGAGCGGGTCGCGCAGCTCGGCCCACGCCCGGTTCAGCACCGCGGTGCGCCGCGTTGCGAGCTCCGAGCTGGCGGCGCGGTCCGGGTGATGGCGGAGGACCGCCTCGCGGAACGCGGCGCGCAGCTCCGCCGCCGTCGCAGACGGCTCGGCCCCGAGGACGCCGTAGTAGTCGCGCTCCTCCGTCTCGAAGGGCGCAGTGGCCGCGTCGCTCCGCATCCGGCCGAGTCTACCGCCCCCCGCCGGGGTTCCCAAGTCGGCGGTGAGGGGAAGGTGCGCGGGCCGCCGGCAGGGCCGGCCGACGGGCCGGCCGCCGCTGCACGTGTAGAATCGGATGCCCGTGACAGACGAGTTTCGCCATCGCACTCGCGTCGAGGTGCGGTTCCGCGACCTGGATGCCTTCGGGCACGTCAACAACGCGGTCACCACGAGCTACGTGGAGCATGGCCGCATCACCTACTTCCGGGACGTGCTCGACGTGGACCCGGTGGGCGTGATGCCGCTCATCCTGGCCATGATCCGGGTCACCTACACGACGCCGATCTTCTTCGGCGATACGATCGAGATTGCATCGCGGGTGGACTGGATCGGCGACACGAGCCTCGCGATGTCCCATCACCTCGCGTCGAGGCACGGGCACGAGGTGGCGAACGCGGAGGCGGTCCTGGTCGCCTACGACTACGCGACGGCCAGGCCGATGCCGGTCCCGGACGGCTGGCGAGCGGTCCTGACCGCCCACGAGGGACGGGACCTGGCGCAACCACGAGGAGACGCATGACCGACACCGCCCAGTTCGACCTCCTCATCCTCGGCGGGGGGATGAGCTACGTCGGCGCCATCCGCGCCGCCCAGCTCGGGATGAAGGTCGCCGTCGTCGAGCGGGACGCGCTCGGCGGAACCTGCCTCAACCGCGGCTGCATCCCGTCCAAGGCGCTCCTGGAGACCGCGGACCTGCTCCATCGGGTCCGCGAGCAGGGCGCCGAGTTCGGGCTCAGCGGGTCGGACGGGGTGGGGCTCGACTACGGAGCCCTCGCCGTTCGTCGCGATTCGGTCGTCGACAAGCACGTGCGCGGCGTCGAGTTCCTGCTGAAGAAGAACCGCGTGACCGTGCTGCACGGGAACGGCGTCCTCAGCGGGCCGACCTCGGTCCGGATCTCGGGCGGAGAGTCCGGCGAGATGGAGGCCAGCGCGACCGATCTCATCGTGGCCACGGGCTCCGCGCCCCGCTCCCTCCCCGGTCTCGAGCCGGACGGCGAGCGGATCATCACCTCCGACGAGGCACTCAAGGCGTCGAGCGCGCCGAGGTCGGTGACGATCGTGGGCGCGGGCGCCATCGGTGTCGAATGGGCCTCGCTCTACCGCGATTTCGGGACCGATGTCGCCATGGTCGAGTTCCTCGACCGCGTGGTGCCGCTCGAGGACCCCGACATCAGCAAGGAGCTCGCGCGCATCTTCCGCAAGCGCGGGATCACGACCCACACCGCGGCGACCATCGACCCCGATTCGATCCGGCGGACGGACGACGGCGTCGCCTTCACCATTGCCGCCCGCGAGGGCGGCGAGCGTACCGAGCATGCCAGCGAGCAGATCCTGGTCGCCGTCGGGCGCCGGCCGCTGACGGAGGGGATCGGCCTCGAAACCATCGACGGGCTCCGCACGGAGCGGGGCTACGTCATCGTCGACGACCACATGCGCACCGGCGTCCCGCACCTGTACGCCATCGGCGACATCGTTCCCGGCTTCGCGCTGGCCCACGTTGCGAGCCACGAGGCGGTCGTCGCGGTGGAGACCATCGCCGGCCGCGACCCCGAGCCGGTTCGCATGGACCTCATGCCGCGGGTGACGTTCTGCCGGCCGCAGATCGCCTCGGTGGGGATGACAGAGGCGGAGGCGGCGGAGCAGGGCCACGCCGTCAAGGTCGGCTCCTTCCCCTTCCGAGCGCTCGGCAAGGCCACGATCGTGGGCGAGGTCGACGGCTTTGCGAAGATGGTGGCCGATGCCGACACCGGCCTGCTGCTCGGGACCCACATCATCGGACCGCACGCCGGCGACCTCCTGGCCGAGCCGACGCTGGCGCGCCTCGTGGAGGCGACAGCGGGGGAGATCGCCATGAGCGTCCATGCCCATCCGACCCTCACCGAGGTCCTCGCCGAGGCCGCCCTGGCGGTCGATGGCGCGGCCATCCACGTCTAGACATCGGAGGTGCCACGCGTGACTGACGCCAAGGTCGCCGCCGAACCGCGACACCGCCAGCTCGGACTCTCGGACGAGGAGGTGCTGGCCATGTTCCGCCAGATGCTCCTCGCCCGGGCCGTCGACGAGCGGATGTGGCTGATGCAGCGGGCCGGCAAGATCGCTTTCATCATCTCGGGCCAGGGCCACGAGGGGGCACAGGTCGGGGTCACCTGGTCGATGCGCCGCAACCACGACTGGATGGCGCCCTTCTACCGCTCCATCGCCGCCACCATGACCTTCGGGATGAGCGCGGAGGACATCATCACCGCCCATCTGGCGACCGGCGACGACGTGAGCTCCGCGGGTCGGCAGATGCCGGGCCACTACGGCGGCGCCCCGTACAACATCGTGAGCGTCAGCTCACCGGTGGGCACCCAGGTCCTGCATGCGGTGGGCATCGCCATGGGCGCCTGGGTGCGCGGCGACGACGTGGTTGCCATCACCTACTTCGGGGAGGGGACGGCCAATCAGGGAGAGATCCACGAGGCGATGAACTTCGCCGGCGTGCACAAGCTCCCCGTCATCTTCGTCTGCGAGAACAACGGCTACGCGATCAGCGTTCCGCTCAAGCGCCAGGTCGCCGGGCTCTCGGTCGCGGCCCGCGCCGCCGGCTACGGGATGCCGGGCGTGACGGTGGAGGGCGGCGACGTCCTGGGCTGCTACGAGGCCGGCCGCGACGCCCACGAGCGGGCCCGCCGCGGCGAGGGCCCGACCCTCATCGAGGCGCGCGTCGTGCGGCTCACCAGCCACTCCTCCGACGACGACCAGCGCCGCTACCGCGACCCGGAGGAGGTCGAGGCTCTGAAGGGGCAGGACCCGCTGGCACTCTTCGCGGCCGAGCTCCATGCCACCCGACTGCTCGATGACGAGCGCGAGCAGCAGATGCGCGCAGAGGTCAAGGCGGAGGTCAACGAGGCCAGCAAGCGCGCCGAGGCGCGTCCCGATCCGGATCCGGCCACGGCCGAGATCGACGTGTACGCGGCAGGAGCGCAGTAGGCATGGCCGAGCTGAACATCCTCGAGGCGATCCGGCTCGCCATGGACGAGGAGCTGGAGCGCGACGAGCGCGTGATGGTCCTGGGCGAGGACGTCGGCCGCAAGGGCGGCGTCTTCGGGGCCACGGATGGCCTGTGGGCCAAGTACGGGGACAAGCGCGTCCTCGACACGCCGCTCTCCGAGGCGCTGATCGCCGGCGCGGCAGCCGGCGCCGCGATCTACGGGCTGCGGCCCATTGCCGAGATGCAGTTCGCCGATTTCGTGTATCCGGCCTTCAACCAGATCGTCAGCGAGATCAGCCGGATGCGCTACCGGTCCAACGGCACCTTCGGCGTGCCCATGGTGATCCGGATGCCGTACGGGGGCGGCGTCCACGGCGCCCTGTACCACAGCCAGTCGAACGAGACGTACTTCACGAGCACCGTGGGCCTCAAGGTCGTGGCGCCCGGGACACCGGCCGACGCTCGCGGCCTGCTGAAGGCCGCCGTCCGCGACCCGGACCCCGTTTTGTTCTTCGAGCACAAGAAGACGTACCGGCTCTTCAAGGCGGAGGTCCCCGATGGAGACGGGATCGTCGAGATCGGCAGGGCCGATGTCGCCCGGCCTGGCAAGCACCTCTCCATCTTCTGCTACGGCTATATGCGCTACTGCGCGCTGGAGGCCGCCGAGACGCTCGCCCGGGAGGACGGCGTCGAGGCGGAGGTGGTCGACCTGCGGACACTGCGCCCGCTGGACGTCGCCACCGTGCTCGCGTCCGTCGAACGGACCGGGAAGGCGCTCGTGGTCCACGAGGCGAACCGCTTCGGCGGCTACGGCGCGGAGATCGCGGCCACCATCGCGGAGCAGGGCTTCGAGCTCCTCGACGGCCCGGTCACCCGCCTCTGCGGACCGGAGGTTCCCGGTGTCCCGTATCACCACGCACTCGAGGACTGGTACATGATCGGTCCGGAGAAGATCGTCGCCGCGGCGCGGACGCTGGCGGCCTACTGAGAGACACGCGCCAAGGAGAGTCGCCGCACATGGCAACCATCAAGATGCCGCAGCTCGGGGAGTCCGTGACGGAGGGCACCATCGAGCGGTGGCTGGTCAAGGAGGGTGACCGCGTCGAGCAGTACGACCCGCTCTTCGAGGTCGTCACCGACAAGGTCAACGCAGAGGTTCCCGCGGAGGTCGCGGGAACCATCATGAAGATCCTCGTGGGCGACGGGCAGACCGTGAAGGTCGGCACGCCGCTCGCGGAGATCGATGCCGGGGACGGCGCTGCCGCCGCCCCGGACGCCGCAGCCAGCCAGGGATCGCCGCCGCCCGAGGCGCAGGCAAAGGCCCCCGACAGCGAGGTCGTGGCCCCTGCCCCCGAGGAGGTTCCGGCGCCACCCGAGGCGGCGGAGCCCGAGCGACAGGCCGCGCCTCCCTCCGCGCCACCGCAGCAGGGGGCATCGGTGCAGGGCGGACCCGCAACCGACGCATCGGTGCGGATGACCCCCGCCGTCCGCCGCCTCGTGCGCGAGCACGATCTGGACGTGACCCGGATCCCCGGCAGCGGAAGCGGCGGTCGCGTAACCCGCGAGGACGTTCTCACCTTCGTGGCCCAGGGCGCCGCCGGAGGAGCAGCACCCGCCGCGGCCGCAGCACAGGCTGAGCCCCCGGCGGCACCGGCGCCGGCCGAGCCCACCCCGCCTCCCGCACCGGCGGCGTCCGGGCCCGCCGCGCCACCTCCGGCGCCCACCCCGGTGCCCGCGCCGGCGGCCGGCGACCAGGAGATCTCCCTGTCGCAGATGCGCAAGGGAATCGCCGCCAAGATGACGCGGGTCAAGCAGACCGTCCCCCACGCCTACACCGTGGTGGAGGTCGACATGGGCAACGTCGTGCGCTGGCGCGAGGCCAACACCGCCGCCTACAAGGCCCGCGAGGGAATCGGGATCAGCTACGTGGCCGTCGTCATCAAGGCCGTGACAGAGACGCTCCGCCAGCACCCGATGGTGAACAGCCAGTTTGCGGAGGACCGCGTGATCCTCAAGCAGGCCATGAACATCGGGATCGCGGTCGCCGTCGACAACGGCCTCCTGGTGCCGGTCATCCGCAACGCCGACCAGCTGTCCATCAGCGGCGTGAACCACCAGGTCCAGGACCTCGCGGCACGGGCCCGGTCGAACAAGCTGCGGCTCGAGGAGATCCAGGGCGGCACGTTCACGGTGAACAACACCGGCTGGTTCGGGTCGGTCAGCTCCATGCCCATCATCAACGCTCCGGAGGTGGCGATCCTCTCCATGGAGGCGATCGTCAAGCGACCGGTGGTGGTGGACCTGGACGGATCGGACGTCATCGCCATCCGGCCGATGATGAACATGACGTGCTCCTTCGATCACCGCGTGCTCGACGGGGCGCAGATCGGCAACTTCCTCGCCGACGTGCGCAAGCGCCTCGAGAGCTGGGATTTCAACACGCAGATCGGCTGACCGGTTCAGGCTGCCCGACGCCGGGGAGATTCAGCCTCGTCCGGGAGTTCGACGCGTACGCGGAGGCGACCCGGGCCCGATGGGTCCGGCTGCCGTCCTGCGCCCGTGGCCGGCCCGGTAGGCCGTCATGAGCCGTTCGGCATCCTCGGCGGGCAGGTGCTTCACGGCCTCGCGCATCGTCACGCCGCTGGCGCGGGCGGCGCGCGGCTCCACCCAGGCGACCACCTCGGCCGGGCGCCGCTTCCCGACCTCGCGCAGCACCCAGCCGATCGCCTTGCGGATGAAGAACTCCCGCTCGTCGAGCAGGGCGTCGGCGCGGCACGCGAAGGGCTCCAGGCTGCCGCCCTGCTTCAGGACCGTCAGCTCGCCCAGCAGCGACGCGCGTCGGACCCAGAAGTCCGCGTCTCGGGCCCACCGATCGAGGGTCGGTCGGCTGCCGCCGGGGTCCCCGGCAACGATGGAGCCCACGGTGTTCGCCGCCAGGTCGTCGACGAGCGCCCAGGTCCCGGACTCGCGCAGGAGCCGCTCCAGGAAGGGCAGGTCGGCTCCGCGCAGCGTCCCCGCCCCGACCTCGAGCACGGTGGCGGCAGCCGCCCGGCGCTCGAAGACCGGCGGCCCCCACAGCGTCTCGGCCAGCGCCAGGGTCCCGTCGCGATCCAGGCGCTCGCGCGTCGCGACCTCGTGCGCGATGCGGCCGGTCTGGAAGTAGGACGTGCCGAGGAAGGTGAGCTCGCTCTTGAGGTAGCGGCGCTCCTGCTCCGCCCGCCCCGGGTCCGCCGCAGCCACCAGGCGCGCGACGATCTCGTCCGCGAGACGCGTCACCGATGCCGTCATGGTCTGTATTGTGACGTGGACCCGCGACGTAATTGCGAAGCCGCGCGATCGGGGAACCGGATGGGCAATCGAGGAGGAGGTGCCCACGAAACCTGACGCCTGTCGGATCTGCGTCCCCGCCGACCCTTCGCTAGACTGACGGCCATGGCTCCCGACCCGCTCGACCCACGCGACTTCTCGGCGCTCGGTGAGCTGTCCGTGCTGGGGGCCTCGGCTGCGCCTCATGCGCACGCTCCCTCGGAGATCATGTACCCGGGCGGGCCCACCCTCGATGGCGGCCTCCTCGCGCCGGGAGACCCCGTTCCCGAGAACGCAGGTCCCGGCGGGCGGCGTCCGGAATGGCTCAAGGTCCGGGTCGGCATCGGCGACACCTATGCCGGCGTCAAGCGCCTGCTGCAGCACGAGGCGCTGAACACCGTCTGCGAGGAGGCGCGCTGCCCGAACATCGGTGAGTGCTGGGCCATGGGAACCGCCACCTTCATGATCGGCGGCTCGGTCTGCACCCGGAACTGCGGCTTCTGCGCCATCGACACCGGACGACCTCCGGTCACCGACCTGGATGAGCCCGCCAGGGTGGCGGAGGCGACGCGCGGCATGCGCCTGCGTCACGTGGTGGTGACGATGGTGGCGCGGGACGATCTGCCCGATGGCGGCGCCGGCCTCATGGCCGAGACGATTCGCCGGATCCGCATCGCCAACCCAGGAACGAGCATCGAGGTGCTGATCAGCGACCTGAACGGGCGCGAGGCCGACATCCGCACCGTGGTCGAGGCACAGCCGGAGATCCTGGGTCACAACGTCGAGACGGTACCGCGCCTCCAGCGGCCCGTTCGACGTCGGGCGCGCTGGGATCGCAGCGCCGAGGTCCTGGTCACCGGTCGCCGGATCGCCTCGGAGATCGGCTTCAGCTCCATGGTGACGAAGACCGGCATGATGCTCGGCCTGGGCGAGACGTGGGACGAGGTGGTCGAGGCGATGCACCTGCTCCGCGCGGCGGATGTCGACGTCCTGACACTGGGCCAGTACCTGCGCCCGAGCCGGCAGCACCTGCCGCTGATGAAGTACTACACGCCCGCGGAGTTCACCGCGCTGCGGCGGATCGGCCTCGAGATGGGCTTCCGCCACGTCCAGTCCGGGCCGCTCGTCCGCTCCAGCTATCATGCGGCGGAGCAGGTGCCCGGGCGAGCGGACGCCGTCGCCGTCTGACCGGGCGCCGATGCGCGATATCTCCGAACCGCCCGCCAGCCCCGCGCCACCACTGCGCCCGCGCCGCCCGCGGCCCGACGAACCCTTCGCCCCGGCCTCGTCCGAGCGTCCGTTGCTCGCCGCCCACGGGGGCGTCCTGACCGTGGAGCACCTCGGGACGGTGCCCTACGAGCCCACCTGGGAGCTGCAGGAGGAGCTGGCCCAGCAGCGGCGCGAGCGCCGCATCGGAGACCGGCTCCTGCTCCTGGAGCACTTCCCCGTCTACACCATCGGTCGCGGCGGGGACGAGGCCAACCTCCTGGCGAGCCCCGGGCGCCTCCGCGAGCTGGGGGCGACCCTGGTGCGCATCGACCGTGGCGGCGACATCACGTTCCACGGGCCGGGCCAGCTCGTCGCCTACCCGATCGTCGAGCTTCACGACGCGCTCGACCTGCGCCGCTACGTGCGCACCCTGGAGGCGGCCATCATCGCCACCGCGTCACGCTTCGACGTGGCGGCCGGCAGGGTGGACGGCATGGCGGGGGCGTGGGTCGCCGGCGAGCGCAAGCTCGCCGCCATTGGCGTCCGCGTCCGGCGAGGGGTGACGACCCATGGCCTGGCCCTCAACGTGAACACCGACCTGCGCTGGTTCGACGAGATGATTCCATGCGGCCTGCGCGACAAGGGCGTCACGAGCCTGGAGCGCGAGCTCGGCCACCGCGTCCCCATGGAGGCCGTCGAGACCGCCCTCGCCGAGGAGCTGGCAGCGGCGTTCGGCCTGCGCCTGGCCGACGGCGCGCCGCCGATGGCCGGCCCCGCCGGCGCCAGCGAGCAGTGAGCGAGCCGGTCGTCGGGCGCAGCGGCGGAGCACCGGCTCACCTGCCGAGGATCGAGACCGGTGCCTTCGGGCCGTGGCAGACGAACGCGTACGTCGTCTGGGACGGGAGGTCCAGCGATGCCCTCGTCGTCGATCCCGGGATGGGCGCCGCGGTACCGCTCCTCGAACGCGTCACCGCCCTCGGCCTGCGCGTCCACCTCATCGGCAACACGCACGGGCACATCGATCATGTCTACGACAACGCCGCCCTGCAGCGAGCGGTGAGCGCTCCCATCGGGATCCATCCCGATGACGCCTACCGGCTGAGCGCCGGCAACACCTACGGGCTTCCCATGGAGCCCAGCAGCGCGGAGCGGGAGCTGCGCGAGGGCGAGCAGCTCCGCATCGGCGACCTCGTCTTCGACATCCTCCACACGCCGGGCCACACGGAGGGCTCGGTCTGCCTGTACGAGGAGCGCAGCGCACTGCTCCTCTCCGGAGACACCCTGTTCGCCGGCTCCTTCGGACGGACCGACCTTCCGGGCGGGGACGATGCGGCCATGGTCGCGAGCCTCGAGCGGCTCGCCGCGTCGCTGCCCGACGGAGTCCGCGTCCTCCCCGGCCACGGGGTGGAAACGACGATCGGGCGCGAGCGTCGGTGGATGGAGCGCATCGCGCAGGCCGGCAGATTGCTCATCCCGGGCTGAGTGCCCGCCGTCCGGCGGAGGGCTACGATTGATGCGAGCACCGGAAAGGAGACGACAGGGCATGTCAAGCCTGCGCATCACCCGTCTCGGGCACGCCGGCGTCCTCTACCGCTCACCGGGCGACCGGTGGGTCTGGGTCGACCGATGGACGGGCGCCCCGACATACGCGGATGCCTACCGCGCCGCAGAGCGCGTCGACGTGGTGGCGCCCACCCACGGACATTTCGACCACATCGGGAACGATGCCGCCGACGTGGTCGAGCTCGCATCGGGCGGAGCGACGGTCCTCGGCAGCCACGAGCTCCAGATCTACCTGGCCGGACGCGGGGTGGACGCCATCGGCATGAACGTCGGGGGCACGGTGGAGGCGGCCGGGATCCGGTTTACGATGTTCCGTGCGGTCCACACCGGGGGCGTGACGATCACCGGCACGGGTCCCGACGTCACGCGCGAGGTTGGCTGCTGGGGCTGGCTGATCGAGTTCGAGGACGGGACGAAGGTCTACCACTCCGGCGACACCGACGTCTTCGGGGACATGGCCTTCGTGCGCAACTGGGACGCGTCGATCGGGGTAATGCCGATCGGGGGGCACTACACGATGGACCCGGCAGGGGCGGCGCACGCAGTGGAGCTGACCGGGGTTGATACGGTCATCCCCGTCCACTACGCCACCTTCCCCGTGCTGGCCGGAACTCCGGCGCAGCTCGCAGAGCGGACCGAGGCGCGAGTCGTCGAGCTGCAGCCGGGCGAGACCTGGGAGGTGAAGCCATGATTCTCTCCATCCTTGCAGCCCTCTTCGGCAGCGGCCTGGGCGGTGCCGTCCGCGCCGGCGTGACCGTCGCGGAACGCAGGCTCGGAACGGCGGATGCCACCGACGAACCGGTCGCCGTCTCGGGCTCGCTCGTCGCGGCCCTCGTCGCCGGGACCCTGTGCAACACGTTCGGACGGAGCCTGCGCGTCAGCTTCTGGGTCGGCGCGGTCCTGGGGGCCGCCGGCACCGAGCGTCTCGACTGGTGGGTGCTGCGCCGGTTCGGCGTGGACCCCGAGCGCCTGATGGCCCAGGCACGAGCGGCGGCGGGCCAGAAGGCCGCCCAGGTGCGCTCCCGGGCGGAGTCGACCGCGGAGGGTCTCTAGGCCGAGGGATCGCCGGCAGTCGCGCGAGCGTCGGCGGGCCCGGCGGGCGCCGGCGCCTAGCGCCAGACGGGCGCGTAGGGATGCTCGCCGCGAACCGGATCGTTCTCCGCGAAGCGCGCGAAGCGATAGGGGTGCAGATCGGCAGCGGCGCCGTCTTCACCTTCGATGAGCTCCGCAAGGCTGCACCCGACAGCGGGGGCGATCTTGAATCCGGTCCCGGAGAAGCCGCAGTCGAGGTAGAAGCCCTCCGGCCCCGCCGGACCGATGATCGGGTGCTGGTCGGGCGTGATCCCGTCCTGGCCGGAGTGGGCGCTGTGGAAGCCGGCAGAGGCGAATGCCGGGAGACGCAGGCAGATGCGTTCCGCGGCACGCTCCACGAAGCCCGCCGCGGAGGCGTCCACGGGCCGGTCGGGGTCCCTGCCGAACTCGTTGCCGTCTTCCAGGCCGATGAGCGTCAGGTTCGTCCCCTCCGGACGGATGTAGAAGGCGTTCGCGAAGTCGATCATCGCCGGGTGGGCCGGCACGTGGTCGGGCCGATGGACGTACGCCACGTCGTGGCGCCAGACATCCAGCGGCAGGTCCAGGCCCACTAGCGAGGCGATGAGCCCCGCCCAGGCACCCGCGGCGTTGACGACGATCGGGGCGTCCCACGACCCGCGTGGAGTGTCGACGCCGACGACGCGGTCACCCGCGGTCCGGATGGCGATGACCGGCGCGCCCTGGACGAGGCGGGCGCCACGGTCGACCGCCGCGGCGACGAGCGACGCCGTCGCCGCGTTCGGATCCGCGTATCCCGACTCCGGCTCCCACGCCGCCCTCGTGAAGCCGTCCATCTCGATCCCGGGCACGAGCTCCGCCAGCTGGTCGCCATCGAGGAGCTCGGTCACGATCCCGATGCGAGAGAGCATCGCCACGTTGGCGCGCAGCGCGCGCTCCTCCTCCTCGGGGACGAGCTGGAGGAACCCGGTGCGGACGAAGCCCGCATCGCCCCCGACGCGGTCTGCCCAGGAGCGGAAGTACGCGTGCGAGCGCCAGGCGAGGCGCCCGTCGGCCTCCACGTCGTAATGCATCCTCACGAGGCCGGAGGAGCGGCCGGTGGCCCCGGCGCCCACGGTGGCTCGCTCCAGGATCACCGGGCGCAGCCCGCGCTCGGCGAGATGGAACGCCAGGCTCGCGCCGTGGATCCCCGCCCCCACGATGATCGCGTCAGCCGTCCCAGCCATGCGGCATGGTTGTCGGGCGTGTGGTTTCTCCGGCAGGGCCGTCCGGCCCGATCCGGCGGTCCGTTCGGTCTGCGCTTCGGGCCTGTCCCCGCCGACGGGCGTCGGCTCAGCCAGCCAGATAGCCCAGGTCGAGCGGTCGCGGCTCCATCCCGAAGGCACGGGCGAAGGCGTCAAGATCGGTGAAGTTGTTCGTCTTCAGCGAGCCGATCTGGTCGTGGCTGACCGGGAAGAAGGGCAGGAGCCGGTCGGTGGCCACGGTGAGGGCGCTAAGGAGCGGGACCGGTACGTTGAGCTTGAGCCGGCGCTTGCCGGTCACCCGCATCACCTCGTCCACGATCTGCCGGTACGTCCAGTAGGCCGGTCCGCCGAGCTCGTACACCGTGCCGGCGCGCTCCGCGTCGACGATCGAACGCTCGATGCCGAGGGCGAGGTCGTCCACGGAGAGCGGCTGGAAGCGCGTGCTCCCGTCCCCCGGGATGGCGATCACGCCCGGCGACCACCAGGTGAGGGTCGTCTTGATCAGGTTGTAGAAGCCGTCTCCCTCCCCGAAGAGCAGCGACGGGCGAAGGACGACCCATTCGAGGCCGGAGGTACGGAGCACCTGCTCGCCGGCCCACTTGCTCCGAACGTAGGCGAGCTTCGGGTCGTTCACGGCACCCAGGATGCTCAGGTGCACGAAGCGACGCACCCCTGTCGCGGCGGCAGCCGATACGACCCGCCCCACTCCCTCCACGTTGACGCGCTCGAAGCTGCGTCCGCCCGACTCGCGGGGAATCGCCACGAGGTGGACGACGGCATCCGCGCCACGCATGGCCGACTCCAGGCCTCCGCCGGTCTCGATGTCTCCCGGCATGGTGCGCACCGTGCTCGGCCACCCGGCGCGGCCCTTCCCCTGCCGGGAGACCGCGGTGACGGCGTGGCCGCGCTCCGCCAGGTATGGAACGAGGTGGCTCCCCACGAACCCGGTGGCCCCGACGACGACGACGTGCATCTGCTTCCTCCCCGCCCATCCGGGCTTATGTGCTACTCCACCCGGACAAGTATCCACCCGATCTGGCGGCGCGGTCAATCGGCCCTGGAACAGGCCGCCCTCGACTTCGCGGGAGCGATGACTGACCGCACCCGTCAGGCATCGGTAGAATCATGCGTCCATGCCATCCGCGACCGGCGACTCGCTCGTCTCTGCCCGCAGCCTCACCAAGCGCTTCGGCGGCTTCACCGCCGTGGACGCCATCGACTTCGACGTGCACGCCGGTCGGGCCTTCGGCTTCCTGGGCCCCAACGGCGCCGGCAAGACCTCCACGATGCGCATGATCGCCTGTGCCTCCCCCGTCACGGAGGGTGAGCTCAGCGTCATCGGCATGGATCCGCGGACGCAGGCGCGCGAGATCAAGGCGCGCCTGGGCGTGGTGCCCCAGATCGACAACCTCGACCAGGAGCTCACCGTCCGCGAGAACCTGGAGATGTACGCGCGCTACTTCGATATCCCTCGCGACGTCGCGCGGCGACGCGCGGACGAGCTGCTGGAGTTCGTCCAGCTCGCGGAACGAGCCACGGACCAGGTGGAGCCGCTCTCCGGCGGCATGAAGCGCCGGCTGACGATCGCCCGTGCCCTGATCAACGAGCCGGACCTGATCATCCTCGACGAACCGACGACGGGGCTCGACCCGCAGGCCCGCCACCTCCTCTGGGAGCGGCTCTACCAGCTCAAGCGACGGGGAGCCACGCTGCTCATCACCACCCACTACATGGACGAGGCGGAGCAGCTCTGCGATCGGCTGGTGGTGATGGACAAGGCCAGGATCGTGGCAGAGGGCTCTCCGCGGGAGCTGATCGACCACTACAGCACGCGCGAGGTGCTCGAGCTGCGCCTGACCGATGCCGCCCGCTCCTCGCTCGACGGCGCCCTCGACGGGCTCGCGGAGCGCTACGAGGAGCTCCCCGACCGCCTCCTCCTGTACACCGACGACGGCGAGCGCACCCTGGACGAGGTCCATCGTCGCGAGATCGCCGTGGAGAGCGCCCTCGTCCGACGCTCGACGCTGGAGGACGTCTTCCTGCGCCTGACCGGCCGCTCCCTGGTCGATTGAGCACATGACCATCCGGGACGGCACGCTCATCGCCCCTGCCACCCGCGTCTTCCGGCGCAACTGGCTCGTCTACAAGCGGATCTGGTACCGGAGCCTCTTCTTCGGGTTCCTGCAGCCGTTCATGTTCCTGGCCGCCATGGGGATCGGCCTGAGCGCGCTCATCAAGGGCGACGTCGGCGGCGTTCCCTACCTCGACTTCATCGGACCCGGGCTGCTGGGCGCCATGGCCATGCAGACGGCCACCTTCGAGTCCACCTATCCGATCATGAACAAGATCCAGTGGGGCCGGAACTACGAGGCCATGCTGTCGACCCCGCTCGCCACCCGGAACATCCTCCTCGGCGAGCTGGGCTGGATCGGCTTCAGGCTGCTGACCGTCTCGAGCATCTTCCTCGTGGTGCTGACCGTCTTCGGCATCGCGAAGACGCCGTGGGCGATCCTGGCGATCCCGGTCGTGGTGCTCACCGGCCTGGGCTTCTCCGCGAACCTCATCGCCTTCACCTCGACGCAGCGCAACGACGTGGGCTTCAGCTGGATCTTCCGCTTCATCATCAACCCGCTCTTCCTCTTCAGCGGGACCTTCTTCCCGCTCTCGCAGCTGCCCGCCGCCGTGAGCGTCGTGGCCTGGGCCACGCCCCTCTACCACGGAGTGGAGCTGGTCCGCGGACTGATCCTCGGACGGCTCGACCTGGTCGCCGCACCGTTTCACCTGCTTTACCTGGTCGTGTTCGTCGGCGTCGGCCTGTGGCTGGCCGACCGCGGATTGGCGCGGCGGATGGTGACCTGACGATGGCCGTCGATACGGCGCGCCGGCCCCCGGGGACCGGATTCCCTGGACCCATGGGCGAGCGGCTCTGGCGCTCGCGGCGCCTGGTCGAGCGCAACCTGATGGTCTACCGCCACCAGCTGGTCGTGATCTTCTCCGGGGTGCTGGAGCCGGTCTTCTATCTGGCCGGCATCGGTCTGGGCGTCGGCGGGTTCGTGCAGAGCGTGCAGCTGCCGAACGGGACCTCCGTGGACTACCTGCCATTCGTGGCACCGGCGCTGCTGGCGACGGCGGCGATGAACGGCGCGGTCTTCGAAACGATCTTCAACGTCTTCTTCAAGCTCAACTACGCGAAGACCTACGACGGCATCCTGGCGACCCCCATGGGCATCACCGAGATCGCGCTGGGAGAGATGCTGTGGGCGCTCATGCGCGCGGTCCTGTATGCCACGGCGATGCTGGTGCTCATGGCCGCGCTGGGCCTCATCCACTCCTGGTGGGGGCTCGCCGCGCTGCCGGTTGCGCTCCTCGTGGCGGCGGCCTTCGCCGCGGCCGGCCTGGCCGGCACCAGCTTCCTGCGCACCGTCCAGGACTTCGACATCCCCATGGGCCTCATCGTCCAGCCGATGTTCCTGTTCTCGGGCTCGTTCTTCCCGATCAGCATCTATCCCGTGCCGATCCAGGTCTTCATGCAGGCGACGCCGCTGTACCACTCGATCAGCCTCATCCGCGGCCTCACGCTCGGCGCCGTCGGCTGGCAGCAGGCATGGGACCTGGGCTACCTGCTGGGCTTCTTCGTGCTCATGATGTGGATCGCGATGCGCCAGATGGAGCGCAAGCTCATCAAGTGACGGCGATTGCGCCCCGCAGCTCATCGAAGAGGGCGCGCGCATCCGCCGCACCGTTCACCTGCATCGCCGTCCGCGCGCGCTCCGCGAGCTGCTCGCGCGTGGCGCAGGCCAGCGCCCGCTTCACCCCGCCGAATCCGCCGGCGTCCATGCTCAGCTCGTCGACGCCCAGGCCGACCAGGGCCATGGCACCGGCGGGGTCGCCGGCCATCTCGCCGCAGACCGCCACCGGGATGCCGTGCGCGTGCCCGCCCTCCACCACCCGGGCGATCGTCCGGAGCACCGCGGGATGCATGGGATCCTGGCGACCCGCCAGCGCCGGGTTGGTGCGGTCCGAGGCGAGCAAATACTGGGTCAGGTCGTTCGTCCCGATGCTGAAGAACGCGACCTCGGGGGCGACGATGTCGGCGATCAGCGCGACGGAGGGGATCTCGACCATGATCCCTACCCTGGGCGTGACGCTCAGCTGCCGGCCGAGGCTCGCCGCCTCCACCAGCTCGTGGAGCCGGTGCACGTCGGCAAGGTCGGCGACCATGGGCGCCATGATCCAGGGCTGGCGGCCGGTCTGCTCGCCCGCCGCCAGGATGGCTCGCAGCTGGGTGACGATCAGGTCCGCATGGCCGGCATCGGCCAGGCGCAGGGCGCGCACGCCGAGGAAGGGATTCTCCTCCGCGGGCAGCGGCAGGTACGGCAGGCCCTTGTCCCCTCCAAGGTCGATGAGGCGGATCACCACCGGCCGCTCCCCGAACGCGGCCAGGACGGCGGCGTAGGCGGCGGTCTGGGTCGCCTCGTCGGGCGCGGTGGCGCGACCCATGAACATGAACTCAGTTCGGAACAGGCCCACCCCCTCCGCGCCACTGTCAATCGCGCGGGCGGCCTCGTCCGGACGGCCGATGTTCGCCGCCAGCATGACCCGGTGACCGTCGGCGGTGGCCAGCGGCCGGTCCTTCAGTCCGGCGTCCGCGGCGCGGCGCGCCTCGTCCGTCCGCATCCGCTCCTCCAGGCTCGCGAGCTGGGCGGCGTCCGGGTCGAGGACCACCTCCCCGCGCTCGCCGTCGAGGCCGACCATCCCGGCCTGCGCGGCCGCGGCCATCAGCCCGGCGGCTCCCACCACGGCCGGGATCCCCAGGGCGCGGGCAAGGATCGCGGCGTGGGCCGTGCGTGATCCGGCCTCCAGGGCAATCCCCGCCAGGAGCGAGGGGTCGAGCTCGGCGGTGACCGATGGCGGCAGGTCCACGGCGACTGCGATCGAGCGGCGTTCCAGGCGCGGCGGCTCTTCACCGCGGATGACGCGCGCGATCCTGGCCGCGACGTCCCGGACGTCGGCGGCACGGGCCGCCAGCAGCTCGTCGTCGAGGCTCGCGAGCATCTCGGCGGCCTGCTCCCCGGCAGCCAGGATCGCCTGATCCGGCGCGGAGCCCGCCTCGACGAGAGCCGTGGCCGCCTCGAGCAGCTCCGGGTCGGCGGCCATCATGGCCTGCGCGGAGAAGATTCCGGCCTCCTCGTCCCGGCCGGCCGTCCGCAGCCGCTGGGCGAGCCCCTCGAGCTCCTCGGCGGCTCGCGGCGCAGCCTCGGCGAGGTCGACCTGCGCTGCCGCGCCGGCATCCTGCGCCGCCGGCGCGGGCGGTTGCCACGGGGCTGCGATGGCCACACCGGGGGCCGCGGGCACGCCGCGCAGGGCGGCGCCGCTCATGCCGGACCGACCTGCTCTCCGAGGCCGCCCTCCACCATCTCGACAAGCGCGGCAACCGCCGTCTCGGCGTCGTCGCCTTCGGCGCTGATCCGGATGGAGTGGCCCTGGACGACGCCCAGGCCCAGCACGCCGAGCACGCTCTTGGCGCTCGCGCTCTTGTCAGGGTTGCGGGTCACGTTCGCGACCTGCACCGCGGCATTGAATCCGGCAGCGGCCTTCACGAAGGTCGCGGCAGGACGCGCGTGCAGGCCGGACGGGTTGCGGACCTCGACGATCGCCTCAGCCATCGACGTGCAGCGGTGGTCAGCGGCGTGCCGCCGGCCGCCCTCCCGCGCTGCTGCCAGCAAGGCGGGCGGCACGACGCCACCAGACGAACCCCAGCGAGAGCGCCAGCCAGCCCACCCCGGCGGCCGCGCCGACCAGGGTGGCGAAGCCCGCGTGGCTCCCGTCACCCCAGGCCAGGGAGAGCGCGAGGACGAAGGCAACGACCGCTCCGCCGAAGACCCACCAGGCAGCGCGGCCGCCGAGGAGGCTCGCCGGCTCGGACGGCTTCCGCACGGCCGCCCGCCGTGCCCGCTGATGCTCCATGCGGGCCTTGGCCGCTCCGCTCACCGGCGGGGCGTACGGGTCCTGGTTCTTCGTCATGCGCTGGTACGCGCGTCGTTCCGCTCGTGACATGGCGTCGTGAGTCTAGCGGCTCGGCCTCAGCCGCGTCCGGCCGCCGGCGGACGGCGGCGCCCCGAGGATCCCAGAGCGCTCGAGGCATCCTCGACCTTGAGCTGGACCGAATCCGCGCCGAAGATCGCGGTGAGCAGCCAGTCGATGGCCACGCGGACCTTCCGATTGAATCCCGGAACGCGCGACCAGTAGTATCCGCGCCACATGAACCAGGCGAGCCAGCCGCGGACTCGGATTCCGAAGACGACCCCGACCCCGGTGTGGTGGCCGATCGAGGCGAGGGTCCCGATGGTCTCGTAGCGGAAGGCCGTCATTGGACGCCCGTCGATGCGCGCCACGATGTTCTCCGCCAGGCGCGTCGCCTCCCGCACCGCGTTCTGCGCCGTGGGAGCGAACGCCCCGCCGTCACCGCCCGCCCTCGGGATGCTCGCGCAGTCACCGATGGCGAAGACCCCCTCCCTGCTCGTCGCCATCGTCGGCGCGGTGACGACCCGCCCCGCGTGGTCGACCTCCACGCCGCTCTCCGCGACGGCCGGCGCCGGCCGCACCCCTCCCGTCCAGATGACCGTGCGCGTCGGGATCACCTCGCCGTCGCCGACCGTCACCGCGGTCTCGGACAGCTCCCGGATGGCCGTTCCCAGCCTGATCTCGAAGCCGCGCTCCGCCAGCCGGCCCCGCGCGTAGGCCCCCATCGCGGACGGAAGGTCGGGCAGGACCTCATCCTTGAGCTCCACCAGGACCAGGCGAACCTGGCGCTCCGGGATCTTCCGGTAGTACCGACGGCGAACCCGATGCGCGAAGTCCCCGATCTCACCGGCCGTCTCGACGCCCGACAGGCCGCCGCCACCCACGACGAAGGTGAGGTCCGCGCGACGCTCGCCCTCGTCGTCCTCCAGCTCCGCGCGCTCGAACATCTCGATGACCCGGTTGCGGACGCTGAACGCGTCGGCGAGCGACTTCATGCTGGCGGCATGCTCCGCGAGGCCCGGGATGCCGAAGGTGTGGGTCACGCCGCCCAGGGCCATCACCAGGGTGTCGTAGCGGAGCCGATGCGGGTCGCCGTCACCGCCGATCACCGTCACCACGCCACCGGCGGTGTCGATCGTCTGCACCTCGGCGGTGATGCACCAGGTCGAGCTGTGGCGGACGATTCCGCGCAGCGGACTGACGACGTGCCGCGGCTCGAGGCTCCCCGAGCAGACCTCCGGCAGGAGCGGCGTGAAGAGGAGGAAGTTGTCCCGGTTGACGAGCCAGATCTCCACGTCGTCGCGGCTTCCCAGGCGGCGCTCCAGGGCCTGTGCGGTCATCGCCCCGGCGAACCCGCCCCCGAGGATGAGAACGCGGTGCGGGCGCCCGGTCGCGGCGGTCGTCATGAAGCCCATGGTGACAGGATCCGGCCGTCGGGGAAAGGCGAGCAGATGGCTGCGGACCGGGTGTGGTGCCGGGCGACTACCATACGATCCGTGCACGAGATCTTCGACCAGTTCAAGCAGCAGCTTCCGGACATCGACCCGACCGAGACCCAGGAGTGGATGGACTCGCTCGACGCGGTCGTGGACCAGGCGGGTCCCGAGCGCGCGCGATTCATCATCTTCAAGCTCCTGAAGCGCGCCCGGCAGCTGCAGGTCGGCCTGCCGCCGCTGGTGCAGACCCGGTACATCAACACGATCAGCCCTGAGCAGGAGCCCTACTTCCCCGGCGACGAGGTCATGGAGCACCGCGTCCGGCGCATGATCCGCTGGAACGCGCTTGCCATGGTCCTGCGCGCGAACACGCGCTTCGAGGGGATCGGCGGCCACCTGTCGACCTACGCCTCGGCGGCGAGCCTCTACGAGGTGGGCTTCAACCACTTCTTCAAGGGCGGCCCCGATGGCGACCTGGTCTACTTCCAGGGCCACGCGGCCCCGGGCATCTATGCCCGCGCCTTCCTGGAGGGTCGGATCAGCGAAGAGCAGCTCGACCACTTCCGTCGGGAGGCGCTCTGGCCGGGTGGCCTGTCCAGCTATCCGCACCCGCGGACGATGCCCGACTTCTGGCAGTTCCCCACGGTCAGCATGGGCCTGGGTCCGCTCTCCGCGGTCTACGCGGCACGCTTCAACCGCTACCTGCATGCGCGCGGCATCAAGGACACCTCGAACCAGCGGGTGTGGGCGTTCCTGGGCGACGGCGAGATGGACGAGCCCGAGGCCATGGCCGGGCTCTCGCTGGCGGCGCGCGACGGCCTCGACAACCTCACCTTCGTCGTGAACTGCAACCTCCAGCGGCTGGATGGGCCGGTCCGCGGCAACGGCAAGATCATCCAGGAGCTGGAGGCGATCTTCCGCGGAGCCGGCTGGAACGTGGTCAAGGTCATCTGGGGCCGGGAGTGGGACGAGCTTCTCGCCCGCGACGTCGACGGGATCCTCGTCAACAAGATGAACGAGACGCTCGACGGCGACTACCAGCGGCTCTCCGTCTCGGACGGGGCCTACATCCGGGAGCACTTCTTCGGGCCGGATCCGCGGCTGCGCGCCATGGTCGAGCACCTCTCGGACGAGGACCTCACCAAGCTGCGCCGGGGCGGCCACGATTACCGCAAGGTGTTCGCTGCCTATACGGCGGCCGTCTCACACACGGGCACCCCGACCGTGATCCTGGCGAAGACGGTGAAGGGCTGGACCCTGGGTCCCGGGATCGAGGGCCGCAACGTCACCCACCAGGCCAAGAAGCTGACGGAGGCGGAGCTGCGGATCTTCCGCGACCGCCTGGAGCTGCCCATCCCGGACGAGGCGCTGAAGGAGGCTCCGTACTACAACCCGGGCCCGGATTCACCGGAGATCCAGTACATGCTCGAGCGACGCCGGACCCTGGGAGGCTTCGTCCCGGAGCGCAGCGTGCACCCGGTGACCCTGCCCGAGGTGCAGCCGTCGGCCTTCGACGAGCTCTTCGCGGGCTCGGACCGCCCGGCCAGCACGACCATGGCCTTCAGCCGGCTCATCCGCGCCCTCGTCCGCGACCCGGGCATCGGCCGCCGCGTCGTCCCCATCATCCCCGACGAGGCGCGCACCTTCGGCATGGACCCGCTCTTCAAGGAGGTCGGGATCTACTCCCCGCTGGGCCAGCGCTACACCCCCGTCGACAAGGAGCTGCTGCTCAGCTACGTCGAGGCCACCGACGGCCAGATCCTCGAGGAGGGCATCACGGAGGCCGGGGCCACGGCCTCGTTCACCGCGGCTGGCACCAGCTACGCCGTCCACGGTGAGCCCATGCTCCCCTTCTACACCTTCTACTCCATGTTCGGCTTCCAGCGCACCGGCGACCAGATGTGGGCATTCGGCGACTCGCGCGGTCGCGGCTTCCTCATGGGCGCAACCGCCGGCCGCACGACGCTGCACGGAGAGGGCCTGCAGCACGACGACGGGCACTCGCACCTCCTCGCATCGGTCCTGCCGAACATCCGCGCCTACGACCCGGCCTTCGCCTACGAGCTGGCGGTCGTCGTCCGGGAGGGGATCCGGCGAATGACGACCGAGAACGAGGACGTCCTCTACTACCTCACGATCTACAACGAGAACTGGACGCAGCCGGCCAGGCCCGATGGCGTCGACGACGGGATCCTCCGCGGGCTCTACCGGTACCGCCCCGCGCAGGTGCACGGGCGCCGGGTGCAGATCCTCGCCTCGGGGTCGATCCTCCACCAGGCGCTGCGTGCGCAGGAGATCCTCGCCGCACGCAACGTCGCCGCCGATATCTGGAGCGCCACGAGCTTCCAGCAGCTGCGGGTCGACGCACTCGACGCGGAGCGCTGGAACCGTCTGCACCCCGACGCGGAGGCGCGGGTTCCCTACGTAACGCAGGCCCTCGCCGGCAGCGAGGGGCCCGTCGTGGCGGCGACGGACTACCTCAAGGCGGTCCCGGACATGGTCTCCCGCTGGATCGACCGCCCGTACACCGTCCTGGGCACCGACGGCTTCGGCCGCAGCGATACCCGCGAGGCCCTGCGCACGCACTTCGAGGTCTCACCGGAGCACATCGCCTACGCGTCCCTCCACGGCCTCTGCCTCACCGGCCAGGCCGAACGGGCGGAGCTCACGGCTGCGCTCTCCGAGATGGGGATCGATCCGGAGCGCGTGAACCCGCAGTTCGCCTAGCTCGCCGTTCGGCGATGGACGCACGGCTGGCGCGTCAGGCGCGCTGCCGGGCCACCTCCGCTCCGCACACGCCGCACCGACGGTCGCGGCGCCCGACGGCGCCGGCACACCGCTCGCAGCGCGCGGGGACGAGCTCGAGCGCGAAGGCGCGCAGGCCCGCTCCCACCGCGACGAGGAGGCGCTCGGTGCTCGAGCGTGGCGCGTCTGCCCGGACCCGTGCAGGCGCGCCAAGACCCGATGGCGGGCCTGTGCGAGGGCGACGCTCGCGGCTGGCGAGGAACCGGTACCGCTCGCGGTCGTAGCGCGCCCGCGCGTCGGGATCCTCCAGGAGCTCCCGCAGGGCGTTGACGACCTGCATCTCCTCGTGAGAGCGCGAGGAGTCGTTGCGGTCGGGGTGGAAGGTGCGGGCGAGGCGCCTCCAGGCCTCTCTGAGCTCCTCGTTGCCAGCACGCGGATCGACGCCTAGCAGGCGGTACACGTCGCGCTCCGGGGAGTACGGGAGAAATCGCTGGGTCATGGCGCACGCCGATCCTACCGTACGCCACCAGGGTGCGCCAAAGGGCTCTTCTCTCACCCGTCACCGACTGGTTTCACTCTCAGCGTTGCCAATTTCTCAGGCGCCAAGACCATTTGATGAGTTTTCTATTGACATTCCGTCCACTGGGTCATAGAATGCGCCCATCACTTGCGGAATTCGCATCGCGACATCGCGATTATCGACAAGGAGCTGGAAGAAATGATGGATTACCGCCTTCACCTGCTGCGGATGGCCACCGAGGATCGGCTGCGCGAGACCCGGGAGCGGGCCTCGCTGTCCCGGGGGACGAGCCGCGTCTTCCAGCTGGATGACCGGCGGCCCGCACGGAAGGAGCATGGACACTGATGCCACGGGACGTCATCTCGACCTGCCCGGTCTGCCAGGGCGAGCTCACCATCACCCGGCTGCACTGTCGCAGCTGCGGCACCGCGCTCGAGGGCGAGTTCGGCGTCGGCCGGTTCGGACACCTCGAGCGCGAGCAGCTCGCCTTCCTGGAGAGCTTCCTGCGCTCGCGGGGCAACCTCAAGGAGATGGAGCGTGAGCTGGGCATCTCCTACCCCACCGTCCGCGGCCGCCTCGAGGCGTTGCTCAAGGTCCTCGGCCTGGGAGACGCCGGGCCGGTCCCGGACGACGAGTCCCCCGCCGGGTCGCAGATCGCCGGAGCGACTCCGCCCGAGGATGCAGCCGCGGTTGCGCGCCGAACCATCCTCGAACGACTCAAGAACCACGACCTGTCCGCCGAGGAGGCGGCCGCCCAGCTGCGTGAGCTGGGCAGGAGCTGAGCAGATGCCCACGTTCGTGCGACACCAGGAGATTGCGCACCGCATCGGCCCCGGGGGGAGTCTCGCCATCCGGGTCACCGAGGCTGACGTGCGACTCCGCGCCACCGACGGCGACGAGGCCCACGTGAACGCCGTCTTCGAGATCCGGGCCGGTTCTGAGGAAGAGGCGGACAGCATCTTCGAGGCGTCGGCCCTGCAGATCGCCACCGCCGGGAATACCCTCGAGGTCCAGGATCGCAGCGGCCGGAACGACCTTGGGGCGGCGCTGCGCCGCCTCGTATCGGGCCGCAGTCCGGTCGGCCTCTCGCTCGAAGGCACGGCACCGGCGGCCGCATCGGTGCGGATCGAGAGCGTCTCGGGCGACCTCGTCGTGGAGGGCATGCGCGGCGAGCAGCGCTACACGACGACCTCGGGCGACATCTTCGCCACGGAGCTCGGCGGCAGCCTGGCACTGCGAAGCGTCTCCGGTGACGTGACCGTACGCGGCGTCGATCCGCTCTCCCTCACCGCAGAGTCCGTCTCCGGCGACCTGTCCGCGGTGGTGCCGCTGCTCCGGCAGGGCCACATCTCGTCGGTGAGCGGCGACCTCGAGCTCGAGGCGCGGCTGGACCCGGCGGGCGCATTCCGCGCCGAGACGGTCAGCGGCGACTTCGTGCTCGGCCTTGCCGGCAGCGCCACGCTGGAGGTGCACGGCATCTCCAGCGACCTGCATGCCGAAGTCGACCATCGGCTGGAGGGCACCAGCGACCGTCGCCGGGTCGTGGTCGGGGACGGGACACCGCGCTTCGTCTTCAGCTCGATGTCGGGCGACGTCTCCGTCCGGCGACCACGCCGGATCGACGCGGCCGCAGCCCCGACCTCGCCGCCACCTGCCTCGGAGCCGCCGCCGCGGGCCGCAGAGCCGGTTGACGAGGCCGAGTCCCTGGAGATCCTCCGCGCGCTGGAGCGCGGGGAGATCGACGTGGAGGAGGCATCGACGCGCCTGGCCGGGGGACGATCCGATGCCTGACGAGCTGGCCACCATCCTCCGCCTCGTCGCGGAGGGCGCCCTTTCGCCGCAGGAGGCGGCCCCGATCATCGAAGCGCTCACCCGCCCGACCACGGGCGAGCCGACCGCGCCGTCGCCCGGCGCGAGGTCGGCGCCCTCCGGTGCTCCTGCCGGCGGCCCGGGCGGGGGCCGCCAGGTCCGGATCCGGGTCCTGGAGCGGGGCCGCCAGGTGGTGAACCTGCGCATCCCCCTCGCCTTCGCGGACGTGGCGCTTCGCATGGTCCCGGGGATCAGCCAGGAGCAGGGTAACCAGATTCGCGAGGCGATCGCGGCCCGGATGACGGGTCCCATCGTCGACGTCGAGGACGAGGATGGCGACAGCGTCCTCATCAGCGTGGAGTGACACTGCCATGGAACCTGAAATCACCATGATGCCGGCACGCACCGGCGAGGACGCCGCCGGTCGCGCGGACGAGAAGGGGCCCGCCCTTGTGCGGCCTCTCCGGGTGCGGGACTTCCGCCTGGTCTTCTCCGGGGAGACGGTCTCCCTGCTGGGAGACCAGTTCCACTTCGTGGCGCTCGCCTGGCTCGCCCTGCAGCTCACCGGTTCGGGCCTCGCCCTGGGCACGGTCCTGATGACCGCAGCGATCCCGCGCGCGATCTTCATGCTGATGGGCGGAGCGTTCAGCGACCGCCTCTCACCTCGCAACCTCATGCTCGTGTCGAACGCCGTGCGTGCGGTGGTGGTCGGGTTCCTGGCGACGCTCGTGATCACCGGCAACGCGCAGCTCTGGCAGCTCTATCTCCTGGCCGCCATCTTCGGCCTCGTCGACGCGTTCTTCTACCCGGCCATCAACACCATCGTGCCAATGCTCGTACCGGAGGGACAGCTGCCGGCGGCCAACGCCCTCATGCAGGGCACCCAGCAGCTGGCCGGCCTGGTTGGTCCGGCCGTCGCCGGGTTCGTCGTCGCGGCCGTCCAGACCGGTCCGGCCTTCGTGGTCGACACGATCTCGTTCGCCGTCGCGGCCGGTGTCCTCGTGCTCGTGCGCGGAGGACGGCGGTCGGCGCACGTCGTTGACGGCGATGCGCGAAGTGCATCCGTCCTGGCCACGGTCCGCGAGGGCGTCGCCTACGCCTGGGCCCACCCGGCCATCCGCGCCCTGCTGCTTCTGATCGCCGCCTTCAACTTCGCGTTCACCGGTCCGATCAGCGTGGGGATCGCCTGGATCGCCGACAGCCGCTTCGGCGGATCGGCCGACTTCGGGATCCTCCTCTCCGGCTTCGGAGCCGGGGCACTGGTCGGGGCCGTCGTCGCCGGATCCATCCGGCGCGTGCCGCATCTCGGCTGGCTGACGATGGGCATCGCGCTCCTGCTGGGCATTGGGCTCGCCGGCATCGGGGTGGCCCCCACCATGCCAATCGCGTTCGCCGTCGGTGTCGCCATCGGCGTCGGCGTCGGCTTCATCAACGTGCGGATCATCGCGTGGATGCAGGCGCAGATCCCCGAGGCCCTGACCGGTCGGATCATGAGCCTCCTCATGTTCGGTTCCGTCAGCCTCGCGCCGTTCTCGCTCGCGATCGCTGGCGTGATCATCGACCTGGGGGCGGTGACGGCCATGTTCGCCGTTGCCGGCGCGATCGTGGTGCTGGCGTCGCTGGCCGGCATCGCCTGGGGCGTGCCGCGCCTGGTGGAGGATCGGGCCTGACCCGCGACCGCTGAGGTTCCACGCGGACCGGGAGGACGGGGCGGATCGTCGCCCCTCCTCCCGGGCGTGCTGTAATAGGCGCCGCATGTCCGCCCAAGACCCCGAACGCCGTGGCGGCGAGGGAGCCGCGCGCCGTGTCGACCCCTTCCTGGAGATTCGCGAGACCCACCGCGGGCGGCGCCCCGGTGATCGACGCGTCAGGATCATCCGTCCCTTCGAGGACGAGTTCGAGCGCGGCGAGGAGGGTCAGCTCGTCGCTTCGGAGCGCACGGTCCTCCAGAGGACCGGCTGGAGAGCCTCGCTTCGATCGGTCCGCACCTTCCTGATCGGGCGGCCGATCAGCTCGCACCATGAGCACACCGAGCGCCTGACGAAGCTCAAGGCGCTGGCGATCTTCAGCTCGGACAACATCAGCTCGTCCGCGTATGGTCCCGAGGAGATCATGCGGGTGATTGCCTTCGCGAGCGTCGGGGCGCTCAGCCTGACACTGCCGCTCGCGGGGCTCATCGTCCTCATGCTCCTGATCGTCACCGCCTCCTACCGCCAGACGATCAAGGCCTATCCGCATGGGGCCAGCAGCTACATCGTGGCCAGCGACAACCTGGGCGACCGCCTCGGTGTCCTCGCGGCATCTGCGCTCCTCATCGGCTACGTCGTGACGGTGGCCGTCTCGATCTCCGCGGGCGTCGCGGCGCTGACCTCGATCATGCCCGCCCTGTTCCCCATCAAGGTGGAGCTGACCATCGCCCTGGTGGCGCTGCTGACCATCGGCAACCTGCGGGGGATACGCGAGTCCGGCTCGATCTTCATGCTGCCGACCTACCTGTACCTGGCGGTCATGTTCTCGATCCTCGCCTACGGCCTCTGGCGCTTCGCGACGGCCGATCTCCCGCTCTACGTGCCACCGCCACAGTGGGAAGCGACCTTCCAGGCGAGCGCGACCGGGCTGGGACTCTTCGTCATCCTGCGCGCCTTCTCCCAGGGAGCCGTGGCGCTCACCGGCGTCGAGGCCATCTCCGACGGCGTTCCGGCCTTCAAGTCCCCCGAGTGGCGCAACGCGCGCGCCACGCTCACCTGGGCGACCTCCATCTTCGCGATCCTGTTCGTCGGGATCGCGTTCCTCGTGGTGCAGATCGGGATCATCCCCGACCCGAACCAGGAGCAGACGGTGCTCAGCCTGCTCGTGCGGCACCTCGTGGGGGACAACTGGATCCTGGTCCTGGCCCAGGTCTCCACCGCGCTCCTGCTGGCCCTTGCCGCGAACACCAGCTTCGCGGACTTCCCGCGCCTCTCCTCGTTCCTCGCACGCGACGGGTTCATGCCGCGGCAGTTCGCCTTCCGCGGTGAGCGGCTGGCCTTTACCACCGGCATCGTGGCGCTCGCGTCAATGGCCGTCTTCCTCCTCTTCCTCTTCCAGGCGAGCGTGAGCGGCCTGATCCCCCTCTACACCCTGGGCGTCTTCCTGGCCTTCACGCTCTCGCAGGCCGGCATGTTCGTGCGGTGGCGCGCCCGGCGCGAGGCCGGGTGGCGCCGCGGAATGGCCATCAACGGACTGGGAGCGGCGACGACCGCCGTGGTGACCGTGGTCGTGGGCGTGAGCAACTTCACGGAGGGGGCGTGGGTGGTCGTGATCCTGGTCCCGCTCCTGATGGCGCTGCTGATGGGGATCCGCCGCCACTACCAGCGCCTCCAGCGCGCCATCGCTGTCGCGCGCATCCCGGAGGGGGCCGAGGTCGCCACGGCGCCGACGGTGGTGGTCCCGATCGCTCGTCTCGACGCGCCCGCGCGCCAGGCGATCGCCTTCGCGAACTCGGTCTCGGACCAGGCGGTGGCCGTCCACATCACGAACGATCCGGAGGAGGCCGCCGAGCTGCAGACCCGCTGGCCGGCGTGGGCGGGCACCACGCGACTGGTGGTGGTCGAGTCGCCCTACCGCGCGCTGGTCGGTCCGCTCCTCTCGTACCTTGACGCCCTTGATCGCCAGGACCCGGACCGACCCGTCATGGTGGTACTCTCCGAGGTCGTGCCCCGCCACTGGTGGGAGAACTTCCTGCACAACCAGACGACCCTGCGGCTCAAGCTTCGTCTCTTCTTCCGGCGCAACACGATCGTCGCCGACATCCCCTACCACGTACCCCCGGGCGAGGAGCGGGAGCCGGAGGCGCCACGTTCCGAGTGAGGATCCGTGCCTGACTCAGATCCGCCGCGACCCATCGATCCGCTCCTGGAGGTCAGGGAGCGGCGTCGCGGCGCGCGACCCGGCGACAGCTACGTCCGCATCGTCCGCCCCTTCGAGGAGGAGTTCGAGCGGGGTGAGGGTGGACTCATCGCCACCGAGCGGACGGTCCTGCAACGGGTGGGCTGGCCCAGCCGCCTGATCCGCGGCCTGAGAACCGCGCTCATCGGGCGACCCATCTCGACCCATCGCGAGCACACCGAGCGCCTGACGAAGCTCAAGGCTCTCGCCATCTTCAGCTCGGACAACATCAGCTCGTCGGCCTACGCGACCGAGGAGATGATGCGGATCCTGGTCCTGGCCGGCATCGCGAGCTTCAGCCTGGTCATGCCGATCACCCTGGTGATCGCCGCCATCCTCGCCATCGTCGCCACGAGCTACCGGCAGACGATCAAGGCCTACCCCGACGGCGCCTCGAGCTACATCGTGGCGAGCGACAACCTGGGCCATGTGATGGGCCTGGTGGCGGCCGCGGCGCTCCTCATCGACTACGTGCTGACCGTTGCCGTCTCCGTCTCGGCCGGCGTCGCCGCCATCACGTCGGTCGCGCCTTCGCTCTTCCCCGACAGGGTGGCCATCGCCATCGCCATCGTGGCGCTCCTGATGCTCGGCAACCTGCGCGGGATCCGCGAGTCCGGCACGATCTTCATGGCCCCCACCTACCTGTACATCGCGGCGATCGCAGGGCTGATCGCGTGGGGGCTCTTCCGCCAGTTCGTGCTCGGCGATCTCGGCACGTTCGTCGCGCCGGCCGGCTGGCTCAAGGCCGAGGAGGCGACATCGGTCCTCAGCATCTTCCTGGTGCTTCGCGCCTTCAGCTCGGGCGCGGCCGCGCTCACCGGGGTCGAGGCGATCTCCGACGGGGTGCCCGCCTTCAAGCATCCGGAATGGCGGAATGCGCGAACGACGCTCACCTGGGCGGCTCTCATCTTCGGCAGCCTCTTCGTGGGGATCAGCCTGCTGGCAAGCATCACTCACGTGGTGCCGGACCCGAACGAGCAGCAGACCGTCCTCTCCCTCATCACCCGCCAGGTGATGGGCGACGGCCCGTACCTGTGGATCCTGCAGCTGGCCACGACGCTGATCCTGGCGCTGGCCGCCAACACCAGCTTCGCGGACTTCCCGCGCCTGTCAAGCTTCCTGGCCCGCGACGGATTCATGCCGCGCCAGTTCGGGTTCCGCGGCGAGCGCCTGGCCTTCACGACCGGGATCGTCGCCCTCTCCGGCCTGGCGGCGCTCCTGCTCTTCGTCTTCGGTGCCAGCGTGACCGCCCTGATCCCGCTCTACACCCTGGGTGTCTTCGTGGCGTTCACGCTCTCCCAGAGCGGAATGGTGGTCCGGTGGTGGCGGCGCCGCGAGCAGGGCTGGCGACGCGGGATGCTCATCAACGGGCTGGGCGCCGCGACGACGGGCGTGATCGCCATCATCGTCGCGTCCACGAAGTTCCTCTCCGGCGCCTGGCTGGTGATCGTGATGGCTCCGATCCTGATCGCGATCATGCTCGGGATTCGCCATCACTACCAGGGGGTGAGCGAGGCGCTCGAGCTCGACCATATCCCCGAGGGCCGCGAGGTTGCGATCGAGCCGATCGTCATCGTGCCGATCGCCCGGCTCGATCGCCCGGCCCGGCAGGCGATCGCCTTCGCCAACTCCATCTCTGACCACCCGACGGCGGTCCACGTCACGAACGACCCCAGCACGGCAGATGCGCTGCGCGAGCGGTGGCCCACGTGGGCCGGCGGCACCGAGCTGGTCGTGGTCGAGTCGCCCTACCGCGCGCTCATCGGTCCATTGCTCGCGTACATGGATGCCCTCCAGAAGCAGGACCCCAGCCGGCCCATCCTCGTCGTCCTCTCCGAGTTCGTCCCGCGCCACTGGTGGGAGAACCTGCTCCACAACCAGACCGCGCTCCGGCTCAAGCTGCGGCTCTTCGCGCGTCGCAACACGATCGTCGCGGATGTGCCGTACTACCTGGGGAGCACGCAGAAACCACGGCGCTGATCGGGCGGCCGCGCTCGGCGGTAAGGTTAGTCGGATGCGCGCCGAAATCCTTCGACAGCCCTCCCCCGACGGTCCACCGCCGCTCGCCGGCGAGGACCGCGAGACGCCCGCACCCGCGGCCGGCGAGATCGTCGTCGAGGTCCTGGCCTGTGCCTGCTGCCGCACCGACCTCCAGCTCGTGCGAGGGGACGTCCCGGCGCGGAGCCTCCCCGTGATTCCCGGCCATCAGGTCGTCGGACGGGTGACCGCCATCGGTCCCGGCGTCGACGGCTGGTCGGAGGGGGACCTGGCGGGAGCCTACTGGCTCGCCTCCTCCTGCGGCCGCTGCCGCTACTGCACGCGCGGGCAGGAGAACCTCTGTCGGGACGCGCGCTTCACCGGCTGGGACGTCGACGGAGGGTACGCGCAGGCGATGAGCATTCGCGCCGACTACGCTGCCCGCCTGCCCGCCGGCGACCCGATGGCGCTGGCTCCCCTGCTCTGCGGCGGGGTGATCGGCTACCGGGCGCTGCGTCGGTCCGGGATCCGGCCGGGCGGCCGGCTGGGCCTCTACGGCTTCGGCGCGTCCGCCTCGCTCGCGATCCAGGTCGCGCGCCACTGGGAATGCGAGGTCTACGTCGTCTCCCGCGGGGAGGAGGACCGCCGGCGGGCGCTGGCGATGGGCGCGGCGTGGGCCGGCGCGTCCGGTGAGCGACCACCGATGCCGCTGGACGCCGCGGTGACCTTCGCGCCCGTCGGATCGGTCGTCGTCGACGCGCTCCGCGCCCTCGACCGGGGCGGCACGGTGGCGATCAACGCCATCCACCTCGACGGCATTCCCGCCTTCGACTATGACGACCTGTGGTGGGAACGGGGCATCGTCTCGGTGGCGAACGTCACCCGAGCCGATGCGCGGGAGTTCCTGGAGATCGCCGGCGAGATCGGCATCTCCACCAATCCCACCGCGTACGCCCTGTCCGACGCCTCCGCCGCGCTCGCCGACCTGGAGGCCGGCCGCATCGGTGCCGGGGCCGCCGTCCTCCTGCCGCACCTGCCCTCGATCAGCGGCGGATCAGGCGCTCACGGGTAGCTTCCCCACGCGCGGCGGCGGGCAGGGCCATCGCCTCGCCCCCCGCAATCGGTACGCCGCGGCGCCGAGCGGTATGCCCTAGCGCAGCTTCTCGACCATGATCTGGTCGTACCCGTCGAGGGCGGTGATGCTCACCAGGCGGTGGCCCGCCTTCTCGACCCACTTGGGGATGTCGATCTTCGACCCGGAGTCCGTGGAGAGGATGGCGACGACGTCGCCCACCTCCCCCTCGCGGATCGCCCGGATCAGCTCCATCAGCGGCCCGGGGCAGTAGCTGCCCCTGGCGTCGATGGTGCGCGTGATGGAGACGCTCGGGTTCTCGAGCATGTCTGCGTCCTTCGTGTGCCGCCGTCGGTACCGACCGACCGCGGGGTCGGCTCAGATGAAGAGCGCGGGCGTCCCGTCCGCGATCATGGCCAGCACGCTCGCTGCCCCGACCGGCTCGTCGAGCCCGTCGATCAGGTCCTCGCGCTTCAGGCCGAACATGTCCATGCTCATCTGGCAGGGCAGGATCTTCACGCCCATGGCCATGGCCATCTCGAGGAGCTCGCCCGGCTTGGCAACGCCGTACTGCTTCGCAAGCTTCTTCATCATCCACGGGCCCATGCCCATGAAGTTCATGCGGCTGAGCTTCAGGTGATCGATGCCGGGCCGGTTCATGACCGACATCATCTTCTGCATCACGTTCTCGCCGAACGTCCGCTTCTCCGGCTTCACGAGGGCCATGAAGCCCCAGAACGTGAAGAAGATGGAGACCTCCATGCCGGAGGCGGCAGCGGTCGAGGCGAGGATCGTGGTCGCCCAGGTCTTCTCCAGGTCGCCGCTCTCGGCGATCAGGATCAGGGAGTTCGTCTTCCTCGGAGCCGATGCCTCGGCAGCGGGCTCCGGTGCCGGGGCGGCGTCCAGGGACTCCTCGTGGAGGAGCTCCTCGCTGGCCTCGGGCTTGATGGCGACGGTCATTGGTACGTCCTTACTTCTTGCGGAGGACGAATCGGAAGATGCCGCCCTCCTCCACGCTCTGCTCGACGAGCTCGTTGCCGGTCGTGGCCGCCCAGGCGGTGAAGTCCTTCACCGAGCCCGCATCGGTCGCGAGCACCTCGAGCAGCTGGCCCGAGGCGAGGCCCTTGATGGCCACCGCCGTCTTGACGATGGGCATGGGGCACGAGAGGTTGCGCGCGTCGAGGCGCTGTGTGATCTCGATTGCCATCTGGGTTTCGGTTCCTTTCGTGGTTCGGTCGGCGACGTCGTCGGCGCGAACTAGATGAAGAGGACCTGGCCGTCGCCGGCGGCGAGCCAGAAGGCGGTGACGCCCTCCACGCCGTCGACGAGCGGATCGAGGTCGTCCTGGGTGAGATGCAGCAGGTCCATCGAGAGCGAGCAGGCCTGGATGTCGACCTCGCCGACCTCCTTGGCCTGGGCGAGCGTCTCCCGCCAGTTCGCCTGTCCCGCGGCGGCCAGCGCCACGACGGCCGCCCGACCCGCCTCGCCCGCCTCGGGCACTGTGCTCAGGGGACGATCGACGACGTTGAAGCGGAAGGCGTCAAGCGCCCAGTACTGCACGAGAATGTGCACCGGTCTGCCGATGGCGGCGGCGCCCGCCGCCAGCACGGCAGCCGCAGTGAGCTTGTCGTCGGTCCCCGAGAAGAGGCTGATGGCGAGTGGCTCGTCCATGGGTCCGGCTCCCTGGCAGCGCGGCTCAGCGGCCGCTTCGTGACGCAAGGGCGAGCTGCCCCTGTCGCTCGTTGTCGAGCTGGTACAGGTCCGAGAGGCGCTGCAGGCGGCGCTCGAGGACGCCGCGCATCAGGTCGCAGGCGGAGATGATGTCGTTATCCGCGAGCCGGTACCGGACCTCGCGGCCGGCACGCGAGCCTTCCACGATGCCGGCGGTCCGCATCAGGGCCAGGTGCTGGCTCAGGTTCGGCTGGGCGATCCCCATCTCGGACGCCAGCCGACCCACCTCGCAGGGTCCCGCGGCGAGGCGGTGGACAATCTCGAGGCGTCGCGGGTTGGCGAGCGTCTTGAGGACCTCGGCCTGCAGTTCGTAGAGCGCGTCCATGCGACCACCTTCGCACGCATGCGCAGGTGCGCATAGGTGCTGAAGGTCGGGCGGGCACAGTCCGGACGAGCCCGATGGTCGGGACCTACGATCCTGCCCGATGGGGCCACTCGACTCGTGCCCTACGCGGCAGAGCGCCTCCATCCTCCACCGATCCGCCCCGGGCCGCCCCGCCGCCGGCGCTGAACGGAGCCCCGGTCAGGCGAGCAGCGCTCGCACCTGTCGCGCAATCTCCAGGTCCTCGCGGGCGACGACGACGAAGGACCGCACCGTCGCCTGGGCCGCCGAGAGCTCGCGGTCCGGCGCTCCATCCGTAGCCGCGTTGCGATTGGCATCCAGCGCGATTCCCAGGAACCCCAGGCCGTCCGCCGTCCGCCATCGGACCTCGGGCGAGTTCTCCCCCACGCCTCCGGTGAAGACCAGGGTGTCGAGGCCGGCCATGGCACTCGCCATGGCGGCGATGGCGGCACGCAGGCGATGGAGGTACACCTCCACGCCCAGGCGGGCCTCCGCGTCCCCGGCTGCCTCGGCGGCAAGAGCGGCCCGCATGTCGGGCGTCCCGGCCAGACCGAGCAGGCCCGAGCGGTTCTCCAGCGTGGCGGCCAGCTCCGCCGGTGGCGTGCCGACGTGCTCCTGCAGCCAGAGCACGAGGCCGGGATCGACGGTGCCGGAGCGCGTCGCCATGACGAGGCCCTCCAGCGGGGTGAAGCCCATGGTCGTGTCAACGGAGCGACCACCGGCGACGGCCGCGAGAGAGGCGCCCGCGCCGAGGTGACAGGTCACGACCCGCATCTCCCCGAGGGGACGGCCGGCCAGCTCGGCGGCGCGCCGGGAGACATAGGCGTGCGAGAGCCCGTGGAACCCGAACCGGCGCAGCGGCCAGCGGAGCCGCCATTCCCGCGGGATGGCGTACGTCGCCGCCGCCGCCGGCAACGCGGCATGGAAGGCGGTGTCGAAGCACGCGACGGCCGGGGTGTCGGGGAGCACCTCGGCCACCGCGTCGAGAGCCGCCAGCGCCTTCGGCTGATGGAGCGGAGCGAGGTCCGTGAGCGCCCTCAGCTGCGCAACGACCTCCGCGTCGATCCGCACCGGGTCGCGGAACCGGGTGCCCCCGTGGACGATCCGGTGGCCGACGGCGTCCACCGCCCCCAGCCGGCCGATGGCCTCCGCGACATCCTCCCGCGGCGCGAGACCGCCGGGCGCCGGCAGGTCCACACTGCCGCCAACCCGGTCATCCGCGTCGAGGAGCCGCAGCTTCAGGCTGCTGGAACCGGCGTTGACGACGAGGATGCGCATCTCGGCGTGCCGTCAGTACGGCCAGGTCCACTCGCGGACCTGCGGGATGTCCTCGCCGTGCAGGCGCGTGTACTGGCGCGCCTCGAGGCGCCGGTCGCTCATGTCCTGGCGCACGTGCCCCGCCCGCGAGGCAAGTCCGGGAACCCGGTCGATGACATCCATGACGAGGTGATAGCGGTCCAGGTCGTTGAGCATCACCATGTCGAACGGGGTGGTGGTGGTGCCCTCCTCCTTGAAACCGCGGACGTGCAGGCTCTCGTGGTTCGTTCGGCGGTAGGTGAGGCGATGGATGAGCCACGGGTAGCCGTGGTACGCGAAGATCACCGGCCGGCTGGTGGTGAAGAGGGCGTCGAACTCGGCGTTCGACATGCCGTGCGGATGCTCGTCCTCCGGCTGCAGCCGCATGAGGTCGATGACGTTGACGACGCGGACCTTCAGCTCGGGAAGGTGCTGGCGCAGCAGGTCGACCGCAGCGAGCGTCTCGAGGGTGGGAACGTCGCCGCAGCAGGCCATGACCACGTCCGGCTCGCCCGCGTCGTCGTTGCTCGCGAAGTCCCAGATCCCGGCGCCGCGCGTGGCGTGGACGACGGCATCGTCCATGGAGAGCCAGCTCAGCGACGGCTGCTTGCCGGCGACGATGACGTTGACGTAGTTCCGGCTGCGCAGGCAGTGGTCGGCGACGGAGAGGAGCGAGTTGGCGTCCGGGGGCAGGTAGACGCGGATCACCTCCGCCTTCTTGTTGACGACGTGGTCGATGAAGCCGGGATCCTGGTGGCTGAAGCCGTTGTGGTCCTGCCGCCAGACGTGGCTCGACAGCAGGTAGTTGAGCGAGGCAATGGGTCGGCGCCAGCCGATCTCGCGCGTCACCTTCAGCCACTTCGCATGCTGGTTGAACATCGAGTCGACGATGTGGATGAAGGCCTCGTAGCAGTCGAAGAGGCCGTGCCGGCCGGTGAGCAGGTAGCCCTCCAGCCAGCCCTGGCAGAGGTGTTCGCTGAGCACCTCGACGATCCGGCCCTCCGGCGCCAGGTGCTCGTCCACCGGGAGGAGCTGCGCGTCCCAGGCCTTGTCCGTCGTCTCGAAGACGGCCGAGAGCCGGTTGGAGGCCGTCTCGTCGGGGCCGAAGATCCGGAAGGAATCGGGATTCTGCCGGATGACGTCGCGCAGGAACCCGCCCAGGATCCGTGTCGGCTCCGCGAACGTGCTCCCCGGCCTCGTCACCGGCACGGCGTACTCGCGGAAGTCCGGCAGCCGCAGGTCCACGAGCAGCTCGCCCCCGTTCGCATGCGGGTTGGCGCTCATCCGCCTGTGCCCCTTGGGGGGGAGGGCCGCGAGCGGCTCGACCAGCGCGCCGCGCTCGTCGAAGAGCTCCTCGGGCCGGTAGCCGCGCATCCAGGCCTCGAGCTGGGCGAGGTGCTCCGGATTCGTCCGGACCTCGGCGAGCGGAACCTGGTGGGCGCGCCATGTCCCCTCGACCGGCAGGCCGTCCACGACCTTGGGCCCGGTCCAGCCCTTCGGGGTGCGCAGGATGATCATCGGCCAGCGCGGTCGCTCGTCTCCGCTCGAGGGCCCGCCGGAGCGCGCCGCCTTCTGGATCGCGTCGATCTCCTCGATCACCGCGTCCAGCGTGCGCGCCATCTCCTGGTGGACGAGCGGCGGGTCGTCGCCGCTCACGATGTGCACGTGATAGCCGTAGCCGGTCAGCAGGGAGACGAGCTCCTCCTCCGGGATGCGGGCGAGGACGGTCGGGTTCGCGATCTTGTAGCCGTTCAGGTGGAGGATCGGGAGGACCGCACCGTCCTGTGCGGCGTCGACGAACTTGTTCGCGTGCCAGCTGGTGGCGAGCGGGCCCGTCTCCGCCTCGCCGTCGCCGACCACGCAGCAGACCAGGAGGTCGGGGTTGTCGAACGCGGCACCGTACGCGTGCGCCAGTGAGTAGCCGAGCTCCCCGCCCTCGTGGATCGAGCCGGGGGTCTCGGGTGCGACATGGCTGGGGATCCCGCCCGGGAAGCTGAACTGCCTGAAGAGCTTGCGCAGCCCGTCCTCGTCGCGCGTGATGCCCGGGTAGCGCTCCGTGTAGGTCCCTTCCAGGTACGCGTTCGCCACCAGCCCGGGGCCGCCGTGTCCCGGTCCGGTGACATAGATGGCGTCGAGGTCCCAGTTCCGGATCACGCGGTTCATGTGCGCGTAGATGAAGTTCAGCCCGGGCGTCGTCCCCCAGTGGCCGAGCAGCCGCGGCTTGATCCTCTCCGCCGAGAGCGGCTCGCGCAGGAGTGGATCGTCAAGGAGGTAGATCTGGCCGACCGAGAGGTAGTTCGCCGCGCGCCAGTAGGCGTCGATCAGCTGCAGCTCGCCCTCGCTCAGCGGCCCGGGACGCGCCCCGGCGGTCGTCGTTTCGGTGGTCATGCGTCCATTCTCGCGGATGACGCCGGCAGGGCAACTGGCATCCGTCCTGATCGACGCAGGGAGGGAGCGCGGCTGGGACGCCGTCGACATGGAGACCGCCGGCCTCTTCGCCCTCGCTCCGCGGGTTGCCGCCGTGCGCGTCATCCTCGACGCTCCCGGCCACGAGCTGGCGGCCGGGTGGGAGGGATCGTGGCGCGCGGCGTTCCGTCCGGCCCGCTGGCCCGAGGCCGCCCGCCTCGCCCCCGCCGCGTCCGGCTGCGCGCTCCGGGCGGCGCGAGTCGTCGCCGAGGCATTCGCCCCGGTTCCGGCGAACGACTACCCGACCGCGGCCCCCACCAGGGAGCCGATCCCGAAGGTGATGGCGGCCGCCGCCAGGCCGAAGCCCAGCTGTCGAAGGCCGGCGGCCATGGCGTTGCGGCCGGTGACGACGGTGATCCCGGCTCCCAGGAGGAAGAGCGCCAGCCCGGCGAACGTCGCCGACAGGATGATGCCGGCGAAGCCGCCGGTGAAGAGGAACGGGATGATCGGGATCAGGGCGCCGGTGGCGAACAGGATGAACGAGGTGGCGGCCGCCACCCACGGCGACCCGCCGAGCTCGTCCGGGTCGATGCCCAGCTCCTCGCGGGTAAGGGTATCGAGGAGCTGATCGCGATCGCCGGTCACCAGCCGGTGGGCCATGGCGCGTGCCTGCTCGATGCCGACCCCCTTCGCCTCGTAGATGAGGCGCAGCTCCTCCTCCTCCTCCTCCGGGACCTCCTCGATCTCCGCCGCCTCGACGGCGATCTGGTTCGTGTACAGCTCGCGGGCGCTCTGGACGCTCAGCCATTCACCCAGCGCCATCGACAGGGCACCTGCCAGGAGACCCGCGAAGCCGGCGATCAGGATGGCACTCCCGGAGCTGCTCGCGCCGGCGACGCCCATCACCAGGCTGAAGTTGCTGACCAGGCCGTCGTTGGCACCCAGCACCGCTGCCCGCAGGGCATTGCCCCCCACCGCACGGTGGCGGCCCTCGAAGCGGGCGAGGACGCCGCCCTCCACGCCGCGCGTGACCTCGCGCAGGACACGCGCGTGGGAGCGCTCATCAGCCGGGAGGCTCGTCCCGGCCGCCTCCGGCTGAGTGTCGTACATCCCCCGCCCGGTCTGCTCCTGGGCCGCCACGGTGCCGGCGACCAGGGCGGCGCCGCCGCGACGGGCGATCCAGGCCAGCACCCGGGCACGCCAGTAGGGACGGGAGGGAAGGGATGCCCCCGCGTCTCGCAGCCGGCCCCGCCACAGCTCGGCGTGGCGCGCCTCCGTATCGGCCAGCCGCCGGTAGAGGTCCGCCAGGCGCTCGTCCCCTGCACCATCGGCCATGGCACGGTAGATCGCGATCCCGTCGATCTCGCCCTGCAGGTTCTGCCGCCAGCGCTTGACGTCTGCGGCGGTGCTGTCGGTCATGGCGCACAGCGTAGCCCGCCCGCCGGTGCGCTGCCGGCGGGCGGGAATGGGCGGGCGGAGAGGAAGGGCCCGATCGGCCCGTCAGCGGATCCCGGCCAGCTCCTGCAGCCAGTGCCAGTTCGCCAGCCGCTCCTCGCGCGTGCCCTGGATCTCGGCGGATGGCGTTCCGTCGGCCGGGAAGTGGGGCGCGAAGCGACCCTCGGAGCGGGCGAAGTCCAGGAAGTCGACGGTGCTGCCGTCGGGGAGCTTCGCCCAGTCCTCCTTGACGGACGGGTTGCCCTGCAGGCTGAGCCGTTCGCTGAAGGACTCGCCGCGGCGCGGGTCGTAGGTGAAGAGCGGGAAGGCCCGCGACTCGACCGCCAGCCGCGCCTGCCTCGACGAGGCATCGTCGGCGATGCCGTGCTCCGGCTGGCAGGGCGTGTACACGACGATGACGGCGGGTCCGGGGTAGCTGTTGGCTTCCATCACCGCGCGGTAGAAGTGGTTCACGTGGGCCGCGGTGGTCTGGGCAACGTAGACGTCACCGTGCGCCAGGATGATCCGACCGAGCTCCTTCCGCGGCTCGGGACGGCCGTGCTGGGCCTTCCCGAAGGCGGAGAGCTTCGTCACCTGGCCGCCGAACGAGGCGGTCGAGGACTGGCCGCCGGTGTTCGAGTAGACCTGCCCGTCGAGGACCATGGCCTTCACGTCGGCGCCGGAGGCGACCATCCGCGACAGCGACTGGAAGCCGATGTCGTACATGGCACCGTCCCCGCCGAGCACCCAGATCCTGCGATCCGGATGGCCGGCCTGGTCCCAGCGCTGCCGGATGCCGAGCGCATCCGCCGGGGCGTTCTCGAAGAGCGAGTTCGTCCACGGGACGAGGTACGGGTTGAACGGGTACGTGCTGCCGTAGACGGTGTTGCAGCCGGTGGCGGCCACGATCCCCATGGAGGTTGGGCCGTGGACCTGGCGGGTGGCGGCGACGAGCATCCGGATGGCGCTCGCCTCGCCGCAGCCGGCGCAGCTGCCCGCTCCGCCGACGTAGCCGAAGGCGTGCTCGCCGAGCATGAGGTCCGCGAGTGCCTTCTCATTGCGGTACTCGGCCGGCGTGGCCGGCAGGGTCCGGAAGAAGCCCATGTCGCGACGGAACCGGTCGAGCGTCGACTCTCCCGATGCCTCCTCCGGGGCCTTCTCGATCATCTGGAGGGCGTTATGGCCCAGGTCCGTGCAGACCTCGACGCATTCGCCGCAGCCCTTGCAGTGCACCGGGTCGATGAAGATCCCGAACTGCGCCGGCTCAAGCCCGCGCCGCTTCGGGACGTCCGCGTACTTGGTGGTGGTCATGAAGTGGCTGCGGATCGTCTCCGCGGCCAGCTCCGGCTGCGCCTGGCTCTCGGCGAACCCGGCGATCACTGGCTCGAGCCTGGACTCGGGAACGGCGATCCCCATGATGGCGCTGTCCGGGCAGGAGCTGACGCAGGCCATGCAGCCAACGCACTTCGATGCGTCGAGCTGCGGAATGGTCAGCGCCAGGCTCGAGAAATCGCGAACGGCTGCCGTTCCCGGGGGGATCAGGCTGCGCGCCACGCCGGCGTCGGCCGGCAGCTCGGCGTCCGCGGTGCCTGACCGGTATCCGGGCACCACGGCACGGTTGAAGTCGTCGACGTACGCGTCGACATCGAGGATGAGAGGCACCGAGCCGAGATGCTCGGCATGCGCCTCGCTCGGCTCGCCCGGTGTCTTGCGGAGTCGCTCGGTGATCATGAATGTCCCTCTCCGTCCACGAGGGCGCGGACGAGATCCATGGTGGAGAGCACCCCCGTCGGGCGTCCTGCGGTCTCGACGACGAGACGGTGGACGTGGTGGCGCTCCATGACGGCGGCGGCCTCGGCGATCGGGGCGTCCGCCTCGATCGTCAGCGCCGGTGAGGTCATGAGGTGGCGGACGGCGAGCCCGGGCCAGCGTGCCCAGTGCTCGTCGACGACGTGGGCACGCAGCAGGTCGGTCTGGCTGATGACGCCGACCAGGCGTCCCGCCGCGTCGACCACCGGGAGGCCCGTGACCCCTCGCTGCTGCATCAGCTTCTCGGCCTCGGAGAGCGAGGCACCGTCGAAGACGGTGACCGGCTCGATCGACATCAGGTCAGCCACGCGGAGGGCGGCCAGCTGTGCGTTCATTCCCTTGTCTCCACGAGCTCGCGGGTCTTGTCGTTCTCCGGACCCTGCCCGCGGGTCAGGGCGCCGGTGACGTCGATCACGGTGTCGTACGCCTCGGTGACCACGGCCAGGTTGGCCTCGACCACCGCGCGTCCGCGCTTGCCGTAGAAGTGGGTCAGCTGCGCGTCCACCGCTGCCAGGAGCTCGTCACGACCGAGGCCGGCGCGCTCCGCGAAGGGAGCCATGCGCAGGAAGACGCCGACGAGGGCGATCCCCTGCATCCGAACTTCCAGGTCCGAACGGGGTGCGTGCTTGCGGGCAAGGGCGGCGGTGTCGAGCGCCACGAGCCGGATGTCCCGTCGCAGCATCTCGGCGCGGGCCGCCGCCGGCAGCGCCTGCCAGATGGCGGCCGGATCGTTGAGCGTGGTCTGCACGAAGACGGTGCCGCCATCGGTCAGGCCGGTGAGCGGGGCCCCCTGCCCGAACGCCGCGATGTCGTAGAGGGGCACGAACTCGACGAGCGGCAGCTCGGCGTGCTGCCGGATCCGCTCCTCGGCAATCGTCAGGTAGTACGTCGTCGGGAGGCCCTTCTTCTCGCTGCCGTAGCGCGGGTAGGCCTGCACGTGGAGCCCGAACAGCTCGCCCAGGACGGTCGCCAGGAGCTTGTTGGTGGTGATGGAGCCGAAGCCGCCGATCGAGTGGCCGCGGAGGCTGAACGCGCCCTTCGGCCGCAGGACGACCTTGGCGGCGGGAATCGCGTCGGGATGCACGACCCCAACGACGGTGCGCGGATGCGCCTGGACCTCCGCGGGCTGGTCGAGCCGATCGAAGACCCCGACCAGGTCGCCCGAAGAGACGTCCCGGGAACCGAGACCGGCGGAGACGGAGAGGACCGGCGGGACGCTCATCCCCTCTGCGGCGAGTGCGCCGAACGCGGACTTCAGCTCGCGCGCCAGCGGGTTGTCCGGCGACCCGGCCTCATCGGTCCGCTCCACGACGGCCACGGCCCGCGCGCCGGCGGCCAGTCGGCCGAGCTCCTCGGCCGCAAGCGGACGGAAGCTGGTCACCGTGACGCTCCCGACGCGGCGGCCCTGCTCGCGGAGGTGGTCGACCACGGCCTCGGCGGTGTCCGCCATGGAGCCCATGGAGACGAGGAGCGTCTCGGCGTCGTCGGTCCGATACGGCAGGAGCATCCCGTAGAAGCGCCCGGTGAGCTTGCCCCACTCGTGGAACGCGGCACGCAGCACGCCCGGGATGCGGTCATAGAAGGCCCGCTGCGCGACCTTGCCCTTCATGTAGGCGTCCTGGTTCGCGACGACGCCGCTCATGAGCGCCTCTTCGGGGTCGAACAGGTCGCGGAGCCGCTCACGCGGATCGCCCACGAACTGCCGGAGCAGGTCGTCCTCCGGGAGCTGGACGTTCTCGATGGTGTGCGTCGTCAGGAAGCCATCCTGGGCCACGAAGAACGGGGTCTCCGTCTCCTCCGCCACGCGGCGGGCGATGGCGGTGAAGTCCGCCGCCTCCTGCGCGTTGCGAGCGAAGAGCATCCCCCATCCGCAGTCCGCGACGCCCATCATGTCGTCGTGACCGGCGTGGATGTTGAGCGCCTGGCTGGTCAGCGCCCGGGCGCCCACGTGGAAGACCACGGGCAGCCGCTTGCCGGCGATGACGTACAGGACCTCTTTCATGAGGATCAGGCCCTGGCCGGCGGTGAAGTTCGTGACCCGGCCGCCCGCGAGCGCAAAGCCTTCCGCGGCGCTCGCCGAGGAGTGCTCCGACTCCGGCTCAAGGAAGCGCAGCGGCGTGCCCCACAGGTTGGGACGCCCGTTCGCGACCGCCGCCTGGAAGAGGGTGGCCATGTTCGTGGAAGGGGTGATCGGATAGGCGCACGCGCCCTCGGCAATCCGCGACTCGACGGAGGCGATCGCCTCCGAGCCGTCCATGATGGCTGGAATGCCGGGATACGGCGGGGTGTGCTCGGTTGACCTTTCGGCCGCAGGCTGCTCGTTCATCACGCTGCTGAGCGTGAGAGACCGGGTGGCACGAGTGCAGGGGCAGGCGGCACATTCGCCCGGGCCGATCGGCCCACGTCCGGGTGACCCCTCGCCCCGACCGCTCGGGCTCCCTGAAAGCGCGCGATGCAGGGGTGCGCGCCGGGACGCGGCAGCGGGCGCGGACGCCGAAGGGCACGCCTGTGCAAGACTCGCCCCATGAGCACGCTGCCGCCCGTCGACCTGCGCTCCGACACCGTCACGCGGCCCTCCCCGGAGATGCGCCGGGCCATCTTCGAGGCCGAGGTGGGCGACGACCAGTACGGCGAGGACCCGAGCGTCAACCGCCTCCAGGAGGAGGTGGCGCGCCTGCTGGGCAAGGAGGCGGCCCTCTTCCTGCCGACCGGCACCATGGCGGACCAGGTTGCCCTGCGCACGCTCACGCGACCCGGCGACAGCGTGGTCGTCCCGTGGCAGTCGCACGTGGAGCTCCACGAGTCCGGCGGTGCGGCGGCGAACGCCGGCATCCAGTTCGTGGTGGCCGGTGATGCGCGGCGGCACGGCCTCTTCGATCTCGACGACTTCCTGGCGGTGGCCCTTCCCGCGGGCCACATGCTCTATCCACCGTCGACCCTGGCCTGGATCGAGAACCCACACAACCGCGGCGGGGGTCTCGTCTTCCCCCAGGCCGATGTCGAGGCCGTCTGCGCCGCCGCGCACGAGCGGGGGATGGCCGCCTTCTGCGACGGAGCCCGCCTCCTCAACGCGGCCGTCGCATCGGGCCGGTCCGCGGCCGAGCTGGCCGCGCCGTTCGACCTCGTCAGCCTTGCCCTTTCGAAGGGGCTGGGATGTCCGGGCGGCTCGATGCTGGCCGGGTCAGCCGCCCTCATCGAGGTGGCTCGCCGCCATCGGCGCATGCTGGGTGGCGCGATGCGCCAGGCCGGGATCCTCGCCGCGGCCGGGCTCTACGCCCTGGAGCACAACGTGGAGCGCCTCGCGGACGACCACGCCAACGCCCGGATCGTTGCCGAGGCTCTGCTCGCCAGTCCCGCCTTCGACCTGGATCCCGCGACGGTGCAGACGAACATCCTCGTCTTCGACCTCACCGATGGCGCCGCCATCACCGATGCCGCCGTCTTCGTCGCCGCCTGTCGCGAGCGCGGGGTCCTGCTCAACGCCTTCGGGCCCCGGACCGTTCGCGCCGTCACCCATCTCGACGTCGATGCCGAAGGCTGCCGGCGGGCAGCCGGGATCATGGTGGACGTGGCCGGCGCCTGACGGCCGTCTGCTCGCCAGGCTAACCCTATAACCGGGGACCAGCCCTTTCCCGGTTACGCGGTCACCGGGCACTGACATCCCGACCGAGGAGCGCCCGGATCCCGGTCGCAAGGCCCATTGGCCGAGCACACAGGCGCGATCGCGGGTACCCGAGGCCGGAGTGAGGAGTGGCGCGCCCGGCAGGAATCGAACCCGCGACCTGATGGTCCGAAGCCACCCGCTCTGTCCGCTGAGCTACGGGCGCGCGTTTCACGCTCAAACAGAGCGGAAAACC
>CAVZCE010000010.1:0-272588 GCA_963773695.1 uncultured Chloroflexia bacterium | reverse complement strand
AGGCGCCGCGGCGCGTGATGACCGCCTTGAAGGTCAGGACGAAGATCTTGAAGTCCAGGACGGCGCTGCGCTGGCGCACGTACATGAGCTCAAGCCGCAGCCGGTCCTGGAAGGTGCGATCCGAACGTCCGTTGACCTGCCACAGGCCGGTGATGCCCGGGCGGACGCTGAGCAGCTCCATCGATTCCGACCGTCCGAGCAGCTCGTCGGCGAAGTACGGCCGCGGACCGATGAGGCTCATCTCGCCCCTGAGGACGTTCCACAGCTGGGGGAGCTCATCGAGCGAGGTCCGGCGCAGAATGGATCCCACCCGCGTCTTGCGCGGGTCGTCGCGCAGCTTGCGGTTGACCTCGTACTCGAGGCGACGCTCCTCGCTCGCCGTCAGGAGCTCCGCCAGGTGGTGATGGCTCCCGTCGCGCATGGTCCGGAACTTCAGCACCGTGATCGGCTCGCCGTAGCGACCCAGCCGTCGCGACTTGTAGAGGATGGGGATGCCGGAGTCGACGGCGATGGCGAGGGCGATCGCGAGCATCACCGGGCTCAGCACCACGAGCAGCACCGCGCCGCTGAAGATGTCGAACAGGCGCTTTCCGTAGGAGTAGAGGGAACGTCGGACCGATGGCGCCGAGACCGCCTGCGCCTGCGACCGCGTGACTTGCTCCAAACCGACCTCCCCTCCCCAGGGTCCGGGGCGACCGCGCGCGGCCGCCAAGCCCGTGTGCCCTCCGGGCTCGGGGGTGAAGTATACGAGGCCGTCAATGGTCCATGCCCCCTGCCTTCGGTACTGAAAAAGGGCAGGACCATGCCGTCAAAGGCGATACCGCATACTCTGCCGACATGAGTACGCGCCCCGGCGGACCCATCGCCGTCCTCTTCGGTACACGCCCGGAGGCGATCAAGCTCTCGCCGGTCATCCTCGCCCTCCGGGAGCGGGGGCGCGAGCCGCTCGTCGTGTCGACCGGTCAGCATCGGGAGCTGGTCGACGACGTGCTCGGCGCGTTCCGCATCGAGATCGACGAGGACCTCGAGCTGATGCGGCCCCGGCAGACGCTCGACTACCTCCTGGCCGAGGCCGTGTCGCGCGTCGGCGAGGTGCTCGACCGGCACCGCCCGTCGGCCGTGGTCGTCCAGGGCGACACGACGAGCATGCTCGGCTCCGCCCTGGCCGGCTTCCATCACGAGATTCCCGTGGCGCACGTGGAGGCAGGGCTGCGCAGCCACGACCTGCGGCTGCCGTTCCCCGAGGAGATGAACAGGCGGGTGGCCGGCATCGTCGCCCGCTGGCATTTCGCCCCCACGGAGCATTCGGCACGGAACCTGGCCGCCGAAGGGGTGACCGATGGGGTCCTCGTCACCGGGAACACCGTGGTCGACGCCCTGGCCTTCCTCTCGCGCAAGACGGTCTCGTCACCCCGCGCCCTGGCGGACTTCATCGAGCGCGGCCCGTTCATCCTTGCGACCGCGCATCGCCGCGAGTCGTGGGGCGCGCCGATCCGCTCCATCGCCGCCGCGCTGGCGGAGGTGCTGGCCGCCGAGCCGCAGCTTCGCCTCGTCTTCGCGACGCATCCGAACCCTGCGGCACGCGGCCCCGTCACCGAGGTCCTCGGCGACGAGCCCCGCGCGGCAATCGTCGACGCCCTGAGCTACCCGGTCTTCATCGGCCTGCTCAACCGCTCGATGCTCGCCGTCAGTGACTCGGGCGGGGTGCAGGAGGAGGGGCCGTCGCTCGGCATCCCGGTGCTCGTGACCCGCTCGGTGACGGAGCGGCCGGAGGGCGTGGAGGCGGGGGCCGTCCGCCTCGTCGGGACCGACCTCGCTGCCGTGCGCGACGCGACGCTCGCCCTCGTCCGGGACCCGGAGGCGCGCACGGCGATGGCCGGGGCCGGCCACGGCGTGTACGGCGATGGGCACGCCGCCGAGCGGATCGCGGACGTGCTCATCCGCGAGGTGGCCCCCTGAGCGAGCAGCCGGTCGCCCCGGCTCCCTCTCGCCGCCTCGGCTACGCAGCCGCGGTGGCCCTGCTGACGGTCGTCCGCGTCGGCTCGGTCTTCGCCGGCTTCCTGACGAGCGTCCTCGGCGCGCGGCTCATCGGCGAGGCGGGCCTCGGGGTGGTGGGAGCGGCGACGACGATCGCCACCATCGGCGCCCTCGTCTCGAGCGGCGGGCTGAACATCGCCGCGGTCTACCACCTCGGGCAGCGCCCCGCCGAGGCGCGCCGGATCGTGGGCTGGGTCGCCACGCAGGCGCTCGTCGTGGTCGGGGTGGCGGCCGTCCTGGTGGCCGCCATGGGCCTCCTGATCGGCACCGCCGTCCTTGGATCCCGTTCGCCCGACCTCCTGGCGGCCATGGCGTTCCTGGCGGCCGGGCTGGTGGGCTTCGAGCTTTCGGGCGGAATCCTGCTGGGGATCCACGAGCGAGGTGCGTACGTGTGGATCCAGCTCGTGGAGGCGCTGGGATCGCTCGTCCTGACCGCGATCATCCTCGTCTGGCTGAGCCGGGACGCGACCGGCTACCTCGCGGCCGCGGCCCTCGGCTACTGGCTCGGCATCGGGCTCGCCCTCTGGCAGGCGTGGCGCAAGCTCGGAGGATTCCGGCTCGCCGTCTCACGCCGGTTCACGGTGGACGCGCTGGCGATGGGCCTGCGCGGGCAGGCGGGGAACATCCTCCAGTTCCTCAACCTGCGCCTGGACCTCCTGCTGGTGCCCGCGCTCCTGAACCTGGCCCAGGCGGGCATCTACCTGATCGCGGTCCGGGTGAGCGAGGTGGTGGCACAGCTGGCGACGTCGTCGGCCGCGTTCCTCTTCCCCCAGGTGGCTTCGCAGGCGGATCTCCGGGCGACCGGCACCACGGAGCGGACGATCCGCCTCACCACGCTCATCGTCGTCGCCACCGCGCTTCCGCTGGCGCTCCTCGCCGAGCCGCTCCTCCTGTTCGCCTTCGGCCCCGGCTTCACCAGCGGTGCCTGGACGGTCCGCGTCACGCTGCTGGCCATGGTTCCGCTCTCCCTCTTCCGCGTCCTTGCCGGAGACCTCAAGGGGCGGGGACGGCCCGGGCTCGTCTCGCTCGCCTCGCTGCTCGCCGTGGGCGCCACCGTCGTGCTGGACCTGGGCCTCATCCCCCTGCTGGGGATCATCGGCGCAGCCTTCGCCTCGCTCATCACCTACTCGGTCAGCGCCGCGGCGCTGCTCGTCATCTACCGGCAGGTGACCGGCGGCTCGGCGCTGGCGCTCGTCCCTCGCCCGTCGGACGTCCGCGTCGCGATGGACCTGGCCCGTCGCGGCGTGGCCCGCGGCATCCGCGGAGGAAGCCGATGACCGCGCGCGAAGCGCGCCCGTCCCCGTCGACGCCACCGGCGCCGGCCGTCCGGATCCGGGCCGTCGCCCTGGGCTACCAGGGGTACGCCAACGTGGGCGACGAGGCGATCCTCGCCGGGATCGAGGAGCTGCTGCGCGGCACCCCCGTGCAGGTGACGGCCGTCCTGGGAGGCCCGGAGCAGATCCCCGGTTTCCCGCGGGCAACGCGCGTCCACACCCCCCGCCAGCTCCCCACGCTCGCCGCCCTGCGAGCCCTGCGCCGCGCCGACCTGCTCCTCATCAGCGGCGGCGGCCTCTTCCACGACCACTGGCCCAGCGTGGCACCCCGGTACCTCGCCTGGCACCTGCTCGCCCGCCTGGCCGGAACCCGGGTTGCCTGGGCCGGTGTCGGCGTGGGACCGCTGGGCACGCGGCTCGGGCGGTGGTCGGTCGGGGCCTCCGCCCGGCTGGCAGCGCTCGTCACCGTGCGGGACACCGCATCCGCGACGCTGCTCAGCGCGGTGGCACCCGGCGTCACCCCAAGGGTGGTCCCCGATCCCGCCATCGCGCACCCCCGGCCCGATCCCTCGTCCGATGCGGCGCGGAGCGGTCTGGGCATCATCCTCCGCGCGCCGGCACCCGCCGACCTCGCTGCGCGCGGCCCGCTGCTGGCGGCGAGGCTGGCGGGCGTGGCCCGGGAGGCCATGGCGCATCGGCCGGTGGCCCTCCTCAGCTTCGCCGGCCCGGCCGACGAAGCCTTCCTGGCCACGGTGGTGGCCGCGGCGGGCGGGACGGCAGGAACCGGGCCGAGCGTCGAGCGCCTGCCGCCAGATCCTGCGGCGGTGCTGGCACGTCTGGCCCGCCTGCAGGCGGTGGTCACCGTTCGCCTCCACGGCCTGATCCTGGCCGCCCTGGCACGGACGCCGGCAGTCCCCATCGTCTACGACCCGAAGGTTGCGGCGTGGGCGGAGGCCCTGGGCCTGGCGGATCTCGCCGTGGACCTCGACCAGCTGGAGAGCACGACGCCCTCCGAGCTGCTGCGGCGGGTGGAGCGTGCCGCGGAGCCGGCACGGCGGCAGGCGACGGAGGACCGGGTCGCGGAGCTCCGGCAGCGGGCCACCGTCCTGCGCGATGCGATCATGGGCGTGGCGACCGCCATCCCGGCTGCGCGGCTGAGAGGATGAGCGGATGAAGATCGACTTCCTGCTGGCGGTCGCGTACGACCCGGATCCCCGCGTCCGGCGCGAGGCGCGCGCGTTGGCGGCCGCAGGCCACGAGGTGCGCGTCCTCGCATGGGACCGGGATGGGACCCGCTCCCCCGTCGAGTGGGATGGTCGCGTGCAGATCGAGCGGGTCGCCGTCCGAAGCCGGTGGGGCCGCGGGCTGACGCAGATCTTCTTCTTCGCCCGGCTGCTGGCGGCGTACCTGCGTCTGGTGCGCGCTCGCCGCCCGGATGCCCTCCACGCGGTCGACTTGCCGATGCTCTGCGCCGCGTTGGCCATCCGGCCCTTCGTCGGACGGCCGCTCCTCGTCTACGACGCCTTCGAGATCTACTCGGTGATGGCGAGCCGCGGCCTGACGCCGCTCGTCCCCCTGCTCCGCTGGCTGGAGGTGATGCTGCCGCGCCGAGCCGACGTGGTCATCGCCCCCGGCGAGATCCGGCAGCGCTGGTTCGCGCGGCGCGGGATCCGGGCGATCACGGTGCCGAACTGGATCGACCCGCCGTCGCAGCAGCCGGACCGGGACGTCGCGCGCGAACAGCTTGGCCTGCCGCTCGATCGCTTCGTGGTGGCGTACGTGGGAGGCCTCCTCTCGGTGCGGGACCTCGACGCGCTGCTGCGTCACGCCGAGCGACGGCCGGACGACATCGCCGTGTTCGCCGGTCGCGGGGAGGACGCGGCCAGGATCGAGGAGGCGGCGCGGCGCATGGAGAACGTTCGATACCTGGGCTGGCTGCGCGACCCGTCCGTGCTGCTGGCCGCGGTCGACGTCCTGTTCTACTCGTTGCAGAGCGACTTCGCGTACGCGGCGCTCGCGGCCCCCAACAACCTGTACAGCGCCATTGCCTTCGCAGTGCCGCTCGCCTACCGGCCGCAGGGAGAGCTGCGGCTCATCGGCGAGCGGCATCGGCTGGGGCGCGTGTTCGACACCGACGCGGAGCTGGACGCCGCCCTCGACGCCCTTCGCGAACCCGAGCTGAACGCCTCGATACGCGCCGAGCTCCGCGGGATACGCGACGCGTACGCGTGGTCGCGCGCGGCGGAGACCCTCCTCGCCGCCTACGCCGAGCTGGCTCGCGACGGGCGAGGCGGAGCGGGGGCCGCCGATGCCGCCGGCGACGCGACGGGGGAGACGTCGGGGACGAGGAACGGCAGCACGAGCAGCAGCCCCACGCCGAAGGGCCCGTAGCCGCTCACCGCGAACGACTGGGGAATCATCACCGCCATCAGCGCCAGCCAGGCGGGGACGTACCACACGCGCATGCCGGTCAGCCTCGGGGCGCGGAAGAGCGGCAGCAGGACGAGAACGCCGAAGGCCGCGATCCCCACGCCGCCGGCCTTGAGGCCCACCGTCAGGAGCGCATCATCGACGCCGGGCTGCTGGTAGAGCGTGTGGGCGCGCAGGTCGGTGGAGGCGAAGTTCACGTGCACCAGCTCACCCATTCCCGGCCCCAGGACCGGCGCCACGCTGATCTCCTTGAAGGCGTTGACATAGGTCGCGAGGCGGCCGCCCGATGACGCAGACCCCCCGATGGCCTGCAGGTCCGAGCTCGGATCGCTGAAGGTGATGCGGCTGGGCGAGTTGCCCGCGTCGCCGTTGGGCGGCGTTCCGACCGTCACGAAAACGATCCCCAGCGCGACCGCCAGGACGGGGACGGCGGCGATGAAACCGACCCGACGGAGCGGCGGCGGACGGCGCCGCGTGCGCAGGGTCCAGAGCCAGGCGCCGATCACCATCAGCGCGAGCCCGACCAGCATGGCAAGGATCGACATCCGGGTCAGCGACATGATCTGTGCGGTCGCCAGCAGGACGATCCACCCGAACCGCGCCGGGGTCGGCCTGCGGAGGATGAGCCAGGCCACCATGATCGTGGCCGCGGTGAGGAAGACGCTGTTGAACAGCTGCATCCGAAGCGATCCGAACATGTAGACGAGGACCGCGTCCTTGAGGCCACCAGGGAAGGCCGGCACGAACGGCGTCACGACGACGATGGCGGCGAAGATCGTCATCCCCACCATGAACCCGCGAAGGACCGCCTTCCACGAGACGCACGCCAGGACGGCAACGGCCGGCAGGAGGTAGATGATCCACCAGTGAAGGTCGCGCACGATGTCGCGCATCCCGTTCCCGGATGCGAGACCGATGGGGACCGCAACCAGTCCGAGGCCGATGAAGACGGCCACGCCGGCCACCAGCGCTCGAGCGCGAACCGGCGGCGGCCAGTGCAGGCGGGGCAGGATGCCGAGCGTTCCGATCACGATGGCGACATCCTGGGAATGGATCGGGACCCCGCGCACGGTCACCGGGTTCGCGGCAGCGGCGGCACCGAAGGGGAGGGCGAGGGCCACCACCGCGGCCGCGCCGAACCAGCCCAGCCGGACATCGCCGGCGATGCCGATGGTGGCCACCGCCACGAGAGCGAGGCGCGGCCAGCCCGGCGGCGACACCAGCACGAGGACGATGGCAGCCAGGAGGGCGAGCCATCCGGAGATGACCCGCAGGCGGACCGGGACGGGCACGCGTGTGGCGAAAGCCACGGGCGGGAAGCGGCGCACGGTCGCCATGAGATCAGGCGGCGCGGTCGCGGCGGGCCATCAGGCGGGTGTTGCGCACAACGACGATCATATCCGCTCGGGCCGCGGGTGGCTGCTGGCACACCCTGGATTCCCCCGGACGAGGACGGAGCCGTCGATGATCGAGGAACCGAAGGCGCCGCTGGAGGTGACCGTCGAGATCGCCTCGGGCAGCCGGAACAAGTACGAGTACGACCACGTCAACCATCGGTTCGTGCTCGATCGCGTCCTGTACTCGAGCGTGCACTACCCGTGCGACTACGGGTTCGTGGACGGCACCCTGGCCGATGACGGCGACCCGCTCGACGTCCTGGTCGTGATCAGCGAGCCGACCTTCCCGGGGTGCGTGGTGCGAGCCCGCCCCATCGGCGCGCTCGACATGACCGACGACAAGGGCCACGACATCAAGATCCTCGCCGTCGCCCACGACGATCCGCGATGGGACGAGACGCACGCGCTCGAAGACCTCTCGCCGCACCGGCTCCGCGAGATCGAGAACTTCTTCGACATCTACAAGGAGCTGGAGGGTCGCGAGACGGTGATCCGTGGCTGGCTCGGCGCGCCGGCGGCCTGGGAGCTCATCGAGCGTGCGATCGCCGCGGGACGCGCCGCCCGGGATCGGCCGGAGGACGCCTCCGAGACCGCGCCCGGTACCTGGCGCTAGGCCTCCGGCTCCGCGCGGTCCTCGAGCGGCGGCTCCAGGTCGTCGGCGCCGATGGCGGCGTCGGCGACGACGCCGCGCCGCAGGCGGCGTCCGAGCACCTCGTCGAGGCGGAGCGGCGAGATGCCGTGGGCAGGCCGCTTGGCGTCCAGGTCCGGCGCGGCCAGGACGGTCCCGGGCGCAAGATCGCGCGCCGCGACGAGGGATCGGCGCACGAGCTCTCGGGTCTCCATCTCGGAAGGCTGCGGCCGCTTGCGGCCGTCACCCAGCGCAGCGTGAGCCTCGCGCAGGAGCCCGGCCAGGATCCGAAGCGACGAGGGCTCGAGGGAGGCGGCATGGTCGGGGCCGGGGAGGCCGTGGTCCAGGGTCAGGTGCTTCTCGATGATCGTCGCCCCCAGCCCGATGGCCGCCACCGGGACGGCGTGCCCGGTCGTGTGATCGCTGAACCCGACCTCCAGGTCATACCGCTCCCGCATGGCGGCGATGGCCCGCAGGTTCGTCTCCGCGGGTGGCGCCGGGTAGGCGGAGAGGCAGTGAAGCAGCGCCAGCGGGGGGTTCCCGGCCGCGCGAACGGCAGCCACCGCGGCGTCGACCTCTGCAAGGGTCGCCATCCCCGTCGAGAGGATCACCGGCCTGCCGGCGCCGGCGACGGCGCGCAGGAGGATCAGGTTCGTCAGGTCGCCCGAGCCGACCTTCAGGGCGGGGACGCCCAGCTCCACCAGGAGCGCGACGCTCTCGACGTCGAACGGCGTGGAGAAGGCGGCGATGCCGCGCTGGCGGGCTCGCGCGAACGCGGCGGCGAGCGCCTCTCGCGGCAGCTCGAGTCGCCGCAGCATCTCGACCTGGGACGTGGCACCCGTCCGCTCCCGCTGGTAGGCCGCCGCCGTGGCGGCGGAGGTCGCGAGCGCCGCGGCGCGGAACGTCTGGAACTTCACCGCGTCCGCCCCGGCCTCCGCCGCAGCGTCGACGAGGCGAAGGGCGAGATCGGGGTCGCCGTTGTGGTTGACGCCCGCCTCGGCGACGAGATACGGCGGGTGGTCGCGGCCGACCTGGCGATCGCCGATGGCGAAGGCGCCCACGGGCTCAGGCCAGGCCGGGGAGCGTCTCGGGTCGAAGCCAGCCCGCGGCGTCCACGAGTTCGCGCACGTCGGCCCGCGACAGCAGCGGCTCGTCCCCCTGCCCGCCCTTGACGGCGGCGGAGCGACGCTCTCCCGACCGCGGGTTCACGACGTACATGTCCGCCAGCTCCGTCGAGGCGTGGGCCTCGTCCGCGCTCATCAGCACCTCGTCGCGCTTCTCCCCGGGCCGCGCCCCGATGGCGAGGATCTCGATCTCGTCGGGGCTGTAGCCGAACTGGGGCGCATACGCCTCGACGAGGACCTCGATGAGGTCACCGGTCCGCACGCGCGGCATCTTGAGGATGAAGACCTCCCCGCCCTGCATCCGCTCCATGGCCACGAAGCAGAGCCTGACCGCATCGCGGATCGGCATGAGGTAGCGGGTCATCTCCGGGTCCGTCACCGTCACCGGGCCTCCGCGCGCGACCTGGCCGCGGACCAGGGGGACCAGCGAGCCGCGGGAGCCGATGACGTTGCCGAAGCGGACCGCCGCGAACCGGGTGGGAGCGTTGCCCTTGTAGCTCTCCGCAGCGCTCATCAGGCGCTCGGCGAGCAGCTTGGTGGCGCCCATCACGTTCGTGGGGTCGACCGCCTTGTCCGTGCTGATGGTGAGGACGCGCTCGACACGGGCGTCGATGGCCGCCTCCACGACGTTCTGGGTGCCACGCACGTTCGTCTCCGTGGCCTCGAACGGGTTGAACTCGCAGGCAGGCACGTGCTTCATGGCTGCGGCATGGAAGACGAGCTCGACGCCTGCCATGGCCCGCTGCAGGCGCTCGCGGCTCCGGACATCGCCGATGAGCAGCCGCAGGACCGGGTCGTCGCGGTGGCGCTGCGCGAGCTCGAACTGCTTCGTGTCGTCGCGGGACAGGACCCTCACCGCCGCCGGGCGCTGCGCGAGCAGGGCCTCCACGATCTCGCCCCCGATGGATCCGGTCCCGCCCGTGACGAGGACGCGCCGACCGGCGTACGGCGCAGGCACGGTCATCGCGCGCTCGCCGCCTGCTCCGCCACCGCCTCGTCGAGGGCAGCGACCACCCGGTCCACCGCCGCGCGCCCTAGGCGGCTCGAGAAGGGCAGCGCCAGGGCGGAGGCGGCCACCCGCTCCGTCACCGGGAAGCTCCCCTCGCGGTACCCGAACTCCGCGCGATAGAGCGGCTGGAGGTGGATCGGCGAGAAGTACGGCCGCGACGGGATGCCGCGCTCCGCGAGCTGACCGACGAGCCGATCCCGGTCGATCGCGGCGTCGAGCCGGATCACGTACACGAACCAGTCGACATCGGTCCCTTCAGCCACGGCGGGGAGGCGGACCCAGTCGCGTCCGGCGAACGCCTCCGCGTAGTCGGCCGCCACACGGTCCCGCCCCGCGCGCAGCTCTGCGAGCCGCTCGAGCTGCGCCACGCCCAGCGCCGCGGAGAGCTCGTCCATGCGGTAGTTGAACCCGAGCTGGATGTGGTGCATCCAGGTCCCGTCCGGGTCACGGCCCTGGTTGCGCATGCTGCGCATCCGCTCCGCGAGGTCCGGGTCGTCGGTGAGCACCGCACCGCCCTCACCGGTGGTGATCTGCTTGTTCGGGTAGAAGGCGAAGACCGATGCGTCGCCGAAGCTGCCGAGGGCTCGGCCGCCGAGGCGGCCGCCGAGCGCCTCGCACGAATCCTCGATCAGGGACCATCCCCGCTCGCGCGCCATTGTCTCGAGCACGTGGATCCGGCAGGGCTTGCCGTACACGTGGACCGGGAGCAGGCCCCGCGTCCGCGGGGAGGCGGCCGCCTCGACGAGGGCGGGGTCCATGCCCAGCGTCTCCTCCTCGATGTCTACGAACCGCGGCACGGCGCCCTCGAACAGGAGGCAGTTCGCGGAAGCGATGAAGCTGAACGGCGTGGTGATGACCTCGTCGCCCGGGCCGATCCCCAGGCCGCGGACCGCCAGGTGCAGCCCGGCCGTCCCGCTGCTGCAGGCAACGGCGTGACGGCGGCCCGCAAGGGCGGCGAGGCGCGCCTCGAACTCCGCGATGAAGGGGCCCATGGCCAGGACGTCCGAGCGGAGGACCTGCTCGACGAGCTCCAGCTCGCGCTCCCCGATGTTCGGCTGGGCGAGCGGAATGGCCGGCGATGTGGTTGTCTCGGAGACCGCAGTCAATCCTCACTCCTCCCGGCCGACGGCGCGCTCATGGGCCGGGCCGGCACGCCGGCGACGCGTGCAGCCGGCGCGACGTCGCGGATGACCACCGCCCCCGCGGCCACGTACGCTCGGCCGCCGATTGTACATCCCTCCCTGACCACCGCCCCGATGCCGACGTGGGCACCGGCCTCGACCCGTACCCGTCCCGCCAGGTGCGCACCGGGGCCGATGAAGGCGTGATCGCCGATGCGGCCGTCGTGGTCGACCGTGGCACCGGTGTTGACGATGGCGTCGAGGCCGATGGCGGCGCCGACGCCGATGATCGCGCCAGCACACACCTGCGCGCCATCCGCCACGCTGGCGCCGCCCAGGACGATGGCGCTGGGATGCACGAGGGCGACGGGCGTCCAGCCCAGCGCCGCGGACCGCGCGAAGAGCTCGGCGCGAGCGGCGTTGTCGCCGACGGCGACGACGAAGTCGGCCCCGTCCCCGGCCAGCGCGCGCGACGCCGCCTCCATGGTCCCGAGCACCCGCAGCCCGTCGATGACCGGCGGCGCGGGCGATCCGGGGCGGGGCGAGGGCTCGACGAAGCCGGCGGGTTCGCGGCCGAGCGAGCGCGCGAGCTCGGCAATCACGCGGGCGTGGTCGCCGGCGCCCACGATGAGGAGCGGCTTCATGGCGCCACCTGCTTGACGAGGAGCCGCCGGTCGACGGGCTGGGCCACGATCGCCTCCACGATCCGCGGCGCAGCCCGGCCGTCGCCGTAGGGCGAGATGCCCGACAGGCCGGAACGGAAGGCGGGCGAGGTGACCCGAGCGACGGCATCCGAGATCGCCCCGGCGACGGCGGGCACGTCGACGACGTTGTCGCCCCGCGTCCTGCCCGCCTGCCGGTCTCCCACGTTGACGGCCGGCGTCCGCAGGAGCGGGGCCTCGATGAGGCCGCTCGAGGAGTTGCCGACGAGGGCCGCCGCCCCCGCCAGGAGCGCGAGGTACGCCTCGCGCGGAACGGTGGTGCGGAACGCGGTGGGGCCCGATGGTCCGGCGGCGAGGCGATCGAGCATGGCGCGGCCACCCGCATCGGCGTTGGGACCGATGGCGAGCGCCGGAAGGCCGGAGGCGCGTACCGCCTCCAGGACGGCCTCCAGGTCGGCGAGCGGATCCGCCCCGCCCGCCGTCTCGGGGTGCAGCACCACGAGCAGGTAATCGCCGGCCCGGGGAAGGCCGTATGCCTCGCGAAGGTCGGACGATGCGGGGAGGCACCCGGCGATGCCGTCCAGCCCGGGGGCGCCGACGACGTGAATGCGCCAGGGCTCCTCGCCCATCCGGCCCAGCCTGTCGGCCGCGGGCCGGTTGGCGACGAGGTGCAGGTCCGCGGCCCGGCTGATCATGTCGCGCAGCGCGTCGTCCACCGCCCCGAGCGTGCGCTCGCCGCCGTGAAGGTGCGCGATCGGCAGTCCCAGGTGCAGGGCTCCGAGCGCTGCGGCGAGCTGCTCCCCGCGGTCGCCCAGGAGGCAGAGCCAGTCGGGGCGCAGCTCGGCCAGGATCGGCGCCATGCCGCTCACGGCGGCGCCCAGCGACGCCGCCATGGCCTCCGGGCTGTCCTCGACGGCCGTGAACGGGACCTCGGCGGCGATGGGGGCCCCTGAGGCGCGGACCTCCGCGGCGGTGAAACCGAAGCGCGGATCGAGATGCATGCCGGTCACCAGGAGACTCAGCCCGATCTCGTCGGGCCGCTCGGCCGCCGCGGCGAGGACGGGGCGCCACAGGCCGAAGTCCGCCCGCGTGCCGGTGACCGCGATCGCCCGAACCTGCCGGGGACGCTGCATCCCGGCTGGCGCACCGATCATCGGGTGGTCCCCGCGAGGGAGGCGGTCGGGCCGCCGCACAGCCTGCGAGCCGCGCGGCGTGCGGCACGCAGGCTCCGTGCATCGTCGACGTCGATCGCGGAGGGCCCCGAGGTCATGAGCGCGGCCGGCGCCTCGTCGAGCAGCCTGCCTTCGGCCAGCAGTCCCCGCGTCGTGACGTAGATCGCGCCGGTCAGGCGGATCGCCGGAGGGGAGGTCTGGCGGCGCACGTCGCCGGGCGGGCGCGTGGCCGCCCGGTACCGCCCGTCCACGAGGGCGCCCACGACGCTCACCGGCACGCCGAGGCCGGCGACGCTGGCGACGCAGCGTGCGCCGCTCGCCTCGAGAAGGTCGACCGCGGCATCGATCTGCTCCGCGCCGCGCAGCGGGGAGGTCGGCTGCAGGGTGACGACCGCGGAGACCGAGGATCCAGCGGCCTCGACGGCCCGGACCGCGTGGTCCACCACGGGCAGCGTCGGGGAGTCGTCCCGCGCGAGGTCCGCGGGACGGAGAAACGGCACCTCGGCGCCGTGCTCGCGCGCCACCCGGGCAATGGCATCGTCATCGGTCGAGACGACCACCCGGTCGATCCGCGCTGCCGCCAGCGCGGCGCGAATGGTGTGCACGATCATCGGCTGCCCCTCGAGCAGGCGCAGGTTCTTGCCGGGCAGGCCGCGAGACCCGCCGCGCGCGGGGATGACCGCGAGGATCACCGCGCCGCGAGCCCCGACGAGCACATCACGCGCACTCCTGGGCCGCCGACCGGCTCGTGCCGGACGCGTCGATCATCTCCATGCAGATCCGGGCCACGCGCTCCGACGCCCCGCCATCGATGGGGCCGATCCGCCTCTCGGCCGCCGTCCGTGCCCGTTCCACGATGGCGGCCGCCGTCTGCGGGTCGCGCAGTCGCTCGGCGAGCGAGGCCGCCTCGTCCGGACTCGAGGCGTGGAGCGCCAGCCCATCGTGGGCAAAGTCGACGACCTGGGGCACCCCCGGCGGCACCACGGTGATGGCCGGAACGCCGAGGAGGACGGCCTCGAAGACGGAGTTGGACCACGCCGTCACCATGGCGCTCGCTCCGGTCAGCAGCTCCGGGAGCGTGCGTTGCGTCTCGATGCGGACGGAGACGTCCTCGGGCGGCGGGCTGGCGCGCACGAGCGGTTCGACGATGGTAGCCGGCTTGGCCGGGTGGGGCCGGATGAGCAGCTCCGCCGGCGCGAGACTGCCCGCGACGGCCAGCGCCGCGGCGTAGCTGGTGCGCATGACCTGCGGGGTGAGCGCTCCGGCGAGGTACTGCGCGGCGTAGACGACCCGGCGTGGCGCCGTCGCCGGCCCGCCGGTTCCCGGCAGCGCAGCGAGGGGATCGAACCGGGGTGCCCCGACCACGGCGATCCGGGCCGGGTCGATGCCCGCCTCCTCCAGGATGCGGACGGCGCGCGGGCCGTACACGGCCATCCGGTCGTACCCCGCGCCGCAGATGGCCGCCACGTCGGCCGCCTCCGCGTGCGGCACGTCGATGGTCGGGATGCCGGTGCATACGCCGACGGCCGGGAGGATGCGCGCCCAGGTTCCCACCTCGTCGAACGCCCCGAGCACGGCGGGCCGCAGCCGCAGGGTGGCGGAGCGCAGGGCGGCTGCGGCGAGAGCGATGCGCGGCACCTCGTCGAGGACCACGTCGCTGGCGATCCGCGCCTCCGTGGGTCCCAGCGCCGCCTCGAGCACCCGGAGAAGACGGCGTCGGTCGGCCACGCCACGCAGCTCGAAGGCGCTGAGGATCGCGATCTGGGAGGGATGCATCAAGGACGCGAGCGAGCGCAACGGAACGTTCGATGGCGTGGGGGTGGACGCCGCGCCGTTCGTCAGAAGCGCGACCACCGGCGGCCCACCGAGATCACGAAGGCGCGCCGCGATCAGCTCCACGACCTCGAGGTGGATGGCGCGGCGGACGAGGAAGACGATGCCTCCGGGCGGAGGCAGCCGCTGACGGCGGGGCATGGCGGCGGCGGCCATCGCGGCGGCCGTCCGGCCCAGGGAGCGTGCCTGGCCGGCCAGCAGGGCGCTCGTGAACGTGGCGAGCGGGCGGCCGTCGCGGAACGCGAAGAAGAGCTGCTGCTCGATGGCGCCGGAGAGGTCCACCCCATCAAAGCTCAGCGCCGACGCTCCGCCGACCCGCAGCGCGTCCACCGCACCGTGAGCCAGATCGCGAGCATGGCGTGGCACATCCATCGCCCGCGGATTGTAGGAGGATTCGTCGGGGGCCAGTGTCGCGCCGGGCACCTATAATCCGCACTCGCATGCAGCTCACCCGTCTTCGGCCCGTCACCCCGGGGTGCGTGCGGTGAGCGGCCGCATGGTGGTCCGGGGCGGGGCGGCACTCCCCTGGTCGTCGCGAAGCCGCGCGCACCTGGCCATGCTGCTGGGGCTCCTCGTGGTGGCGATCCTCGCCGGGCGTCTCTCCGCGATTGCCTTCGACATCGCCGGGACCGTGCTCATCGCCTTCTTCGGCTTTGCCGCGTACCGGACACCGCGGCTCGTGCTCCTGCTGCTCGTCTTCCTGCCCATGGTCGACCGGTACCTGGTCAGCGCCCTGGTGCCGAGCTCCCTGGAGGGCATCTCCAGCTTCCTCGCCGAGGGCGCCCTCGGCGTGGCCACGCTCGCCATCGGGGCACGGGGGCTGCGCGACGGCACGCTCGTACCGGCGCTGAGCACGCCGGCCTTCTGGCTCCTCACCGGGTTCGTCGCCGTGGGCGCCGTCTCCGCCCTCCTGAACGGCGTGCCCCCCATCGTGGCTGCCGCCGGAATCGTCTTCACCATCGACGGCGCGATCCTGTTCTTCCTCCCCAGGATCGTCGGCTTCACCCTCGACCAGGCGCGCGTCGTCGTCATCGCCTACGTCGTGGTGGCGACGGCCACGGCGATCCTCGCCCTGCTGCAGGTCTACCTGCGCCCCGACATCTTCGGCCTCCAGTGGTCACTGGGGCGGTTCGGCGAGGGCGCCCGGGTGGGGTCCTTCCTGGATGGCAACCCGAACATGCTCGGGGCCGTCCTGGCCATGGCCGCTCCCTTCCCGATCCTCGGCCTCGTCCGGGCGAAGGGCAACCGAACCCGGCTGTGGCTGGGTGCGGACGCCTTCATCCTGGTCCTGGCGCTCTTCTACACGTTCTCGCGGGGCGCCTGGCTCGGGCTGGCCGTTGGAGTGCTCGTGGTCGCGCTCCTCGTCGACCGGCGGGCGCTGGTCGCGATCGTCGTGTTCGCCGCCCTCGCCTTCGCGACGGCCCAGGTCGTGCCGCGCGGGCTCCTCGTCGCCAAGGGCGAGTTCCAGCAGCTCGAGCTGGACCTGCAGAACGCCACGGTGGGCCGCTTCGGGAGCATCGGCGCCGCGAACGACCTGCGGCTCCTCTTCATCCGCAATGCGCTCCCGATCGTCGCGGATCACCCGCTGGTGGGGGCCGGGCCGGGCCGCTACGGCGGTGCCGTCTCGACGCACTTCTCGTCACCGCTCTGGACGGAGTACACCGCTGGACGTGCGCCGGTCGTCTGCACCACCGTCTCCGGCGCACGGATCTGCACCGGCCGGACCGTCGACGACTTCTGGCTCCATATCCTCGTCGAGTTCGGCACCCTGGGCGCGCTCCTCCTCATCGGGACCCTCGTCGCGATCGGCTGGGAGCTGCTGGCACGGGCACGCTCCGCGCTCGGCGAGGAGCGCGTGCTGCTGGCGGGCTTCGTGATCGCGGGCATCACGCTCGCGGTCGACTCGGTGACGGAGATGCTCCTCGAGGGAAACACCTCCTCGTTCGTGGTGTGGACGATGCTCGGCCTCGGCTCGGCGCTCGTCATGCACGACCGCGCGCGCTCCGGGGCGGCGCATCGCGCCGCGATGGCCGTGCGGCGGCACCTGCCCACCCCCTGACCCGCGGCCGCTGCGGACGCTGGTTGCACGAACTGCACCGGCGGGGCAGCCCGCCGGTGCAGCCGACATCGGGCCCGAAGGAGGCCTAGAAGGCCTCCAGGTAGCGCTCCAGCTCCCAGCCGGAGACCTGCATCCGGTACTCGTCCCACTCCTCGGTCTTGGCCTCCACGAAGCGCTCGAAGACATGCTCCCCGAGTGCCTCGCGGATGACCTTGTCCGCGCTGAGCTCGCTGACCGCGTCCTTCAGCGTCCCCGGGAGCTGCTTGATGCGACGGCTCTCCAGCTTGGCCGGGTCGAGGTGGTAGAGGTTCTCCTCCACCGGCGCGGGCGGCTCGAGCTTGCGCTCGATCCCGTCCAGCCCGGCCGCCAGCATGGCCGCGAAGGCGAGGTACGGGTTCGAGGACGGATCCGGGCAGCGCAGCTCGATGCGCGTCGAGTTGAGCTGGCCCTTGCTGATCTGCGGGATCCGGATCAGCGCCGAGCGGTTGATGCGTGCCCAGCCGATGTAGACCGGGGCCTCGTAGCCGGGCACCAGGCGCTTGTACGAGTTCACCAGCGGGGCGAGGATGGCGATCATTCCCCGTGCATGGTCGAGGGTGCCCGCGATGAAGTGTCGCGCAGTATCCGACAGGCCGTAGGGATCCTTGGGATCCGCGAAGGCGTTCCTGCCCTTCTTGTCGTCCCAGAGGCTCTGGTGGGTATGCATGCCCGAGCCGTTGATGCCGAAGATCGGCTTGGGCATGAACGTGGCGTGCAGGCCGTGGAGCGCAGCAACGGCCTTGAGCGTGGTCTTGAACGTCACCGCGTTGTCCGCGGTGCGCAGGGCGTTCGCGTACTTGAAGTCGATCTCGTGCTGCCCCGAGGCGACCTCGTGGTGCGCGGTCTCGACCTCGATCCCGAGCTCCTCCAGGTCGTTCATCATCTCCTTGCGGACCTCGGTCCCCAGGTCCTCCGAGAGGTCGAAGTAGCCGGCGACGTCGTGCGGGTCGGTGGTGACCGATCCGTCCGTACGGTGGAAGAGGAAGAACTCGAGCTCCGGGCCGGTGTTGAAGGTATAGCCCAGCTTCTTGGCGCGCTCCATCTGGCGTCGGAGGACCCACCGCGGATCCCCGGGGAACGGCTCGCCGTCGGGGGTGTAGACGTCGCAGATGACCCGCGCGGCGCCGCTCTCGAGCCTGGTCCCGTCCGCGGCGATGCCCGGCTCCCAGGGGATGGGCGAGAAGGTGGAGAGGTCCGGGACCAGGAACATGTCGGACTCCGCGATCCGCGCGAAGCCCTCGATGCTCGATCCGTCGAACCACTTCCCGTGCTCAACCGCTTCGGTGAGCTGGTGCACGGGGATCTGGACGGACTTCACCGCGCCCACGATGTCGGTGAACTGGAGGCTGATGAAGCGGAGGTTCTTCTCCTCCGCGAGCTTGAGGGCTGCGGTGAGCTCCTTGCTGGCCATGCGTCGATACGTCTCCTGCTGGGTGAGGGAGTGATGAGACGTCGAGGCTAGCCGCCCTGGGGGTGCCTGCGGGCCGGATGGACCGATGGCGACGACCCAACTGTTGTGCAGAGTGCCTAATCCCGGACCGCGAGCCCGGCGGGGGCCGCCGGTGTTCGCGCCGGGCGAACCGATTGTCGCCGTGCGGCCCTCCAGGGGCGTGCTCTCCGACGTCCTGTTCGCGCCGGGCGAACATGGCGTCGCCATCGGTCCGGAAACGCCCGGCCCGCCGAGGGAAGGTTCGCGCCGGGCGAACGTGGCGTCGCCATCGGTCCGGAAACGCCCGGCCCGCCGACGGAAGGTTCGCGCCGGGCGAACGTGGCGCCCGAACAGGCCGGCCGCGGGCCAGGGGAACTGTGCGTCGGGACCGCCTACCCCCCGTTCACTCGACGCCCGGGCTGCCGCCCGCCCGCCTCGGCCTCACGCAAGAGGCGAAGTGCATCCTCCGGCCGGCGCGGGTCGATCCCGAGCTCCCTGACTGCGCGCCCGATGCGGTACAGGACCGTGTTGCGATGCACCCCCAGCGCGCGGGCAGCCGTGGCAACCCGCCCGTTGGCGCGGGCAACGGCGACGAGGGTCTCATGCAGGGTGTCGCCGGCTCCGGGAGGCATCGGCGCGGCGGAACGAACCGTGGCCGCGTGGCGGTCGATCGAGGGCCGCTCCTGCGGAGGCCGTGCGAGGAGGGCCCGCAGCGAGATGGTCACCGCGTCGGCCAGGACCTCGTCGATCCGGGCGAACGGCAGATCGTCGAAGAGCCAGACCGATGCGCCGGCGCGGATGCGCCGCTCGAGGAGGTGGAGGCCCTCCCGCGTCTGGCGCGAGCTGGTCCTGCCCGGCGAGGCGGCCAGGAAGCGGGCATGGATCGCGGCGAAGCGCGCGGCCAGGGCGCGGCCCGCCGGCCGGGGGTGGAGCGCGAGCAGAACGCCGTCCGCCGACACGGCGACGCCCCGCCGCAGCCTCGCCGCGAGCAGTCCCGCCGGCGTCCCCGGCGAGGGATCTGCCAGGGCTGCCTCCGCAGCGGCCAGCCGGACCTCTCCCACGATGCGCTGCAGCTCGCGCTCGGGCTCGTCGAGGTAGCGGACGGCCGCATCCGCAAGGGATGCGTGCGGGTGCACGCTGGCCAGGACGGGCAGGGGATCGCCCGCGCGGTCACGGGTCAGATCGGCCGGGGTGCAGGCCGACAGGAGGACCGCCACCGGTCGCAGCTCGGCGTCGTGCAGGACTGCCACCAGGTCGTCGAGGGAGTCCGGCACCAGGGTCGCGTCCACGAGGACGAGGTGGCCGTCGGCCGGCTCGGGCAGGTGCGGGGGGAGGACGCGCGTGCGGGAGAGGCCGCGCACGGCGGCCCTCAGGCGATCCGGGGAGCCGGACAGCAGGCGCGCCTCCGGGTCGAGCGCTCGCCACAGGTCGACGACGCTGGTCATCGCCGCATGGGGCCGCCTCAGCCCGCGGCGGCCGCCAGGTCCTCGACGAGGTCGTCCGCGTCCTCCAGTCCCACCGAGACGCGCACGAGGCCCGGCGTCAGGCCGGCCGCGGCGAGCTCTGCCTCTCCAAGCTGGCGGTGGGACGAGGAGGCGGGGTGCGAGCAGAGCGTCTCCGTTCCGCCCAGGCTGGTGGCATGGACCGCCACGCGGATCCGCTGCAGGAACGCCTCCCCCGCCTGGCGGCCACCGGCGAGGTCGATGGCGAGCATGCCGCCGGCCATTCCCTCGCGCAGCTCCGCCATGGCCATCGCATGCTGGGGGTGAGACTGCAGGCCGGGGTAGAGGACCCGGGCGATCCCCGGCCGTCCTTCGAGCCCGCGGGCGACGGCGAGCGCGCTGGCCGAGTGGCGCTCCATCCTGAGCGCCAGGGTCTTCAGGCCGCGCAGCGCCAGGAACGCCTCGAGCGGCTGGGCGTTGCCCCCGGCGCTCAGAAGGACGTGGCGGGCGGCGGCGACGCGCTCGGCGGAGCCGATGACGGCGCCGGCCAGGAGGTCCGAGTGTCCGCCGACGTACTTCGTCAGCGAGTGGACCACGAGGTCCGCACCCAGCGACAGGGGCGTGCAGAGGTACGGGGAGGCGAACGTGTTGTCGACGACCAGGAGCGCACCGCGCTCGTGGGCCAGGCTCGCCAGGGCACCCAGATCGACGACATCGGTCGTCGGGTTCGCGATCGTCTCGGCCCACACGATGCGGGTGCGGTCCGTGATGGCATCCGCCACCGCGGACGCATCGGTCAGGGGCAGGAAGCGGGAGCCCACCCCGAAGCGGGCGAAGAGGTCGGTCAGGATGCCGTACGTGCCGCCGTAGATGGCGCGGCCCGCGATGACCTCGTCCCCGGGGCGCAGGATGGAGGCGAGCACGGCGTGAATCGCCGCCATGCCCGAAGCGGTGACGAGCGCCGCCTCCGCGCCCTCCAGCTCGGCGAGCGCCTCCTCCAGCACCGCGTGGGTCGGGTTCGAGTAGCGCGTGTAGGAGTGTCCGGGGACCCGGAACTCGAGGAGGTCCGCGAGCTCGCGGGCGTCGGCCACGGCGAAGGTGCTCGTCTGGTAGATCGGCGTGCTCACCGGCGGCTGCGCGGCGGCGGGAACGCGGCTGGCGGCCCGGATGGCGCGCGTGGCGAAGCCTGGCATCGCGGCGAGTCTAGCAGCCGCCGGGGGCCGCCTACGGCGTCGGGGACGGGGAGGGCGACGAGCTCGAGGCGCTGGCGGTCCCGGCCCGCGGGCCCATCAGCCGCTGCCCGAGCGCCAGGATCGCGGCGAAGTCCGGGACGAGGATGTAGGCACCGCCGGGTCCGGTGGCCGGCGTCACGAGCGGCGGCTGGATGACCGCCTGCTGCACGTTCGAGAGGTCGGCATCCTGCACCGCCTGGGCGAGCTTCGGGATCTCCCCGGAGGGGACATCGGTCGAGATCGTCTTCTTCACCGCGTCGAGCAGGCCGGGGAGCGCGGTGAGCAGGTTGCCAGCGGTGAGCTTGCTGCGGATCGCGGTCAGGACCTGCTGCTGGCGCGCGGCGCGCGTGAAGTCGTTGTCGCCCACGCCCTTGCGCGAGCGCACGTAGGCGAGCGCCACGTGCCCGTTCAGATGATGAGGGCCGGCGGAGATGTGGAAGCCGACATGATTGCCGTATTCGTCGGAATAGGTCGGATCGTTGACCGCCCGCTTCACGACGACGTCGACGCCGCCGATGCTGTCGACCGCCTGCTTGAAGCCGAGCAGGTTGATCGCCGCGAAGTAGTCGATCCTGATGCCCAGCAGCTGACCGATGGTGGCCTTCAGGGTGCCCACTCCGCCGAGCGGGTAGTTCTGCTTCTGTAGCGTGGCGATGATGAGCAGGCTGTTGATCTTCGAGTTGTAGCTGCGTCCGTCCGGCAGCTTCGCGCCGTACAGGTCACGGGGGACCGAGATCATGGCGGTCTGCCCGGTCCTGGGATCCAGGCTGACGACCAGGATCGTATCGGTCAGGTGCTCGGAGCGCTGGGGGGTCCAGTCGATCCCCACCAGCAGGACGTTGATCCGGTCGGTCGTCGGGTTGGGCAGCGCGGAGGGGCTGGGCAGCTCGACATCGACCCCGCCGAAGGAGTCGTGGAGCTGGTCGTTCCCGCCCGAGCCGCCGAGCGCGACGTTCGCGAGGGTGTCGATCCCCTTGACCGCCCAGTAGCCGGGCAGCAGGTGCATCCCCAGCGTCAGGACGACGACGGCCGCGGTTGCGTACGTGGTCCACCTGCGCCAGTCCGGACGCTCGCGCCGGAGGTGGGCCTGGACGATGGCGATGAGCCGCCAGACGAGGAGCAGCCCGTCCAGGACCAGGAGGGCGACGAGGAACCGCACGTCCAGGAGATCCACCAGCAGGCTCGACCCCGCGAGGCTCACAGCCAGGATGACGAGGAGGACGAGGAGGACGATCGGCACCGCGAGGATCCAGGCGATCCCGGTTTCTCCGTTGTACGCCTGCCCGAGCCCGGGGAAGAGGAACGAGAGAAACGCCGCGAGAGGCGCCTTCGGGTTGGGCGGCCGATTGGCTCGGGGGTCCGGAGCCATGGTCATCAGGTCCCCACCTGCTTCACTCAGGCAACGCCGGCCGGCGGAGCCGGCGGGCGCGCGGAGTATAGCGAAAGCGCCCGCGCGGGGCCCTGGCCAACCATTAGCATCGTGACGTGGCTCGTCTTCGCGCGGTTCCACCAGCGGCCTGGCTGATCGCCGGGGCGCTCGTCATCGGCGCGGTTGCGGCAGCATGGGTCCTCCTTGCCTCGACGTCGCGGCCCACGGCCGAGGCCGCATCGCCGACGCCCGCTGTATCCTCCTCGTCCGCGCCGACGGCCAGCCCGAGCGCCTCGCCGACGGCCTCACCCACCCCGATCCTCGCCCGCTGCCCGCTGAACGGGGTTCCGGTAGCCTCCCTGCCGCCGGCCGGGACGCACGCCCTGATCGTGCAGATCGAGAACCATCCGCTGGCGCGGCCGACCCGCAACCTGACGAACGCGGACATCGTCGTCGACGCCCCTGTAGAGGGCGACGTAACGCGCTTCTCGGCGATCTTCTACTGTCAGCCCACCGTCGGCCTCACCGGACCCATGCGCAGCGCCCGCTACTACAACATCGACCTCTGGCAGATGATCCACGGCCTTACCGTGCACTTCGGGGCCAGCAATCCCGCGCTCGCCCGCTTCAAGGCGGCAGGCATGCCGTCCATCAACGGCATCAGCGGGGCGTGGCCGTTCTTCAGGCGCTACGGGTCGGCACCCGCGCCGCACAACCTGTACGGGGACGTCGAGGCGGTCCGCGCCGGACTCACCGGCAACGCCTCGGTGAAGGCACTCGCGGCGAAGGCTGGCGTCCTCCGCGCCCCGTTCCGCGTCGAGCCCGACGCCGCCCACCCGGCCGGGAGTTCCGTCCACACCGTGACGATCAAGACCAACTCCTTCTGGACCTTCGCCTGGACCTGGGACGCGACGCTGGGCGCGTGGCGACGAAGCGACGGCGGAACGGCGGACACCGACGCGGCCACCGGCACGCCGATCACCGCGACCAGCGTGGTGGTCCAGCGCGTGACGGAGACCACCGTGTACGACGACCCCGATCCGGCCGGCAACCCGCGCCGCGACGTCCACCTGGTCGGCAGCGGGCCCGGCGTTCTCTATGTCGAGGGCCAGGCGATTGCGGTGCGCTGGTCACGGCCCTCCGCGTCGGCCCTGACGAGCTGGACGTACGCGGACGGGACACCCATGATCCTGCCCCCCGGCGTCATCTGGTGGGAGATGGTCCCGGTGACGGGGACCGTGACGAACTCCTGATCCTGCCCCTGGGGTGAAGGTCAGTCCGGGCGGCGCACCGACTGGTCCGGCGGCGAGAGGAACGCGTCCATCGCCGCCCGGATCTGGTGGTCCGGATCGAAGCTGCGCGAGGCGACCGCCATGCGGCGCCGTACCTCGGCCGCGGTCGGCTCATCCTCCTCGCTCCCCTCGACCGGGATGGCTGCGACTCGCGGCTCGGGATCCGGCACCGCGACCCACCGCTCGGCGACCTCCAGCACGGGTGCCGGGGCGACCTTCGACGCGTCCTCGGCGTCGAACGCCGCGGGCGCGGGATCGCCGGTGGACGCCGACGCGGCTGCCGGCGGGCTGGACGGAGCGCCATGGCCGCGCGAAAGCGGCTCGGCCGGTCCCTCCTCGGGAGGTGTGAAGGTGAGCGGCGGGGGCAGCCGCAGCGGGCGGGGATAGCCGCTGATCTGGTTCTTCCCCAACGACTTGGCGTTGTACATCGCGCGGTCCGCGGCCCGGACCAGCTCCTCGGCGGTCCCTCCGTCCTCCGGGTGCGAGACCAGGCCGATGCTCACGCTCGTCGAGATTCCCTCCGCCTCCATGCTCAGGCCCAGGTCCTCCGCGTCGGAGCGGATCTTCTCGGCAACGACGAACGCGCCGGAGAAGTCCGTCTCCGGCAGCAGCACCAGGAACTCGTCGCCGCCGTAGCGGTAGGCGGAGTCCACGTTGCGGATGTCGTCCCGGATGACCCGCCCGAGGTCGCGCAGGACCTCATCGCCGCGCTGGTGGCCAAGGCCGTCGTTCACTGCCTTGAGACCGTCGAGGTCCATCATCAGCAGCGAGAAGCCGCGGTCGCTGCGCCGCGTTCGCCGCACCTCCTGCTCCAGCGTCTGGTAGAGCTGGCCACGGTTGAGGAGGCCCGTCAGCGGATCGATCCGCGAGAGCCGACTCAGCATGCGGCGCGTGCGACGTTCGTTGCGTGCGAAGACCGCCGCGAGCAGGGTGAGCAGCCAGATCGCGCCCACGCTCAGCGCCACCTGCAGCAGCCTGCCGGTCGCGAACCCCGGCCCCGGGTCGAGCGCGATGACTCCGAGGTACGCCGCGGTGGCAACCACGGCCCCGCCCAGGGCGGCCCACTCGTTCCCCGCCAGGGCGATCGCCACCGCGATCAGGTACAGGGTGAAGACGAAGGGCGAACCGCCGTAGCCGGTGAGGAGGAGGAGGCTGGCAGCCAGGGAGAACGCGATCACGACCTCCAGCCAGCCGATCACGGGGGTGCGCCAGGAGGACGGCAGGAGCTCGTGCAGCACCACGACCGCCACGACGGCTACCGCGCCCACCGCGTAGATCGGCGTCTGGTTCTGCGTGTACGCGCCGGACAGCCCCACCGCGATGAGGACGCCCGCCACCATCACCCACCAGATCACGCGGAGCACGCCGCCGCCGGCGCCGGCCTGACGGAGGGCGGCCGCCTCCTCCTCCGTGTCGGCATCGTACTTGCCGCCCGCGGACGCGGAGGTCTCGTCACCGAGCGTGCGGGGCCTGCGCTCCCGGAGGACAGCGAGCACCGCACCGAGGAGAAGGAGACCCCCCACGACGGCGGTGACGATGATGAAGACGAGCTGGGTGGGCACGAGTCGTTGCCGGACCTTTGGCGTTGCTGGATAGCCGCTTCAGCGGTCGTTCGGAATGGCTGACGTAGCATAGGGTCCCATCGGTCGGTGGTGCAAAGGTACTAACCCAACCGTACCGCTCCGGACGGCGCCCCGACGCACCACTTCCGAGGGCGGTATACTCCCGCCGCCCTCCCGCCTCGTCGCACGTGGAGCTCATGCAGGAGAGACCCCGGGCGCGGTTCCCCGCCCTGGCTGCCGCGCTTTCGTTCTTGTTTCCCGGCCTCGGCCAGGCGTATGCCCGCGAGCCGATCCTCGCCGCCATCCTGGCGGCGCCGGTGCTCGTGCTCCTCGCGGCGGGCCTCTACTTCGCGCTCGGCAGCACCGGCATGCTGCGCAATGCGTTCCTCGGCTCGGGGTTCCTCACCGCGCTCCTCATCCTCGACGCGGCCCTGGCGGCGTGGCGCCTGTTCGCGATCCTGCAGGTCGGCGTCGCGCGGCCCGCCGGTCGCGCGGAGAGACGGGACGGCACCGCCGGTAGCGTGGTCGGCGGAGCCGCGCCGACGAACGCGGCTCGCGCGCCGGCGACCCGAGCGCGGCGCCGACCGTGGGAGCTCGCGGTGGTCGCCGTCCTGGTTATCGCCACCATCGGGATGCATGCATGGACCGGGCTGGTCATCACCACGCTCGACAGCACGCTCAACCAGATCTTCCAGGGGCCCGGCACCTCCGGAACGGTCACGGATCCCAAGGCCTCCAACGGACCGCCCAGCTACCACTGGGACGGCACGAGCCGCCTCACCTTCCTGCTCCTGGGAATCGACTCCGGACCGTTCCGCAGCGAGGCACTGACGGACACCATCATCGTGCTGAGCGTCGACCCGGTCGCGCGCACCGCCTTCATGGTCTCCGTCCCGCGCGACACGGGCTATCTCCCGCTCCCCGACCGCCACATCTATGCCGACGGCCTCTACCCCGACAAGGTCAACTCCATCTCGACGGTGGCCAGCCAGAACCCGAGCCTGTGGTGCCCCGACCTGCCGTCAGGGGCGGACTGCGGGATCAGGGCCCTGGAGCGCTCGGTGGGGCTCTACCTGGGGCTGGACATCAACTACTACGCAACGGTGAACCTCCAGGGGTTCACGGACCTGATCAACGCGCTCGGCGGCGTGGACCTCTGCCTGCCGGGCGTCCTGGCCGATCCGGGCTACCGGGACGCGTCCGGCCGGGGCGCCGCGGGCATCAGCCTGGAGTCGGGCTGCCACCTGCGCGACGGAAGGCAGGCGCTCGCGTACGCCCGGATCCGCAAGGGGACCCTGACTCTGCCGGATGGCACCGTCGAGCCGCAGAACGACTTCAAGCGGGCGGCGCGGCAGCAGGACGTGCTCCTGGCCCTGCGAAACAAGTTCGCCAGCTCGAACTGGATCTTCGCCCTGCCCGACCTGCTCAAGGCCGTGGGCCGCACGGTGCAGACCGACTTCCCGCGCAGCCAGTCCGGCGACCTGGCCAGCCTGATCCCGCTCATCAGTGGCAGCGGCGTCAGCCGGGTGGTGCTGAGCCTGCCCGAGTACACCACGCTGGCGCCGAACCCGACGATCAACTATCTGCTCATCCCAAAGCGTGACGTGATCCGCCAGAAGATGCAGGCCCTGCTGGGATCGGGCACCCAGCTGAAGGGCTGGTACCTGGGGTCGACGGACCGGGTGCCTCCCGGCTGAGGCCACGGCGGCCGCGGATCGGCCGCGGGGCGCGGCCGCGGGCGCCGGCGGGCCGACCGTCAGAACTGGCGCCCGGTGAGGATCTGCCAGATCGTCCGCAGCACGATCCGCAGGTCGAGCCAGAACGAGCGGCGCCGCACGTACTCCAGGTCGAGCTTCACCCCCTCCTCGAAGCTCAGGCGTCCCCAGCCGTTCGCCTGCCACAGCCCCGTCAGGCCGGGGATCACCGAGAGGCGCGCGAGCTGCCACGGCTCGTAGAGCTCCACCTCGTAGGGGATGGGCGGGCGCGGCCCGACGAGCGACATGTCGCCGCGCAGGATGTTGAGCAGCTGCGGCAGCTCGTCGAGATGCGCGCGGCGCAGGAAGCGCCCGACGCGGGTTACCCGTGGATCCGCGGCGATCGGCACCCAGGTCCCCTCTCCCTCGCGCCGTCGCCCGCCGGCGAGGAGGGTGCGCACGTACTCGCGGTGCGCCCCCTCGTCGGCGCGCGCGTACATGGAGCGGAACTTGTACACCGTGAAGACGCGGCCTCCGAGGCCCACCCGCTCCTGCCGGAAGAGGATCGGTCCGGGAGACTCCAGCCGGACGGCCAGCCCGATGCCGAGCAGCGCCGGCGAGGTGATCGCGAGGCCCAGCCCGGCGCTGACGAGATCCATGGAGCGCTTGGCGAACCGGTAGCCCGGAGGGGTGGGAGCGATCGGGACGCCGGGAATGCCACGACCCGCGGTCTCCGCCTGCCCGGCTTCGCTCATCGGCTCGTGTGCCTGCCCTTCCAGCAACTCGGGTCGCCTTCACCGTGCGCCAGTGCGATCTGTCTGGTCGGGGCGGCCGGATTCGGACCGGCGACCTCCTGCTCCCAAAGCAGGCGCGCTACCGGGCTGCGCCACGCCCCGACGACCTCGCGTCCGCCCTCGCGCTGGGCGAACCGACGCACGCTCCAGATGCTCGCACAAATCGAGGCATCTGCGCCGGGAGCCGGGCCACCCCGCCGAAGACCGATGGTGGCAGACCTGCTGCGGCGGACCCCTCCGTCAGTGCGAGGTTGGCGCGAGGAGCCGCTCCACCACCCCGAGATACCGCTGCGCCTGGGTCCGCCACGCGTACGGGCGGGCCTGGCGCCGCGCCTCGGCGGCCGTGGCGGCGGCGCGGTCGGGGTCTTCGGCGAGTGCGGCGATGGCCTCCGCCAGCGCACCGGGATCCCCGCCCGGGACGAACGTGACTGCGGCATCGGTGAAGTGGGCGCGGAAGGTCCGCAGGTCGCTGGCGATCACCGGGACCCCCATGGCCACCGCCTCGAGGAGCTTGGTGGAGAGGGAGTACTCGAGGTACGGCTCCGGCAGCGAGGGCACCAGGGCCACGTCCGAAGCGGCGAGGATCCCGGGCAGATCGTCGAGCGGGACGCGCCCGTGGAGCTCCACGCGGTCTGCGCTCGCGGTCCGCTCGACCGCCGCGCGCACGCGCGGCAGCCACGGGCCGTCGCCGTAGACGTCGAGCCGCGCTGCCAGGCCCCGCGGGAGCCGGGCCATCGCCTCCACCGCCACCTCCAGCCCGTAGATGCGCTGGATGCTCGAGGAATGCACGAGCCGCAGCTCCCCGTCCTCCATGAAGCCGCGCCGCGGATGGCGCGCGGCGTCGAAGAGGCCTTCGTCGGCGCTGTTCATGACGACGGTGATCTTCCGCGGATCGACACCCCGCGCCAGCGAGAGCTCGCGCAGGGGCTCGTGGACGGTGAGGATCGCGTCCGCCATGGCGGCGGATGCCCGGGTGACCCCGCTGATGAGCGGGCGCAGGGGCCGCAGCGGCGCCGCGGCGAATCGGTCGCCGAAGAAGGCCGGCATGTCCTCGTGCAGGTCGAGCAGGAGCGGGACGCCCGCGAGCTTGAGCGCGGCCGCCGCTGCGACGAGGAAGTCGGGGAGGGTCGCGACCTGCACGAGGCGATAGCGCCGGCGCCGGTGCTCACGAGTGAGGCGGACGGCGGCCAGGCCGGTGAAGGCCAGGTACTCGGCCATGTGCCCCGCGAAGCCGGTGAACCGACGACGGACCGGGAGGCGGATCACCCGCAGGAGTCCGTCCGTCTCGTCGGGCGCCTGGCCGGCCTCGCGCAGGGCAAAGACGTCGACCGCATAGCCGGCCGCGAGCAGCGCGTCGACCTGGCGCCGGATGCGGGGGTCTTCGGGGAAGGTGGCGTGGGCAACCATGGCGATGCGCCGCTCGTTGCCGTTCGCCGTCCCGCTCACGAGCCCGCTCTCCTCGCCTTCACCTCGTCCCACAGCTCGTCCTTGCCGGCCAGGTCCAGGTCCGCCAGCGCGATACCGCGCTCGGCGGCCAGCGCCTCCACCTCGGCATAGCGCTCGATCCAGCGCCGGTTCGCACGGCGCAGCGCCTCCTCGGGATCCAGCTTCATCCAGCGTCCGAGGTTCACGATGGCGAAGAGCAGGTCACCCAGCTCGTGGAGGCGGGCATCGCGGCCCGCGGTGCCCTCGGCCGCTCCGGCGGCGTGCAGCTCCTCGAGCTCCTCGCGCACCTTCTCCCACACGCCGCCGATCGCGTCCCAGTCCCACCCGAGCGACGCGGCGCGCTCCTGGATCTCCCGGCTGGCGGCGAGCGCCGGCAGGGCGCGAGCCACGCCCTCGAACGCCGTGGGCGGCCGGGCCGCATCGGTCCGTTCGGCGGACTTGATCGCCTCCCAGTTGCGGATGACCTGCTCCGCCGTGTCCGCCTCCACGTCGCCGAAGACGTGGGGATGGCGCCGGATGATCTTCGCCCCGAGGGTGCGGTAGACGTCGACGAGGTCGAACTCCCCCTCCTCGGCCGCAAGCTGGGCGTGGAGGATGACCTGGAGGAAGATGTCTCCCAGCTCCTCGGCGAGATCGGCGGGGGCGCCGTTCTCGATGGCGTCCACCGTCTCGTACGCCTCCTCCAAAACGAAGGGCCTCAGCGAGGCGTGGGTCTGCTTGCGATCCCACGGGCATCCGTCGGGCGCCCGCAGGCGCGCGGAGATGGCCGCCATCCCGTGCGGCGAGGCGATGTTGTCGAGCGCGTCCACGGCGCCGATCAGCCAGGGACCGTCCGCCAGCTCCTCCCGGGTCAGCGCCTCGACCGGCACCTCGGGGCCGTCGGGCAGGCGCCGGGCTCGATGGCCGGGCGGATAGAGCCTGGCGAGCAGCTCCGGCGCGCCGCGGCGCGCCGCGTGCCGTCCGGGCAGCGGGCCTGGCTTCGCCTCACCCGGTTGAAGAGCGGAGGGCAGGACGAGGAGCGGCAGGCCCGGATCGAACGGCACCGAGCCGAGGCGCGCCGCGTCCACGACCTGGAGCCCGGCACCGGGGTCGAGGCCGGCGGCCGCAAGCAGCTCGTCGAGTGGCGGATGGCTCGGGCGCACGGCGCCGTCAGCCCGTGGTGGACTGGTACCGCGGGTCGAGCCAGGTGCCGAGCTTCGCCTTCAGCTCGTCGCGCCAGATGGAGTACCCGCTCGTCTTCAGCGTGGAGATTCGCGCGTCGCTCATGTAGCGGAGGTCCTGGCTCGCGATCAGCTTGAAGATGTAGATCCCGCTTGTGCCATCGGTCACCGGTGCGCTGATCTGCCCGGGCTTGGTGAGGGCGAAGATCGCTTTCTGCTGTGCGGCGTCCTTCTCGTAGGGCGCCACCCAGCCGATGTCGCCGCCCTTGTCGGCCGTCGCGTGATCCACGCTCTCCGCGGCCGCCACCTTGTCCCAGCTCTCCGGATGCGCCTTCAGCTCGGCCGTGATCTTGTCGAGCTGCGCCTGCGCGTCCTCGCGGTGATCGGTCTTCTCGATGATGTGGTAGCCGTACTGGGTCTTCACCGGCTCGCTGATCTCCCCGACCTTCAGGAGAGCCGCGGCGGTCCGGAAGTCCGTGTCGAGCTGCCCCGTGGCGGCAAGGTCCCACCAGCCAAGGTCCCCGCCGTACGACTTGGACCCGGGGTCGTCACTGTACTGCTGCGCAATCGCGGCCCAGTCCGCGTTCGGCTTCGTGAGCAGGTCGCGGACCTTCTTCGCCGTGGCCAGCGCCGCGTCCCACTGCGCCTGGGTCGCCTTGGACTGGTCCTGCAGGGTGGGATCGGGCTGGATCAGGATATGACGGAGGCGGTCCATGGGCAGGGCAAGGCCGTTGTTATCCGGCTGGATGAGGATCTGCGCCACGTGGCGCTGATCCATGTAGCGGCTCACGACGTGGGTGGTGAAGTAGTCCTGGAACGCCGTCGTCAGCAGCTGGTCCTCGATGTAGGCGCGGTAGTCCGCATCCGACGCATGCGACGTGGCGAGGAGCGACTTGAGCGTGGTGTCGGGCGTTGCCTTCCGGACGTTGTCGACCTTCAGGATCGCGTAGGCATTCCCGTTCCTGATGGGGCCGAGCAACGAGCCGGTTGCCGCGTCCTTGGCGGCGTCGAAGTAGGTCCCGTAGGTCGAGTCCCCCGCTTCCACCCAGCCGATCAGCCCGTTTCCGTCCTTGGTGGTCGTGTCGTCGCTCTTGCTCTTGGCGAGCGTGCCGAAGTCGGCTCCCGCCTTCACCTGGGCCAGCAGGTCCTTGGCCGTGGTCTCGGCAGACGCCCACTGCGCGTCGGTGGGCGTGGCACCCGAGGCGGCATCGGCCGGGAGGGCGTTGACGGTGATGACCGACAGCTCGATGCGGAACGGCAGCGTCATCCGCTTGGTGACGGCGTTGTCGATGGCCGCGGCGCTCACCCCGATGCCGAGCGAGCCGGCCTCCTGCCGCACGAACGCACCGGTGGTCAGCGAGTCCGCGGCGGTCCCCGTCAGGTTCTGCTGGGTGCTCTGGAGCACCTGGAGCTGCTGCTGCACCACGGAGCCCTGGGCGCCGACGTTGGCGGTGCTCAGGTCGACGGTCTTGGCGTACAGCTCGGAGGCGATGATCCCCTGCCGCAGCTTGAAGGCGTCGAGGTCGAGCGGCCTGGAGCCGACGTAGGCGACCTCCACGAGATGGTTGTCGTAGTAGCTGCTCCAGGCGGTGGCGCCGAAGATGCCCAGCGCGATGGCGATGACTGCGGCGAACCCCGCGACGATCAGCTGCTGGCTGCGCAGCTCGTCCTGCCAGCGCGGGCGATGCCGGCGGCCGAGGGTGGAACGATTGCGAAAGGACATGTGCGAACGAGGCTCCGGGGGCGATGGGGTTGTGGCGGCGCGGTGGGCGCGCGCCATGCTACCCGATGCGCCGGCCTTCCGCCACGCGCGACTAGGCCCCGCCGCGGCGAAGCGCGGCGCGGATTGCCTCCCAGCGAAGCGACACGACCCGCCACATCGCCTCGCGGACGATGCCGCCCGACATCTTGGAACGACCGGCCACGCGCTCCCGGAAGATGATCGGGACCTGGACGATCCTGGCTCCCCGTCGGTGCGCCCACCAGGTCATCTCGATCTGGAAGCCGTAGCCGTTGGCACCGGTGTCACGCAGCCGGATCGACTCGAGGAGCTCGCGCCGCCAGGCCTTGAAGCCGCTGGTGAGGTCCCGGTAGGGCAGGAGCAGCAGGCTGCGCGCGAAGGTGGTTCCCCCGCGGCTGATCACCTTGCGGTACCACGGCCAGCCGACCGTCCCGCCGCCGCGGCAGTAGCGCGTCCCGAGCGCCAGGTCCGATCCGGACATGAGAGCCGCCAGGAGCCGCGGCAGGTCGGCCGGGTCGTGGCTGAAGTCGGCGTCCATCTGTACCACGGCGCGGACGTCGGGCTGCGCGAGCACCCAGCGGAACCCGGCGCGGTAGGCGGCACCCAGGCCCTCCTTGCCGGGCCGATGGAGGACGTGCACGCGTTCCTCGCCGGCGGCGAGGGTGTCGGCGCGCTGGCCGGTGCCGTCCGGCGACCCGTCGTCCACCACCAGGAGCTGCGCCTGCGGCAGCGCCTCGAGGATGGCGGCCACCATCGGCTCGATGTTGTCGATCTCGTTGTAGGTCGGCAGCACCACCCAGACGTCGCGCCCGGCTGCCAGCCCGACGCGCGGAACCGCGACCGCATCCGCGGGGACCGCAGCGTCCGTCGTCGCCGGCCGCGTCGTCTCGCTCAGCGCCCGATCCCCACGTAGGCGACCCCCGCCGCATCGAACCGTGCGCGGTCCAGGACGTTGCGGCCATCCACGAAGAGCTCGAGGCCCGGTATGACGGACGGGTCGAGGTCCGCGTAGGCGGCGTGCCCGGCCTGCAGCACGGCCGCCCGGACCGGTGCCGGATGCGCCAGGTCGTACGGCTCGAAGCCCATGGCCCGGATCCGGTCCGTTGCGAAGTACGGGTCGTGCCCGTACACCGTCGCCCCCGCCGCCCGCAGCTCGTCGCGCAACCGGTAGGCGCTGCTGAAGGCGTCCTCGCGCACGTCGGCGCGATAGGCGATGCCCATGACGAGAACGCTGCTGCCCCGAACCGGTCCGATGCGTGCCTCGATCGTCTCCACCGTGAACCGGGCCATCCCCTCGTTGATCTGCCGCGCCAGCGGCGGGATCCGCAGGTCCGGGTCCCCGTTGAAGAGGAAGTGCGGGTAGACCGGGATGCAGTGCCCGCCGACGCCGACACCGGGCAGGTGGATGTGGCTGAACGGCTGGCTGTTCGCCGCCTCGATCACCTCGAGGACGTCGATTTCCCGTCCGGCCGCATACCGGGCGTACTCGTTGGCCAGGGCGATGTTCACGTCGCGGTACGTCGTCTCCGCGAGCTTCGTCATCTCGGCGGTCTCCGCGTTCGTCACCGCGCGCACCTGCGTGCCATCGTCCAGGACGGCGCGGTAGAACGCGACCGCTCGGGCGGTGCTCGCATCGCTCGTGCCACCGACGATCTTCGGGTAGCGGCGCAGGTCGAGAAGGACCCGCCCCACCAGGACCCGCTCGGGCGAGAAGGCGAGGAAGACGTCGCGGTCCAGGGTCAGCCCGGAGGCCGAGGCGAGCACGGGTCCGAACCGGTCGCGCGTCGTCCCCACCGGCAGCGTCGTCTCGTAGACCACGAGCGTCCCCGGCTGGAGCCCGCGGCCGATGTCGGCGGTGGCCGCGTCGATGGGTCCGAAGTCGATCTCGCGCTGCGCGTCCACGACCACCGGCACGATGACGACCACCACCTCCGCGCCCCGAACGGCCGCCACGTTGTCGGTGGTCGCACGCAGGTTGCCCGACGCGACGAGCTGCGGCACGCGGTCGACGAGAGCCTGCTCGTCGAGATGCGGGGAGCGCCCGGCGTTGAGCGCCTCCACGATGGCGGGATTCACGTCCGACCCGGTGACCTGGTGCCCGCGGCCCGCGTACTGGACCGCGAGCGGCAGCCCGATGTGACCGAGGCCCACGACCGCGATCCTCATGCCAGCACCTCCTCCAGCTCCCCGGCGCCCACCACCACGCCGTTCGAGGCGGCCTCGACCATCTTGCGGGCGAGGAGGAGCGCGATCATCGCGTCGCGCGGATCGACCGGTGGCGGGCCGCCGGTCCGCACCGCCTGGGCGAACTCCGCGAGCTCCACCGCCAGCGGCTCCTGGCGGCGGATCGAGCGCCGCGTCATCTCCCCCTCGGAGACCGAGGTGGTGATGAGCCCTGCCTCGGAGTCACCGGGGTGCTCCCAGGTCTGCGAGGCGTCCGGGTTCGCGAAGTAGATGAGGTCCTGCTTGATGTAGTCCGCCACGTACATGCCGCGCTCGCCGGTCACCGTCAGGGTCCGACGCTTGGTGGGGGTCAGCCAGTTGATGTCGAGCACGCCGACGACCCCGTTCGCGAACTTGAGGATCCCGTTGAAGAGATCCTCGTGATCGGTATGGATGCGCTGCTCCGTCTCCGCGTAGAGCCGGACCGGCTCGCTGTCGAGCAGGAAGCGCATGACGTCGATGTCGTGCGGCGCCAGGTCCACGACCACGCCCACGTCGCGGATCCGCGAGGGGAAGGGGCCCAGGCGGGTCGCCTTCACCTGGAAGATGCGGCCCAGCTCGCCGGCGACGAGGCGGCGGCGGAGCTCCCGGATGGCCGGGTTGAACCGCTCGATGTGGCCGACCGTCAGGAGGCGCCCGGCCTCGGCGGCGGCGTGCATCATGGCCTCCGAGTCCTCGCGGTCGGGCGCGATGGGCTTCTCCACCAGGACGTTCGCGCCCGCGGCCAGCGCGGCCAGGGTGACCTGGCGGTGCATCGAGGTCGGCGCCACGATGCTGACGAGATCGGGGTGCTCCTCGGCGAACATGCGCTCCGGGTCGGGATAGCCCCGCGCCGCCCGCCCGGTCGTCGCCCGGCGGAGTGCCGCGTTGTCCGGGTCCGCAACCGCGACGAGGTCGACATCGGCCAGCACCTCGTCGTAGACCCGCACGTGGTTGCGGCCCATCATCCCCAGGCCCACCACGGCCGCGGTCAGCGGCGCGCGCTCCACGGGCTGTCGCGCGCCCCGTGCGGCTGGTCCGTTCATGCCCGCGCGCCGGCCGCGACGTCGATGGGGCCGAGCTCGGCGGCCGTGGCGTTCACCGCGGCGATGACCGCGGACACGTCGGCATCGGTCAGGGCCGGATGGACCGGGATGCTCAGGACCTGCTCGGCCAGCAGCTCGCTGACCGGGTAGTGCTGGTCGGCGTAGCCGAGGGCGATGAACGGCTTCTGGCGGTGGACCGGGATCGGGTAGTAGACCCCCGTCCCGACCTCGCGTTCCCGGAGCCGCTCGACGAACTCGTCACGGCGGTTCACCCGGATCGTGTACTGGTGATAGACGTGGGTGACCCCCGGGCGAACGACGGGGGTGACGACTCCGCGCAGCTCCGCGTCGTAGCGCGCCGCGATCTCACGCCGCCGCGCGTTGTTGCCGGGCAGCTTCGGAAGCTGTGCCAGGCCGATGCTGGCGTGGATGTCGCTCATCCGGAAGTTGTAGCCGACGATGTCGTGGTGGTAGCGGACCTTCATCCCGTGCTCGCGGAGGAGGCGGGCCCGCTCGGCGACCCCCGGGTCGGCGGTGGTGAGCATCCCGCCTTCGCCGGTCGTCATGTTCTTCGTGGGGTAGAAGCTGAAGGTACCGATTCCCCACGTGCCGCTCTTCCGGTCGCCGATGGCGGCGCCATGGCTCTGGCAGGCGTCCTCGACGACCGCGAGCCCGTGGCCCTCCGCCACCTCCATGATCGCCGGCATGTCCGCCGGCTGTCCGTAGAGGCTGACGGGCATGATCGCCCGGGTGCGCGGGGTGATGGCCGCCTCGACGAGCGCCGGGTCCATGTCGAACGTGTCGGGCCGCACGTCCACGAAGACGGGCCGGGCGCCGGTGTACAGGATGCTGTTGGCGCTGGCGATGAACGTGAATGGGACCGTCACCACCTCGTCGCCCTCGCCGACGCCGGCGGCCAGCAGGGCGAGGTGCAGTGCCGTCGTCCCGGAGCTGGTGGCCACCGCGTGCGGGACGCCGATGAACTCCGCGAACCGCTCCTCGAGCTCGTGGACGCGCTTCCCCTGGGCAAGCGCGCCCGCCTCGAGCGCGCTCCACACCAGCTCCTTCTCTTCGCTGCCCATCTGCGGGCGTGCAATCGGGATCACGATCTACCTTGCCTCCGCTGCCTGCCGGCCGGCGGACGCACGGGCCGCCGCGGCCTTCCATTGCTGATCGAGCGCCTCGAGCGCCGCAACGATGCGCGCGGCGCTCCGCCCGTCGCCGTGCAGCGGCGGGTGGGGCTTGGTCCGGTCCATGAACACGGGGTCGGCCAGGGCGGTGGCGACCGGGTCGGGCTCGTCGCCCGCGACCCGGTTCCAGCCCGCCTCGACGGTCTCGACCCATTCGGTCTCGCCGCGCAGCGTGATGCACGGCACCGCGGCCAGGTATGCCTCCTTCTGGACGCCGCCCGAGTCGGTGGCGATCGCCGCGGCGTGCGTCTCGAGGGCCACCATCTCGAGGTAGCCCACCGGCGTGATCGGGATCATGTTCGCCGGCAGGCGCACCCCGGAGCGCTCGAGCGCGGCATGGGTCCGCGGGTGCACCGGGAAGATCACCGGCCGGTCGATCGCGAGGGCCGACAGGCGCTCGGCCAGCCGGCCGGGCTCGTCGACGTTCTCCGCGCGGTGCAGGGTGAGGAGCACGTAGCCGCGATGCTCCGCGGCGACGCGCGGCAGGTGTTCGTCGGCGCGCTGGGCCGCCCAGGCGTGCGCGTCGACCATCACGTCGCCGACCATGGCGACGCGCCCCTCCAGGCCCTCGTGCCGCAGGTTCTCGGCGGCGGCGCGGGTCGGCGCCAGGAGGAGATCGGCGAGGTGATCGGCGACGACCCGGTTCCGCTCTTCCGGCATCGCCCGGTTGCGTGAGCGGAGCCCGGCCTCCACGTGGGCCAGCCAGGGACGCCGCCCTCCGGGGAAGGAGATCTTGGCAGCCGCCACGGCCGCGGCCAGGGTGGAGTTCGTGTCCCCGTAGACGAGGACGCCATCGGGCTCGTGCTCGGCGATCACCGGTTCCAGGCGGCGGAGCATCTCCGCGGTCTGGGCTGCGTGCGACCCGGAGCCCACCTCCAGGTTGACGTCCGGCGCGGGGATCTCCAGGTCACGGAAGAAGGCGGCGCTCATGGCGTCGTCGTAGTGCTGCCCGGTGTGGACCAGGAGCTCCGTGTGGCCGGTGCGCAGCACGCGGGTCACCGGGGCGGCCTTCACGAACTGGGGTCGCGCGCCGACGACGCTGAGCACGCGCACGCCTCAGTCCTCCACCGGCGGGAAGGGTTCGCCGCAGCGAGGGCAGGGGCCGCTGAAGGCAGTGCCGTCCGGCGCGTCCCGCATGGGCGTGCCGCACGGGCAGACGCTTCCCAGCCGCCGCGCCGGATTCCCGACCACCAGCTCGTAGTCGTCCACGTCCCGGGTCACGACACTCCCGGAGCCGACCATTGCCCAGCGGCCGATGGTCACGCCCGGGAGGACCGTGCTGTTGGCGCCGATCGCCGCGCCGTGGCGCACGAGGATGGGGCTCACCTCCCAGTCGTCGTCGCTCTTCAGCGTCCCGTCCCGGTTGATGGCGCGCGGGATCCGGTCGTTCGTGAAGCAGACGTGCGGACCGACGAAGACGCCGTCCTCGATCGTGACGCCGTGATAGACGCTCACGTTGTTCTGGATCTTGACGTTGGCCCCGACGACCACGTCGAAGTCGACGTAGACGTTCTTGCCGATGACGCACCCCGGCCCGATGCGGGCGCGTTCGCGCACCTGCGACTGGTTCCAGATGCTGGTGCCGGAGCCGATCTCCGCGTGGGGCGAGACTTCCGCGGTCGGGTGGATGCGCACGGACGGTTCCTCGTTCATGCGATCTCCACGCAACGGTCTACCGGCATCTTACCCGAGTCACCCGAGGCCGGAGGTCGGGAGGTCCGGGGAGATCGTCGGCAGGGCGGCGATGAGCCTGCGCAGACGGGCAACGGGCTCGCGCAGGAGGAGCGCCGCCACCACGGCGAAGGCGAGCACCGCGACGACGTGCACGCCGAACACGCCCAGGCCGGGCGCGCCGGGGAAGGCCAGGCGAGCGGCCGCCACGAGGAGCGTCCCGGTGGCGGCCAGCACGCCCAGGCGGGCAAGGTCCAGGGAGAGGGGAAAGCGCTGCCGCGCGTAGATGGCGGTCCCGACCGCCAGCACCGAGTAGCCCACGAGCGTCGACCACGCGGCGCCCATCACGCCGATGCGGGGAATGAGCACGAGGTTGAGCAGCACGTTCGCCACGCCGGCGCTGGCCGTCAGGATGGGCAGGAGCGCGGTGCGCCGCGTCAGGAAGACGGCGCTCACCACCATGAAGTAGAGGCTGTACACGAACGAGGCGCCGGCGACGACCCGCAGGACGTCGGCCGCCTGGTCGCGGCCCGCCCCCCAGCTGGCCGGAGCCAGGAGGTGGGTGAGCTCCGGTGCGCCGATGGCCAGGAGGACCGCCAGCAGGCCCAGCAGCGCGGCCACCACGGTCGTCATCTCCCGCAGGATCCGCGGCCCGGCCTCCGACTCGCCGCGGGCATAGAAGAACGGTCCCCAGGCCGCGTTGAAGGACAGGGCGATGAGACTGACGACCTGCCCGAGCTGATAGCCGAGCGAGTAGATGCCGATGGCCGCCTGCGCCTGGACCGCGCCGGCCGTGAGGAGCAGCCCGAGCAGCCAGCGGTCGGAGACGTTGAGCACCCATCCCGCGAGCCCGTGCGGGACGAGCGGCAGGCCGAAGGCCAGGCCGGCGCGGATCAGGGAGCGGTCGATTCGCAGGGGGCGCATCCGCGAGACGAGCGTCACGCTGACGACGACGCCGAAGAGCCCGCCCATCAGCTGGCCGAGGAGCGCCCCGGGCGCCCCCATTCCGAGCGGGACCAGGAAGATGACGGTCGCCACGATGGCGACGAGCATCACCCCGGCGCTGTAGGCGAGGAAGAGCGCCGGCCGTTCCGTGGCGCGGTAGAGGACGGTCGGCACGTACTGGAGCGCCGTGGTCCCGGTGATGGCCAGCGTGAGCAGACCGAACGGCACGAACCCGAGCCCCGTGAAGAGCGACCCGAAGAAGGGAGCGGCGGCGATGCCGAGGAGCGTGGAGACGACGACCGCCGTTCCCAGGGTGACCGCCCCGAAGCTCGCGTAGAGGCGCGGCCGGTCGCGCTCCGGCAGGTCGAAGTGGAGCCTGAGCAGGGCGCCGTCCAGGCCGAGCCGGTACACGATGGCGAGCAGGCTCGACACCGAGAGCATGAGGGAGACGACGCCGAAGTCGGCGGGGCCGAGGGTCAGGGTGTAGATGGGCAGCAGGAGCAGGGCGCCCAGCCGCGGAAGGAAGGTGCCGAAGGTGTACAGCAGCGAGCCCCGCGCGAGGGCACGCAGGCTCACGGCGCCGGGCCGCGCTCGCGCCGACTCACGGTGCCCCCGTCGCGAGCTCCCGAATTCGTGCTGCCGCCTCCCCGGCAGCCTTGCCCCGGTGGCTGACCAGGTTCTTCTCCGCCTCCGGCAGCTCGGCGGTCGTGCGGCCGCTCGGCAGCAGGAAGATCGGGTCGTATCCGAAGCCGCTGGTGCCGCTCGGCGCGAGCGCCACCTCGCCCTCCATCACGCCGGAGAAGAGCTCGATCGCCGGCTCGGCATCGCCGGGAACCGCCAGGGCCAGCCAGCAGACCATCCGCGCCCGACGGTCGCCCGTCCCGTCGAGCCGCTCCAGCAGGTAGGCCGCCCGATCGGAGACGTGCGCGCCTCCGAACCGGGCCGAGCGCACGCCGGGACCCCAGCCCAGCGCGGCAACCTCGATCCCGGAGTCGTCGGCGAGGGTGGGAAGGCCGGAGGCGCGGCAGAACGCGACCGCCTTGACGCTGGCATTCTCGGCGTAGGTGTGGTGTGGCTCGGGAACCTCGAGCCGCAGACCGATGTCGGCCGGCCCCACGACCCGCACCGGGAGGTCGGCGAGGAGGTCGCGGAACTCCGCGAGCTTGCCGGGGTTGTTCGTGGCGACCAGGAGGTCGATCACTCCGCCGGCGGCGCCTCGATCGCCTGGCGCTGGAGCTCGAAGAGCTGCTTGATGCCCGCCGCCGCGAGGTCGACCATCTGGCTCATCTGCTCCCGGCTGAAGGCCTTCTGCTCACCGGTCCCCTGGAGCTCCACGAACCGGTCGTCGGTCGTCATGACCACGTTCATGTCGACCTCGGCGGTCGAGTCCTCGGAATAGTCCAGGTCCAGCAGGAGCCGCCCGCCGACCATGCCGACGCTCACCGCCGCCACCTGCCCGGCCAGGAGGTGCCCCATCCCGAAGCGGTGCATGGCGCGGGCGAGCGCCACGTAGGCGCCCGTGATGGACGCGGTGCGGGTGCCGCCGTCGGCCTGGATCACGTCGCAGTCGAGGGTGATGGTGCGCTCGCCCAGGCGGGCGAGGTCCACGACCGTCCGCAGGGACCGGCCGATGAGCCGCTGGATCTCGTGGGTCCGGCCGCCGATCCGCCCCTTGCTCGCCTCGCGCTGGCTGCGCTCGGTGCCGGCGCGGGGCAGCATGCTGTACTCGGCGGTGATCCAGCCGGTGCCCTTGCCCCGGAGGAACGGCGGAACGCGGTCCTCGATGGTGGCCGCGCAGATGACGCGGGTCTCGCCGGCGCGGATGAGGACGGAGCCCTCCGCGAACTTCAGGTAGTCGGGGACGATCTTGACCGGGCGCAGCTGGTTGGGAGCGCGCCCGTCAGCACGGTGAGGTGCGGCAATGGTGGCCATGGCGGCACATTGTACGTGCGCGCCGGCTCACCTCATGGCGCGATGCAGGAAGGCCGCCATCTGCTCCCGTGTCACCGCCAGCGACGGGCAGTACGTGGTGGGGCTGCACCCGGTGGTGATCCCGGCCGCGGCGATGGCGTTGATGTCTCCCTCGTGGCTGTTCCCCGCATCGTCGCTGAAGTAGTCGTGACTGCTGCGGGGCACCGCGAAGGCCCGGACGAGGAACGAGGCCATCTGGTCGCGCAGGACCGGCGCGTTCGGGCAGAACTTCCCGGCACCGCAGCCCGCCGTGATCCCCGCGGCGGCGACGCGATTGATGCTCGCCTCGTAGGGCGACGCGTTGTCGTCGCTGAAGTAGTCGGTGGGCGTCGACGGCAGGTCGAGGGCACGGTCGAGGAAGGCAGCCATCTGCCCCCGCGTGATCGAGTCCCCGGGGCAGAACGTCGTGGCGCTGCACCCGCTCGTGATCTTGGTGTCATAGAGCCAGGCGATATCGTCCAGGAACGACGAGCCGGCCAGGTCGGTGAAGGGCAGGCCGGAGGCCGCGGTGAACGACCAGCTCGCATTCATCGGGTTGCTCGCCGCGTCACGCACGCCGTTCACCTGTGCGGAGAAGGCGTGGCCCGATGCCAGCGCCTGGGTCGGGCGCAGGGTCGCGGTGAGCGTCCCCGGATCGTACGAGACGGTCGCGGGCACGGCCTTGCCGAGGGTGGTGTCGAGCAGCCGGAAGGTCGTGCCGTTGACCGGCGAGACCGGTTCGGTGAAGACCGCGGTGACATCGGTCTGCCGGTCGACGGCCGTGCCGTGCGGATCGGACGCGTGGATACCCGGCGGGGTGAGATCGGCGGTCACGCCCCAGGCGGCCATGGCCGCCGCGTCGCCGATGGCGACGGGCGTGACGTGCGTGCCGGCGGCGTCCACCGCCGTGATGCGGAGGAGATACACGCCCCCGCTCGCCCAGGCGCCGCCGGTGACCCGACCGTTCCAGGTGACCGCGTGGTTCCCCGCACCCTGGCTTCCCAGGGACGTGCTGGCAACCGCCGAGCCGGCGGCGTTCAGGACGTCGAGGCGGACGCTGGAGGCGGTGGTGGCGAGCGAGTATGTCGCCGAGACGGTGTCCGCCGCTCCGTCGCCGTTCGGGCTGAAGATGCGCGTGGAGACCGCGTAGTTGCGGATCGCCGGCGCAAGCGTCGTGACGGTGGGCGCAACGGCCGGCACCAGGTACGCGGACGAAGCGTCGCCTGAGGCGACCCAGCCGGTCCGCGGATAGTCCGCGCTCGGCCACTCACCGAAGGCGAACTGGACCTGGTACCAGGTGTAGCCGCCGGACGAGATCGGCCCGGCAAGCAGGGCCACGCGGTCACCCTGGGAGAGCTGGGTGATCTGGCTGAAGCCCGTGCCCGCTCCGTAGCGCACGTTGAGGGTCGCCACCGCCACGCGGGCAAAGCGGCCCACCGCGAGGCTTCCACCCGGATCGCTCATTGGCGCCACCCAGGGCTGGACGTTCCCCAGCTTGTCCTTCGCCGCAACGCGGAACTCGTAGGTGTGCCCCGGCGTGCCGCTGAAGAGCGCGGACGTGCCGGTGATGCCGGAGAGCCACGTCGTCCACGTGCTGCTCGCCCGGTCGCGTACCTGCACCGTGTAGGAGGCGACGCCCGATCCGGGATCGAAGGCGCGCCAGCTCACGGGGATGGAGGCTTCGTCCGTCGTCTCCGGCAGGACCGTGACTCCGCCCGACGGCGCCATCACGTCCTTCTGAAACTTGTTGAGCAGGAGATTCCACAGCGCGCTGGCATCCTGGTCCATGAGCAGGTGCCAGATCCCGACACCCGCCATGCCGCGGCTGTTGATCATGTCGTACTTCACGGCGAGGCTGGTGGTGTCGTCGTAGTAGCCCTCGACGTAGTTGCCCGCGGTCGAGTCGTAGTAGACGAACCAGGGAACCTGCCCCACCGCGTCCCACTTGCGCCCGTACTGCTGCGCCTTGCTCAGCGCGCCGGTGTAGTACCAGGCGCTCGAGCCCGCGCCGGAGACGGTGGGGGCATTCAGCGCGCTGGTGGTGGTGTGCCAGGTCCGCCCGTAGTACGGAACGCCCCAGATCAGCCTGGACCCGGAGGTGAGCGAGAGGAAGTCGTTGACCGACTGGTTGACGTCGAGCATGTAGGGGCTGGACATGGGCGCCACGCCGCCGGCGCGGGAAGACCCCGACCAGCTGTAGTCATAGCCCATGACGAAGATGGCATCGGCCGCGCCCGATGCGGTCAGGCCGGTGACGTCGTAGCCTGTCGCCCAGGTGGCGGCGCCGGCCGTGGTGCAGACGGTGAGGTAGGAGCCGGCGCCGGCCGCCGCCAGGCCCTTCTTGAGATCCTTGACGAACTGGGTGTACTGCGAGCGCAGGGATGAGCCGAGCGGCTCGAAGTCCAGGTTCACCCCGTCCGCGTTCCGCGCCTTCACGGTGGCGGCGATGTTCGAGATGAGCCTGGCCCGGTTCGTCGCGCTGTTGAGCAGCGTGGCCTGCGCGGTGGCCGAGGCGGAGTCCCAGGCCATCATCGTGATGGTCAGGACGACTCGATCGCCGCGAGCGTGCGCGGCGTTGGTCACGCTCGTCATGGCGGACGAGGTCCAGCCGCCCCAGGTCGAGCCGGAGGTCGTGAGGCTGCCGTCTGAGCGGGCGGCGACCCCGAAGTAGGCGATCGTCGAGAGATTGTCGTAGCGGAGCCACTGCAGGTCGGTCGCGCTCAGCATCCAGTACGGGAGGAAGCCGAAGACCTCCTTCTTCAGCCCGTTGGGCAGCGCCGTCGACGCCGCGAGCGTGGCCTGGGTCGCGGTCGGCGTCGTGGGCGCCAGGGGGATCAGGCCGGCCTGATCCGTGCTCGACGGGGCGACGGAGAGCGTGGCATCGGTACGCGGCTGGGGTCGCGAGCCGGGCGTGAAGCTGAGCTTGTCGTGCTGATGCGCCATCCACTCGGTCGCCATCTCCGAGGGGCCGACGAGGCCGGGCGGGGCCACCGGCAGGACCTTGCCGTTGGGGAGCAGGACGGACCCGTCCGCCTGCACCTGGGGCGCCGGGCTGGCGTGAGGATCGGCCGCTGCCGTGATGGCCGGCTGGCCGATGGTGGAGACGAGGAGGGCGACGACGGGAACCAGGGCTCTGAGCAGACGGCGCACGGAAGGGACCTCGCGAAGCAGCAGTCGGAATCGAACGTCACTCGACTCCCTACCGCGGCACCGTACCGATCAGGTGCGGGGCCGCGGAATGGTACCAATCTCCCCGGCGGGAGCCGCGGAGGTACCGGGAGCGGGCGCCATCGGTCACGAGAGGGCCCGGCGGAGGAAGGCCGCCATCTGGCCACGGGTCACGTCCTGGGCCGGGCAGTAGCGATCCGGGGCGCATCCGCTGGTGATGGCAGCGGCCGCCGCGCGGTTGATGTTGCCCTCGTGCGTGTTGCCGTTGTCGTCGCTGAAGAAGTCCGTCGAGGTGGAGGGGAGTCCCAGGGCGCGCGCCAGGAAGCTCGCCATCTGGTCGCGCGCCACCGGCGCGTCCGGGCAGAAGCGACCCGCCGCGCAGCCGGCGGCGATCCCCGCGGCCGCAAGCCGGTTGATGCTCGCCTCGAACGGCGAGGCGTCGTCGTCAGTGAAGAAGTCGGTGGCCGTGGCCGGAAGGGAGAGGGCACGGTCGAGGAAGGCGGCCATCTGGCCGCGGGTCACCGTGTCGTCCGGGCAGAAGAGCGTGGCGGAGCAGCCCTTGGTGATCCCCGAGTCGTAGAGCCACGCGATGTCGTTGATGAACGTCGAGCCGTAGACGTCGGTGAACGGAGTCGGGTTGCTGAAGAGCTGCGCGGATCCGCCCGCGAAGGTCCGGGTCGGATCGCCGGCGAACGCGTAGGTGTAGTACGGGTCGGACGTGCCCTTGCCGAGGAAGGCCCGATCGCCCGGACACGAACAGGTGCGCCTCGTCGCCCACCGTCAGGCCGCTCGGCAGGTTCGCGGCGTACAGGTCGCCGTAGGCGGTGTCCGGGTTGGCCAGGATGGCCGCGACGAGGCTGGCGGCGCCGTGATCGGTGGCGAAGTAGCCGCTGGCCCCCAGCCCGGCGAGGATCGGGCGCGAGAAGTAGCTGACGCGCTGGAGCGCCTGCGTGGGGGTGGCCGGGGTCTTGCCGGGCTCCGAGGCGCCGGGCGCGTAGCAGGCGTTGGCGTAGACCATGACCCAGCCGGGAGCCGGCGTGATCGGCCCGCCCGAACAGTAGGCTGCCTGCGGGCTGCCGGCGGGAAGGGGTCCACCGGTGAGGGCTGCCTCGCCGCAGTAGACCATGGTGCTCGACCAGCTGTCGCCGTCGCCGTTGGTAGTGGTGCGGTTGAGTCCCCAGCCGTCGACCTTCTCAGGGCTGAAAGTCGTGCTGTAGGGGCTCGGGAAGCCGTTGCCGTGGCCGTAGTAGACGATCACGTTCGCCCCGTTGACGGCGGCCTTCACGTTGGCCCAGGTCGCGTTCGGCGAGTAGACCTTCGTTACCACCGCGCCGGCTGCCTCGGCAGCGGTGGCCGTCTGGTCGGCCTGGCGACGGTAGGAGTCGGTGATGCTTCCGGTCGGGCCAACGATGATGACGACCTTCGGCGGCGGGGTGGCGGCGTGGACGGGAACGGCGGAGACGAGAAGGCCGAAGGTGGCGGCGAGGGCGATGAGGGTGGCCCGGATCCGGTCGCGCAATGGTCTGTCCTCGAGGAAGATGCTGATTGGCGTCGACTGCCCTTCGCCCCGGGCCTTGCCGCTCACAGACCCTACGCGCGCGCGGCAGATGCGACCATGGCCCCATGGTCCAGCCCGATCAAAGACGATGGGGCCACCGAGCTCGGTACCCGGGTGCCACCCGACGCCAGGAGAGCCGCAAAGCTCAGTCCTGGGTAAACGAGGTGACCACCAGCAGGCGCTCCACCTGCTGGGGATCGAGCGCGGGCCTGACGAACGCGGTCTGGGTCAGCGCGTTCGGATCCTGCTGCACCGCCTGGATAGTGCCGATCAGGAGGCCCTTGGGGTAGGCGCTCCGCACCCCTGGCGAGAGCGAGAGACCGGACGTGACGACGGTGTCGCCCGGCACCAGACGGTCGGTGACGGGGACCTTCACGAAGATGAGCTGGCCGCCGAGCTGGCCCTGCACCTCGCCCAGCGCTCGGCTCGTCTGGTCGATGGCAATGACGCTCGATCGCGTGTCCACGATGAAGCGCACCTGGGCGGAATGGCCGTCGGTCCCCACCGTGACCACCGTCCCGACCAGCGCTCCGCCGCCGGTGGCGGCGCCCACCACGGGCATGCCCACCGCCACGCCGTCCGCCGATCCTGCGTCGATCCCCACCTCCCAGGTGTAGTTCGACGGGTCGCGCGCCACGACCCGCACCGGCAGCAGCTGCATGTTGACGAGGCTCTTCGTCAGGCCGAGCAGGCCGCGAAGATCCGCGTTCTCCGCCGCCGCCTCCTGCAGCTCGGCGATCCGCTGCTGCGCCCGGGTGAGGTCGCCACGCAGCTGGTCGTTCTCCGTCTGCAGCCGGTCGATCTGGCCGATCGTCCCGAAGAGCCCGGTGATCCCCTGGCCCACCCCCGCGACGACGGCGCGGACGGGCTCGAGCGCCTGGGCGCTCGCCTGCTGGAGCGCCGTGGCGGGCGATGTCTGCGAGGCGAGGAGCATGAGGAGGGACGCCACCGTGAACGCGGCGAACCAGATCCCCGGGCGGGACCGCCGGTTTGGAGCGCCGAGCATGGGAGGCCGGACCCTGCCGCGGTGCCGCTAGCGCGGCGCGCGGGTAAGCTGCTCGGTGACCAGCACGCGCTCGAGGGTGTCGAGGTCCTCGAGGACGCGCGCCGTGCCGCGGACCACGCAGGTGAGGGGATCGTCGGCGATGTGGACCGGCATCTGCGTGGCCTCCGCCACGCGCTTGTCGAGGCCGGCGAGCAGCGCGCCGCCCCCGGCGAGCACGATCCCCTGGTCCATGATGTCGGCCACGAGCTCCGGCGGCGTCTCCTCGATGGTCTCCTTGATGGCGTCGATGATCTGCGCCACCGAGGGCTCGAGCGCCTCGCGGATCTGGTCCCCGCCGACCTCGATGCTGCGCGGCAGCCCGGTCAGCAGGTCGCGGCCGCGGAACGTCACCGTCCGCTCGCTCGGGACCGGGTACGCGGAACCGACCGCGATCTTGATCTCCTCCGCCGTCCGCTCGCCCATGAGCAGGTTGTACTCGCGACGGGCGAAGCTGACGATGTCGACGTCCATCTCGTCGCCGCCGATGCGGATGGAGCGGCTGACGACGATACCGCCAAGGGACACGACGGCGACCTCCGTCGTGCCGCCTCCGATGTCGACGATCAGCGAGCCCGACGGCTCGGAGACCGGCAGCCCGGCACCGATGGCGGCCGCCATCGGCTCCTCGATGAGACGAGCCCAGCGAGCACCGGCGTTGATCGTGGCATCCCGGACGGCGCGCTTCTCGACCTCGGTCACACCCGACGGGATCCCGACCAGCACGCGGGGCCGCGGGATCCGGGCGTACCGGTCGTGGACCTTCTGGATGAAGTAGCGGATCATCTGCTCGGTCACGTCGAAGTCGCTGATCACGCCGTCGCGCAGCGGCCGGATGGCGACGATGTTCGCGGGCGTGCGACCGACCATCCGCTTCGCTTCCGCGCCGATGGCCAGCACCCGCTTGGTCCGGGTGTCCATGGCGACCACCGACGGCTCGCTGATGACGATCCCGCGGTGCCGGACCGTGACGAGGGTGTTGGCCGTGCCGAGGTCGATCCCGACGTCGTGGGAGAGCAGGCCGAGCAGGCCGTCGAAGATGCCCAAGGTGCCTCCGGGAAGTGTTCGCGAATGGTCGCCTGGCGCCGGCCTCGGATGGCCCGGGAGCGCGACGCAGAGAATGCCCGATCCGGTGCGTCGGGGCAATGCTTGTGGGCGCCAACCGTAGCACGGCGGACCGGCGAACGTGGCCCCGGGCGGCGGCCGGTGCGTCAGGCCAGGAGCGCCGTCTCGAGCAGGACGCCGTCCCCACCCGGGATCTTGCGGCCCGGTACTTGCCGCCCGTATACTAGTCGCATGACCAAAGCGGTCGACCGACCAGAATCGGCGGAGGGAGCCGCATCGCCGCGGGGCGATGCTACGCGCCAGGCAGTCGTCGCGGCCACCATCGCGCTCATCGGCGAGGTCGGCTGGGCAGGCGTCACGACCCGCATGGTCGCCCGTCGAGCCGGCGTCACCCAGGGCGTCATCCACTACCACTACGGCTCGAAGGACGCGCTGCTGCGCGCCGCGGTGATGGTCGCCTTCTCCCAGATGCTCGCCGGGCCCATGACGGCCTTCACGTCCGCCGGCACCATCACCGACGGGCTGGCCGCGGTGGTGGCATCGCTGGATGCGCTCGGTGGGCAGCACCTGCTCCGGGTCGGCACGGAGTCGCTCTCGCTCGCCCTCCGCGACCCGCAGCTCGGCGAATGGATGCGCCGTTCCCTCGTCGAGTTCCGCGCCCTGCTCGCGCAGGGGCTTCGCGAGGCGAGGCCGCCCACCGAGCGGGACGAGGCGCAGATCGAGGGGACCGCGGTGCTGCTTGCCGCCCTGCTCGACGGGCTCCTCTACCACCGCGCCGTGGATCCCGATCTCGACCTGGCGGCCGCGGCAGCGGCGTTGACCACCCTCATAGGAAACGGAGGAACCGAATGACCGAGCCGATGCCGCTCATCGGCCTGGACGGGGTCTGGAAGACCTACGGTACCGGCGACGTTGCGGTCGACGCCCTGCGCGGCATCGACCTCTCCGTGGAGACGGGGCAGTTCGTGGTGATCCTGGGCCCGTCCGGGTCCGGCAAGACCACGCTGCTCAACGTGATCGGCGGGATCGAGCCCGCCACGAAGGGACGCGTGACCGTAGCCGGACACGAGGTCACCGCCGAGGGAAACGGCGACCTGACCGAGTACCGGCGGACCACGGTCGGGTTCGTCTTCCAGTTCTTCAACCTGGTCCCCACGCTGACGGCCCTCGAGAACGTGCAGCTCGTGGGAGAGCTCGCCGGCCGGAGGGCCGATGACGCCCGTGCCGCGCTCGACGCGGTGGGCCTGGGCGATCGCGACAGCCGCTTCCCGGCCTCTCTCTCGGGCGGTCAGCAGCAGCGGGTCGCCATCGCCCGCGCGCTGGTCAAGCGGCCACCGCTCCTCCTCTGCGACGAACCCACGGGATCGCTCGACCTCGAGACGGGCCGGCAGGTGCTCGGCGTCATCCGCGAGCTGGGCCGGCGCGAAGGCATCACCGTGCTGCTCGTCACCCACAACTCCGCGATCGCCGCCATGGCCGACCGCGTCATCCACGTCGGCTCCGGAGAGCTCACCGCCGACGAGCGGAACGTGGCGCCGGCCGAGGCGACGGAGCTTGCGTGGTGAGCACCATCAACGTCAAGCTCCTCCGCGACCTCGCGGCCCGGCGCGGCCAGCTGGCGGCGGTGGCCCTCACCATCTTCCTGGGCGTGGCCCTCTTCGCCGCCAGCTACGACGCCTACCAGAACCTGACCGCGAGCTACGACCGGTTCTTCGCCGAGACCCACTTCGCCGACATGCAGCTCTCCGGTGCGGGCGCCCAGGACCTCCGCGACCAGGTCGCCGGGCTCCAGGGGGTCGCGGAGACCGAGGCGCGCCAGGTCGCGGACCTGCCGCTGCGCATCGGCACCTCCACCCTCCTCGGGCGCGCGGTGGGCATGCCGTCGAGCGGCAGCCCGGCCGTCGACGACGTGATCGTGCTGCAGGGCAAGCCGCTGGATCCGACCGACCCGAACGGGGTCCTGGCCGACCATCACCTGGCCGATGCCGTGGGCCTCGGCGTGGGCGACACCCTCGACCTGAACATCGGCGGTGCGTGGAAGAGCGTGACCGTGCGCGGCATCGTCGCCTCTCCCGAGTATCTCTGGCCGGCGCGCAGCCGCCAGGAGCTCCTGGTGCCGCCGGACCAGTTCGGCGTGATCTTCGTCCCGGGCACCATGCTCGACGCTCTCCCCGCCGGGCAGGCGACGCCCGAGCTGCTGGTCCGCTACGCGCCGGAGGCCGACAGGGCCGCACTCGATCAGCGCATCGGCACGCTCGCCGCCGGCGCCGGTGTCGCGACCCAGACCCGCGATCAGCAGCCGTCGAACGCCGCCCTCAACGAGGACATCAGCGGCTTCGGCGAGCTCTCGCTCATGTTCCCGCTCCTGTTCCTGGGCGCGGCCGGCCTGGCGACCTACGTGCTCCTCAACCGGCTCGTCCTCCAGCAGCGGGCCCAGATCGGCCTGCTCGTCGCGTCCGGATACCGACGCCGAACGATCCTCCGCCACCTCCTGGGGTTCGGGCTGGTGACCGGGGCCGCGGGCGGCATCCCGGGGGCTCTCGCCGGCGTGGCGCTCGGTGGTGTGGTCACGGATCTCTACACCGGCGTCATCGGCCTTCCCGCCGCGGTGCGCGTCGTCGAGCTGCGGCCGCTGACCCTGGTGCTCGCCCTCGCCTTCGCTCTTGGCGCGGGAGCGCTCTCCGCCCTCGCGCCGGCGCTGCGTGCCTCGCGCATCAGCCCGGCCGAGGCGATGCGCGGCTCCGTGCCGCTCGGCGCCGGCGGCGCCTCGCTCGTGGAGCGCCTCCTCCCGCCGCTGCGCCGGCTGCCGGCGCGCTGGAAGATGGTCCTGCGCGGCATCGGCCGCAACCGGGTGCGCAGCCTCTCGACGATGCTCGGCGTGGCGCTGGCGGCCATCCTGGTGCTCGTCTCGTGGGGAATGATCGACACCATGCAGGTCATCGTCGACCGGCAGTTCGGGCAGATCGATCGCCAGGACGCGGAGATCGTCCTCGCCACGCCGGCCACCGGCGCCGAGGTGGCCAGGATCGCGGCCGTCGACGGGGTGGCGGCCGCGGAGCCGGTCGCCCACCTGCCGGTGGTCGTGTCGACCGCCGGCCACAGCTACGTGACCTCGCTGAGCGGCTTCGAGCCCGGCACGACGATGCACGGGTTCCGGGCCGCGTCGGGCGAGCCGCTCAACCTGCCATCCGGCGGTCTTCTCATCGGCTCCGCCCTGCGGGAGCAGCTCAAGGTCAATGCCGGCGACAGCGTCACCGTGACGCTCACCACGACCGGGGCCAGCGTCACGGACCGGGTGGCCGGCTTCGTGACCGAGCCGCTGGGAACGCTCGCCTACGGCACGCTCCCCCATCTCGATGCCCTGTTCGGCGCCGCTGCGGTGACCGGGGCGACGACGTCGGTGCAGGTCCGGTACGACGCCGGCACCTCGTCGGACGCGGTCAGCGCACGCCTCGAAGCGGTGCCGGGCGTGCTGGCCGTGTCGGACTCGCAGGCGATCGCGAAGATCTTCAACAAGTTCATGGGCCTGTTCTACGCGTTCGTGGGCGTCATGCTCGTCTTCGGCGCGGTGATGGCCTTCGCCATCCTGTTCGTCACCATCGGCTCGAACGTGGCCGAACGCGGGACGGAGCTGGCCACCATGCGGGCCATGGGCATGTCGATCGGCGCGCTGGGGCGCGTGGTGAGCGGCGAGAACCTGCTCCTCACCCTGGCGGGGATCGTTCCGGGGCTCATCCTGGGCTACCTCGCGGCCGCGGAGTTCATGGCCTCCTTCAACAGCGACCTGTTCACCTTCGACCTGGCGGTCCGGCCCCTCACCTTCGTGGGCACCGCGCTCGGCATCCTCGTCGCCGCTGCGCTCAGCCAGTGGCCGGCGCTGCGGGCGGTGCGTCACCTCGACCTGGCGCGGGTCGTCCGCGAGCGTGCCAGCTGACCGAAGGTGCACCACCCGGGGGGAACGGGGTAAGGTAGGGGCATGCCACGCCCGACGACCGAGCTCGGCGGCGGCATCGGGCGCGAGTCCCTCGCGCCGCCGGAGGCCGATGTCGCGCGTCTAGCGCGAGGGGAACACCACGAACCGCACGCCCTGCTGGGCGTCCATTCCGTGCCCGGAGGCGCCGTGGTCCGGGCCTTCCACCCCGATGCCTCCGGGGTGACGCTCACGCGGCCCGGCGCGCCCGACCTGGAGCTGGCCGCGCTCGGCAGCGGCCTGTGGGGCGTCGCCGTTCCCGGCGCGACACCGCCCTTCGCGTACCGGCTCCGCTTCGCGTTTCCCGACGGCAACGACTGGGAGCGCGACGATCCGTACCGCTTCCTGCCCACGGTCGGCGAGCTCGACCTCCACCTCATCGGCGAGGGAACGCACGAGCGACTCTACGACGTGCTCGGGGCGCACCCGCGGACGATCGACGGGACGGCGGGAGTCGCCTTCGCGGTCTGGGCCCCGAACGCGAAGAGCGTCCGGGTGGTGGGCGACTTCGACCGCTGGGACGGCCGCCTCTTCCCCATGCGGTCGATGGGCAGCTCCGGCGTCTGGGAGCTGTTCGTGCCCGGCATCGGTCCGGGCGAGCTCTACAAGTTCGAGATCGCGGCCCCGGACGGGAGCCTGCGCCTGAAGGCGGATCCACTGAGCTTCTCCATGCAGTTCCGCCCGGAGACCGCCTCGCGGGTCTGGGACGTCGACGCGTTCACCTGGACCGATGGCGCCTGGATGGCGGACCGCGCCGCACGCGATCCGTACCGGTCGCCGATGGCGGTCTACGAGGTCCACCTCGGCTCATGGATGCGCAACCCCGACGGGACCTGGCTCGGCTACCGACAGGCGGGCGAGAAGCTCGCCGCACACTGCCGGGAGCTCGGCTTCACCCATGTCGAGCTGCTCCCCGTCGCCGAGCATCCCTTCGACGGCTCGTGGGGCTACCAGGTCACCGGCTACTACGCCCCCACCGCCCGCTACGGGGACCCCGACGATTTCGCGGCGATGGTCGACGCGCTGCACCGTGCCGGGATCGGCGTGCTCCTCGACTGGGTCCCGGCCCACTTCCCGGCGGACGACTTCGCCCTGCGCCGCTTCGACGGCACGGCCCTCTACGAGCATCCGGACCCGCGCCGGGGGACACACCCCGACTGGGGGACGCTCATCTTCGACTACGGGCGCCCGGAGGTCCGCAACTTCCTGGTGGCGAACGCGCTCTTCTGGCTCGACCGCTACCACGTCGACGGGCTGCGGGTCGACGCGGTCGCCTCGATGCTCTACCTCGACTACTCGCGCAAGGCCGGCGAGTGGGCGCCGAACCAGTACGGCGGCAACGAGAACCTGGAGGCGATCGCGTTCCTGCGCGAGATGAACGAGCGGGTCTACCGCGCCTTCCCCGGGATCGTCACCGTCGCGGAGGAGTCGACCGCCTTCCCGTCGGTCTCGCGGCCCACGTACCTCGGCGGCCTCGGCTTCGGCTTCAAGTGGGACATGGGCTGGATGCACGACACGCTCGAGTACTTCGAGCACGATCCGGTGCACCGTCGCTTCCACCACGACCGGCTCACCTTCCGTGCGCTGTACATGCACACGGAGCACTTCGTCCTGCCGCTCTCGCACGACGAGGTGGTCCACGGCAAGGGCTCGCTCCTGAACAAGATGCCCGGCGACACGTGGCAGAAGTTCGCGAACCTGCGCTGCCTCCTCGCGAACATGTACACGCAGCCGGGGAAGAAGCTCCTCTTCATGGGCATCGAGCTTGCCCCGTGGGCGGAGTGGAACCACGACGCCGAGCTGCCGTGGGAGACGGCGGACGAGCCGATGCGCGCCGGCTTCGCGCGCTTCCTCGCGGACCTCGGGCGGCTCTACCAGCAGGAGCCGGCACTGTGGGCCGCGGACCCCGACCCCCAGACCTTCGCCTGGATCGACGCCGGGGACGTGGAGGGCTCGGTGATCAGCTACCTGCGCCGCGCCGGCGACGACGTGGTGGCCGTGGTCCAGAACCTGACTCCCATCCCGCGCTTCGACTACCGCCTGGGCGTCCCGCGCGCCGGGACCTGGGTCGAGGTGCTGAACAGCGACTCCGAGCACTACGGCGGCTCGAACGTGGGCAACCTGGGCGGGATCTTCGCCTCCGACGCGGGATACCACGGGCAGCCGGCATCGGTCTCGCTGACCCTCCCGCCCCTGGCGACCGTCATCCTGCGCCCCCAGCGCTAGCCCCCGCGCGCCGCTCCACGGTTCGCGAGGATCGCCGCCAGGCGGCGGACGAACGGGTCGCGACGGATCTCCTCGAGGGGCGTGGGGAGGGCGAGCGACCAGTTCGGGCGCTGCGCGGAGACCGTCCCGGGCAGGTTGGGGCGCTCCACCACGGCCAGCGCATCCTCCAGCGTCGCGCCCACCAGGGCCGCGGGTGAGGCAGCCAGCCCGGCATGCACGGCCAGGATCGCCTCGCGCGGCGCGGCGTCCGGGCCAAGGCCCGCGGTCCTGGCGATCCGGCGTTGCAGGAGACCGAGCCCGTTGCGGTCGGGCACCATCCCGGCCGCGACCGTGTCGTCGAGGTCCGCGCCGGTCCAGGCGCCGGCGACCGTCGGCAGGTCGTGGGTGGTGACCGCCGCGAAGACCCGGCGCGGGATCCGGCCCAGACCGGCCGGCTCGAAGTAGGCGAGCCGGGTCGAGAGCAGCCCGTGGCGGGCGAGGGAGCGCCGGACCCCGTGCTCCACGGTGCCCAGGTCCTCGCCGATCACGATCGCGTTCGCCCGCTCGCTCTCGATGGCCAGCACCGCCAGCAGCTCGTCGGCCGGATAGCGGACGTAGGCTCCCGCGTCGCGCGGGCTGGCGGGGATCCACCACAGCCGGAAGAGGCCCAGGACGTGGTCGATCCGCAGGCCGCCGGCGTGTCGCATCGCGGCTCGCACGGTCTGGATGAACGGCGCCAGCTGCGCCTCCCGGAGCCGATGGGGGATGAACGGCGGCAGCCCCCAGTCCTGGCCGGCCGGATTGAAGCGGTCCGCAGGTGCACCGATGGAGGCCGATGCCGACAGGACCTCCCGCCATGCCCAGGCGTCGAATCCACCCGGGTCGAAGCCGATGGGCAGATCGGCGATGAGGCCCGGTCCGGCCGCGGCGGCGCGCCGCAGCTGCTCGTCGAGAAGCCATTGGACCCATTCATGGAAGGCGATCCGGTCGGCATGGGCGGTCGCGAACGCGGCCACGGCCGATGAGGCCGGCCGGCGCAGCTCCTCCGGCCACGCGCGCCACCCCCCGCGATGCACCTCGGCGATGGCGGCGAAGGTCGCCCATCCGCGGAGCGCGTCCCCCTGCTCGGCGCGGTATGCGGCGAAGCCGGCGTCATCCTGGCGGCTGGCGCGATCCCACAGCGCCTGGAGAGCGCGCAGCTTCAGGCGCTGGACCTCCGCGCGGTCGATGAGCCGCTGCTCGTTGAGGCGGCGCGCCTCGGCCGCGAGCCCGGCAACCGCGGGGTCCGCGGCGGCGCCGGCGACCTCCTCGATCCGGAGCAGGAGCGGATTCCGGAATCGACGGGTGCTCGGGTAGTACGGGCTCGCCTCCGGCTGCGGGTCGGGGTTCGGCGCCCCCAGGGGACTGACCACGATCGCCGCTGCGCCGAGGCCGGCCGACCATGCCGCGAGCGCCCGCAGGTCGGCAAGATCGCCGATCCCCCAGCTCGCCCGCGAACGGACGGAGGGCAGCTGCGCGCACCACGCCCAGCCCCGCGTTCGCGGCGGCGCGACGCAGCGGGGCGGCGGGACGAGGAGGAGCTGCTCACGCCCGTCCACCTGCAGGCGGTGGTACCCGTGCGGCAGGTCGGCGGGAAGGCGCGTGACCGCACCCAGGGCGGTTCCGTCCTCCAGGACGAGGTCGGCCCGGCCACCCAGTGGCGCGCCCGGCCGCGCCAGGCGAACCGGCTCGGGGGCGCCGGCCGCCGGCGGCCCTCCGCCGTCCACCTCCATCGCCTCCAGGACGGCGCGCCTGGCCTGCGGGCTGACCGTGGTCTCCCGCCCGAAGGCGTCCGTGTAGCGCGCCACGACGGGGCCAGCGGAATCGCTCATCGTGCCTGCTCCAGGATGGCGACGCCGTCCGGCGGCAGGCGCAGCCCGCTCCCGTGCCGGGCCACGGACGGAGGCGAGGAGAGGAGGAGGCGACCTGGCTCCACGAGCCGCACCACCTCCGACCCGAGGTTGACGGCCACGACGATCGGGGGACGCCGCAGCACGATCGTGGCGTCGTCGCGCAGCTCCACCCGGCAGCGATCGCGCCGGCCGTCGTGGAGCGCGGGGACCCGTCGACGGAGGGCGAGCAGGTCGCGCCACCAGGCCAGGACGCGGGCATGGGGCTCCCGTTCGCGCTCCTCCCAGCGCAGCCGGCTGGCCGCAAAGGTGGCGTGAGCCTGCGGGTCGGGCACCTCCTCCGGCAGCCACCCGAACGCCGCGAACTCCGCGCGCCTGCCGCGCCGCACCGCCGCGCCCAGCGCGGGATCGCGGTGGTCGGTGAAGTAGAGGAACGGGCTGCTCGCCGCCCACTCCTCCCCGGCGAAGAGGAGCGGAACGTACGGAGCGCAGGCCAGGAGCGCCGCGCCGGCGAGGAGCCGCTCGAGCGGGACCAGCGCCGCCAGGCGCTCGCCGCGGGCCCGGTTGCCGACCTGGTCGTGGTTCTGGAGCGCGGCGACGAAGCGCGACCCGGGAAGCCGCCCCGGGGGTCGACCGTGGAGGCGCTCGCGGTACGCCGACAGGCCGCCCACCGAGAGGTACGGCGAGCGCAGGACCGATGCGAGCGCGGGAAGCCCGTCGAAGTCGCCGTAGTACCCCGAGCGCTCGCCGGTCAGCGCCACGTGCAGCGCGTGGTGAACGTCGTCCGCCCAGGCCGCATCCAGCCCGTATCCGCCCTGTCGGGGAGCGCGGACGAGGCGCGGATCGTTCCGATCGCTCTCCGCGGTGATCACGAGCCGCCGGCCGAGGCTGCGCTCGAGGCCGGCGACGGCCACCCGCAGCTGCTCGAGGACGTGGATCGCGGAGGCATCGTGGATGGTATGGGTGGCGTCGAGGCGCAGGCCGTCGAGATGATAGTCGCGCAGCCACATCAGCGCGTTGTCGACGACGAACCGGCGTACCTCGGGCGAGCCACGATGGTCGAAGTTCACCGCCGCGCCCCACGGCGTCCGGTAGCGATCCGTGAAGTAGGGGCCGTAGCGGGCCAGGACGTTGCCCTCCGGGCCGAGGTGGTTGTAGACGACGTCGAGGAGGACCGCGAGGCCCCCGCGGTGGGCGGCGTCGACGAGGCGTTTCAGACCGGCGGGGCCGCCGTAGGCGTGATGCGGCGCGAAAAGGTCGACGCCGTCGTAGCCCCAGCCCCGGTCACCGCTGAACTCCGCAACCGGCATCAGCTCGAGGTGGGTGACGCCGAGCGCGGCCACCTCCTCGAGCCGTTCGATCGCCGCATCGAAGGTCCCCCGCGGCGTGAAGGTCCCGACGTGCAGCTCGTAGATCACGCCGGTCGCCAGGTCGGGCGGGCGCCATCCGCCATCGGTCCAGCCGAATGCCGAGTGATCCACCGTGCGGGACGGGCCGTCCACGCCCGCCGGCTGCCACGGCGAGCGCGGGTCGGCAAGGGGCTCGCCGCCGTCGAGGCTGAAGCGGTAGTCGGTGCCGGCGGGCAGCGTCTCCGGGGAGTGCCACCATCCACCCGCGCCGGCGACCATCGTCTCCCGCCGCTCGCCGAGCACGAGGTCGACCCGCCGCGCACGCGGCGCCCAGACCGCCACGACCGTCACGCCGTCCGCTCCAGGAGGGCCACCGGGAAGCGCGCCAGGAGCGTGGGCGCGCCGACCTGCGCCTCGTCGACGTAGGTCGCCCCGTCGAGGACGTTGCGCCATGCGCCGGCCGGCAGCGGCAGCGTGGTGCTGGACCAGCCGCCGGTTCGCGCGAGGCGGAGCGTGAGCCGGGGCACCACGGCGATCACGGCCCCGCCACGGGCGTAGGCGAAGAGGTGCGCTGCGCGCGCTCCCAGAGCCGGCAGCGGCTCATACGAGGCTCCGGTGCCGAAGGCCTGCGGGCGGCGGCGGCGCAGGTCGAGCGCGCGGCGGATCAGCCAGAGCTTGGGAAGCCCGGCGTCGCTGCCCGCGAGGATCTCCTCGGGGGCGGCGGCCTCGAGCCCGCGGAGGAGCGTCCCGCGCCGGTCGTAGTCGACCGCTCGACGGTTGTCGGGGTCCACCAGGGACAGGTCCCACAGCTCGGTGCCCTGGTAGATGTCGGGGACCCCCGGCGCGGTCAGCTTGAGCAGCGTCTGGGCAAGGGCGGCGACACGACCGGGCTCCACGAGCGGCGCAATGAATGCCTCGAGCTCGCCGACGAACGACGGATCCGCGAGCGTTCCGCGCACGAACCGCTCCAGCGCGTTCTCGTAGGCCTCCTCGGGCGCCGTCCAGCTCGTGCGCAGCTTCGCTTCGCGCGCGGCCTTGCGAGCGTAGGCCACGGCACGCTCCGCGTCGATCGGCCAGGCGCCGACCAGGGTCTGGTAGAAGAGATACTCGTCGCGCCGATCCGGGAGGCCGGCGCGCGTGCGGTGCGGGGCGGCGCTGGCCGCGAGACGGCTGACGGCGCGCCCCCAGGCGGACGGGATCTCGGAGAGGAGCGCGAGGCGCGCGCGCACGTCGCCGGAGCGCTTCGTGTCGTGGGTCGAGGTCGCGAGCAGGCCGCCCGGCCAGTCCACGGCGTCGGCGGCGAAGGCGGCGTGGACGGCATCGGGCCCGACCGCCATCCGGTCCGGCCGGGAGCCCACCTCGTTGCGGGCCACGAACCGCAGGTAGCGGTAGAAGGCGGTGTCCTCGACGCCCTTGGCCATCGCCGCCGGCGTCAGCTGCTGGAAGCGCTGCGCGAGCTCGATCCGGCGCTCCCCCGCAACCTCCAGAAGGAGCAGGGAGCGGAGGAAGCCGAGGAGGTCGGTGTCCAGGTCGGGGCGGGCGCGCACGGACGCCTCGATGGCGGCTCCCACCGCCGCACGGTCCTCCGGCGTGACCGATGGCGGCTCCGCCACCGCGTCCGACCCCGGACGCACGTAGGTCCGGTAGACCGGCAGGTGGGCGGCGACCTCGCGCAGCGCGCCGTGGAGATCGTGGCGCGTGAAGTCGCGATAGCGCGGGTTCGCCTCGCAGATCTCGACGAAGAGATGCGTGAGCCGGTTCAGGTCGCTCCCCAGCGCATCGGAGAGGACCTCCAGCCGCGTCTCGGCGGACACCTCCTGCCAGGTGCGGTGGTCACCGACGAAGCGATGGTAGCGGCGGGTGAGCGGCTCCTCCCCGGCGGGGTCGACGAGCAGGCCGGTGGCCCGGTCGGCGAAGGCGTAGCCGGTGCCGCCGTCGATCGGCCAGTCGGCAGGCAGGGCCTCCTCCCCGACGAGAATCTTCTCCGCGACGATCCACGCGCCGGGCGCGCTGGCCCGCAGCCGCTCGAAGTAGCCCGCGGGGTCGCGCAGCCCGTCGGGGTGGTCGACCCGCAGCCCGTCGATCCACCCGTCGGCCACCAGCTCGCAGATGAGCGCGTGCGTGGCCTCGAAGACCTCGGGGCGCTCCACTCGCAGGCCGATCAGGGTGTCGATGTCGAAGAAGCGCCGGTAGCCGAGGTCGCGTGACGCGGCGCGCCAGAAGGCGAGCCGGTAGTTCTGCTCCTCGAGGAGACCGTCGAGGGCAGCCGGATCAGCGTTCAAGCGGGCCAGGACACGGTCCATGGCTCCCGATAGCCGCGGGATCTCCGCGAGGATCTCCAGCCGCGCGCCGAGCACGGCGGCATCCGCCTGCCGTCGCTCGACCTCGCCGGGATCGGCCGCGGTGGACGGCGGCAGCTCGCCGAGCGCCCGCCCGATGTAGGCCAGCTCGTCGGAGTCGCCCAGCCCGGCCGCTTCCTCGAGAAGCGGCCCGAGCGAGCGGGGGTCGAGCGGGAAGCGCCTGGGACCGGCGGCCGCCAGCAGGCGCGTCCGGTCCCGAACGAGGCGGATCCCGCCGGCGTCGAGCACGCGCCCGTAGTGGTCGGGGAGGACCGGCAGCAGGATCACGTTGCGCAGGCGCCGCTCCGGCGGATCCCAGTCCACGTCGAAGAACGCCGCGTAGCGGCTCGCGCGGCCGTGCTCCAGCACGTCCCACCACCACGCGTTCCCCTCGCCGGAGACCGCCATGTGGTTCGGGACGACGTCCACGACGATCCCCATTCCGTGGTCGCGTGCCGCCGACACCAGCCGCTCGAAGCCCTCGCGGCCGCCGAGCTCCCCGTTGATCCGCCCGTGGTCCACGACGTCGTAGCCGTGGCTGCTGCCCCGCACGGCCTGGAGGATCGGTGAGCAGTAGAGGTGGCTCACTCCCAGCTCGGCCAGGTACGGGACGATGGCGGCGGCGCGGTCGAAGTCGAAGCCCGCGTGGAGCTGGAGCCGGTAGGTGGCTCGAGGCGCCGGCCCGGGCCGCCGCGCAGGGGACGGCAGGGGCGGTCGGGCGGTGCGGCCGGGGATCACGCCCTAGCCCCTCGGCTGCAGGAGGACCACGGCCGAGCGGGGGCTGACCTCCAGGACGCTGCCGCCGCGGTGGACGGCCGGTGGATCGGAGGGTGGAACGTCGGGCCTGACCGTGTCGACGAGGAGCTGCCACCCGCCGTCGCCGTGATTCGGCAGGCGGAAGGCGGCGGTCGCCTCGTCGGCGTTGAGGATGATGAGCAGCGTGTCGTCGACGATCGGCCGTCCGCGCTCGTCGAGCTCGTCGATCGCGTCGCCGGCCAGGCGCAGGCCGATGGTATGCAGGCCGGAGGCACCCCACTGCTCATCGGTCATCTCGCGTCCCTCGGGCCCGTACCAGGTCAGGTCCTTCACGCTCGAGCCGCGGATGCGACGGCCCTGGAAGAAGCGGCGCCGACGGAGGACGGGATGCTCCCGGAAGAGCCGCACGAGCGCCGCGACGAAGGTCGTGAGCGCCGCCGCCGGGGTATCCGGCGTCCAGTCGAACCAGCTGATCTCGTTGTCCTGGGCATAGCCGTTGTTGCTGCCCTGCTGGGTGCGCCCCATCTCGTCGCCACCGAGGAGCATGGGCACGCCCTCCGAGAGGAGCAGGGTGACGAGGAGGTTGCGGATCTGCTGGAGGCGGGCGGCCAGGATGGCCGGATCGTCCGTCGGCCCCTCGACGCCGAAGTTCATGCTGACGTTGTCGTCGGTCCCGTCGCGGTTCTCCTCGCCGTTCGCCTCGTTGTGCTTGCCCTCGTAGCTCACCAGGTCGCGCAGCGTGAAGCCGTCGTGCGCCGTCACGAAGTTGATGCTGGCGTGTGGGAGGCGGCCGTCATCGGCGTAGAGGTCGGACGACCCGGAGAGGCGGAAGGCGAGCTCCGCGGTCTGGCCGCCGACTCCCCGCCAGAAGCGGCGCACCGTGTCCCGGAACCGCCCGTTCCACTCGCTCCAGCCGACCGGGAAGTTGCCGACCTGGTAGCCGCCCTCGCCCAGGTCCCACGGCTCGGCGATGAGCTTGACGCGGCTGATGACCGGGTCCTGGCCGATGATGTCGAAGAAGCTCCCCAGGCGGTCGACGTCGTGGAGCTCGCGAGCCAGCGTGGACGCGAGGTCGAAGCGGAACCCGTCGACGTGCATCTCCGTGATCCAGTAGCGAAGGCTGTCCATGATCAGCTGCAGCACCCGCGGATGCGTCGCGTCGAGCGTGTTGCCGGTCCCGGTGTAGTCCATGTAGAAGCGCCGGTCGTCCGGGACGAGCCGGTAGTACGCCGCGTTGTCGATGCCGCGGAAGCTGAGCGTGGGTCCCAGGCGATTCCCCTCCCCGGTGTGGTTGTAGACGACGTCGAGGATGACCTCCATCCCCGCATCGTGCAGGGCGCGGACCATGAGCCGAAATTCGCGGACGGGATCGGGCGTGGCTGCGTAGCGCGTGTCCGGCGCGAAGAAGCCGATGGTGTTGTAGCCCCAGTAGTTCACGAGGCTGCGCTCCGCCAGGAAGCGGTTCGTGACGTGGTGGTGGACCGGGAGCAGCTCGACGGCGGAGACGCCGAGGTGGGACAGGTGCTGGAGCGCCGGCGGCGACGCGAGGCCCGCGTAGGTCCCGCGGAGCTCCGGCGGAATCTCCGGGTGGAGGGCCGTGAAGCCCTTGACGTGCACCTCGTAGATGAGCGTCTTCTCCCAGGGGATGTCCGGCGGTCGATCCCCCGCCCAGTCGAAGCGCGGATCGACGACGACGGAGCGCGGGAGATCCTGGGCGGAATCGCGAAGATCCATGGCGAGGTCGCCGGCGGGATCGCCGATCGGGTAGCCGAAGAGCCGGTCGGTGACGTGGATCGTGCCGTCGATCCAGCGCGCGTACGGGTCGATGAGCAGCTTGTTGGGGTTGAACCGATGGCCGTCCGTGGGCGCATAGGGCCCGTGCACCCGGAGGCCGTAGCGCTGGCCCGGCCCGATGCCCGGCAGGTACCCGTGCCAGACGAGGTCGGTGCGCTCGCGAAGCCGGATCCGCTCCTCGTGCCCTGCCTCGTCGAAGAGGCACAGCTCCACCGCCGTGGCGTGCTCGCTGAAGATCGCGACGTTGATCCCGGATCCGTCCCAGGTGACACCCAGGGGATGCGGGGAGCCGCGCCAGATCAGCGGCACGGCCGGACGCCGGGGGCGCTCCGCCCGTCGCGGGCGCTCGACGAGGGGGTCATCGACCGATAAGGATAGGGGTCAGACAAGGCGGGCGAGCGCCTCGAGGGGCAGCCAGAGCCAGTCCGGCCGGTTCGCCGCCTCGTAGCGCACCTCGTAGCAGGCCTTTTCGAGCTCGAACGCGCGCAGCAGGGAGGGGTCGGGGTCGGCGGGTGCGGCGGCGGCGTAGCCCTCGAGAAAGGCGCCGCGCGCCCGCGGAAGCCACGATGGGGCGTCGAAGGTGCCGACGTGCGCGCCGCGCTCCGCGGTGTGCGCCGCGTAGTCCAGGGAGCGGAGCATCCCCGCCACGTCCCGCTCCGGCGGCTGCGGCGCGCGGCGCCCGTCGAGCGGGCGGGCCGGCTCCCCCTCGAAGTCGATCACCACGAAGCCCTCATCCGTTCGCAGGACCTGGCCCAGGTGGTAGTCGCCGTGGATCCGCGTCACGCGCGCCGCGCGAAACCGGAGCGCAGCCTCCAGCTCCTCACGGACGTGCGGGGCCAGGACCGCCAGGCGTTCACGGTCGTGCGGCGAGAGCGCCGCCAGCGCGCCATCGAGCTCGGCGAGAGCGCCATGCGCCATGGCCTCCGTCTCGCCCGGCGTCGCGGGGCGGACCGGGAACGCGACGTCGAGCGGACGCGCCGCGAGCGAGGCGTGCAGCTGCGCGGTCGTTTCGCCCAGCCGCCGGATCTCCCGCAGCGCCGCGTCCGGGCCGCCCTCGGCTCCGGCGAGCTGGCCGAGCAGCCCGCTCCACGCGTCGCCCCGCGCCGCGATCCGCTCCTGGACCATGACCGCCGCGGCCGCCACTCCCTCGACCGCAACGTACCGCGCCGCGCCCGCCATCCGCGGGGCCACCGGGCACCCCACCGACTCGAGGAAGGTGCCGACCTCGAGCTCCGGGTTCTCGCCGGGCTCGAGCCGCCGATAGAGCTTGAGCATGAGCCTGTCACCCAGCGTCGCGGAGGTGTTCGACTGCTCGACGCCGAGCCGCCGCTCCGCGAGGGATCGGACGCCGTCGACCCCGCCGGGGACGAGGGCTCCGAAGGCCGCGAGCGCCTCGCAGCGGAGGTCGCCAGCGCTGCCGGTGAGAGTGGCGGCGGACCCGATGGCGGCCGCCAGGGCGGTCCACACCCCCTCCCCATCCGCCGGCTCGTGCAGAGGCCCGGACCGATCCGCCACTGCGGGGAGGAGATACCGCCGCTCGCCGCCGTCGGCGAACGCGACCCGCACGACGAGCAGCCATGCATCCGCGCCGGAGACCGGAAGCGAAACGGCGTCGGCCAGGGCCACGTTCCGGATCGCGCGGTCCCGCGCACCGAACCAGCGCCGGCCCGCGAGCCACCCCGGATCCAGCAGCTCGGCGGCACGGACGGCCAGGTCAGCTGCAGGCACCGCTCAGGTCAGCTCGAACCACAGGAAGTCGTGCGGCCCCAGCGTCAGCAGGTAGGGAAGCTCCCCGATCTTCGGGAAGTGGACCCGCCCGATCAGCTCCACCGGCGTCCGCCCGCTGAACTGGCGCAGGTCCAGCTCCACGTACTGCGCGAAGCGCGAGAGGTTCGCCACGCACAGCAGGGTCACCCCCTCGTGCTCCCGGAGATAGGCGAGGACCCGGTGGTTATCCGGTCGCAGGAAGGTCTGCGTGCCCCGCCCGAAGACCGGGTACGCCTTGCGGACGCGGATGATCCGCTTCATCCAGTTGAGGAGCGAGCCCGGAATCCGTTGCTGCGCCTCGACGTTCACCGCCTGGTACCCGTACACGGGGTCCGCGACGAGGGGGGCGTAGAGGGCGTGAACGTCGGCCCGGCTGAAACCGGCGTTGCGGTCCCCGCTCCACTGCATGGGCGTGCGGACGCCGTTGCGGTCGCCGAGGTGGATGTTGTCGCCCATCCCGATCTCGTCGCCGTAGTAGATGATCGGCGTCCCGTGCAGGCTCAGCAGGAGCGAGGTGAGCAGCTCCATGCGTCGACGCGAGTTGTCGACGAGGGGCGCCAGGCGGCGCCGGATGCCCAGGTTGATGCGCATGCGGGGATCGATCGCATACTCGCTCCACATGTAGTCGCGCTCGTCGTCGGTGACCATCTCGAGGGTCAGCTCGTCGTGGTTCCGCAGGAAGAGCGCCCACTGGCAGTTCTCCGGGATGGCCGGGGTCTGCTCCATGATGTCGATGATCGGCCAGGAGTCCTCCTTGCGCAGGGCGATCCAGATCCGCGGCATGAGCGGGAAGTGGAATGCCATATGGCACTCGTCGCCCTCGCCGAAGTAGGGGCGCACGTCCGGGGGCCACTGGTTGGCCTCCGCGAGGAGCATCCGCCCCGGATGGCGTTCATCCATGGCCAGGCGCAGCCGGCGCAGGATCGCGTGGGTCTCCGGCAGGTTCTCGCCGCTCGTCCCCTCGCGCTCGATGAGGTAGGGCACCGCGTCGAGGCGGAGCCCGTCGACGCCGAGGTCGAGCCAGAAGCGCATCACCCGCAGCACGGCGCGGAAGACCTGCTGGTTGTCCCAGTTGAGGTCCGGCTGGTGGCTGAAGAACCGGTGCCAGTAGTACTGGCGCCGCTCGTTGTCCCAGGCCCAGTTCGAGCTCTCCGTGTCGGTGAAGATGATCCGCGAGTCGCGGTATCGCTCGTCGGTGTCCGACCACACGTACCAGTCGCGCTTGGGTCCGGTGGGGTTGGAGCGCGACTCCGCGAACCACGGATGCTGGTCGCTGGTGTGGTTCACGACCAGCTCGGTGATGACGCGCAGGCCGCGCCGGTGCGCCTCGCGCACGAAGGTGCGGAACTGGCGCAGCGTGCCGTAGTCGGGGTGGACCCCCATGTAGTCGCTGATGTCGTACCCGTCGTCGCGCAGCGGGGAGGGGTAGAAGGGGAGGAGCCAGATGGCGGTGACGCCCAGGTCCGCGATGTAGTCGAGCTTCTCCACGAGGCCGGCGAAATCCCCGTTCCCGTCGCCGTTCGAGTCGTTGAAGGCCTTGACGTGCAGCTCGTAGAGGATCGCGTCCTTGTACCAGGTCGGATCCTCCGGAAGCGCGGAGTGAGCGGCGGCACGCCGCGCCGCAGTGATGCTCATCGTCGCTCGGGCTCCTCTAGCGGGGAGTGATGGTGAAGATGCGGAACGGTCGTTCCGGGGTCAGCTCCACGGCGACGTCGGCGCCGTGCGCCGGCCGGGACTCGCCGGTCACCAGGTCCGTGATCCGGTAGCTCTCCTCCCAGCCGATGCCGATCGCCGGCAGGTCCGGGTGGAGCCGCCCTCCCGCGGTGCTGCGCGGATCGACGTTGACCGCGACATACACCGGCTCGCGCCATCGGTACGGGTAGCCGGTCAGGGGATCGAGCTCGCCGGCGGGCAGTGCCTTGCGGTAGAAGAGGATCCGCTCGCCGCTCGCGTTCTCGAACCGCAGATGCTCGTAGGTGGCCAGCGCCGGCTGGTCGCGTCGCAGGCGGTTCAGGGTCGTGATCAGCCCCTTGATGTTTCCCGCCGCGTTCCAGTCGCGGACACGGATCTCGTACTTCTCGCTGTCGGCGTACTCCTCGCGATCGCCGAAGCGCTTCGCCTCGCACAGCTCGAAGCCCGAGTAGATGCCCCAGCTGCTCGAGAGGGTCGCGGCCAGCACGGCGCGAACCTCGAAGACCGGGCGGCCGCCGTCGAGGTGGTGCGGGTTGATGTCGGGGGTGTTCGTGAACAGGTTGCCCCGGAAGTAGTCGCGCATCTGGGTCTGGGTCAGCTCGGTGAGGTACTCGCGCAGCTCCCAGGCCGACTCGCGCCAGGTGAAGTACGTGTACGACTGGCTGAAGCCGACCTTGGCGAGGGCTCTCATCATCGCGGGTCGCGTGAAGGCCTCGGAGAGGAAGACGACCTCGGGGTGCGAGCGCTGCACCTCGCCGATCAGCCAGCCCCAGAAGGAGACCGGCTTGGTGTGCGGATTGTCGATGCGGAAGATCCGGACGCCGCGCCCGATCCAGGTCTCGACCACCTCCAGCCACTCGCGCCAGAGCGCCGCGCGCGCCCCGGCATCGGACCCGTAGAAGTCGATCGGGTAGATGTCCTGGTACTTCTTCGGGGGGTTCTCCGCGAACTTGATGGTGCCGTCCGGCGCGTGGCGGAACCACTCAGGGTGCGAGGCCACGTACGGATGGTCGGGCGCGGCCTGCAGGGCGATATCCAGCGCGACCTCCATCCCCTGCGCCTCCACCGCCCGCCGGAAGTGCTCGAACGCCGCGAGCCCGCCCAGCTCCGGAGCGACATCGGTGTGCCCTCCGTCCGTGGAGCCGATGGCCCACGGTGATCCGGGATCGTCCGGTCCCGCATCGAGGTTGTTGTTGCGACCCTTGCGGTTGACACGACCGATGGGGTGGACCGGCGGAAGGTAGACGACGTCGAAGCCCATGGCCGCGATCTCCGGAAGGCGCCACTCCGCCTCCCGCAGGGTCGTCGCCTGCCCGCGCCTGCGGCCCTGCGAGCGCGGGAAGAGCTCGTACCACGCCCCGGTTCGCGCCCGCTCGCGATCCACCATGAGCGGCAGGTCCGCATCATGGCGCGTCGCCCACGAGCGGTCTGGATGGCGCCGCATCGTCGCCAGCAGGTCCGGATCGATCACCACGGCGGCGGCGGTCCGTTCGCTGCGGGCGCGACGGATGCGGTCCCGCGCTTCGCGGATCTGCCGCGCGTCGGTGTCCGCGCCGGCCAACGTTGCCCGCTCCAGCGCCTCGTCGAGGAGGAGGCGCGCCTCCGCGAGCTCGGTGGCGACCCCCACCCCGCCGTCGATCTTCTTGAACGTCGCCTCGCGCAGGGATCCCCACGCGTCCCGCCACGCCTCGACGGTGTAGACATGACGCCCGATGGACTCGAGCGGCAGGCTCCCCGACCAGCGATCGTTCTCCACGAGGCGCATGGGCGCCTCGCGCCAGCGCTCCTCGCCGTCGGCGCGCAGCATGAGGGCGGCATCGAGCAGGTCGTGGCCGTCAGCGAAGATGTCGGCGCGGACCAGCAGGTTGTCGCCGATCACCCGCTTCACGGGGTGGCGGCCGTCGTCGATCTGGGGAGCGACGCGTTCGATGATGATGGTGCGGCGCGTCCCGACCGCTCCGGCCGCGGGTTCCGGGGTCGGGTTCTCCTGGAGGCGCTGCCGCGCCTCCCCCGCGGCGCGCCGCACGCTCGCTCGTGTGGTCGTCATCGTCCTTCCAACCCTACCCCATCGGGCGCGGCCGGTCATCGCCGCGCCTGCAGCCGGTCGGACGCGCCGGTAGGCTTGGCTGCGGCATGCGCAGCGGACTCCGGAAGAGGCTGGCGGTCACCATCTGGCTGGTGGCGCTGGTCGCCGCCTGCGGGCCGGCGAGCTCCTCAGGCCCCAGCGCATCCGCGCCCGGACCGGCATCGGCCGTGGCGAGCGGGAGCTCCGTCGCCGGCGCGCCTGACCGCCTGGCCCTCGTCCCGTTCGCAACTGGGCTGGACCAGCCGGTGGGGATCGCGAACGCCGGGGACGGCAGCGGCCGGCTCTTCGTCACCGAGCAGGGCGGCGTCGTTCGCGTGGTGGCGCCGGACGGATCGGTCCGGCCCGCCCCCTTCGTGGACCTGGGCGACCGTGTCCTCTCCGGCGGTGAGCGCGGGCTGCTGGGGCTGGCCTTCCACCCCGGCTTCCCCGGAGACGGACGGGTCTACGTCGACTACACGCGCCGGCCCGACGGCGCCACGGTCGTCAGCGAGCTGACCGCGACGGCGGACCGCGCCGATCCCTCGAGCGAGCGGGTCCTGCTCCTGATCCCGCAGCCCTACGCCAACCACAACGGGGGCCAGCTCGCCTTCGGCCCGGACGGGTACCTCTACGTCGGGACCGGCGACGGCGGCTCGGGCGGCGACCCCCATGGCAACGCGCAGAACACGCACGTGCTCCTGGGCAAGATCCTGCGCCTCGACGTGGACGGTCCGCCGGCATCGGGCAGGGCATATGCCATCCCCCGCGCCAACCCGTTCGCCGCGGGCGGCTCCGATCCGGGCGGCGGCGCGCCGGAGATCTGGGCGTTCGGCCTGCGGAACCCGTGGCGGTTCGGCTTCGATGCGGCCAATGGCGACCTCTACATCGGCGACGTGGGGCAGAGCAGCTGGGAGGAGATCGACCGGCAGCCGGCCGGCGCCACCGGCGCCCGGAACTACGGCTGGAACGTCATGGAGGGGCGGCACTGCTACCAGGGCTCGTGCGACCCGTCCGGCTACGTCGAGCCGGTGGCCGAGTACGGGCACGACGCGGGATGCGCGGTCGTGGGTGGCTACGTCTACCGCGGCAAGGCGCAGCCCGCGCTGGACGGGACCTACGTCTTCGGCGACGACTGCTCCGGAACGGTCTTCACCATCCCGGCCGGCGCGGCGTCCGCCAGCCCGCACCCGGCGCTCGACTCGGGCAGGCGCATCAGCGCGTTCGGGACCGCGGAGGACGGGGAGCTGTACCTCGCCGACCTGTCGGGGGGCGGGATCTACCGGGTGGTGCTGCCGAGCTGAAGGATTCCTGCAGGGTCCATCGCGCGCAGCCGGTGGGCCCGGTCGCGCTCATCCGCCCCAGGCTGCCGTCCCGTTGATCTGGCAGATGTGGTAGCTGCCGCCGTCGGCGAGCCCGTCGGAGAGCGTGATCTCGTCTCCCTCGGTGATCACCGTGGCCCCGTCCGCGCTGGAGATCGTGAGCGGCGGCCCCGCGGCGGCCTGCCAGCCGTACGGCCACACGACGCCGGAGATCTCCGCTGCGGACTCGTCGACGCGGACGAGATGAATGCGCGCCACGCTTCCGGACCGATCCACCGTGACCTTCACATGCAGCTCCACGCCGCTCCCGCAGACGTCGGAGCGGGCAGGGGGCGTCAGCTCGGTCGCGAACTCCACGCCGTTGCGCGGGGCGGCGGTTGCGATCCAGACGCCGGCGGAGCGGTTGATGCTGCCGACGGCCACGACCCGGCCCGGCTCGACGATGAGGTCGCTCAGGCGGGTGGCGCGCACGACGCTGGAACGGTCCGCGCGCGCCCAGGTTCGCCCGTCCGTGCTGACGAGGGCCCGCTGGGGCGGGTCGCCGCAGCACGAGGTGTACGCGAGGACGATCGTCCTCCCGTCGAAGGCGAAGATTGCGGAGACCGACCCGGTGTCTCCGGGCTGCTCGGTCAGCTGCGCGCTCCCGAACGCGCTTCGGGTCCAGTGCGACCCGTCGGTGGAACGCCAGATGCCGATGCCCCCCAGCGCCTGGTCGAAGCCCGCTCCGTACCAGGCTCCGTCCGCTCCGGTGCCGATGGTGTCGAAGCCCATGGTGCTCGGCAGGTGCGCCGGGTCGACGCGGCTCCAGTGACGGCCGTCCGCCGAGACGAGCGCGGTGGCCCGGACGCCCGACTCCTGCCGCAGCTGCGTGCCGCCCACCACCACGCTGCCGTCGGGCCGGGCCGCGATCGTGTTCAGGAACTCCCCGAGATCCACGTCGGACTCCCACGATCGCTGCCAGCTGCTGCCGTCGACGCTGGACCAGATCGCCTGGTGATGGTTCGAGATGCGCTCGCCGATGGCGACGAAGCCCGGGCCGGCCGCCGCGATGCGCAGGATGCGGGCGTCCGGCGGAGTCGCCGGCACCCATCTTCCACCGCCCGCGGAGCGCAGGACGAGCGTGGCGTCGGCGGTGCTGGCAAGGACGAGCTCGTCCGTATCGGTTGCGGCCACGCCCCCCGGAATCGCATCACCCAGCGCATGTGCGCTGGCCAGCTGCCAGTGGATCCCGTCGGGCGAGAGCCAGATGGCCGGATGGACCGCGCCCGTCGCGCCCGTCTCCGTCAGGAACCCGTCGACCACCTGGCCGACCGCGATGTACCCGTCCGGCCCGTGGGCGACCCCGGAGACGAGGACGCTCTGGCTCGCGGGATCGTTGGCGGTCCCCGGCAACAGCGAGACCGATTGCCAGGTCAGGTCCACCGCGCTCTCGGCGATGACGCGCGGCGTGGCCTGCGCCGTGCTCGCCGCGGTGGGCTCCACGCTGGGGGCCGTGGACTCGGTGGGCTGCCCGCTGGCCGGCAGCGAGCCGAGCGAGGGGAGCGCGCTCTGGAGGGCGGTGGGCCCCCCATCCGAGACCGGGGGCGCCAGGAGCACCGCGACCACGATGACGATCCCGGCCACGACCAGCAGGGCGCCGAGGGCAAGCGGCAGCTGCTCGCTCCAGACCCTGGACCGGGCAGGCTGCCCGTCATCTCCGTTGCCCATCCGTTCCCTCCTGGCGACGGTCCGAGCCCTCCACGGGGCGGCGTGGTGCCCGGCCCATCCGATCGCGTCGTCACATGATGGCGGAAGGCGACGAATCTCGCTGTCATCCGGTCAGGACTCCGAGCGCACGAAGGCTCACCCACCGATCCCGACCGATGACCAGGTGGTCGAGGAGGGCGATGTCGAGGAGCCTCCCTGCCTCCGCGAGGTCCCCGGTGATGCGCACGTCCTCCCCGGACGGAGTCGGGTCGCCGCTTGGATGGTTGTGGACGACCACCACGGCCGCGCCGTTGCGGCGCACGGCCTCGCGGAACACCTCGCCGACCCGCACGGAGGACCCGGCCAGGCTCCCGGAGTACAGCGTGAGGATGGCCGTCACCGCGTTCTTCGTGTTGAGGACGGCGACGCGCAGCTCCTCGCGCTCCAGCGACCCCATGGCCGGCAGCAGGCGCTCGGCGAGGTCGTGCGGGCGACGGACGACCCAGCGGTCCGGTGGCGGAGCGGCGATCGTCCGCCGGGTGAGCTCACAGGCGGCGGCGAAGGCGGTCGCCCGCGCCAGCGAGAGGCCCGCCGTGACCAGCTCGCTGGCCGAGGCGGTGGTGACGCCGCCGGCGCCGTCAAGGCGTTCCAGGACACCGGCCGCCACGGAGAGCGGCCGGGCGGCGGCGAGCGCCAGCAGCTCCGCCGTGCCCAGGCCGGCGAGTCCGGCGACCCCGGGCGCGGCGAGCCGACGCGGACGGGCGATCGGCATGCCAGCCATGGGCCGAGTGTGCCGGGCGGGGCACTACCGGCGGCTTATCGGTCCCTTATCGCGCCCGCGAGGGCCTACGGTCAGTGCGCGGCCAGGAAGAGCGCGAGGACCGATGCCAGGTTGAACGCCCCGTGGAGGCCCATGGTGGTCGCCAGGCTTCGGGTGCGCACGTAGACCCACGCCAGGAGGAGCCCCAGCAGGAAGACCTGGACGATGGCGAGCGCCGTTCCCCCCGCGATGTGGACGATGGCGAAGACGACGGCCGATCCGAGGATCGCGCGCCCGGTGCCGTACTCGCGCTCCCACGCGTTCAGCACCGCGCCACGGAAGAAGAGCTCCTCCGCGAACGGTGCCAGCACCGCGATCGTCAGCACCGCCACGGCGAGCGGAACCTCCTGCGCGAGCCCTGCCACCGCCTGCTCGCCCCCAAGCGGGTTTCCCGTGATGCCGGTCACGATCAGGTTGACCAGCGCGCTCAGCAGCCCCATCCCGATCCAGGTCAGCAGGCCGATGCCGACCCCCAGCGCGAGCGCCCGGAGGCTCTCCATGCCCTTCCAGATCCGCACGCCGGGCAGCGCGCGGGGCAGCGCGATGAAGAGCCCGTAGACGGCCAGGAAGGTGGCCGGCGTGAGGAGCAGCTCGACGGTGACCACGAACGGGTCGCTGAGACGGTCCAGGTTGCCATGGAGCAGCAGGAGGAGGATCGGAACCGCGACCAGGTTCCCGCCGACCACGACGAGGACCAGCAGCGCGATGACCGAGGGCCCGCGGTAGCGATCCGGGCCGAGGACGCGCCGCCGAATGATCCCCGCCAGCACCAGCCAGACGAGACCTCCGAGGACGAGCAGCGTGCCGACGAGCGCCGCGATCCCGGCCGTCGCCGGATCCGGCAGGACTCGCTCCAACTCGGGTGACGAGGGACCCATGGCGTACCCCACGACGAGCAGGCCTGGCAGGAGCGCGAGCGTGCCGACGACGATCGCCGTCCAGCCCGGCCAGGTGGGGGGCCCGGGCGGCAGCTCTTCGAAGAGCGGGCGAGTCCGCCCGGGGATGCCGGCGACGCCGAGCGGCGGTTCCGCGGCGGTGCCGACGAAGGCTGCGGGTGCAGGGTCGTCCCGGCGCTCTCCCGGGTCAGCGTGCTCGAGCGCGTCGTCCTGTGGTGCTGGTTCGGCCGGGTGCTCGTCGGGCGGCCGGGCGGCATCCACCCCGGGTCAGCTGTTCGTCGCGCGGCCCAGGGCGCTCTCCGGGGCGACCTCCGGCGCGGCGGTCCGCTCCACGGCGCCGGCGCGAGCCGCGGGCCGGGTAACGGGCCGGTCCACCCGGTCGAGATCCTTCCCGCAGTAGGCGCACAGCGCCCAGTCCGGTTCGGCGAGGCGGGTGCAGGCGGGGCAGACGCGGTGCAGCCGTGTCCGGCAGTTCGGGCAGACGAGCCAGTCGGGTCCGACGCTGAGACGGCAGGTGGGGCAGAGCCTGTTCTTCTCGACCTCGGCGAGGAGGGTCTCCTCCGAGAGGGAGCGCTCGTACACCTCGGCCAGCGTCTCCCGCGGGCGGACGATCAGGTACAGGACGACGGCGAAGAGGAAGAGGAGCGGGGTGAAGAAGATGATCAGCGCAGCCGCGAAGTAGGGCAGGATCGGGTTCTCCGTGCGAGCCTGCATGTCGCGGAACGCCCAGTAGGCGGTGCCGAGCCAGAGCAGCACGACGTAGACGACGATCAGCTGTCCGGCGAGCTGGACGAGGGGGTTGGTGATGAAGTCGTTCCAGAGTTGCCCCGGATCGGGGAGGCCTTGCGGCATTCGGCGAAGCCCTTTCAGGTGCGTCCGCCCGCGCGACGCTCGCGCGGAACGGCGGTCATGCTAGCAGATGCTCGGAAGTCCAAGCCCTTGGCGACCAGGCCCGCCAGCGTCGTCAGCAGGAGCCGGTGCTCGACGAGCAGCACGCGTCGTGCCAGATCCTCGGGCCCGTCGCCGGGGAGGACCGGCACGCGCTCCCGGGCAATGACGGGTCCGGCGTCGAGCTGCGGGGTGACGAGATGGATCGTCACGCCGGTCTCGGTGTCCCCCGCGGCGAGGACCGCGCGGTGCACGGCGATTCCCATCATGCCGCGGCCCCCGTGGCGCGGCAGGAGGCTCGGGTGGATGTTGATCGTGGCGCCGCCGTACGACGTGAAGTACGGCGCCTGCAGCAGCTGGTCGTAGCCCGCCAGCAGCGCCAGCTCGCACCCCGCGTCCGCGAGCGCCTCGCCGATGGCCCGGTCCCGTCCGGCGGCATCCGGGAAGGCGGAGCGCGGCAGGACGAGCGACGGCACGCCGTGCCGCTCGGCCACCTCGAGGGCGCGCACCGCCGGACGATTCGAGATCACGACGACCGGCTCGATGCCTCCCAGGACGCCGCTTTCCGCGCCCTCGAGGATCGCCTCGAGGTTCGACCCGCGTCCCGAGACGAGCACGCCGAGCCGCATCGCGGGCACCTAGACGAAGCGGACCCGGGGAGCCCCGGCCACGACGGGGACGACGCGGCCCACGACCTGCGCCTCCGGCACGGCGGAGCGCGCGGTGTCGACGCTCGCCTCGCGGACGACCACCGTCATCCCGATCCCCAGGTTGAAGGTTCGCACCATCTCCTCGTCCGCGATGTCGCCGCGCTCCTGGATCAGGCTGAAGATGCGGGGCACGCGCCAGCTCCCCGGCTCCACCTCGACCCCGAGACCCTCGGGCAGGGTGCGCGGGATGTTGTCCGTCCAGCCGCCACCGGTCAGGTGCGCACAGGCCAGCAGGTCGTCTCCGCGCTCGCGCAGCGCCGTCCGCAGGCTGCGCAGCTCGGCGAGGTAGCTTCGATGCGTGGCAAGCAGCGCCTCGCCGATGGTCACGTCCAGGCCCGGGGCGCTGCGGCGCCAGTCCGCCTCGGCGAAGATGCGCCGCGCCAGCGAGTACCCGTTGGTGTGGAGGCCGGTGGACGGCATGCCCAGGACGACGTCCCCGGCGCGCACGTCGGCTCCCGTGATCAGGTCCGAGGCGTTGGCGACGCCCACCATGAACCCGGCGATGTCGTAGTGGCCCTCGCGGTAGAGGTCGGGGAGCTCGGCCGTCTCGCCGCCCACCAGCGCGACGCCGTTCGCCCGGCAGGCGCGTGCCATGCCCTCCACCAGCTCGACGGCGTGCTCCGCACGCAACCGGCCCACCGCGAGGTAGTCGAGGAAGAAGATGGGGTCCGCGCCCTGCACCGCCACGTCGTTCACGCAGTGGTTCACGAGGTCCTCGCCCAGGCCTGCATGCCCGTCGAGCGCCGCTGCGATGAGGAGCTTGGTCCCCACGCCATCGGTCGAGGCCACCAGCACAGGGTCCTTCCAGCGGGCGAGGTCCAGGCGGAAGAGCGAGCCGAAGCCTCCGATGCCGCCCATCACTCCGGGCGTGGCCGTCCCGGCGGCCGCCTCCCGGATCCCCTCCAGGGCGCGCTGCGCCTCGTCGATGTCGACGCCCGCCTCGCGGTAGCTGCGTGCCACCCCGGCCCCTACCCGCGCTCCAGCGCGTACTTGTCGAGCTCCATGGGCACGTCGGTCGGGTAGCGGCCGTCGAAGCATGCGGTGCAGAAGCCCGATGCGTCGCCGCCGACGGCGGCGAGCAGGCCGTCACGCGACAGGTAGCCCAGCGAGTCGGCGCCGATGACCCGGCGGATCGCCTCCGTGTCGTGCGTGGCGGCGATGAGCTCCGAACGACGGCCGGTGTCGACGCCCATGTAGCACGGGTAGGCCATCTGCGGCGAATGGATCCGGACGTGGACCTCCCGGGCGCCGGCGCGCCGGAGCATCGCCACGGTGGGGCCGGTCGTCGTGCCCCGCACGATGGAGTCGTCGACCATCACGACCCGCTTGCCGCGCACCACCTCCGGGAGCGGGTTGTACTTCATCCGCACCGCCTCGTCGCGGGTCTGCTGCGCCGGCTGGATGAAGGTGCGCCCCACGTAGCGGTTCTTGATCAGCCCTTCGCGGTACGGGAGACCGGCCTCCTCCGCGTAGCCGATGGCGGCCGGGATCGCCGAGTCGGGCACCGCGATCACCAGGTCCGCGGCCGTCGGCTGCTCGCGGGCCAGCTCGCGGCCCATCCGCATCCGCGCCTCGTAGAGGAGCCGCCCGCCGATGACGCTGTCGGGCCGGGCCAGGTAGACGAACTCGAAGACGCACAGGTGCTCGCCCGCACCGTTGACCGCCGGACGCTCGGAGCGGACCCCGTCCGCGTCGATGGTGAGGATCTCGCCGGCCTCCACGTCACGGACGAACTCGGCGCCCATGGCGTCCAGCGCGGCGCTTTCCGACGCCACGGCCCAGCCGGTCCCGCGGCCGTCCAGCGCGGGCAGCCGGCCGAGGGCCAGCGGACGGAAGCCGATGGGGTCGCGGGCGGCGACGAGGGCGTCCTCGGTGAGCATGGTGAAGGTGTACGCGCCCGTCGCGCGGTGGAAGACGCGGGCGACGCGGGCCGACCAGCTGCGGCCGGGCGCGTGCGCGATGAACCGGGCCAGCACCTCGGTGTCGGAGGCGGTGACGAAGTCGACGCCCTGCTCGGAGAGCTCGTCGCGCAGCCAGGTCGCGTTCGTCAGGTTCCCGTTGTGGCCGAGCATCAGCTCGCCGAGGTCCCCGTGGGCGTGCACCGGCTGGACGTTGGGCAGGGTGTTGGAGCCGGTGGTCGAGTAGCGCGTGTGACCGATGGCGGCCACCGCCACCGGCTCGCCGCCGCGGTCGCGTCCCTGCTCCAGCGCCTCGATCGTCTCGCGGTCGAAGACCTGGCTCACGAGCCCCAGGCGCTTGTGCAGGTGGAGTCCGTTGCCGTCCGTGGTGGCGATCCCCGCGGACTCCTGGCCCCGATGCTGGAGCGCGTGCAGGCCCAGGTAGGTCAGCCGGGCCACCGGATGGCCCGGGGCGTAGAGACCGATGACGCCGCATTCCTCGCGCGGCCCGTGCGGCTCATAGCCGGCGGCGGAGGGATGCAGGGGGAGCTCCCGAAGGGCGGGGTGGTCAGGGTGCACGGCGGCCTCGGCTGGCGGCGACGGGCGGGCGTCCCCGTCGCAACTGGGTCACTCTCCCTGGGGGCATCGCGGCACGCTGCGCATCATACGCCCCGGACCGCGTCCGCGCCGCCGCGGGCGCCCCGCGTGGCCGCCGCCATCGGTACCGGCGAGGTACTGCACCGGACCCCACCACGGTCCGCCGCGACGTCGGCCACCCGGTGACGGCGGACACCTCCGGACCATCGGGCCATGGCGATCGGAGTACCCGGCGGGCATCCTCTTCGATGATCTCCGCCGACGACGAAGGACCATATGCTGCGACTGGCTCGGGCACTCGGGTTTCTCGCCCCGCTGGCGGTCACGCTGTGCGTGACGGTCGTCCTCGTCGCCGCGGGCCACCAGGCCGGGGCCGGCGGGTTCTCGCGCAGCTTCATCTACGCCCTCGTCGCCGTCTCCGCGGTGGCGGGAGCCACCTCCGTGGCCCTCGCCGCCTGGAGCTACATGGGCTGGCGCCTCAATCGCATCGCAGGAGCGCTGGAGGCGACGCTGACGGAGGACACGCCGGTCGTCCTGTGGGAAGGGGGCATCCCGGCCGAGCGGCGGTTGGCGCGTGCGTTCAACGAAGCGGCGGGCACCTTCCTCCAGGTCGAGGCGCGGGCCACGCACGACCGACTCACCGGGGTGGCGAACCGCGAGACCCTGCTCACCACGCTCGTCAGCGAGGTCGAGCGCGCCATCCGCCACTACAAGCCGCTCTCGGTCGCCTTCATCGACATCGACCGCTTCAAGCCGATCAACGACACGTACGGCCACAACTCCGGTGACGCCGTCCTCCGCCAGATCGCCGCGCTCATCTCGGACACCATCCGGCCCTCGGACCTCTTCGGCCGCTACGGCGGGGAGGAGTTCATGCTCATCCTTCCCGAGACGGCGGCGGACGAGGCGGTCGAGATGGCCGAGCGGGTGCGGAGCCTCGTGGCGCAGACCCCGCTCGGCATCGCCCACCAGCAGCAGATCGACGTGACGATCAGCATCGGTGTCGCGGGCGGGCGCGGGAGCATCCTGCAGGTCGACGCGCTCGTGGACCAGGCCGATGCCGCCATGTACGCCGCCAAGTCTCTCGGCCGCAACCGGACCTACCTGTTCCGCGATCTCGACGAGAACGCTCCGGTGCGGCGCGCCCCGATCTCCACGGATCGGCGGACTGCCGCCGCGGCCATCGGCCAGTGGGCCAACGACACCGCGACGGAGGCGCTGGCCTCCGTCCTCGCACCGCAGCCGCACCACCGCGGCCGCCCCTCCGACATGATCGCGTCGCTCGCCACCGGGATCGCCCTGGAGCTCGGCCTGCCACGGGAGGAGATCGAGCGCGTCCGGATCGCCGCGCTGCTCCACGACCTCGGCAAGCTCGCGGTCCCGCCGGAGATCCTCGACAAGCCCACCACCCTGTCCAGCGGGGAGTGGCAGGCGATCGGCGAGCACCCGCGTATCGGCCAGGTGATCCTGGAGCACGCGTCGGCGCTGCGCGAGGCGGTCCCGGTGGTCCTCCACCACCACGAGCGCTACAACGGCACGGGGTACCCGCATGGCCTTCGCGGCCAGGAGATCCCGCTGGGCGCACGCATCGTGGCGGTCGCGGACGCCTACCACGCCATGGTCCACGTTCGGCCGTACAAGGGGGCCCTGACCCACGAGGAGGCGCTCGAGGAGCTGCGGCGCAACGCCGGCACGCAGTTCGATCCGGCGGTCGTCGAGACCTTCTGCGGGCTCTTCGCCGAGGCCGTCCCGGCCGACGGCCTCGAGGAGGTCTATCGCCTCCACGAGCGGGCCCGCGGTGGGCTGGAGCGCCTCGATCCGCGAGCGGCGGCCAGGGTGCTCGGGATCGGACGGCTGCCATCGGAGGCGGAGGACGACCACGGTCACGACCACGGCAACGGTCACGACCACCAGCGCCCCAGGGCGGGCAGGCGAGCGGGCACCGCCGGCCAGGGGCCTCCTGCCCCGGAGGTCCGGCCGATGCGCCGTCGCTCCCGGAACCGCGAGGCGCCGAACGCCCGGGAGGCCGCCGGATGAGACGCAGGGTGACGGTCTTCACGCTGCTCGCGATCGCCGCGGCGCTCCTGTGGGCGCCGCTCACCGTGTCCGCGGGGTCGGAGAACACCCTGTGGGGCGCCGCCGTCTCCCCGCCGAGCGGTACCACGGCCACCGCATTCGTCCTCTCGGTCCGCTACCAGGGCCCCACCGGCGCCACCGCCGGGGCCATCACGGCCACGGTCGCCGGCCGGAGCCTGCCCATGCGGCTCGTCGCGGGAAGCGCAACGGACGGCAGCTGGGCCGCGAGCGCGACGCTTCCCGCCGGTGCCTGGACGACGCGCTTCGTCGCCGCCGCGCCCTCGGGTGCGGATTCGACGCTGACCGGGCCGAGCGTGACCGTGGTCGACGCGGCGCCCGCCTCGGCGGCGCCGACGGCATTCCTCAGCCCGCTGCCGGCGGTCAAGGCCAGCCCGGGCGACTCGAGCCTGCCAGTCGCCGAGCCGCAGCCGAGCGCTCCAACGCCGGCGGCCGCCCCGGCGGCGACTGCATCACCGGCCTCCATCGACGCGACCGCCGCGACGGCGAGCCCGGCCTCCACCGCCCGGCCGGCTGACGCGGCACCGGCCACGTCGACCCCCGCCACCAGGCCGACGGCGGCCGCGCAGGCGACCGGCGGCGCGGCCGGGGCCGGCGCGAGCGGCGTGACGGGCAGCCCGGACACCGCGGCTCGCTCGCCCGCTCCGTCAGGCGGAGGGGCGAACGCGGTGCCACGCGCCAGCCCTGCCGCAACGGGGGCCGCGGAGGGCCAGAGGGCGCGAGATGCGGCGGCGCCCGGTCTCACCCCGACGATGCTGGCGGCGCTGTTTGCGATGACGTTCCTCGCCGCGGTCGGCGTGGCGTTCATCCTCCTCGCGGCCCGCCGGCGATCAGCGGAGACAGCCAGCGTCGTGTCCCCCCGCCGCGAGCCCCGCCGCGAGCCCGGGCTCACCAGCAGCATGGAGGCGATGCTGGCCGAGCGTGCCGCGAGGCGCGGCCGTATCCGGGCCGTCGACGATCCGATCCTGCGCGGCATGGGCCTGGACCAGGATGGCGAGCCGCGGGCCGGCCGCCCAGGCGAGCCGCCTCGTCGTGCGCCCCGCCGACCGGGCCCGCCGCCCACCGCGGGCGGCCCCCGCAGGTAGATCGAGGCCAGGGGCCCGCGCAGTCCTCAGAAGGGCTGCCGCCAGGCTCGCTCGAGCTCGTCGAGCGTCCAGTCCAGCCGCCGCCCGGCAAGCGAGACCCCGAGCGAGCGACCGCCTGCCCGCCCGATGCGTTGCGCGGGAACGCCCGCCGTGCTCGCCACCTCCTGCAGCGCGGCGCCGTCGCGGAGGTTGAGCAGGAAGCGGCCGGGACGCTCCCCGAAGAGTGCGGCGGTGGGCCAGGTGGCCGCGGCCTCGGGCAGCGCGATCTCGGCGCCGATCCCCGACGCCACCGCCAGCCTGGCCAGGGCCGTCGCGAGCCCGCCGGCGGAGAGATCGTGCGCCCCGGAGATGGCGGGAACCAGCTCGCCGCGTGCGGCGCCCGCCACGAGCCGGACGGCGCGCATCGCCGCCTCGACGTCGAGCTCGGGACGGCCGCCAAAGCGACCGCGCCTCCAGGCGAGCTCCGAGGCCGCCAGCGCCGCCGGCTCCCACGCGGCCTCGCCGATGAGCCAGATCTCGTCGCCATCGGTCCAGCGCATCCTGGCCAGGCGGCCCCGGTCCGGCAGGAGGCCGACCATCCCGACCAGCGGCGCCGCGACGATGGCGCCGTCGCCGGTCTCGTTGTACAGCGAGACGTTGCCGGAGACGATGGGCACGCCGAGCGTCCGGCACGCATCGCCGAGGCCGGCGACGGTCTCCGACAGGGTCCAGTAGCCGGCCGGCGGCTCCGGGGAGCCGAGGTTCAGGCAGTTCGTGGCGGCGATCGGCTCCGCTCCGGTGCAGGCCACGTTGGCCGCCGCCTCCACGACCGCCGCGGCGGCGGCCAGGCGCGGATCGAGGGCGCCCCAGCGGCCCGGCCCATCGAGGGCCACGGCGATGGCCCGCGAGGTTCCCTTGACGCGCAGCACCGCCGCGTCGCCGTCGCCGGGCCCGACCAGCGTGTTCGTCCCGTTCATGTGGTCGTACCGCTGCCAGACGGGCTTGCGGCTGCGCAGGTTGGGAGCGGCGAGCAGCTCCAGGAGGGTGGATCGTTCGGGCGGCTCCGCGGCGAGCGGCGCCAGGTCCTCGGACCGGCGCGCCTCCAGGTCCGCCGGGGGAGCGGCGGGCAGGACGTAGCGCGGCGCCTCGTCCGCCAGGGCGGAGCCGGAGACCGCGCAGACGGGCCGCCCGGCGGCGACGGCCCGCACCGTGGGCTCCGCGATCACGCGTCCGATCGTCACCGCGTGGAGGTCGTAGCGCTCGAAGACGGCCCGCACCTCCGCCTCGCGTCCCGCTCGCACGACGATGAGCATCCGCTCCTGTGACTCGGAGAGAAGGACCTCGTAGGGGGTCATGCCCTCCTCGCGGCGCGGGACCAGGTCGAGGTCGACATCGGCCCCGCACCCGCCGCGGGCCGAGACCTCCGCCAGCGCACAGGTCAGCCCGGCGGCACCCAGGTCCTGCATGGCGACCACCGCGTCCGAGCGCGACAGCTCGAGGCAGGCCTCCATGAGGAGCTTCTCCAGGAAGGGATTGCCCACCTGGACCGCGGGCCGCCGCGCCTCGCGGTCCGCGCCCAGGGTCGTGCTGGCGAAGCTGGCCCCGGCGATTCCGTCGCGGCCCGTGGCCGCGCCCACCAGGAGGAGCGCGTTTCCCGGTCCCGCCGCGCGCGCCAGGGTGATCTCGTCGTGGCGCGCGAGCCCCAGGCAGAGGGCGTTGACGAGCGGGTTCCCGCTGTAGCTGGCATCGAAGAAGAGCTCCCCGCCGACGTCGGGGATCCCGATGCAGTTGCCGTACCCCGCGATCCCGCCGACCACCCCGTCGAGCAGGTACCGGTTGCGGATGGCGGTGGCGTCACCGGTGCGGCGGGTGGCGTCCTCGGCAGGATCGAGCGGGCCGAAGCGCAGCCCGTTGAGGAGCGCGAGCGGCCGCGCGCCCATGGTGAAGATGTCGCGGATGATGCCGCCCACGCCGGTCGCCGCTCCCTGGTAGGGCTCCACGGCGCTCGGATGGTTGTGCGACTCGACCTTGAAGACGACGGCCAGCCCGTCGCCGATGTCGACCGCGCCCGCGTTCTCACCGGGGCCGACCAGGACGCGCTCGCCGGTGGTGGGCAGCGTCCCCAGCAGGGCGCGGGAGTGCTTGTAGGCGCAGTGCTCGCTCCACATCGCCCCGAACATGCCGAGCTCGACCCGGTTCGGCTCGCGTCCGATCAGCTCGACGACCCGGCGGTACTCGTCGGGGGTCAGGCCGTGGAGATCGGACGGTGGCGCGTCGCGGGACGGGCCGGAGGTCACGCTCAGGCCTGCGGCCCTCCGACCGGCCGGTCATGCCCGAGGACGGCGACCGCACCGCCCGCCGCGAGCACGATGGTGGCGATCAGGAAGACGATCCCGCCGGCGCCGGTGAGCGGCAGGCCCAGCCGGTCGAAGCCGATGCCGACCCCCACGAGCCCGATGGCGAGCATCACGAGGCCGCGCTGCGGCACCTCGGGGACAAGCTCGGAGAGGAAGACGACGGCCAGCACGCCCACGAGGACGACGGTCATGACCATGTTCACGCCGCTCGCCAGGCCCCACGCATCCGTGTACCGCCCGCCCACGACCCAGGGCAGGAACATGGCGAGCACTCCCGTGAAGGCACCGATGCCGGCGAGCCAGTCGGAGAGCAGCTGCGGGATCCGGACGATCCCGGACGGCGTCATGGGGGAGACGCGACGAGCGGCTGGTCCGGCCGCCGGCCGCGCTCCGCGCGCCCCCGACGAGACGGGCGGCGCCTCTGCGGGGTCCGCGTCCCCGGCCGTCGCGGCAACCTGCTCCTCCGCGGCGCGATGGACCGCGCCCCGGCGCCATGGCGGGATCGGCTGACCGCTCACCGGACCTTCCCAGGCGTGCGTGGAGGCGTCCGGCGGGGCTTCGTCCTGGTCGGAGAGGATAGAGTCCTCCGGCGGGGCATCGGCCGGAGCCGCGAGGAAGGGCGGCGGCGGCGCCTCGGAGACCTCGTCGCCGCCGGCCTCCGCCGGCGCCGTCCCGGCGACCACCGGCTCCGGAGCCGGAGGCCCGGGGGCCGGGGGCTCCGGCACGGGCGGCTCGGGCGGAGGTGGCTCGGGGAGCTCCGGCCAGTCGGGGGCCGGAGGCAGCTCGGGCTGGGCCTGGCCCTCCATGGGCTGGCCGCAGGTCGGACAGAAGAGGGCGTCCCCGTCGACCTCGGTCCCGCAGTTCGCGCAGAGTCGCATCGCCTCAGCTCCGTGCCAGGCGGGTGAGCCCGCCGATGAGGATGATCAGGGCGGCGAGGAGGAAGATGATGCCGCCCGGGCTCATGCCCCGCAGCAGCGCCACGACGTCGCCGCTCCAGCTCGCGGCGACCTCCACCACGAGGAAGAGGACCGCCAGGCCGAGCGCCCACAGGAGCGCGATGACGAGGCCCGCCCGCTGCAGCCCGCCGGGCGCGGCGCGCAGGAAGCCGGCGATGGCGAGCAGGGCCAGCAGGACCACGAGCACCGGTACCGCGGCGGCGAAGCCGAAGTACGCCTTGTCGGCCACTCCGCCGCCGATGGAGCCGTAGAAGTCCCACATCGCGATCCCGTAGCCCGTCGGCGGCTGGAACGCGCGGTCCCACAGGGATGCCACGCCATACGGGAACGGAAGCAGGTAGGCGGTCACGAGGCCGACCAGGCCCACGAGCAGCACGACGGGGCCAAGGACGGCGCCCCCGCGCGGCTCCTCGCGCAGGCGGTCGCCGGTCGAGGAGGACGCGCCCGGCGCCACGGTTGGGGGCACGTAGCCCGCCGCCGGCGCGGCCGCGGCCCGCAGGTTGGCACCGCAGTTCTGGCAGAAGGCGACGCCCGCGCGGTTGTGGGTGCCGCAGCGCGGACACTGCTGCGTGCCCTCCGGGGAGCCGGGTCGCTGGACCGTCGTGGCAACGCCGGCAGCCACCAGCCGCTGGCCGCAGTTGCGGCAGAAGGCGACGCCCGGGCGGTTCTCCGTGCCGCAGCGGGGGCACTGGGTGCTCTCGCCGACCGGCGTGGCCGGGACGGTATGGGCCGCCGTCTGGGTGCCGCCATCCGGAGCCGGGTTCGGCGGCGGGTAGGCCTCCGCCTCGCGCGGCGGCGGCCCGGCGGGGGGCTGATCGCCCTCCGTCACGACCTCGTCGCCGTGGGCCACGGCCTCGTCCTCGGCGACCGAGTCGTCACGGGCGGCGGCCTCCCGGGCGGCCGCGTCCTCCACCGGCCACGGCGGCCGATCCGCCGAGGGGGGCGCGCCGGGCGGGACGGTCTCGAACTCCTCCGCCGAGCGCTCCTCGTCGGCGACATCGGTCGCATCGGACGAATCGCTCGCCCCGTCGTCGACCGGCTCCGCTGGACGCGGATCTCGATCCCGCTCGTCGTTGTCCATCACAGGTCGCCTCCGCTCCGGGCGCTCGGGAACCGCCCGATCATAGCCGACGCTCGGCCATCGCCGGCTGCGCGGCCAGCCATCGTTCGAGCGAGCGGAAGAGCCGCAGGCCGTCGGTGCCGCCCACCTCCGCCTCCGCGGCACGCTCCGGGTGCGGCATCAGCCCCAGCACGTTGCCGCGCTCGCTGGTGATCCCCGCGATCGCGCGGGCGGAGCCGTTCGGGTTCGCCGTCGCGACCGTGCGCCCGGCCGCATCCGTGTAGCGCAGGGCCACCCGGCCGGCGGCCTCCAGCGCGTCCAGCGTCGCCTCGTCGGCCAGGTACCTGCCCTCGCCGTGGCTGATGGGGAGCCGGATCAGGTCGCCATCGGCCAGGTCGCCCAGCCAGGCACCGCAGGCGTCCGGGCGCTCGACGCGAAGCCACTGCCAGTCGCATCGAAACTCCAGGTGGTCGTTGCGCATCAGCACGCCGGGCAGCAACCCGGCCTCGCACAGGATCTGGAAGCCGTTGCAGGAGCCGATGACCGGGCCACCGGCGCCGGCGAAGGCCGTGACGGCCTCCATCACCGGGCTGAAGCGCGCGATCGCCCCGGTCCGCAGGTGGTCGCCGTGCGCGAAGCCGCCTGGCAGGACGACGGCGTCCACCGCCCCCAGGTCGCGCTCGGCATGCCAGACCAGGCGCGCCTCCCAGCCGAGCAGCGCCGCCACGCCGGCGAAGTCGCGCTCCGACCAGGTACCGGGAAAGACGACGACCGCGATGCGCGGAGCGCTCATGCCAGGCGTGGCTCCTCGCCCGGCTCCTCGACCGCCCGCAGCTCGAAGGTGGCGATCTCCATCACCGGGTTGGCGAGGAGGCGTCGGCACATCGACGCCACGCTCGTCCGCGCCGACGCGGGATCCGGTGCCTCGAAGGTGACCTGGAGCAGCTTGCCGTGGCGCACCTCCTCGACCGTCTCGAAGCCGAGCGCGCGGAGGCCGCCCGCGATGGTCAGTCCCTCCGGATCGGCGATCCCGGGGCGAAGCGCGACGTGGACCTCCGCCATCCAGCGCACCTAGTCGGTCGCCCCCGCCGCCGCCCATGGCCGTCCGGTGATCCGCTCGTAGGCGGTCACGTAGCGGTCGCGCGTGCCGCGGATCACCGTATCGGGAAGCTTCGGCGCAGGTGGCTCCTTGTTCCACCCCGAGCTCGCGACGAAGTCGCGGACGAACTGCTTGTCGAAGGAGGGCGGGCTCGCCCCGGGGTGGTAGGAGTCCACGTCCCAGAAGCGGCTCGAGTCCGGAGTCAGCACCTCGTCGATCAGCGCGAGCTGACCGTCGATCCAGCCGAACTCGAACTTCGTGTCGGCGAGGATGAGGCCCACCGCCTCCGCGCGTTCGGCGCCGGCGCGATAGGTGGCGATCGTCCGTTCCTCCAGCTGGCGGGCGAGATCGGCCCCCACCATGTCGGCGAGCTGGCTCCGGGTGATCGTCTCGTCGTGCCCCACCTCCGCCTTCGTCGACGGCGTGAAGATGGGCTCCGGGAGTCGGTCCGCCTCCTTGAGACCGGGCGGCAGCTGGTGCCCGGCGACCATTCCGGTTCGCTGGTATTCCGCCCAGCCGGAGCCGGCCAGGTACCCGCGGACGACGCACTCGGCGTCGATCCGGTCTGCGCGGCGGACGAGCATCGTGCGGCCGGCGAGGGCCGGGACCCGCGCGCCGGGTGGCATCTGCGCCTGGTCGGCGGAGATGAAGTGGGTCGGCCCCAGCGGGGCGAGCAGGTCGAACCAGTACGCGGAGAGCATGGTCAGGACCCTGCCCTTGTCCGGGATCGGCTGGTCGAACACCACGTCGAAGGCGGAGAGACGATCGGTGGCCACGAGCAGCAGGCGCTCGTCGTCGACCCGGTACGTCTCGCGCACCTTGCCGATGTGGATCTGCTCGAGACCTTCCACAGAAGAGCGGAGCATCGTCATAGCATGTCCTCCGTGTGACCTTCCGAATCGGGGGGACCCTCCTCTCCCGCGAGGGTGGTGTCCGAGATGTCGAAGCCTCCCGGACCGATGGCGAAGCGCCGGCGTGCGAAGGCCTCGACCCGGTCCAGGATCGCCAGCACGACCAGGATCAGGGCCGTCCCCACCGCCGCCAGGATGTACAGGCCGGCGCCGGTCGCCATCCCCACGGCGGCGACAGCCCACAGGGACGCGGCGGTCGTCAGCCCGCGGATGTGCCCCCGGTACTGCAGGATGGTCCCCGCGCCGATGAAGCCGATGCCGGACACGACCTGGGCGGCGATCCGCGTCGGGTCCGCGTCGGGTCCGGCATAGCCGTAGCCGCTGATGATGGCGAAGAGCGCCGCGCCCAGGGCGACGAGGCTGTGCGTCCGGAACCCGGCCGGCTGCCGGTGGAGCTCTCGCTCGAAGCCGATGATCGCGCCGAGCGCCAGCCCGACAGTGAGGCGCATGGCCAGCTCGATCTGGACGGCCGACGAGAGCGATGGGTTGACGGTCAGGTCCATGGTGAGTCCGCCTCCTCCGCTCGCCCCTCCGGTGTCCGCGGTCGCATCTGATCGGGTTCCGCCAGCTCGAGCGACCACCAGGCCGACGCCCAGCCGTGGAGCGCGCCGCCGCCGGCGACGAGGCAGAGCCAGACCGCCACGAAGCCTACCAGCAGAAGCGGCATGCCGGCCTCCAGGATTCGACCCGCCGCCATCGCGCGGCCGATCGGCCGCCAGAGGATCTGGAGCAGGAACCAGGTGGCCGCCAGCCAGCCGGCGAGGGCGACGAGGGTCGCGAGCGCCAGGCCCAGGCAGCGGACGGGGTGGCGCACGACGGCCGCGGCGCCGGCGAGGAGCGCACCTCCCGGGGAGCGGCCGGCCGGCCCGGCGCCGGCGCGCTGCGCCGCCCCTCCCCATGCGATCCCGAGCACCACGGCCAGCGCCACCGCGGCGAGCGCGGGCCAGACGTCGCGGATGATGCGCACGAGCACGGTGCCGCCGATGTTCGGCGACTGGTACTCGGCCGGAGCGACCGCCGCGATCGCCAGCACCGTGGCGGCCAGTGCCGCGAGGGCGGGGATGGCGGCCACCACCTCGACGATCCAGAGGCGCAGCGCCGCGGCATCGAGCGAGCGGGGCGAAGGCTCGCGGCCGATGAGGCGGTCCACCCGCGCCTGCAGCGACGCCTCGCCCGCCGCCACGAGGACCGATGCCGCGAGGAGGACGAGGACGGCGGTGGCGGCCAGCACCACCAGGTTCAGCGGAAAGCTCGCCGCGCTCGCGAGCCGCGCACCGAAGAACTCGAGGTCCCCGGCGCTCGGGACGCGGACCACGGCCAGGACCAACGGGACCCAGCCAAGGAACGCGATCGACGCGAGCCCGCCGGGCACCCACAGCTCGGGCCGGTCCGCCGCGATGCCGGCCGCGGTCGCCGCGTTCCGCGCCCAGCCGGCGCGGCCGCCGGACCACGACGTCCGCGGCAGGGGCTCGTGTCGGGCCGGACTAGTCGTCGGCATCCTCGAGGCCCAGGGCGCGGTACGTCGCCGAGATGCCGGCAAGGTGGTGGTCGAGATCCATGGCCGCGTCGATCTCGCCCGCGGTGAGCCACTCGGAGACGCCGGCATCGGCCTGGAGCGCCTCCCGGAAGGAGCGGCCTCCCGCCCACGCCTGCTTCGCGGCCCCCTGCACGAGGCGGTACGCGACCTGGCGGTCCGCCCCCCTGGCGATCATTCGCAGCAGGAGCGCCTCGGAGTAGACCATCCCGCCCAGCAGCTCCAGGTTGGCGCGCATGCGCCCCGCGTCGACCTCCAGGCCGTCGAGGATGTCGGCGGTCGTGCGCGTCGCGTAGGCGGCCACGCCGAGCGCACGCTCGAAGACGAAGCGCTCCGCGGAGCTGTGGCTGATGTCGCGCTCGTGCCAGAGCGCCATGTTCTCGAACCCGACGAGCGCATCCGCGCGCAGGAGCCGCGCCAGGCCGCTGACGCGCTCGGCAAGGACGGGGTTGCGCTTGTGGGGCATGGCCGAGGAGCCCTGCTGGCCGGCGCCGAACGGCTCGAACGCCTCACCGACCTCCGTCCTCTGGAGGTGCCGGATTTCGATGGCGATCCGCTCGAGGCTGCCGCCCAGGATGGCGAGCGTGGCCAGCAGCTCCGCGTGCCGGTCGCGGCTGACCACCTGGGTCGCGGCCGGGTCGGCGAGGAGCCCCAGCTCGCGCATGACGAAGGACTCGACCTCCGGGCTCACGTTCGCGTGGGTCCCCACCGCGCCGGAGATCTTCCCCACCGCGATGCCCTCGCGGGCACGGGCAAGCCGTGCCGCGTCCCGCACGAGCTCGGCGTACCAGCCCGCGGCCTTGAATCCGAGGGTGATCGGCTCGGCGTGGATCCCGTGGGAGCGCCCGACCATGGGGGTGGCACGGTGCTGGAGCGCGAGGCGACGGACCACCTCCACCAGCCGGGCCAGCTCCGTCTCCACGATCCCCGACGCGTCCCGCAGCTGCACCGCGCTGGCGGTGTCGAGCAGGTCCGAGCTCGTGAGGCCGTAGTGCAGCCAGCGTCCCTCCGGCCCCATCCGCTCGGTGACCGATCGGAGGAAGGCGATCACGTCGTGCTGGCTCTCCCGCTCGATCTCCTGGGCCCGCTCCGGGTCCACGGCGCCGCCGGCAGTCGCCGCGCGGATCCGCTCCCAGTCGTCGTCGGGAACGACCCCTTCCGCGTGGAGCGCCTCGACCGCGAGGAGCTCGATCCGCAGCCAGAGCTCGAGCTTGCGGCGTTCGGCGAAGGCGGCGCGCAGCTCGGGAAGCTCGTAGCGGTCGATCATCGGCCCGGCCCAGCTCCTACCCGGCGCGGGGATCGATCCGCAGCTCGGCCCTCTCCGCCTGTTCGCTGCGGAAGGCATCGACCCGCGCCGCCAGGCTCGCGTCGGCGAGGGCCAGGATGCGCGCCGCGAGGTGCGCGGCGTTCTTGGCGCCCGCGGAACCGATGGCGACGCTTGCCACGGGAACGCCCGGCGGCATCTGGACGATCGCGTACAGCGCATCCGCACCGCCCAGGGCGCCGCCGTCGAGCGGCACACCGATCACCGGGAGGGCCGTCATCGAGGCGAGGACGCCGGGGAGGTGGGCGGCCAGTCCGGCCGCGCCGATGAAGACGCGCACCCCCGCCGCCTCCGCCTCCCGCACGTAGCGCGAGAGGGTCTCGGGCTGGCGGTGGGCGCTGATCACGCTGGCCTCCCAGGCGATCCCGTAGCCGTCGAGCACGTCGAAGCAGCCGCGCAGGGTCGCGAGATCGGAGCGGGAGCCGCAGACGACGGCGACGACGGGAGCAGGGGCCATCGCCGCTAAGGATAGCCAGTACGATGCGCACCGGAGCAGCCCGTCCCGCCCGGGCCTGCGAGAACGGCCTGCAACGAGCAGGAGAGGATCACTGCCGTGAGCCATTCCAGCGGTCGAAAGCACCGCAGCCGCCACCCCGTCAACCGGGTCATGATCGACGAGGCGCCGATGGGGGCGCGGATCGCCGACGCGGTCACCAGCTTCATGGGGAGCTGGCGCTTCATCATCCTGCAGACGGTGATCGTGATCGGGTGGATCGCCGGCAACGTCTACCTCGTCTTCCACTTCGACCCCTACCCGTTCATCCTCCTCAACCTCGCCTTCTCGACCCAGGCCGCCTACGCGGCGCCGCTCATCCTGCTGGCGGGTAACCGCTCTGCCCAGCGCGATCGGCTGACCCTGGAGCACGCCGCGTCGGAGGCGGACGTCGAGGAGCGCCAGAACGAGGACCTGCTCACCGGCAACCGGGAGATCCTCCAGCACGTCCAGGCCCTGGAGGAGCGGATCCTGGGCCTGGAGGGGCGGATCGTGACGATGCTCGCCGAGATGCCGGCGGTCCCGTCCGCGGCCGCCCCGCCGGCCGCGCCGGCCGCGCCGGAGGGCGGCTCCTAGGCCGGCTCCCCGGCCGGGGTTGCCGGGGCGGATGGCGGCGCCAGCTCGCGGCGGGCCACGTCCTCGCGAACCTGGCGACCCTCCAGCTCCACCTCCGCCACCCCGCGGTAGGCGGCCTCGCGCGCGGCGGCCAGATCGCGTCCCCGCCCGACCATGGTGACGACGCGACCACCGCTGGCGACGTGGCCGCCGTCGGCCTCGCGGGTCCCCGCGTGGAAACAGAGGACCGCCCCGTCATCGGTCGCCGACGCGGGGTCGGCCCCGCGGAGCGGCCGCCCGGTGACCGATGCGTCGGGATAGCCTTCCGAGGCGACCACCACCCCCACCGCAGCGCCCGGGCGCAGCCCGAGCGAGCCTTCCATGGCGGACCTGTCGCCGGTCGCCACGGCGCGCAGCGCTCCTCCCAGCTCCCCGTCCAGGAGCGGCAGGAGGACCTGGGCCTCCGGGTCGCCGAAGCGCACGTTGAACTCCAGGACGACCGGGCCGGCATCGCTGACCATCAGCCCGGCGTAGAGCACGCCGCGGTACGGGTGGCCGTCGCGCGCCATCAGCCATGCGATCGGCTCGAAGACGGTCGCCACCGCGGCCTCGAGATCGCGCTCGCCGAACCACGGGACCGGCGCGTAGGCGCCCATGCCGCCGGTGTTGGGTCCGGCGTCGTCGTCACGCAGGCGCTTGTAATCGCACGCGGCACCCAGCGGCACCACGGTCGTGCCGCTGAGCAGCGCGAAGGCGGAGACCTCCCGCCCGCTGATGCGTTCCTCCAGGACGAGCTGCGCCCCGGGCCGCGCGCCGTCCAGGAGGGCGTGGATGGCAGCCTCCGTCTCGGCGAGGTCCTCCGGCACCACCACCCCCTTGCCGGCCGCCAGCCAGTCAGCCTTCACCACGATCCGGCGACCCTCGGCATCGGCCTCGCGCGCGTGCTGAAGCGCCTCCTCCACGGTGTGGCAGGTGCGCCACAGCGCGGTCGGCACCCCGGCGCGGCCCATCTGCTGCTTCGCGTAGGCCTTCGACGACTCGAGGCGCGCCGCGCCGCGCGTCGGCCCGAAGACGGGGATCGCCGCCTGCTCGAGCGCGTCGGCGACCCCGGCCGCCAGCGGCGCCTCAGGGCCCGACGACCACCAGGTCGTACCGTTCACGCGACGCGTGGCGGGCGACCTCCACCGGGTTGGCAGGGTCCAGGTCGGGGACCGTCTCGGCGACGGCCGGCGTGCCGCCGTTGCCGGGGGCGATTCGGACCCGCCCCACCGACTCGTCGCGCGCGAGCCGCCAGGCGAGCGCGTGCTCGCGGCCGCCTCCGCCCAGGACCAGGACCTCCAGGCCGCCCATCCGCCGCGTGGACCGCTAGGGCGAGGACGAGGCGCCGGGCGAGGCGCTCGGAGAGGGAGCCGGCGTCCCCACCAGCTTCGCCAGCGCGTCGAGGACCTGGTTCATCTGGTCGATCTTGGTCTGGTAGGTCCCCAGGTCGCCGGCCTTGAGGGCCGTCTGCGCCTCGGTGTAGAGCTGCTGCGCACGAGCCACGAGGCCCGGCACGTCCGCGGGCAGGCCGCTCGTGCCGCCTCCGCCGCCGGACGGCGGTGGCACCGACGCTTCGCCCAGGATCTGCGAGAGCGCCTGGTCGACGGTGTCGGCGAAGGCGATGCGCGTCTGGGAGGCGAGGATCACCCGCTTGAACTCCGGGAAGGCGGACGCGGTCGACTTCAGGAAGATGGGCTCCACGTACAGGATGGAGTCGCCCATGGGCAGCACCAGCAGGTTGCCGCGCACGACGCTGGAGCCGGACTGCGACCAGAGGGTGAACTGCGCGGAGATGGTGCTGTCCTGGTCGATGCGCGACTGGATCTGGGTGGGCCCGTTCGTGGTCGCGTCGGTCGGGAAGCGGAAGGCGCTCCGTTCACCGTAGTGGCCCGGATCCATGCGAGCCGCGACCCAGGCGGTCATGTTCGGCCGGTTGGCCAGGACCAGCGGCTGGATCAGGACGAACTCCGCGTTCTGCTCCCCGGGCAGGGTCATGATCACGTAGTACGGGGCGACGACGGAGGACTGCCCGTTGACATCGGTCTGCTGGGAGGCGAATGACCAGCGATCGTTCTGCCCGTACAGCGTGTCCGCGCCGTTGGCGTCGGCGGCCACGTGGTAGAGCAGGTACTGCTCGTTCTGGGCGGTGAACAGGTCCTCCGGGTAGCGCAGGTGCGCCTGCAGGTCGGCGCTCATCGAGGAGAGCGGCTGGAAGAGGTTCGGGAAGATCTTCGCCCAGGCGTTGATGATCGGGTCGCTCGGATCGGCAATGTAGAACCGGACCGATCCGTCGTAGGCGTCCAGCACCACCTTCACGCTGTTGCGGACGTAGTTCATCCCCCCGAACAGGCTCCCCGCGAGCGGCTGGGCGTCCGGGTAGCGGTCCGAGGTGGTGTAGGCGTCCCAGATCCACAGCAGGCGCCCCCCGGCGCTCACGATGTACGGGTCCCGGTCGTACGTCAGGAAGGGTGCGATGGCCTGGACGCGCGCCGTGAGGCTGCGGTTGAAGAGGATCTGCGACTTATCGGTCAGCTGGTTGCTGATGAGCAGGTTGAAGTCGCCGAAGCGGACGGCGTAGAGGAGCCTGTTGAAGAAGTTGCCGATGCCGACGCCCGTCGTCCCGTCCCAGGTCGTCGTCACCGGCGCGCCGCCCCCCACCGGGTAGTCGAACTCGCTGGTCTTCGTCCCGGTCACGACATAGGTGCTCTGCCCCTCGCCGAAGTAGATGCGCGGCTGGCCCACGGGCAGCTGCGAGGTCTGGTTGATCCCCGAGACGAGGTAGTCCGGCTGCCCCTCCGGGGTGACCGCGTTGACCGGCACGGCGGTGATCCCGTAGCCGTGGGTGTAGACGAGGTGCTCGTTCGTCCAGGTCTGGGCGGCGCTCACGAGCTTCTGCGTGTCGAGCTCGCGCGCGCTGAGCATGATCTGCCGCTGCTTGCCGTCGATCACGTAGCGGTCGATGTCGACGTCGTTGAACGTGTAGTACTGGTAGACCTGCTGCTGCTGGCCGAAGGTCTCCTGCAGCGGACGGTAGTCCCACAGCCGGATGTTCTGGATCGTCGCGGCGTTGCTGTTGAAGACGGCGCGGCTCAGCGGCTGGCTGCCGGTGAAGCTCTTCTCGGCGATGGCGTTGAGGTCGAACGCCGCCCGGGTCGCGCCGATGTTGTCGGCGATGTAGGGCTGCTCGAGCGACCGCTCGTTCGGTGACACCTGGAAGCTCTGGACGAAGGCCGGGTACATGCCCCCCACGGCGACCGAGATGAGGACCCAGCCGGCCGCCGTGATGGCCAGCAGCCAGAGCGTGCGGAAGAAGATGTTGGCGAGCACCAGGGCGGCGGCCAGCACGGCCACCACGGTCAGGATGATGTACGCCGGCTGCTGTGCGTTGACGTCGGTGTAGGTGGCCGCCTGGATGGCACCGCTGACGCCCCGCGTCGAGAACGAGAGCTCCGCGATGTCGAGCTGGTAGCCGGATGCGGTGACGAGGAGCAGGAGTGCGCCGAGGATCGCCAGGTGGGCCCGGACCGGGCGCGTGAGGCGCAGCTGCCAGCGCATCATCCCCGCCGCGTAGGTGCCTGCAGTCAGCAGCAGGATCGCGATCAGCGTGGCGATTCCCCAGGCCTGCAGGAAGCGCCAGAACGGCAGGCCGAAGATGTAGAAGCCCACGTCGTGGCCGAAGTGCGGATCGGTGACGCCGAAGCTGCTTCCGTTGAAGAAGAGCAGGATCTGCGTCCACTCCGCGCTCCACGCCGCGGCGCTGATGAGCGCCAGCAGGAGCGCGAGGACGACCAGGCCGATGGTGAGCTGACGAGAGGCGTCCGGGATCTGCAGGCCGCCCATGCGACGCAGGGGGACCCGCGGTGCAATTCGCCGCGCGATGAGGATCGAGACCACCGCCGGCACCGCGAAGAGCACGTAGCCGAGCGCAAAGAACCCGACCTGGGCCACGACCCGGGTCCCGAAGACGCCGCCCAGGCCAAGAGCGTCGAACCACTCCAGGTCGGTGATCAGGTTGACGAGGCCGCCTGCCAGCGAGAGCAGGACGAGCACCGCGACCAGGCCGATCCCGATCAGGATCCAGCGGCGGTAGCGGCTCCAGTCGCCCCAGTCACCGCCGGCCCATGGCCCGCCGAAGGCCCCGCCGGCCCCGCCGGTCCCGCCGGCCCCGCCGGTCCCGCCGTTCGCGCCGGTCCCGCCGGCCCCGCCGTTCCCGCCTCCGCGGCCGGCAGCACCTCCGGGACGGCGGCCACCCCGCGGACGCAGCGGAGTCGGCCCATCGTCGGAGGGATCGGGGCCGTCATCGCCCTCGCCCGGTGTGGGGCTGCGATAGCGGTCGCCGGGGCGCTCCCGCTGGCGGTCGCGGGGTGGAAGGGGTCGCCCCTCCCGACGGGCGTCCTGTTCCTGCTGCCGGCGCTGGAGCTCTTCGAGCAGACGGTCGAACCAGCTGGACATCAGCGGGAATGCTAGTCCCTCCGGCTCCGTCCCGTCCGAAGAAGGGCCATTCGCCTCCCGGCGCCTACTCGAGGAGGCGGGGCCCCGGGTCGGCGGGCAGGTACGTGGCGTCGGCGAAGACGATGACCAGGGCCGTCCCCGCCAGCGCCACGAGCAGGAGACCCGGCACCGCGGAAGGCCACAGGCCCGACGTTGCGTCCAGGGCACCGAGGATGATCCCCAGCCCGGCGAGCAGGGTGACCGCGGCGCTCACCACCGCGGCGATCGGGGCACGCAGCCTCGCCAGCTGCCGCCCGCCGATCAGCGTCGTCCCGCCCGCGGCCAGCGCGAACGGGAAGAGGAACGGGACGAGCACGAGACCGGTGAGCGCCAGGAGCGGTCCGGCGGCGACGAGCGCCCAGCCGGCCAGTATCAGGCGGCGCCGGCCGCGGCGGGCCCGGACCAGGCGATCATCCATGGCGTGCCGGCGGCGGCCGGTGACCGGCGTGACGAAACGTGTGCATGCGACGGTGACCATGCGGGGCTGCAGGAGCGCACCTGCACATCGCGTACCGCCCGCCGGACGGTCCTGCGCGTTCGGTCAGCGGGGCGGGTTCACTCCCACTCGATGGTGGCCGGCGGCTTGGAGCTGACGTCGTAGACGACCCGGTTGACGCCCGGCACCTCGTTGACGATCCGGCTCGAGATCCGGCCCAGCACCTCGTACGGCAGGCGAGCCCAGTCCGCGGTCATGCCGTCGTCGCTGGTCACCGCGCGAATCGCCACGACGTTGGCGTAGGTCCGTCCGTCGCCCATCACCCCCACCGTCTGGACCGGGGTGAGGATCGCGAAGGACTGCCACAGGGACCGATAGAGGCCGGCCGCCTTGATCTCATCGATCACGATCCAGTCCGCCTCGCGCAGGGTCTCGAGCCGCTCCCCGGTGACCTCACCGATGATCCGGATCGCCAGGCCCGGCCCCGGGAACGGCTGGCGCTGGACCATCGCCTCCGGCAGGCCCAGCTCGGTGCCCACCTTCCGCACCTCGTCCTTGAACAGGTAGCGCAGCGGCTCGATGAGGCTGAATCGCAGGTCGGCCGGAAGGCCGCCCACGTTGTGATGGGTCTTGATCTTCACCGCCGCCTTGGTCTCGGAGGTCTTCGACTCGATGACATCGGGGTAGAGCGTGCCCTGGACCAGGAAGTCGATCTCCCCGAGCTGGCTGGCCTCCTCCTCGAAGACGCGGATGAACTCGTCGCCGATGATCCGCCGCTTCTCCTCCGGGTCGGTGACCCCCGCCAGGCGGCGCAGGAACCGCTCGCGGGCATCCACCATCACCAGGCGCATCCCCAGGTTCTGCTCGAACGTCGCGCGGAGGAGCTCCGACTCCCGCTTGCGCATGAGCCCGTGGTCGACGTAGATGCAGGTCAGCTGCTCGCCGATGGCGCCGTGCACCAGGGTCGCCGCCACCGCCGAGTCGACGCCGCCGGAGAGGGCGCAGATCACGCGCCCGTCGCCCACCCGGCGCCGGACGTCGTCGACCGTCTGCTCGATGAAGCCGGCGGGGGTCCAGGTCGGCCGCGCGCCGGCGATGTCGACCACGAAGTTGCGCAGGATCTCCGAGCCGCGCGGAGTGTGGACCACCTCGGGGTGGAACTGGATCCCGTACAGGCGCCGCGCCGGGTCGGCGAGGCCCGCGTAGGGCGTCGAATCCGTCTGCGCCGTGGCGTGGAAGCCCTCCGGGGGCCGGAGGATGGAGTCGCCGTGGCTCATCCAGACCGGCTGCTCACGGTCGATCCCGGTGAAGAGCCCGTCATCGGCCGTGAGGGTGACCGATGCCGGCCCGTACTCCCGTCGGGAGGCGGGCGCCACCTCGCCACCGAGCTGGAGCGCCATCAGCTGCAGCCCGTAGCAGATGCCCAGGACCGGGATCCGCCCGGACCAGAGGGCGGGATCCGCCTGCGGCGCTCCCTCGTCGTAGACCGATGCCGGCCCGCCCGACAGGACGATGGCCTTCGGCCGTCGCCGCTCGATCTCCGCCCACGGCGTATCGTGCGGCATGAGCTCGGAGTAGACGTGGAGCTCGCGGATCCGCCGCGCGATGAGCTGGGCGTACTGCGACCCGAAGTCGAGGACGATGACGGTGTCCGGCTCGGGAGGCGCCTCCGGCTCGGGCCGCTGGGGTGGCGGCGCGTTGAGGGCGGCCTCGAGGTAGGCCTCGACCTCGGCATCGTCGGGAGCGAGGACCCGGTGGCCGGCGTTCGCGGCCTCGCCGTGCACGGTGCGGCCGCGCTGGGGAGCGGGGCGTGATTCCTGGGGGTCGCGCTGCTGCTCGCTCGTCTCGCTCACTCGGACCGCCGTCGGGCTGGCTTTCGCGCAGTCTAGCGATCCGGCCCGGCACCTGCTGGAGCGGGGCTGCATGAGCACACAGCCGGCGGCGCCGCCCGTCCTACGTGGCGCCGCCGCCGGTCTCGAGCCTGATGCGCTCCAGCGCCATCCCCGTCGTGTCGGCAGGGAACGGGGAGCGGCGCACCGCCTCGGCCTCGTCGAGGCTTCCCGCCGTCGCCTGTCGACCGAGCTCCGCGAGGAGCGCCAGGTCCCGCGCCTGGCCCTCGGCGAAGGCACGGTCGCCCACCGACCCGTGGCCCGGGACGACCGGGCCCGCGACCAGCGCCAGGAGGCGGCCGGCGGTCTCGGCCCAGGCCATGGGGAAGGCATCGCCGAAGCCCGGGGCCGCGTCGTTCTCCAGGAGATCCCCGGCGAAGAGCACGCCGGCCTCCGGGACGGTGATCACGACGTCATTGTCGGTGTGGCCCCGGCCCAGGTGACGGAGCTCCAGCTGCCGGTCGCCGAGGTCCACCGTCGCCGCCTCCTCGAAGGTGCGGTCCGGCGCGGTGAAGACGACCTCCGCGAGCTCCCCGGCCAGCGACGGCTCGTCGGTGCCGATGCGCCCGCGAACCGCCTCGGAGTCGGCCATCACCCGTTCGGCGCAGCGCACGTGCCCCCAGCGCGCGACACCGGAGAAGCGGGCGTTCCCCCAGGTGTGGTCCCAGTGGTGATGGGTGTTCACCACGGCCGCGACGGGCGAGCGGGTCAGGGCTCGCAGGTCGTCGCGCAGCTCGTCGGCAAGCCGGTGAGAGGCGCGCGTGTCGATGACGACGACGCCATCGGCTCCGATCACCGCGCCGACATTCTGGTCGAAGGGCTCGCCGTTCCAGGTCCGGTAGCGCCGCACGAAGACGCGGTCACCGACCTCGATCCAGGCGGCTCTCGACGCCACCCCGGTCACTCGCCGCCGGGCTGGAGCATGAAGTACTCGGTGAAGTCCGTGCAGCGTCCATCGGCGTCGAAGCGCAGCAGGAAGCAGTTCCAGTACGTGCGGGCGGGCTGGTCGCCGCTGGCGCGGTAGTGGCTGCTCCCGATGGCGACCGCCCGCTCCACCTCGACCGCGTACGGCTCGTAGCGCGCGTCCCATGCGGTGGGATCGTCGGGGCTCTCGAGCCAGCTGGCGACGATGGCGTCCCGACCCCGCAGGGTCGTCTCCGCACCGTCGTAGGGGTGGTAGCGGTACGTGGCATCCGCGCTGAAGAGCGCCTCGATGGGGGCTGCCTGGTTGGCCCGCCACGCATCCACGTACCGGTCGAGCCAGGCCTGCACGCCGCTCGCATCCATCTCGATCACCCCCCTCTATTCGCGCCCGGACAGCTGCCAGGACTTGCCCTCGGTCGCGATCGCCGGGGCGATCACCATCTCGACCTCGTGCATCTCGCGGATCGTCCGCGCTCCCAGCGCGGCCATCGACTGGCGCAGCGCGCCCACGAGATTCTGGGTCCCGTGGGTCGTCGTGGACGGCCCGAAGAGGATCTGCTCGAGCGGCAGCCGCTCACCGATCCGGATCCGGGTCCCGCGCGGCAGCGTGGGCGAGGGAGCCGCCATTCCCCAGTTGAAGCCGCGGCCCGGCGCCTCGAGCGCCGCGGCGAAGGGCGAGCCGAGCATGACGGCATCGGCCCCGGAGGCGATCGCCTTGGCGACGTCCCCGCCGGTCTTCATCCCGCCGTCGGTGACGACCGGCACGTAGCGTCCGGTCTCCTCTGCGTAGCGGTCGCGAGCCGCCGCGACCTCCAGCGTCGCGCTGACCTGGGGGACCCCGATGCCCAGGACCTCCCGCGTGGTGCACGCCGCGCCCGGACCGACGCCCACGAGGATTGCGGCGGCTCCCTGGTGCATGAGCTGGTAGGCCGCTTCGCCGCTCACCGTGTTCCCCACCAGGACGGGCATCGGCAGACCGCCGGTGAGATCGGCCAGCGAGAGGACCCGGCCCGAGGTCGAGATGTGGCGCGCGCTCGAGACCTGGGACTGCACCAGGAAGAGGTCCGCCCCCGCCTCCGCGGCGATCTCCGCGTGATGCCAGGCGGCGGCCGGGGTGGTGGCCACCGCGGCGATCCCGCCCTGTGCCTTGATCCGCGCGATCACGGCGGCGACCAGCTCGTCGCGCACGGGAGCCTCGTAGGCCTCTGCCAGCAGGCGGGCGGCTGCCTGTCCGGATTCGGCCGCCGCCACCCGCTCGATCACGGCGGAGGCGTCCTCGTAGCGCGTGTAGAGGCCCTCGAGGTTGATGAACGCGACGCCGCCGGCGGTCGTCATCCGCACCGCGAGGTCAGTGTTCGCCACCGCGTCCATGGCGGCGGCCATGAACGGGATCTCCAGGCGGCGGCCGGCGATCTCCACCGAGAGGTCGACCTCCGCGGGGTCGACCGTCACCGCGCCGGGGACCAGCGCCACCTCCTCGAAGCCGTAGGCGCGCCGAAGCCGCGTCTCCACGGCATCGGTCACGCCACCCCGCTGCTCGATCAATCAGGGCCTCCTCGTCATGCCGTCCAGGTCGCGCACGCTCCGAGCACCGGCTGCCGACCCGGCCGGGTATGAAAACGCCCGCGTTCGGCTGCAGCCGCGCGGGCTCGGGTCGCCGGGTCGGAGGACTGCTCGGACGGGGTTCACTCGCTCTGATGTGCTCGCCTTTTGGGCAGTATACCGGGCCGGGCCGCCGGGACGACGGCCGCCGCGGATCGCCCCGCCGGCCCGGATCAACCGGCCGCGAGCGGGACTCCGACGGCGGCGGCGTCCTCGGCCAGGGCGGCGAGCGCCTCGTCCGTCTTCGCGCTCGCCTGGAGGAGGCCGATCACCCGGCTGACCCCCAGCTCGGCGTAGGCCGCCAGGAGCTCCCGCCGACCCGTGCCGGGGTCGCGCCAGGCATCGGTCCCCCACCAGGCGTGCACGCTCACGCGCAGCGACGCGGGGTCCCGCTCGATCTCCTCGCAGCGGGCCCGGATGGTGGGGAGCGCGTCGCGAAGCTCGTCCGGCGACATCCCGTCGAGGTTGAGCTCGTCCGCGTAGCGGGCCGCGAGCCGCCACGTCACGTTCGGCCCGTTGCCACCGACCATGATCGGGATCCGCGGCTCCTGGAGCCCCTTGGGCAGGTTGATCGCGTTGCGGACCGTGGCGTATTCGCCCTCGTAGGTCGCATGCGTCGTGCGGCCCGGGGCGAGCATGGCGCGGATCACCTCCAGGCCGTCGTGGAGCATGGCCAGCCGCTCACGGGTCTCCGGGAAGCCGTACCCGTACGCGCGCCATTCGTCGCGCTTCCATCCGGCCCCGATCCCCAGCTCCATCCGCCCCCCGGCGATGACGTCCATGGTCGCGATCATCTTCGCCACGAGCGCCGGGTTGCGGTAGCCGTTGCAGATGACGATGTGCCCCAGCCGTACGCGCTCGGTGGCCATGGCCAGCGCGGAGAGCGCCGTGAACGCCTCGAACGTGAGCTCGTCGGTCGGGCGTGGCACCGTGTGGAAATGGTCGAAGAGCCAGGCGGACTCGAAGCCGAGCGCCTCCGTCTGCCTCGCCACCGCCAGGGTCCGCTCCCAGGCCGATGCCGGCTCCCAGCCGTCGTACTCGCCGGTCCAGCCCTGCGGCACGATCACCCCGATCTGCATTCGCATACCTCCTCTTCAACGCACCGATGCTAGACCGCCAGGTCGCGGCGGTCGAAGACGGCGGCGCCGACCAGGACGAGGACCACGGCGGCCGCGGCCAGGATCCCCAGGTCGACGAGCTGCACGCCGTCGGTCAGGGGCGAGCCGCCCAGGTAGAAGCGGAACGGCGAGATGTCATGGAGCCAGCCGAGCCCGGAGATGCCCCGCGCAAGGTTGTTGCCGAAGTAGCCGCCCACGGCGACGACCGCGACCAGCGCGTACAGCAGGCCGCGGTGCCCCGTCGCCGCCCCGACGGCCAGGGCCAGCCCGCCGAAGAACGTGCCCAGGAGGGCAAGGTGGAGCGACGTTGCGAGCAGGTTCGCCGCACCGATGTCGCCGAGCTGTGCCGGACCCGAGACTGCCACGAGCGCCAGGCCCATCAGCACGCTGACCAGCAGCATGGCGAGCACCAGCGCGGCGAAGCGCTGGAGGACCAGGCTCCATCGCGAGACCGGATGGGCAAGGATCAGGTCCAGCCGCCCGGACTCCTCGTCGCCCGCCACAGCAGCGCCACCGAGCGCCGCCGCCATGACGATGACCAGCGCCGGGCCGAGGAGGCCGAAGGTGGTCGAGCCCAGGTAGCCCGCGGCGGTGGTGATGTCGGTCATGCCCATCGCCTCCAGCAGACCCTTCGGATAGGCCTCGAGGGCCCGCTGCATCTCCGGGTTGTTGAACGAGGGATAGAACGCCGCGTACAGCATGCCCACCGCGGCGATCCCCACCGCCCACGCCGCCAGGCTCCGGCGCTGGTCCCAGAGCGTCTTTCCGAGCACGCTACGCAGCATCGCGCACCTCCTCGCCCGGCCCGTAGTAGGTGAAGAAGAGCTCCTGGAGGTCCGGCTCCTCGATGATCAGGGCGTCGACGTCGTGGCGGGCCAGTGCCTTCACCAGGCCGTCCGCGCGGCCCGCGAGCCGGCACCGCAGCACCGCCCCCTCGACGGTGACGTCGGTGATGCCCGGGACTCCTGCCACCGCGTCGACACCCACCGGCGCGTCGAAGCGCACCTCCACGCGCCGCACGGCATGCTGGCGCAGGGTCTCCACCGCCTCGACGGCGACCATCCGGCCCTCGCGCAGGATGCCGACCCGATCGGCGCACTGCTGGACCTCGCTCAGGACATGCGAGGACATGAAGATCGTCTGGCCGGCGGCGCGCGCGTCGGCCACCAGCTCCGCGAAGCGCTGCTGGATGATGGGATCGAGGCCGCTGGTCGGCTCGTCGAGGATCAGCAGCTCCGGCGCGTGCATGAAGGCCTGGACCACCGCGATCTTCTGGCGGTTCCCCTTCGAGAGGCTGCCGATGCGGGTGTCGAGATCCAGGTCAAGGCGCTCCGCCGTCGCCTGCACGCGCTCCTGGGGCACGCCGCCGCGGAGAAAGGCGAGATGGGCCAGCAGCTGGCGCGCAGTCTGTCGCCCGCTGACCGCGAAGTCGCCGGGGAGGTAGCCGACACGCCGCCGCAGCGTCGGCCCGCCTCGGCGGGGCTCCTCGCCCAGGAGCGTCACGCTGCCTCCGCTCGGCCGGATGAGGTCGAGCAGGATGCGGATGGTGGTCGTCTTCCCGGCGCCGTTCGGCCCCAGGAACCCGTACACCTCGCCGGGCCGCACCTCCAGGTCCAGCCCGGCCAGCCCCCGCCGACGGCCGTAGAGCTTGGTCAGGCCCTCGGCGCGGATCATCTCGCTCATGCTCCATCCCTCCCGTCCTCAACCCCGGACGATCATCTGGTCGCGCTCTGCACCCACCGACACGTGGCTGACGCGGACCCCCGCCAGCGCCTGCAGGCGCTCGACGTAGCGCCGCGCCGCCGGCGGCAGCTCCACCCACGAGCGGGCGGAGGTGGAATCCGACAGCCAGCCCTCCATCTCCTCGTAGACCGGCTCCAGTCGTCCATAGACCGATGCCGACGCGGGCACCGTCTCCCAGCGCTTCCCGGTGACCGGGTCGCGGTAGGCGGTGCAGACACGAATGCGGTCGAAGCCGTCGAGGACGTCGAGCTTGGTCAGCGCGATGCCCGAGTAGCCGGCGAGCCGCGCCGAGAAGCGGACCGCGACGGCGTCGTACCAGCCGCAGCGGCGCGGGCGGCCGGTGGAGGTGCCGTACTCGACGCCGCGCTCCCTGAGGGCGTCGCCATCGGCGTCGGTCAGCTCGGTGGGCAGCGGGCCGGCGCCCACCGCCGTGGTGTACGCCTTGGCCACGCCAAGGACCCGGTCGATGCGCACCGCCGGCAGGCCCGCGCCCAGGCTGGCTCCGCCGGGGATCGGCGAGGAGCTCGTCACGTAGGGGTAGATCCCCCAGTCGATGTCGCGCATCGTCCCCAGCTGCCCCTCGAGCAGGATCCGCTCGCCCGCCTCCAGCGCGGCATCGACCATGGCCTGGCCGTCCACGACGTGCGAGGCCAGGCGCTGCCCGGCCGCCAGATACGTTTCCGCGATCGCCTCCTCGTCGGTCGCTTCGGCGATGAGCGCCCGGAGCTCGTCGCCCGGTCCACCCGCGCGGTAGTAGTCGCCCACCATGCGACGCACGCGCTCCAGGGCCGGAACCAGGGCCTCGCGGAATGCGGCCGGCTCCGACAGGTCGGCCACCCGAAAGCCGCGCCGCGCCACCTTGTCCACGTAGGCGGGCCCGATGCCGCGCGAGGTGGTCCCCAGCTTCGCCGCTCCCCGCTCCCGCTCTTCGAGCTGGTCGAGCAGCGGGTGCCAGGGCATCACGAGGTGGGCGCGGTCGGAGACGAACAGGTTCGCGCAGTCGAAGCCCGCCCCGGCCAGCCCGTCCAGCTCGCGCAGGAGCGCCGGCGGATTGATGACAACGCCGTTCCCGAGCAGGTTCCGGGTGGACGAGTAGAAGATCCCCGACGGGATGAGGTGGAGCTTGAAATGCCCGTGCGGGTTGACGACGGTGTGCCCGGCGTTGTTGCCGCCACCGTAGCGCACGACGAGCTCGGCATCGGCGGCCAGGTAGTCCACGACGCGTCCCTTGCCTTCGTCTCCCCACTGGGCACCGACGACGGCGATGACGGACATGCTCGGGAGCGACCTCCGGCTATCGGGCGGCGGGGCGCCGCCGCGGCACATGGTACGGGGAAACGGCGGGCAGAGAGAACGCCGTCCCGGACGGGACGGCGTCTCGTGTCGCGATGACCGGCCGGCGCCGGTCGCGTGCTCGCTCAGGCCCGGGCGCGCACCTTGTCGAAGCAGCTGCTGCAGTAGACGGGACGATCGTTCCGCGGCAGGAACGGCACGAGCGCCTGGCCACCACACTCCGCGCAGACTGCTGCGTGCATCTCGCGCTGACCCCCGCTTCCACCGCCGCTGATCCCCAGCGCACGATTCTGCTTGGCCACCGCACGGCAGCTCTGACAGCGCTGAGGCTCGTTGACGAGCCCCTTCTCGGCGTAGAACTTCTGCTCGCCGGCGCTGAAGACGAAGTCCATCCCGCAGTCACGGCAGCGGATGGTCTTGTCGGCGTACACCCTTTCCCTTGCCTCCTGTGCGCGCGCCACGGCCCGTATCCGCGAACGATTCCGTCGTGTTCCTCGGGCCTGTGCTGATCGCGTGCGCCGTCGTTGCCGGATCTGGTCGACTCGGGGTAAGCGTGGGCCGGACGTTCAGCCGCCGACTATACACGGGGGTCCAAGCGCCTGTACAGAGCCGAAACCGCACGCAATCGGTGAGCCGGCGGCCCATGGGCACGGAATCCGATGCCGGTCACGCGAACGGGGCGACGGTTTCCTCGCGCACCACGGTGTAGAAGCGCGTGGTCGACTTCCGGAACTGGAGCGGGACCTCGCCGATCGGCCCGTTGCGGTGCTTGGCCACCTTGGCTTTCACCAGCTCGACCTCGCTGTCGGGATTCTGCTCCCCCTCCCGGTAGAGGAAGATGACGACGTCCGCGTCCTGCTCGATCGACCCCGACTCGCGCAGGTCGGAGAGTCGCGGCTCGGCGGATCCCCGCTGCTCCACCCCCCGCGACAGCTGGGAGAGCGCGACCACCGGGACCTTCAGCTCCCGCGCGAGCTGCTTGAGGCCGCGGCTGATCTCGCTCACCTCCTGCACCCGGTTCGGCTCGCGGCTCTGGACGCTCGCCTGCATGAGCTGCAGGTAGTCGACGATGACCAGGTCCAGGCCGCGCTGCTCCGCCTCGAGGCGGCGAGCCTTCGTGCGCAGCTCCATCACCGACAGCGCCGGGGAATCGTCGATCCACATCGACGCCGAGGCCATGTCGTTCATGACCGTGGCGATCTTGCTCCAGTCCGTCTCCTCCATGAAGCCGGTCTGCAGCGGGCGCGGGTTGATCCCGGTCTCCGCGGAGAGGAGCCGCAGGGAGAGCTGCTCCTTGCTCATCTCCAGGCTGAAGACGGCGACCTTCTTCCCCTCGCGCACCGAGGCGTGCTGGGCGATGTTGAGCGCCAGGCTCGTCTTCCCGACGCTCGGACGCGCCGCGAGGATGATGAGGTCCGACGGCTGGAACCCGCCGAGCAGGGTGTCGAGGCCGGAGAGCCCGGAGGGGATGCCGAGGATCTGGCCCCGGTGCTCGTGCAGGTACTCGAGCCGGTCGTAGGCCTGGCCGAGGAGCGTGGCAAGCGACTCGAAGCCCCCCTCCGTCCTCCGCTGGCTGATCTCGAACAGGATCGACTCCGCCCGGTCGATGGCGACCTCGGCGTCGTTCGCCTCCTCGTAGCCCACCGCGGCGATCCGGCCGGCGGCGGCGATGAGGTTCCGCAGCACCGACTTGCGCTCGACGATGCGCGCGTAGTGCTCGACATGCACCGCCGTCGGCACAGTGTTCATGAGGGACGCGAGGTACGCCGGGCCTCCCACGGCATCCAGGCGATCCCGCCGTGCGAGCTCGTCGCCCACGGTGACGAGGTCGATCGGCTCGCGCTGCCCGTGGAGCGCGAGCATCGCCTCGTAGATGTCGGCGTGCTGCTGGCGGTAGAAGTCGGGCGCGCGCAGGAAGTCGCCGACCTTGAGGATCGCGTCCGCGTCGATCAGGATCGACCCGAGGACGCTCTGCTCCGCGTCGACGGCCTGGGGGGCGAGCTTGTCGATGCTCATCGCGCGGGATTGCTGCGGGTGCGGATCATGGCGGTGCGCTCGTGCGGGGGCGGTGTCGGCCAGCCCACCGTAGCTCGCCGGGGAGGGTGCGCGGGCCGGTTATGCACGGGGTTTCCCACGAAGTTCGAACCTCGCTGGGGACAACCTGTGGACACGTCGCGCCTCCTGCACCGCTCCGGATCCCGAATCTAGGCAGGACGTCGCGACACCTCGGATGTCACGACGAGGCGCTCGACCCCTCCCGGCCGCCCCGGCCGGCGCCCGCCTGCCTCGCTGCCGGGGCTCCAGCCGTCGCGCCGGTCCGGATCAGGACTGGGGGGTGACCACCACGAGGACCTGGGGATCGATGCCGGAACCCAGGTGGACGGTGACGCGATGCTCCCCGACCGTCTTGATCGGCTCGCGCAGCGAGATCTGGTGCCGGTCGAGCTCGATCCCCTCCCGCGCGAGATGCTCGGCGATCTCGCGATTCGTGACCGATCCGAACAGGCGGTTCTTCTCGCCGGCCTTGACCGCGATCTCGACCCGGAGCTCGCGCAGCCGCCCCGCGGTCGCCTCCGCCTCCGCGCGCAGGAGCCGATCGCGCTCCTCCCGCTCCTCCCGGTGGCGCCCCCAGTTCTTCAGGGCGCCGGTATCGGCCTTCACGGCGGCGCCGTTGGGGATCAGGAAGTTGCGGGCGTACCCGTCCTTGACCTCCTTGACGTCCCCCTCGCGGCCGAGCCCCTTCACCTCTCGCTTCAGGATCACCTTCATGGCGTCGTCTCGTGTCCTCGTTCGTTGGATTCGGATGGCGCCCGACACGCGGGCGCCGCAGGTTCGCTCAGTTCAGGGCCGCGTTGCGGACGGCGGGCGCCGCCTCCTCTCCGGCATGGCGGTCCCCCTCGGCTTCGAGGCGGGCGGTCCGCCAGCGCGCCAGCGCTTCGCGGAGGAGGCCGGGGTCACGCAGCTCTCCATATCGCTCCAGCAGCTCCGGCAGCGCGTCCCGGATGCGGTCGTACCGATCTCCGAGCAGCCCGCGCAGGCGCGCGAGGTCCTCGTCCAGCTGGGCTCTGCCGGTGCGGGCGCGGTCCCAGTGCTCCGCCCGAACCTCGCGCGGCGCGTTCGCCAGGAAGAGGTCGAGGACCAGGAGCAGGATGGTCAGGTCATCGGCCTGCCCGAGCAGAGGGATGGCATCCGGGACGAGATCCAGCGGCGTCGCGAGATAGGCGAGCGCGGCGCCCAGCAGAAGCTTCAGGTACAGCGGCGTGCGGCGGTCGCGCATCATGCCCCACACGACGCGCGCGTAGGTGGGGAGCTTCCAGACGAGCTGCGCGAGCCGAAGGTAGCGCCATCGGCCGGAGCGGTTCACGCGGGACGGGCCTCCGATTGGGTCGGTGGGCCGCCGATTCTAGCAGAGGCGACCGACCATCCCCCGTGGCCCGCCTCGCTTGACGATAGAACACCTGTTCTGCTACCGTCGCCTGCGAACCCGGACAGCGCGGAGGCGCCCAGGCATTGACACGGCACGACGTGGATCGCCGCCAGAAGATCCTCGAATGCATTGCGCGCACGGTCGCCGAGCGGGGATACCCCCCGTCGGTCCGCGAGATCGCCGATGCAGTCGGCCTCGCCTCGACCTCCGCGGTGCACCATCACCTGCTGGCTCTCGAGCGCGACGGCCTGCTCGAACGTGGCACCCACAGCTCCCGGGCCCTCCGCCTCACGCAGCATGCCGACGGGAAGCGCGGATCGCGCGCGGCCGCACGGGTCACGCCGTTCCGAATGCCCGTCGATCGCGACGTCGTCAGCCTGCCGGTGCTCGGCGAGATCGCCGCCGGCCAGCCCATCGAGGCATATGCGGACGCGGCCGAGTCCCTGGAGGTGCCGCGCTCCATCGACGCGCAGTCCGGGTCCTACGTGCTGCGCGTGCGGGGCAAGAGCATGATCGACGCGCTGATCGATGACGGCGACTACGTCATCGTCCAGCCGCAGGCGACCGCCCGCGACGGCGACATCGTCGTCGCCCTGCTCGAGGACAACGGCGTGACGCTGAAGCGGTTCTTCCGCGAGGACGGACGGATCCGCCTCCAGCCGGCGAACAGCGAGATGGAGCCCATCTACGCCGCCGAGGTCCAGATCCAGGGCAAGGTCGTCGGCGTCATCCGCAAGCTCGCCTGACGACCGGCGGCCCATGGGGCCTCGCCGCCTGACCCTGCGCGAGCTGAACCGGGCGACGCTCGCCCGCCAGGGACTGCTCGACCACCTGCCGCCGGCCTCGGTCGCAGCGACCCTCGAGCGGCTCGGCTCGCTCCAGGCCCAGCATCCCGACTGGCCGCCCTTCGCGCTCGCCTCCCGCGCGCCCGACACGACATCCGCCGACCTGGCCGGGGCGCGGCAGGAGCGGAGCGTCGTCCGCGCCTCGCTGATGCGGATCACGGTTCACCTCGTCGCATCGACCGACTTCTGGCCGATGTCGACCGTCACCCTGCCCTACCGAGCCGCGCAGTGGCGCGCGCTGTATCACCTCGACCCCGAAGCGTCGCCTCTCGGGCGGCGGATCACCGCGGCTCACCCCGCCGTCCTCGATGAGATGCGGCGGCGTCCCCTGGCGATCCACGAGATCGAGGGAATCCTCCGCGCCCAGCTTGCCGGCCTGGAGATTCCGCCCAACCGCTGCCTCTGGCGTCACTTCAGCGGAACCGTCCCGCTCGTCCACGTCCCCTGGGACGGGGAGGCCTACGGACGGAGCCGATACCTGCCCGCGGCGAGCTGGCTCGACGAGCCGGCGCCATTCGCGCGCGAGTCCGTCGCGGCTGCGGCGCACCTCGCGGCCCGCTACCTGGCCGCCTTCGGTCCTGCCAGCATCGACGACTTCGCGGCCTATGTCGGCCGTGGCCGGAATCGGGCCACACTGCGGAGCGCCGTCGAAGCGCTCGGCGACCGGCTGGTGCACCTCGCCGACCCGGACGGTCGTCCGCTCGTCGACCTGATCGACGCTCCGCGTCCCCCGGCGCTGACGCCGGCTCCACCGCGCCTCCTCGCCCGGTGGGACAGCCTCCTCCTCGCGTACGGGACCCGCGACCGGACCCGCCTCCTGCCCGAGGCGCACCGGAGCCTGGTCATCACCCGCAACGCCGATGTCCTCCCGACCTTCCTCATCGGCGGGATCGTGGCGGGCGCCTGGCTCCCACGGCGCGACGGTGACGGCGCGCCGCGCATCGAGCTTCGCCCGTTCGGCCGGCTGGCCCGCGCGGATCGCGCCGCGCTCGAGGCGGAGGCTGATCGGCTCCTCCCCGGCCTGGGACCGGGCGCCTTCGCCCGCTATCCCGGGACCGACTGAGCGCGGTCCCGTGCGATCCATCCTCCACGCCGACCTCGACGCCTTCTACGCCTCGGTCGAGGTCCTCGATGACCCGCAGCTGCAGGGCAGGCCGGTGATCGTGGGCGGGGATCCCGCGGCCCGCGGCGTGGTGAGCGCCGCCTCCTACGAGGCACGTCGCTACGGCGTCCACTCGGCAATGCCGCTCCGCACCGCCGCACGGCTCTGCCCGGAGGGCGTCTTCCTCCCGGGCCGGCCGGATCGGTACCGCGAGCTGAGCGAGCAGGTGATGGCGATCTTCGGCTCGTACACCCCGCTCGTCGAACCGATCAGCCTCGACGAGGCGTTCCTCGACGTCACCGCCAGCATCACCGCCTTCGGGAACGGCGAGAGCATCGCGAGGCGCCTCAAGGAGCGGGTCCTCGCCGAGGTCGGGCTCGTGGTGAGCGTCGGGGTCGCCACGAACAAGCTCTGCGCCAAGGTGGCATCGGACCTCCGGAAGCCCGACGCCCTGGTCGTGGTGCCGCCCGGAGGGGAGGCTGCCTTCCTGGCCCCGCTCCCCGTGTCGCGGCTGTGGGGGGTCGGCCCGCGCTCGCAGGAGGCGCTGCGTGATTTCGGGGTGACGACCATCGGTCAGCTGGCGGCGGTCGGCGAGGCGACCCTGCGGCGGCGGTTCGGGCAGCACGGCGCGGACCTGGCCGCCCGGGCCCGCGGGATCGATCCATCCCCGGTGGTCCCCGTCCAGGCCCCCAAGAGCGTCGGCCACGAGCACACCTTCGAACACGACGTCATCGATCGCGCCCGCCTCGACGCCACCCTCCTCGACCTGGCCGACTCGGTGGCCTCGCGGCTGCGCCAGCACTCCCTGGCGGCGGGGGCCGTCCAGCTCAAGCTGCGCTACGAGGGCTTCGAGACGCTCACCCGCCAGGCGCCCGTCGGGCGACAGGTGCGCGAGAGCGAGCCGCTGTACGCCGCCGCGCGGGCGCTGCTGGACCAGGCGCTGGTTGCGGGGAGGGGAGTGCGCCTCATCGGCCTGACGGCCATCAGCCTGTCGAGCGCCCAGCAGCTCACCCTCTTCGATGCGCCGGGCCGGGCCGACCGCCTGGCGGCATCCATCGATGCGGTCCGGGAGCGGTTCGGCGAACGGGCCATCATCCGCGCTCGTCTCCTCCGCGAACGGCCGCTGCGACGCTTCGACTTCGGCGAGCGCCCGGGTCGCTATCGGACACCCCGGCAGAAGGACCCCGATCGCGGCACGGGGCCCGGGCACGACTCGAACCCGGAGCCGGATGACGATCCGCCGAGGGCTTGACGAATAGAACGGACGTTCGTATCATGGCGGTCCCTGAATCGAACGCCTGTTCAGTGCCGGAGCAGGCAGATCACCGCAAGGAGACACCGCTCCATGGCACTCACCAGCATCGCCCCGGTTCCGGTCCGCGTCCGCTGGGACCGCGACCGCCGCCTTCCAGCCAGCGTCGAATGGAATGCCGTCCGCGTCGACGTCCTCGCCCTCCGGGGCGTCCGGGACGAGCGGCATGCACATCGTCGGGACCACGGGCCCCGACTGACCCTGGATCTCGCGACGCGGCGGGGTCGGGTCGTGCTGTCCTGGAATGCGGGCGACCGGCGCTGGTTCCTCGAGGCGCTCGAGGAACCGCAGATGGGCGACGCTGCGGCCTGATCCGCGCCCACCCTCCTCCCTACAATCCGTTTCGGCACCCCGGGGCCCCTCCGCGGCACGAACGAAGCGAGGTTGGAGATGACACACGAAGCTGCTGGTCCCGATTCCGCGGTCGCCCTGGTCGAGCTCAGCGTCCGCGAGCTGAGCGAGCGCCTCGCGAGCTCGGCCCCCGTCCCCGGCGGCGGGAGCGCGGCGGCCGTCGCCGGCGCCATGGGTGCCGCCCTGGTGGCCATGGTCTCCGCGCTCACCGTCGGTCGCGCTGACTACGCGGCCGTGGACGCCGCTGTGCGCATCATCGGTGGCGAGGCGGAGACCCTGCGCGGCCAGCTGCTGCGCCTGGCCGAGCTGGACTCGGACGCCTACGACGAGGTGATGCGTGCGCGGCGCCTCCCGCGCGAGACGGACGAGGAGCGCGCCGTGCGCAAGGCGGCCATGGGCGCCTCCTTCGTCACGGCGGCGCAGGTCCCGCTGGAGACGGCCCGGACGGCCATGCGGGTCCTGGAGCTCGCGGCGCGCATCGCGCCGATCGGGAATCGCAACGCGGTGAGCGACGCGGGCGTTGCCGCCCAGCTCGCCTCGGCTGCCATCCGCGGGGCGGCCCTCAACGTCCGCATCAACCTGCCGTACCTGCCGCCGGATGCGCCCCTCGCCTCGAGCGCCGCGGATGAGGTCGCGCGGCTGGAGAAGGACGCCACCACCGTCGAGTCGACGACCATCGCGACGGTCGCCGAGCGCCTCGGCTGATCCCGCCGGTGAGCGCCCGCCTGCTCGAGGGAAGACCGGTCGCCGAGCGGCTGCGCGCCCTGGCGCGCGAGCGCAGCGCGGTCCTCGCGTCCCGGGCGGGGATGGCACCCCAGCTGGCCATCGTCCGGTTCGGTGACGACGCATCGGCGGGGGTCTATGCCCGCAGCGTGGCCCGGGCCGCCGAGCGATCCGGCCTCGCGCCGCTCCTCCTCTCGCCTCCGGCGGAGCTCGCCGCGGCAACGGCGCAGATCACCGAGCTGAACGTCGACGACCGGGTCGCCGGCATCGTCGTGGCGCAGCCGCTGCCCGCCGGCCTCGATCCGCGCACCGTGCTCGCGCTCGTCGATCCGGGGAAGGACGTCGACGGGGCGACGGCGGTCAATGCCGGGCATCTCGCACGGAACGAGCCCGCGCTGGCGCCCGCCACGGCGCTCGCGGTCATGGAGCTGCTGCGCTTCTACGAGATCGGGGTCGCCGGCCGGCGGGCGGTCGTGGTCGGCCGCTCGCCGGTGATCGGCCGCCCCGTGGCCGCCCTCCTCCTCGCCGCGGACGCCACGGTCACCGTCTGCCACCGCCGCACCCCCGACCTCGCCGCCGAGACCCGGCGGGCGGAGATCCTGGTGGTGGCGGCCGGATCCCCGGGCCTCATCCACCCCGGGATGATCGGTCCGGGGTCGGCGGTGATCGACTGCGGCATCAACCCGACGCCGGACGGGGTGGTCGGAGACGTCTCGCCCGGGGCGGAGGCGGTCGCCGCGCACCTCTCGCCGGTCCCCGGCGGCGTGGGACCGGTGACGGCCATGATGCTCGTCTCCCAGGCGCTCGACGTCGCCGAGCGCCTCGCCGCTCACGGGGAGTAGGCGGGCTCCTTCGGCACGGTCCCGCCGAAGACCGGCTGCCCGCCCCCTAGGGAAGCAGGCTGGTGTCGACGAGCTTGCTGACCGGGGGCGGTGAGCCGGAGATGGGCGCGTCCGGCAGTCCCGCCAGGAACTGCCCGGTCTGCTGCCATGCGGCAGTGTCGATGGCACCATCGGTCGACCACAGCTTGACCGTCGCCTCCAGGATGGCGAGCTGTGTCGCGCGGTCCTGTCCAAGATCGGGCACCGCCGCCACCGAGGCATCGAGACCCGCCTGCGGGTCGCTGCGGATCTCCGTCATGGCGCGCAGCGTTGCCGCCACGAAGGCGGCCAGCGCGCCGTGCTTCTCCGCGATCGTCCTGGTTCCCGCGATCAGCCCGTTGCCGGGCAGCGGCACCGAGCCATCCGCGTGGAGCACGGTCACCGGCGTCCCGGCACGCTCCAGCACCACCGGCTCGTTGTTCGCGAATCCGGTGGCGGCGTCCACCGCCCCCTGGGCGAGAGCGGTCGCCTGCCCGAAGTCGGGGTAGAGCTGGATGTCGAGGTCAGCCGGCGTCAGGTTCGCCGATGCCAGGAGCGCCTCCAGCATGATCCAGCCGCTGCCGTACTTCCCGGGCGTCCCGAGCTTCTTGCCGCGGAGGTCGGCGGCGGTCCGGATCCCGCTCGACGTCTTCGCGTACACGACGTTGGGGAAGGTGCCATAGATGGTCGCGACGTAGCGGATCGGCACTCCCTGGCTCACCGCCGGGATGACGCTGGTTCCGTCTGCGATGCCGATGTCGACCGACCCCTGCCCGACGAGCGTGACGAGGTCCGGGTCGATCTTGTTCTGGAACGTCACCGTCAGCCCTGCGTCGCGATAGTACCCGCGCTGCTCGGCCAGGTAGAAGGGTGCGAACTGCACGCTCGGGATGTAGCCCAGGCCGACCACCAGCGTGGTTGGACCGGACGCCTGCGGGGCGCTGGGCGAGAGGCCGGCGGGTCCGCTTCCGCCTCCGCTCCGCTGGCAGGCGGTTGCCGTCACCAGCAGAACCGCCAGGGGAACGGCTGCCCACAGCGCCCGGCGCCGCCGCGTCTGCCTGCCGTTCGTGTTTCCACCGACAACCCCCGCCGAGACCACCGTCGTCATCCTCGTGCTCCAACTAGACGCCGCTCGACCATCACGATGAGCAGATAGAAGCCAACCCCCATGCCGGCGATCGTGAACAGGGTGGCGAAGAGCAGCGGCGTGTCGAAGAGGCTGCCCCGGGCCAGGTTGATCAGCACTCCAAGCCCCGTCTCGCCACCGGCCCACTCGCCGATGATCGCGCCGACCACGGCCAGCGTGGCTCCGACGCGGATCCCCCCGAAGAGGACCGGCAGCGCCGCCGGAACCTCCAGCTGAATGAAGAGCTGGCGCCGAGAGGCGCGGAACGATCGAGCCATCTCGATCAGCTGACGGTCGACCGAGCGGACCGCGACCATTGCCGCCACCGCCACCGGGAAGAAGACGATCAGCGCACAGATGATGACCTTCGAGAGCAGCCCGGTTCCGAACCAGAGCGCCAGCAGCGGAGCCAGGGCCAGGATCGGCGTGGCCTGCGCTGCGACCAGGTACGGCGACAGGAGCCGCCCCGCCAGCGGGGACCGGGCCAGCAGGTATCCCGCACCGACGGCGATCGTTCCGCCCGCGCCGAAGCCCAGCGCCACTTCGAGGGCGGTGGTCGCGGCGTGAGGTTCCATGGTTCCGTCGCCCCAGGCGGTCACCAGGCGGGCAGCGACCTGCTCCGGCGGGGGGAGCACGAACGGGGGATAGCCGCCCACGACCACGACCAGCTTCCAGATGCCTAGGAAGGCGACCGCGGCGACCAGGACGGGCATCGCGTCGCCCAGCAGCCGGCGCAAGCTCATGGCCGTCCCTCCGCGCCCGGCTCCGGGGTCTCGGCGTCGAGCGCCGGGTCCAGGTCGAGGGCGGCGCGAATACGCTCCGCCGAACCGCCGGGCTGCGTGCCGTTCGAGGATGGAGCGGCGGGCATCCCCGGAGCCAGCTCCTCCTCGTGCACGATCCGTCCGGGATGTCCGGCGAGGACCACGACCCGGTCCGCCAGCTCCAGCGCCTCGGCAATCGAGTGCGTGACGAGCAGGACGGTCGCGCCGATGCTTCGCCAGATCCTCCCCAGCTCGGTGTTGAACCGCTCGCGGGTCAGCGCATCGAGCGCGCTGAACGGCTCGTCGAGCAGGAGCACCTCGGGCTGCACGACGAGAGCGCGGGCGATGGCAGCGCGCTGCCGCATCCCGCCGGAGAGCTGGTGGGGACGGAGATGGTCGGCGTCGCGCAGGCCCACCAGGCGAAGGGCCTCGGTGGCCCTGGCGGCGCGGCTGCGCGCATCCCACCCGGCGAGCTCGAGGGGGAAGGCGACATTGTCGAGGGTGCTGCGCCACGGCATGAGCCGGGGCTCCTGGAAGACGAACCCGACGTGCGGGCTGGGGCCGATCAGCGGCGAGCCGGCGATCTCGATGCGCCCGCGATCGGGGCTGAGGAGGCCGCTGACGAGGCGCAGGAGGGTGCTCTTCCCGGTTCCGTTGGCTCCGATGATCGCCACGAACTCGCCACGGGCGACCTTGAGGCTGATCGAATCGAGCGCCGGCCTGCTGCCGACCGCCTGGGGGTAGGAGAAGGTGACCTCCTCCAGGGTGACGGCAGGCGCGCTCGCAGCACCGGTCTGCGCCGGGCGGGGCGCGGTCGAGCGGATGAACGATGGGGCTTTCGTCCCCGGAACTCCTTCCAGTCGCTCCGGGGCACATCCAGACCCGCCCGTGGCAGTGCCACGGGTTGCGTCTTCTTCCTTCCGGACTCTACCGTCGGCTCCGGCCGCGTCGCGCGGGGTGGCGACGCTTCGGATCTGCTGACGCCCGGTTCACCGCCGGGCCGCTCGTGGGCTCGATCCTGCACGCAGGACCCCTACCACCGGTCGGGAATTTCACCCTGCCCCGAAGACGATCCCAGTCTAGCACGGGCCTCTCCCGCGCGGCCCACCGACGGCTGGCGCGAGCGGGCGTCAGCCGGGGAGCCGGTGCAGGTCGTGCACCACCGGCGCGATCCTCGGCCAGAGCGCGACATAGGCCTCGAAGAGCGCGTCGTAGGTGGCCCGGCTGGCGGGGTCCGGCTCGAGGTGGCGTTCGATCCGCACCATGGAGCGGATGCCGTCCGGGAGATCCCTGACGAGGCCGATGGCGCTCGCTCCGAGGATCGCCGCACCAACGAGCGCCGTTTCGCGAATCGCGGGGATCCCCACCCTGACCCCCATGACATCCGCCTTGATCTGGTTCCACGCGTCGCCGCGCGCCGTGCCGCCGGTGATCCGCAGCTCGCCGATCTCGATGCCGGCAGCCCGGATGGGCATCGCCACATGGCGCAGGGCAAGCGCCGCGGACTCCAGGACCGCGCGCGCCAGGTGCGCCCGACCGTGCGAGAGGGTGAGCCCGACGAAGGCTCCGCGGGCCAGCGGGTCCCAGAGCGGCGAGCGCTCCCCGGCGAGGTACGGCAGGAAGACGAGGCCCCCGGCGCCGGGGCGCACCCGCGTGGCCTCCGCCACGAGCCCGTCGGCACTGGCGGCGCCGCCCAGGACGCTCGTGGCCAGCCAGTCAAGCGCCTTGCCGGTCGCGCTCATGGCACCGCCAACGAGCCAGCGTCCGGGCAGCGGTGCCGCCGCCACCCACGCGCCCGGGACGGTGACGGGCCGCTCCGCGTAGATCGCGAGCCCGCCCGAGGTGCCGCCGGTATCGACCGCGTCCCCGGCCTCCAGGAGCCCGGCGCCGTGGAAGGTGGCGAACGAGTCGACGGTCCCGGCGACGACGGGCAGCCCGGCCGGGAGGCCGAGCTCCGAGGCGGCGTCGGCGCGAAGGCTCCCCAGGACGGAACCGGCGGCGGCGACCGGGGGCACGCGTGAGGGATTCAGCCCCGCGCCGGCGGCCCGCCGTGGGTCTGGAAGAACCTGCCCAGGCGTCTGCGTCATGGCGGCGACACCCGTCAGCCGATACGCCATCCACTCCCAGGCGTTGAGGTACCAGCGGGCGGTCGAAGCGGCGTCGGCATCGTTCCGTTCGACCCAGAGGGCGGCGGGCAGGATCCCCAGCCCCCATCCCTGCAGCCCGGTGGCATGCTCCAGCTCGGGCTCCACGTCCGATGGCCGCCGATCCATCCAGGTGATGGCCGGCCGTGCCGGCGCGCCATCGGCCCGGGTCACGACCAGGGTCGGGCCCTGCCCCACGCAGCAGATCGCGGCGGGCGGGTCGGTCATCGAGGCACGCAGCGAGGCCACGGCCGCCCGCAGCTCCTCCCACCACGCTGCCGGCTGCTGCTCCGCGCTGCCGGTGAGGGGATCAAGCTCGAAGGGATGCGCCTCCCGCGCCACGGCGAGCAGGCGCCCGTCGACCGAGACGATCCCCGCCTTGGTCTCGCTCGTCCCGATGTCGATCGCGAGGATCGTGGGAACCGCCGGGCTCACCGGCGCGGCCGCCTCATGCGCTCGAGGGGTCCGACGGCGAGGAGCGGCCGAGCCATCGCCACAGGACCCACACGAACCCGACGCCGACCAGCACGTAGATCGCGAGCTCATACGGGCGGACCGCGTCGTAGAGGGTCCGGTAGTTCTCGCCGAGCAGGTAGCCGCCCAGCAGGAGCGCGGCGTTCCACGGCAGCGAGCCGAGCGCGCTGAAGAGGAGGAAGCGCCCGACCGGCATCCGCGCGATCCCGGCGGGGTAGTTGATGAGCGCGCGCACGAGCGGCACGAGGCGTCCGATGAGGACGGCCCAGTCGCCGTAGCGGCGGAACCAGGCGTCGGCCCGGTCGAGGTCCTCGGGCTGGATGTGGACGTAGCGCCCCCATCGGTCCAGCAGCGGGCGGCCGCCCCACGCGCCGATCAGGTAGCCGATGAACGAGCCGGCCACCGCGGCGGCGGTGGCGATGATCAGCACCGCGATCCAGTTCCACGGCGCGCCGGTGATGGGCTCCACGATGGAGGGGTTCGCCACCGACTGGCTCACCTTCCATCCCGCCATCGGCACGATCACCTCCGACGGGATGATGGGGATGAAGGTCTCCAGGCCGATGGCGACCGCCACCCCGGCGTAGCCCACGACGTCGTACAGCGACAGGAAGAAGGGGATGAGCGTCTGCTCGATGAACGTGAGCACCCGCTAGGGCTCCTCGCCGCGCTTCGCGGGCGAGCCGGCAGAGCCGGCCTCCGCCACGTTGCCGCCGTCCGCCGCGTGAAGCGGGACGGCCACCCGGCGCTCCGCCGTGGCGGACGCCTCGCGGGCTTCCGCGGCCGCCGCCGCGCGGCGGATCCGCTCGTCCGCGCCCAGGATATGGACGCTGACGAGCACGGAGAGGAGCGCCGCCCCGGCCATCCAGCCGCCGACGAGGTCCATGGGGTAGTGCGCGCCCAGGTAGAGGCGAATGAGGCTGATCCCCCCGGTGAGCACGAACGCCACGGTGTAGGCCACGATCCCCTGCCGTCGATCGGACGAGAGGCGGGCGATGCAGAACGCCACGAGCCCGTAGAAGACGAAGGCGCGGAGGGCATGCCCGGCCGGGAAGTCCGCGATGTCGTCCAGGCCGATGTTGTTGACGTTGAACAGGGCGTCGACGAGCTGCGTGACGTTGATCTCGGGGATCGCGGTGAAGAACTTCAGGAGCCATTCCATGGGGAAGGCCAGCGTGCCGAGCGCGAGCAGCAGCGCGAGGTCACGGCGTCCCTTCGCCAGCGCCAGGAGCCCGACCACGCCGAACCCGAGACCCACGAACCAGCCCGAGCCGAGCGCGCTGACGGCGCGGAGACCGATGTCGACCGGCTCGGCGTTGCGCTGCACCCAGTCGTGGACCACCGGGACGATGGTCGTCATGAGCCACTTCTCCGGCTCCGTGTACTCGGTCGTGCGCTTGAGCGCGATGAGCCAGAAGAGGCTCGGCAGGGTGATGAGCGTCAGCAGGAACGCGGCTGCCGGGCTGGGTATGGCGCCGCTGAGCCGGTCCCTCGCATCGGCGCTGACGAGCAGGCGGCTGGTCGGGTCCGGCAGGCGACGCACGGTGCGTAGTATAGGTGCGGCCATGCCGCCCACCGATCCGAACGACCCGCCGCCGCTCGAGCTGACCGGCCGCGACCTCAGCGTCGCGGAGGTCGTCTCGGTCGCCCGTGGCGGGCGTGCGGTGCAGCTCGCCGCCGCTGCCGAGGCGCGCATGCGCGCCTCCCGCGCCGTGATCGAGCGCTTCGTTGCGGAGGGTCGGACCGTGTACGGAGTGACGACCGGTTTCGGGGACCTCGCCGACGTGCGGATCGACCCGGCACGGACGGCGCAGCTCCAGCGCAACCTCGTTCGCTCGCACGCCGCGGGCGTCGGCGCTCCGCTCCCGGTGGAGGTCGTGCGGGCCATGCTCCTGCTGCGCGCCGCGACGCTGGCGGTGGGCCTGTCCGGCGCGCGACCCGAGATCGCGGAGCTCCTGTGCGAGATGCTGAACGCCGGCGTCCACCCGGTCATCCCGTCGCGTGGGAGCGTCGGCGCCTCGGGAGACCTCGCGCCGCTCGCCCACCTGGCGCTGGTCATGATCGGCGAGGGGGAGGCGGAGCTGGGCGGACGGCCGATGCGCGGCGACGAGGCGCTCCTCGCCGCGGGCCTGGAGCCCGTGGAGCTGGAGGCCAAGGAAGGGCTGGCGCTCCTCAACGGGACGCAGCTGATGGCCGCCATCGGCTGCCTGGCCCTCCACGACGCGCGGCAGCTGGCGGCAAGCGCCGACGTCACCGGCGCCATGAGCCTCGAGGCGATGGAGGGGACCGGTGCGGCCTTCGCCGCGGCGCTCGTCGAGGCACGGCCTCATCCGGGGCAGATCGCGGTCGCCGCGCACCTGCGGGACCTCCTCGCCGGGAGCGAGATCGGCGCGAACCACCGCGAATCACCGCACCGGGTCCAGGACGCCTACAGCCTGCGATGCATGCCGCAGGTGCACGGGGCGGTGCGCGACGCGCTCGACCATATCGAGCGGGTCCTGCACGTCGAGATCAACAGCGTCACGGACAACCCGCTGGTGCTTCCGCCATCGGCCTCCGATCCGGACGGGCGCATCATCTCCGGCGGGAACTTCCACGGCGAGCCGCTGGCGCTCGTGCTGGACTACGCGAAGATCGCGGTCACGGAGCTGGCCGCCATCGCCGAGCGCCGGATCGCACGGATCGTCGACGCCCACCTCTCCGGCGGGCTGCCGGCCTTCCTCTCCGAGGAGCCCGGAACCGGCAGCGGCCTGATGATCGTGCAGTACACCGCGGCCGCCCTGGTCAACGAGTTGCAGACCCTGGCCCACCCCTCGTCCGTCGACACGATCCCCACCTCGGCGGACCAGGAGGATCACGTGAGCATGGGGGCCACCGCCGCGCTCCACCTGCGCGAGGTCGTGGACCGCACCCAGACGGTCCTCGCCATCGAGGCGCTGTGCGCCGCCCAGGGCCTCGACTTCCGAGCGCCGCTTCGGCCCGGGACCGGGGTCGCACGGGCCCACGCGGCCGTGCGGGCACGCGTCGCCCACCTGGCGGAGGATCGCCCGCCGGCGCCCGACGTGGCCGTCGTCCGCGAGCTCGTGGTCTCCGGTGGCCTGCTGGCCGCGACGGAGGAGGCCTGACCGATGGCGAGCGAACCCCTGCAGTTCACCCTGGTCGACGAGGTGTCGTTCGACTCGATCCCGGCACCTGCCCGACCCGGCGCCCGCTGCCAGACCTGCGACTACTGGGAGCGGATCGACGGGACGCGCGACGCCCCGACCGAGGAGGCGACCGATGCGCAGGCCCGTGCGGCCCTGAAGCGCAGCCGCCTGCTCGCCGGCGAGAAGCTCGCCGGCGCGTACGGGATGCTCGCCTGGCGACCGGACGGCGCCGGGGGCACGGCCGTGGGCTGGGCCCAGTTCGGCCCCATCTCCGCCTACCCGCGCGCCCAGTCGATCCGCGAACGCTACCCGCAGCTGCCGGACTCGCCGCCGCCGTGGATCGTCACCTGCCTGCAGGTGCCGGCCGGCGAGGCGGAGCGGGCGGAGGTCGCGGGGCGGCTGCTGGAGATGGTCTGCGATGAGCTCGACCGGCGCGGGATCACCGCCGTCGAGGCCTACCCCGAGGGGATCGGGGACGCCTGGATCACGTCGCCGGGGCCGGCCGGCGTCTACCTCGACCACGGCTTCGAGCAGGTGGCCGGGGACGATCGGTATCCGGTCATGCGCCGCGAGCTCACCGGCTCCGGCCAGGAGGTCGGCTGGGGCGACCTGCTGGCGAAGGCGCGACCGGCCGACGAGGGGGACGAATGGCCCTTGCCCGTGCCCAGGGGCCCCTCCGAGGATGACCTCTTCCGGCTGCCGGAACGACCGAAGCGGAAGAACCCGTTCGGCGACGACTGAGGAGCCGCAACATTCGGCACGCTTCGTGCGTCTGTCCGACCAGACGCCGCAGCATGAGGGGGAGTACCGATGTCCACCACCTGGATCAAGGCAAGCCTCGCCGCGGCCTGCGCCGTGGCCCTCCTGGCCTGGACGCAGGCCACCGTCGCCTGGGTGACGGCCCGCTTCGGGACCTTCGACGACGACCTGCTGGGCGGCACGATCTCCATGATCCCCATGGCCGCCCTGCTCGCGACGGTCGTCCTCCTCGCGCTCCCCGCGGTTGCCGAGAACGCGCGACGTGTGGCCACAGGCTTTGCGGCAGCCATGGGCCTGCTCATGGTCGGCGCCGCCGGTGACAACGTGGCCAGCGCCCTGCGCGACGGCGGCGTCACGCCCCAGGGCTGGCTGGTCGCCGCCATCACGGCGCTCCTGATCGGCATCGTGGCCACCCTGGCCGTCATCGTCGCCCGCGAGCCGGAGCTCATGTCGCAGCGCCGCTGACACCCGGTCCGGGCGCGCGCTCGGTCGCGCCCGGCGGATACGGGGCGCGTACCATCGCCGCATGACCACCACCGCTCGCGCCTCGGGGCCGCGCACGGTCCACGCCCCGCGCGGCACCACCCTGTCCTGCAAGGGATGGCAGCAGGAGGCGGCGCTGCGGATGCTCATGAACAACCTCGATCCCGACGTGGCGGAGGACCCGGACCACCTCATCGTCTACGGCGGGACCGGGCGCGCCGCGCGCAGCTGGGAGGCGTTCGACGCCATCGTCCGCGAGCTCCGGCGGCTGGAGAACGACGAGACGCTCCTCGTCCAGTCCGGCAAGCCGGTCGGCGTCTTCCGCACCACGCCGGACGCGCCGCGCGTGCTCATCGCCAATGCGCTGCTGGTCCCCCACTGGGCGACCTGGGAGCAGTTCCGCGAGCTCGAGCGTGCCGGCCTGACGATGTACGGCCAGATGACCGCCGGATCGTGGATCTACATCGCCACCCAGGGGATCATCCAGGGCACCTACGAGACCTTCGCGGAGGCCGCTCGCCAGCACTTCGGCGGCACCCTGGCCGGCACCGCCACCCTGACCGCCGGCCTGGGCGGGATGGGCGGCGCCCAGCCGCTGGCGGTGACCATGAACGAGGGGAGCGTGCTGGCCGTCGAGGTCGACCCGGCCCGGGCGGAGCGCCGCCATCGGTCCGGCTACGTGGACGAGATGACCACCGACATCGACGAGGCCATCGACAGGGTGGATCGATGGCGCAGCGCGCGCGAGGCGCGCTCCATCGCCCTGGTCGCCAATGCCGCCGACGTCGAGCCGGAGCTCGTCCGGCGCGGATGGAAGCCCGACCTGGTCACGGACCAGACGAGCGCGCACGATCCGCTGAACGGCTATGTCCCGGCGGGCATGGCGTTCGCGGAGGCGATCGCCTTGCGCGAGGGCGACCCCCAGGCGTACCTGCGGAGGTCCATGGCATCCATCGCGGACCACGTCCGCGCCATGCTCGCCTTCCAGCGCGGCGGCGCGGTGACCTTCGACTACGGGAACAACATCCGGGCCCAGGCCGCCGAAGCCGGGGTCGAGGACGCCTTCGACTTCCCGGGGTTCGTGCCGGCCTTCATCCGGCCGCTCTTCAGCGAGGGCAAGGGCCCGTTCCGCTGGGCGGCGCTCTCAGGCGAGCCGTCCGACATCCTGAAGACCGATGCCGCCCTCATGGAGCTCTTCCCGGACAACGCCAGTCTCCACCGCTGGCTGCGTCTCGCGGAGGAGAAGGTCCCGTTCCAGGGCCTGCCGGCGCGGATCTGCTGGCTCGGCTACGGCGAGCGGGCGAAGGCCGGCCTGCGGATCAACGAGATGGTCGCCTCCGGGGAGCTGAGCGCGCCCATCGTCATCGGCCGCGACCACCTCGACGCGGGGTCGGTCGCGAGCCCGTTCCGCGAGACGGAGGGGATGCGCGACGGGTCGGACGCCATTGCCGACTGGCCCATCCTCAACGCCCTCCTCAACACCGCCGCGGGCGCGACCTGGGTGAGCGTCCACCATGGCGGCGGCGTGGGGATCGGGTACTCGCTGCATGCCGGCATGGTCATCGTCGCCGACGGAACGGCGGAAGCCGCCGCGCGACTGGAGCGCGTCCTCACCACGGATCCGGGGACCGGCGTGATGCGGCACGCCGATGCGGGGTACGAGCGGGCGATCGAGGTGGCTCGCGAGCGCGGCGTCCGGATCCCCATGCTCGAGGAGGGCTGATCGCCGTGGATCCCGAGGCGCCGCTCCCGGGCGCCCCGGAACCGTGGGCTCCCTCCGGCATGCCGGCCCCCCGGGACGCGCCACCCTACCTCATGACGGAGATGATCGCGGCGGAGCCCGCGGTCGCGAGGCGCATCGTTCACGCGCTCGCCGGCGGAGCGGGTGCCCGTGCCGTCGATGAGGTGGCGGGGATGATCCGCGGCGCCGCCGACCGCCGGCTCCCGGTCGTGACGACCGGCTGCGGGACGAGCGAGCATGCCGCCATCGGGGTCGCGTGGATGCTCGCGGACGCCCTGGGGCCGCAGACGGGCTGGCTCGTGCGGTCTCGCCAGGCGCTGGAGGTCGTCCGCCGGCCGGTCCTCGCCGGCGCCCTGCTCGCCGTGAGCCACGAGGGCGGGACGCCGGCCACCAACGAGGCGCTGCGCGGGGCCGGCACGCAGGTTCGCACCGCCCTCCTGTCGGTGAGCGCCCGCTCGCCCGGGGCCGCGCTGGCCGGGACGGTGATCGAGACCGGCGAGCAGGACCAGAGCTGGTGCCACACCGTCGGCTACCTCTCGCCCCTCGTTGCCGGGGCGGTCATCGCCGCGGTGCTCCGGGGAGACGACCCGGACGAGGTGAGCGTCCGCGCGCTGCTGGAGGCGGCGACCGCGCCGGACGGGGCGGAGGACGTGGCCCGCTCGCTCGCCGGCGTCGAGCGGGTGGTGGTCGCCGGCGCCGGGCCGGACGAGGCGGCCGTCGGCGAACTGGCGCTGAAGATCGAGGAGGGGTCCGCGCTGCCCGCCGCCGCCATCGGCCTGGAGACGCTCCGTCACGGGCACCTGGCGGCGTGCGACGAGCGCACCGGGCTGGTCGTGATCCTGACCGACGCGGAACCCGGCGGGGAGCCCGTCCGGGCGCGCGCGCGGGGAGTCCTGCGCTCGGCGGCGGAGCTGGGCATGCCCGCGGCGGCGATCCTGGGTCCGCGCCTGGGCACGGAGATCCCCGAGGCGCTGACTCCCGCCGGCAGGCTCGACGCCCCGGAGGCCAACCGCCTGCCGCCGGTGGTCGAAGCGATCCTCTCGACGGTCGTCCCCCTGCAGCTGCTGGCCGAGCGCCTCGCGCGCGCTCGCGGCCGCAATCCCGACCGCATCGGCCGGGAAGATCCGCGCCAGGCGGCCGCCGCGGGGGCCTAGACGTCGAGGTCGTCCGTCGTCGAGTACGCCGGCGAATACAACGGCGCGGATCATGCCGCATCGGATGCACCCGCGGGGACCGTGGCGCTCGGAGACACCGCCCGGTACTCGGAGCGCGCCCGGCACGCGAGCCCCGCGCTCATGAATCGCCGATGGTATCGCCGCCCGAGACCCTCGAGGGTCCCCCTGCACCCGGTCTTCAGCCGCGCAGCGCGGCGACCAGGCGTGCGTAGAAGCGCAGGTTGTGCAGCGTGGCGAGCCGCTCCGCGGAGCCGTCCCCCACCTTGAAGAGGTGGTGGAGGTACGCGCGGGACGAGCGCGCGCAGAGCGGGCAGTCGCATCCCTCCTCGAGCGGCGCGTGGTCGGTCCGGTACCGGGCGTCGAAGATGTGGACCGCCCGGAAGAAGCTCGCACCCGGCCGCAGCTCCTTGCCCGGGTAGCCCGGCCGGAAGACGTAGAGCCGGCCATGACGGGCATCGCGGGTGGGCAGCGCGCAGTCGAAGAGCGAGTAACCCAGGGCGAAGGCGCTCACCACGTGGTCGGGGCGCCCGATCCCCAGGGCATGCTTGGGGACCGATGGCGGCAGCGACTCGGCCACCCAGCGCAGCGGATCGGTGAGCAGCGAGGCGTCGGCGGCCAGTGGCCACCCCCCGAAGCCGTAGCCGTCGAAGCCGATGGCGGCCAGCGCCGTGGCGCACTGCCGGCGCAGGTGCTCCTCGCCACCGCCCTGCACCACGGCGAAGAGGCGGGGAGGTGCCGTTCCACGCAGCCCCTCGGCGAGCCGGTCGAACTCCTCCCGGGAGCGACGCGCCCAGGCGACGGTCCGTTCCACGCTGCGCTCCTGCTCCCCCGGTGGCGCCTCGGCATCGGTGCAGTCGTCGAGGCAGACCGCGATATCGCTCCCCAGCTGGAACTGCAGCTGGATGACCCGTTCGGGGGTGAGGTTCCATTTCTGGCCGGTCGTCGGCTCCCGGAAGATCACCTCACGGTCGCGGATCACGCCGCGCGCCGGGTCCTGGCGGATGAGCGACCAGACCTGGAAGCCGCCGGAATCCGACAGGACCGGCCCATCCCACGCCATGAAGGCGTGGATCCCGCCACCGGCCTGGATGACGCGCGCGCCCGGCCGCCGCAGGAGGTGGAAGGCATTGACCACGACGGCCTCGATGCCGACGCCGCGCAGGTCAGCGCTCGTCACCGAGCGCACCCCCGCGCGCGTTGCGTCGGGAAGGAACGTCGGCACCGGCAGCGTTCCGCGCCGCGTGACGAGCGGCTCAGCCATGCGCAGCCGGCGACGCAGCGAGGTGGAGCACGAAGACGAGCTCGTTCGGGACCGATGCCTCGTCCACGCCGGCGATCCGCGGGCCCAGCGCCGCCACCAGGCTTTCCAGCCGCTCCCGGTACGTTCGCTCCATCCCCTTGCCGCGGCCCCCGAGCGAGCGCGCGGGAAAGCTGACCACCGCGTGACGAGCGTCGAGCGCGGCGAGGAGCCGCTCGGCCGCGCGAGGGTCCCGCCGGTCGAGGAGCGGGACGAGCTTGAGGAGCAGGGCCACCTCGACGGACGACGGCAGCGGGAGGTCCGCCGCCAGGTCGCGAACCTCCGTGGCGTGCGGCTGGCGGACGAGGTCCAGGAAACCGTCCACCGTCGCGATCTGGGCACCATCGGCGTCGACGGCAACGTACCGGGCCTCCGCCGCCAGGCGCATCCACGGCAGTGCCAGCGGGCCGAGGCCGCAGCCCAGGTCGAGCAGGCGCGGCGGCGGACCGTCGGTCCGGCGCCAGATCTCCGGATAGAAGCCGTCCAGCCAGGCGAGGCGCTCGCGGGTCGAGGCGTGGCGCCGCAGGATGGCCACGCACTCGTCCTGGAACCGGGGAGCCGCGAGGCTCCCGTCCCACGCCGCAGAGAGCCGCTCGAGGTCGGCGCGGCCCCCGCCGCTCGGTGCATAGGCACCGACCGCCTGGTGCAGCCGGCGCTTCACCCGCTTCACCGCTTCGGCCTCGCTCCGGGCGCCCGCCAGCTCCTCCTCCGCCAGCCGGCGGACGAGCGCCGCGTCCACGTCCCGGTAGCGGCGAGACGCGGCGACCGCCGTGGCCACCCGCCCGGACGCCGGCCCGCTCACGAGCGACCCTCGTCGTCCACGGTGCGGTGCGCCAGCTCGTACGCTCGTCGCCGGGGGACGCCCAGCGGCCCGGTGAGCAGCGCCACCACGCTGCGCGCGGCAACGCCCTCCGCGAGGAGCAGGCGGGCGGCCTCGACGGCCTGGCGGTCCCGCTCGGGGGTGGCGCCGGCATCGGCTCCGGCGATGACGAGCGTGCATTCGCCGCGCACCGTCGCCTCCGCCCCGAGGGCGCTGGCCAGCTCGCCGAGCGTGCCTCGCTGGTAGCGCTCATGCGGCTTCGTCAGGTTGCGGCCCAGGCAGGCGCTGCGCTCTCCGAGCGCCTCCCTCGCGTCCTGCAGGCACGCCACGAGGCGATGCGGCGCCTCGAAGCAGACGAGCGTGGCCTGTTCCTCGCGCAGCGCGGCGAAGAACCCTCGGCGCGGCCCTGCTGCGCGCGGCGCGAAGCCGCAGAAGCGGAACGGCTGGGGCGGCAGGCCGGAGGCGGCCAGCGCGGTCGTCACCGCGGAGGGGCCGGGCAGGCTGGTGACCGGCACCCCGGCGGCGATGGCGGCGACCACCAGCCGGAAGCCGGGGTCGCTGACCAGGGGCGTGCCGGCATCGGAGACGAGCGCCACGGCCTCGCCGGCGGTGAGGCGGGCGACGAGCTCGGGAACACGCTGCGCCTCGTTGTGCTCGTGCACGGAGACCGTCCGCGTCCGGATGCCGTGGATCCGCGCCAGGGTGGCGAAGTGCCGGGTGTCCTCGCAGGCCACCACGTCAACCGAGCGGAGCGTCTCGAGCGCGCGCAGCGTCACGTCGGCGGGATTGCCGATGGGGAGCGCGACGACGTGCAGGGTGCCGGTCATCTCGGGTGGAGCGTAGCATCGGCCCACCCCGCCGCGACCCGCGCTACCATCTGCCCCGTGCCCAGCCTCATCGAATGCGTTCCCAACTTCTCCGAGGGTCGGCGGCCCGCCGTGCTCGACGAGATCACGCGCGCGATCTCGCAGATCGACGGGGTCACGCTCCTCGACTTCTCGCGCGACGAGACCCACAACCGCAGCGTCGTGACCTTCGCGGGCAACGCGGAGCCGGTCGTGCGTGCCGCGACCGCCGCCGTCGGACGGGCGCTGGAGCTGATCGACATGACCGTCCACGCCGGTGCGCATCCGCGCATCGGCTCCGTCGACGTCATCCCCTTCGTCCCGCTGGGCACCACGCGGCTCTCCGAATGCGTGGACCTGGCTCGCCGCTTCGGCGAGCTCATCGCCAAGACGTACGACCTGCCGGTCTACCTCTACGGGGAGGCGGCGCTGCGGCCGGATCGCCGGCGGCTCGCCGACGTCCGCCGGGGACAGTACGAGGGGCTGAAGGCCGAGATCGCGACGAACCCCGACCGCGCCCCGGACTACGGGCCTCCGCGCATGCACCCGAAGGGCGGCGCCGTGGCCGTCGGGGCGCGCAAGCCGCTCATCGCCTTCAACGTCAACCTGACCACGAACGACGTCGCCGTCGCCAAGAAGATCGCCCACGCCATCCGCGAGTCGTCCGGCGGGCTGCCCGCGGTCCAGGCCATGGGCCTCCTGCTGGAGAACCCCGGCGAGCGCGGCTACGCGCAGGTCAGCATGAATCTCGTCGACTGGGAGCGCACCGGGATCGCGGCGGCGGTCCGCGAGGTGCGCCGCCTGGCGCGCGAGGCGGGGACCGACATCGACCACTGCGAGCTGGTGGGCCTGGCACCCACCGGTGCCCTCCTGGAGGTCGCCAGCGATGCGCTGCGGCTGCGCGACTTCTCCCCCGAGCAGGCGCTGGAGCTGCGGCTGGCACGTGACCGGTAGGGCGGCTAGCATTCGCCGCCCATGACCATCCGTCGCCGATGAGCACCGTCCGCCAGCTGCTGCACGCGGCCGTCAGCGACGCCCGCGGCCGCGCGATCTCGTCGGGTGCCCTCGCCGTCCCGGACGGGGCGAACCTTCCACCGGTGACGATCGAGCGGCCCGCGCGCCCGGAGCACGGCGACTACGCCACGAACGCGGCGATGCAGCTCGCCCCCGTGGCGCGGATGGCGCCGATGAAGATCGCGGCCGCCCTCCTCGACGCGCTCGAGCTGCCGGAGGGCCTGGGCACGGCCGAGATCGCACCGCCGGGCTTCCTCAACATCCGGCTCGAGCCGGCGTGGGTCGCGGGCCGCGTCGGCGGGATCCTCGCAGCCGGCGAGGGCTTCGGCCGGGTGCGGGCCGCGGAGCCCCGGGCGATCAACATCGAGTTCGTGAGCGCCAACCCCACCGGCCCCCTCACGGTGGGGAACGCGCGGGGCGCCTTCGTGGGCGACCTCCTGTGCCGGGTGCTTGAGGGCGCCGGACACAGGGTCACCCGCGAGTACTACTTCAACGACTTTGGCGGCCAGGTGCGCAACCTCGGCCTCTCGGTCCTCGCCGTGCGGCGCGGGGAGCCGATCCCGGAGGACGGGTACCACGGCGACTATGTCGCAGAGCTGGCCGACGGCGTTCCCGTGGATGTCTGGGCGGCGGCGACCGCGGACGGCTCCGATGCGGGCTGGATCCTGGGGCGCTGGGCATCCGAGCGGGTGCGGGCCGGGATCGAGGGCAGCCTCGAGCGGCTAGGCGTCCGCTTCGACGTCTGGAAGGGCGAGGGCTCGCTCCACGACGAGGGATGGGTCGAGCGCGGCGTGGAGCGTCTCCGTCAGGCGGGGCACATCTACGAGGCCGACGGAGCGACCTGGTTCGCCTCCACGGCGTTCGGCGACGACAAGGACCGGGTCGTCTACCGCTCCAACGGACAGCCCACCTACTTCGCGTCCGACATCGGCTACGTGGCGGAGAAGTTCAGCCGTGGCTTCGACGAGCTGATCTACCTGTGGGGGGCGGACCACCACGGCACGGTCGCGCGGCTGCGGAACGCGGCCCAGGCCATGGGCTACGACGCGGAGCGCGTGATGGTCATCCTCATCGCGTGGGTCCGCTTCGTCCGGGACGGCGCCGAAGTGTCGATGAGCAAGCGCGCCGGCGAGTTCGTCACCCTCGACGAGCTGCTGGCCGAGATCGGGCCGGACGCGGCGCGCTGGTTCTTCGGCTCCCGGGCGGCGAGCAGCGGGATCGACTTCGACATCGAGCTCGCCAAGCGTCAGAGCAACGAGAACCCCGTCTACTACGTCCAGTACGCGCACGCGCGCTGCAGCTCCATCCTGCGCAACGCCGCGGATCTCGGCATCGCGGCCTCCACCGAGCACGCCGCCGAGCTGCTCCGCCACCCCGCGGAGCAGGCCCTCATCCGCGAGCTGCTCCGGCTCCCCGACGTCGTGGCAGAGGCGGCGGAGCGGCGGGAGACCCACGAGCTGCCGAAGTACTGCTACGAGGTCGCCTCGCTCTACTCGCAGTTCTACCGCGACTGCCGGGTCCTCTCCACCGATCCGGCCGACGCCCACCTGTCGGCATCCCGCCTCGCCCTGGTCGACACCGTGCGCCTGGTGCTCGCCAGCGGCCTGGGGCTGCTGGGCATCTCCGCGCCGCAGTCGATGTAGCCCACCCCGCCGGTCAGCCGAGCGCAGCGACGATGCGGTCCACGATCGCCTGCGTCGACCCCTGGACCACGAGCGTCTCCTGTCGTGAGACGGCGACGACGGCGTGCGGCAACGGCAGAGCCTCCAGCTGCCGGTAGGTGGCGGAGAACCGGCTCGCGGCCTCCGGCGTGTCCCAGGCGATCCGGAATGCCACGGCCATCGCACCGCGCGGACCGGACGCCGCCACCAGGCGATCCCCGCCCCATCCGGTCGCCGCCGCCCGGGCCGTCGCCGGCTGTGCGCCCAGCGCCTGGAGCCAGATCGCGATCATCGCCTCACCCAGCGTGTCCGCGGGCGCATCGGTCCAGCCCGACCCGAGGTCGGCCGCGAGCTTCGGGGCGGCGACCACCATCGGCTCCTCGCGCGCCGCGTACTTCGCGGGGTGGAGGACCTGCTCCGTCGAGTCCGGCGGCGAGCGGAACGCCGCGTCCACCGCCGGCCAGCCGCCCGATGCATAGAGGCCGCCCACGAACTGGGCGCCGGCCGTGTACGGGAGCTCGAGCTGCGCGACCATCCACCCCGGAATCCCGCTCATGTCGGGCTGCGGGGTCTGGCTGATCCCCAGGAGCTCCTGGGGGGTCATGTGCGCGATCGCCCACAGCAGCATGCTCTCGGTTGCGTCCCCCTCCACGAGGCTGAGACGCGCGAGGTCGCGGTCGTCCTGCCCGGCCGCGTCGAGGTGCAGCGACCCGAGCCCGAATGCACCGTCCTGGAGGGCGTGCGTGTACTCGTGGGCATACGTGATCTTCGCCTCCGGCCCGAGCCCGCTGTCGCTGACGACCACCATCCGCTTCGCGTGGTCGTCGTAGAAGCCGATCACCTGGCTGGTGAGCAGCTGCAGCTGGAGCGCCGCGTAGTCCTGGTCCGCAGCGAGGAGGCCGAGCGCATGCAGCATCAGGTTGTCCGATGCCCGGCGATCCGCGGGATAGTCGCGCGCGAACTGGTCGCGCAGCTCCTGCTCGAGCCGGTCGCGCCCGATGATCTGCGCGGGCCCGATCGACGGCGCCGCCAGCCCGCGCAGCTCCTGGACCTGTGCCTCGATCTGTCTGAAGACCTCGGACGGGGCGAGGCTGGCGGCGGCTGACGGCGAGGCGGACGCGACAACGGAAGGCGTCGGGGAGGGTGTCGGCGTCGGTGACCGCAGCGGGCCCATGGCGATCTCCGCACCGACGCCGCGCAGGACGAGCACCGCGACGATGAGGGCGGAGAGGAGGACGGTCGCGCCGGCAGCCGCGCGCCGCGTGAGCGGGGACATCGGCAGCCATTCTCGCACGCGCCGGGTCCGCCGCCCGATGGGGCCGCGGCGGCCCCGTGAAGATTCACGTTTCTTTACGGTGCCGGGTGTTTGGCATTCACCTCGCGACCCTACTGTTCATCCTGCGAGTTGGAGATCCAGACGGGTTTCTACCTCCACCCTCCCTCCTTCGAGCGCCGGTGTCATTGGGCGGGCACCGGCGCTCGTGCTATCTCTCGCACCTGGCGCGCAGTCGAGGGATCAGCCCGGCCAACCGCCCCCATCGGCTACCATCAGCACACCGATGGAGATCACCTGGTACGGCCGGGCCTGCTTCCGCCTCAAGGGTCGCGAGGCGACGGTCATCACCGATCCCTGCCCACCCTCGACCGGATTCGTCGCGGGCAAGCACGACGTGGACCTGCTCACCATTTCGCACGGCCACGCGGACCATGCCTACACCCGCTCCATCACCGCGGGGATGACGCTCACACGCCCCGGGGAGTACGAGTTCCACGACCTGCTGGTCACCGGGATCCGTACCTTCCATGACGGCGAGCGGGGCGCGCAGCGCGGCGAGAACGTCATCTTCGCTGTCGAGGTGGATGGCGTGCACATCTGCCACCTCGGCGACCTGGGTCATCTCCTCACGGAGGAGCAGCTGGGGGAGCTCGGCCCGGTCGACGTGCTGCTGGTTCCCGCCGGCGGCCAGTTCACGATCAGCCCGGGGGAGGCGGCCGAGGTCGTCTCCCAGGTGGGACCGCGGATCGTGATCCCCATGCACTACGCGGTCGACGGCGGGTCCGCCGACCTGCTCCCGGCCGACAAGTTCCTCCACGAGATCGGCGCGGCCGATACGGCCCGGCAGCCGAAGGCGAGCGTCACGCCCACCAACCTCCCCGCGGAGACCCAGGTGGTCGTCCTGGAGGCGCGCGGCCGGACCGGCTGAGGCGCCCGGAATATCGCCTGGCGGCTCCCGAAAGTACCTCCGTCCGGCAGGACTCGTTGCCGCCGCGCAACGGAATACGCCGGGGCACCCGACCGGACCGCCCAAGACCCAACCGGGCGGCAGGACCTGGGTACTAGGCGGCGCGGTACCGGCGGGTATTCTCCAGCCACCAGGGGGTTCGGCGAGAACGCCGACGGACTGAGTCCAATCTTGAGGTAGATCCGGCTGTGAACACTCGCGCAACACCGTTTCCCGAGCACACGGCACGCGCGATCCTGGCGATCGCTGCGGTAGCCGCGCTCCTCATGTCTCTCATGCTCGCCATCCGCCCGAACGTCGCCGCGGCGTTCACGGCCGGCGACAACGGCCATCCGACGAGTGGCCCCTACTCCGATCTGAAGGGCGGAACGGGCACGTTCTCGTTCGAGCAGAACGGGATCCTCTTCTGCACGGCGAACGACTCTGCAACCGGCTTCTCGTTCAAGCTCGACTACAGCGGAGCGAACCTGCCGGCCGGCGCATCGATCGTCGTCTACCTGTCGCCGAACCAGGGCGCCATCAACAACAACGCCGGCGGTGATGCGTCCGGCTACATCGCCGCGGTGGAGTCCAACTACGGCGTGATCACCTGCGAGCGGCCTGAGCGGCTCCGGGACCCTGGACGTCAACGTCTCCGTCACGACCGCCTTCAGGGTGAGCGGCGGTGGCATCCTCGGCGTGGTCGCCACGCAGAGCAGCGGCGCCTCGGTCACGACCTCGAAGACCAACTCGCTCAACTGCTCCGAGGCGGAGTCGACCCCGACTCCGACCCCGACGGCGACCCCGACGGCAACCCCGACGGCAACTCCGACGGCAACCCCGACGGCAACCCCGACGGCAACCCCGACGGCAACCCCGACGGCGACCCCGACGGCGACCCCGACGGCGACCCCGACGGCGACCCCGACGGCAACCCCGACGGCGACCCCGACGGCGACCCCGACGGCGACCCCGACGGCGACCCCGACGGCAACCCCGACGGCAACCCCGACGGCAACCCCGACGGCAACCCCGACGGCGACCCCGACGGCGACCCCGACGGCGACCCCGACGGCGACCCCGACCCCGGAGGGATCGGTCGAGGCCGCAACGCCGACGCCGACTCCGACCCCGGAGGGATCGGTCGAGGCTGCGACGGGCAGCCCCGAGGCGAGCACGCCGAACACCGCGTTCGGTGGTGATCCGGCCGCACCGACGAGCGCGCTGCTCTTCGCCCTCATCGGCCTGCTGGGGATCTCGGTCCTGGCCGTGGTGAACGTCCGCGCGGCGCGACGCCGCTGATCCACGCCGCCACGGGCGACGCCTGGCAGGGGAGGGACCCGCGGTCCCTCCCCTTCTTCGTGCCTCTCACCCGATGGTCCTGGGACCCCCGGTGCCGCCTGGCACCGGTTCCTGACCGGATGACTGCACCCGTCTCCACCTAACCCCGGCAGGGAGCCGACGGAGGTCCTGTTCAGGACCGGTACCCGTCGGTATGCTGCAGGCTCCAGGGGATTTCTTTCATACCCCGCCCTCATCACGAGGTATCAGTCATGGACCCACGACCCAGCTGCCGGGTTCCGAGGTCACGATCGCGAGGCGCACTCGCGGTGCTCTCCTCCGCCGGTTTGCTCATCTCCATGCTGGCGATCGCCGCGCCGGCCCTGGCATGGACCGCTCCATCGGTGCAGCCCGAATGCGCTCCCGACGCCAACAGCTACGCCTGGACCGTCACGCTCTCAGGCAACGAGAGCAACTACAACTTCGACTGGAGCTTCAGCAGCACCTTCTCCTCCACGACGACCGTGCAGGGCGTGAAGGGCGCGAACTCCCTGGTGACGCCGCGTGGTGGGCCGACGCTCTACGTGCGCTGGAGCAGCGACCACGGTGCCAGGGGATGGGCCTCGGCGGACGGCACGCTGTGCGAGCAGCCGACCCCGACCCCGACCCCGACCCCGACCCCGAACAGTCACGTCGCCAGCCTCTACGTGCTCAAGACCGATGAGGCGGGCGCCCCGCTCGAGGGTGCCGTCTTCACGCTGACCGGCCCGCAGGGCGAGGATCTGGGAACCTTCACCACCGACGAGGAAGGTGACTTCTGCGTCCATGGCCTGCCGCAGGAGATCAACGTTGCGGTGACCGAGATCCAGCCACCTGACGGATACGTCCTGCCGGATCCTGCGACCCAGACCGTTCCGGTCGACAACGACGGCGACTGCATCCACCACGACGTGACCTTCGTGGACGCGCCGGCTGCCACGCCGACGCCGACCCCAACGGCCACGCCGACGCCGACGCCGACGCCGACGCCGACGCCCGAGAGCTCGGTCGAGGCGGCCACGCCGACGCCGACGCCGACGCCCGAGAGCTCGGTCGAGGCGGCCACGCCGACGCCGACCCCGGAGACCTCGGTCGAGGCCGCAACGGGAAGCCCCGAGGCAAGCGTCCCGAACACCGCGGTCGGAAGCGGCCCACGTCCGTCGAGTCCCGCACCGACGTTGCTCCTCGGCGCAATCCTGCTCCTTGGTCTGTCGAGCCTCGCCGTGGTCAACGTGCGGGCCAACCGGCGCCGGTGACCGGCGTCAGCATGAAGGTGGTGCATTCTCACAGGTAGACAGACAGCACCGGGGACCGGCTTCCGGTCGGTCCCCGGCATGGCACCAGCCCCCCTGGCAGGGACGGGGTAGAGGTTCGCCTCTACCCCGTTTCCTGTTGTGGCGGAGGTGCGGCGCTCAGGACCTCAGTCGCGGAAGGTGCAGTCGGCGCGTCAATGGCGACGGCGATCCGGACCCATGTCCGGGGCCAACAGCGGCGGGTGCTTCAGTGAATCGGTGGTGAGGCGGCGGGCGTGGGATGCGGCGCCGGCACGTCCGTTGCCTTGGGTGACTTTGTCGGCTTGGCCGATGCGTCCGGCTTCGGCGTCGGCGTGGGCATCGGTGAGCTGGAGCTCGCCCCGGGGTTCTGGCCGCCTGCGTTGCCGCCACCCTGGCCGTTCCCGCCACCCTGGTTGCCGTTCTGTCCGGGCGCCGCTCCGCTGCCGTGCCCGGAGGAGGCTCCGCCTGCGGTGGCCTGCGCGGCCGCGCTGGAGACGGCGAGCGCGCGCTCCAGGCCCGGCTTGGCCCTGGACGGCGCCTGAGCGAGCAGCGCGCCGAGGACCGATTCGTGCCGGGCCAGCGTCACGGCCTCCCCGCCGGCGTTGCCTCCAGCGGCGCTCAAGGCGTGCTGCGCGGTCTCGACATTCGCCACGGCATCGTCGATGCGGTCCCAGCGGCCGAGCCGGGCGAGGGACTCGACCTCCGCAAGACGCGTGTCCAGGGTCTCCGCCACGAGGCCTGGCCGTGCCCACGCCGGCGCGATATCGATGCGGACCTGCTCGATCTGCCGCTTGACGACATAGAGCGGGTCGCCCGGAAGCGACGAGCCGGAAGCGGCTCCCACGGCGGTCACGCTCACCGCGAGCGCCACCGAGGCATACAGGACCGACCGACCGATGGCGCCCATCTCGCGCCGACGGGCGGACGGCGCGGCGTGGCCCTCGCGGACCGCGACGTACTGGTTCACGATGTGGCCGCGGAGCCGGCGGCGGTACGCAGAGGTGGGTCGCAGCCGGCCCGTCGTCCGCGAGACCATCCGCGCCATCGCGTCGTCCGGGCGTACGGCGGCTGGGCGTCGTCCGAGGACGCGGTCCAGGACCGCGAGCGGAGCGTCCAGGAGGCTCACGGCGACACCTCGGGACCCGAGTCGTCGTCGGCCATGAGCCGCCGCAGCGCGGCGATGGCCCGGAAGGTGAGGCCGCGCACCGTGCCGGCCCGCCGGCCCATGACCTGCGCCGCCTCCTCGGCGGAGAGACCCGCCACGAACCGCAGGGCGAGCGCCTCGCGCTGGTCCGCGGTCAGGAGGTTCATTGCCTCGCGGAGCTCGCGAATCTGCTCGCCGCGCAGGCTGATCGCCTCGATCTCGTGATCGCCGGGCTGCTCGTGCACCGGGTCGAGCGGCTCGGTGGGCCGGTTGCGGCGGACATGGTCGATGACGGCGTTGCGCGCGATGCGGAACGCCCACGCGGTGAACGGTCGGCCGTTATGCCGGTACCGCGGCAGCCCGCCGACGATGCGCTCGAAGACCAGCTGCGTCAGGTCCTCCGCGTCCTCCCGGCTACGGACGCGCAGGGCGATGTAGCGATAAATGGGACCAACCAGCTCGTCGTAGAGCCCGCCGACCGCGGTGACGTCACCGCCTGATGCAGCGCGTGCAAGTGCGTCCAGATGCGTGCGCTCCGCGTGCCGGTCCCGTGCGCGCCCCCATGCGGCAGGCCGAGCCGCGGGCTGCACGGGACGCGTCAGCACCAGGTCAAGGGGTCGCTCACGCATCAGCGGGTGGGGCACCTCTGCTAGACGGGGCGGACGCCGGGGGGGGGCGCAGGGCAACCGTACCATCTGCACGGTGCCGCGACCAGTAGGACCGGTGTCCGGCGGCACCGGTCCATTCGGACCACGCACCGCACTCGCGCGCGGCGCCCTAGATGATGGCCAGCTCGCGCCCGACGCGCTCGAACGCATCCAGGCAGGCCTGCAGCTCGTCGCGGCTGTGCTCCGCGGTCACGATCGTCCGGACCCTGCTCTTGTCCTCCGGGACGGTCGGGAAGCCGATCCCCTGCGCAAAGACGCCCTCGTCGAAGAGGCGGTCGGAGAGCTTCATGGCCAGGGCGCCCTTGCCCACGATCACCGGGGTGATGGGCGTCTGCGAGTGCCCCGTGTCGAATCCCAGCCGGTCCAGGCCGGCCTTGAAGAACCGGGTGTTCTCCCAGAGCCGCTCGATGAGCTCCGGTTCCGTCTCGAGCACGTCGATCGCCGCGATGCAGGCCGCCGCCACGGCCGGCGGATGCGAGGTGGAGAAGAGGAACGGCCGAGCGCGGTGCTCGAGGATCGTGCGGAGGCTCGCCGAGCCCGCGACGTACCCGCCCAGGACGCCGATCGCCTTGGAGAGGGTCCCGACCTGGACCTGGACGCGGCCGTGGAGATCGAAGTGGTCCACCGAGCCGCGACCGTTGCGGCCCAGGACGCCGGAGGAATGCGCGTCGTCGACGTAGACGATGGCGCCCGCCTCCTCCGCCGCCTCGACGATCCCCGGGAGGTTGGCGATGTCGCCGTCCATGCTGAAGACGCCATCGGTCAGGACCAGGACCGTCCGGTCCGCGCCACCGGGGGCGGAGCGCACCTCTCGCAGAGCCTGGCGCAGCCCGTCCATGTCCGCGTGCGGGAAGATCCTTCGCTCCGCCTTCGTGAGCCGGATCCCGTCGATGATGCTGGCGTGGTTGAGGGCATCGGACACGATCACCGCCCCCTCGGGCGCCAGGACCGGGATCACGCCGGTGTTGCAGGTGAAGCCCGACTGGAAGGTGAGGACCGCCTCGGTGTGCTTGAAGTCCGCCAGCCGGGCCTCCAGCTCCTCGTGGAGGCTCATGGTCCCGGCGATGGTCCGCACGGCCCCAGAACCGGCCCCGTACTGCTCCACGGCGCGGATCGCCGCCGCGCGCAGCTTCGGATGAGTGTTCAGGCCCAGGTAGTTGTTGCTCGAGAGGGTGATGACCTCATGGCCGTCGATCGTGCATCGGCTCTTCTGCTCGCTCTGCACGACACGCAGGCGGCGGAAGATCCCCTTCGCCTTGAGCTCCTCGATCTCCGCGTCGAGGAAGGCGAGCGGGTTGCGCGAGCGTGCGGAGTCGCTGCGAGGAGTTGAGGTGGCGTCCATGCCGGCCATTATCCCGCGCCGTGGCCGGCGTGCGATAGCGTCAGGGCAGGAGGACGATCTTGCCGGCGTGCCGCGAGGCGATGAGGTTGAAGGCCTTCTCGTAGTCGGCGAGGTCGAAGCGGTGGGTCAGGATGGGGCTCGGGTCGAACCGACCGGAGCGAAGCAGGTCCTGCGTCCGCTCCCACGTGTCGTAGATCCTCCGCCCGTAGATGCCGTAGAGGCGCAGCCCCTTCTGGATGAAGAGATCCGAGATGTCCACGTTCACCGGCGTGGCGAAGATGCCGAGGAGGCTGATGCGGCCCCCGCGGGTGATGAACTCGAGCGCCTGGTTCAGCGCCGGGGCGGAGCCGCTCATCTCCAGGACGACCTCCACGCCGTCCTCGCCGGTGGCGTGGAGGATGCGACGCACCGTCTCGGGGTCGCGCGCGTCGAGCGCCAGGTCGGCGCCCATCCGCCTTGCGAGCTCCAGGCGGTACGGCTCGGTGTCGGTGGCGACCACGAGCGAGGCGCCGGAGGCCTTGGCGATGCCCACCGAGCACAGGCCGATGGGGCCGCACCCGGTGACCGCCACGCTCCTGCCCTCGAGCGGCTCGGCGAACGCGGCGTGGACGGCGTTGCCCATCGGCTCCTGGAGGGCCACCACGGCGGGATCGAGCCCGTTCGACTCGATGGCGTTCGCCTCGGGGATGACGACGTACTCGGCGAAGCCCCCGTCGACGTGGGCGCCGATCACCTTGAGGTTCCGGCACAGGTGCATGTCGCCCCGCCGGCACTGGGCGCAGGTCCAGTCCACGATGTGGCTCTCCACGCCCACGAGGTCTCCCTCCCGGACGCGGGTCACTCCCGCCCCGGTCGCTGACACGATGCCGGCGAGCTCGTGGCCCAGGATCGTGGGCGGCTTCAGGATGTCGCGCGCCCAGGGATCCCAGGAGTAGAGGTGGTAGTCCGTTCCGCAGATGGAGGCGGCGACCATCTTCAGGAGCACCTCGCCCGGACCGGGCTCCGGGACCGCTCGCTGGATCAGCTCCGCGCCGGGCTCCGGCCGCGTCTTCGCCAGCGCCCGCATCATCGTCGTCCCTGCCGTCATGGTCTCGCTCCCGCCCCCGCTGTCGCACCGATCCCCGCCGCAAGCTGGTGGTCATCGATGCGCGGCTCCTCATCGATCACGCGGTTCTCCAGGACCCCGATCCCCTCGATCTCGCACTGCATGACGTCCCCTCCGGCGAGGTAGCGCGGAGGGCGCTGGAAATGCCCGACCCCGGCCGGCGTCCCGGTGGCGATCACGTCCCCGGCCTCCAGCCGGATGAAGCGTGAGACGAAGGCGACCAGGGTCGTGACGTCGAAGACCATCTCCGCGGTGCTCGAATCCTGCCAGGTCTCGCCGTTCACCCGGGAACGCATCCGCAGCGCCTGGGGATCGGCGATCTCGTCGCGCGTCACCAGGACCGGCCCCATCGGTGCGAACCCGTCGCTGCCCTTGGCGCGCAGCCACTGGCGGTCCTCCGACTGGAGGTCGCGCATCGTCACGTCGTTGAGGATCGTGTAGCCGAAGACCGCCTCCCTCGCGTCCTCGCGCGAGACGTGGCTCGTCGGGCGACCGATGATGACGGCCAGCTCGCACTCGAGGTCCAGCTTCTCGGTGGCGACCGGCCGGATGACGGCGGCGCCGGGATGGTTGACGGTGTTCGCCAACTTGGCGAAGAGCCGCGGATGCGCTGGCGGCTCGATCCCCTGCTCGCGGCAGTGGTCGCGGTAGTTGAGACCGATGCAGACGACCTTCCCGGGGCGGGGCAGCGGCGCCATGGGCGCCACCGCGGCAGGATCGATGAGCGCGCCGCGGGCCGACGCGACGAACGCTTCGATCTCGTGGCGTCGTGACGACCAGGAGGCGACCACGGCCTGCAGGTCGCGGAGGCCGAGTGGCGTCAGGTCGCGGATCCCCGCGGGTGTGCCGACGCCGATGCGCGGCGGGCCTCCCGGGGTGCCTTCGCGGTCCGAGCGGGATGCGAAGGCGAGCAACTTCACGGGCGCGATTATAGGCGCGCCTCCCGCCCGGCCCGCGGAACCGCCGTGGTCAGTCCTCGCTGAAGTAGGCGCGCGCGCGCGGCCGGAGCAGCCCGACGACCAGGATCACGCTGATGACGAGGCCGACCGGCACGAAGAGCGTGTACCAGCCGGCCGCGGCACGAGGGTCGAAGTAGAGGACCGCCGGCGGCAGGCCGGCGAGGAACGGGGCCGCGAGGAGCGCGATGCCGACGGCGAAGCGCCATGCGACCCGCTTGCGCTGCAGCGCCACCGTGATGCCGAAGATCACCACGGCGATCTCGAGCATCATGAAGATGCCGAGGATCGAGAAGGGCGCGTTCTCGCTGAAGTCGACGAAGCCGACGATCTTGGGCAGGAGGAGCCCGGTCAGACCTAGCAGGATGAACGCCCAGACGAACCACAGCAGCACGCCGATGGGGGTCGGCTCGTCCTCCGCGGGCGAGGAGGGCAGCGTCTCGCGCGGCGGCGGTGCGGGGGTCTGCTCGGGTGCCATCGGCGAACGATGGTACCGCGCCGCCTAAGATGCCGCTGTGGACTGGCTCGCGGGCCTCTTCGAGACCAACCGCATCATCGTCCTGACGATCTACGGGCAGGTCTTCTTCCTGATGGGGCTCGCCATCGCGCTGCAGAGCCGGCGGCGCAGCGTCCTGGCCCTCGCCGGTCCGCTGCCCCTGCTGGCCGCGTTCGCCTTCGTCCACGGCTTCGCCGAGTGGGGCTACCTGTTCATCCCGCTGCAGAGCAGCTACCTCCCGTCCGGGGTGATCGAGGGGCTGCTCGTCGCGCAGCTGCTGCTCAAGGCCGGGAGCTTCGCGCTCCTGCTCCAGTTCGGTGCCGAGCTGCTCCTCGCGGTGGAACGCGCCGGGCCGATGGGCACCGCCGTCGCGGACGCGGAGCAGCGCGTCGGGCTGGCGGCGCGGCTTCCCTGGCTGCGCCTGGTCCCGACCCTCGCGCTGGGGCTCTGGGCGGTGGGGACGCTGGCCATCTCGGCGAGCATCTCAGGCTCGTTCAGGATCGACCCCTCCCCGTGGCTGCCGGCCGGCCGCATCGACGCCAGCCTCCAGGCGCTGGGGGCGCCGCTCGCCGTGGGCGACGTCATGGCTCGCTACATGCTCGCCATCCCCGGCTCCGTGGCCGCCATGATCGGGCTGGCGCGGAACGCCTCTGCCCTGGGGCCCGCCCTGCGGCCTCCGGTCGGCTGGGCGCTGCGGACGGCGGTGCTGGCCATGGGCGCCTACGGCATCCTTGGCGGCGCCATCGGCATGCCGGTTCCCTTCCCTCCGGGCTCGGTCGTGAACTCGAGCTCGGTCTTCGATTCGCTGGGGATCCCGATCGAGGTGCTGCGCGCCGCGGTGGGGCTGGTCCTCGCCGTTGCGCTGATCCGGCTCCGCGAGCTCTTCGAGCAGGAGACCGACCGCGCTCTCGCAGACGCCCGCCGCCGCGAGCTGCTCCTCCGCGAGCGCGAGCGCATCGGCCGCGACCTTCATGACGGGATCATCCAGTCCATCTACGCGGTGGGCCTGCACCTCGAGGAGGCGCAGGCCTCCCTTCCGGAGGAGGATCCAGGGGAGCGGCGGAGGCAGGGCCCGCGCGACCGGCTCGGAGTCGCCATGGGGGAGCTGAACCGGATCGTCGGCGACCTGCGGGCCTACATCTTCGACCTGCGCTCGGCGAGCCTCGAGACGCTCGACCCCGAGGAGATCGTCTCCAGCGTCGCCGACGAGCTTCGCGCGAACACCCTCGTGACGGTGGAGCTCACGGTCAGCGGCGCGGAGCGCCCGCGTCTCACCCGCGAGCAGGCGGAGCAGCTGCGGCAGATCGTGCACGAGGCGTTCAGCAACGTCCTGCGCCACGCGCGCGCGCGGCACGTGTGGGTCACCCTCGGCTTCGCCCCCCGGAACCTGACCCTCCGGATCACCGACGACGGCGTCGGCTACGACCCCGCGCAGGCGGAGAGCCGTGCCCGTCGCGGCGCCGCGCAGGGCCTCGCGAACCTGCGGAGGCGGGCCGAGCTGATGGGCGCGTCCCTCCAGCTTGAGGGACGTCCCGGACAGGGAGCCGCGGTGTCCCTTACCATGCCCCTCGGTGCCACCCGCCCCCGCGGGTAGGCACGGACGCCTGTCGCAGCCCGAGTGTCATGTCCAGCCCACCCCTCGCCCCCACCAGCACACGCATCATCCGGATCCTGATCGCGGACGATCACGAGGTGGTCCGCATCGGCCTGGCCGCCCTCCTCGAGCGCCAGGAGGGGTTCCACGTGGTGGGCGAGGCGGCATCCGGCGATGAGGCTGTCCGCCTGGCGCGCATCCTCCGGCCGGACGTGGTCGTGATGGACATCCGGATGCCGAACGGGACCGGGACCGATGCCTGCCGCACCATCACCGCGGAGCTCACCGGAATCCCGGTGATCATGCTCACCTCGTACGCGGACGAGGAGGCGGTCTTCGAGTCGATCGCCGCCGGCGCCTCCGGCTACGTCCTCAAGCGAATCGGCTCGGGCGAGCTCGTGGACGCCATCCGCACCGTGGTCGCCGGCCGCTCGCTGCTCGACCCGGCGGTCACCGCCGCCGTCCTGGACCGTGTCCGACACGTGACCCATGCGGAGGAGTCGGGCGCCTTCGGCGACCTGACCGAGCAGGAGCGGCGCGTCCTGGCGCTGGTCGCCGAGGGCAAGTCGAATCGCGAGATCGCCGAGTCCATGGACCTCGCCGAGAAGACGATCCGCAACTACGTCTCCAACATCCTCGCCAAGCTGAGCCTGGCCAGCCGCGCCCAGGCCGCGGCTTTCGCCATCCGCAACCGGCTCACCGAGCTGCGCCCGCCCCATGGCTGATCCGCGGCGCCTCCGGGGCACCGCCGCGGCCGGCCTCCTGGGCATCGCCCTGGCAGCCTGTGCCGGCGCGTCCGGCACGCCGGCGCCGACGCCGGCGGCCACCGTCACGGTCACGCCGGGCGCCAGCGCGGCCAGCGCAGTGCCACTGCCGACCGACACCCCGGAGCCGCCGCTCTCGCTCGCCCTCCCTCCGCATCGCGACGTGCGCACGGTGAGCTACACCGTCGCGCCCGCGGTGGCGACGGACGGCAACGGCACGATCACCGTGAAGGTTCGCAACCTCTCCTCGGCGCGCGTCGACGAGCTCGTGCTGCGCTGGCCCACCGCCCTCGACGCCACCCTCTACCTGGCCCCGTTCGCCCCCTCGACCGGCCGCCTCACCGACGCCCTCGTCCAGCCGTGGACGCGCTGGGTGGTCGGGCCGGGCGAGATGGGCGAGCCGGATGGCACCACCTCGCTGGGCTGGGGTCCGCTCGACGCCGGGGGCACGCTGACCATCCCGATCGTGGTGACCCGGCGCGCGACCGGCGCGGTCGCGTTCGACCTGCAGTTCCTCGCCGGCGAGGGGCTCCTGACCGACGACCATGGGGGCCCAGCCGAGACGCGCGTCTCGATCCCGTAGCGAGGCAGACCCACATGCGCGCCATCCTTCCCTCGTGGGCGGAGACGGACCCCGAGCTGCACCGGCGTCTCGCCGAGGCGATCGACCCCGAGCGGAAGGTGCTCGCCGCGCTCGAGCGAATCACGCCCGTCTCCGGCAGGCGCATCGCGGACGTGGGGACCGGCGTCGGCCACTATCCGATGCTGCTGGCTCGCCGCACCGGACGGACCTACGGGATCGAGTCCGACCCCGAGCTCCTCGAGGAGGCGCGCCGTCGGGCGGGGGAGGCGCATCAGCCGAACATCCGCATCATCTCCGGCTCCCCGACCGCCCTGCCGCTGCGGGACGGCGCGGTCGACATCGTCCTCTCGGGGGTCATCGAGCCCGACGACGGATCCCTTCCGGCCATCGCGGAGGCGCTGCGCGTCCTTCGGCCGGGAGGGCGCCTCGTCGTCATCGGCTACTACGGCCGCGACGACATCGCGGCGCTCCTGGAGCCGGAGGTGGTCGCCCACGCCCTCGAGGCGACCCAGCGCCGGACCGGCTGGTGGCTGCGCAACGGGTTCAAGATCAAGGTGGTGCACGCGCACCTGAACCTGGGGGACGAAGCGGCGGCGGCGGACCTCCTTCCCCGCCTCTATGGCGATCGCGGTCGCGCGTACCTGATGGGGCCGCATCACACCTCGCTGGAGCTCAAGCTGGGCCTCTATCACCGGGCTCGCTGACCGCGGTCCGAGCTCCCGGGAGGGGCTCCGGCGGCTCCGCCTCACCATCCCGGCGGATTCCGTGCCCGATGCTCCAAATCCCTGCAGAATCCGTGTTGCAGGTATGGCGCGGCTTCTGTAGCATGGCGCCGTCGAGAGCCAGGCTCTTCTCCCCCCGGAGCCTGGCTCTCGGCCTGCCCCGGCCCAGGGCCGGTGCGATAATGGCCTCCCGTTCCCCTCTCGACACCCATGGCGCCCGCCATGCGGGCGAACGACCCACCCGAAGGAGGCTGCACCGCACATGGCCACCACCGGCACGCAGCGCATGAAGATCACCTACGCCACGCTCTCCGCCGACAACGAGGCGCTGCAGTCGGCGTTTGACCGGGCGGTCGCTTCGGCGCGGTCCCAGCTGGGGCAGAGCTACCCGATGCTCATCGGCGACGAGCGGCGGTCCGGCGCCGAGGCGTTCGAGGACCGCTCGCCGATCGACACGAGCGTGGTGGTGAGCAGGTTCCCGGTCGGGACCCGTCAGGACGTGCGGGACGCCGTGGCCGCGGCGCGGGCCGCCTTCCCGGCCTGGCGCGACCTGGGCTGGCAGCGACGGATCGCGCTCATGCGCAAGGCGGCCGAGGTGATCAGCGAGCGCCAGTTCGAGCTCGCGGCCCTCATGGCGATCGAGGTCGGCAAGAACCGCCTCGAGGCCCTCGGCGACGTGGAGGAAGCGGCGGACCTCCTGCGCTACTACTCCGAGGTGATGGAGCGCAACGGCGGGTTCGACCAGCCGATGGGGACCCTCTCGCCGGTCGAGCGCACGCGCAGCGTCCTGAAGCCGCACGGCGTGTGGGCGGTCATCAGCCCCTTCAACTTCCCCATGGCGCTCGCCGGCGGCCCGGCGGCCGGGGCCCTCATCGCGGGCAACACCGTCGTCATGAAGCCCTCCTCGGACGCGCCGCTCCTCGCCTACAGGTTCGTCGAGGTGCTGCGCGAGGTGGGCGTGCCCGCCGGGGCGGTGAACCTGGTCACCGGGCCGGGCGAGACGGTTGGCGCGGAGCTCGAGGAGAACCCCGGGGTCGACGGGCTGGTCTTCACCGGCTCGTATGCCGTGGGAATGCGCCTCTACAAGGGCTTCACCCGCGACTATCCGCGCCCGATCATCACCGAGATGGGGGGCAAGAACCCCGCCATCGTCACGGCCGGCGCGGACCTGGAGGTCGCGGCCGAGGGCTGCATGCGCTCGGCCTTCGGCTACGACGGCCAGAAGTGCAGCGCCGCCAGCCGGGTCTACGTCGAGCGGAGCGTCGCCCGGCCGTTCCTCGACCTGCTGGTCGAGAAGACGAAGGCGCTTCGCGTGGGCGATCCGACCCGACGCGAGAACTGGATGGGGCCGGTCATCAACCAGCGCGCGCTCACGACGTTCACCGGCGCCGTCGACGAGGCACGCCGCGACGGCGGCACCATCGAGATCGGCGGCGACGTGATGCGCGACGGGGATGCCGCCCGCGGCTACTTCCCGACCCCGACGGTGGTCTCGGGCCTCCCGCTCGACCATCGCCTCTTCCGCGACGAGCTCTTCGTTCCTTTGCTCGTGGTGGGCGAGGTCGACTCGCTCGACGAGGCGATCGACCGGGCGAACGGTACCGCCTACGGGCTGACGGCTGGCATCTTCAGCAGCGACGCGGGAGAGATCCGGCGCTTCCTGGACCGCATCGAGGCCGGCGTCGTCTACGTGAACCGCCGCGCCGGAGCCACCACGGGCGCCTGGCCGGGGATCCAGTCCTTCGGCGGCTGGAAGGGATCCGGCAGCTCCGGCAAGAACGGCCTTGGCCCGTACTACGTCCAGCAGTTCATGCGGGAGCAGTCCCAGACGGTCATCGGGGACGAGCCGGCATCGGTTTGAGCGGGAGGCAAGCATGCGGCCGCTCGTGACGCTCCTGCGCGCGGTGAACCTGGCGGCCTATGCGATCGCCAGGCCGTTCCTCTTCCGATTCGACCCGGAGCGGATCCATCGGCTCACGGTGCGCGCCCTGCGCGGGGCAGGGGAGGAGCGGGCCGGGCGCGCCGTCCTCGCGGTGCTGGGCACCGCACCGCGTCGTACGAGGTCGGTCCGGGTGGCCGGGATGCGGCTCCGCAACCGGGTCGGCGTGGCGGCGGGGTTCGACAAGGACGGTGGCGCGCTGCGCGCCTGGGACGCGCTCGGCCTCGGGTTCGTGGAGGTGGGCACCGTCACGCCTGTCCCGCAGCCCGGGAAGCCCCTTCCCCGGCTCTTCCGCCTCGAGGCCGATGCCGCCCTCGTCAATCGGATGGGGTTCAACAACGCCGGTGCCGCAGAGCTGGCCCGCCACGTGATGCTCTCCCGGCGGCACCTGCCCGCCGGGTTCGGGGTGGGCGTGAACATCGGGCGGGGCGCCACCACCCCGCAGGAGCACGCGATCGACGACTACCGCCAGGCCTTCCGCCTGGCGGCGCCCGTGGCCGACTACGTGGCGATCAACCTCTCCTCGCCCAACACCCCCGGCCTGCGCGCGATGCAGTCGCCGGAGACGGTGACCGCCCTCCTGGAGGCGCTCGCGCGTCTCTCCGCTGACCTGCGCGTGGCGCCGCCGATCTTCATCAAGCTCGCCCCGGACCTTCCGGACGCGGCGCTGGGCCCGCTCGTCGACGCCGCGGTCGCGGCCGGCGCGTCCGGGCTGATCCTGGCCAATACCAGCGTGGAGCGAGCCGGCCTGACCGCGGCCGCGGCGCTGCGGGAGGAGGAGGGCGGCCTCTCCGGACCGCCGCTCCTGCCACGGACCCTGGAGCTTCTCGCGTTCGCCCGCGGCCGGCTCGGGCCGGATGTCGCGCTCATCGCGTCGGGCGGGATCGACTCCGGGCGCGATGCGCGCGCCGCGCTGGAGGCAGGCGCGGACCTGGTGCAGCTCTGGACCGGGCTCGTCTACCGCGGGCCGGCGCTCATCGGCGAGGTGATCGACGCTCTCGGCTGACGTCGCATGACGGGCCGGAGGACCCCCGCAATCCGGGCCGCTTCGGGGGTGGTTGGGCGGCGATTGCGTTGTTACGATAGGCGAAGGTCTAGCCAGGGGCGCGGGCAGGACGCGCCGCTCCGTTCCGGAGTCAACGAGAGTCCATGACCACCCATTCCGGCACCTCGCTCGGTGCTGCCGTGAACTCGGCGCCCCACATCGTCACGGAGATCCCCGGCCCGCGGGCCCGCGCGATGATCGCGCGCGACGCCGCCGTTGCGAGCCCGTCGCTAACCCGCGCCTACCCGCTCGTTGCCGAGACCGGCGACGGGTACGTCGTCACCGACGTGGACGGGAACCGCTATCTCGACTTCGCGGCCGGGATCGCGGTGGCCTCAACCGGCCACCGGCATCCCGCCGTCATCGCCGCCATCAAGGCGCAGGCGGACCGTCTCCTCCACATCGCCGCGACCGACTTCTACGAGCCGCGCTACGTCGAGCTCAGCGAGCGCCTGGCGGCGATCGCGCCGTTCCGTGAGCACGCACGCGTCTTCCTGACGAACTCGGGAACCGAGGCGGTCGAGGGCGCCATCAAGCTGGCGCGCCATCACACCGGCCGGCCCGGGATCATCGCCTTCGAGGGCGCCTTCCACGGACGGACGCTCGGCGCCCTCTCGCTCACGAACTCGAAGATCAAGCAGCGCGCCGGATTCGGGCCGCTGCTCCCCATGGTCGAGCACACCCCCTTCCCGCGCATCCGTGCCTGGCGCGAGCAGACCGGCGGCGACGGGTCCGCGGAGCTCGAGGTGCTTCGTCGCTCGATCCTGGGCCGGCTCATCGCCCCCTCCGACGTGGCGGCCATCTTCGTGGAGCCGATCCAGGGCGAGGGCGGCTACTTCCCGGCGCCGGCGACATTCCTGCAGGGCCTGCGCGAGATCTGCGATGAGCACGGGATCCTGCTCGTCGCGGACGAGATCCAGTCCGGCATGGGCCGCACCGGCCGCTGGTGGGCGATCGAGCACGCCGGCGTGGAGCCCGACATCCTGACCACGGCCAAGGGCATTGCCTCGGGGATGCCGCTCGGAGCGTTCATCGCCCGGGACTCTGTCTGGACCTGGCCGCCCGGCGCCCACGGATCGACCTTCGCGGGCAACCCGGTCTGCGCTGCGGCCGCGCTCGCCACCCTCGACGTGATCGAGGACGGGCTGCTGCCGAACGCGACGGCCATGGGAGAGCGGCTGCGCGGCGGCCTTGAGCGGATCGCCGGCCCGCATCGGCAGGTGCGCGACGTCCGCGGCATGGGCCTGATGATCGGCGTCGAGTTCGCCACCCATGAGCAGGCGGCAACCGTCGAGCAGGAGGCGTTCCAGCGCGGGCTCCTCGTCCTCGAATGCGGCGAGGCGACCCTGCGCTTCTGTCCGCCGCTCCTCGTGGACGCCGAAGCCGTCGACGCGGCGCTGGCCGTCTTCGAGACGGCGCTCTCCGCCGGCCTCGCAGACTAGCCGCACCTCGTGGCGGACCCCCTCGCCGCCTGGGCCCGGGCGCTGGCGGCGTGGGCCATCCCCGACGCCCTGCTCTCGCGCGCCACGGACAACCCGTGGTCCGCGGGCGCGGCGCCGTACCGCGAGCGGGCGCAGGCCGCCGCCGCCATCGGCCGGCTTCCCGACGCCGGAGACGACGTCTCGCGGACGGTGGCGCTGGACGCGCTCGCGGCGCTCCCCGGGGGTGCGGGCAGCGTCCTGGACGTGGGGGCCGGGGCCGGGGCTGCCGGCCTGGCGCTCGCGCGCCGCGCGACACGCCTGACCGGGGTGGATCGCAACGCGCCGCTGCTCGCCGAGCTCGCGACGCGGGCGCGCGCCATCGGCCTGGATGCCAGGCTCGTGGAGGGGCCGTGGCCGGAGGCTGCCTCCGGCGTCCCGGCCCACGACGTCGTCGTCTCCCACCACGTCCTCTACGACGTCGCCGACATCGGCCCGTTCATCCGCGCCATCGCGGAGCGCGCGCACGCACGCGTCGTCCTGGAGATCAGCCGGGAGCACCCGCTGGCGTGGACCAACCCGCTCTGGCGGCGCTTCCACGGGATCGCCCGCCCGGAACGGCCGACGCTCGATGACGCCCTCGCCGCCCTGGGCTGCCTGGGGATCGAGCCGCAGGTGCGGCGCTGGGAACGCCCGCGCGCCGCGGACACCCTCGCCACGGCGGCCGACCGCGCCCGCCGCAACCTGTGCCTGCCGCCCGACCGGGAGCCGGAGGTGGCGGCCGCCATCGAGGAGCTCGCCGCCGGAGGCCGCCTGCCCGGCGCACCGCTGGCCGAGACGCGGCCGGTGGCCACGATCTGGTGGGATGCGCCCTGATCCGCCTCGCGACACCGGCACCCCCGTCCGGTCACGGGTCCTTCCGCCGTCCCTGACGTGACCGAGGGCACTGGATCGACCTCCCGCCGGCGCGCAGGCTGATCGGGCAGGCGCACCCCGCGCCTCGTCCGATGAGCGGGTGCCGCCTTGCGCACGAGGTGTGTCGCATGAATTTGCATGCCGCGGCCACCGAGACGGCAGAACGCCCGCGAACCGTGGTCTGGATCGACTCGCGCATCGCGATCCTCGCGCGATGGGACGGCAGGAGCACCAGCCTCGCCCGGGTGGCGAGCGACGTGCCGGTCCACCGCCGCTCCACCGGGCACGTGACGCAGAAGCCGGGTCCGCTGAGCTCCGGAGGAGTCGCGCCGAGGGCCGATGGCGAGGCGAGGCGGCTCGAGCACCTCGCACGCTACCTGCACGCGGTCGCCGAGCGCGTTCCCGAATACGACGAGGTCGAGGTCGTGGGACCCGGCACGGTGCACGAGCGGCTTGCGGTTCTGCTCCGGGAAAGGGACGCCGCCCACCGCCGCGAGCGTGGCATCCGCGAGGCCCACGCCGGACCCATGACCGATCCCCAGCTCCGCGCGCGCCTGCGCACCCTCGCCGGTGTGGTCTCGCGTCGCGGACGGCGCCCCCGGCGCTTCACGATGCCCCGGAGAGGCCACCCGCCCGTGGCGCCGGCTCTCGAGGAGGAGCGCGAGTGACGGAGCAGGCCCGCCGCGACGCGAAGGGCCCGCTCAACAGGACGCAGCCGGGGACCTGGTGCGTTATCCCTCGGTCCGACGCTCCACCACCAGCTCGCAGTCCGTGGCGATGGCGGCGATGGCCCCGACCGCGGCGAGCACCGGGAGCAGCGCCGCTCCGATCACCCCGACGGTGAGCGGCAGCTCCACGAGGGTGTGGCCCTGGTCGTTGCGGATGATGATCCGGCGCACGTTCCCCTCGTGGACGAGCTCGCGGACCTTGGCGAGGAGCTCGTCCCCGGAGATGCGGAACTGCTCCGTGCGCGGCTGGGATTCGGGGTCTGGCATGGGGTGCCTCCTGCTGGCCGTCAGCGGCCGTCGAACAGATCGGAGATGGAGGTCAGCGTGAAGCCACGCTGACGCAGCCTGGGAACCATGATCTGGAGCGCCTTGAGCGTCTCGTAGCCGCCCAGGTGATCCAGGACGATCGAGCCGTTTGCCGCGTTCGCCACGACCTTGCTCGCGATCTGCTGCGCGGTCGGACCACCATCCGAGATGGGCTTCCAGTCGATCGTGTCGACGTCCCACAGCATGGTCTTCGTGTACCCCACCCCGGCCGCCACGTTGAGGAGGGTCTGGTCGTACGTCCCGTACGGCGGCCGCCAGTAGGGCATCGGGTTCTGCCCGGAGTACTGGTCGATGATGGCACCGGCATCGGTCAGCTCCTTCTGCACGAAGGCAGTCGAGGGCCGGCCGTTCGTCACGCAGGGCGCCGCGGTGGGCGATCCCCCGCCGCCGCGAACCAGGTCGCAGTGGTGCATGGTGTGGTTCCCGACCTCGAACAGCTCGGGGTGGGCGGCGATCACCGCCAGCACCTGGCGGCCGGTGGTGGTCTGGCTCATGGCACCGGTCGGGAAGATCGTGGCGCAGACCTTGTTGGCGATGAGGAAGTTCAGGATGTCGAGGGCCGGGTCCAGCCGCCCGCCCATGTCGAAGGTCAGGGCCACCTCCGGGCCGGCGTTGGGCACGCGCTTGTAGACCCCGGCCGGCGCCGCGGCGACCCGGTTGCCGGCGTGGCAGCTGGCGGTCGCCGGGCTCGTGCTGGGCCTTGGCGTTGGCGCCAGGGTGGGTGTCGGGATCGGGGTGACGTCCGCCTCGCCGGCAACGACCAGCTGCCAGCCGGCCTGGATGGAGGCTGGATCGCCGACAAGCGAGGGATACCGCTCCGCATTCCAGGCCTGGAGCTGGGCGACGCTCGTGTCGAACCGCCGCGCGATCGAGTACAGGGTGTCGCCGGCGACGACGGTGTAGATGGTGCCGGCTCCGGGGCTGGCCGAGGGCGTCCCGGTCGGCGCCGTCGTCCCCGTGGCCGATGCCGAGGGGCTGGCGGTGTCGCTCGAACCCGATGCACTGGGCAGGGTCGTGGCTGACGGGCTGGTGCCGGTGCTCGGCGTGGAGCTCGCCTGCGGCGAGGCGCAGGCGGCAAGGATGAGCACGAGTGCCCCGAGGATGCCGATCGAACGGCGAAGGCGGACGGTCATGGGAGGGAGCTCCCGTCAGTTCGGGTTGTAGCGGAGCTCAGCAGGCGCGACCGGTGGCATGGCACCGTCGGCCAGCAGCCGGGACTCCCTCCGCAGGAGCTCCAGCTCGGCGCGCAGGCGGCTCGCCGCGTCCGGCATCTCGAGGAGATGCTGCTTGCGCGTCAGCTCCACCTGGAGCACTCCGCCGACCGCGTAGCTGGCGGCGAGGGAGTCCTCCGGGAGACGGATCGGCTTCAGCACCGCGTCGAGAGAGGCGGCCACGTTCGTCTTCTCCTCCTGCGTCTGCTGCTTGGACGCCGTTGCCGCCACGAATCGTTTCACCGTGGCGAGGTAGGCGTCCAGAGCCTCCTGGACCTCGGGCAGGAGTCGCTCGGCACCCGGCCCCGCCACCTCGGGCAGGACGTCGACCTCGACGAGCGGATACGGACCGTCGCGGTGGATCGCCCCCAGCGCCACGCGCGCCACGCCGACCACCAGCAGCACCCACCGGCCGTCCGCCAGCTGATCCGCGGAGTGGATCTCGGCGACGGTCCCGATCCCCCGCGTGCGGGTCGGGGCCGCCGTCGGGCTGCCCTCGGCGACCTCCGGTCCGTCGGTGATCATGCTCACCACGAAGCGCCCCGCGTACGGCGATCCGCTGAGCATCACGTCGCGCGCCATGGCGCGGTAGCGCTCCTCGAACAGGTGGAGCGGCAGGGGCAGGTGCGGGAAGAGGACCGCGTGGAGCGGGAAGTAGGGCAGACGCATCGGAGGCATCCTCCCACGCATCGGCTGCGCCCTCAACCGGGTGTCGCCCGGGCCGTCCGTCCAGGCCCTGCTCGGTACCCACCTGACGGGTGGGACGTGAGCGAATCCGGTAATCGGTGCGCGTCCCGCCCGGAATATGCACCCCACGGGTGGGCTATCGGCTGAAACCGCACTTCGGCCCGTTCCTCACCCGGCAGGTGCATGGATCAGCCCGGAAGCCGAGGCCGCCGGTCCCTGCTCCTCCACTCACCCACCGGCCGGGCGAATCGGACCGGTGGCACCGTGCCCGGGCCCCGTCCCCCGGGCGCGGCAGCCTACCCCTGGTCGACGAAGGTCGTGTCGATCTGGGCGCGCTGGAGCTTGCCCGAGTAGTCGATGTACACGCTCTTCCACTCGCTGAAGAAGTCGAGCGCGGTCTGCCCCACCTCGCGGTGCCCGTTGCCGGTCGCCTTGGTTCCGCCGAACGGCAGGTGCGCCTCCGCACCGATGGTGCCGTGGTTCACGTACCCGAGCCCCGAGTCGAAGTCCCGGATGCTGCGGAAGGCCAGGTTCACGTCCCGGGTGAAGAGCGACGTGGAGAGGCCGTACTGGACCGAGTTGACCACGGCCACGGTCTCCTCCCAGGTGTCGACGGGGATGACCGAGGTCACCGGCCCGAAGATCTCCTCCTGGGCGATGCGGGCGTCGGGCTTCACCTGTGTGAAGATCGTGGGCTCGAAGAAGCTGCCCCTCGCCAGCGCCCCATCGCGAGCCGGGTGCCCGCCGATCACCAGGTCCGCCTCTGAGCGGCCGACCTCCATGTAGCCGGCGATCCGCTCGACGGCGCGCTCGTTGATGACGGGGCCGACATCGGTCTTCGGATCCAGGCCGTCGCCCAGGACCAGCGCCGCGACACGCTTGCGGAGCATCTCCACGAACTCGTCGTGGACGCGCCGGTGCACGATGAGCCGCGAGGCGGCGGTGCAGCGCTGCCCGGAGGTGCCGTACGCGCTCCACAGGACGCTGTCGAGCGCCAGGGGCAGGTCCGCGTCCTCCCAGACGACGATCGGGTTCTTCCCGCCCAGCTCCAGGGAGACCCGCTTCAGCGTCTTCGCCGCCCGCGTCGAGATGTCGATCCCGGTCTCGGTGTGCCCGGTGAAGCTGATGACCTTGACGTCGGGGTGCTCGACGAGGGCATGGCCGACATCGGACCCCGAGCCGGTCACCACGTTGACCACGCCGTCGGGGATGCCGCCCTCCATGAGGAGCTCCACGAAGCGGACCATGCAGGCGGGCGTGTCCGATGCCGGCTTCAGGACCGCGGTGTTGCCGCAGATGAGCGCCGGGAAGAGCTTCCAGCCGGGAATCGCGACCGGGAAGTTCCACGGGGTGATGAGGCCCACCACGCCGATCGGGCGGCGGACGGCCATGGCGAACTTGTCGGGCATCTCCGACGGGACGGTGGCACCGAACATCCGGCGCCCCTCGCCGGCCATGTAGTAGGCGACGTCGATCGCCTCCTGGACGTCGCCCCGCGCCTCCGCGAGGACCTTCCCCATCTCGCGGGTCATGAGCGTCGCCAGCTCCTCCTTGTGCTCCGCGAGGAGGCGCGCGACCTTGAAGAGGATCTCGCCGCGCTTCGGGGCGGGCATGAGGCTCCAGGCTCCGAAGGCGGCCTTCGCCGCGGCGACCGCATCGTCCACGTCCGCCGGCCCGGACGCCGGGAAGACGCCGATCACCTCGTCACGGTTCGCCGGGCTCGTGCTGGTGAAGGTGCCCCCGGATCGGGCGTCGACCCACTTCCCGCCGATGAGGTTGCGGTAGGTGGTCGTGGCAGTGCTGGTCACGGCGGTTGAGCCTCCTGGTGAGCTGCGCCGGCCACGGAAGCGGGCCGGGCTCGTGCTGCGAATGAGACGCGCATCGCGCAGGGGCCGATGGCGCACGCACAGTGTAGCCCCGGCCGCCCGGCCGGCGAGTTGGCGCGACCCGGTCCCGACTCAGGCGACGAGGCCGCTCCGACGCACGAGGTCCGGCTCTCCGGGGAGCAGGGCCGCGATCGCCTCGCGGTAGCGGATTCCCGATGAGTGACGGCTCAGCCACCGCAGGTAGTCGGGATCGTGTCGGAGCAGGTCGCGCAGGCGCCAGCCTGCATACCGACCGAAGTCGAGCACGTCACCGCGGTCCCGTTCAGCATCGTCCCGGCCGTTGGCGCGCCCGGCTCGGGCGGCGACCGACCCGAGCCGCTCGAGGTCGTGGCAGCGTCGACGCTCCGGGTCCCGGAGGACCTGGTAGGCGTGGTTGATGACTCGCATCCGCCCCGGGTCGGGTTCTTCCCCGTCAGGATGGAAGCGGCGCGCCAGGGCCCGGTAGGCGGCGTGGACGACGGCATCCTCCGCGTGCGGGGCGACCTGCAGGATCCGGTAGGCATCGACGGTTGTCGCGGTCTGGGGCATCGGCTCGGCCTCCGGCTGGTGGACCGGCGATGGCAACCGCTCGACGGCCGCATCGCCGGGCGGTCCTCTGCTCGTCCGTTACACTAGGCGGCAGTCCGAACCGGATCACTGGGGTGCTCACCCCAGTTCTTATGGCTGCCGGGCGACAGCCGATGCGAAGAGAGTCGGTTGATCGAGACACATCTCGACGCCGCCGCGGCCACTCTGCTGGAACGCTCCGCGGACCTGCGCGAACTCGACGGCGCGCTCGCGGGTGCGGCCGGTGGCCGTGGGCGGCTGATCCTGGTCGAGGGCGAGCCGGGCATCGGCAAGTCATCGCTGCTCGAGGCGGCGCTGCGCCTCGCAGAGGTCAGGTCGATGGGCGTCCTGCGCGCTGCGCCGGGCGAGATGGAGTCCGGGTACTCGTACGGTCTCGCCCTGGAGCTCTTCGGCCGCGTCCTCGCCCGCTCCAAGGACCGTGAGGCGCTCCTCGTGGGCGCCGCCGCGCACGTCGCCCCAATCCTGGCGTCCGGTGCTCCGAGCACGCCGGTTCACCCCGTCGACCCCTTCCCGATCGTCCACGGCCTGTACTGGCTGACGGTTGCGCTGGCCGAGCGACGACCGCTGCTGATCGCGGTCGACGACGCCCAGTGGGCCGACCCCGCCTCGTTGCGTTTTCTCGTGTACCTCGCCCAGCGCGTGACGGAGCTTCCGATTGCCTTGGTGGCCGCGCTTCGCCCCCGGCTCCTCGACGAACCTGCCGAGCTCAGCGCGCTCCGGCTCGCAACCCGCGACGTCGTCCGTCCGCGCCGCCTCACCCTCACCGGCGTGCGCGACACGATCGCGATGCTTCGTCCGGAAGATGCGCGCCTCCGGGGCGACGCGGGCGTCGTGGGCGCGACCGACGAGGCGTTCGTCGCGGCCTGTCACCGGGCGACCCGGGGCAACCCGTTCTACCTCCGCGAGCTCCTCCGACAGCTGGAGCCCGCCTCCCACCTCCCGGCAGCCGTCGACGAGCTCGCCCCGGACCTCATCGCCCGCCGCGTGGCCTCCCGCGTCGCCGCGCTTGGCGAGGCGGCCCGCCGCGTCGCCGGTGCGGTCGCCATCTTCGGCGCCGACGCGACCCTGGAACGGATCAGCCGCCTCGTCGGGATCGAGACCCCTGCGGTGGCAGTGGCGATCGATCGGCTGATCGCCGCCGGCCTGGTCGAAAGCGGCACGTCGATCAGCTTCGTGCATCCCATCGTGCGCACCTGCGTCGACCGGGCCATGCCGGAGCAGGAGCGAGCCCTGGCGCACCGAGGCGCGGCAACGATCCTCGCGGACGGGGGCGACCCATGGCTCGACGCCGTCGCGACCCATCTGCTCGCCGCGCCACCGGACAGCGACGCCCGGGTGGTCGAGATGCTGCTCCGCGCTGCGCGCACCGCTGCCGCACGAGGCTCGCCGGGACGCGCGGTCGCCTGCCTGCTCCGCGCAGAGCGCGAGCCTCCACCGCCGGAGCTCCGGACGGAGGTCCTGCTCGATCTCGGGCGCGCCCTGGCGCTCGGCGGCGACGGCGTGGGGGGTGCGGACGCTCTCGGACGGGCAGCACTGCTGATCGGCGACGATGCGGCGCGGGGGCAGATCCTCTGCGAGCAGGGCGAGGCCTTCCAGGCCGCGGGTCGCTGGGACTTGGCGGCAGCGGCGTTCGACCGAGCGCTTGCCGAGGCGCCGGGTGCCCCGGCCTCGCAGCGCGGGCGCATGCAGGCGGGGTACGTGGCAGCCGCCTGGCTCGACCGCTCCCAGCACGCGGAGGCGGAGCGACGCGCCGATTCCATCCTGGCGCTCCCCGGCGGCGCCGGTGACGCTCCTCTCGTCGCGCTCTGGACCGCCTACCAGCGCTCCATCGAGGCCGTCGGCGGCCACCAGAGCGCCCTGTCGCTGGTCAATGAGGCGGTCGACGGCGTCCCGATCAGCGAGCTGCAGGCGATGGGGCAGGCGGTCGAGCTCGCCGCAGGAACGTTGCTGGCGACCGATTCCCTCGACCAGGACGTCTCGCTGCTCAGCGCTGCGATGGAGGAGGCTCAGGCAGCCGGATCGATCGCGAAGTACGCGGTCGCCTCCTACTGCCGAGCCTGGCCGCACCTGCACGCAGGTCGCCTGCGGGAGGCGGTGGCAGACGCGCAGGCCGCCGTCGACGCGCTGGACTCCGGGTGGGAGATGTTCTACCCGGCGGCCTGCGCGGTCCTGGGTCTCGCGCTCATCGAGCGGGGCGATGTGGACGCGGCGGCCTCGGTGACCGATCTCGACCCGGGGCGATGGGCGTCGCGGCTCGACTACCTGGTGCTCATCCCGCTCGTCCGCGGCCGGATCCAGCTGGCGCGCGGCGACCTCAGCGGAGCGGTTCGGACGCTGCGCGACGAGGCCGGCAAGGCCGTCGCCCTCGGAATCCGCAACCCGGACATGAGCCCCTGGCGCAGCTGGTGCGCGATCGCCCTCGCGGGCCTCGGCGATCGGGACGCCGCCCTGGAACTGGCGGAGGAGGAGCTCGCGATCGCCCGGGACTGGGGCGCGCCGCGCCAGGTCGGGGTGGCGCTGCGTGCGGTGGGCCTGGCCTCGGGCGGGGATGCGGGCATCGAACGCCTCCGTTCGGCGGTCGCAGTGCTGGATCGCTCGGCGGCGCGTCTCGAGCTTGCGCGAGCCACCTGCGACCTGGGAGCCATGCTGCGCAGGGCCGGCCGCCGCGACGAAGCCCGCAGGCACCTGGCAGACGCAGCCGACCTGGCAGAGCGATGCGGCGCGACGGCCATCCTCGAACGGGCCGCCGACGAGCTGCGATCGGCGGGGGCGCGCCCACGCCGCTACGCGGTTTCCGGCCCTGCCTCGCTCACCCCGTCCGAGCTGCGGGTGGCCCGCCTCGCCGCGGCGGGACGGACGAACCGTGAGGTCGCCCAGGCGCTCTTCGTGACGCTCAAGGCGGTCGAGTTCCACCTGGCGAACGCGTACCGCAAGCTGGCCATCACCTCGCGTCGGGAGCTGTCCGGGGCGCTCGCGGACGAGTCAGCCGCCGGGTCGGCGACCGGCAAGGCGGACTGAGCGCGGCGCGGGAATCCCTGCCGGGCTGGGACATTCGTCCCTGTCGGAGGGTCCGGACGACCGGCACCATCGGTCCACAACTGAAGAGCCGCCGTGACGGGTCCTGTTTCGTAAATTGTTTACGGGGCTGAAGTAGTGGCACTCCCGCCACGGCGGATCGCGCAGGTCGCCGGCTCCCTCACGGGGCCGGCGATTTGCATGCCGGGAGGAATGGCGCCGGATCGGAGGATCGTCAGATGGGCCTCCGGACCGTGGATGCCCTTCTCCTCGGTCGCCCGGTGCGCCAGCCGCGACCGCATGACCGAGGACGGTCACCATCTCGGTCGCAAGGCCCATTCGATGAGCATCCCGCAGCAGCCCATGGAACGGGACGCCACGTCCGCCGCCGTTAGCGGAATAGCAGGTACGCGATCCCGCCGAACAGCAGCGACAGGCCGACGGCACCAAGGACCAGGCGGAAGGCGCGCGGTGCATGGCGCATCATCGTGGGTGCGGTCTCTCTACGGGTGCGTCATGCGCAGGACGTCGAGCGCCTCGTCCAGCTGCGCCTCGGTCAGCTTGCCGTCGCGGACGTATCCCCGATCGACCACCACCTCCCGGATAGAGCGCCCCTCGGCCAGCGCCTGCTTGGCGACCTTGGCAGCCTCCTCGTAGCCGATGAAGCGGTTCAGCGGCGTGACGATCGAGGGGGAACCCTCCGCGAAGGCGCGGGCGCGGGCGGCGTCGGCGGTGACGCCGGCCACAAGGCGATCCGCGAAGAGCCGGCTCACGTTGGCGAGGAGGCGGATCGACTCCAGCACGTTGCGCGCGATGAGCGGCAGCATCACGTTCAGCTCGAAGTTGCCCGCGGCGCCGCCCCACGCGATGGCGAGGTCGTTGCCGGCCACCTGCGCGCAGACCTGGAGCATCGCCTCGGCGAGCACCGGGTTCACCTTGCCAGGCATGATGGACGATCCGGGCTGGAGGTCCGGCAGGTGGATCTCCGCGAGGCCGGCGCGCGGACCGGAGCCCATCCAGCGGATGTCGTTGGCGACCTTGGTCAGGCCCACGGCGATGGTGCGCAGCTGCCCGGAGAGCTCCACCAGCCCGTCACGGGCCCCCTGCGCCTCGAAGTGGTTCCGCGCCTCAGTGAGCGGGAGCCCGGTGCTCGCCGCCAGCTCCCGGATCACCGCCGAGGCGAAGCCCGGGGGCGTGTTGATGCCGGTGCCGACCGCCGTCCCCCCGAGCGGCAGCTCGGCAACGCGCGGCAGGCTGGCCTGCAGCCGCTCGATGCCGTAGCGGACCTGCGCCGCGTACCCGCCGAACTCCTGGCCCAGCGTCACCGGCGTGGCGTCCATGAGGTGGGTCCGGCCGGACTTCACGATCTGGGCGAACTCGGTCGCCTTCGCCTCCAGCGCCCCGGCAAGGTGGTCGAGCGCCGGGACGAGGTCGTTCACCACCGCATCCGCCGCCGCGATGTGGATCGACGAGGGGAAGACGTCGTTGCTCGACTGGCTGGCGTTCACGTGGTCGTTCGGGTGGACCGGGGACCCCAGCCGCTCGGTGGCGAGGGTCGCGAGCACCTCGTTCATGTTCATGTTCGAGCTGGTGCCCGACCCTGTCTGGAAGACGTCGATCGGGAACTCGCCGTCCCAGCGACCGTCGATCACCTCCGCGGCCGCGGCGCGGATGGCCTCCGCCATCTCCGGCGACACGACCCCGAGCTGCGCGTTGACCGATGCCGCCGCGGCCTTGATCCGCGCCAGCGCCGCAACGTGGGCGTGCTCCAGGCGCTGGCCGGAGACCGGGAAGTTCTCCACGGCGCGCTGCGTCTGGGCGCGCCACTTGGCCCGCGCGGGAACGCGGACCTCGCCCATCGAGTCGTGCTCGACCCGGAACGCCTCCTCGGACATCGTGCTCACCCCTGTCGGCTCCGGCCCGCCCGTGGCGGCCCTATCGGCTCCAGCCCGGACGGTCAGCGTCCACGAAGCGGATCACCGGCGGGATGAGGTGCGGCACCTCGCCCCGCTTGAGCTCGCCCAGCAGACGATCGGCGCGCCCGATCAGCTCGTTCACGAAGACGCCATGGTGGACCGGCTCGTAGGGCCGCAGCTTCTCCACCCCCTCCGCGAGCTTCATCCGCGCCCCGCGCAGGTTGCGGCGCTGGAGGTGCAGCAGGCCCGCGGCGACCTGGATCAGTCCCTGGTAGAAGAGCCGCTCACGGTCCCCGGCCGAGCGCCAGAGGGTCTCCCACGCCTCGTGCGCATGCCAGTAGCGCGCCCCGTTGAAGAGGGCGACGCCCTGGCGGAAGAGGCGGTCCGCCTCCACCGGGTCGAGTGGCTCGCTCCTGCCGCGCGGCAGGCTGGAACCGCCATCGGTCAAGGTGGTCATGGTCATCGGAGCCGATGCTAGCACCGCGCGTGAACCGATGGCGCGGGGGCGTCCGCCCTCACCGTGCCGCTCCCGACCGGCCCCTGCCGCGGCCGGGTCCCCGGCCAGCACCACCGGGTCCTGCGCGGTTTCCGCTTCAAAGCGAGACTCACGGCCTGATTGCGGGGTTCATCGCGCCGGGAGCGCCCTGACAAGGACGATATTCCGCTTGAAGTGGAATGTCCGGCGCGTACGGGCCCGCGGACCTGTCCCGGGGAGGCCGATGGGTTGGTTTGAAGCCGAATCACCGACGGGCGATCGGTCTGGCGCAACTCGGCCAGGCGCATGGGTTGGCTGCAAACCATGTGCAGACGCGCGGAGAGGAGCGTCGGACGGATCCCCACCCCTCCCCGGGGAAGAGGCGCCGGTCTAGACGATCTTGGCCATCACGTGCTTGACGATCGTGTAGTCCTCGATCGAGTACAGGCCCATGTCCTTGCCGTATCCCGACTGCCCGAACCCGCCGTGGGGCATCTCCGAGGCGATGGTCAGGTGGTCGTTGATCCACACCGTCCCGTAGCGGAGGCGCCGTGCGGCGTTGAGCGCGCGCTTCACGTCGCGCGTCCAGACCGATGCCGCCAGCCCGTAGTTGACGCCGTTGGCCCAGCGGATCCCCTCTTCGTCGTCGACGAAGTGCTGGACCGTGACGACCGGGCCGAAGACCTCGTTCTGGATGATCTCCGAGTCCTGGGCCACGTTCGTCACGATCGACGGCTCGTAGAAGAAGCCACGGGAGCCGATGGTGGCGCCACCGGCGGCCACCTCCGCTCCGTAGCCGCGCGCCCGGTCGACGAAGCCCGCGACCCGCTCCTGCTGCGCACGGCTCACCAGCGGTCCCATGTCGAGCTCCGGGTCGTCGGCGGGATTCCCGACCTTCACCGACGCGACGGCGGGCACGAGGTGCGACATGACCTCGTCGTAGATCCGGTCACGGACGATGACCCGGGTTGCGGCCGTGCAGTCCTGGCCGGCGTTGAAGAAGCCGGCGTTCTTCACCGCCTCGGCGAGCGCCTCGACATCGGCATCGTCGAACACGAGCACCGGCGCCTTGCCGCCGAGCTCCAGGTGGAGCCGCTTGACGCTGCCCGCCGCCGCAGCGGCGATCTGCTTCCCCGTGGCCGTATCCCCGGTGAGGCTGATCATGTCGACCTGCGGGTGCGTCACCAGGCGCTGGCCCACCACGGCGCCGGGGCCGGTGACCACGTTGAGGACGCCGTTGGGGAAGATGTCCGCGGCGAGCTCCGCGAGCTTGATGGCGGTGAGCGGCGTGGCGCTCGCCGGCTTGAGGATCACGGTGCAGCCCGCGGCCAGCGCGGGGCCGATCTTCCAGATGGCCATCATGAGCGGGTAGTTCCACGGCGCGACCTGCCCGACCACGCCCGCCGCCTCGCGCCGGACCATGCTCGTGTGGGTGCTGAGGTACTCCCCGGCCGCCTTGCCCTCCACGACCCGTGCCGCGCCGGCGAAGAAGCGCAGGTTGTCGATGGTGAACTCGACGTCGAAGTCGGCGGTCCCCTTGGGCTTGCCGACGTTGGCGCTCTCGAGCGCCGAGAGCTCGGCGGCGTGGTCGCCCAGGGCGTCGGCGAAGCGGTGGAGCATCCCCGACCGCTCCGCGGGGGTCGTCAGCGACCAGGACTCGAACGCGTCGCGTGCCGCGCCGACGGCGCGGTCGACGTCGCCGGCATCTCCCTTCGGGACCTCGGCGATCACCTCCTCGGTCGCCGGGTTGACGACGGCTGCGGTCTCCCCGGAGGCGGCATCGGCCCAGTCGCCGTTGATGAACATTCGGAAGCGTGACGCCGCGACAGTCATGCGGATCTCCTCGTGTGCGGCGCCGGCGGCGGGACCGCGCGGCGTGGTCGGGGTGCGGTGGACCGATTCTACCCGTGCCGACAACCGAGACCCCCGCGGATTCCGGCGCAAACCATGCCGAACATGCGGGAAACGGTGTCCTGAACGTGTGGCGCCTGCTGATTCGGCGCTCCAGCGGCCCGACGGTCAGCGCCTCAGCGGTTCAGCGTGCGTTGACCGGTTCGTAGCCGCCATCGGCAGCGCGGGCCATCACGAAGAGCAGGTCGGCGAGCCGGTTCAGGTACGGCCCCACGAACGAGTCGGACGGCAGTCCCCCCGCCTCCGCCAGGGCCACGCTGCGGCGCTCGGCTCGCCGGGCGATGGATCGCGCGAGGTCCAGGGCCGCCCCGGCGCTGGACTCGCCAGGGAGGACGAACTCGGCCGGCATCGGGTGGCGCTCTTCCAGCGCGTCGATCTCGTGCTCCAGCGCCGACACCATCTCCGCGGTGACGAGCGTGCGGCCGGCCTCCAGCCGGCTCCGCCGCTCGGGCAGCGTGGCGATCTCGGCGCCCACGATGAAGAGCTCGCGCTGCAGCCGCCTGATCAGGTCGACCAGGTCGCCGGAGACCCCGTCGATCCCGGGGCCGAGCGCCGCGCGAGCGAGGCCGAGCGCGGAGACCGCCTCGTCCGTGGAGCCGCCGGCATCGGTCCGGATGTCGGCCTTGGAGACACGCTCGCCGCCGAAGAGCAGGCCGGTCGTGCCGCCGTCCCCCTTGCGCGTGTAGATCCGCATGGCGCTTCCATGCTAGTCGCTCCGGCCGATCTGCCGCCGGGCCGGGGCGGCCGACGACGGGTTGGCAGCCGACGTGCGTTGTACGGCCGGTGGATGGACGAGACAGCGACGCCCAAGCGATTCGGAGCCGGCAGGCGGGTCCTGGTGGTCAACGACACCCAGGAGATCCTGGAGCTCTTCAAGGAGATCCTCGACGAGCTCGGCTTCGAGACGGTGGTCATGAGCTTCGCGCCACGCGAGCTGGAGCAGGTCCGGCTGGCGCGGGCGGACCTCATCATCCTGGACTTCGTCTTCGGGTCGCGGGAGCTCGACGGATGGCAGCTGCTGCAGAAGATCCGCATGGATCCCGACCTCGAGGACGTGCCGGTCATCGTCTGCACCGCGGCCGTCCGGGAGGTGATGGAGCAGCAGGGCTACCTGACCGAGCAGGGCGTCCTGGTGGTCCTCAAGCCGTTCACGATCTCCCAGCTCGAGGAGGCCCTGGAGCGGGCGGTCCGACTCGTCGACTCCCCGGAGCAGCTCGCCAGCACGCGGAAGCGGCAGGCGCACCGGAAGGCGCACCGGCCGGGCCGGCGCCGCCCGGCGGACGCAGGTGAGGACGGGCACTTGTAGGGCCCACGCGGGGGGCGCGGTCCTCCATGGCTGGAGTGAGGCTACCGGATCGACCATCGAAACCCCCTCCGGCGGTCGCGGCGGTAGTGGGACTACCCATTCGAGCGCCGAGGCCCTGCCCAACGGTCAAACGGGTAGTGGGACTACCCATTCGAACGCCGAGGCCCTGCCCAACGGTCAAACGGGTAGTGGGACTTCCACGCGGCACTTCCACGCGGCGCTACCGGGCGGCCCGGCGGGACCCCCTCGACAGGACGGCCGGTGGCTCAGAAGAGCCCGGGCGGCGGCTCCCAGCGGTCCGCGAGCAGCGTCACCTTGACCGGAGGCCCCACGACCTCTTCTGCGCGCTGCTTGACGGTGGCGATGAGCTCACCGGCCCACGGGCAGAACGGCGTCGTGAGGACCATCTTGATCTCGGTGGGCTGGTCGCCGGACCCGATCTCGACGTGCTTGATCAGGTCGAGATCCACGATGCTCATCCCGATCTCCGGATCGAAGATGTCGTAGAGGGCGGTCATCACCTCGTCGACCTTGCCGAGGTTGGAGTCGATCGACATGCCGTGAGTCTACCAGCGATGCGCGAGGGAGCCACCGGGGGCCACCCGTCCCCGGCCACGGGCGCCGTCCACGTCACGGCCGTCGAGCGCGGGACGCCGGGGGCGGTCGCGTCTACCAGAGTCGCTCGTCGAAGACCGGGTGCGGGGCCTGGATCGCCGGCCGCACGCGCGTGTAGCCCTCGTGGATCGGCTGGCCGGCCTCGATGGCGGCACGCAGCGCCGCGATCTGCTCCTCCGTGTCCGCCTGGGAGGCATGGCACTCCAGCGCGCGCACCTTGCGGCCGGCGACCGCGGTGATGTCGATGCGGTGCGAGGCACCCTGCTCCTCCGGCGAGAGGTCGAACCGGTTCGGGACCGGCCCGAAGACCGGCGAGACGACGTAGACCGCGTTCGGCGCAGTGCCGGTCTCGGCCAGGCGCTCCACCGCCCAGCGCGTCGCGCTGCCGATGACGATGTGGTCGGGGTGGCCGGTGATGCCGTGGCTCCCGAAGGTGATGACGGCATCCGGCTGGCGCGTGGAGAGCCACGCCGCGATGTCATCCACGAGGCGGCTGAACGTCGCGTCCGCCACGCCGCCGTCCGCGTAGCCGTCGAGGATGGTGACCTCGTCGAGCCCTATCTCGCGCGCCGCGCACACGAGCTCCCGCTCGCGCAGATCGCCGAACTCGGCGCTGGGCTCGGTCCCCTCCGGCACGCCGGCCTCGCCGCGCGTGGCGACCAGGAGGCGCGTCGCCCGGCCGGCATCGTGGGCCAGCGCGAGGACGCCGGCGCAGCCGAAGCTCTCGTCGTCGGGGTGGGCGAAGACGGCCGCCAGGCCGCCGGTCAGGGTGTCGGGTCGATCGGTCACTCAGCGTTCCTCTGTCTCTCCGGGTGCCGGCTCTCCGGGTGCCGGCTCGGGGTCGTCGCTCAGGAGCGTCCAGCCGCGGCGCGCCACGGTCTCCCTCATCGTACGCAGCACGGCCAGCTTGGCGCGCGCCACCTCGGCCACGAATCGCCGCGTACCCGCCGCGTCGAGTGCCGAGCCCGGCGGAGCCGGGTCGCGGCCCACGTTCAGCCATGCAAGGTGATAGCGGTCCATGCGACCCCAGACGCGCTCGAGCAGCTCGTCGGAGTTGAGCAGCCAGAGGCGGAACAGGTTCCAGTCGGGATTCGCCTCGAGGCGCTCGCCGTCGGCGATGAGCCGATCGGTCAGCTCCAGGAAGCGTCCACGGGTCATGACCGCGCCGCCCCGCTGGGCGGAGGGTCGTGCGCCGGGCTTGCCCGGTCGGTGGGTCACGGCCGCGAGTATAGACAGGCGCCCCGGCCGTCCCGGCGACCCGCGTCGGATGCCGCTGGCGGCATCGGCCCCCGGGATGGGGCCGTGGCCTGAACGTACTCGTTCGTACTATTGCCCGCGCTCGCCGTGGACGGGGAGACTCGCGGTGCACCCCCGCACCGGCGCGCGCATGAACGATTCGGCTCCAGGCGCCATCGCGGCCCGGACGGCACGCGTCCTGGCCTGGCTCTCGCTGCCGCTCGTTGCCCTCGTCGTGCTCAGGACCTTCGATCCGCTGCAGCTGGGCACCGATGGCGCCGCCCTGCCCGCCTGGCTGGCGCCTGCCGCGGGCGCGCTCGTCGCCCTCGCCGGTGCGGCCGCCGCCCTCGTGGCCGTCGTCGCGGCCCTGCGCGATTCCGGCAGCCTCTCTCGCGCCCTCGATGCCGCGGCGGCGGCGGCACTGGGAGCGGCGGGCGCCGTGATCGCGCTCCAGGGTCCCGCGGCGTCCGGTTCGCTGCCGTCGGCCGGGTTCGCCCTGGGCCTTCTCGCCGCGGCGCTGCCGCTGCTCGGTGCGGAGCTCGCCGGTGCCGCGCCCGTTGCCGACCGGCGCGCCCGGGTCGCCGTCGCGGCGGGCATCTTCGCGTGGGTCGAGCTGGCGCCGTTCATCGGGATCCTCCTCGGGAGCGAGCTGCGGCCCGCAATCCCGGCCACCGCCGCCGTGGCGGCGGTGGTCATGCTCGTCGCGGCCACAGCCTCGATCGCGGCGGGCCGCGGAGACCGGGCCGGCTGGACGGCTGGAATCGCCGCGGGAGCGGGCATCCTGGCCGTGGCGCGCCCGGGGACGGCCGACGTGCTTCCCGGTCTCGTCGCCATCGGCGCCGCCCTGGTCGGCATGGCACTCTGGGAGTCCACGGCCCTCCAGGCGGCCACGGGGCCGGCGGCTCCGGCGCCTGCGGACCACGGCGATCTCCTTCCGGGGCCGCCGTTGCGAGACCGGGAGCTCGCCGACGAAGGGGACCGGCTTGCGCGCGAGCTGCGCGCGACCATCGCGGAGCTCCTCGCCGCGCACGAGACGATCGTCCTCCAGCGTGCCGAGCTCGAGCAGCTTGCCGAGGTGGACTCGGCGACACGGGTTGCCACGCGCCACGCCATCCTGACCAGGCTCTCCGCGGAGCTCGCGGAGGCGCGCCGCTACGCGCACCCCATCGCCATCGTCCTCATCGACCTGGACGGCCTCACCGGCCTCAACGGCCGCTACGGGCTGCCCATCGGGGACGCCGTCCTGGCCGAGCTGGCCCTTCGCCTCCGGATGCGGATCCGGGAGGCCGACGGCATCGGTCGGCTGAGCGGCGACACCTTCATCGCCATCCTGCCCCACACCGATGAGCGGGGGGCGACCGTCTTCGCCGATGCCGTCCGGACGCGCCTGACGGCGCGGCCGGTCCAGACGAACGCGGGACCGGTCCACATGACCGTCTCGATCGGGATCACCGTGGTGCGAGACGGGGTCAGCGACGGCGACGACCACGAGCTCCTGGCGCGGGCCGAGGAGGCCCTCAACTCGGCGCGAGCGGCGGGTGGCAACCGGATCGCCTTCGATCGGACCCACGGCCTCGCCCGACTCGAAGAGCGCGCTCATGCAGATACCGATGATCCGGGTCCGGACGGCTCCGTGGAATCCGATGCCGGGTCCTCTTCGGCCTGACCACGGGGCCGGAGCCGCACCGGTTATGCACAAGATATGCACACCGCGGCCGCTCAACCACTACATGTTGTGGATAAGGGCTGGCCGGCAGCCGCGGCCCGATGCTATCGTTCGCGGATGCCGCCGACCGCACCGGCTCTCTCCGCGAAGCTGATCTTCCCCACCCGCGAGATCGTCGAGGAGTACTACCTCCCGATCATCTACACGGCCTGCCGGACGTGCTACTCCGAGCAGCTCCCGGACCGGATCTGGGACAAGGCCGTCTCTCGCCAGGTGGCCGACGAGAAGCAGCAGAACCTCGTCCGCAAGGTGATGGAGTCGGGGCACGGCTCGACCATCGAGCACGTCAACTTCACGTTCGCCATCAGCGGCGTGACCCGGACGCTGACCCACCAGCTCGTCCGCCATCGGGCCGGGACCGCCTTCGACCAGCAGTCGCAGCGCTACGTGAGCTTCAAGCAGCGCGAGAACTACACGGTCCCGGACTCCATCGCCAAGGGGGAGCTGCCCGACGACCTCGGCGAGCGCTTCACCGCGGCGATCGACGCGAACCTGGACCTCTACGGGCAGCTGCTCCAGGCCGAGGTGCCCGCGGAGGACGCGCGCTTCATCTTCCCCAACGCCATGCAGACCAACCTGGTCATGACCGTGAACCTGCGCCAGCTGATCCACATGTCGGGGCTGCGCCTCTGCACCATGGCCCAGTGGGAGATCCGCCAGCTCTTCAAGCAGATCCGCCACGAGGTCTTCCGGGTGTCGCCGTTCTTCGGCTCATTCCTGGCCCCCAAGTGCGTGCCGCTGGGCTATTGCGACGAGATGGCGAACCGCGACGAGCATTGCCGGATCCGTCCGCACCGCGACACGGTGATGGCCGTCTGGGAGGCGTACCGCTCCGGCGAGCTGGCGGAGACGGATGGGCCCATCGTGCCCGAATCGTCGCCGTTCCGGCCGCGCCGGCGCCGCGTGCCGGTGGCGGTCGGTGGTGCACAGCCCGGAGACGAGAGCGTGCCGCGCGGGGAGCCGGCTCCCCGCCGGGCGACCGAGCCCGAGCCCGCCGTGGGCCAGGCCGGGGGATCCGACCGGGTCTGACCCCCGCATCGGCGCACACGCCTGGCGAGTGAGAGCGCACCGGAGCAGGCCCTCCCGCATCGGCGCACACGCCTGGCGAGTGAGAGCGCACCGGAGCAGGCCCTCCCGCATCGCCGCACACGCCTGGCGAGTGAGAGCGCACCGGAGCAGGCCCTCCCGCATCGCCGCACACGCCTGGCGAGTGAGAGCGCACCGGAGCAGGCCCGCCTCGGGGCGGTTCCAGGCTCCGCACGTGCAGCCCCCGCCGGGCCGGAGATCGGCGAGCGAGGCGAGACGCATCGGTGCGCGCACGGATGCGCGCAGGTGCCATCAGTTGTCGGCGGTGATTCCGTCCCCCAGGGTGAACCGGCGCAGCTCGTCCTCGCAGGCCTGCGCTGCCCGCCTCGCTTCGGCGACGAGGAACGGGGTCATCCGCGTGGAATCGACCACCAGCAGGGTGTGCCCGCGCTCGTTGCGGTCGAGGACGATCCGGTCCTCGCCGTGGAAGCTGATCGACCAGTTCGACTGGAGCTGCACCAGCTCGGAAAGGACCACCTTCTCGGGGAACGACCAGTCCAGGAAGGCGGCGTTGAGGGCGGCCACCACGTCGCGCAGCTGGTGGGTCGTGTTGCGGCGCACGCGCGACAGGAAGTGAACGATGCGCAGGCGCGCGAAGGGATCCCCGGCGCGCGCCAGCTGCGGCGGGACGAGGTTGGGGTCCGGCATCCCCTCGGGCGGTGCGCCGGCGATCGGCGTCTCGGTGCTCATCAGGCAGGCGATGGTAGACCGATGCGGGTACGCCCGCGCGCGGCGGGCGTCCGGGCGCCATCGGTCAGGCGGCAGCCTCCTCGCTCGAGCCTTCCCCGGTCTCGATGGGGGCGCCGACCAGCGACCCGTACTCCGTCCACGAGCCGTCGTAGTTGCGGACGCGCGGGTAGCCGAGCAGCTCGTGGAGGACGAACCAGGTGTGGCTCGATCGCTCGCCGATGCGGCAGTAGGCCACGACCTCCTTGTCGGCGGTGATCCCGCGGTCCGCGTACAGCGCCTCCAGCTCGGGGAGCGGTTTGAACGTCCCGTCCTCCGCCACGGCACTGGACCACGGAACGTTCACGGCGCCGGGCACGTGGCCCTTGCGCTGCGCGGCCTCCTGCGGGAGGTGCGCCGGAGCCGACAGCTCCCCGCGGAACTCCTCGGGCGACCGGACGTCCACGAGGCCGCGCTGCGCCGCCCCGACCCCGGCCAGGACCTCGTCGCGGTACGCGCGCAGCTCCTCGCGAGTCGCCTCCGGGACGGTCACGCTCCCGCGCCGGTGCGCGGGTGCCTCCGTGGTGAGCGGCAGACCCGCCGCCTCCACCTTGCGACGCCCTCCGTCGAGGAGGCGGACCCGGTCGAGCCCCTGGTAGCGGAGCTGCCAGTAGGCCCAGGCGGCGAACCAGTTGTTGTTGTCGCCGTACAGGACCACGAGCGTCTCGTCGTCGACCCCGGCGTCGCGGAGGAGCTCGGTGAGCTGCGCGGGGGTGGCGAGGTCGCGCCTGGCGGGGTCGTTGAGCTGCGTCTTCCAGTTCCAGCCCACGGCGCCCGGCAGGTGGCCGGTCTCGTAGGCGGCGGTGTCGACGTCGACCTCGATGAACCGCACGGCGGCATCGTCGAGGTGCTGGCGCGCCCAGTCCACGTCCACGAGGACGTCGGGGCGGCGCGAGGTACGGGCGGTGGCTGTCTCCACAGCGGTCATGGGATGGCGGAGAGTCCTTCGACTCACGGAGCGACGGGCGCGCGGGCTCTTGCCGCGCGGGCGGATCGGACACTCGGCGGAGCGTTCCGGGGGTGGCCTCTCCGGCGTCGCGGCCCCGGCAACCATCTCCGACCGATTCGGTCAGGATTATGCCTCCGCCGCCGTCCGCTGGCAAGGCCCGGCTCGCTGCGCCTAGCCGATCCGGGTTCCCTCGGGCGCGTCCGGATCCGGCGTCAGCAGCCAGACCTCCCCGGACTGCGCGCCCTCGCCCATGGCGCCCAGCACCAGGACCTCGCTGGCGAATCCGGCGATGCGGCGCGGCGGGAAGTTGACGACGGCGACCACCTGGCGCCCGACGAGGGCCGCGGGATCGGGGTAGGTGACGGTCAGCTGCGCGGAGCTGAGGCGCTCACCCAGCTCCGGCCCGAAGTCGATCCGCAGCCGGTACGCCGGCTTGCGCGCCTCCGGGAAGGGAAGCGCCGCCACGATGCGCCCCACGCGCATCTCGACGCGATCGAAGTCCTCGATCCTGATCATGGGCGGCGCAGCCTAGCAGAGGTGCGCGAGGAAGTGCCCGGGGGCCACCCGTCCGGGATCGCGGACCGGATCCGCACCGCGGCCGTCAAGCGCGGAGAGCGCGGGGCTCCGTCAGCTGTGCTTCTTGACCTGGCCGGGGGCCGAGGCGGCGTGCGGGTTGGCCGGCGCATGCCCGTGGCCGTGGCCCATGATCCAGCCCAGCCCCGGCGAGAGGCTCAGGCTCGAGTCGGCCTGCTCCAGCTGCTTCGCGAAGGCGCCCCAGCCGAGGCCGGAGTCGTCGTACATCTTCGCCAGGTCCGTGGCGCTCGTGCCGTCCATGGCCGCCGCCCACGCCTCGAGGCGGACCGCGCCACCGACGCCGTACTTCGCCGCGAGCGTCTTGAGCTCGTCGGTGGTGACACCGGTGATGCCCCGGGCCGCGAGCAGGTCGACGAGCGCCTGGGCATGGTCATCGGTCAGGGTGGTGCCGGTATCGGTCGCATCGTTGGTGTCGGCCTTGGTATCGGGGGCCTCGGACTCGGGCGCCTCGGACTCGGACGGCTCCGGGCTCGCGGAGGCATCGTCGGCGTTCTCGTCAGGGCTCGAAGGCCCGTGGGAGGCCGCCGCGGGCGGGGCGTGCTGCTCGCCCTGGGGCGAGCGGGTGGCAAAGGCCGTCCCCGCCACCAGCAGCAGCAGGGCCAGGACCGCGACGATGACGCGCAGAGACCGCTTCATGACAGGTGTTGTACTCCTCTTCGCGCCGCATGGCCAGCCTTTCGGTGCTCTCCGGCACCGGACCATTGGCCCCAGTACTAGCTTCGCATTCAGGTCTGCGGCGCTCCCCGGTAGGGTTGAGACCACGAGCCGCCGCTGCCTGCGGTTCGTTCTGTGCAGGGAGGCTCACTTGACCTTCTGGAACTGGCGCCGCGGCGGTGGCGCGGCGGCGTCCAGCGGCACCTCGGCCATCGCCCTGGCCGGCGATCTCGCTCCGATCGAGCTGTACACGGCGGACTCCCGCATCGTGGCGTGGATCTCCCCGAACGGACAGCGGGTCACGGACCTGCTCAACGCCCGCGACGAGCTGCGCCTGTGGCACCCCGCCCCGGGCCCCATCGACGGGGCGGCGACCACGGATCCTTCCCGCGCAGCGGGCGACCCGGAGCAGGTCGGCGGGGAGTGGCAGTCGCTCGCCACGGCACAGGTGCTCCTGGCAATGCCGCCGGAGTGGCGGGCCAGCCGCCAGCTGCGCCTCCACCGGCGCCTGCGTCGCGTGGCCCTCTCGGTGGGCCCGTTCAACGTGACCGGCAACATCCACCTGCCGCCCGGGGCGGAGGTTGGCCCGCACCTTCTCGCCCGCGGCCAGCGCTGGCTTCCCCTCACCGAGGCCTACCTGCTCCACGCCGGCGAGCCGCCCTTCGAGCACGTCGTGAGCGTGGTCATCGTCAACACCTCGCACGTCACGCAGCTCACGCCGCTCGTCACCCTCGCCTGACGCACACTCGCTCGAGCGTCGTCGGCCGCGACGATCCGCAGCGTCGCTCCGGTTGCACGTTTCCCGGCTGCACACCTGCGGGGTGCACGTCTCCGGGTGCACCCCTCCGGTTGGCTGATTACCCCCACGAGTAGACGGGCGCGGCCGCGGCCGGTGGCGCGGGATTCGACGCCACCCGGGACTCGGACGCCGCGCCAGAGGCCGAAACCGCGCGCTGTGATGACTCCATGGACTGGGCGGGCCGCCGAAACACATGGGGCAGCGCGCCGCGATGCCCGCGGGGAACATGGGGATCTCATGGAACGGGAGGCCGGGAACGGGCGGGGCGGCGATAATCGGCGCATGGCCGTGCTCCGCAGCTCCATCGACCCAGCCTCGCCAGCCGCTGCGGCGAATGCGTCCGCCATGCGCGACCTCGTCGCGGACCTCCGCGAGCGGACCCGCGCGGTGAGCGGGCGCGGCGCCGGCGGCGACGAGCGCAGCATCGAGCGCCACCGCGAGCGCGGGAAGCTGCCGGTTCGCGAGCGGATCGACCGGCTCCTCGACCCTGGCACCGCCTTCCTGGAGCTCTCCGCGCTCGCCGCCACCGGGCTGTACGGCGACGAGGCGCCCGGGGCGGGAATCGTCACCGGGATCGGCCGCGTCGAGGGCATCGAGTGCGTGATCGTCGCCAACGACGCCACCGTGAAGGGCGGCAGCTACTTCCCGTTGACGGTGAAGAAGCACCTGCGCGCGCAGGAGATCGCGCTCGAGAACCACCTGCCCTGCCTGTACCTCGTCGACTCCGGCGGGGCCTACCTGCCGCTCCAGGACGAGGTCTTCCCCGACCGCGAGCATTTCGGGCGCATCTTCTACAACCAGGCGCAGCTCTCCGCACGTGCCATCCCGCAGATCGCGCTGGTGATGGGCAGCTGCACCGCGGGCGGCGCCTACGTACCGGCCATGAGCGACGAGACGGTGATCGTGCGCGGGACGGGGACCATCTTCCTTGGCGGCCCGCCGCTGGTGCAGGCCGCCACCGGGGAGATCGTGACCGCCGAGGAGCTGGGCGGGGCGGAGGTCCACACCGTCACCAGCGGCGTGGCCGACCACTACGCGCTCGACGACGAGCACGCCCTGGCCATCGGCCGCTCCATCGTGCGCAACCTCGCCTGGCGCAGGCCGGAGCCGCCGTGGGAGCGCAGCGAGCCGGCGCCGCCATCGGTCTCGCCCGACGAGCTCTACGGCGTCATCCCGGCCGATGCGCGCCAGTCCTACGACGTGCGCGAGGTGATCGCCCGGCTCGTGGACCGCAGCGAGTTCCACGAGTTCAAGGAGCGCTACGGGGAGACGCTGGTCTGCGGGTTCGCGCGCCTGGAGGGCTACCCGGTGGGGATCCTCGCCAACAACGGGATCCTGTTCTCGAGCTCGGCGCTCAAGGGCGCCCACTTCGTGGAGCTCGCCAGCCAGCGGCGCATCCCGCTCCTCTTCCTGCAGAACATCACCGGCTTCATGGTCGGGCGCGAGTACGAGGCGGGCGGGATCGCCAAGGACGGCGCGAAGCTGGTTACCGCGGTGGCCACGACATCGGTCCCCAAGTTCACCGTCATCATCGGCGGCAGCTTCGGAGCCGGCAACTACGGGATGTCCGGGCGCGCCTACTCCCCGCGCCAGCTGTGGATGTGGCCGAACGCGCGGATCAGCGTCATGGGCGGCGCCCAGGCGGCCCGGGTGCTCTCCACGGTGCGTGGCGGCTTCCAGACCGATGCCGACCGCGACGCGTTCGAGGCCCCGATCCTGGCCGAGTACGACCGCGCCGGATCTCCCTACTACTCCACGGCGCGGCTCTGGGACGACGGGGTGATCGACCCGCTGGACACGCGCCGGGTGCTGGCCATGGGAATCGGCGCGGCGCTCAACGCGGGGATCGAGGAGACCCGCTTCGGCGTCTTCCGGATGTAGGCACCGACCCGCCAGGGCCCCCGTCACCGGTTGAGGGCTGACGGGTCAGCGCGTGAGGGCGGCGACGACCTCCGCGGGCTCGACGTCGATCTGCAGGCCCAGCAGGTTCGAGGGGCGTGGCGCGTCCACCGCCGCCCCGATGACGGCGGTCGCCGGCACCTCCATCTCGCGCCGCGGCAGCAGCCGGATGGTGTGGCCGCCGAGCGTGCAGACGGCGAGGTCCGCGACAACCCGGAAATCGAGCCCCAGCTCGCGGTGGTAGCGCGCCGCGAGCGAGGGCGGATCGGGCGTCGCGACGTCGAGGCGCAGGAGGACGGCGGGCGAGCCGATCGGGTGGCGGAAGGTCCGGCGCGTGGCGAGCGCCTGCGGTCCCCACTCGGCGCCGGTGTAGGCGTGACGGATGAGGAACGGCACGCCGTCGAGGCCGATCCGCTCCGGCACCGCGGTCCACCACTCCACGATCTCGCCGTCCGGGCGACGGCGGGAGCCGTGCTGCGCGGGACCGATGCTGCTCCCGTTCGCCTGCAGCTCCGGGACGGTCGCGTCCAGGCCGTCGTCGAGCAGCGCGTAGGTCGCCAGCCCACCGCCGTGCGCGTCGAGCGCCTCGAGTGCGGCGAGCCCGACGGCCCAGCTCGCCGCCGCCTCGCGGTCCTCCACGGCGATGAGCTCCAGGTAGGCGCCATCGGCGAGGAAGGCGATCCGGTTGACGGTGCCGGCGCCGGGATGTCGCCCGCCGCCGGTGACCGCGAGGCCGACGCGGGCGGTGAGCTGCGCCGCGGCCTCGTCCAGGTCGCGGACAGCGATGACCAGGTGGTCGATGCCGGTGACCATGTCCCGATGCTAGCACCGGCGCCGGCCGTCCCGTGATACCCGCGCCGCCCGCGATCCGGTACGCTCGACGCGTGACCGACCCATCCGGCTCCTCCCCAGCGGACCGCCCCGCCCCCGGATCGCACGACCGCTCCACGCCGACCGGATCGCTCGAGACGAGCGCCGCCAACCTCTTCGCGGCCATGGTCGCGGCGCGGGACGCGCAGCAGGGCGGCGAGACCGCGGGCGCCGAGACCGCGGGCGCCGATGCCGCGGGCGCCGAGACCGCCCGCGGCGCCCTCGCGGAGTTCTACCGGACCCTCATGAGCGGGACGGTGCTCCTGCCGGTGCCGCCGACCCACGGGGACGAGGCGCGCGCCGCCCTGGAGTCCGCGGTGAACGACGACGAGGAGGTGGAGATCAGCGTCATGCTCGCACGCGACGGGGCCGGGAACCCGGTGAACGTCCTCTTCGGGTCGGTCGCAGCGCTTGCCGCGTGGTCGCCGCTCGGCACGGCCAACCTGCCGATCCCCGCCCGTATCGCGTTCGGCAACCTCGCCGCGAACGGGCTCCCGGCCGTGCTGGATCCGGCGGGCCCGGTCCCGTACGAGTTCACCGCCGAGGAGGTCTCCGCCCTGGCGGCCGGTCGCCTCCCCGGATCCCGGGAGCCGCTCTTCGCGGACACGCGGCGCTCGGCGCTGACGCTGCGGCTTCCCGGCCCCGAGGCGCTGGCGCTGGAGGCGACCCTGGCGCGCGACCTGGGCGGCTCGGGCGTCGAGCTCGCCTACCTGGTGGAGGCGGAGACCGATGGCGACCCCCACCTGCTCCTGGGCCTCGTCGGCGGCGACGCGGCGTCGGCGACCGTCGACGTCCCCGACGGGACCGATGTCGTCTGGCTCGAGGAGCCGCTCCTCTCCACGGTCCGCAGCGTCGTCCAGCCGTTCTATCGCGGTGCGGGCTCCGCGAAGGGGACGTCCCGATGAGCCAGCCGTTCGGGCTGCGGCTGGAGCGTGGCGGCGACGGCACGGTGGCCCGCGTCACCCTCGCGCGGCCGGAGGTCCGCAACGCGTTCAACGCGGAGCTGATCGCCTCGCTGACCGGGACGTTCGCCGCGCTCGCCGAAGAGCCGCCGGAGCGGCTGCGGGCGGTGGTGCTCGCGGGCGACGGGAAGTCGTTCTCGGCCGGCGCCGACATCGCCTGGCAGCGGGCCGCGATGCGCCTGACGCTCGAGGAGAACCGGGCCGATGCGGGCCGGCTCCACGACATGCTCGCGACCATCGACCGCTGCCCGGTGCCGGTCGTCGCGCGGGTCCACGGCGCCTCGCTCGGCGGCGGCATGGGGCTCTGTGCGGTGGCCGATATCGTCCTCGCCGCCGCCGACACCCTCTTCGGCTTCACCGAGACGAAGCTCGGGATCCTCCCCGCGGTGATCGCCCCGTTCGTGGTGCCGCGCATCGGGGAGGCGAACGCGCGCGCGCTCTTCCCGACGGGGGAGCGGTTCGGCGCGGAGCGCGCCGTCGCCATCGGTCTGGTGCACGAGATCCTCCCGGACGAGGCCGCCCTGGATGAACGCCTCGCGGCGATCCTGGGTGAGCTGCTGAGCGCCGGGCCGATCGCCGCCCGGGAGGCGAAGGCGGTCGTCCGCCGGCTCCGGGGCCTGGAGGCCGCGGCTGCCCGCGAGCTCGTGGTGGAGATCGCCGCGCGGCAGCGGGTCTCGCCGGAGGGCCAGGAGGGGCTCGGCGCCTTCCTCGAGAAGCGGGCTCCCGCCTGGCGGGAGTAGCCGCCGCACGCTGCCGCCGCCCCGCCCACGTCCGCCGGCCGCTGCCGCTCAATGCTCGCTCAACGCTCGCTCAGGTCTGCTCTCGCTCAGCGCGGCTCTCGCTCAGCTCGCGCTGATTCCCCCGGCGAGTAGACGGGCGCGGATCCGGCCCCAGGCGCGCCGCCCGAGCACGCCGGTGACTCGGGGACAGCGTGGACGCCGGAAGCCGCGCCGGGTGATTCCTCGGCGGAGTCAGCGCGGTCGAGTCAGCGAGGTCGACCGGAACCCGGAGAGAGCGCTGCCGAACTCGGCTCGCGCTGATTCCCCCGGCGAGTAGACGGGCGCGGATCCGGCCCCAGGCGCGCCGCCCGAGCACGCCGGTGACTCGGGGACAGCGTGGACGCCGGAAGCCGCGCCGGGTGATTCCTCGGCGGAGTCAGCGCGGTCGAGTCAGCGAGGTCGACCGGAACCGGGGGACGGATCGCAGCGCACAGGATCGGAGGGCCCGGGAGCGGACTCGGCGTGATCTGCGACAATCGCGACGTGGCCGATGAGCTCCTGACCCCGACAGAGGTCGCGAACGCGCTCGGCGTCACGCCGCGAACGGTTCAGCGCTGGATCTCGACCGGTCGGCTGACTGCGACCCGCGTGGGCGGGCGGCTGCGCGTGTCGCGTTCGTCGCTCGCGAGCGTGGCGGGCGCGGAGCAGACGGCCCCTGCCGATCCCGGGGGCGCGCCACGCCGACCCATCGCCTCCCTCCTCGTCGCCAACCGGGGCGAGATCGCCGTCCGGGTTGCCAGGACCGCGCGCCGGCTGGGGATCCGGACGGTGGGCGTCCGGGCGCCCGGAGACCGGCCGCCCGACGGGATGGACGAGGTGCACGAGGTCCCCTCGTACCTCGACGCACCCGCGCTCGTCGCCGCGGCCCGCGCCGCATCGGTCGACGCGGTCCATCCCGGATACGGATTCCTCTCGGAGAACGCCGGCTTCGCCGAAGCCGTGATCCAGGCCGGCCTCAGCTGGATCGGACCGCCCCCGTCGGCCATCGCAGCCATGGGCGACAAGGCGGAGGCACGCCGGCGAGCCGCCGGCCTGGGCGTTCCCATCCTGCCCGGCTACGACGGCAGCGCCCAGGACGACACCACCCTGGAGCGGGAAGCGGCCCGCATCGGTTTCCCGCTGCTCGTCAAGCCGTCCGCCGGCGGAGGCGGCAAGGGGATGCGCGTCGTCCGGCACGCCGAGGAGCTGGCGGAGTCGCTCGCCGCCGCGAGGCGCGAGGCGAGCCGCGCATTCGGGGACCCGCGCCTTGTCCTGGAGCGCTACCTGGTCGGGCCGCGCCACGTGGAGATCCAGGTGCTCTTCGACGCCCACGGGCACGGGATCCACCTGGGCGAGCGCGACTGCAGCAGCCAGCGGCGAAACCAGAAGATCGTGGAGGAGTCCCCCGCCCCGACGGTCTCCGCGCAGCTCCGCGAGCGGATGGGCGCGGCGGCCCTGCGCCTTGCCGCCGACGTCGGCTACGTGGGTGCCGGAACCGTCGAGTTCCTGCTGGCCGATGGCAACGAGTTCTTCTTCCTGGAGATGAACACCCGGCTGCAGGTCGAGCATCCGGTGACCGAGCTCGTCACCGGGCGCGACCTGGTGGAGGACCAGATCCGGATCGCGGCCGGCGAGCCGCTCAGCCTCCGCCAGGGCGAGGTCGAGCAGCGCGGGCACGCCATCGAGGTGCGCATCTACGCCGAGGATCCCGAGGCCGGCTACCTGCCGGCCACCGGCCGGCTCGTCGTCGTGCGCTGGCCGGACGGCCCGGGAGTGCGTGTCGACAGCGGCATCCGCGCCGGCGACGTCGTCTCCGACCGGTTCGACCCGATGCTCGCCAAGGTCATCGCCCACGGCTCCGACCGCGCGCAGGCGCTCGAGCGGCTGCGCGCGGCGCTGCGCGGGACGCGGCTCCTGGGGGTCCGGACCAACCTGCGGTTCCTCCGCTGGCTCCTCGACCAGCCGGTCCTCGCCGACGGCCAGATGCGCACGGACAGCCTGCCTGCCATGAACCTTCCCCATCCGCCGGTGCCCGATGACGCCGCATGGCGCACCGCCGGGCACCTGCTGCTCGCAGCCCGATCCCGCCCCGGTGACCCGTGGGCAGGCGCCTGGCGCCTCAACGGCCCGGCGGCCGTGCTCCTCTCCACGGCGAGCGAGGAGCGGAGGGTCACGCTGGGCGACCTCCCCGGCGTGGCGGAGCACCAGCCCGCGGTGGCGCTCGACGGGGACCGCGCGTGCGTGGACGTGGAGGGGCAATCCGTCGAGGTGGCGCTCGCCGACCCGCCGACCATCGAGGACGCGGTTCGGCACGCCGCCACCGCCGAGGGACATGCGACCCTCACCGCGCCGATGCCGGGCCGGATCATCGCCGTGCGGGCGCGGGAGGGAGACCGCGTCGCGCAGCACGACCCGGTGATCGTCCTGGAGGCCATGAAGATGGAGCACGCGGTGACGAGCCCGCTGGCCGGAACGGTGACCGAGCTGGCGGTGCGCGAGGGCGACCAGGTGCAGCGCGGCGACCGGCTTGCCGAGATCACCGCCTACGATGAGCCCATGAGCCCGGACCGATGATCACGCCGCGCCCCGCGCCGGAGGTGCGCATCTACGAGGTGGGGCCGCGCGACGGGCTGCAGGCCGAGGCGGCCATCCTCTCGACGGACGACAAGCTGCGCTACCTGGGCCTCCTGGCCGATGCCGGCCTGCGCGAGATCGAGGCGACGAGCTTCGTCTCCCCGCGCGCCGTCCCACAGCTCGCCGACGCCGGTGACCTGCTGCATCGGCTCGAGCGCCGGCCAGGGGTCCGGTATCCGGTGCTCGTCCCGAACGAGCGCGGGATGGCGCGCGCCCTCGAGGCGGGGGCGGAGGCCATCTGCGTCTTCACCGCGGCCACGGAGTCCTACGCGCGGCACAACATCAACATGTCGATCGACGAGTCCCTCGCCGCCTTCGCGCCGGTGGTGGCGGCGGCCCGCGAGCGCGGCATGTGGGTGCGGGCCTACGTGAGCACGGCCTTCGGCTGCCCGTACGAGGGGGAGGTGCCGGAGCGGGCGGTGGTGACGGTGAGCCATCGGCTGCTCGATCTGGGCGTGGACGAGCTGGGGATCAGCGACACCGTCGGCGCCGCCGGCCCGTCGGACGTGCGACGGGTGCTCGCGGCGCTGCACGGCGCCGGCATCGGCGCCGACGCCATCGGTCTGCACTTCCACGACACGCGAGGGACCGCGCTGGCCAACGTGATGGCGGCGCTCGACCTGGGGCAGCGCGCCTTCGACGCCTCGACCGGGGGAACCGGCGGCTCGCCGTTCGCACCGGGCAGCGCGGGAAACCTGGCCACCGAGGACCTCGTCTACCTGTTCGATCGCGAGGGCATTCGTCACGGCGCGGACCTCGACAGGGTCCTCGAGGCGGCGCGCTTCGTCGCCGGCCGGCTGGGGCATCCGCTCGGCTCGAAGGTCGGGCGCGCCGGGGGTTGGCCGAGCCGGTAGGATTGGCACCCATGGAGGGCCTCGCGCACCCCTACCCGAGCGAGCCAGGGGAAACCGGCCCGCGGCCTCCGCGACCGGTGATCCTGGACGTCGACACGGGCATCGACGACATGGTCGCGCTGCTCATCGCCGCCACCGCCCCGGAGCTGAACCTTCGCGGCGTCACCTGCGTCGCCGGCAACGTCGAGCTGCAGCACGTGGCCCGCAACACCGGCAAGATCCTCCGTTTCGCCGGACGCGGTGACGTCCCGGTCAGCGTGGGCGCTGCCCGCCCGCTCGTCCGGCGCCTGCGGACGGCACCCGAGACGCACGGGCCCACGGGCACCGGCTACGTCGAGCTGCGCGGCGAGGACCGGGCCCTGGGCACCACGGAGTACACCGCCGTCCCCGCCTCTCGCTACCTCGCGGCGCACATCGAGCGTCACCCCGGGACGGTGAGCGTCGTCGCGCTGGGCCCCCTCACGAACCTCGCCGCGGCCGTCACCGAGGGGATCGACCTGCGGGCCGGGCTGCGCGAGCTCGTCTGGATGGGCGGCACCCTGGAGGACCGCGGCAACACGACCGAGACCGGCGAGTGGAACGCGTGCGTGGACCCGGAGGCCGCCGAGATCTGCCTGGAGCACGGCGCCCTGTCGCGCATCTTCCCGCTGGACGCGACGCAGGATGTCGTCTTCACCATGGACGACCTGCGGATCCTGCCGGACACCCACCTTTCGGGCATCGTGCGCGACGCGATCCGCTTCTACGTGGGCTTCCACCGCAAGGCCGACGGGATCGACGGCTGCTACCTGCACGACCCGGTCACCCTCGTCGCGTCGCTCCTCCGCCCCGACCTCGTGACCGAGTCTGTCGAGGAGCACCTGGCCTGCGACACCGGGGAGGATCCCGCCATCGCGGGGACCCTGTACCGCACCGACGCGGGGGAGCGGCCGCCGGTTACCATCGCCACCGCGATCGACGCCGCCGGGATGAAGGCGGAGCTGCTGCAGCGCCTCGCGCGAGCGTGCGGGGCCCCGGCCTAGGAACGGGTAGCGAGGACGGAGGTTCGCATCGTGTCACAGCGCTGGCTTCGGATCGCGGGCGCGCTAGTCGCCTTTGCGATCGTCGCATACGTGGGGGTCCTCCTGGCCGGAACCTTCTCCGGGCAGAACAGCGACAACTGGGCGCTCGTCACCGCCGTGGCCCTGGTCGCGGCGTTCGTCGCCTACGCGGGCGTGGAGTACCTGCAGACCGGGCGGCTCGACTCCATCGCGCAGCAGTTCGACACGCGGACGATCGTGCTCATGCCGCTCGCCATCGCCATCAACATCATCCTGGGGCAGACCGTCTCCGCGGCCCTGAAGATCCCCGTCTACCTCGACTCGATCGGGACGATCCTGGTCGGGGCACTGGCCGGACCGATTCCCGGCGCCCTCACCGGGTTCCTCGCCAACATCCTGTGGACCTACGTCGTCCCGCCGCCGTTCCAGGGCAGCGCGTCGGCGGCCTTCGCCATCGTGGCGGCGGTGATCGGCCTGATGGCCGGCATGTTCGGCCGGCTCGGCTGGATGCGACCGCGCCCCGATCGATCCTTCGGCGAGCTCGCCATCGGCGCCCTCATCGCGCTCGTCGTGGTGGGCGGGGTGGCCTTCTACGCCTGGGCCCGCTTCTACGGCACCGGCTTCTCGTTCTTCAGCCCCGAGCAGAGCCCCGATGCCGTCTTCGTGGTCCTCGGCTGGCTCATCGCCGCCCTCTTCGTGGCGGCGATCGCCGGGTTCCTGGCGCTGCTCTTCCTGCGCCGCGACCTGACGGTTGCCTACGTCGTCGTCGCCGGCGTCCTGACCGGGGTCGTCGCCGCGCTCATCAGCGCGCCCATCTCGGCGAACCTGTTCAGCGGCGTGACCGGCGCCGGCACCGACTTCCTGGTCGCCGCATTCCGCCAGGCCGGCTCCGAGATCCAGGCCGCCACCTTCCAGCAGGGCCTCCTCTCGGACCCGGTGGACAAGCTCATCACCTTCTTCACCGTCTACCTCATCCTGAACGCCATGGCGCGGCGGACCAAGGCCCGCTTCCCGCAGGGCGAGCGCCTGGTCGAGGGCGGTGACGTGGAGCTGGGGACCGCGGAGGCGCTGGCCTGATCGACGACGCGCGACGCGGCCCTCCGGACTTCCTCCGGCCCGAGCAGCCCACGGCGTTCCACCGGCTCAACCCGCTGACCAAGGCGACCCTGGCCACCATCACCGCGGTGGCGGCGGTCGTGATCGGCGGGATCTGGGGCCCGCTCGCCCTCGTCGCGGTCGCCATCGTGGCCCCGGCGATCGCCGCCCGGGTGCTCGCCCGCCTCGTGCGGACCGCGCTCCTGCTCTCCCTGCCGATCGCCGTCTCCGCGCTCCTGATCAACCTGTTCTTCTTCCCGGGCGCCCACCAGGTGCTGCTTCGGCTCGGCCCCATCACGGCCACCGTCGAAGGGCTCGAGTTCGCCGCGCAGATCCTCCTGCGGATCATGGCCATCTCCGGAGCGATCACCCTCTTCTACCTGACCACCCGACCGCACGACCTGGTGATCGATCTCGAGCGGCGCGGGATCTCGCCGCGGGTCGCGTTCGTGGCCAACGCCTCGGTCCAGACCGTGCCCGCCATGGTGGAGCGCGCCGCGCAGATCACCGCCGCCCAGCGGGCCCGTGGGCTCGACACGGAGGGATCCGCGCTGCGCCGGGTGCGCGGGATCGTCCCGCTCGTCGGCCCGGTGATCCTGGGCTCGATCGCGGAGGTCGAGGAGCGCACCATGGCCCTCGAGGCGCGCGGCTTCACGCGCCCGGGTCGCCGCACGCTCCTGTGGTGGCCCGGCGACACCGGCTGGGAGCGGCTCGTGCGCTGGCTGCTCCTCGTCGCGCTGCTGGCCGTCATCGCGGCGCGCCTCGCCGGCTGGCGGGCCTGATGCTCACCCTCGAGGCGGTCTCCTACCGGTATGCGGCCGCGCTGACGCCGTCCCTGCGCGGCATCGACCTGGCCCTCCGCGACGGAGAGGTGGTGGGCCTGGTCGGGGCCAGCGAGGCGGGCAAGTCCACGCTCTGCCTGGTCGCCAGCGGGCTCGCCCCGCGCACCATCGGCGGGCGGCTCGCCGGTCGCGTCCTGCTCGACGGCGCCGATGCCGCGGACCGGCCGATGCACGCCATCGCGACCGAGGTGGCGATCGGCTTCCAGAATCCCGGCACCCAGCTCTCCGGGGTCGCCGCCAGCGTCTACGAGGAGGTCGCCTTCGGGCCGATGAACCTGGGGATGGAGCGCTCCGAGGTGATCCGGCGCACGGAGGAGGCGCTCGAGGCGCTCGGCATCGGGGCGCTGGCCGCCCGCCATCCGGACCGCCTCTCCGGCGGCCAGCAGCAGCTCGTGGCGATCGCCGGGCTGCTCGCACTGGCCCCGCGGCATCTCGTCCTCGACGAGCCGACGGCACAGCTCGACCCGGCCGGCACGCGCCTGGTCTCCGATGCCGTCCGTCGCCTTGCCGCGGACGGTGCCTCGATCCTCATCGCCGAGCAGAAGACCGACCTGCTCGCCGCGGTCGCCGGCCGCATCGTCGTGCTGGCGGCGGGCCGGGTCGCCATGGAGGGCCCCGCAGCTGCGGTGCTCGCCGACCCCCGGCTCGAGGAGCTGGGAGTCGCGCCGCCCGCCGACGTCCGTCTGCGGCGGCGCGCGGCGGCGGCCGGTGTTCCGGCTGCGATCGTCGAGCGCGCGCTGGCGGAGGGGGCCGCCTGATGCCGACCCTCGAGCTCGACGCCGTCGTTCACGTCTATCGCGACAGCGGGGTACGGGCGCTCGACGGCGTCTCGCTCCGGATGTCGCCGGGCGAGCGGCTGGCGATCATCGGCCAGAACGGGAGCGGGAAGTCGACGCTGGTACGGCACCTGAACGGGCTCCTGCGCCCCACCGAGGGGCGCGTCCTGCTCGAGGGCGAGGACGTGGCCGGGCGCAGCGTCGCCGCGCTCTCGCGGACTGTGGGGCTCGCCTTCCAGGATCCGGATCGCCAGATCTTCGCCGGCTCCGTCCGCTCCGAGGTCGAGTACGGGCCCCGCAACCTGGGGATGCGCGGCGCCACGCTGCGGAGCGCCGTGGAACGTGCCCTCGAGGCCGTCGGGCTCGACGCGGAGGCGCGGACCAACCCGTACGATCTCGGCGCGTCGCGGCGCAAGCTGCTGGCCCTCGCCTCGGTGCTCGCCATGGAGACCCCGGTCCTCGTCCTCGACGAGCCGACGACGGGGCAGGACCGGACCGGGGTCGGACGCATCGCGGCGGTCATCGGCGCCGCCTCCGCCGAGGGCCGCACGGTCATCGCCATCAGCCACGACATGCGGTTCGTGGCAGAGACGTTCGATCGGGCCGTCGTGATGCGTGAGGGCCGGATCGTCCTCGACGGCACGCCGGCCGAGGTCTTCGCGGCATCGGCCTGGGAGCTGCTGGCCTCGACGTTCCTCGAACCGCCGCTCCCCGCGGTCATCGGCGAGCGGCTCGGGCTCGGCTCCACCCCGACCGACGATGCCCTCGTCGCCGCGCTGGGCCGGCTCGGGCCGGCCGGCGAACCTCAGTAGTAGCCGGGCGGGGGCGGGAGGGGACGGCCCTCCGCGTCCAGGCGCTCCTCGGCGGGGAGCTCGTCCCGGTGGCGACGGCCGCCGGTCGGCCCCGGGATCGGCTCGGCCATCACCGATCCGGCCACCTCGTCGAGGCGCTGGGTGATGCCGCGCAATCCGAGCTGCCGAAGCGCAGGCGCGAAGCGCTCGGCGACATCGGGATCGCGGAGCAGCCCGAAGACGAGCGACGAGTGCGCGCGGAAGAGCTTCTCCAGGGCGGCCGCGGACTCCGCGGGATTCACCTGGTTGAGCCCGAGCTGGCGGACGAGGGTGTCAAGCGCACCATTTGCCTCGCGGCGCGTCTGGATGGTGAAGTGCGGCGTCCGGTTGACGACGAGCTGGGTACGCTCGATGGCGGCACGAACCCGGTCATCGCGGTTGCGCGGGGTCGAGGAGGTCATGGAGCCGATTCTACGAGGTCGCGCGGGGTGGATGGACGCGATTGCCGATGCGATCGCGGCGGCGCAGCGGCCGATGCCGGTCGATCCGCGCTTCGGACCGCGGGATGCGGCGGGGCGCGCCAGCCTGCCGCGCTACGACCGCTCCGCCTTCCCCCCGGCGCGTCCCGCCGCGACGCTCCTCGTCATCTACCCAGGGGACGGCGGCGGGCTGACGGTCCCGCTCACGGTCCGCCGCGCCGACCTGCGCGCCCACGCCGGCGAGGTATCGCTCCCCGGTGGCGCAGTCGAGCCCGGTGACGCGGACCGGCAGGCCGCCGCCCTCCGCGAGGCACGCGAGGAGATCGGCCTCGACCCGGCCGCGGTGACGGTGCTGGGCGCGCTCGACGACGTCTGGATTCCGGTCAGCAACTACGAGCTTCGGCCCTTCGTGGGCGCCGTCGCCGTCCGGCCCCGGCTCGTGCCGCAGGTGGCGGAGGTCGCGGCGATCGTGGAGCTGCCGCTGCAGCGGATCCTCGTGCCGGACGCCATCACGGAGGAGGAGCTCAGCATCGGCGGCTGGACCGCCACCGTCGGGGTCTACCGCCACGGGGGTCAGCGCATCTGGGGCGCCACGGCCCGGACCCTGGCGATGCTCGCCAGCGCGCTGCGAGCTGCCGGCATCTCCGGCTGAGGCCCGCTCGCTCGCTACGGCCGGCGCGTCTGGACCGATGTGCCGACCGATTGCAGGAGCTCGACGAGCGTCGCGTGCTGCGGCTGTGGAGCGGCCACCACGCTCACCGCCGCGGACCGCCGATCGATGTCCCACCAGGGGCCGCCGGCGAGATCGCTGACGGTGGCGCCGGCTCGTTCCGCGACGAGCCCCGCCGCGGCGACGTCCCACGCAGAGAGGCCCCCGTTCTGGACCATCGCGTCGAACCGGCCCGAGGCGACGTACGCCAGCGCGAGCGCGGAGCTGCCCATGCGGCGACCGATGCGGATCTGCCGCGCCACGCGGCGCTCCCGGGAGATCCCGCCGCGTCCGATCACCGCCAGCGCCACCACGTAGTCGCCCAGCGCCTCCTTCTCGGACGCATGGACCGCGCGATCATTCAGGCAGGCCGGCCCGTCGGCGGTAGCCGCATAGAGGTCGTCGCGTGCGGGATCCAGGACGACCCCCACGACGGGATGGCCGCCGGCCACCAGCGCAATCGAGACGCAGTAGAACGGGATCCCGTTGGCGTAGTTCACCGTCCCGTCGAGCGGATCGACGACCCAGGTTCGCCGTTCCTCGCCGCCATCCCGGCTCCTGCGCCGCCCGGCGTGCTTCCCCGACTCCTCGGCCAGGATCGCGTCGTCGGGATAGCGCTCCCGGATCGCGCCGATCACGAGCTCCTCCGAGCGGTAGTCGACATCGGTCACCACATCGCGGCGGCTCTTGTACTCGACCGTGGCGACGTTCTCGTAGCCGTCCTGGAGGATGCCCCCCGCCCGGCGAGCCAGGGCAACGGCGAAGTCGAGCTCCTCCGCCCAGGCGGACGCGGGGTCGGGTGCGGCAGAAGCGTGAGGGGCGACCATGGGACTCATCGTAGCCGGTAAGCGGCTGATAAGCCGCTCGTACGGTCCTCTCTGCGAGTCTTCAGAAGACTTGAAGACTGCAAGACGACGGGGCCGGAAGGCGCTCCCCTTCCTTCGCGTGACGAAGCGGCCGGTGACCCTCGAGGTGGCGGACCAGCTTCGCCGACAGATCGTGCAGGGCGATCTGCCAACGGGAGCGCGCCTGCCGCCCGTTCCAGCCCTCGCGGAGGCGTTTGGCGTGAGCCAGCCCACGATGCACGCCGCAATCACGGCGCTGACCTTCGCCGGCCTGCTGCGGACCGTCCACGGCGTGGGCACGTACGTGGCAAGGCCCAAGGAGGAGACGATCCTGCCCATCGCGCTGCGCCGGGCGACGAGCGGCGAGCTCCACTCCCTCCGCCTGGACCTGGAGCTGGTGGCGGCGCGTCGGGCCGCGGGTCGTCGCACCGATCGGGACCTGGAGCGCCTCTGGTTCGTCATCTCGGAGCTGAGGATCGCCGTGATGGGCGGATCGGCCGAGGAGATCGCCGCGGTGGACGTCGAGGTGCACCGCGAGGTCGTCCGTGCCGCGCACAACCCGCTGCTCACGTACCTGCATCAGACGATCGGGCGCCGGATCGAGGAGGATCTGGCCGGCAGGATCGGGCTCGCGATCCGCGAGCAGGAGATCGTCGGCCTGCACCAGGCCATCGCCGATGCGCTCGAGTCGCGCCGGGCGGAGCTGGTCGCCACCGCCGTTGCCCGAACGCTTCGCGAGGAAGGCCCGATGGCCGACCGGTCCGGCGTCGCGTAGGCCTGCGGAATTGCGGAGACGGCTATGCTCGCGATATGCCACAGATCCACCTGCACGCCGAACCCGGCGACTACGCGCCCCTCGTGCTGCTCCCCGGCGACCCGATCCGCGCCCGGCGCATTGCCGAGCGCTTCGACGGCGGGATCGAGAACACCCGGATGGTCAACGACAACCGGGGGCTGCACGGATGGACGGGGACGTATCGCGGGCGTCCGGTCAGTGTCCAGACCACGGGCATGGGAACGCCGTCCTTCTCGATCGTCACCGAGGAGCTTCTGCGGCTCGGCGCGCAGCAGCTGATTCGGGTGGGCACCTGCGGTGGCATCGCGGAGGGCATCCAGACCGGCGACCTCGTCATCGCCCAGTCCGCCTGCCCGGTGGATGGAGCGACACGCACCTACCTGCACGGCGACCCCTACGCGCCGACGGCGGACTTCGGCCTGACCCACGCCCTGTACCACGCGGCGCAGGAGGCGGGGATCCACATCTGGATCGGTCCGGTCGCCTCGGTGGACGTGTTCTACAACCCGGATCCGGACTACACGACGAAGTGGCGCGATCGGGGCGTTCTCGCCTTCGAGATGGAAGCTTCCGCGCTCTTCTACCTCGCGGCGCGTGCGGGGGTCCAGGCCGCCTGCATGCTCACGGTCAGCGACGTCCTCTCGGAGGAGGTGTCGTCGGAGCAGACCTACCTCTCACCCGAGCAGCTGGCCGATGCCGTCGACCGCATGATCGAGGTGACGCTCATCGCGGCGCCGACGGTGGAGCGGCTGAAGCACCGTCCGCGCTAGCGGGCTGCCAGCGGGCTGCCAGCGGGCTGCCGGCGGGCTCACGGCCGCGGCGCCAGGGCCGGGCGATACGGCGCCGGGGTGGATGACGGGTAGAATTGAGGTCCCGAGGCACGCGCAGGAGGCCGATCCGCGATCGAGATGACCGATACGACACTGAGCCGCGGCGCCGCCAACCAGGCCGGCGCCCACATCAACCCCAATGCGGCCAGCGAGGCGCAGGACTTCCTTCCCCTCAAGGGGATCGACCACGTCGAGTTCTGGGTCGGGAACGCGAGGCAGGCGGCCTCCTACTATCGCGCCCTGTGGGGCTTCACGCCCATCGCGTACGCCGGCCTGGAGACCGGAGTGCGCGATCGCACGAGCTGGGTGATGGCGCAGAACGACATCCGGTTCGTCTTCACCGGCGCCATGACCCCGGACTCGGAGATCGCCGAGCACGTCCGCAGGCACGGCGACGGGGTGCATGACATTGCCTTCACGGTGGACGACGCGACATCGGCCTGGGAGGAGACGACCAGGCGCGGGGCACTCTCTGCCCAGGAGCCGACCGAGGTGGAGGGCCAGAAGGGCGTCGTCCGACGCTCGGCCGTGCACACCTACGGCGAGGTGATCCACTCCTTCATCGACCGGCGCGACTACCACGGCACCTTCCTGCCCGGCTTCCACCGGGTCCGGCGACCGGCTCCGGCGGCGACCGGCCAGAGCCTGCTCGAGGTCGACCACTGCGTCGGCAACGTCGACCTGGGCGACATGGACCGCTTTGTCGCGTACTACCGGGACGTCATGGGCTTCAGCCAGCTCATCCACTACGACGACAAGGTGATCCACACCGAGTACTCCGCGCTGATGAGCAAGGTGATGCAGAACGGGAACGGGCGCATCAAGTTCCCCATCAACGAGCCTGCCGCCGGCAAGAAGAAGAGCCAGATCCAGGAGTTCCTCGACTACTACCTCGACGCGGGCACCCAGCACATCGCCCTGCGGACGGAGGACATCGTGGGCACTGTCCGCGCCCTTCGCGACCGTGGCGTCGAGTTCCTGGGGATGCCGCACGCCTACTACGAGCAGCTGCCCGACCGGGTGGGCGACGTGGGCGTGCCCATGGAGATCCTCGAGGAGCTGGGGATCGAGGCCGACCGCGACGAGGAAGGCTACCTGCTCCAGATCTTCACCCGCCCGGTGCAGGACCGCCCGACCTTCTTCTTCGAGATCATCGAGCGACACGGGTCGCGCGGCTTCGGCGTGGGCAACTTCAAGGCGCTCTTCGAGGCGATCGAGATCGAGCAGGCGCGCCGGGGCAACCTCTAGCTCAGCGCCAGCCCAGGGCCGGAGCCACGTGGCGCAGGACGCTCTCGATGACGTGGGCGTTGTAGTCGACGCCGAGCTGGTTCGGGACGGTGAGCAGCAGCGTGTCGGCCGCAGCGATGGCGGTATCCGCCGCGAGCTGCTCGACGAGCGCGTCCGGCTCGGCCGCGTAGGTGCGCCCGAACACCGCCCGCGTCGTCTCGTCGAGGTAGCCGATCTGGTCCGACTCCTGGCGGTCGTGCCCGAAGTACAACCGGTCGCGATCGTCCACGATCGGGAAGATGCTGCGGCTGACCGAGACCCGCGGCTCCCGCTGGTGCCCGGCCGCCGCCCAGGCCTCCAGGAAGGCGCGGATCTGCTCCGCCTGCTGAACGTGGAGCGGCTGGCCGCCCTCGTCGAACTTCAGGGTGGAGGTCATCATGTTCATCCCCAGCCCGGCCGCCCAGGCGGCGGTGGCGTTGGATCCGGCGCCCCACCAGATCCGGTCGCGGAGTCCCGGCGAGTGCGGCTCCAGGCGGAGCCGCCCGGGCGGGTTCGGGAACATCGGTCGGGGGCTGGGGGCGGCGAACCCTTCACCGGAAAGGAGCTGGAGGAAGACCTCGCTGGTGCGCCGGGCCATGTCGCCGTCGGACTCACCCTCCCGCGGCACGTGGCCGAAGTGGCGGTAGCCGTCGATGACCTGCTCGGGTGACCCGCGGCTGATCCCCAGCTCGAGGCGTCCGCCGGCGATGATGTCGGCAGCCCCGGCATCCTCGACCATGTAGTGCGGGTTCTCGTAGCGCATGTCGATGACGGCGGTGCCGATCTCGATCCGGCTGGTGCGCGCGCCGACGGCGGCGAGCAGCGGGAAGGGCGAGGCGAGCTGCTGCGCGAAATGGTGGACGCGGAAGTAGGCGCCATCGGCCCCGAGCTCCTCGGCGGCCACCGCGAGCTCGATGGATTGCAGCAGCGCGTCCGACGCCGACCGGACCTGCGAGTGCGGCGCCGCCGACCAGTGACCGAAGGAGAGGAACCCGATCCGTTTCACGTCGCACGATTCTATGCGGGCGAGGGGCGGATCCGTGCGAGCCGCTAGACTCGACGTCCATGAAGATCGCCCACGTTCGGGAACGGAACGCGGCCGCCGGGACCCCATGGCGGCTCGCCGTCGCGCGCGACGCGAATGCCACGCGCTGGCTCGACCTCGAGGAGGCGCGCCAGGGCCTGGTGGTGGAGGACCCGCGTCGCGCCCACAACTCGCCGCTCTTCCGCCAGCCGGTCACCACCCTGGACGAGCATCTCGCCCGCGGGCTGCGGGTCGAGGTGCTCGCCGAGATCGCCGAGGGCTACGCCGGAGCCGATGCGGACGACGAGGCGATCCTCGCCGCCGGCGACCTGCTCTTCGGCCCGCCGATCCTGCGTCCGCCGGCGATCAGGGACTTCTACGCCTTCGAGCGCCATGTGAAGACGATGTGGGAACGCCGCGGCGGCACGGTTCCGGAGGCCTGGTACCGCCTGCCGATCTTCTACTTCGGCAACACCAGCGAGATCCGGGGACCGGGGGAGCCCGTCTGGGCGCCCCGCGGGTCGGTCGAGCTGGACTTCGAGCTCGAGGTAGCCGCGCTCGTCGACACCCCGGCGGTCGACCTGGAGCCGGACCGCGCCGAGGAGGCGATCGGCGGCTATCTCATCTTCAACGACTGGTCGGCCCGCGACCTCCAGCGCGAGGAGACGACCGTCCGCCTCGGGCCGGCGAAGGGCAAGGACTTCGCCTCCACCATCGGTCCCTGGCTCGTCACGCCGGACGAGCTGGCGGACGCGCGGGCCGGCAAGGCGTACGCGCTCCAGATGGAGGCGCTCGTCAACGGGACGGAGATCAGCCACGGGGCGTGGTCGAGCGCCCAGTTCAGCTTCGGAGAGATGCTGGCGCGAGCCTCGGCCGACGTCCGGGTCCGGCCCGGCGAGCTGCTGGGATCGGGAACCGTGGGGACCGGCTGCCTCCTCGAGGTGCGCGACGAGACCCTCAAGCGGTACCTGGAGCCCGGCGACACGGTCACGCTGGCGGTCGAGCGGCTCGGCACGCTCACCACGCCCATCGTCGCGCGGCCGGAGGCCGGACAGCGATGACCACGGACGCGCCTGCAGGCTACCGGGAACGGATGCGGGCCGTGCAGGCCCGCCTCGAGGCCCACGCTGCGGCGGCGTTCCGCCCGGCCTCACGGACCCGGATCCCGGCGGCACCGAGCGCTGGGAGGCGGGGCAGGTCTGGGCCCATCTGGCCGAGTTCCCGCCCTACTGGGCGGCGCAGATCCAGCGCGTCGTGGACGGCTGGCTCGAGCAGGCGGCGGACGACGGGGAAGGAGGTCCGCGTCCGCTTCGGCACGGACGAAGGCCGATGCCGAGCGCATCGCGGCCATCGAGCGCGACCGGACGTGGACCCCGCCGCCCTGCTGGCGCGGGTCCGCCGCGAGATCGCCGCGCTCGCGGCCAGCTCGAGTCGCTCGGCCCGGAGGCGTGGCAGGCGGTGGGAGCCCATCCGCGCCTCGGCGACATGCCGCTGGCGCAGATCGTCGAGGAGTTCGTGGTCGGACACCTCGAGGAGCACGCCGACCAGCTCGACCTGCTGCGGGAGCGGGCATGAGCGGCGGATCGGGCGCGGTGGAGCCGGTCCGGGTCCCGAGCTCGTCTCGCTGGAGCGCATCCGGCCGCGGCCGCGCAGCGCATCCGGGGTGTGGCGGTGCGCACGCCGCTGCTGCGCTGGGACGATCGGACCGAGCTGAAGCCGGAGAGCCTGCAGCCGGTGGGGGCCTTCAAGATGCGCGGCGCGTACGCGAAGCTGACGAGCCTGACCGATGCCGAGCGGGCCGCAGGGGTCGTCACCTACTCGTCCGGGCAACCACGCACAGGCGGTGGCCCGCGCCGCTCGCCTGCTCGGCGTCCGCGCGGTGATCGTCATGCCGGACAACGCGCCGGCGATCAAGGTGGCCGGCGTGGAGCGGGACGGCGCCGGATCGTGCGCTGCGGTCCCGGCTCCGACGAGCGGCGCCGGATCGCAGAGGGGCTCGCCGCCGAGCACGGCTACACCATCGTTCCCTCGTTCGATGACGAGGAGATCGTCGCCGGCCAGGGAACCTGCGGCCTCGAGATCGCGGAGGATCGACCCGACGTGACGAGCGTCCTGGTCCCCATCGGCGGCGGCGGGCTGATCGCCGGGATCGCGACGGCCGTGAAGGCCCTGGCGCCCGGCGCGCGGATCATCGGCGTGGAGCCGGAGGACGCCGCCGATGCCCGCGAATCGCTGGCGAGCGGGCGCATCGTCGCCTGGCCGGCGGAGCGGACGGAGCGCACCATCGCAGACGGGCTGCGGGTGAGCGCGGTCGGCGCCATCCCCTTCGCCCACCTCCGCGCCTACGTCGACGAGATCGTCGCCGTCAGCGACGTGGAGCTGCGCAGCGCCATGGCCGCGCTCGCCAGGCGGGCGCGGCTGGTGTCGAGCCCTCCGGCGCGGCCGCCATGGCCGCCCATCTCTCGGGTCGTGTCGAGCAGCCGGAGGACGACGACCGGCGGGTCATCGTCCTCTCCGGCGGCAACGTGGATCCGCTGCTCTACGCGGAGGTGCTCGCCTCCGAGCTGCGGCGCCGGCGGCGCCCGGCGGCTGAGGCGGCGCGCCCTAGGCGTTGGGCGAGGTGACCGGACAGATCAGGATGGTCGGGATCTCCTTCTCGAACGGATCTGGTGCGTCCGGGCCCGCGATGGGCAGGAACGCCCCGTTCGCCTCGGCGGCGGCGAGATCCTCGTCGCTGGTCACCGGGGTGAACCCCGCACTCTTGACGTACACCGGGTTGTACATCATGACGACGACCCTCCACGGTCCCATGTAGTCTCGGGCCGTTCCATCCACGCCGAACCCGGGCGCGCTCGTCAGGAGGTGGTCGTGATACGGCGGGACCGGGACACCCAGGCACGGGTCGCACTGGGGCGAGTAGCCGGCCGGCAGGATGGGCTGCCCCTGCTGATCCATGGGATAGGCGAGGACGTAGAACGGCGGCGCCGTCGCCAGCAGATGAGGATTGGGATTCTCGATGACGTGGGGCGTGAGCATCGCAAAGGTCTCGCCGTTCGCGTACACGGTCTCGATACCCAGCTTCGCGTCGGCCGTGCCGGTCGACACGGCCAGCAGTGTGGCCACCACCACGCCGCTCAGTGCCAACCGTCCAGCCTGGAACCGGCTGCGCATGATCCACCTCGTTCGTTGTTCGCGGCTGCGGGTCACCGCTCGGGCGGGTGAGGCGGCGGGGGTGCCGGGTCGCGTCGGGACCCCTTCCATGAGACCCCTGTATCATAATGAGCATGTCAATCCCATATACTGAGTTCGGTCGCCGGGGGCAGAAGGGCCGCACGCGAGACGCGTTGGTCCAGGCCACGCGACGCCTCCTGGCAGCCGGCCGCACGCCGACCGTCGAGGAAGCCGCGGCCGAGGCGGCGGTCTCGCGGGCAACCGCGTACCGCTACTTCCCGAACCAGCGGGCTCTCCTCGCCGCGACGTATCCACACCTCGAGTCACGGTCGCTGCTGGGCAGCGATGCCCCGCCCGACGTCGAGGCGCGGCTGGAGCAAGCCGTGGTGGCGCTCACCGACCTCGTCCGCGAGCACGAGCCGGAGCTGCGCATGATGCTGCGCCTGAGCCTCGACGAGCACGAGCCGAGCCCGGAGCAGCTGGCCCTGCGCCAGGGACGGGCGGTCACCTGGATCGAGGACGCCCTCGCGCCGCTGCGCGACGAGCTGAGCGAGCGCGAGCTCCGCCGCCTGGCCCTGGCGATCCGGACCACGACCGGCATCGAGGCGCTCGTCTGGCTGAGGGGGGTGGCCGGGCTCAGCCGCGACGACTCGCTCGCGATCATGCGCTGGACGGCGATGGCGATCCTGCGCGGCGCCCGGACCCCGCCCCGGGCGCCTCCGTCAGCCTGACGGCCGCGCAGGAAGGCGGTCGCGCTCGCCCCGATCGCCTCGAGCGCGTAGCCGCCCTCCTGCACGAGGAGCGTGGGCCGGTCGAGCCTGCGGACCGCCGCGCCGATCCGCTGGTAGTCGGCGGTGACGAGCGCGAGGTCGCAGATCGGATCGCCGCCGTACGTGTCGAAGCCCAGGGAGACGACGAGCGGTGCGCCCGGCTCGAAGGCCGCGACCAGCTCGCAGGCGTCCTGCAGCGTCCGGAGGTAGGCGACTCCATCGGTCCCCGCCGGCAGCGGGAAGTTCCGGTTCGATCCTCGTCCCGCACCGGAGCCGACCTCGTCGGCATGGCCGGAGAAGTACGGGAAGGCGCGCGCCGGATCGGCGTGCAGCGAGACATAGAGGACGTCGGGGCGCTCCCAGAACAGCTGCTGGGTCCCGTTGCCGTGGTGGTAGTCCAGGTCCAGGATCGCGACCCGCGACGCCCCGGCACGGAGCATCCAGGCGGCGGCAATCGCCGCGTTGTTGAAGAAGCAGTAGCCACCGTAGAGCGACCGGGCGGCGTGATGGCCGGGCGGCCGGCAGAGGGCGTAGGCGACCGGCGCCCCGGCGAGGACCAGGTCGGCGGCGGTGAGCGCCAGGTCGACCGAGACGCGGGCGGCCGCGTAGGTGCCGGCCACGATGGGCGTCGCCGTGTCGAGGCAGTGCGCCCCCAGGCGCGCCGGGCGGCTCGTCCCGGCGCCCGAGTAGCCGCCTGCGGCGTAGGGGGCGACCAGGAAGGTGTCCGGGACGAGCGGGGCAGTCCCGTCCGTGTCGCCCGCGGCCAGGGCGTCGTCCCAGGCGTGCTCGAGCAGGTCGACCAGCGCCGGATCGTGGAGTTCGGTGATCGGTGCCAGCCCGTGCCGGGTGGGTGGCGCGAAGCGGGCCAGGCCGGCGCTCTCCAGGGCTGCCTCGATCGCCGTAATCCGCTCCGGACGCTCGTAGCAGGGCACGACCCGCCCGCCCATCACCTCGGTCAGACCGTCGTGCGCCAGGTGCGCCGTCGAGGTGACAACCGGCACCGACGCCGCGAGCGCCCCCATCTCCTGCACGGACCGGAGTGTACCGATGCGGCGGCTGCCCACCACCGCTGGTCTACACTTGGGCGGCCCACGCTGCCCAGGCCGCCGACCCGGATGCCCACGGAGGGATCGGAGCGCATGACCGACGAACGGTTCGCGATCGACAGCCTGGGACGCTGCCCGCTCTTCACCGGCTGCCAGGTCGACGTGCTGCGGGCCCTGGCCGGGCGCCTCCGCCTTCGCCGATTCCGGCGCAACGAGGTGATCTTCCACCAGGGCGACGCCGGGGACTCTCTCCACATCATCGCCTCCGGATCGGTGAAGATCGTCCTGCCCTCGGCAGAGGGCGACGAGGCGATCATCGCCACGCTGCGTCCGCCCGACTTCTTCGGAGAGCTCGCCCTCCTGGACGGCCAGCCACGTTCGGCCACGGCCGCCGCGGTCGAGCCCACCGAGACGCTGGCGCTCTCGCGACCGGTCTTCCTGGAGCTGCTCAACGCCCACGACGAGCTGCGCGACGCCCTGTTCGCATCCCTGGCGGCCGAGCTGCGGCGCCTGACCGGGCACGTGGAGGAGCTTCACTTCCTCGACCTCGCCGGCCGGCTCGCCCGCCGGCTCACTCAGCTGGCGGAGGAGGCCGCGCCGTCGGCCGAAGGCGAGGTGACCCTGGACTGGCCGTACACCCAGTCGGACCTCGCCTCCATGATCGGCGGTACCCGGCAAAGCGTGAACAAGCTCCTGGGCAGCCTCATCGCGGACGGCCTGGTGCGGATCGAGCGGGACGCACTGGTCGTGGTCGATCCCCCTGCCCTCGCACAGCGGGCGGATCGATGACGCCCCGCGGCCTGCGTCGCTGTCGCGAAGATGACACGGGCCGTGTCGCCCGACCGCTGCCGGGGCTTGCGGCGGCAGAGTAGGCTCCTCCCATCGAGAGGCGGCCACACAGTGGGGCCGAGATGGAAACCGCGACACCGACCGACGCCGAGCCTTCAGCAGATCGCTCCGCACCGGACAGCCGCAGCACAAGAGAGAGGTTGACGAGCGTGACAGACCGCGATGAGGGAACCCAGGGCATCGCCGGACGCGGCGTGGCGAAGGGCGTCGCCAAGGGCGTCGCCGGCCACGGCATCGCCAAGATGGCCGGCGGCGAGACGGAGGACACGTCGGGCCACATGGCCGGCGGAGTCGCCAAGGGCATCGCCGGACGTGGCGTGGCGAAGGGCGTCGCCAAGGGCGTCGCGGGCCATGGCATCGCCAAGATGGCCGGCGGCGAGGATGACGACACCGAAGGCCACATGGCTGGCGGAGTCGCCAAGGGCATCGCCGGACGTGGCGTGGCGAAGGGCGTCGCCAAGGGCGTCGCGGGCCATGGCATCGCCAAGATGGCCGGCGGCGAGGATGACGACACCGAAGGCCACATGGCCAAGTAGACCACTGCGGACCTCCCATTGACCGATGGAGTCTCGCAGGGACTCCACCGATCCGGTCCTCCACGCCGCGCTGCTGACCATTCGGGAAGCCGCGCGGCGTGGCCTCGTGGCGGGCCGCTTCGAGCCTGAGTCGGAGCAGCAGCTGCTGCAGTCCATCGTGGACGCCACCGTGCGCCTCTTCGAGGCCGAGGCGGCGTCGATCGCGCTCTTCGAGCGCGATCCCGAACGGCTCGAGTTCCGCGTCGCAGCCGGTCCCCACGGGGCCGGCGCCGTCGGGATGTCGGTTCCCCCGACCCACGGAGTCGCCGGCTACGTGTACTCCACCGGCGAGTCGCTGGCGCTCTCGGACGTGGCCACCGATCCGCGGTTCGACCGGGAGGCCGCCGAGCGGACCGGCTACGTCCCGCGATCCATCGCCGCGGTCCCCCTGCTCGCCGGCCAGGTCACGGTGGGCGTCCTGCAGGTGCTCGACAAGCACTCGGCACCCACCTTCACGATGCGCGACATGGAGCTGCTGGCCGTCTTTGCCACGCAGGCCGGCGCGGCCATCGCCGCGACCCGGGTCCAGCGCGACCTCCCCACGCTCCTCGCCGAGTCGCTGCGCCAGGTGGAGCCCGGCCTCACCGGCGAGCAGGTCGAGGCGATCGTGGGCGCCGCGGCCGCGGATCTCGATGTCGACGAGGAGACGCCGTTCTGGACGATCGTCGACCAGGTGAGCCGCCTCCGGGACCTCGGCGAGAACGAGCTGGACCTCGTCGGCGACATCCTGCGGGTGGTGGCAGAGCATCGCGCGCACCGCGGTCGCAGCCGGTGGGGCTGAGCCTGTGACGAACGTCCAGGACTCGCCCGCCTGGTCCGAGCCGTTCGAGGCGGACAGCCGTCATCGGCTCGTCCGCATCCCGGCGCTGGAGGCCATCGACCGCGACTGGGCCTGGGGCGGCGCCAGCGGCGAGGGGGTGAGCGTGGCGATCGTCGACTCGGGCGTCGAGCGTGACCACCCCGCCGTCGGCGGCCGCGTCGTCGAGAGCTGGGCGATCGAGATGCGCGGCGGGGAGCCGGCGTGCGTTCCGGACCCCACGGGGTCAGACCTCTTCGGCCACGGCACGGCCTGCGCGGGAATCATCGTGGAGATGGCCCCGCGCGTGGACATCGTCTCCATCCGCGTCCTTGGCGAGAACCTCAAGGGCAAGGGCACGGCCTTCGCCCAGGCGCTGGAGACCGCGATCCACCGGCCCGTGGGCGTGGCCAACCTCAGCCTCTCGAGCAAGAGCGACGCGCTCTTTCCGGTCTTTCACGAGCTCGCCGACGAGGCCTACTTCAACCGGGTCGTCCTGGTGAGCGCGGCGAACAACGTCCCGGGGCCCAGCTACCCCTCGCTCTTCAGCTCGGTCATCAGCGTCGCCGCCCACGGCGAGCCGGATCCGTGGCAGTTCTTCTACAACCCCTCGCCGCCGGTGGAGTTCGGCGCCTGGGGCGTGGACGTCCCGGTCGCGTGGAGGGACGGGGGCCAGACGGTTGCCACCGGCAACTCCTTCGCCGCACCGCGGATCACCGCGCTGGTGGCGCTGATCCTCTCGAAGCACCCGGGCCTCACCCCGTTCGAGGTGAAGACGGTCCTGGCCGCCGTCGCGAACAACGAGCGGCCCGCCTGACCGCGCACCCGGCTAGCTCGCGGGCTCCTTGCGGTGCTTCCGCTTCGTGTCGTACTCGGCGGGGAAGGTGGCCACCAGGCGGCGCAGCAGCGAATTGAGCGTGGCCTTCTCCTCGTCGGAGAGCGCCGACGCGACGAGCGCCTCGCGCCGGGCCTGGACGCCGGTGCACTGCTCCCAGGCCGCGTGGCCGGCCTTGGTCGGCTCCACGAGGACGCCACGCCGGTCGTTCGGATCGGGGAGCCGCCGGATGAGACCCGCCTTCTCGAGCCGGTCCAGCCGGTTCGTCATCGCCCCGCTCGACAGGTGCAGCTCGTCGCTGAGCTGGCCCGCGGAGCGGCGGTACGGCGGCCCGAAGAAGCGCAGCTGCCCGATCAGCCAGTACGCGCGCTGGTCCAGCTCGAACTCGGCCAGCGTGTCGTCCATCGACCGGTGCAGGTAGCGGGCAAGGATCTCGATCCGCTCGACGATCCCCTCCGTCGCGACGTCCAGTGCCGGGATCTCCCGCTTCCAGACGCGGAGCCGGTCGTCCAGCTCGTCTTCGTGATCGAGCGGGTCGCCGCGTCGATCGCCTGTCTTCATGATGACAGTATCCACCTCAAGAAATTTAACGTCAAGAGTCTTGACATCGGAATTTCGGATGCTATGCTGACGAAGTAGTTCGGGATCAAGAGTCTTTACCTGGAGTGTCCCGAACGGAAGCCGGAGACCGCGAAATGGGCGAGATGATGAATCTTCGAGTTCCGGGCGTGGGGCTGGCCCCGCACCTGGCAAGTCTGGATCTGCGTGCGGACAACGCCGTGGACACGCTCTTCGACGTCGCGCACGCATCGAGCCGGCACCTCAGCCTGGCCGGTCGACTGGCCGCCCTGCTCCCCTTCGGAAGCGAGCGGACGGAACGGCCCATGGCGCGACCATCCTCCCAGGGCGCACCTGCACGCGGCCATGCCGCGCGCTGCGCCGGACCGGTGGCAGAGGCCTGATCCGGACCGACCCGTTCGGCCGGTGGGCCGATGGTGGAGGCACCCCGCCGCCGACCCACCCGCCATCGGGCCACTCGGCCCGTCAGGCACAGGCTCCCCGGGGGCTGCGCCCCCGGTTTCACTGCCCCGGGATCCCTCGCTGGATAGAATGAGGTCCCCGCGATGAGGCAGACAGCGCGTGTTCTATGTTCAGCGCGGCGAGGTGCCGCACAAGCGTCACACGCAGTTCCGCAAGGCTGACGGCAGCCTGTACGCCGAGGAGCTCTTCGGCGTCGAGGGCTTCGCCGGTCGCTCCAGCCTCCTGTACCACCACACGCCGCCGACGCAGACACACCTCGTGGAGAAGGTCGCCGAGGTGGCGGTCGAGATAGCCGATGAGGACCGCCACGGCGCCCACCGCCACCACCTGGTGAACACGGCCGCCCTGGAGCCGCGAGGGAGCGCCATCAGCGGCCGGATCCCCCTCTTCACGAACGCGGACGTCACCTTCGGCGTGGTCCGTCCCGCCGAGCCGATGACGTCCTACTACCGCAACGGCGAGGCGGACGAGATGTTCTTCGTCCACACCGGGACCGGCACCCTGGAGACGATCTTCGGCCCCATTCCGTACGGACCGGGGGACTACCTCGTCATCCCCATCGGCACCACCTACCGGCTCACCCCGTCCACCGACGAGCAGCGCATGCTCTGGCTCGAGTGCCCCTCGGAGATCGAGCCGCCGCGCCGCTACCGGAACGACTACGGGCAGCTCCTGGAGCACTCGCCGTTCTACCAGCGCGACATCCGCCCGCCCGACGAGATGGCGCCCATCCTCGAGACCGGTGACTACGTGGTCGAGATCAAGACCCGCGGCCGCCTCACCGCCTACCACTACCGTCACCACCCGTTCGATCTCATCGGCTGGGACGGGTACCTGTGGCCGTTCGCCTTCAACATCGGGGACTTCGAGCCGATCACCGGGCGCATCCACCAGCCGCCGCCGGTCCACCTCACCTTCCAGCCGCGCAACTTCGTGGTGTGCAGCTTCGTGCCGCGCAAGTTCGACTACCACCCGCTCTCCATCCCGGCGCCGTACAACCACTCGAACATCAACTCCGACGAGGTCATCTACTACGTGGCCGGCAACTTCATGAGCCGCCGCGGCGTCGAGATCAGCTCCTTCACCGTCCATCCCGCCGGCATCCCCCACGGTCCGCACCCCGGAACCGCCGAGGCCTCCATCGGCAAGGAGGGGACGGAGGAGCTGGCGGTCATGATCGACACGTTCCATCCGCTCCACCTGACCCGCCAGGCTGTGGCCATGGAGGACGACCGCTACCCGTACAGCTGGCTTCCTCCCGAGGACGCCGAGGGCCACGCCCGCGAGCTCGCGGAGCGGGGCCCGGAGGCCTTCCCGGACTGAGCGGGCGGCGGCTGGAGCCCCGGAGCGACGGCCAGGTCGTCGAGCGCCGGGCCCGGGTTGATGGCGACCGGACGGGCCGTCCGGAACTGGACGGCCGTCCGAAAGCGCGCCACCATGGGCGCATGGTCCGGATCTGGCGGGTCCGCCGTTCGACAGCACCACGCGCACGATGAGGGCAGCCATGACCGATGCCACCGCGATACCCATCAACCTCTACGAAAACGATCGCGAGCTGGTGCTGACCGCACCCATGCCGGGCATCGAGCCGGAGGACATCGTCGTCGAGGTGACCGGCGACGGACACCTCAACGTGCGCGCCGCGGAGCGCGGTCCGGGCCAGGAGCGGATCGAGTACCTGCGGCGCGAATGGAGCTACGGCCCCTATGCCCGCACCCTGGAGCTCCCGGCCGCGGTGGACGCCACCCGCGCCAACGTCTCGTTCGGCAACGGGATGCTCAGCGTCAGCCTGCCGAAGGCGGCCTCCATGCAGCCGGGCGAGATCCGCGTGGATCGGACCGGTCACGCGCGCGGCCTCGCCATGGGCCACTCCGGCAGGGGCGGGGCGCAGGCCGGGTGATCCTGTACTTCCTCCGCCACGGGCGCGCAGAGGAGGCGGGCAACGGCGACGACGGGAGCCGGCGGCTCACGGAGCAGGGCGCCGCCGCGCTGCGAGCCGCCGCCATCCCCTGGCGTCGACTCAACCTGCGGCCGCAGGTCGTGATCAGCTCCCCGCTGGCGCGCGCCGCGGAGAGCGCCGCCCTGCTCTGCGCGGGGATCGGCTACCCGGGCCAGCCCATCCTCGACGGGCGCCTGGGTCCGGGTGCGGAGTGGCCCGCGCTCGCGCAGGCCATGGCAGAGCATCCGGATGCACGCCGCGTCCTCTTCGTCGGCCACCAGCCGGACCTGGGATCCACGGTCGAGCTCCTGACCGGCGCCACCTCCGTGCGCTTCCGGCCCGGAACGCTCGCCTGCGTGGAGTTCCCCGGCGTGCCCGAGCCCGCCACGGGCGAGCTGGCATGGCTGCTGGATCCCGACCTGTACGTCACCGATGGGCCCGGCTGACGGCGCGTCGGCAACCGAAGGGTAGACTGGGCCGCATGTCGGACCTGAAGCTGCGCGCGCTCCTCCTCTGCGACCACGCGCTCACCGGCCAGGACGGGAAGATCAGCGCCATCGGCATCTTCGGCCAGATCAACGTCGCGCGCCTGCCCGCGGTTCACCCGCGCCTCTTCATCGTCGCGGTGCTCGACGCGGAGCCGGGGAAGCACGACCTCTCCCTGCAGGTCGTCTCGCCCGGCGGCGTCCCGCTCCTCGAGCGGCCGCCGCAGCTGCACATGGAGGTTCCCGGCGGCACCTCGACCGCCAACATCGTCGCGGACCTCAACGGGCTGGAGGTGCGGGAGCTCGGGCGGCACGAGGTCGAGCTGCGGGAGGGCGATCGCCTGCTGGGAAGCACGCCCCTCACCGTGAACCTCATGTACCAGCCCGGACCGCCGGCCCGGGCCTGAGCGCGCCGCGCGGCGTGCCGATCAGCCCTCGCGGACGATCTCCGTCCCCATGGCGTGGTAGCCGCCGTCCACGTGGATCATCTCGCCGGTCGTGAGGCGGGCCATGTCGCTCATCAGGAAGCAGCACATGTCCCCCACCGCGCTCGCATCGTGGATGTCCCACGGCAGCGGGGCGCGGGCGGACCAGTGGCCGGCGAGCTCGTCGAAGCCGGGGATGCTCTTGCCGGCCATGGTGCGGATTGGCCCCGCCGAGACGGTGTTGACCCGGATGCCGCTGGGGCCCAGGTCCCGGGCGAGGTAGCGGGTGACGGACTCCAGGCCGGCCTTGGCGACTCCCATCCAGTCGTAGATGGGCCAGGCGAAGCGCCCGTCGAAGGTGAGGCTGACCACGGCCGCGCCACCATCGGCTCCGGCGACCTTCAACGGCTCCAGGAGTCCCGCGGTGAGCGCCTTCAACGAGTAGGCCGACGTCTGGAACCCGAACGAAACCGCCTCCCACGAGGCGTTGAGGAAGTTGCCCCCCAGTCCCTCGTCGGGCATGAAGCCGATGGAGTGCAGGACGCCGTCCACCCGCCCCCAGCGCCGCATGACGTCTTCCGAGACCGCCGCAACGTCGTCCGGGCTGTTGACGTCCATCTGCATCACGTCCGGCGTCGTGGGGAGGCGCCGCGCCACCCGCTCCGTGATCCGGACCCCCTTGCCCACGTTGGTGAGCAGGATCTCCGCGCCGTGCGCCTGGGCCGCCTTCGCCACGGCGAAGGCCATGCTGTCGTCGGTCAGCACGCCGGTGATGAGCAGTCGCTTGCCATCGAGCAGCACAGGTGTCCTCCGTGGTGGGGAATGCCGGTTCCGGCGGATTGTACCCGGGGGCCACGCGCCGGCCACGGCGGTACGCTATCGGTCCAATGATGGTGCACCTCTACGACTACGCGGTCCCCGCCGCGGATGCCGGTGCCGGCATCCCGAACCTCTCCGAGGCGCTGGCCGGCCTCGACGACGCGGACCGGCGCGCGCTGCTCGCCGGGCTCTTCCGCCCGGAGCGCATGCCCGGCACCATGGAACGCCTCTCCACGCTGGTGCCCGACCTCGCGACGAGCTTCGCGGACCTGCTGGCCCTGCTCGACAATGGACGGCGAGAGCGGCGATTCGTGGCGATCGACGAGGCGAAGCAGATCCTGGATCGCTACCTGCCCGCCGCGGCACTGGCCGGCACGCACGACTGGGACGTCGCGCGGCTCCGCGAGGCGTATGGCGACGGCACGTACCACGGCCGGCTCCTCAGGCGGGTGCGCAACCAGCTGCGCTCGGTGAGCTCGCGGGAGGCCCTGACCACCCCGTTCCTGCTCCGCCGGGAGTGGCGCGGGTGACGCGGCGCCGGAAGGGCCGGCCCTACCAGCCCTACCCGCAGCGACGGTCGAGGTTGGGCGCCAAGCTGCTGGTGGTGCTCGTGGGCGTCGCGCTGGTGCTCACCATCATCGCCTTCGCCTTCACGCGGTAGCGGCGCCCGGGCTCAGTCGAGGTGCAGGGGCCGGGTGGTCATCACCTCGGCCACCCGGCCCTCCCACTCCTCGCGGGGGGCGTCGCAGTACAGCTCGATCTCGTTGCCGTCCGGATCCGTCGTGTAGACCGAGCGCGTCACCCCGTGGTCGACGGCGCCCTGGAGCAGTCCGCGCTCGACGAGCGCGGCGTGGGCGATGCGCAGCCCGTCCATGTCCGCGAGCTGGATCGCCAGGTGATAGAGCCCGACCGCCGAGGGAAGCGGCGTGGGGGCCTGGTCACCGACACGCAGGAGCGCCAGGTCGTGGTGGTTCGCGCCGCTGGCCGTGAGGAAGATCATCACGTTGCTCAGCTCGCCCGCGACCTGGAAGCCGAGCAGGTCGCGATAGAAGGCGAGCGACCGGTCCAGGTCGCGCACCTTGAGGACAACGTGGCCCACCCGAACCGGACGGATCATTGCCGCACAGGGTACCCCGAACGGAGACGACCGATCGGCCGCAGCCGGATGACCCGGCGCTACCCGCCGAGGTGGATGGTGACCCTCACCACGCCCGCCGATCTGCTCTTGTCGGTGACGGCGGCCCATGCCTCGGGCGAGAGATCGGCGACCTTCTGGGACGGCGTGCCCCAGTAGCAGTTGCAGTAGTCCGCCACGGGGAGCCTGACGCAGCGGTCGGCGCAGACGGTCACGTAGCTGCCGGCGGGCGGCGCATCGTAGTGACCGCCGAGCGCGGCGGGGAGCGCGACGACCGCCTGGCCGCGCCAGCCGGCGCTGCAGCAGTACCACGTGGCCAGGCCGGTGATGGTCTGACCGCCGCTGGGCGGGGGGACCACCCGGATCACGGGCCGCGGCGTGGCGACGGTGCCGTAGGTGACCTGCGCCTCCGCCGTCCCGGGGGTGGGAAGCGGCGCGGGAACCAGGTGCTCCACTGCGACGGGCGCGCCGACCTGCTGCAGGCTGAGCGCGGCGGAGACCTCCCGGCCGGCGCTCCCGCGATCGAGAATCGAGACCGGACCCCCGGCGGCGGCGTCCAGCAGACGTTGCGTCTCCTGCGGCACCGGCTGCGCCGATCGCACGCTGAACGGCACGATCAGGATCATGGCGATGGCGAAGACGACGGTCCGCACGGCGACGCGCCGCAGTAGGTCCGGCAATAGAATCCTCGCTGCTAACGGGGTCTCGCCTCGTTCCGTGCGCCCTCACAATGGGGGTCGGGCACGGCGCAGGAACGTCGTGAGGACCGTACCGCAACTCGGTGCCGCTGTCGAGAAGCGAGGGTCCCGAACATCGGCCGGACGTTCGGCGCGCAGGTGGGCGCGCGACAGTCGGCGCGGCAGCGGGCGCGCGGGAAGCGAGGAGAAAGCCAGATGGCACGGAGAGGCTCCGGGCGCCGCAGCGGCGCGATCACGAGGCGCGGGGAGGCCCGGCGCCCGACCGAGGACCAGCGCTTGCTCCAGCGCAGCGAGCCGGACCGGTTCCTCGACACCGACCCGTGGCGCACGCTCCGCATCCTTGGCGAGTTCGTGGAGGGATTCGATGCGCTCGCCAACGTCGGCCCGGCGGTGAGCATCTTCGGGTCGGCTCGCGTGCGGCGATCGGACCCGCACTACCGGCTCGCGCGCAAGGTGGCCCGCCGCCTGGTGCGCGAAGGCTTCGCGATCATCACCGGCGGCGGTCCCGGGATCATGGAGGCGGCGAACCGCGGGGCGCAGGAGGCCGGAGGCCTCTCCATCGGCTGCAACATCGAGCTCCCGTTCGAGCAGGAGCTCAACGACTTCGTCGACCTCGGGATGCAGTTCCGCTACTTCTTCGTGCGCAAGACGATGTTCGTCAAGTACGCGGAGGCCTTCTGCATCTTCCCCGGCGGCTTCGGTACCTTCGACGAGCTCTTCGAGTCGCTGACCCTCATCCAGACCGGCAAGATCGAGCACTTCCCGATCGTCCTCTTCGGCCGCGACTACTGGAGCGGCCTCTTCGACTGGGTGCGCCGCTATCCGCTCGTCGAGGGCAAGGTGGCCGAGGAGGACCTGGCCCTCTTCACCCTCACCGACGACGTGGAGGAGGCCTGCACGGTCATCCTGGAGCGCTATCGCGCTCGCCAGACGGAGATTGCGGCCCGCGAGGCGACCGCGGAGGCCGTCGAGAAGGCGCAGTCGGACCACTGAGGCCCTTCTCCACGCCGCGCCGGCGCCACGGCTGGATGATGGAGGCCCGCCCCCCACGAATGCGGGGTGGCGGGCCGGTGGTCCGTTCGGGCGTCGTGGGGATCAGAGGACGCCGAGCAGCCAGAGAATCAGGAGAATCACGAGGATCGTCCCGACCAGTCCCAGACCGAGCATGGGCAACTCCTTTCCGCGCCGGGATCACCGGCATTCCCCTCCATCAGTCGCAATGCGCATGCCATCGCTCGCATCCGTGACATCTGTCACCCACCGCGATGGCCGGCGATCACGGTGAGATCCGGATCCGCGTGACTTCCGCCAGGCCCCGGACGCCTCGACACTCGATGCCGTCAAGTCGTCATGCAGCTCGCGAGGAGTCCGCGACATGGAAACCACCCGACTACCGAGCCAGCCCGTGGCTGGCGTCCGTGCCCCATCGGGCAGCCTGGACCGCGCCGCAACCGCCACCCCGACGGCGGTTAGCTTCGAGGGCGTGACCCGCCGCTTCGGCCCGATGGTGGCGGTCGACGACGTCTCACTGAGCGTGCCGATCGGCTTGATCGTCGCCCTGCTGGGACCGAACGGGGCAGGCAAGACGACCGCCATCGGCCTCATGCTCGGCCTGCTCTCGGCCGATGCCGGCAGCGTGCGCACCCTGGGCCGCGAACCCCGCGAGGCAATCAGCTCCGGCCGCGTCGGCGCCATGCTGCAGGACGGCGGCATGACCGCCGGGGTGACCGTGCGCGAGCTCGTGGAGTTCGCCCGCCGCGTCTACCCCGAGCCGATGCCGCTCGACCGCCTCCTGGAGCGCGCCGGCCTCGCGGCGCTGGCCGGCCGCCGCGTCGAGGGCCTGTCCGGCGGCGAGACCCAGCGCCTGCGCTTCGCGCTGGCAATTGCCGGCGACCCCGATCTCATCTTCCTGGACGAGCCCACCGTCGCCATGGACGTCGGCTCCCGGCAGGCCTTCTGGCGCGAGATGCGCGCCTCTGCCGCGGAGGGACGGAGCGTCCTGTTCGCCACCCACTACCTCGAGGAGGCCGACCAGGTCGCGGACCGCGTGGTGGTCATGAACCACGGCCGCGTCGTGGCCGATGGATCGGCGGCCGCGATCAAGGCGTCCGTGTCTGGACGCACCGTAAGGTTCACGCTCGCGCATGCCGAAGCGGCGCAGCTCGAGGCGCTGCCCGGGGTCAGCGCGGTGGAGATCCATGGCGAGGCCGTGAGCCTGCGCAGCGACGACGCGGACGCCACCGTGCGGGCGCTGTACCGAGCCGGAGTCGGCTTCACCGACCTCGAGGTGTCCGGCGCCGACTTGGAGGCCGCCTTCCTCGCCATCACCGGCGCGGATCGCCCGGCCTGACGCCTCCGTCGCCACTCGTGCCGAAAGGGAACCATCCGATGACCGCGACCGCCACCACTCTTCAGGCCCGCTTCGTGCCGCTGTCGGCGATGCTCACGCTCGACATCCGGCGCACGCTGCGCAACCGGCGCTACCTCATGTTCGCCGTGGGCTTCCCGGCGCTGTTCTACCTGCTCTACACCGGCGTCCTCGCCGGCGGAAATCCCGAGCAGGCCGTCGCCGGAACGACCTGGGGCGCCTTCTTCATGGTCTCCATGGCCGCCTACGGCGCGCTGGGGGCCGCCCTCAGCGGTGCGCAGGTGATCGCCGTGGAGCGCTCCTCGGGATGGACGCGCCAGCTGCGCACGACCCCGCTGCCGCCGTTCACCTACCTGGCCTCGAAGATCCTGACCTCGCTGGTGACGACGGTGCCGGCCATCGTGGCCGTCATGACGGCGGCCGCCCTGCTGCACGACGCGAGCGTGAGCCCGCCCGCGTGGATCGAGCTCGTGGCGGTGCTTGCGCTGGGGGCCCTGCCCTTCGCGGCGCTCGGGGTGCTCATCGGGTACCTGTTCGATTCCAGCAGCGCCCAGGGCGGGATGATGATCAGCCACTTCACCATCGCCATCCTGGGCGGCCTGTGGGCGCCGCTCTCGAGCTTCCCGGACGTGCTGGTTACCATTGGCCACGTGTTGCCGGGCTACCACTTCGCGAACCTGGGCCGCGACGTCCTGGTGGGCAAGGCCCCCGAGCTGACCGACATCGCGGTGCTGGGCACCTACCTCGTCGTTCTTGCCGCCGCCGTCTGGTGGCGGTACGGGGCCGACACCATCCACAGCCGTGCCTGATCCACGGGACGGCCACGCCAACGAGCCGGCGCCTCCGGGCATCGGCTCGTTCCTGCCCTTCTCCGGGCTGCACGACTGGCGCTTCCGGCTCCTGTTCGCGGCTGGCTCCGCCGCGTGGCTGCTGGGCATCCTGGCCTCGTTCCTGGCGACCCATCCGGATCCGCTGCGCATGGGGCTGGGGGTGGCCGGCTGGGCGCTCTTTCCGGCCGGGGTGGGCGCCGTCTTCGGAACGGCGCACAGGGCCCAATCGTTTCGCGCCGGTACCGGAATCGCCCTGTCGGTTGTCCTCACCGCGGCCGCCATCGCCATGGTCCTGCTGCTGCACATCGACAGCTACGTGCAGCTCTTCTTCTTCCCGGCGTTCGCCGCCGCCCGTCTCAGCCCGGACCGCCTGGCGATCGGCGGAGTGGCGCTGGTGGCTGGGACCGCCGGCGTCGTGGCCTCCGCCAGCGGGGCGGAGGCCGGCACCAGCCTCGGCCTCGGGGTCGCGATCTTCTTCATCGCCTTCACGGTGTACTCGGTCGGTGTCCTGCAGCGGACGAACCGCGCCCTGCGCGAGGCCCGGCACGAGCTGGCCGTCATGGCGGTGGCGGCGGAGCGTGACCGCTTCGCGCGCGACCTGCACGACACGCTGGGACATTCCCTGACCATGATGGCGCTCAAGAGCGAGCTCGCCGGTCGCCTCGTCCGCGCAGATCCCGACCGGGCGGCCAGCGAGATCTCCGCCGTCGCGGGCGCCGCGCGCTCATCGCTGGCGTCGTTGCGAGAGACGGTCGGCGGCTACCACCGCCCGCGCCTCGAGCACGAGCTGGTGGCCGGCGAGGCCGCGCTCAGCTCGGCCGAGATCGCCTGCGAGGTCCACGGCAACCTGCCCGCGCTGGATACCGATGCCTCCGGCGTCCTGGGCTGGGCGCTCCGCGAGGGGATCACCAACGTGGTCCGCCACAGCAGCGCCACCCGGGTCAGCATTCGCTTCGGCCAGACCGATGGCGCGGTGACCATGGAGCTCATCGACGACGGACCGCCGGCACCCGCCGCGGCCGGCACACCGGGCGCGTCCGGCTCCGGCCTCAAGGGCCTGGCCGAGCGCGTCGCCGAGGCGGGTGGACGCATGGAGAGCGGCCCGCTGGCACCTGCCGGCTTCCGCCTGATGGTGAGCCTTCCCGAGGAGGCGGCGGGTTGATCCGCGTGCTCCTGGCAGAGGACCAGTCCATGGTCCGTGGCGCCCTCGCCGCGCTGCTGGGCATGGAGGAGGACCTCGAGGTGGTCGGCGAGGTCGCACGGGGCGACGAGGTGGTGGCCGCAGCCGAACGCCTTGCCCCCGGCGTCGCGCTGCTCGACGTGGAGATGCCGGGCCTCGACGGACTCAGCGCCGCGGCCGCGCTCCGCGAAGCGGTGCCGGCCTGCCGCGTGCTCATCCTCACCACGTTCCGGCGACCCGGCTACCTCCGGCGCGCGATGGAGGTCGGTGCCGCCGGCTTCCTCCTCAAGGACGCGCCCGCCTCGCAGCTGGCCGACGCCATCCGCAGAGCGGCGGCCGGCGAACGCGTCGTGGACCCGAGCTTCGCCATCGCGGCCCTCACCGAGGGAGGCAGCCCGCTCACCGATCGGGAACGCGAGGTCCTCACCACGTCGGCGTCGTCCGCCACGGTGGCCGAGATCGCCGAGCGGCTGAGCCTCTCGGAGGGGACGGTCCGCAACCACCTGTCGGCGGCGATCCAGGGTCGGCGCCCGCAACCGTGGCGAGGCCGCGCGTATCGCGCGCGAGAAGGGATGGCTCAGCCCGCTCGGTGAATGACAGGGTGGGGGCTGGCGGGCCCGACCGGATTCGAACCGGCGATCTCCAGCGTGACAGGCTGGCATGTTTGGCCACTACACCACGGGCCCCCGGAGCCGCGGGAGTGTAGCACACCGCCACGACGGCTTCTAACCGGGCCTCCGGCCCGCCTCGCGGGTCGCGCGCTCCGTCAGGCGCCAGGCACCGATGGCGTAGACGGTCGCCACGACCAGGAGCGCGAGCCCCGGCGCGAGCAGCCAGGACGGGGCTCCTGCCGCGACCTCGGTCAGGAGCACCACCGATGTCGCGACGAGCAGCGCCCCCAGGACGGCCAGCACGACTGCGGCAGCCGCGACGGCCCACCCGCCGTGCGACAGCCGGATCCCGATCCCGACCTGGACGAGGCCCGCCGCCAGCGCCACGAGCCCCAGGGCAACGGTGGCGCCGCCGATGGCGGCCGTGTCGACGACGACGGGCGGCAGGAGCGCCTGCAGCCGATCCGGGAGGAGCGCTCCGGCGCCCACGCCCACGGCGCCGGTCACGACGAAAAGCGAGCCGCCGAGCAGGAGGAGGAGGCGAGGGAGGCGGGGCACCGCCGCCACGGTGCGGGCCACCGCCGTCCGGGTCAGCGACCCGGTCGGGCCAGGATCAGCGCGGAGACAGCCAGCAGCACCGCCACGACGCCGAGCGCCGCCGCGATGACCGGGTCGATCGTGGGCCGCGAGACGGTCAGGTAGAGCCCGCCGAGCGCCGCGAGGACGCCGAGGAGCGCGGCGACGATCGTCCCCAGGCGCGCGCGGGGGAGGTCCGCGAGGAGCGCGACCGGGGCGGCCGTGAGCACGAAGCCCAGCACGACGACGCCGACGCCGCCCCAGATCGGCAGCTGGGACAGCTCGCCGATGTTGGGAGGAATCTCACCGCTCGTGTAGCGCCCGGAGAGGGTGAGCCCCATGACGATGAGCGCGACCCCGAGGATGACCGTCGCCAGGCCCAGGACGGCGACCGTCAGGGCCGCGACGGATCCCAGCTCGCCGATATGCTCCGGTGCCAGGGCATGGACCCGGCGGTGGGGGGCGTTGAGGGCGGAGGCACGGCCACGACGCGCACGCTCGTCGCGGCCACGGTCGTCGCGGCCACGCTCGTCGCGGCCGGCGAGCTTCTCGGCCTTCTTGGTGATCACGAGCGGAACTGCGGCCTCCTGGAAACGCTGCGGCATGGCGCGCACCGGCGGGCGACCGGGCGGGCGCGGGGTCCGCCGCATTGTAGGGGAGGACCGGCCGCAGCACCACTGTCGCACCGTCCGCCGCGCCGGCACCCACGCCGCGGGGGTGCTAGGCTCACGCTTCCATGGCCCTGCCCACGTCCGATGTCGACGCGCGATTCGACCGTGCCGTCGACCGCTGGTTCCGGGACCGCCTGCGCCTCCAGCCGGAGGTCGCGACGTCCGTCGGCATCCACGAGCACGACGGGCGCCTGCCCGTCGCGACGCGCGGCGGGATCGAGGAGCGCGTCGACTTCTGGCGCCGCTCGCAGGCGGAGATGGAGCGGTTCCGGCCGGACGAGCTCTCACCGGCGCGCGCGCTCGACCGCGACCTGCTGATCCACGAGGCGCGGCTGGCGCTTCATGAGCTCACCGTCGGTCGCGGGTGGGCGAAGCGCTCGGATGCCGCCGGCTCCATCGGGGATGCTCTCTTCCCGCTCTTCACGCGCGACTTCGCGCCGCTCCCCGAGCGGCTCGAGCGAATCGCGGAGCGGCTCGAGGCGGCGCCGCGGCTCATGGCGGAGGCGCGCGATCGCGTGACGGATCCGGTCGAGCTGTGGGTCCGCATCGACCTCGAGGGCAGCGAGGCACTGCCGTCCTTCCTGCGCACGATCCTGGCGGCCGCCCGCGCCGAGCACGCGCCGGACCGGCTGGCGACCCGGCTGGAGGCCGCCATCGGTGCAACGCTGTCCGCGCTGGATGACCACGACGCCTGGCTGCGGGACGACCTGCTGCCCCGGGCCCGCGGGGAGTGGCGCACCGGGCCGGAGGAGTTCGAGGAGCTCGTCCGCCTCCGCGAGCTGCGCGCGAGCGGCAACGAGATCCTCGCCGTCGGCGAGGATCTGCTGGCGAGGGAGACCGCGGCGCGCGACGCCCTCTGCGCGGAGATCGATCCCACGGTCGATCCGGCGGAGGTCGCGGACCTCGTGAAGAACGACCACCCCGCCACCTTCGGCGAAGCGCTCGACGCCTACCGGCGCTCCATGGCGGCCGCCCGGCGCTTCATCGTGGATCGCGACCTTGCCACGCTGCCCGCGGACGACCACCTCGTCGTCATCGAGACGCCCACGTACCTGCGGCACGTCATCCCGTTCGCCGCCTACTACCAGCCGCCCCGCTTCGACCCCGAGCCCACCGGCACGTACATCGTCACGCCGCCATCGGTCCCCGCCATGATGCGCGAGCACAACCGGGCTTCCATCGTGAACACCTCCATCCACGAGGCGTACCCCGGGCACCACCTGCAGCTCTCGGCGGCCATCACCAACCCGAGCCTCGTGCGCCTCCTGTGCGACACGGCGGCCGAGTTCGACGAGGGCTGGGCCTTCTACTGCGAGCGCATGGTGCGCGAGCACGGCTTCGCGACCGATCCCCGCGAGCGCTACGCCATGCACACCGACGCCATCTGGCGCGCCTGCCGGATCGTCATCGACGTGAAGCTCCACCGCGGCGAGATCGGATTCGACGAGGCGGTCGACCTGCTCGTCGAGCGCACCGGCTTCGAGCGCCCGGCGGCCCTGGCCGAGGTGAAGCGATACACCGCCACGCCCACCTACCAGCTCAGCTACCTCTTCGGCCGGCACCTCATCGAGGAGCTCCGGGCCGATGTCGAGCGCGCCGCGGGCGCGGACTTCAGCCTGAAGCGCTTCCATGACACGCTGCTCTACGGAGGGACCATGCCCGTCAGCTATGCCCGCCGCCAGTTCGCCGGGATCCGCCCGTGACACATCCGCGTGGATGGCGACCGCTGGCGTTCGCGGCCGTCCCCATCGTCCTTCTCGCTCTCGTCTCGGCCTGCGCGGGGCCCGTGGGCACGCCGGCCGCGAGCGGCTGCCCCGCTGCCGCCCCGTCGGCCGCGCAGGCGCAGCAGATCCTCGCCGACGCCGGGAGCGCCGTCGTCAAGACGAACAAGGGCGAGTTCACGATCAGCCTCTACGGTGACAGGGCACCCATCGCCACGGCCAACTTCGTGGCGCTGGCCCGCTGCGGCTTCTACGACCAGATCACCTTCCATCGGGTCCTCCCCGGCTTCGTCGCGCAGGCGGGCGATCCCCAGACGAGGACGAAGCGCGGCGATTTCGATGCGCTGGGCAGCGGCGGGCCCGGCTACGCCTTCGCGATCGAGCCCCCGGCGAGCGGGCTGAACTACGACAAGTACACGGTCGCCATGGCGAACACCGGGCAGCCGGACTCGAACGGCAGCCAGTTCTTCGTCGACCTCGCGGACCTCAACGGCCAGCTCGCACGCAGCTACACGATCTTCGGCAAGGTCACGGCCGGGACCGATGTCATCGACGCCATCGGCCAGGTGCCGACCAACGGCTCGAAGGGCGTCCCGCTCGACCCGGTGATCATCGAGTCGATCCGGATGGAGGCCGGGAACGGGCTCCCCGGCGCCAGCTGAAGCGGGCGGAAACTGTTTGCGTTGTAAAGGATTCTTAATCTCAGGGCATTGACCCTTACAGAACAGATGGTCTACCGTTGGGGACGCTGTTCGCACAGCGATTCACCACTGGTCGCAAGGTCATGGGTAGGTTTGGGTAAGGGTAGAGCGGGAAACCGCTCGTGAAAGATGCCCTTGCGGTTAGCGAATCCGGCAGCAATGAAGGCCCCTCTTCGGAGGGGCCTTCCCTTAACCCGCCGGTGAATCGGCCTCTTCGCCGATGGCGGCCCGCCGCTGTCCGTCCGGCCCGGTGCTCGCGGCGGGCAGCGCGGAAGAGATCAAGCCCGTCCCCGGCAACGGGGCCATCCTCACCTGCTTCGGCGTCCGACGTCGCCCGCCCGACGCCGTGACTCGCTGGTAGACCCGTGTCGCGCCCGTCAGGATCTGGCGGCCGCGGAAGCCACCCCGCGCGCAGGCTCCAGCTCGAGATGCCGCGTGAGGCCGTCGACCACCTCGCGGGCGTCCCGGCCCGCGCCGTGGACGAGCATGGACGCCACGCTGGCCTGGAAGGGGATCCCCAGGAAGAAGAGCCCCGGGACGCTCGACGCCCCGTGGTCGAGGGCCGGCCATCCGTCGGCATCGGTTACCGACGGACGGATCCACCGGTAATCGGGGCGGAAACCGGTGCACCACACCACCGCCGCCACATCCAGCAGCGTCCCGTCCTCGAGCACGGGCCTTCCGTCGCGGACGTCCACCACCCGGACCGGGTGGTGCTCGACATCGGCGGCCAGCAGGTCCGGGATGCGGTGCCGAACCAGCGGCGCGACGCCGTGCCCCAGGCGAAACGTACGCCGAAGCCGTCGACCCACCGGCGTCCGGATGCTCATGACGTGCACCTCCGCCCATGCGATCAGCGGGGCGATCAAGAGCCCTCGCCGGGTCTCGATGGAGAATGGCAACTGCCCGTGGGGGCGCCCGGCCAGGTGCGTGCGCCGGCCGCTCTGCGCGAGCTCCCAGGCAATGTCCGAGCCTGAATGGCCCAGACCCACCACCAGCACTGGACCGCCGGGCAGCTGTGAGGGCCGGCGATACTCGAACGCGTGCAGCTGGACGATCCCGGGGTCGAGGTCCGGTGCGAAGGACGGGACCGAAGGATGCCGGAAGGCCCCGGACGCAACGACCACGCTCCTGGTGTGCAGTGCTCCCGAGCGGGCTGTGACCCGGAATCCGGTCACGTCGTCAGGCGAGGTTGCGTCGCTGCCGTCCGCCCCGAGGCCCTGCACGGTCTTCACCCGCTCCCCGGTCCGCACCTCGAGCGGCAGCTGTGCGGCGTACGCCTCAAGGTAGTCACCCATCTCCCGTCCGGTCGGGAACGTGTTCCGCGGTGCGGGGAACGGCATTCCCGGGAGGCCGTCGTACTGGCTGGGGCTGTACAGCTTCAGCGAGTCCCAGCGTTCGCGCCATCCATCTCCGACCCTGGCGTGCTCTTCGAGGATCACCGCATCGATGCCACGCTGCGCCAGCTCGTGCGCGGCGGCGAGGCCCGACTGGCCGCCGCCGATGATGACGACGGCGCGCTGCTCGGCCTGGTCCATCGGCTCGTCTCCTGCGTGTCTCGCACCAAGCGTCTCGACGGCAGTCGACGACGAGGAAGTTCGTTCTCCGAACCGGTTGGACCTGGAATCCGGTGGGAGAATGGCGCATGGGCTCAAGCGATACCGACGGGTACTGCTCCTTCACCAAGGCGGTCGAGCACCTGGGCGACCGGTGGTGCCTGCTCATCCTTCGCGAACTGGTCCAGTCCGGACCGCAGGGCTTCAACGCCCTGGCTGCTGGGCTCCCTGGCCACGTGTCGCGGTCTGTGCTTCGCGACCGGCTGCGTCAGCTACGGCAGGTAGGCGTCATCCGGCAGGACGAGTCGGGGCGAGCGCAGGCACGGCCCTATCGCCTGACCGATGCCGGCGAGGGACTGATCCCCGTCCTCCTCGCCCTCCGGGGATGGTCCGAGACCTGGCTGCCTGACGATCCCGAGATGGCCGAGCGTGATCCCGACCTGGTGTTCGGCTGGCTGGGCGAGCGCATTCGCCGCGACGCTCTTCCGCAGCGGCAGACCATCGTCGAGGTCACGATGCAGATCGACCCGCCGCGCCACTGCTGGTACGTGCTCGAACAGGGTGCCGAGCCCTTCGGCTGCTTCGAGGACCCGCTCCTCGACGAGGCACGGTATGTCTATGTCCAGGGTGGAGCGGTCACCCTGCTCGGGCTGGCGCGCGGACGGCGCAGGTGGCAGGAGGCCATCGCCAAGGGGCTCGTGGACTGCTACGGCCACCCCGACCTGATCAGGCAGCTCCCGGCATGGTTCGATCGGCCGGACCGCGACGGCGCCGGACGGCGCGGGACAGGCGTGCGGGCATCCGCCCAGGGCCTGGAGGGCACGTCCCGGGCACGTCGCCCCGAGGCGGCCCGACGCCCAGCCGAACGGTCGGGTACCATGGCGGCCCCGCACGGGAACTGGCGCCGGTAGCTCAGTGGATAGAGCGTCGGCCTCCGGAGCCGAAGGTCGCAGGTTCGAATCCTGTCCGGCGCGCCATCCTCGTCCGCTCCCCGTGCGAGCCTCCCCGGTGCGCGCCTCCCCGGGCGGGGTTCTGCGTCGTCCGGTGCACGCGGTCAACACCGTTCCGGCTCGCCTGACGCTCGGGTACCCATATCCACCGGCCGGTCCGGGATAATCCCACCACCGCCGCGACCCCGCCGGACGCGCTGCCGTCCGGACCGCCCAACCCGGCCGTGGCCATCCATCCACCGACGCGTTGTCCCGCGACAACGACACGCCACAGGAGGATCCGCCCGGTGCCAACACCAGCTCGCCTCATCCGGCTCGCCATCGGCGCCATGCTCGTCGCCGCCATGACCCTGCCCGCCTCGGGCGTCGTGGCCAACAGCAGCGCGAACGCGAACCTCGATCACGTGTTCGTGATCATGCTGGAGAACCACTCCGAGGAGAACATCATCGGCGACACGGCCAACGCGCCGTTCATCAACGGGCTCGCCACCGGCTACGGGCAGGCGGCGAACTACTACGGGGTGACGCATCCCTCGCTGCCGAACTACGTCGCGGCCCTGAGTGGAAGCAACTGGTTCGTGCAGACCGATGACGCCTCGCTCACCTTCGACCACACCAACCTCGTGGACCAGCTCGAGTCTCACGGCAAGACGTGGGCCGGCTACATGGAGGCCATGCCGGCCGCCGACAAGCTCATCCACAACTGGCCGTCGAACGGCAATGCCCTCTACGCGAACAAGCACAACCCGTTCGTGCTCTTCGACGACATCCGCAACGATCCGGCGCGCATGGCCAACGTCAAGCCGTACAGCGACTTCGCCAGCGACCTGAAGAGCGGCCGGATGGCCGACTTCGTGTGGATCAGCCCGGACCAGTGCAACGACATGCACGGCGGCGTCTACACCCCCGTGGACGGATATCCGGAGACGCCCTGCCCGTACGGCAGCACCACGCCGCAGAACGCCGCTGACGCCCAGCTCGTGCGGAACGCGGATGCCTTCGTGAAGTCCGCGGTGACCGAGATCATGGCCAGCAGGGCCTGGACCGGAAACAGCGCCATCTTCGTCCTGACCGACGAGAACGACTTCACCTTCAACACCGCGGCCGGCGGCTACGCCAACGCGGATGGCTGCTGCGATTCACCGGTCCTGGAGGCGGGCGACTCGCAGGTCAGCACCGACCCCAACGCCCCGTGGCCGGGCGGCACCTACGGCGGCGGCCTGATCCCGGCGATCGTCGTCACCACCCACGGGGTTCGCGGTTACGTGAGCAACCACCCGTACAACCACTACTCGCTGCTGCGCACGATCGAGGAGGCGTGGAACCTGGGGTACCTCGGGAACGCCTCCGACGCCGCGCAGGTCCAGTCCATGAAGGAGTTCTTCAGCCACCACTAGACCGATGGTGGCGCTCCGGCGCCCCTCGCGATCCTGCGTCCTCGACGACCCCGGCGGCCCGTCCGCCGGGGTCGTCTGCCGCGCCGGATGGCCCCCGCCATTCGGTGCGCAATGGACCTCCCCCGACCGGATGACGGACCGGTATCATGCCGGCGCTCGGTGAAGCGCCCAATTCGCCCAACCAGGACCGCGACCCTGCGGACCCGCCGAGCAGCAGCCCCGCGGGGGCAAGCCCGCGGAACATGGAGGAGGACATGAAGCCCTTCCGTCCCTTCGCCGTGCTCGCGGTGCTCGGCCTCGTGCTGGGCGCGTGCAGCTCGACCACCGGCAGCTCGCCATCGGCATCCGCCGCTGCCGGGACCTCGTCGTCCGCAGCGGCCACGTCGTCAGAGGTGGCCATGCCGGACAAGCTGGTCATCGGCTTCGTGCCGTCCACCGAGGCCCAGGCTCTCGTTGAGAGCATCAAGCCCCTGGCCGACTACCTGAGCGCCCAGCTCGGCATCCCGGTCGAAGGCTTCGTCTCGAACGACTACACCGGCCTCGTCACCGCCATGGAGACCGGGCAGGCCCAGATCGGCGCCCTCCCGCCCTACGGCCTGGTGCAGGCAGTCGATCGCGCCGGCGCCGAGGTCATCCTGCAGTCGGAGCGCTTCGGCAGCGGGACCTATCACACCCAGTTCTTCACGAACAATCCTGACAAGTACTGCACCATCTCCCCCGCGGTCGCGAACACCCGCGTGGTGGGTGGCAAGGACGTCACCTACCTCAACTGCAACGGGACCGACCGTGCGAACAGCGACACGCCCGAGGGCCCCATCGGCCTCGACGCCCTGAAGAACGTCGCCAAGGGCACGGACTTCTCCTTCGTGGAGGAGACCTCCGCCTCCGGCTACATCTTCCCGGCGACGGTGCTGATCAACAGCGGCATCGACCCCGAGAAGGACATCAACCCGATCTTCGCCGGCAGCCATGACGCGTCCGTCATCGCCGTCTGCGAGGGCCAGGCGGAGGTGGGCGTCAGCTTCGACGACGCACGCACCATCGCCACCACCGACTGCGACCTGGGCAAGAAGGTCGTCGTCTTCGCCTACGGGCCGGAGATCCCGAACGACGGGATCGCGGTGTCGGGCAACCTGCCGACCGCCATCAAGGCGGAGATCAAGGCCGCCCTGCTCGCCTACGCCGGCACGGAGGAGGGCCAGAAGGTCCTCGACGACATCTACCAGATCTCGGCCTTCACCGATCCCAACGTCGAGGCGCTCCAGCTGGTGCGCGACGCGGTCGACAAGCTCGGCTACACCGGCTAGCCGCACGAGGGGCGGACCCGCGGCGGGTCCGCCCCTCGCTGAACCTTCCGATGATCCGATTCGAGAACGCCTCCGTCACCTATCCGGGGGGCGTGCACGCCCTGAGGAACCTGACGCTCGAGATCCCGGACGGCCAGATGATGGTCGTGGTGGGGCTCTCGGGGGCGGGCAAGTCGACCCTGATCCGGGCCATCAACGGTCTCGTCCCGCCCACGGACGGCGACGTCGTGATCGACGGGGTGAGCGTCCGCAAGGCGAACGTTCGTCAGCTGCGCGAGCTCCGGTCGCGCATCGGGATGATCTTCCAGACCTTCAACCTCGTGAACCGCACGAGCGTCCTCAACAACGTCCTGATGGGACGCCTCCACAACACGGGCACCCTCCGCTCGCTCATGGGCTGGTACAGGGCAGAGGACATCGAGATCGCGATGCGCGCCCTGGAGCGGGTCGACATCGTGGAGAAGGCATACGTGCGGGCATCCAACCTGTCCGGCGGCCAGCAGCAGCGCGTCGGCATCGCGCGCGCCCTCGCGCAGGAGCCGAAGATCCTCCTGGCCGACGAGCCGGTGGCCAGCCTCGATCCGCCGACCAGCCACGTCGTCATGCGCGACCTGCAGCGCATCAACCGCGAGCTCGACATCACCACCGTCGTCAACCTCCACTTCCTGGACCTCGCCAAGGTCTACGGCGAGCGGATCATCGGCCTGCGCGCTGGCGAGCTCGTCTATGACGGCACCGGCGCCGATGCCGACGAGAACGTGTTCCGGGACATCTACGGTCGCTCTCTCACGGCCGACGACGTGATGGGCGAGGCCGCCACGTCCGCCGCCGTCGCCCTGTGACCCCGCCCGCCCACCAGGCGCTCGCGCGCCCGGCGAAGCCCCGGCCCTCGCTCATCCTCCCCATCGGCCTCGTCGCCTTCCTCGCCATCACGTGGGCCGCGACCAGCGAGCAGTTCGGCATCGGCCTCGACATCGGATCCATCATCGCCGACATCACGCGCGGGGCCGGCATCCTCGGCGAGCTGCTCCGCCCGAAATGGAGCTTCCTGCCGCAGACCGTGGCGCCGATGCTCGAGACGTTCCGCATGGCGGTGCTCGCCTCGATCATCGGCTGTTCGATCGCCCTGCCGGTCGCGTTCCTGGCGTCCCGCGTCACCGCTCCGAACTTCGTCACCTACCTCGCGGATCGAAGCATCCTGAGCCTGGTGCGGGCGATCCCGGACTTCCTCTACGCCCTGATCTTCGTCGCCGCCGTCGGCATCGGGCCGCTGGCCGGCATCGCCGCCCTCATCCTCTTCAACATCGGCGTCGTCGCCAAGCTCCAGTCGGAGACGGTCGACGGGATCGACGTCGGGCCCATCGAGGCGGCGCGGGCCGCCGGCGCCAACCGGCTGCAGACGATTCGCTGGGCCGCCTTTCCGCAGGTGCTCCCCAACTACGTCGCCTACTCCCTCTACACCTTCGAGCTGAACATCCGGGCCTCCACCGTGCTCGGCATCGTGGGTGCGGGCGGCATCGGCCGGCTGCTGCTCCGCGAGTACAAGTTCTTCAACTGGAGCAACGTCTCGGTCATCGTCGTCGAGCTCTTCGTCTTCGTGTTCGTCATCGAGCTCGTCTCGATCACCCTGCGGCGGAGGCTGGTGTGACGGCCGCGGCGACCGCCGTGGCGAGGCCCACACGCCCCTCGCCGGGCCGTCGCAACGCCTCGCTGATCGCGCTCGCGATCCTCGTCGCGTGGGCGCTCGTGACGCTCGACTTCGACCCCGGGAAGATCCTCGAGCTGCCCGGCGGCGTCGGCTTCGTCTTCTACAAGATGTACCTCGAGCATGGGCCGGACTGGAGCTACCTGCCCAACTCCATGGGGGCCATGCTCGAATCGCTGGAGATGGCCTGGATCGGCACCGTCATCGGCGCCATCGTCTCGCTCCCGCTGGGCTTCTTCGGCGCCAGGAACGTCTCGAGCGGCCCGGTCTCCAACGCGATCCGCCAGGTGCTCAACGGCATCCGCTCCTTCCCGGAGCTGGTGCTGGCGGTCGTGATCTTCATCCCGATCGCTGGACTCGGGCCCGTGGCCGGCGCCCTCGCCATGGGCCTGCACTCGGTGGGCACCCTGGGCAAGCTCACCGCGGAGGTCGTGGAGGGCATCGATCCCGGCCCGGTCGAGGCCGCGCGGGCCACCGGTGCCCGGTCTCTCCAGGTGCAGCGCTGGGGCGTGCTGCCCCAGGTCATGCCGGAGATCGTGGCCTTCTGGCTCTATCGCTTCGAGATCAACATCCGCGCCTCGGCGGTGCTCGGCGTCGTGGGCGCAGGCGGCATCGGCTTCCTGGTGCAGCAGACGATCGCGTTCAAGCGCTGGCCCCTGGCCGGGACGGCGCTGCTGGTGGTGATCGTCGTCACGATCATGGTCGACACCGCCTCCGGCTGGCTCCGCCGGCGCATCATCCAGGGCTCGGAGGCCAGGGTGCGCGGCGAGTTCATCGAGCAGGCGGACGCCGTCCTGACCTGACGCCCCGCTCTCAGCTGCCGGCGGGGCCGTCGCCCACGCCCGGCGGGACGGCAACCCGCATGGCCCCGCGCCGCGCGGCCGCGCGGCGGATCAACGGGGCGACCTGGACGGTCGCCGCACCCGCGGCGGCCATGAGCAGCCCGAGGATCTGGGCGGCGCTCAGCCGCTCGCCCAGGAAGACCACCGCCAGGATGGCGATCTGGATCGTCATCGTGTTGTTCACGACGCTCGACTCGACCGCGGAGAGGCTGCGCAGGGTGTGGTTCCAGATCGTGAACGCGAGCGCGGTGTTCACCACCGCCAGCCAGCCGATGATCAGCCAGCCGGTCAGGGTGACCGTGGGCACTCCCTCGAGCACCAGGCCCGCTGCCACCAGCAGGACGGCGCCGGCAGCCATGCTCAGCGCGGTGAGGCCCACGGGTCCGCCGAGGCGGGCCGTGGCGTCCCGTGCGAGGGAACGCCCGAGATGCGCGGAGATGGCCGCCGCCACCAGGCAGAGGGCGGCGAAGCCGAATCCTGGCAGCGCGTCCCCCTCGATCGACGCGGGGCCAAGGTAGAGAGCGCTCCCGCCGAGCAGCACGGCGACACCGAGCAGCTGCGGCGTCGACGGCCGCTCGATGCGTCGTGCCACCGCGATGGCCGCCACGGCCGCCGGCGTGGCGGACAGGACGAGGTTGACCGCCGTCGCGGGAAGGATCGCCAGCGCCGCGAACTGCGCGCCCTGGGTGACGGATACGAACAGCACCCCGTAGACGACCACGCGGGCGGCAAGTCGTCGGTCCATCCGCTCGGAGGCGGGCACGGAGCGGAGCGCGCGGAGTCCCAGGGGCAGGAGGATGACCGCGGCCAGCGCGTAGCGCAGCCCGGCGAAGGAGAGCGGGCCCATGTGCAGATCGGTGAAACCGATCTTGATGAGCACCCACGAGGTCGACCACAGGAAGGTGACGAAGAGACCCTGCGCGATCGCGACGGCGTGCGTGCGGCCGGACCGCTGTCGCGGAGGGCGGTCGGCGAGCACGGGCCGGGCGGGTGGTGGGTTCGCCAAAGCGGGCCAGCATAGCACCGGCACGGTGGCGCATCATCACTCCATGGTCACGGCCCGCCCAGCCCTCATTCGCCGCGATCGCGTCGCGCGCGAGGCGGAAGAGGAGCGTCTGGCCCCCGCCGCCACGCGGTCCGTCCGGAGCCGGGGCCGCGCTCGCCAGGAGCCCCCGGACGCCTTCCGCACTCCCTTCGAGCGCGACCGGGACCGGATCATCCACTCCAAGGCCTTCCGCCGCCTCAAGCACAAGACGCAGGTCTTCATCCATCCGGAGGGCGACCACTACGTCACGCGCCTCACGCACACCCTGCAGGTCGCCCAGGTCGCCCGGGCGCTGGCCGCGGCGCTCACCCTCAACGAGTCCCTCGCGGAGGCCATCGCCCTCGGCCACGACGTGGGCCACACGCCCTTCGGCCACACCGGCGAGGAGGCGCTCTCGCCGTACTTCCCGCCGGACGGATGGCATCACGCCGCGCAGAGCGTCCGCGTCTTCGAGGTGCTCGAGGACCTCAACCTGACCTGGGAGGTCCGCGACGGGATCCGCGCGCACTCGTGGAGGATCGATCCGCCCCCCGCCACCCAGGAGGCGTTCTGCGTCCGCTACGCGGACCGGATCGCCTACCTCTCCCACGACGCGCTCGACGCGATGCGCGCCGGCGTGCTGGATCCCGCCGACCTGCCCGGCGCGGTCGTCGAGCGCTTCGGCGACCCGGGGCGGGGGTGGATCGGCGAGATGATCGACGCGATCATCTCCCACAGCCTGGCCGTGGGACGGGTCGAGATGGACCCGGAGACGCTCGCGGTGATGCACGACCTGCGCGACTTCATGTTCGAGCGGGTGTACCTCGGCCCGGTGCAGCGCCACCAGCAGGAGACGGCGGTGCGGGTCATCCGGAACCTCGTGGACTACCACCTCGAGCACCCCGAGGAGCTGCCGGCGAGCTTCCGTACGTCGGCCGGACCGTCCATCGTAGGGGTCACCGACTACGTGGCCGGCATGACCGATCGCTTCGCGCTCGAGACCCACGACCGGCTCTTCCGTCCGGAGGTCTGATCCGCCTGGACCGATGCCGGCCTCCCGCCGCCCGTCGGCCGGCGGGAGCTACGCGAAGAGGCGCAGGGCGGCGTGGCGGCAGGTCACCGCCACCGGCGTCCTCCCCAGGGCGACCCCGTCCGCATGTGCGGGCAGCCGCCGTCGTTCGCCGTCGATGACGACAGTCGTGGCCCGCCGGATCTCCACGCGCGGCTCCGGACGCCGCCGTCCGCGGGCGACGCGGAGGTAGTGGCGCACGACGGACAGGCGGCTCATGTGGGAGAAGACCACGACGTCGAGGACTCCGTCGGCGGGGTCGGCGTCCGGGGCGAGCGAGAACCCCATGCCATGGTAGGGACCGTTGCAGACGACGATCGACGGCGAGGCGACGCGGAGCCGCTCGTCGTCGAGGGTCAGGCCGACCGGCGTGCCGCGACGTCGCATCGCGCGCACCGCGGCACGGAGCGCGAACCACGGGCCTCGCCGCTCGCCGATGCGTGCGGCCCCGAAGGCGTCCGCGTCGAGGCCCGCGCCCGCGGCCTCGAAGAACGGCGTCGCGTCGGGGGGCGGCGCCGGCGTGGCGCCCGGGGCCGGGACGCGCTCGAGGGGCCAGGCGAGCCCGACGTCGAGGATCCGGCGCCGGCCCGCCACGATCCGGTCGATCGCCTCGTCAAGATCCAGCGGCAGCCCCGCGCCACGGGCGATGTTGTTGAAGCTGCCGAGGGGCAGGATGCCGAGGGTCGCCTCCGTCCCCAGCAGCCCCTCGGCAACGGGGCGGACGGTTCCGTCGCCGCCGGCGGCCACCACGTCGAAGCCGTCGCGTTCCGCGGCCTTCGAGAGCGCAGGAAGGTCGTCCTCCGCACGGAGGACGGTGAGCTCGACGCGGAGGCCGCGCCCGCGGAGCCGTTCAGCCAAGGCGGCGGGATCGGTCGACGCCGGCTCCCGCTCGGCTCCCGGCGACCCGGGCTTGCCGCCCGCGGCCGGGTTCACCAGCAGGCGGATCGGTCGTCGCGATGCGTTCGTCATGCGTGGCGGGACGGCGTTCGCCGCCTCAACCGCCCCCGCCCGCGGCGGGGCTGACCGTCGGGGCAACGCCGGAGAGGCGGTACGCCTGGTAGGTGCCGTCGCCGCAGTCGAGCGCGATGGCGTCCGGGCGCGGACCGCCGGACGCAGCCGCAGCGCTCCCCGGCGGACCGTAGACGGTTCGGGTGGCGAGGCCGATGAAGGTGCTGCCCAGCTCGACAGCCGATCCTCCGACCTGCGGGCTCGGGGCGGGCGTGCCCGCGGCGTCGTAGGTCAGGGCCTCCCAGCGCAGACCGGCCGGACAGCCCACCCGGCTGCTCGCCAGGTTCAGACCGGCGATGCCGATGAGGATGAATACGACCGATCCGGCGACGATCCAGGCAATGGCGCGGCGGCTCATCCCCTCGCTCCCGCTTTCGTCGCGCGGCGCTCGCTCGTTGTCATCCGCGGGAGATCGAGAAGCGGTTGAACTCCCCCGAAGCCGCCTCGCGGGATACCTCCACGGTATCCACCCAGGCCCCCGGCGGGCCCTCGTGCAGCATCCGCTCCAGGGTGTCGAGGGCACGCAGGTCCCCCTCCGCGACGAGCTCCACGCTGCGCTCGTCGGGATGGTTCATGACCCAGCCGGTGATCCCCAGCGACTGGGCCTGGCGCATCGTCCACCATCGGAAGCCGACGCCCTGTACCCGGCCGGTGACCCGGGCGCGCATGCGGCGTTGCGGCTGCGGCTCCGCGCTCACGAGGCCGGGACGGTGGGCCATGCCAGCATGGCGACGTCGAGGGCCAGGCGCGGCGAGCCGTTCTGCGCCAGGGCGTCGTGGACGCGCTCCAGCACGCCGATGAAGGCCGACAGCGGGCGAGTGCCCACCCGCGCGGCGCTCCCGGTGAGCTCCGGCAGCGTCCCCAGCGAAACGGCGGCCTCCGGGTGCCCTCCGGCGACGACGAGCATGTCCCGCGCGAGCTCCAGCCACACCTCCGCGACCGCCGATGCGGCGGCTCGCTGGAGCGCAGCCGGGGTGCGGACCGTCTCCGGCTCGTCGACGGCGCCACCATCGGTCCCGTCGCCCTCGCTCGCCGGACGAACCTCCCGGGTCGCACGGTCGAGGATCTCGCGCGCTCGCCCCAGTCGTGCCGCCCGGCCCGCGGCGAGCAGGTCGAGCAGCTCCCGCTGGAGATCCGTCCGCCAGGCCCTCGCCTGCGGGGAGGCGGCCAGCCCCAGGGCACGGCCCACGAAGCCGCTGGCGAGCCGGGCAAGCAGGTCGGCCTCGCCGGGCGCCATCCGCCGCTCCTTCGCGAGCCACGCAGCGAGCTCCTCCCGGGCCACCGGGCCGATGCGGAGGGGCTGGCAGCGCGAGCGGACGGTGGGAAGCAGCAGGCGCGGATCGGTCGCCACCAGGATGAAGACGTGCCGGTCGGTTGGCTCCTCGAGCGCCTTCAGCAGCGTGTTCTGGATCTGCTCGCCGGCCCGGTCCATCCCCTCCACCAGGACGACGCGATGCGCCCCCGCAATGGGCGCGCCGGCCGCGTCACCGAGCCAGCGCCGCGCCGCCGCCACCATGCTCTCGCCCGTCCCGCTCAGCTCGCGCCAGCGCTCGGGGGAGCCGACGACGAGGTCGGGGTGGCTTCGCGAGCGCGCCCGCAGGCAACCCTGGCACGCGTTGCAGGGGCGCTCGCCGTCGAGCGGTGCCGTGCACAGGATCAGGGCGAGCAGGTCCTCGACGAAGGCGCCCTTGCCGGCGCCGGAGGGGCCGTGCACCAGGAAGGCGGTGCCCAGCCGCCCCCGCGCGACGGCGTGGAGCGCGATCGTCCTGGCGGTGGCCTGGCCGAGACTGCGAAAGCCCGGCGCGGCGGCGGTCGCGAGCATGGCACCGAGTATAGGTTTCCGCACTGCGGGAGGTGGTGGGGCACCGGGGCCGCGTAAGGCCCGGATAACGGGGCGATGATGGGTCGCGGAGCATGCTTCTCCCGCGTGCTCCGCCGGGCCGTCCGGGTACGCGAGCTGGCGGCCGGCCGGCACCCGAGCCCGCCCGTCGTGCGACGGCCCGCGGAGCGCCATTCATCTCGCGCCGAACCGGAGGTCGGATCGCCGCCCAACCACCCCGGTGGCATACTCCATGCTGCGGGACAGGTGCACACACACGAGGAGGTGTCCCATGGCGAGCGTGCCGACCAAGACGGCCGACGAGCTCACGACGGCGATCCGGTCTGTTGTCGACCGGGCGCTGGAATCGACGGTCCGCGAGCAGGTCGCGGCGCGCGGGCGGGAGGTGGCGACGGTGATCGCGGAGACCGCCGGGACAGTGGCGGAGCGCGCATCCGAGGCAGCATCGGACGCCTGGCGCGAGACGACACCCCAGCGGAGGGAGGCACTCAAGAACGCGGAGCGGATGCAGGCCGATGCGCTGCGGTGGAGCCGCCGCACGTGGACCTCTCAGCTGCGGCCGGCCCTGCAGAAGGCCTTCAAGGACGGGAGCCTGCGGCTCACGGCGGCCGGCGCCTCGGTGCCGATCACCAAGGAGATCGCGGATCGGGCGCGAGAGCGCCTGGGCGTCCAGCGGCGCGAGGAACGCCGCTGGCGAACCTTCTTCCTCGGGCTGGTGGTGGGAGCCGCCATCGGCGCCGTGGCGGCGATCCTGACCGCTCCCAAGCCGGGGCGCGAAGTGCGCGATGACCTGGCGACGCGGGCGCGGGGAGCGGCCGAAGGGGCCAGCGAGTGGTCACCGCTCTTCCAGCGACCCCTCGAGTCGGTCCGCACCAAGGTCGCCGAGGCAACGGACGGAGCCGACAGCATCGCCCCGGCCGATCAGCCGGAAGCCGCAGCCCACCAGGATCAGGAAGGCTGATCCGGCAGCAGCACGACCGATGAGACGGCCGGCCCGGAGGCTCCGGGCCGGCCGTCGTTCGTTCCGCGGGTGGTGGCGGGCTCAGCTGGTGCGGCGCGTCCCCTGGCGAGCCGACCGGAAGCGCTGCCAGATCCCCTCTTCGCCTTCGCGCTCCTCCCCCGTCGCCCCGTCGCCGTCAGCCGGCGCCGCGGGGGCGTCGGCCCCGGCCGCGCGGGTGCGACGCGAGCGCTTCGGGCGAGCGACACCCTCTGCGGACGCCTCCGCCTCACCGGCTCCGGGCGCCGCCTCGGCCGGCTGCGTCCTCCGCGAGCGCGTGCGACGCGCCGGCTTGCTGGCCGGTTCGGGCGCCCCGGCGGCGTTCGGCTCGCTGCCGGTCCCTTCGTCTGGGGCGCTCGCCGGCTCCTGCGCGGCCTTCGTCCGGGAGCGGCCGCGACGCGGCGTCTCCGATGCCCCCGTCGCCTCCGTCTCGGCGGAATCCGTGCCCTCTGCGGCCGTGGTCCGGCCACGGGTCGTGCGCGTGCGGCGACGGGTCGCAGGGCTGGGTTCGCCGGCCGGCTCGCCCTTCCCCTCAGCGGCGGGCGGTTCCGGCGTGCCTCCCTCGGCGGACGGTGCCAGGCCCAGCGCGGCGAGCGTCTCCTCGTCCGCCTCCTGGAAGCTGTAGGACCGCTCGGCGCCGGGATCGCCCAGGTCGGTCAGCTCGGAGATGTCCTCGAACTCCTGCCAGCCGACCTCGCCGGGCTCGGGGCTCTCGGCGGTCTGCTCGCCGCCCCGACGCCCGCGTCCGCGACCGCGGCCACCGCGGCGCCGTCGGCGCCGCCGCGTGCCCTCTCCGTCTCCGTTCTCGCGCTCCGCCTCTGCCGCCGGGGCGGCAGTGGCCACGGCCTCCTCGTCGGCCGGATGCTGCTCCTCCGCGGCACCCTGCCGCGATGAGCGCCGCCGGGGTGCACGCGCCGGCTTGTCTCCCTCTCGGAGAGCGGCGAGCGCCGCCGCGGCGACGCCGCGCGACGCCTCGCGGAAGCCGAACTCCGGGTTGACCTCCTTGGCGGGCATCTCCGGCATGCTCATCCGCTTGCTTTCCTTGGCGCGGCCGATCCCGATGATCTTCATGATGTCGGTGAACTCGTCGGCCACCGCGATCAGGTCGGACGAGGTGTTCGGCCGGAAGCTGATCACCTCGCAGCGGACGCCCACGTCCTGGAGGGCGCGGATCGCGGAGGCGAAGTCCCCGTCCCCGGAGACGATGACCGCGATGTCCATGCGGTCCTGCAGGCGGAAGAGGTCCACCACCAGCTCGATGTCCAGGTTCGCCTTGACGCGACCGTCTCCGAACTTGCGGATGTCCTTGTGGACGACCTTGTAGCCGTTCTTCGACAGGAAGTCGAGGAACTTGCGCTGGTTCTCGTTCTCCGGATCGAGTCCGGAATAGGCGTATGCCCGGATCAGGTCGCGACCCTTCGTCGCGTGCTTCAGCAGCGCGATGTAGTCGACGTCGACGTCCTGGCCGCGGGCGGCGTAGTAAATGTTGGCGACATCAATGAAGAGCGCCACGTTCTTGCTCAAGTGAGCTGTCTCCTGATGAATGGTCTGTAGCTGTCGCGAGGGAGCCCCGGCCCTGGCGCGCCTCTCGGCCCGGCTGATCGGTTCAGCCGATGAGACCGACGGCGCGGCTCATGAGCGCCCCTCGCCGCTCGAACCCGGCCTGCTCGAGGAGCGCCGGTTCGGCGGAGGCGAGGGGATCGGTGATCTCCACGCGCGAACAACCCTTGTTACGCGCCGAGGTGATCAGCTGGTCGAGCATCCGGCTCGCCGCCTCATCTCGGAGCGCGACGTCGGCAGGCTCCGCGGCGCCTCCCGCCAGTCCGTCGCCGGCGGTCCCCAGCTCGTCGACGACGCCGACGAAGGGACCCGAGCGCACGGATGGGCGAATCGAGAGGATTCCCACGCCGACCAGCTTCCGGTCTGCGACGGCCACAACGACCGTCGCCGCGGGAACGAAGAGCAGGTGGCGGAGGCGATCCGCGTCCTCACGGCCCGCGCCGTCGCGCACTGCGTCGTGTGCGAGCACACGCACGGCGGCGTCGACATCGGTCAGGCGGGCAGGTCGGACAGATACCTCCATGATCCTCTCGGGAAGCGAAACGCAGCGGAGCGGCTGCGTGACGTGCCATGCAGAGGATAGCACGTCGCTCCCGCCCGGGCCGAGCGCCGTCTCGCGCTCCGGTGGCGTGCCTGTCGTCATGAACGGACCGTGCGCTCCGGCAGGCAGGAAAGGGAAAGATGGCGCCTGACGCTTGCCTTGCCGAGCACGGCGCGTCTATCATGCGCGGCACCTTTCCGGGTCCGCGCGCACGCGCCTTCCCTGAGCTACCTGGAGGAGACCGGATGCACAGACTCTTTCGGCTGAGCGCCATCCTTGCGGTTGTGCTGCTCATCCTTGCCGCCTGCTCGAGCGGCGGCGGCAGCACGGCACCGAGCACCAGCGCGGGGGGTGCGTCACAGTCGCAGGGCCAGGACCCGACGGCGGTCTGTAACGCGGACCAGTTCGGCTGCGTGAAGTACGGGCCGAACGACAAGATCAACCTGGGCACCGCCCTGGTGATCAGCGGGGCCAACTCGTCCCTCGGCCTCGACAGCCAGTACGGTGTCAAGGTCGCGATTGCCCTGCGCGGGCAGGTCGCGGGCCATGACGTCACCGAGACCGACACCGACAGCGGCTGCAGCGCCGATGGCGGCACTGCCGCGGCGAACCAGCTGAAGTCGGATACCAGCATCGTCGCCGTCGTCGGCACGAGCTGCTCGAGCTCCGGCGTCCCGGCAGCCCAGATCCTGAGCCAGGCGGGCGTCCTGCTCGTCTCGCCGTCGAACACGGCGCCGTCGCTGACGGATCCCGCCACCCACCAGCCGTTCTACGCCCGCACCGCGCACAACGACAAGGTCCAGGGCGCGGCCATGGCGGAGTACGCGTGCACGGTCCTCAAGGCCAAGTCGGCTGCCACGATCCATGACGGCAGCCCGTACGCCCAGCAGCTCCAGCAGGTCTTCGCCGACAACTTCCAGAGCAAGTGCGGCGGGACCATCACGGACCAGGAAGCCATCTCCGTGGGCCAGACCGACTTCACCGCGGTCCTGACCAAGATCGGCACCAAGAAGCCCGACCTCCTGTACTACCCGATCTTCGTCGCCGAGGGCGCCCTGATCACCCAGCAGGCGAAGCAGACGAGTGGCCTGGAGAAGACCCAGCTGGCGGGTGCGGACGGCCTGCTGACGCCGGACTTCCTGTCCGCCGCCGGCTCGGCTGCCGAGGGGATGGTCCTCTCGGGTCCGGACCTCAACTTCTCGGGCAGCTTCTACGAGTCGACCTTCATCCCCAAGTACAAGGAGATCTCGGGCGAGTCCGCTCCGATCTCGGTGTTCCACGCACATGCCTTCGACGCGGCGAACATGATCTTCGACGCGATCGAGAAGGTGGCGATCAAGGACGCTGACGGGAACCTGTACATCCCGCGCACCGCCCTGAAGGACGCCTTCCTGGCCACCAGTGGGTACCAGGGCATCACCGGAACGCTGACCTGCAACAGCGACGGCGACTGCGCCGACGCGAAGATCAGCGTCTCCCAGGTCAAGAACGGCAAGTTCGAGCGCATCTGGCCGTAACCGGTCGGAAGCGGACGCCGCGATAGGGACAGTGCGGGTGGGCCGGCACCGGCTCACCCGCATCTGTTTTCATTCGGGCAGCAGTTCGGACCTCGGCGGGGGCTATCGGTAGACGAGGGCACGCATGCACACGGTGCGCAGGGTGCTGGGGCTGCACGAGCACCTCTCCTTCGTGGACATCGTCCTGGCGATCCTCCGGGTCGTCGTGATCGTCTTCGTGGTGGTCGGCATCTACGCCACCATCCGCAAGGGCACGTTCACGCTGGACGATTGGGGGACGCTGGCCGTGGGCGGCCTCGCGCTCGGGGCGGTGTACGCGCTCCTGGCGCTGGGGTACACCCTCGTCTACGGCATCCTGTTCATGATCAACTTCGCACACGGCGACGTCTTCATGACCGGAGCGTTCACCGCCTACTTCGCGGCGAACGCCCTTGCGCAGTCGGGCTTCCTGGCCCAGAACGAGCTCCTCTCGTTCATCATCGTCCTGCTCATCTCGAGCGGAGTGGCTGCCCTCGTGGCCGTCGTGCTCGAGCGGGTCGCGTACCGACCGCTCCGCAACGCGCCGCGCCTCGTGCCGCTGATCACCGCCATCGGCGCGTCGCTCTTCCTGGAGAACACCTTCCGCGGGCTCTACGGCGCGGGCGTCAAGGCCTACCCGCAGTGGAAGATGTTCCAGGGGGCGGTGTCGGTCTTCGGCGTCTCCATCTCGTACTCGCGGATGGTGGTGGTCTTCGGCGCCATCGCCATGATGCTGGGCCTCTACTGGTTCGTCGAGCGAACCCGAACCGGCCGGGCAATGCGTGCCGTCAGCGAGAACAAGGACGTCGCCGCCATGATGGGCATCGACGTCGACCGCGTGATCCTGACCACCTTCGCGGTCGGCGGCCTCCTGGCCGGCGCCGCCGGCATCCTCTACACGCTCATCTTCAACCAGGTCAACTACTTCATGGGCTTCGTGCCCGGCATCAAGGCCTTCACGGCCGCGGTGCTCGGCGGCATCGGCAGCATCGCGGGCGCCATGCTCGGAGGGCTCGCCCTGGGCGTCCTCGAGTCCGTGGGGCCGTACCTGCTCCTCGATGGGTTCAACATCCCGTCGGTGAACCAGCTCAAGGACGTCGTCGCCTTCCTGATCCTGGTCCTCGTGCTCATCTTCCGGCCGAGCGGCATCCTGGGTCGAAAGGAGAACACGTAGATGAACCGCCAATTCGCGCGTCGCGCGGCGGTCATGGGCGTCGTCGCCGGGCTCGCCGCCTGGCACATGGCCCTGGTGGGGCTGGTCGACAGCTTCCAGAGCCGCCCCATCATCACCGGCGCGCTCTCCCTGGGAGAGGTGCTCGCGCTCGCGGTCGCCGTGATCGCCGGCTACTGGGCCGCGCGGCCCATGGGACAGGGCGGAACCCGGCAGCTCACGCCGATGCAGACGCTTTTCGCCGGCGGCACCGCCGGGCTGGCGACCGGCGCCATGCTCACCGTCCTCAGCCTGTTCATCCTGCTCGCCAAGCCGAACGGGATGCTCATCCACGCCACGCCCAAGCTCGTCACGGAGCTGCGCTACTACCTCGATCCTGCGCCCGGCACCGTGGCCCAGCTGCTTGGCGGCCTGGCGCTCGGCCTCGCGGGCGCGTCGCTGCGCCTGATGCCGCGGGTCGTCCGCCGGCCGCTCGTCCTCGGGGTGCTCGTGGTCCTGCTCTTCGGGATGATGAACACGTTCGTCACCCAGATCCTGAACAACATCCCGGGCCTCAGCGCGTTCACCTCGATCATCTACGAGAGCGGCGGCCTCACGATCGTCGGGACCATCATCCTCTTCGCGCTCACCGCGGCCATCACCGCGGGCTGGCTGCTGCGGGGCGGACGGGTCCGAACGACCTACGCCGCCCTGCCCAGGCGCGGTCAGCAGACGTCGAAGATCGTCGCCTTCCTTCTCATCGCCGCCCTGGTCCTGGTCCTGCCCAACATCCTGGGTGCCTTCCTCTCGGACGTCATCACCAACGTCGGCCTCTTCGTCCTGCTCGGGCTTGGCCTGAATATCGTCGTCGGCTTCGCGGGGCTGCTGGACCTCGGATACGTCGCCTTCTATGCCCTGGGCATCTACTCCATCGCGGTGCTGACATCACCCACCTCGCCGGCGTTCCACCCGGAGCTCAACTTCTGGCTGGCGGTGCCCATCGTGATGGTCATCGGCGCTCTCACCGGCATCATCATCGGCGCGCCGGTCCTGCGCCTGCGCGGCGACTACCTGGCCATCGTCACCCTGGGCTTCGGCGAGATCGCGCGCATCATCTTCCTGTCGGACTGGATGACTCCCTACGTCGGGGGAGCGCAGGGGATCCAGTCGATCCCTGCCCCCCAGCTGTTCGGCATCGTCTTCCGTGACCCGACCAAGATCTACTACCCGATCCTGGCCGCATGCATCCTCGCCGCCATCGTGGCCTGGAGCTTCCAGCACTCGAGGGTGGGCCGTGCCTGGACCGCGATGCGCGAGGACGAGACGGTCGCGGAGGCGACCGGCATCAACACCACCGTCTACAAGCTGATGGCGTTCTCCATGGGCGCCGTCTTCGGCACGGTGGCCGGCGCGTTCTACGCTGCGAAGATCGGCGTGGTCTTCCCGCAGAACCTCGACATCCTGATCAGCATCAACGCCCTGGCGCTCATCATCCTGGGCGGCATGGGGAACATCACCGGCGTCATCGTCGGTGCATTCATGCTCGTGGGCCTGCCGGGGCTGCTGCGCGAGTTCGCGGAGTACCAGCTCCTCATCTTCGGCGCGGTCCTGGTGGCCATGATGCTCTTCCGGCCGGAGGGCCTGATCCCGAACCGCAGCCGGCGCGCCGAGCTCCACGAGGAGGAGGGCGCCGGAGAGGCGGGCGCGCCCGGTGATCGTGAGGGCGAGGGCGGCCCCGGCGCCGGGACACCCGGCGCGGACCGGCCACCCTCCATGCAGCAGACGCCCACCGGGCTGACGGTGGACGCGCGGATCGCCCCGACCCGGCTGGGAGAGACGTCATGACCGCCGTCGCCGTCGACAACATCCTGTCCGCGGAGAAGGTCACCATGCGCTTCGGGGGCCTGGTCGCGAACAAGGACGTCGACTTTGCCATCCCGCGTCACGGCATCGTGTCCCTCATCGGGCCGAACGGCGCCGGGAAGACGACCTTCTTCAACCAGCTGACGGGCATGCTCGAGCCGACGAGCGGCGAGATCGTCTTCGACGGATCGAGCATGATCGGCCTCACGCCCCACGAGATCGTGGAGGTGGGTATCGCGCGCACCTTCCAGAACATCCGTCTCTTCGGGGACATGACGACGCTCGAGAACGTCATGGTCGGCCGGCACGTGCGCATGCACGCCCACTGGTGGGACTCGGTGATCCGCACGCCCCCGACCCGAGCGGAGGAGAGCGCCACGGCGCAGCGCGCGCGCGAGCTTCTCGACATGGTGAACCTGCCGCGCCGGTACGAGGGCGAGTGGGCTCGGAACCTGCCCTACGGCGACCAGCGGCGCCTGGAGATCGCCCGCGCCCTGGCCAGCGATCCCAAGCTGCTCCTCCTCGACGAGCCCACGGCCGGGATGAACCCCGCGGAGACGGCACGCACGACCACCCTGATCTCCGACCTTCGGGAGCAGCTGGGCCTCTCGATCCTCCTTATCGAGCACGACATGAAGGTGGTGATGGGCGTCAGCGAACGGATCACGGTGCTGGATTACGGCGAGAAGATCGCGGAAGGCAGCCCGGAGGAGATCAGGAAGAACCCACGGGTGATCGAGGCGTATCTGGGCAAGCAGGCCGGGGCGGCGGCGTCATGAGCGAGCCCACGAGGGCGCCGATGCCGCCCGCCACCGGGGAGGACACGGTCGTTGCGCCTCGGCCCGAATCGGGCGACGGCAACGCCGCGACCGCGGGACCCGAGGGCGTGACCGCAGCGCAGCCGGGAGCAGGCCCGGCGGCGACCGAACCGGCGAGCGAGCCGCTCCTGCAGCTGCACGACCTTCACGTCTTCTACGGCAACATCGAGGCCCTCAAGGGCGTGACGATGCACGTCAACGCCGGGGAGATCGTCACCCTCATCGGCTCCAACGGCGCCGGCAAGTCGACGACGCTGCGCGCCATCAGTGGCACCCACAAGCCGCGCACCGGCAGCGTGACGCTGGCCGGACGGGAGATCCACGCGCTGCCGGCCCACCAGATCGTCAAGCTCGGCGTCGCCCACTCCCCGGAGGGACGGCGAGTCTTCAGCCGGATGAGCGTCTACGAGAACCTCCAGATGGGCGCCTTCAGCCGCGGCAACGAGCCGATCGAGGACGACGTCGCGCGCGTCTACGACCTCTTCCCCCGGCTCCGGGAGCGCCGAACCCAGAAGGCGGGGACGATGTCGGGTGGAGAGCAGCAGATGCTGGCCATCGGCCGGGCGCTCATGGCGCGTCCCAAGGTGCTGCTCCTCGACGAGCCCTCGATGGGGCTCTCGCCGCTCCTCACCGAGCAGATCTTCCGGATCATCACCGACATCAACGCCCAGGGGACGACCGTGCTCCTGGTGGAGCAGAATGCTCTCATGGCGCTGAACGTGGCCCACCGCGGGTACGTGCTGCAGACCGGGGCGATCATCCTCTCGGACTCCGCGAAGAACCTCGCCGCCAACGAGCAGGTGCGCCAGGCCTATCTCGGCGAGATCTGAGGCCGGACATGGCGGAGCCTCCGCGCGCCCCTCGACCCCCACGCGACTACCGGCCGGACATCCGCCCGATGCTCATCCTCGCCGCCATCCTCGTGCTCGTCATCGTGGGCTGGCTCTTCATCAGCCCGCTCATCCTTCCCCCCGCCCACTGAGCGCGCCCGCGACCCCGGTCGCGGTCCCGGCTACCAGGGGCGGCGGGAGCCGAAGCCGGTTCCCGCGCCGTACAGGAGGGTCGCGATGCCCACCGCGGCGACGGCCAGCCCCGGAGACTGCTGCGGCAGCGGGATGTAGTCGACCGACCACAGCCTCCACCCCTGGTAGAGGAGGGCGCCCGCCGCGACGAGGCCGAGCAGCAGGTAGACGAGCGGCGCATCCAGCACGAACCCCCAGCGTCCGCGCATGTAGCCGATGTCGAGGATGACGAGCGCCGCGATGGCCGCCCCATAGATCAGGAGGCCCACTCCCTCCAGCCCCAGCCCCGTGGCCGCCGGCAGCTCCACCCCGCTGACCGTGCCGCCGCCGGCGTGCCACCACGGCAGGAACCCGGACGCGATCATCAGCAGGCTCCCGAGCAGCACGAAGAGGCGGAAGCGCCCCGATCCCTCCGGCATCTGCGGCTACGACTCCGGCTCGGCTTCTCCGTAGACAGAGGGCCGGAGGACGCCGACGTACGGCAGGTTGCGGTAGCGCTCGTCGAAGTCGAGCCCGTAGCCGATCACGAAGCGGTCCGGGATGGTGAACCCCCGGTAGTCGATCTCGATCTCGGCGAGGCGCCGGGCCGGCTTGTCCAGGAGGCAGCAGATCCGCACCGATGCCGGTCGCCGCTCATGCAGGTAGCGGAGCAGGTAGTTCAGGGTGAGCCCGGTATCGATGATGTCCTCGACCACCACCACGTCGCGGTCCTCGATGGAGCCCGACAGGTCCTTGAGGATCCGGACCTGGCCGCTCGACTCCGTGGCGGCGCCGTAGCTGGACAGCTCCATGAGGTCCACCGAGAGCGGGATCTCCGTGGCGCGGATGAGGTCGGCGAGGAACACGATGGAACCCTTCAGGACGCTGACGAAGACGGGATTGCGGTCCGCGTAGTCCGCCGCGAGCTCCTTGCCGAGCTCCACGATCCTTGCCCGCAGCTCGTCCTCGCCGAGGAGCACCTCCGAGACGTCCGCGTGGATGGTCATGCTGCGGGCTCCGACAGCCGGCCGCTCGCCGACTGCGGCCACGCGTCGCGCGGCGCCGACCCCTGGCTGTTGTTGCTGAAGACCTGGTCCATGAACTCGAGCCGTCCGTATTTCAGCATGAGCGCCCTGAAGTCACGAGCGTACAGGAGCTTGACGCGAATCTCAGGGTAAAGCAGTCGCATGCAGCGCAGCTTGCGGTTCTTCTTGCGCACGAGCGACTGCTTCAGCGTCGTGAGCTCCACGTACATGTCCATCTCGGGAAGGTAGAAGTCCGGAGCGAAGCACTCTGTGACAGCGCCGCTGGTGTTCCAGGCGATGGGAAAGACGTCAGGCTCGTAGCGCCACTGGAGCTGGTAGAAGTCGAGAATCCGTGCCAGCTCGGCCTCGCTGGCGTGCGCGAACCGCGGACGCGATGCGTCGTTCAGCGTCCCCGCCACGAGACCTCGATCGTTCCTGCCACGAAGGCGTCCGGCGCCATGTCGCGGCGAGTATAGCCCCTCGGAACTTATCCACATTCGTGGATTGCTCGCACCCGATTGTGGATAAGCCGCTTGCCCCGCCGTGTCTCCGGGAGCAGGATGGCCGTCCTGCTTCCACCGGTGGCCGAGTACGGTAACCGGGCGTCGTCGGAGCCGATGCGAGAGCCGGCTTCACCCACCGACGACGACCGGGAAGACTGAAAAGCCACCTGGGAGCATTTCTCATGCCCGAGACGGAACCGGCTGCTGCCGCGCGGCGCGCGCGACTCACGCTCGAAGCGGAGCTCGCCGCCCTCTCCGAGCTTCGGGACCTCCTGCCGGACGCTGCCCTCGACCGCCTGGAGCGCTACGTCGCCCTCCTGTTGACGGCCAACCGGCGGCTGAACCTGACGCGTGTCACCGAACCCGACGCGGTGGCGCGCCTCCACCTCCTGGACGCGCTGGTGGCCCTGCCGCGCATCCGCGAGCTCGCGCCGGCCACCGCCGTCGACCTGGGGTCCGGCGGCGGGATCCCCGGAATCCCGCTCGCGCTGGCGCTTCCGCGGACGCGCTGGATCCTCGTCGACTCGGTGGGAAAGAAGGCCGCGGCGCTCCGGGACTTCGCCGCAGAGCTGGCCCTGGCGAACGTGGAGGTCGTGGCGGAGCGCGCGGAGACCCTCGCCCGGGACCCGTCCTTCCGCGAGCGCGCCCAGCTCGTCACGGCGCGCGCCTGCGCGCCCCTCCCGGTGCTTGCCGAGCTCGCGATGCCGCTCCTCGCCCTGGGCGGGTCCCTCGTGGCATGGAAGGGGCCGCTCTCCGAGCGGGACGGCGAGGTGCGCGCGGGCAGGACCGCGCTGGGCGAGGTGGGCGGCCGCCTGTTCGCGATCCGGCCGGCGCCGGCGGCGGCCCTCGGCGGCCACACGCTGGTCGAGGCGGAGAAGGTGCGGCCGACACCGGCACGCTTCCCGCGCCGGCCCGGCGAACCCGCACGGCGGCCCCTCGGCTAGCGACGAGAGCCATGGGTATACTCGTCCGGCCCATGCGCATCGCCGTGCTGTCCGACATTCACAGCAACCTCGTGGCGCTGGAGGCGGTTCGCGCCGACCTGCCTGCCGTCGACGAGGTCTGGGTGCTCGGAGACATCGTGGGGTACGGTGCCCAGCCGAACGAGGTGATCGCGACGCTGCAGGAGATGGGCGCGCGCTCGGTCCTCGGCAACCACGACGCGGCCGCCATCGGCAACATCAGCCCCCACGAGTTCAACCCCGATGCCCGCACGGCCGTGGAGTGGACCGCCAAGGTCCTCGATTCCAACGCCAGGACCTATCTGGCCACCCTGCCGGAGGTGCGCGTGACCGGGGACCTGACCGCCGTCCACGGCTCACCCCGCGACCCGATCTGGGAGTACATCACCTCCCCGGCGGTGGCCGCGGCCAACCTGGCCTCCTTCGAGACGTGGCTCTGCCTCTTCGGGCACACGCACCTGCCGATCATCTTCCGCGAGGACGGCGGCAGGATCGAGGCGCTGCCCGCGGCGCCCGGGCAGCCGATCCGGCTCGACGCCCGCCGCGCGCTCATCAACCCCGGCAGCGTCGGGCAGCCGCGCGACGGGATCCCGGCCAGCGCCTACGTGGTGCTCGACGACCGGAACGCGACCGCGGAATACCACCGGGTCGCCTACGACATCGGGCGCACGCAGCGCCTGATGCGCGACGCCGGGCTCCCCCTCAGGCTGGCGGAGCGGCTGACCTGGGGACGTTGAGCCGGCATACCGGCTCACGAACCGTGTGCCACCGCGGCGGGGGGTCGCTACGATAGCCGACGCATGGTCTTTCGCCGACGCCCAGACAAGCAGCAGCCCCTGCTGCTCTTCGAGCGCATCCTGGTGCCGATGGCCGGCACGGAGGCAGACGACGCGGCCCTGCGCCTCGCCGCCATGCTCCTGGCCGGCAATCGGGCGGAGGCGACCCTCCTGCACGTGATCGAGGTCCCATTCGACCGACAGCTCGACGCCGAGGACCCCCAGGGCGTTGCCTTCGCCGACGAGGTGCTGGGCCGCGCCGAGCAGTTCCTGGCGAACCACGAGGTCCGTTCGCGCACGGGCGTGGTGCAGGCGCGCGCCGCCGGCGCCGCCATCGTCGACGAGGCCGTCGAGTGGGGGGCGGACCTGATCGTGATGGGTCTACGCTATAAGAAGCGATTCGGCGGGGCCTGGGATGCCGGGCGGACGGTTCCCTACGTGATGCGCAACTCCACGGCGCCGGTCTGGTGCCTGCGGGTTGAGACGGAGGACCTGGCGCGAACCCCATGAAGATCCTGATCATCGGCTGCGGACGGGTTGGCGCCCGTACCGCAGGAGAGCTCGACAATCTCGGCGAGCACGTCACTGTCATCGACGACGACCAGCGCGCGTTCCTGCGCCTCCCATCGGACTTCGGCGGCGTCACCGTGCGCGGCAGCGGGACCGATGCCGACGTGCTCCGCGAAGCGGGCGCGGAGGTGGCGGACCTGCTCATGGCACTGACCGAGGGAGACAACCGCAACGCGCTCGCCGCACAGATGGGCAAGCACGTCTTCGGCATCCCGCGGGTCCTCGCCAAGATCAACGACCCGGTCCGCGCGGAGGCCTACCGCTCGCTGGGCCTGGAGACGGTCTGCCGCACCGTCCTCCTCTCGAACGCGCTGATCCTGGCGGCCACCGACGGGGCGGACGCGACCGATGGCGCGGTGGGCGCTCCCACCGCCGAGCCGCTGCACGGGATGCCGGCACCCGGAACGCGCGCGGAGGCCATTGCGCGGGCCGCCATCGACGAGCAGGGCCGCCTGCGGACGGTGGCCCCCTCGGATGACCAGGCCACGGAGGGCTGACGATGTACGTCGTGGTGATCGGGGGCGGGAACGTCGGCTACTACCTGACGCGTGAGCTGCTCACCGCAGGCCACGAGGTCGTGGTGATCGAGAAGGACCCTGCCCGTGCGCGCATGGTCGCCGACGAGCTGGGCAGCATCGTGGTTGCCAACGACGGCTGCGAGGGACGCTACCAGGCGGAGGCCGGCATGGCCCGCGCCGACGTCACCGCCGCGGTGACCGGCGACGACGGGGTGAATCTCGCCGCCTGCCAGATCGCCAAGATGCGCTTCAACGTTCCGCGCTCCATCGCCCGCTGCAACAACCCGGAGCACGAGAAGCTCTTCCGGCAGCTGGGCATCAACGAGGTCGTCAGCCCCATCCGCACCATTCTCGGCGTCATCGAGCACGAGATCCCGGTGCACGACCTCCTCCACCTCGCCGAGCTCGGCGGCGGCGAGCTGCAGATCGTGGAGGCGAAGATCGACCGCGAGTCGCCCGTCGTCGGCCGCGAGCTCCGAGAGCTCGCGCTGCCCGAGGGCAGCTCCATCGCGGTGCTCCTCCGGGACGATCGCGCCGTCCCGACCCGGCCGGAGACGCGCCTGCTCAGCGGTGACCGCGTCCTGGCCGTGACCTCCTCCGAGCGTGAGTCGGAGCTGCGCGCCCTCCTGATCGGCGAGTGACCGCCGCGCCGCCGGCCGGCGATGCGGCGGCCGGTCGGGTCCTGCGCCTGGCACTGGTCGCGTGGGGCCTGGGGCACCTCGCGCTGGGCCGCCGTCGCGCGGGCCTGGCCTGGCTGGCCGCGGAGCTCGTCGGCGCGGCGCTCGTCGCCTGGCTCTCCATCGGCCTGGTGGCCACCACCGCCTACCTCGTCCCGTTCGTCGTGGGCTGCGCATTCCTGGCCGCCTGGGCCACGCAGGCGACCAGCGCCTATCGCAGCGCCCGGGCGATGCGGGGCGCCATCGGTCCCGCGCCCGTCGGCTCCCCGGCCGCCGCCATCGCCTGGCTCAGCGTGCCGCTTCTCATCTGGGGCACCGCGTTCTGGATCGTGGGCGGCCAGGCTGCCTCGCCGTCGGCGGTGCTCGACCGCTTCGAGACGCGCTGGCCGGAGCTGGCCGACAGCGACTCCCTCCCCCCGTCGATCGCCGTCGACCCCGCGGCCGTGACCGCCGCCGCGCGGAAGGCGCTGGTGACCCTCCAGGCCCAGTGCCCGGCCAGTGGCGGCGAGAACTGCGACGATCCGGCGACCCTGCTGCGCGACCTGCGGTTCACCATCACCGCCCAGACCGACCGGACCGCCACCGCCGTCGCCCAGGTCGTCACCTTCGAGCGCCGACCGACCACCGTCCTGTGGTTCATCCAGGGGAGCGATCTCGTCCCCGTTCCCCAGCGCACGGTGATCACCATCGAGCTGCGAGCCTCGTCGGTCTCGCTTCCCGGCGGGATCGACATCGGCGCGCGCCGCTGGCAGATCGCCGGCATCGCCCCCGGCTCCTGAGCGAGCCTCCGGACCACCCCGCCGCTGGCGTCGCGAAGCGCCACCCGGTCATCGCCGGCTCGCTGATCGGTGGTCCGGCATCCGAAGCAGCAGAACCCTTGACAATGGGATTGTCAGAGTCTAGGGTAATGCCACGCACACCCACTTCCCGCAGGTGCGAGCTGTTTTCACATGCAGGAGGTCGCAAGAGAGACGCAATGGCAAACCTGACGAGATTCGATCCGTTCGGCGACATGATCACCCTGCGGCAGGCGATGGACCGCCTCTTCGAGGACTCCTTCGTCTCACCGCTCACCTGGCGAACGCTGGAGGGCGAAACGGTCACGCCGGCGCTGGACGTCCACCAGAACGCCGACGAGATCGTGGTCACCGCCGCCCTGCCGGGCATCAAGCCGGACGACGTTGAGATCACCCTCACCGGCCAGACCCTGGTGATCCGGGGTGAGTTCAAGGCAGACGAGAAGGTCAACCGTGAGCAGTACCTGTACCGCGAGCGCCGCTACGGCTCCTTCAGCCGTCAGCTTCAGCTGCCGGTGCGGGTCGAGGGGGACAAGGTCGACGCGACCTTCGAGCACGGCATCCTGACGCTCCGCATCCCGAAGGCGGAGGAGGTCAAGCCCCGACAGATCCAGATCAAGGCCGGTGAGGCAGAGACCGTGAAGGTTGCTGCGGGTTCCGGCAATGGCTCGGAGTCCGCGTGACCTCCGTTCACCGCGGCGGGCGCCGACCACCGGCCGCCGGTCCGGGCCAGCAGCCCGGGCCGGCATCCCGCATGCACGCCGGGGAGAGCGCCGGGTGAACGCCTGGCGCGACCCGAAGCGGCCGCGGTACTTCATCAGCATCGCCGCGGAGCTCGCGAGCGTTCATCCGCGCACGCTGCGGATCTACGAGGAGGAGGGCCTCCTCTGCCCGCATCGGCGCAACAACCTCCGACTCTACTCGGAGGCCGATATCCAACGGGTGCGTATCATCCGTTTCCTGACCCAACGCCAGGGGGTGAACCTGGCGGGCGTCAAGGTCATCCTTCAGCTCGAGGCGCTCGGCAAGATCCGCGTCTACGACCTGTTCGGTGAAGCTGATGTCGAGCGATACATCGAGGGCGACCTGCCGGAGCAGGCCGATGACCTCGACCGAAGGGACTTGTAACTGCATGGAATCCGAGAACCGCGAGACCGAGGTCGCGCGCACCACTGACCAGATCCAGGTGCTGCCGCTGGTTGCCCTGCGCGACACGGTCATCTTCCCGGAGATGATCGTGCCCCTGCAGGTCGGGCGAGACCGCAGCGTGAAGGCGCTGGACCAGGCGGTCCGCGCAAGCTCGCCCATCGCCCTGATCACGCAGCGCAGCTCCGAGACGGAGGACGTCGGCAGCGTGGACGAGCTCCACGCCATCGGCACCCTCGCCAAGATCGCCCAGGTGATCCGCCTGCAGGACGGGACGATCCGCGCCATCGTCCAGGGCCAGAAGCGGATTCGCCTCCTGGACCTCGTCCAGGTGGACCCGCACCTGGAGGCCCGCGTCGAGACGATCGAGGACGCGCACGCCAAGACCCTCGAGGTCGAGGCGCTCATGGCCTCCGTCCAGGGTCAGATCGAGCAGTACGTCACCAGCGGTGCCTCGGTGCCCCCGGAGGTGGCGGTCGCTGCCCGCAACATCACCGATGGCGGCCTCCTGGCCGACATGGTGGCCTACAGCCCGGAGATGAGCACGGAGCAGCGCCAGCAGCTGCTCGAGACGATCGACGTGCCGGATCGGCTCCGCGCGGTGAGCCAGTTCCTGGCCAAGCAGATCGAGGTGCTGGAGCTCAAGGGTCGCATCCAGAGCGAGGTCAAGTCCGAGATGGACAAGACCCAGCGCGAGTACATCCTGCGCGAGCAGATGAAGGCGATCCAGAAGGAGCTCGGCGAGGAGGACCCGTCGGTCGCGGAGGCGAACGAGCTGCGCGAGAAGGTCGAGCAGTCGGCCATGCCCGACGAGGTCAAGGAGAAGGCGATCAAGGAGGTCGACCGGCTCTCCCGCATCCCGTCCGCCTCACCGGAGCAGGGCGTGATCCGGACCTACGTCGACTGGCTGGTGAGCCTGCCGTGGGGCACGCACACCGACGACAACCTGGATCTCGCGGACGCGGAGAAGGTCCTGCAGGAGGACCACTACGGCCTCGAGAAGCCCAAGGAGCGGATCGTCGAGTACATGGCGGTGCGCAAGCTCGCCGAGAAGATCCGCAGCCCCATCCTGCTCTTCGTGGGCCCGCCCGGCGTCGGCAAGACCTCGCTGGGACGGAGCATCGCGCGGGCCATGGGACGCAAGTTCGTCCGCATGAGCCTGGGCGGCATCCATGACGAGGCGGAGATCCGCGGCCATCGGCGAACCTACATCGGCGCCCTGCCCGGTCGCGTCATCCAGAACATCAAGACCGCGGGCAGCGCCAACCCGGTCTTCATGCTCGACGAGATCGACAAGGTCGGCATGGACTTCCGCGGCGACCCGTCATCGGCGCTGCTGGAGGTGCTGGACCCGGAGCAGAACTTCAGCTTCCAGGACAACTACCTGGAGGTGCCGTTCGACCTCTCCAAGGTCCTCTTCATCGCCACCGCGAACATGCTCGACACCATCCCGCCGGCCCTGCGCGACCGGATGGAGGTGATCCAGCTGCCCGGCTACACCCAGCTCGAGAAGCTGCGGATCGCCCAGCGCTTCCTGGTGCCCAAGCAGCTCGAGGCGCACGGCCTGACCGCCGAGCAGCTCACCATCGAGGAGCCGACGCTCGTGCGGCTGATCCAGGCGTTCACCCACGAGGCGGGCGTTCGCAACCTGGAGCGCGAGATCGCGAACCTCGCACGCAAGGTTGCGCGTCGCGTCGCCGACGACGCCACGGTGCGGGCCACGGTGCGGCCGGCCGAGCTCGAGGACTACCTGGGCCCGGCCCGGTTCGAGTACGGCGAGCTCGACAGCGAGGACCAGATCGGGATGGCCACCGGACTGGTGGTGTCCGATGCCGGCGGCGACATCGTCCAGATCGAGTCGACGCGCATGGAGGGCAAGGAGGAGATCATCCTGACCGGCCAGCTCGGGAACGTGATGCAGGAGTCGGCACGTGCCGGCATGTCGTACATCCGTTCGCGGGCAAAGGAGCTGGGGATCGACCCGGCCTCCTTCGGGAAGGAGACCATCCACATCCACGTCCCGGCGGGCGCGACGCCCAAGGACGGACCCTCGGCGGGCGTCACCATGGCCACCGCGCTTGCCAGCCTGCTCACCGGCAGGCCGGTGCGGCGCGACCTGGCGATGACCGGGGAGATCACCCTGCGCGGGCGGGTCCTGCCGATCGGCGGGCTGAAGAGCAAGCTGCTCGCCGCCCACCTGGCGGGCGTGCAGACCGTGCTGATCCCGCGGCGCAACGAGAAGGATCTCGTCGACGTGCCGGAGGAGGTTCGCAGCCAGCTGAAGATCATCCCGGTGGAGTCGATGGACGAGGTCCTGGCGGAGGCGCTGATCGATCATCCGCGCCCCGCCTCGCGGATCAAGGCCGAGCGGGCCGCCCGCCAGAAGGCGGCGGTCCGCCGACCGGCGCGGCGCCGCCCGGCCAAGGACGACCAGGGCGTTCCGGTGCCTGCGGACCGCCCGGCCGACCAGCCCCCGGCGACGACCGCCTGAGGCACACGAACCGGGCGGCGGGATGGAGTACAAGGACTACTACCAGGTCCTGGGCGTGCCCAAGACGGCGACGCAGGCCGAGATCAAGAAGGCCTATCGCCGCCTGGCACGCCAGCTCCACCCTGACCGGAACCCCGACGACAAGACCGCCGAGCAGCGCTTCAAGGACGCCAACGAGGCCCACGCGGTCCTCTCCGATCCGGAGAAGCGCAAGCGCTACGACGAGCTGGGCGCCAACTGGCAGGCGTACGAGCAGGCGGGCGCGGGGAACCGCGCCGGCGGGTTCGGCGGGGCGCCGTTCGGCGGCTTCGATCCGTCCGGATCGGGCGGCCGGTTCACCTACCGCCGCGTCTCCCCCGAGGAGATGAGCGGGTTCTCCGATTTCTTCCGGGCGTTCTTCGGCGAGGGCGGCTTCGCCGGCACCCCGGGCGCCACCCGCACCGACGCGGGCGGCTTCGAGCAGCTCTTCGAGTTCGGCGGCGGTCGGGGCGGCGGCAGCCGCAGCGCGGCCGCGCGGGCGGCCGACGCCCACGCCGAGACGGAGGTGACGCTGGCCGAGGTGGCCCGCGGCGCCAAGCGCATGGTGAGCGTGGACGGGCGTCGCATCGAGGCAACCATTCCGCCCGGCGTGACCGAGGGCGCCCGGATCAAGCTGCGTGGCGCCGGCGCCCGCGGCGACGGATCGCGAGCGGGCGCCGGCGACCTGTACGTCACCGTGCACGTCAAGCCCGACCCGCGCTTCACCCGGCAGGGTGCCGATCTCGTGACGGAGCTGCCGCTCACCCTGGCGGAGGCGCTGGTGGGCGCGGAGGTGCCGGTTCCCACGCCGACCGGCTCACTGAAGCTGCGGATCCGCCCGAACACGCAGAACGGCCAGGAGATTCACCTGGCGGGCAAGGGACTGCCCCGCGCCGGGAAGGCAGGCAAGGAGGGCGGTCGCGGCGACCTGCTCGTCCGGGTGCGGGTCGTGCTGCCGCATCTCGACGAGGGGACCCGGGAGGAGCTCGCAACCCTGCTGGCTCGCCATCCGCAGGCGGATCCCCGGCAGCAGACGAGGACGCACTGACCATGCGCGTCGACCGCTTCACCCAGCGCGCACAGGAAGCCATCGCCACCGCCCAGGAGCTCGCCGAGCAGGGCGGGAACCCGCAGCTGGAGGTCGCCCACCTGCTCCTGGTCCTCGTCGACCAGCCCGATGGCGTCGTTCCCGCCGTCCTGGAGCGGCTCGGCGCCCAGCCGCGCCAGGTCGCCGAGGAGCTCCGCGCGGAGATCGCGAAGCTTCCCACGGTGCAGGGTGCGGCCCAGCTGACCCTCTCCGACGGCGCGCGCCGCGTCCTCTCCGACGCCCACCCGGTCGCGGAGCGGATGCACGACGACTACGTCTCCACCGAGCACCTGCTCATCGCCATGCTCGAGGACCGCCAGCCGAGCGCCGCGGCGCAGATCCTGCAGCGGCACGGCGTGACGCCGGCATCGGTCCTGGAGGCATTGACCCAGATTCGAGGTTCCCAGCGCGTGACGACACCCAACCCGGAGGCAACCTACGAGGCGCTCGAGAAGTACGGGCGCGACCTGACGGAGCTGGCGCGGCGCGGCGTCCTCGACCCGGTCATCGGCCGCGACGAGGAGATCCGGCGCGTCATCCAGGTCCTCAGCCGCCGGACGAAGAACAACCCGGTCCTCATCGGGGAGCCGGGCGTCGGCAAGACCGCCATCGCGGAGGGCCTCGCCCAGCGCATCGTGCGCGGCGACGTGCCCGAAGGGCTGCGCGACAAGCGCGTCATCGCGCTCGACATGGGCGCCCTCATCGCCGGGGCCAAGTACCGCGGGGAGTTCGAGGAGCGGCTCAAGGCGGTCCTCAAGGAGATCACCGCCTCGGCCGGGCAGATCATCCTCTTCATCGACGAGCTGCACACCGTCGTCGGCGCCGGGGCCGCGGAGGGCGCCATGGACGCCTCCAACCTCCTCAAGCCGATGCTCGCCCGCGGCGAGCTCCACGCCATTGGCGCCACGACGCTCGACGAGTACCGCAAGCACATCGAGAAGGACGCGGCGCTGGAGCGGCGCTTCCAGCCGGTCGTGGTGGACCAGCCCAGCGTGGAGGACACGATCAGCATCCTGCGCGGCCTGCGCGAGCGGTACGAGGTGCACCACGGCGTGCGCATCACCGACTCGGCGCTGGTGGCCGCGGCCGTCCTCTCCAACCGCTACATCACCGAGCGCTTCCTCCCCGACAAGGCGATCGACCTCGTGGACGAGTCCGCCTCGCGGCTGCGGATGGAGATGGACTCCATGCCGGCCGAGCTCGACGAGATCGAGCGGCGGCGGATGCAGCTCGAGATCGAGCGCGAGGCGCTCCGCAAGGAGAAGGATCCGGGGTCGGTGGCGCGCCTGGAGGCGCTGGAGCGGGAGCTCGCCGACCTGCGCGAGCGCGGGAACGCCATGAAGGCCGTCTGGCAGCAGGAGAAGGAGGTCGTGGCCGCCATCCGCGAATCGCGGGAGCAGCTGGAGCGGCTGCAGCCGGAGATCGAGGCGGCGGAGCGCGCTGCCGACTACGCACGCGCCGCCGAGCTCCGCTACGGGCGCACGAGCGAGCTGCAGCGCACGCTGGAGGCCGACGAGCAGCGCCTGCGCGAGCTGCAGGCCGGCGGCTCCGCGCTCCTCAAGGAGGAGGTGGATGCCGACGACATCGCCGACGTCGTCAGCCGCTGGACCGGCATCCCGGTCAGCCGCCTCATGGAGGGCGAGACCGCCAAGCTGCTCCAGATGGAGGACCGGCTGCACGAGCGCCTGATCGGCCAGGAGGAGGCGGTCACCGCGGTCAGCGACGCCATCCGCCGGGCGCGCGCCGGCCTGAAGGATCCCCGGCGGCCCATCGGCTCGTTCATCTTCCTGGGCCCCACCGGCGTCGGGAAGACGGAGCTGGCCAGGACCCTGGCCGAGTTCCTGTTCGACGACGAGAACGCGCTCGTGCGCATCGACATGAGCGAGTACATGGAGAAGTTCGCCACCTCGCGGCTGATGGGGGCGCCGCCCGGCTACGTCGGCTACGAGGAGGGGGGCCAGCTCACCGAGGCGGTGCGCCGCCGGCCGTACCAGGTCGTGCTCTTCGACGAGATCGAGAAGGCGCACCCCGACGTGTTCAACGTCCTGCTCCAGCTCCTCGACGACGGGCGCCTGACCGATGCGCAGGGCCGCACGGTGGACTTCAAGAACACCGTCATCATCATGACCAGCAACATCGGATCGTCCATGCTCATCGAGGCCGCGGAGGCCGGCAGCGAGGCGTTCGACGCCGCCGCGGACCGCGTCCGCCTCCAGCTGCGGGAGCACTTCCGGCCCGAGTTCCTCAACCGCGTCGACGAGGTGATCGTCTTCCGGCCGCTCGGCACGGAGCAGCTGGCCGCCATCGTCGGCCTCCTGGTCGGGTCGCTGGAGCAGCGCCTCGCCGAGGCCGGGCTCACGCTGGAGCTGACCGATGCCGCCCGCATGCTGGTGGCCCGCGAGGGCTACGACCCGACCTACGGGGCGCGTCCGCTGCGGCGGGCCCTGCAGCGCCTGGTCGAGAATCCGCTGGCGCGGCGGATCGTCGCCGGCGAGTTCGTGCCGGGCGACACGGTCCGCATCGACGTGCGCGAGGGCGCGATCACCTTCGAGAAGGTCGTGCTCGCCGAGACGGCTCCCGACCCGGCCACCAGCCCCGCCGACTGACCGAAGGGGTATCCGCCCCCGGCGTTCCGGTCGCGGCACGCGGCGTTTCGGGGGAAGATGCTCGGGACATCCAACCCGCACCCGCGCCGGAGCGTGCATGGAACCTGTTGAGCGAACCCCCTCCACGGAGCCCGAGCGGCGGGCGTCCCAACCCCTTCGACGCGGCGGCATGGCGGTCGGCGCCCTCGTCCTCGCCGTGGCCCTCTTCGTCGGCGGCGTGGCGACCGACCGCGCCGGCCTCGTCCCGTTCTGGCCCGCCGCGCCGGTTGCCAGCACCGACACCAACCGTGCCCTGGTCGACCAGGCCTGGGACCTGCTCAAGCAGCATTACGTCGACAGTTCCAGCCTGGACTGGACGAAGATCGCCTACGGCGCAATCGACGGGATGACGCAGGCGGTCGGGGACGTCGGCCACACCACCTTCCTGACGCCCCAGCAGCTCGCCGCGGAGCACGATGCGCTCTCCGGTTCGTACGTCGGCATCGGCGCGGTCATCGACACCTCCGAGACGCGGCCGGTGATCGTCAGCGTCTTCGCCGGGAGCCCCGCCGCCGGCGCGGGTCTGGGGCACGGCGACCTCATCATCTCCATCAACGGCACCGACACGTCCGCGATGTCCCTGCCCACGGTCAGCGCCCGGATCCGCGGTCCGGCGGGCAGCACCGTCACCCTCGTCATCCAGTCGGCCGGATCCAGCGCCCGGCGGACCGTCCGCGTGCAGCGGGCGCAGGTCGACATTCCCGCGGTGGCGTGGACCATGGTCCCCGGCACCCACGTGGCAGACATCCACCTCGTCGAGTTCTCCACCGGGGCGGCGGACGCCCTCGGAAAGGCGATCGACGCGGCGCAGAAGGCGGGCGCGACCGGGATCCTGCTCGACCTGCGCAACAACCCCGGGGGCTACGTCCAGGAGGCGATCGGCGTGGCAAGCCGGTTCATCTCGTCCGGGGTGGTCTACGTGAGCGAGGACGCGAGCGGGACGCGGACCTCCGTCGACGTGGCCGCCGGCGAGCATGCCACCAGCCTGCCCCTCGTGGTCCTCGTCAACCATGCCACCGCCTCCGCCGCGGAGATCGTCGCGGGCGCGCTGCAGGACCACCAGCGCGCGCGCATCGTGGGGGAGACGACCTTCGGGACCGGGACCGTGCTCATGCAGTACGACCTCGCGGACGGATCGGCGCTGCAGATCGGCACCCAGAAGTGGCTGACGCCCTCGGGGCACCAGATCTGGCACCACGGGATCACTCCCGACCGCACGGTGGCGCTCGCCAGCGGCGTCGAGCCGCTGATGCCGGACGGGCTGAAGTCGATGTCCGCGGCCCAGGTCGCGGCGAGCAAGGACGCGCAGCTGGAAACGGGGCTGAATCTCCTGGGCGCCACGCCCTGACCGCGGTCCCGGGCTGACCGCCGCCCGGCCCCTAGCCCTGGGCCGGCCGCACCCTCCGGCTGAGGGCGGGCCGATCCTGCCTTGCCCCGCACAGGATCACCACGTCCTGGCCCTCCAGGGTCCCGTGCAGCGCCGGGCACTCCCCGCAGGCGGCGAGGGTCACCGAGCCGTGGAGCGGGCAGGCGATCTCGCCGTTGGGCTGCACCTGGATGCGGTTCGGGGCGGACTGGATCACGGACGTGCTTCTCCCCTCCTCGGCGCATGACCCGGCGGGGTCGTACCTGAGCGCCTCACGGTCCGGGCGAGGTCGCTCGTTCCGCGCGCACGCCGCTCGAGTTCCGACCTCTCCGGGTCGGGCCGAACCCTCGCAGAGGCCACCGCACTCCACCAGAGCCGAATGACCCGACCGCGCCGGGACAGGGCCCCCGTGGACGGCCGATCCCGTCCGCCGGGCCACTCGGCCCTTGGGCTCCTCTCGCCGTCCGGATAGCGTGGAGACGCCAGCCACGAGCCAGGAGCCACGTCGTGTCCTTCTCTCCCGATCCCGAGCACCAGCCAGCTCCCGCGGCCCCATCGCCGCAGCCCCAGCCCTCCGAGGCACCCGATATCGCGACGAGCTCGGCCGCGAGCCACGTCACCGCCGACGCCGACGCCGATGCGAGCCGAGGCCGCAACACTCTGTTCTTCGCGGGGGGCCTGCTGAGCGGCGCCGTGGGCGCCGTCCTCGCGCTCTCCCTGCTTGGCCTGGTGGGGACCCCGGCGACGGGAGAGTCGGCGGGAGCCAGTGCGGCAGCCAGTCCCGCGGCCGGCGCATCGGCGAGCGCCCTGGCGCTCGTGACGCCGCCACCGATCGTGACGCCCGCGACCCTCACCCCCACGGACCTCGCCGACGGCAACGTGCTCGGGGCCGGCGACGCCGCGGTCACCGTGGAGGTCTGGGCCGACTACCAGTGTCCGTACTGCGCGCGCTTCTCCGCGGACGTCGAGCCGCAGATCATCCAGGCCTACGTCGCGACCGGCAGGGTCAGGCTCGTCTTCCGCGACCTCGCCTTCCTGGGCGACGAGTCGCGGTGGGCGGCCGTGGCGGCGCGGCTCGCCGGCCAGCAGGGCAAGTTCTGGCCGTACCACGACTACCTCTTCGCGAACCAGCTCGGCGAGAACGTCGGAAGCTTCGACGTTGCGCGGCTCAAGGAGATCGCCTCCCGGGTGGGCCTGGATCGGTCGGCCTTCGACGCCGGCATGGAGATCGAGGCGGCGCGGGCGCTCTTCGCGGAGATCCAGTCCGCCTCGGAGGCGGATGCCACCGCGCTCGGGGTCCATGCCACGCCGAGCGTGGTCGTGAACGGAACGCTGCTGGAGGGCAACGACTGGGCCACCGTCAAGGCGGCCATCGACGCGGCCCTGGCGCAGCCGGCCTCGCCGGCGCCCGCCGGCTCCGCGGATGCCTCCCCGCAGGGCTGAACCCCGGGACCGGGCGGCGCGGCCGAGCCTCCCCGAGGACTAGATCCGCGCGAGCCGGTCGAGCGGGAACGGTGGCAGGGCCAGCGGCTTCACCGCCAGCCGCAGGAGGAGGAGGGGGTTGTCGTCCGCCGCGCATCGGTTCGCGTGGAGAACGCCGCACCCGGCGCAGCGGTGGATGATCACCCACTCGCCGTCGCCGCGCACGGTGATGGCAATGGGCTCCATGGACGACCCGCAGTCCGCCGCCCGGTCGCCGGGAAGGTCGTCCACGTGACGGCTCCACAGGCACGCCGGACAGTGGTTGCGATGGCGGGTCCCCGGTGCGTCGCCGGGCACCTGGGCGCGGCAGTGCGCGCAGCGGAAGGCTGCGGGCACCGCGACGTCGTCGCGAGGGAATCGGCCGCGACGCTCCACACGAGCATGCTCGCGGCGGGTTGAACGGGCCAAGGATGGTCTCCCGGTCGGGGGTGGTGAGGGACGACGCATCGTCGCGCCAGCCGGCCGTGAGAAACGAACGGCCGTCCCGGAGGACGGCCACCATGCGAGCCCTGGCTCGCGAGCAGGCTCCCCATGGAGGGGAGCGGCATGCTCCTAGGAGGCGCTTCTCCGGAGGCGCGATGCAGCGGCGACCCGGGCCGAATCGAACATCTACGCCTCCATCTCGAAGTCTGCCTGCTCAGACGGCGGACATGGGCCGCCATCGGGCTTCAACGAACGCCAAGTATGCCGATGCCGGCCGTCCTGTCAAACCCCTCGGCTGCGCCGCCTCAGCGGTGGCGGCGGCGGCGGCCCGCCGGAGTGGGCTTGGGGCGCACCCGCGCCGAACGGCGCGGCGGCGGCACGTAGCGGCGGCGGCGGATCTCGTCGTTGGCGGTGGCGATGATGGGCGGGAAGCGGAAGAAGACCGCGTAGACCGCGATTGCCATGGCCGGCACCTGGATCAGCAGCAAAAGCAGGAGCGGGACGTGGATCACGACGAGGAGAGGCGTGATCCCCCAGCCGATGGCGATGGGCCAGAAGATCCACTCGTGCAGCGAGAGGATCGCGGGGTAGCGCCGGTACCGCGACTGGGCCAGGTTGTAGACCACCACCGAGCCAACCAGGATGAGGAGCCCCGCCACCCACATGAGGGTGAAGAGGTCCGGATAGGTGATGGGCGTCAGCGGGTCGAAGAGAAAACCCATGGCGCGCGGAAGTATACCGGTCCTCGCCGGGGCGGCGGCATCCGGTCCGGGTCCTGCAGGAGCGAACCGGCAGATGCGCATCCTGGTCTCGAACGACGACGGCATTCACAGCCCCGGCCTGGCGGTCCTGGCCCGCGTCGCACGCCGCTTCGGGGACGTGCGCGTGGTGGCGCCCGTCGACGAGCAGTCCTCCGCCAGCCACGCCATCACCTCGTCACGTCCGCTCCGCAGCCGTCGCACCCCGTGGTTCGGGGGGATCGAGGCATACCGGGTGAACGGCACGCCCGCCGACTGCGTGGCGCTGGGGATCCACGAGTGGGGCGAGGTGGACCTGGTCCTCTCCGGCATCAACCGGGGCGTGAACCTGGGCAACGCGATCTGGCATTCGGGGACGGTCGCCGCCGCCAAGCAGGCGAGCCTGCAGGGCGTGCGAGCAATCGCCTTCAGCACGCCCACGACCCGTGACGAGCCGGACTTCGAGGCCCTCGCGCCCCATGTCGAACGGGTCGTCCGCATCCTGCAGCTGGACGGGTGCCGGCTGGTGAACGTGAACGTGCCCCCCGAGCCGCGCGGGATCGCCTGGGCGCGGCAGGCGGCACACGGCTATGCGAACACCGTCGTCCCGGACACCGACCCGCGCGGCCGCCCCATCTTCTGGTTCACGGCCATTCCCATCGAGAAGACCGAGCCGGGGACGGATCTGTGGGCGTTCGGGCGCGGCTACATCACCCTGACCCCGCTCACCACCGAGCTGACCGACCTGGCCGGCCTCGAACGGGCGCGAGCCGCGCTGCCGCTGGACGACCCGGCCCAGGCGCCGCCGGTCGCCGGTGAGGTGCGCGAGCACGAGAAGGATGCCTAGTACGTCAGACAGGCCGCCTCCGGCCGGGCGGGTCGGCGCGGCTATAATCGACGCCCCGAGGCGGGAATCACCTCGCGCCTCGCAGCAAGCCCGTAGCTCGAGGGCCGTCCTTGCGCGCACTCCTCTCCGTTTCCGACCGCGACGGCATCGTTGAGCTCGCCCGCGGCCTCAGGGACGCGGGCTTCGACTGCTTCGCCACGGATGGCACACGCGCCCACCTCGCGGAGCACGAGATCGAGGCCGCCTCCGTCTCGGAGCTCACCGAGACTGCGGAGATCCTGGGCGGGCGGGTCAAGACCCTGCACCCCGCGATCTTCGCGGGCCTCCTGGCGCGGCGCGATCAGCCGGACCACCTCGCCCAGCTGGCGGAGCACGGCATCGGCCAGATCGACATCGTCGTCGTCAACCTCTACCCGTTCGGGAAGACGGTGATGCAGCCCGGAACGAGCCTGGACCAGGCCCTGGAGCAGATCGACATCGGCGGCGTGGCGCTCCTCCGCGCGGCGGCCAAGAACTTCCCCGGCGTCGCCGCGGTCAGCGACCCCACGCAGTACGCGCTCGTCCTCCGCGATCTGCGCACCATCGGCGCGGTCAGCCCGGAGACGCGCCAGAAGCTCGCCGCGGAGGCCTTCGCCCTGACCGCCGCCTACGACGCCCAGATCGCGAGCTACCTGAACCTGCAGGCCGGCACGCTCTTCCCCAGTCGCCTGACGCTCGTGGTGGAGAAGCGCGCGGACCTGCGCTACGGCGAGAACCCGCACCAGCTCGGCGCCTTCTACGCGGATCCCGCGCAGCGCTCGAGCTCCATCTCGCGCGCGCACCAGATCGCCGGCAAGGACCTCTCGTTCAACAACCTGCTGGACCTCGACGCGGCCTGGAACATCGCGAGCGACTTCAAGACGCCCACCGTGTGCATCGTCAAGCACGGCAATCCCTGCGGTCTCGCCAGCGTCGTGGACCTCGCCGACGCCTTCCGCGGTGCCCTGGAGGGGGACTCCGTCTCCGCCTACGGCGGGATCATCGGCGCCAACCGGATGGTCGACGAGGCGACCGCCCGGGCCATCCGCCCCGGCTTCTTCGAGGCCATCGTGGCGCCCGGCTACACGCCGGAGGCGCTGGAGATCCTCCGGACCAAGAAGGGCTTCGAGATCATCGAGGTGCCGCCATCGGACTCGGACGGGCCGGAGCTCGGGATCAGCAACTTCGACTTCAAGCGGATCGGAGGCGGGATCCTGGTCCAGACCTTCGACAATCTCGAGGACGACCGCAACAAGCTGCAGGTGGTGACCCAGCGCCGCCCCACCCTGGAGGAGCTGACGGACCTCCTCTTCGCCTGGCGGGCCGTGCGGCACGTCCGCTCCAACGCCGTGGTGCTGGCGAAGAAGCACAGCATGATCGGGATGGGCGCGGGGCAGCCGTCCCGGGTGGTGAGCGTGGAGGTGGCCCTGCGCAAGGCGGGCGAGCGCGCACCCCTCTCGGTCATGGCCTCCGACGCCTACTTCCCATTCCCCGATGGCATCCAAATTGCTGCCCAGGCCGGGGTTACCGCGATCATCCAGCCGGGAGGCAGCATCCGCGACGAGATGGCCATCGAGGTGGCCGACCGGCACCACATGGCGATGGTCTTCACGGGGCGCCGCCATTTCCGGCATTGAACGGGAGCGACCGAGTTGAGTGACGCGGCCAGGGAGGGTCCGAGCGTGCACAAGCTGATCAGCGTCGAGGCGGTGGCCGCGACCGAGGCGGGGGCCATCGCCGCCGCCCGTCTCATGGGCCGCGGAGACCGGGACGGGGCGGATCACGCCGCCGTGGAGGCCATGCGGCGGGCCATGGAGGAGTCGGAGATCAGCGGCACCATCGTCATCGGCGAGGGTGAGCGCGACGAGGCGCCCATGCTCTACATCGGCGAGAAGGTCGGCAACCTCGACGCCGCCACGCAGGTCGACATCGCCGTCGATCCCCTGGAGGGAACCAACCTGGTTGCCACCGGGTCGCCGAACGCCACCGCGGTGCTCGCCGCGGCGGAGCCGGGCGGCCTCATGCACGCGCCGGACACCTACCTGCGCAAGCTCATCGTGGGCCCGCAGGTCGCCGGCCACGTCAGCCTGGACGATCCGGTGGAGCGGACGATCGGGACGATCGCCGAGCGGCTCGGCCGACATCCGTGGGACATCACCGTCGTCATCCTGGACCGGCCGCGGCACGAGGAGCTGATCGCCGACGTGCGCGCCACCGGCGCCCGCATCAAGCTCATCAGCGATGGCGACCTCACCGCCGGCATCAGCGTGGCCGTCTCCGGGACCGGCGTTCATGCCGTGATGGGGACGGGCGGGGCGCCGGAGGGCGTGCTCACCGCCGCGGCGCTCAAGTGCCTGGGCGGCGAGATCCAGGCCCGCTTCGCGTGGCGCTCCGAGGAGGAGAAGGAGCGGGCCCGCGGGATGGGCGTGGCCGTGGACGACGACCAGATCTACTTCACCAACGACCTGGCATCGGGTGAGAGCGTGGTCTTCTGCGCGACCGGCGTGACCGATGGCGAGCTTCTCCGCGGCGTGCGCTTCTTCGGCGGCGGGGCCCGAACCCACTCGCTCCTGATGAACTACAAGCAGGGAATCGTCCGCTTCATCGACACCGTCCACACCTTCGACGACCACGCGCCGCCCAAGGTCCGCCTCTAGGTCCCGTTCTTGCTGGCCCTGCAGGCGCACAACAGGAGGAACCGATGAGCACCGCGACCGACGAGGCCCTGTCAGTCGAACGACGCTTCTGGACCGAAGCCAACAGCCCCGACTTCTTCCGTGCCGCCATCGCGGACGGCGGCGTCACCGTCATCGAGCCGATGGGGGCGATCCCCAAGGAGATGGCGGTCCAGGCAGCCGGCCAGGGCGAGCAATGGGTCGACCTGGAGATGACCGACCTCGTCGCGAACGAGGTGACGGCGGACTGCGTGGTCCTCGCCTACCACGCGCGCGCCAGGCGCGCCTCCGACGGGACGCCGTACCGCGGGTCCATCGCCTCGGTCTACGTTCGAGCCGGCGACGAGTGGCGCATGGCGATGACCTGCCACCAGCCCTGGGCCCCGCCCGGCGAGTAGTGCGGCCCGCGACCAGGGACTGTCGCGGCGCCGTTCCGCCCCCATCGCCGGTCTCGCGGCCCCATCGCCGGTCTCGCAGCCCCATCGCCGGCGGCTCCCGACTCGCGGGGCGGTTATCCGGCGCGCGGCGCCCAACGGCCGACATCGGCTCCTGACTCGTCAGGCGCTGATCACCGCAGCGTTAAGCGACTCCCGCGGCCGCAGGACCGCCACGGCCGCCCCGCCCTGAGCGTGATTCGGCCCGCCATCGCCCTCCCCGAACGTTCGCGACGCGCCTAACGCTGATGACAGCAGCGCCTGACAAGTCGCGCAGGGTTCCGCGAGGCGCGGGCGGGAGGGAGGCCCGGGCGGACGTTCCGGCCGGTTCCGAAACGGCCGCCATCGGCTCGCGAGTCGCCAGGAGGCAATCCGGCGCGCGCGCCGCCACCATCGGCTCCTGACTCGTCAGGCGATGATCAGCGCAGCGTTAAGCGACTCCAGCGGCCGCAGGACCGCCACGGCCGCCCCGCCCTGAGCGTGATTCGGCCCGCCATCGCCCTCACCGAACGTTCGCGACGCGCCTAACGCTGATGACAGCAGCGCCTGACAAGTCGCGCCATTGCGCCTCGCGCCACACGGGTCACCGGTCCCCCCACTCGGGCCCGCCGATCCGGCGCACCTCCTGGTCGGCGACATGCGGCAGCAGGTCCGCGATGGTGAGATCGCGCCGGACGTCGTCGCAGCGCCGCCACGGGCGCAGGTCCGGCTGGAGCTCCGCCATCGGCTCCAGGGCGAAGCGCCGCTCGTGCAACCGGGGATGCGGCACGATCAGGTCGTGCGCCGGATCCGTGACGCAGCGACCGTCGATCACGAGGATGTCCAGGTCCACGACGCGCGGTCCGAATCGGACGCCCTGCGGATCGCGGCCCAGCGCGAGCTCCATCCGCTTCAGGGCCACGAGCAGATCGAGCGGCTCCAGCTCCGTCTCCAGCTCCAGGACGGCATTCGTGAAATCGGGCTGGTCCAGGAGATCCCGGGGGGCGCTGCTGTACAGCGACGAGGTGCGGACGACAGAGCCGATGCCGCGCAGCTCCGCCACGGCCCGGCCGAAGACGCGTGGCGTCCCGGGCAGGTTTCCCCCCAGACCGATGAAGACTCGCATTCCTGCTCCGACTCTAGCCGATCCGGCAGTAATGGGCTGATAATCGCCTCGCGCTACCGTTGGCACGCTCAGGCCGTGCCGGGGCAGGGAGACCCCTCAGCGACCCTACCCGCCCGGGGATTTCGCGATGGAGGAGTACAAGAGCGCCTACCCGCTCATCCATAACAAGGTCATCTCGCCGCGCTTTGTCACGCCCACGCTCCGGCGACAACGCCTGCTCGACTGGCTGACGGCGCACAGCGAGTGCCGCGCGCTCGTCATCGCGGCCGATGCCGGCTACGGCAAGACCACGCTGCTGTGGCAGTGGGAGCAGACCGTCGACTTCCCGGTCTACTGGTACAAGCTGGACCGCAACGACAGGGACTGGACACTGCACATCAGCTACCTGGTCGAGGCGGTCAGCCAGCACCATCCGGGATTCGGTCGACGCGCCCACTCGGTGCTGCGGCAGATGGGAGGACCCGGTTCCTCGCGCCCGGGCGTCGCCGCCTTCCTGCTGGCGGAGATGCACGAGCGCCTGCGAGAGCCGTGCACGTTCATCATCGATGACTGGCAGTACGTGGCATCGGTGACGGAGGTGCGCGGGCTGTGGAACCAGATCCTCCGGGACGCCCCGTCAACCTGCCGCTTCGTCTTCGCCTCGCGCGGCAAGCCGCACCTGCAGTTCGCGCGATTCAAGACGCATGGCGGCTACGACGAGCTGCGAACGAACGACCTGCGCATGACGGAAGCTGAGATCACCGAGCTGTTCCAGGACGTCTACCGCGATCCGCTGACACCGGCCGAGGCGTCAGAGCTGGATCGCCGGACGGAGGGGTGGGCTGCCTCGCTGCAGCTCGTGGAGGTCTCCCTGCGGGAGCGCAAGACGCCCGAGGAGCGGCAGGCTCTCATCGAGTCGATCACGGCGACCACCGACACGGATCTCTTCACCTTCCTGGCGGAGGAGGTGCTCGAGCAGCAGCCGGAGGAGACGCGGGGGTTCCTGCTCGCCACCTCCATCCTGCAGCAGATCACGCCGGAGCTCGCGGAGCGCCTGGCCGGCGTCGTGGATGGCACCCGCCGCCTGATGCAGCTCGAGCAGGCAGGTCTCTTCACGTATCGGCTGGACGAGTCGCGATACCGCTATCACGGGCTGTTCCGGGACTTCCTGGAGAACCGCCTCGGGGAGGAGCGCAGCCAGGCGGAGGTCACCAGCCTGCACATCCACGCTGCCTCCTACTACGAGACCACCAGCCAATGGCCGGAAGCCATCTACCACTACCTCCGCGCCGGGCTTCAGACGCAGGCGGCGCGCCTGATCTCGCGGTACGGGGAGGAGGCGGTCGGCGAGGGACGCCTGGGCCTGGTGGACGAATGGCTGCAGGAGCTCCCGGAGCGCGCGATCCGGGGCAACGCGCGGCTCAGCCTCCTCCACGGAGAATCGCTGGGCATCCGGGGCGAGTTCGCCCGGGCTCAGGCCGCGCTCCAGCGCGCCCGGGACTTCTTTGAACGGAAGGGCGACCGGCGCATGGAGGCCTTGGCCCTCCTGAAGGAGAGCAGCGTTCTCAATCGATGGGGTCGGCCTGACGCCGCGCTACTCCACTGCTCCTCCGGGTCTCGACGCTTGCGCCCCCCGACGATCGCGCTCATCCGCCTTCGGCTGGAAGGGAACGTCGCCATTACGTCGCTCTGGCTGTACCGGCCACTTACCGATGCGCTGCAGGCACTCATCCGGCTCACCGCAGAAGCGTCACGAACTTGGGTCTCGACCACTACGCCGCCATTGGAGCTGCACAATCGCCGGGCCCTCCAACTTGAGATTGGCGATATTGCCAAAGCAGTGAAGTCTCTCGAGCGTGCGGCGGAATTCTGGCAGCAACTTCCCCCGAATCCGTTCGCAGACAACTACAACCTTGTCCGCGCCTACCTTGCGGCAGGCAGCTGTCGCCGGGCATTGGACACCGCCCGGCTCGGGGAGCTGCGCACGCAGGTCGTGGTGGCTGCCGAACACAGAGGCGAAGAACGGACTCGCCATGGCATACGCCGCGCTGCGGCGCTCTGCGATGACGCGCCGATGTGACTTCGCCCGTCGTGCTGAATTCAGCGGCGCGTCGGCTATGCGCGCTGAGACCGCCCGCATTCGCTTCTTGGAGACAAAGGTGCTTTCGGAGGGCAGGTGGACGCTGAGGCCAAGGCTGCGGTCGGCCTCCTGCGACAGCAGTCCTCAAGATCCCCAGGCTGGAACACCGCGCGAAGCGATTCTCGCGCGTGCTCGAGCACCTTGCGGCCGGTGCGGGGCGGACTGCGGAATCGCAGCGATGCACGTCGCCGAGCCTGGTGCGGAACGAGGCGCTCGGGTTGCTCCGGTCTCGGCAATCGTCAAGATCGCACCGCTGCTGCTGGAACATGAGCGGCCCGGATCGGCCGAGCGGGTCGTGGAGGCCCTGCGAACAGCGACCGAGCTCGGCTTTCTTCCGTTCCTCCGTCCGTGGCTCGGCCGACTGGCTGAGCATGCTCCCGCCCTGGCTCGCATCGGCGGGCACCGGCTTCTGGCCGCGCTGGTGAGTACCGATCCCTCCGTCTGGGTGCCGCTCCTGCCTCGGATGCAGATGCGGAAGATGTCACGCGACGGGATCGAGGAGCTGCTCCTCGCCATCGAACGTCACCCGGTCCGCGAGGCGCCGGAGGTTCTGGCGGAGCTGCCGGCATCGGACTTCGGCGAGCTTCGGCAGAAGCTGGTCCAGCGTCATGCGGCCCGCTTCTTCATTCGGACCCTTGGCAGCCTCGAGTTGCGGAAGGGCGGCTGGGAGGGTGCACCGGTGCGGCTGAGCCGCCGAAGGACGCGCGCGCTGCTGGGGCTCCTCGCCGCCAACGGCACACACCCGGTGAGCCGGGACATCGTCCTGGATGTCCTCTGGCCGGAGGCGGATCCCGGGGCAGCCGTCAACAGCCTGAACCAGACACTGTTCCAGCTTCGCAGAGAGATCGATCCCGAGTATCGAAATGGGCGGAGCCCCGAGTACATCATCTCCACCGTCGATTGGCTCCAGCTCAACCCCGCGCTCGTGAAGCTCGACTGGGTGGAGATCATGCGAAGGACGGCCGTGTTCGAGGCTGGTGGCACGGCCTGCCGGGACTATGCCTCCTTCGTGTCGCAGGTGGTGGAGGGCGAGTTCCTGGTCGAGGCACGCTACGAGGACTGGGCCTCCGCGCACCGACAGCGCATTCACGAATCGCTGCGGGAGGCCCTGCTGCGGATCGCCCAGGACACCTCCCAATCGGCGCATGACCGGGTGCGCCTCGCGCGCGCGGCGATCTCCGTGGATCCGTACGACGAGCTTGCCCACGTCGCCCTGGCCCGGGCGCTCTCGGATTCCGGCAGGCGGGCGGCAGGCCTCCGCCTGCTGCGCACCTTCGCCAAGCGGCTGTCCGACGAGTTCGATGAGGCACCGTCCGAGCTCCTCGAATCGGCGTCCGCCCACCTGGGACGGTCAAGCTCTAATGGATCATCGGAGCCCGAGATACCGAAATCCTCTTGACCCCCTTGACCGGGGGGGCTATGGTAGCCACTGGTACTGGTACTAAGGTACTAGGGCCGAACTGAACTGGACGCAACGATCCGCTGACTGAACGTGGGCACTTGGGTCAGCGGGGAGCCTGTAGTGCAACCGACCATCCGACGTATGGATAGTCGGTTGTTGTGTAGTTAGCTACGGAAGAGGGCACCTTCTGATGGCACGAGCAAGCACAAAGCCCTGGTAGAGGAGCGCTGGTTCAGATGCGACGTCTTGACGCATCTAATGCCACCGCTGCTCACCTTGCTTAGTCTCGTCTCGCTGGCCCTTGCCGGAGGGGCGAGCATTAGGATCTGGTAGGCCGATGGTAGACTCCGGCACTGGAGCAGCCTGCTGCGGGAGCGCCGGATGAACAAGAACCTTCGCTTCCTCATCGGCATTCAGGTAGCCGCTGCCACCGTCCTGGTTGCAGCGGCTATCGCCTTGTTACCCTGTGTCGCGCCAGACATCGCCGGTTGGCTGGGCATTGCATTCTGGGTCGCGATTACGCTTTCTCGCGAGCGCTGCTTCCCATCCAGACTGCCCGCCGGTTCGATCGTATCCGTTTCGGCTCCGCGCCGCTTCTCGCGAGCATCGTCCTTGGCGGACCTGCCGCCGCAGCATCGTCGCAGCGGTCGGCACCTTCGAGCTCGCGCGAGCTCCGCATGAAGGTTCCGTGGTACGGAACCTTGAACAACCACGCCCACCATCGCAGGCCCAGCGGTCCTCGCGGCCCTCTGCTACGACGGCGTATTCAGACTCTTGGGCGAGTCACCAGCGTCGGCTGGGGTGGCCAGCATCGTCGCGATTGCCATCGCTGGCGTCGTCTACAACGCCCTCAACAATTTGCTGTCGGCCTTGATTGTGAGGGCCCGCAGCGGCAAAGACTCTCGGGTCATTTGGTCACAGGACGTCCGCGTCATCACAACCGAACGTTGTTGGCCTCGTCCCGCTGGCCTGGCTCATGGCGGAGGTATTCCTGCTCCCCAACGGCGTTGGATGGTGGGCGACGCTGTTGTTCGTGGTCCCGCTCTTCACCACGAGGCTGGCGTACAGCCGCTACGTCGAAACCAGGGAGCTCTTCGAGCAGACCATCGGCGCGCTCGCCAACGCCGTCGACGCCCGCGACAAGTACACGCGCGGCCACTCCAACCGGGTGAGCCACATCGCGGAGGCCATGTGCCGCGTGATGAAGCTCCCCGAGGCGGAGATCGAGAAGATCAAGTGGGCGGGGCTCCTCCACGACGTGGGCAAGATCGGCATCCGCGACCACGTGCTCCTCAAGCCCGGCCCGCTCGACAAGCGCGAGCGCTTCCTCATGAACCAGCACCCCACCATCGGCGCGGAGATCGTGGCGCCCGCCCACCAGCTCAAGCCGGAGGCGCCGCTCATCCGCTACCACCACGAGTGGATCAACGGCTCCGGCTACCCCGAGGGGCTGGAGGCGCTGGACATTCCGCTGGGCGCGCGCATTCTCACCATCGCCGATGCCTACGAGGCCATGACCTCGTCGCGCCCCTACCGGCTCACTCCGCTGACCCACGAGCAGGCCGTCGCCGAGCTCGAGAAGTTCTCCGGCATCCAGTTCGACTCCGAGATCGTGCCCATTCTCGTGAACCTGGACCGTGAGACCCTCGACCGGCCTCCGGACGACCCGGAGGATCTGAAGACCATGCTCCACGCGGAGGATCCGCGCGACCAGCCGGCACCGTCCACCGCCGACGAGCCCGGGACGGACGAGCCCGGGACGGGCGCGCCGCAGATCGCCGCGTCCACTGCGAGCGCGGCGGACAGCTCCGGCAAGGCATCCAGGCCGATGCCGGGATCGGCCCAGAAGGGAAGCGCGCCGAGGCGGGCACTGGCCTCGGACGATGTTCCTTAGCGCCATTGCGCTGGCGCTCGTTGTCGGGGCGCTGGCGGGCGGAGGCCTCCCGCGCCTCGCGGGCATGCACCTGCGCTGGCTCTGGCTGCTCGGCCTGGCGCTGGCGCTCCGGCTCTTCGCCTATGGGGCGCGCGCCTGGGGCATCGAGGCGGACCTGCCGCCGCTTGGCCTCGCCTTCATCGCGGCCTACTTCCTGATCTTCGCCTGGCTCTGGGGCAACTGGCGCGTCCCCGGGCTGCAGGTGGCGGCGGTCGGCATCGGTCTCAACACCGTCGCGGTGCTCCTCAACGCGGGCCGGATGCCGGTCTGGGCCGGCGCCCTGACCGCGTCGGGCCTGTCACCGGCGGACCTGGGGTCGGATCCCTTCCACTTCCTGATGAACGCCACCTCCGTCGTGGACTTCATCCAGAGCGGTGGCATCTTCGGCGACGTCGTCCCCTTCCCGGTGCCGCTCATCCGCGACGTGGTGAGCATTGGCGACGTCCTCCTGGCCCTGGGCATCTTCTGGGCCATCGTGGCCTCCATGACCCGTCCCGACGCACCGGTGCGCGCCTCCCTGGCCTTCCCCGCGCGGTCCCTGCGGCCCTCCGCACCGGGCGAGTTCGAGGCAGGGGTTGCCTTCGCGGCCTCGCAGGTCGCCTTTGCCGGACCGATGGTGACCGCGCCGGCCGCGGCGCTGCCGGCGGGCGCCGGGACCGCCATCCCGGCCGAGCGTGCCCAGTCCCCGTACCTGCGCCTTGCCCGCAACGCGAACTTCGCGCTCCTCTGGGTGGGTCAGCTGGTCAGCGTCTTCGGGGACCGCCTGCACCAGGTGGCCCTGGGCTACCTGGTGGCGACGAAGGGCGATGCGCTGGAGGTGGGCATCACCTTCGCCATGACCGGCGCCCCGAACGTGCTGCTCGGCCCGCTGGCCGGTGCCCTTGCCGACCGCTGGGACCGCCGCACCACCATGGTCGTGTGCGACGTCCTGCGTGCCGGGCTGGTGCTCCTGGTCCCGTTCGTCATCGACATCAACATCGCCCTGGTCTACGTGGTGGCCTTCGCCGTGGCCACGGTCGGCCTGGTCTTCCGCCCCGCCAAGGCGGCGATCGTGCCGCTCATCGCGGAGGATCGCGACCTCATCACCGCCAACTCCGCGGTGACCCTCACCGAGACCATGGCCGACCTGCTGGGCTACCCCGTCGCGGGGCTCCTGGTGGCGGCGCTGGGCAGCCTGGCGGGCGCGGCGTTCGTCGTGGACAGCGCCAGCTACGTCGTCTCCGCGCTCCTGCTGTGGAGCATGGCGGCCACGGCATCGGACCGGGTCAGCGAGCGGTTCAGCCTGGGCGCCATCTGGCGCGAGATGCTCGACGGCTGGCACTTCCTCCACCGCCAGTCGGAGCTCTTCAGCAACACGGTGGTGAGCGCCTTCTCGCAGATCGCCATCGGTGCGGAGGTGGCCTGCTCCATCCTCTACGCGCAGACCGTCCTGGACCGCTCGCAGATCGCGTTCCCGTTCAACTACTCGCTGCTGATGGCCGCCATCGGTCTCGGCAGCATCGTGGGCGGGGTGGTCATCGGTGCCGTCGCCGACCGCTTCCCGAAGGGACCGATGGCGATCGTGGGCTTCTTCAGCTTCGGCCTGGTCTTCATCCCCACCGCGTTCGTGCGCGACCCCCTCGCGGCGGTCGTCATCTTCTTCCTGGTGGGTGCCGCGAACATGGTCTTCCTGGTCCCCAACATCACGCTCTTCCAGCAGCGGACGCCGCAGCGGCTCATGGGCCGCGTGGTCTCGACGCGGCAGGCGCTCGTCTTCGGCACCATGGCGCTCTCCATGGGCGTCTCCGGCTGGCTCGCCGGCCTCCTTGGCCCGGAGAACGGGCCCGCGCTGGTGATGGCCGGGGCCGGCGTGATCTGCGCGCTGGCGGCCGTCACCGCGGTCTTCATCCCGAGCATGCGGAACGCGCGGTGAGGCCGGGGGCCGTCGCGGGCACCGGTCGCGTGCTACCCTTCGCGGCCGTATGAGCAGCGAGAAGCCAGGCGGCACGACGCCGGAGCCAGACCAGCCCGCGGAGCCCCAGGAGCCCCAGGCGGAGGCCGCTCCACCGGAGGAGGCGACCCCGCCGGAGGAGCCCGGCGCGTCCGCGACGGCCGACAGCGAGGCGCCCGAGCCAGGCGACGAGCCCGAGGCGGGCGAGGAGCCCGAGGCGGGCGAGGAGCCCGGGGAAGCCGAGGACGAAGAGGCAGCGGCCGCTGCCGGAGCGGGAGCTGCCGCCGGAGCGGGCCAGGGAGGCCGGCGGGGACCGCCCGTCGCCACCGGCATCCACGGCGAGGGCTACCGCGGCAGCCTGCCGCCACGCCGCGATCACCTCGCGGCACCGTGGGTCATCGCCGTCATCGCGATCTTCGTGCTGGTCCTGGTGCTGTCTGCGCTGGGGCTGCCCTCGAGCCTCTTCCCGGCCGCGTCGGCAGAGCCGAGCGTGGTGCCGTCCGGATCCGTGGCGCCGGCGCCGTCGAGCTCCCTCGGCCCGTCGCTCGTTCCCTCGACCCTCCCCTAGCTGGTAGCCCCACTACCCATTCGACCGGGGAACCGGCCGCCATCGGTCAGGGCGGTAGCCCCACTACCCGAACGACGCAGGAGCCTCCTCCCGCCGGTCAAACGGGTAGTCCCACTTCCACCCGCGGCGGACAGCCGGGGCGCAAATGGGTGCGCCGGTGGCCCTGGTAGCCCCACTACCCATTCGACCGGGGAACCGGCCGCCATCGGTCAGGGCGGTAGCCCCACTACCCGAACGACGCAGGAGCCTCCTCCCGCCGGTCAAACGGGTAGTCCCACTTCCACCCGCGGCGGCCACCGGGGCGCAAATGGGTGCGCCGGTGGCCCTGGTAGCCCCACTACCCATTCGACCGGGGAACCGGCCGCCATCGGTCAGGGCGGTAGCCCCACTACCCGAACGACGCAGGAGCCTCCTCCCGCCGGTCAAACGGGTAGTCCCACTCCCCACTGGGCGGAAAGCGTCCGACCGGGTAGACTCGTCCAACGATGCCAGAGACCCGCGAGATCCTCGTCGTCGACGACGACAGGGACATGCTCTCGCTCCTCGACGACCTCCTGACCGATGCCGGCTACAAGGTGACCAAGGCCGCCACCGGCACCGAGGCGCTGGAAGCCATCCAGAAGAAGCGGCCCAGCCTCGTGATGATGGACCTCAAGCTGTCCGACGAGGACGGGCTGACGATCCTGTCGAAGATCAAGCGCGAGCAGCCGGAGCTGGAGGTGATCGTGATGACCGCCTTCGGCGGCTCCTCATCGGCCATCAAGGCCATGCGCTCGGGCGCCTACGACTACGTCACCAAGCCGTTCGAGCTCGACGACCTGGTCACCACGCTGCAGCGCGTCTTCGAGAAGCAGGACATGGCCAGCGAGGTGAACGCGCTGCGCCTGGAGCTGGGCAAGCAGCACGCCGACCGCGAGCGGATCGTGGGCTCGTCGCGGCCGATGATGGAGGTCTACAAGCTCATCGGGAAGGTGGCCGCGTCCGACGCCACGGTGCTCGTCAGCGGGGAGTCGGGCACCGGCAAGGAGCTCGTGGCGGAGGCCATCCACCGCGCCAGCGCGCGCAACCCGCATCCACTCGTCAAGGTGAGCTGCGCCGCCCTGCCGGAGACCCTGCTGGAGACGGAGCTGTTCGGCCACGAGAAGGGCTCCTTCACCGGCGCCATGACCATGCGCAAGGGCCGCTTCGAGAGCGCCGACCGGGGCACGATCTTCCTGGACGAGATCGGCGAGATGACGCTGGGGACCCAGACCAAGCTGCTGCGCATCCTCCAGGAGCACGAGTTCGAGCGTATCGGCTCCAACGTGCCCATCAAGGTCGACATCCGGGTCATTGCCGCCACCAACCGCGACCTGGCGGAGGAGGTGAACCGGGGCCGGTTCCGCGAGGACCTCTACTACCGCCTCAACGTCATCCACGTCCACATGCCGCCGCTGCGCGAGCGCAAGGACGACATCCCGGCCCTGACGGAGCACTTCCTGGCCAAGTACCGATCGTCCCCGGACGCCATCCCCACCACCATCACGGAGGAGGCACTGGATCGGCTGGTCTCGTATGACTGGCCGGGCAACGTGCGGGAGCTCGAGAACGCCATCGAGCGCGCCGTGATCCTGTCCAGGGGCAACCCCATCAGCGTGGAGCACCTCCCCTTCGGATCCGTCAAGGCGCCGCGGGCCAGCCACGCCACCAACGGCAATGGCAACGGCAACGGCAACGGCAACGGCGACGCGGTGAAGACCGATGCCGGGGCCGGCGGTGCCGGCGAAGCGCTGCAGGAGGGCGGCAACGCCACCGCCGTCGCGGACGGGACCGCGGGCGAGCCGGAGATCCCGCCGCTCGAGGACCTGGGAGAGGGCCCCTTCAAGGCGCGGGTGGCCGCGCTGGAGCGACGCCTCATCCTGGAGGCGCTGGAGCGCGCCGGCGGCAACCGGACGCGTGCCGCGGAGGACCTGGGGATCTACCGGCGCCTGCTGTACGCCAAGATGCGCGAGTACGGCCTGGGCGAGTAGCCCGGCACCGGGCGCTCCGCAGCCTCAGACCTCGTCGGGGATCAGCTCGAAGTAGATGGTCCGCCGAAACGTGAGGCGGTGGAACAGCATCGTCAGCCGGTGGGTGAGCGGGTACGCCCGCGTCAGCAGCTCCTGGACGCGCGCCGCCTCGTCGCGCCTGAGGAGCCGCACGCGGGCCCGGATGGCGGCGCCGGCGGCCATGCCGATGGGGGCGCAGGGCGCCACCTCCACCGGGCAGCTGCGACGCAGGGCGCGGCTCTTCAGGACGGAGGCGAAGGTCGCGAAGAAGGCGCGGTCAGCGCTGCGCGCGACGTTCACCGGGGTCTCCACCGGCGTGCCGTCCCCGAGATGCGAGGTCAGGACGGCGGACCACTGGCGGGTGATCGCGTCGAAGGCAACCAGCTCGGGGCCGTGGGTCGGGGGAGTGGTCGAAGTCGAGGTCATGATGTCGGGCACCCGAATTGCACGGCTTGTGCCACCAGGCCTTGACTGGGGGTATCCTGACCCCCCAGGCCCTACACGAGGAGCACGCCACACATGTTCAGCCGCGTTCGCGTCGCGATCCGGTTCTTCTTCCTCGGGTTGGCGGTGGGCCTGCTGCTGGCGCCGCGCAGCGGCATCGAGACCCGGCACCTGCTCCGCCGGCGAGCGGACCGCCTGCTCAACGACCTGCTCGAGGCGGCCACCCTGGGCACCTACGACGGCGGCCGTGACGGCGGCCATGACGGCCAGGACGGCCGCGGCAGTGGAGACGACGGCGCCCGGACGGCACGCACCGGAGCGGAGAGCCCGGCCGGGACCGCCGGCGACTGACCATGACCTGGCGCCGATGGCGATCGGCGCGCCGCAGACCCCCGCCCAACCACGGCTCGCACCCGCGCAGGGCGCCGGGCGACGCCGGTCCACAGCACCCCGACCACCCCGACCACCCCGACGACCGCTGGTGGTCGCTCCGCGACTGGATGGTCCGCGAGCAGATTGCCGCGCGCGGGCTCGACGATCCGGAGCTCCTGCGCGCGTTCCGCACCGTCCCGCGCCACGACTTCGTGGCGTCGGACGATCCGTACGGGGACCGCGCCCTGGGGATCGGCTCCGGGCAGACGATCAGCCAGCCGTACGTGGTGGCGTCCATGACCTGGTTCGCGCGGCCGCCGGGCGGCTGGCGGGACGCGAGCATCCTGGAGGTGGGCACGGGGAGCGGGTACGGCGCCGCCATCCTGGCCGAGCTGGGCGCCAGGGTGGTGACCATCGAGCGCCACGCCGGCCTGGCCCGTGAGGCGCTGGAGCGGCTGCGGACCGCCGGCTACTCCGGGGTGCGCGTCGTGGTGGGCGACGGCAGCGCCGGCTTCGCGGAGGCGGCGCCGTACGACGCCATCCTGGTCACCGCGGCCGGACCCTCCGTTCCGCCGCCCCTCGTGGGGCAGCTCTCCCCGAACGGGGGGCGGCTGGTGATCCCCATCGGTTCGCACGACCAGCAGTGGCTGACGCTCGTCGAGCGCCACGGGGACGCGACGACCGAGCGTGCGGTGGAGCCGGTCGTCTTCGTGCCGCTCCTCGGGGAGCACGGCTTCCCCGGCTGACGGTCCCCTCGCGGGGCGCGCACGCACCACGGACGTGCCGGCATCGGTCCGGGCCGCGCAGGCTGGCACGCCGCGTGCAACTGCAGTTGCTCCCGAGACCTCATTCGGAGGGAACGAAAGTGACCTATGAAGACCGCACCGTGGTGCGCGACCGCCAGGTGAGCCGGACCGCAGAGCCCGCCGACGCCGCCGCGCCCCAGGTGAACGTGAACGAGACCCCCTACGCGACCACCGCGCCGGCTCCCGGTCCGCTGACCGTGGTCCGCCGCATCGTCGCCCTGCTCTTCGGAATCCTGGAAGTGCTGCTGGCGGTGCGCATCATCCTGCTCGCGCTGGGCGCGAACAGCGGCAACGGGATCGTGGACGGCATCTACAACATCACCGACCCGTTCGTCGGGCCGTTCGTCGGCATCTTCAACATCAACCACGTCCGGCCGACGGGCGACAGCGTGATCGACATTGCGGCCATCGTCGCGGTCTTCGCGTACGCGCTGCTGGCGATCCTCGTGGACTCCGTCCTGCGCATCGCCGATCGCCCGGCCTGATTCGAGCCTACCAGTCCTCGAAGCGGCGCCCTGCCCCGGGGGCGCCGCTTCGTCGTGTCCCGGACCCTCTCGGGGTACGCCCCACAGGTGTGAGACAGCACCGATGGGGGCCGTCCGGTGACGCGGCACGCCCCACGGGTGTGCAGCGATGTTGGAGGGGACCTTCCGGTGTCGTGGCACACCCACAGGGTGTAACGCGACGGGGCGCGGGCGGTTCGCGCGCGGTTCCCGCCTCGGGGTACGCCCGACAGGTGTGAGACAGCACCGATGGGGGCCGTCCGGTGACGCGGCACGCCCCACGGGTGTGCAGCGATGTTGGAGGGGACCTTCCCGTGTCGGGGCACACCCACAGGGTGTAACCACGACGGGGCGGCGGGGCGAGGGCGAGGGGCGAGGGAGAGGGGCGAGGGACGAGGGCGAGGGACGAGGGCGAGGGAGGAGCCTAGAGCGGGGGAACCTCGAGGGCGGCGCGGTCCGCGGGGTGGCGCCGGGACCCGGGGCCGCTCGCCCCGTCCCGCCGACGGGCCGAGGAGAGGGGCGCCACCACGCCGGCCCGCTCCAGCTCCGTGTGCATACAGGCCCTCGACCCGGCGAACCATGGCATCCATGCTGAACCGCGCGACGACGGTGGCACGTCCCGCCTCGCCCATCTCGCGGCGCAGGCGCGGGGAGCGGGCCAGGCGAACCACGGCATCGGCCAGTGCGGCGGGTGAGGCTGGCGGGACCAGGATGCCGGAGACGCCATCGGTCAGGACCTCGGGGATGCCGCCGACGCGGGAGGCGACCACCGGCTTGCGCCGGGCCATGGCCTCCAGGATGGAGATGCCCTGCGCCTCGCGCAGGGAGGGAAGGACCGCGATATCCAGGTCCGCGGTGATGGCGCTGATGTCGTCGCGGCGGCCGGTGAAGATGATCCGATCGCGCGCCGGCGCCGGCAGCGCGGCCGCCTGGGCCCGCAGCGCGGCGCCTTCCGACCCCTCCCCCACGATCGCCAGCCACGTGCGCGGCGCGCGCTCCACGATGGACGGCATGGCGGCCACCAGGTGCGTGTGCCCCTTCTCCGGCTCCAGGCGGGCGACCACGCCCAGCAGGACGTCCGTGCAGGGGATGCCGTGCTCGTCGCGCAGGTTGCACGGCGGCGCGGGCAGTTCGAAGCGGCCCAGGTCCACGCCGTTGGGCAGGATGGTGCCCGGCGCCTCGCGCCCCTCGCGCCGGATCTTGTCCGCAATGGCGGCCGAGGGGATCAGCAGGTGGTCCATGTAGGGCGTCAGCTGCGCCAGGGTGGCCACGTCCTCCGCGGATCGGACGCGCGAGGAATGGACGGTGGCCATCACCACCGGGGTGCCGGCCGCCATGGCGGCGCGGGTGCCCACCACCTCCGCGCGGTACATGTGGGCGTGGACGAGGTCGATCTCGTTGCGGCGCAGGTAGGCGGCGAGCTCGCGGACCGCGGCCTCGTCATCCGTCGCCTCGATCACCTCCACGGCCATCCCCAGCCGCTCCAGCCTGTGGACGGCCGAGCCGCGGGAGAGGGAGAGGGCGCGGACGTCGTACGTGGCGCGGTCCAGGCGCAGGAGGAGCCCGGTGTACGACTCCTGGGCGCCCCCGTTTCCGCCGGTGGCCAGCAGCTGCAGGATGCGCGGGCGCATGTGGCCCCGCGTGCGGTGGATGCGCCGATGGCGGCGATACTCCGCCCCGGCAATGGCGCCCTCGTGGTCGGGCGCCGCGGAGCGGGCACGGTCCTGACCGATGCCGGCCGACTCCGTGCCCAGGCGCTGCCTGCGGGCGGGAGTCACGGCTGGGTAGATAGTTGCGCGGTCACGCATCCGAGCGTACGCCCGCGCGGGATCGCCGTCAAAGCGGGGAGGTGGACCGGCGGCGGCTCGCCGGCGGGCGTGGGTCAATGCCCGGCGGCACCCACGCGAGCGCGCAGAGCCGCGAGGTAGGCAGCGGCGCCGGGCCAGTCCGCCCAGCCACCTGCCACGTACGGGGCGGGCGCCTCACCGATGCGGCCCGGGCCGACCAGGTGCGCTCGCGAGCCGGCGGCCGCGGCAAGGACGGCATCGGCCGTGAGCAGTTCGGCGTCGGCGGCCTCGGCAAGCGCCAGGTAGGCGGCGTCGTAGGCGGTCAGACCATGTCGAGCAACCGCGTCGAGGGCGAGCATCAGCATCGGTCTGTCCAGCTCCACCGTCTCGATACCTGCGGCTTCCAGCTCGGCCACGGCCTCCATCAGGACATCCGGACCCAGGCGGTAGCGGCGGCCGAGTACATTGAGCACCTCCAGCCAGAAGAGCGGCGGCACGATCAGTCGCTGCCCGGCTCGCGGGGCGGCGTGAACCAGCCTGGAGACCTCGACGGACGATGCCTCGTCGTGGACGAGCGGCACCCCGACCGATGCGTCGATGACCAGGGCCGGCGCGCCCGGCTCAGGGGTCATCGCGCGATCGATCCAGGCGAACGGCGGTGACCGCGTCCGGGGCATCGGCGGGCCACGGATGCTCGCGAGCAAGCCGTTCCCGGAGGGCGTCCAGGCGATCCAGTGCGGCCAGGCTGCGCGCGATCCGCTCCTGCTGGTCCGGCTCGAGCCGCGCGGCGTCCTCCGGCGAGACGAGCACGGCAACCGGCCTGTGGTCCCGCTCGATGACGATCCGTTCGCCGCCCGACGCACGGTCCAGGATCTCGCCCAGCCTTGCCCGTAGCGCCCCGGCGCTCACCGCCTGCCTCTCCATCATGGTTGAGCATGATAGCAGGGTATGATGACCGACTCGAGGCGGGGGCCGTCCAGCCAGGGGGCCGGGACCAGCGCCGACCGTGTAAGGGGTGGTTCGTGCAGCACAGCCGCACAGCCGCACAGCCGCACGAACGGGTGCCGACAGCGGCGGGTCAACCCTCCAGCGGTGGCCGGCCGCGCCGGCGAGGGGTCAGGGCGTGGT
>CAVZCE010000009.1:0-173535 GCA_963773695.1 uncultured Chloroflexia bacterium | reverse complement strand
GCAGGCGCGGGCCGGGCAGGCGGTTGAGCCACTCCACGGCGTGGTCGAGCCAGCTCGGCGAGTACGGCGCGACGATCGCGACCCCTCCAGCCGCCGGCAGCGGCACCGATGCCTCCGCCGGTTCGGTCGGCGGGGGTTGCTCGGCGGGATCGACCGTGGGCGCCGCGTCGGTCACCGAGCGAGTCTACCGGTCGCGGCAAGCGTGACCGGGAATCCGCCGTCAGCCATCCACCGATGCGACATCCGCGTCCGTCGCTCGCGGATCGCCTCGGGTGAGCCACATCGAGACCGCGATCGAGCCCGCCAGGACCGCGGCAATGGCCGTCAGGGTCAGCCAGATCGGCAGATGCAGCAGGTCGCTGGCGAGCATCTTCCCGCCCGCCAGGACCAGCAGGAGGCCCAGTCCAACCTTCAGGTAGCGGAAGCGCGGGATCAGGTCGGCCAGCACGAAGTACAGCGAGCGCAGGCCCAGGATGGCGAACGCGTTCGAGCTGAGCACGATGAACGGGTCAGTGGTGATGGCCAGCACCGCCGGCACCGAGTCGATGGCGAACATGATGTCGCTCGACTCGATGAGGACCAGCGCGGCGAAGAGCGGCGTCGCCAGCCGGCGGCCACCGTTCCGCACGAAGAAGGCACCTCCGCGGTAATCGGGGGTCATGGGTACCAGGCGACGAACCAGGCTCAGCACGCGGCTGTGGGCCGGGTCGACCGGGTGATCGCCGGCCCGGGCAAGCCGGAAGCCGGTGAAGACCAGCAGCGCGCCGAACACGTAGATCACCGCATGCACGCTGCTCAGCAGGGCCGTGCCGCCCAGGATGAAGACCGCCCGGAAGACGATCGCACCCAGGACGCCCCAGAACAGGAGCCGATGCTGCTGCGCGGCCGGCACGACCAGGGCGCCGAAGAGCAGGGCGAAGACGAAGACGTTGTCCATCGAGAGGCTGTACTCGATGAGATAGCCGGCCGCGTACTCGCCCGCCGTCGTGGCGCCGCGCGTGAGCCACACGTAGGCGCCGAAGGCGCCCGCCGCCGTGACCCACACGGCTACCCAGACCAGCGCCTCGCGCGAGGTCGGGCGGTGAGCGTTGCGGTTGACGACGAGCAGGTCGAGAGCCAGCAGCGCGGTGATCAGCCCGGCGAGCAGGCCCCAGGAGAGCGGGTCGGACACGTGGAACCCTCGGCTGAGTGGTCAGTCGAAGGTCTCTCCCGGCCGATGGCTCGGCCCGATGCAACCGGGCGGGCGACACGCCCACCGTACTGACGGCGGCATTCGAGAGGGATACTCCCCTTCGTTCCGGCGGAGGGTGCCATGCCGTCAGCTCCCTCGTCAACTGGCGGGCTTGCGCGGACGCACCCCGGCTGCCTAGATCACCCGCTCGAGCAGCCGCGTCGCAAGCCAGATCCGCCCCGCCCATGACCGAACCGCACCTGCCTCCCGCCCCATCCGAGTCCGCGCCGACCTCCCCCGGTCCGCCGCAGGCGCCTGCACCCTCACCCGAGAGATGCCTGCCGCGCCGGCTGCGCAGCGTCGGCTGGCTCTCTCGCGACGACCTGGCCAGCCGCCAGGGCCACGCCGGCCCGGAGATCGCCGTGCCGGAGGCGCAATGCCCGGGCCGCCACCGCCTGGCCTACGCACTCGTCTTCGGTACGCTCGATGACACGGCGCTTCTCGCGGCGAGCGCCGACTACCGGAGCGGGCTCGAGATCGGGCCGGCCGGTGCGGACCTCGCCGCCGCCCCGCGCATCGCCGGCGATGCGCTGGTCTTCTCCGCGCTCAAGGGCGCGGAGGACGGGGACGGCGTCGTCGTCCGCCTCTTCAACCCGGCATCCCGGCCCGGCCGCGGTGCGCTTCGACCGTGCCGTGGAGCGCGCGCGGCTCGACGAGGAGCGGGTCGGAGACCCCCTGGACGCCGCGATCCTGGTGCCCGGAGGCATCGGTACCTTCCGGATCCGCTCGTCTCCGCCCGAGTGACGGGGAGCGGAGCAGGTAGCATGTCCCGGACCGTCGGCCCCCGCGAGGCGCGCCGGTCCGCCCACGACCACGCCCGTCCCGTCGAGGTTTCCGCATCCATGTCCCGTCCGCCGACATTCCGCGCCAGGCGAAGGCGGCTGCACGCCGCCGTCGCCGCCGTCGCCGCCCTCGTCGTCCTCCTGGCGGCATGCGGCGCCGCGGCCGGCCCGACTCCGACGCTCACACCCACCCCCACCCCGACGCCGCGGGCCACGCCCTCGCCCACCGCGGTGCCGGCCGCCTCGCCCTCCGGCCTCGCGGTCTCCGCCCGCGCGCAGGCGTATCTGGTCGCGCTCGACGGATTCGCCTACCAGGCCCTTCCGGCGGTGACCGAGCAGTCGATGGCCCTTGGCTTCACGAGCAACGCCGTCTCCGCCGCCGCCTTCCGGGGCTACGCGGCGACGGCGGTCACCCGCGACGGCACGACGGTGGCGATGGTGCTCGTCCTGGACCTGGATCCGAGCCTCTCCGGCTCGTCGGTGGTCACCGACGCCTTCTGGGGCGGAGCGGCGGGCAGCCTGGGCGCGAGCGACACCGACGCTTCGATCGCCGGCCAGCAGGTGCACCGGATCGACGCCGCCACGACGAAGATCGTCGGGTGGCAGGCCGATGAGCTGATGGTCATGGTGTTCGGCGCCGACCTGGACCAGCTGAATGGCGTGGCCGGGGCGCTCATCGAGGCCCACGCGTGAGGTCGGCCGAGCACAGTCGGATCGTCGATCGCCCGGCCGACGAGGTGTTCGCCTTCCTGGTCGATATCGAGAACCTGCCGCGCTGGCAGTCGGGCGTGGTCCATGCGGAGCAGACCTCGCCCGGTCCGCTTCGCGTTGGAACCACGGCGCGCGTGGACCGACGCCTCCTTGGCCAGGACGTGCGCGCCGACCTGGAGGTGAGCCGCCTGGAGCGGGGACGCCTCCTCGTCCTGGAGACCGATGCGTCGGGCCTCCACGTGCAGGCCTCGATCCGGCTGGACCCGATGGACGACCGAAGCTGCCGCGTCACCTTCGGCATGGAGATGGAGGCGACGAACCCCTTCATGCGACCGCTGGAGGCGATGGTGGCCGGGGCCGCGGAGAGCGACATCGACGACAGCCTCACGCGTCTCGCCGCGGTCCTCACCGGGGGGTAGCGGCGCGCGCGTCAGTTCCGCGGCGCGCCCCCGTCCGGACCGAGCAGGGACCCGAGGTAGTCCTCCATCTTGTCGAAGCTGTCCTCCTGCCCGTCGTGCCTGGTCATGTGGGCGCGACCGGCCTCGTCGCGGAACGCCAGCCTCATGGTCAGCGTGGTCACTCCGTCAGCTTGCTCGAGGTCCACGGTCTCGACGGCAGGCGCATCCGGCCACCCTTCGAAGAGCCACGTCTCGACGGTGCGGGTCGGTGGGTCCACCTCCAGGTAGGTTCCGCGAAACGAGCACTCGACTCCCTCCCGCGTCACGAAGACGATGTGGTAGTCCCCGCCGACGCGCAGGTCGATCGAGCACACCGTCACCACGTCGGTGAACGGCGCAAACCAGTTGCGCACGTGCTCCGGCTTGGTCAGGACGTCGAAGACGAGCTCGATGGGAGCGTCGAACTTCCGAGTGGTGACGATCTCGAGTTCGCTGGGGTATTCGATGACTGACGAGCCGTGCCGATCGCGTCTCACTGTCGCTCTCCTTGTCCTTGCAGGTCTCTGAGGTATCCGTCCATCCGATCCAGCCGCTCGTTCAGCGCCGTCTCGTACTTGGCCAGCCAGTCGTGTGCTCGCGGAGTGCGGACGCGTGACAGTCGGCGGCTCATCCCGAGGAGCCGTACACGTCTCCTGGACGGTGTTGAGGGGCCGTGCGCGCCCGGGTATACTCCGCGACGAACGCGTTGACGCGGGAGCAGTACGCGTGCGCCTCGATCTCAGCGAGCCGGGAGGAGTGTGAGCCGGCGATCGCAAGGACGCGGAACTCGCCCGCCGAGCAGCCGGGAGACCGGCCGGATGGCGTCCGATATCGCGCCGTCGAGTGGACCGATCGTGGGGTTGTAGCTCAGCTGGGAGAGCACCTGCATGGCATGCAGGGGGTCGGGGGTTCGAGTCCCCCCAGCTCCACCACCCATCGGCCAAGTCACGGTGGTACCGCGGAGATCGCCCCTTCGTCCTGACGCGAGGGGGCGTTGTTGTACCCGGCACACGGAGCGAGCGGGATGGTGACACCAACGGCAGGCGGCGAGACGCGGACGGGCAAGGACGGCCGCCGCTGGACGCTGCGTCGCGCCCGACCGACGGACGCCCGGCCCCTGGCGCGGCTCTTCTCCGCGGTCCGGGCGGAGGGCCGCTGGCTGGCCACGCCTCCATCGGCCGTGAGCGAGCCATCCGAGTCCTACTTCATCGGCGAGATGATCCGCGCCGGCGACAGCCTGGTGGTCGTCGCCGAGGCGGATGGCGACGTCGTCGGCAACGTCCTGGTCACGACGGAGCGCTCATCGGTCAGCGACCACATCGGCACCCTTTCGATCGCGATCCTCGCCGGCTGGCGGGACATCGGCATCGGCGCCGCGCTCATGCGAGCCGCGCAGGACTGGACCCGGGAGCGTGGACTGGCGAAGCTCGCCCTGGGCGTCTTCCCCGACAACGACCGCGCGATCGCGGTCTACGAGCACGCGGGGTTCGAGCGCGAGGGCGTGCGCCGGCGCCAGTACCGCGGCTACGGCGGCGGCTTCCGCGACGAGCTGCTGATGGCCTGGTTCCCCGACGAGGCGGACGGCGACTCCGCCGCAGGCAAGCCATGAGCACGGACTTCGCGTCGCGCGGCCGCGCCTTCGATGCCTGGGCCGCGGAGTACGACCGCTATCGACCCGGGTATCCGGACGAGCTCTTCGAGACCATCCTCGAGCGGCTGGGCCTCCCGGATCCCCCGCTGGTCGTCGACCTGGGAGCCGGGACGGGGCGGGCGAGCCTGGCCATGGCCGCCCTGGGCTGGAGGGTGACCGCCGTGGAGCCCGGCAGGCCGATGCTGGACCAGCTGCGCGCGAACGCCGGCGACCAGGGGCTCATCATCTCCACCGTGCAGTCGACCGCGGAGGCGACCGGCCTCGATCCCGCCTCGGCCGACCTGGTGACCGTGGGGCAGGCGTTCCACTGGTTCGAGCACGATGCCGCGCTCACCGAGATGGCGCGCATCGTCAGGCCGGGTGGCGGGATCGCCCTCTTCTGGAACGTGCGCGACGCGGAGCGATCGGCTTTCGTGGCCGACTACCACCGCCTGCTGCAGACCCACTTCGGCGAAGCCGACACCGGGCAGTACCTGCAGGCCGGGCGTGCGTCCGGTCCGGAGCGGACACGCGCCGCCATCGAGCGTGCCGGCGGCTTCGGCGAGCCGGAGCTCATCACGCTCCACCAGGCGGTGCAGACGACCGCCGCCGCCTTCATCGGCATGGCGTTCACGGCCAGCTACGTCCGATCCCTGCCGCCCGCGGAGCAGGACCGCTTCCGGATCGAGCTCGGCGGGATCCTGGGACGGCATGGCCACACCGACGAGCGGCCATTCGATCTTCCCTATCGCATCGACCTGTGGATTGCACGGAGGCAGGGATCATGACCACGCAGACACGCGCCCGCGCGGGACGTGCGGAGCGCTTCGACCCGGCCTCCTACGAGGCGAAATGGCGGGAACGCTGGGAAGCGGACGGGATCTACGTCGCGCGTGACGACGATCCCCGTCCCAAGCGCTACGACCTGACGATGTACCCGTATCCCTCGGGCAACCTGCACATCGGGCACTGGTACGCCATGACCGGGCCGGACATCGTGGCCCGCATGCACCGCATGCAGGGCTTCAACGTCATGTTCCCCATGGGCTTCGACGGCTTCGGGCTCCCCGCGGAGAACGCGGCGATCGACCGGGGCATCCATCCGGCGACGTGGACCTACCAGAACATCGACCACATGCGCCGCCAGATGCGGCTGATGGGCGCCAGCTTCGACTGGACCCGCGAGGTCGTGACCTGCGACCCGGCGTACTACCGCTGGCAGCAGTGGCTCTTCCTGAAGCTGTACCAGGCCGGCCTCGCGTACCGCGCCATGGGCAGCGTGGACTGGTGCCCCAAGGACAAGGTCGTCCTGGCCCGCGAGCAGGTCGAGGGCACGGATCGGCACTGCTGGCGCTGCGGGACCCCGGTCACCAAGCGCGACCTGGAGCAGTGGTGGTTCCGGATCACCAACTACTCCGACGAGCTCCTGGACTTCGACGGGCTCGACTACCCCGAGCCGATCAAGGCCATGCAGACGAACTGGATCGGGCGCTCCGAGGGCGCCGAGATCGACTTCCCGACCGAGGCCGATGGCGTCGAGCCGATCCGGGTCTTCACGACCCGGCCCGATACCGTGTTCGGGGCGACCTTCATGGTCCTGGCACCGGAGCACCCGCTGGTCGCGACCCTGACGGCGGACGAGCAGCGGGCCGATGTCGAGGCCTACATCGCGGCGGCACGCCGCGAGACGGAGATCGAGCGGATGAACACCGAGCGGGAGAAGACCGGCGTGTTCATCGGCGCGCACGCGGTCAACCCGATGACCTCCGAGCGGATCCCGATCTGGATCGCGGACTACGTCCTGCCCGGCTACGGGACCGGCGCGATCATGGCCGTCCCGGCCCACGACGAGCGCGACTACGCGTTCGCGGAGAAGTTCGACCTGCCGATCCGCTACGTGGTGGCGCCGGCGTCGGGCCAGCTGCCGGTCGGAGAGGCGCTGGTGGAGCACACCGCCGACGAGGTCCTGGTCGCATCGGGCGAGTTCACCGGCATGCCCGCCTCCGAGGCGATCGGGGCCATCACGCGAACGCTGGAGGAGCGCGGGCAGGGCCGGTACGCGGTGAGCTACCGCCAGCGCGACTGGCTGGTGAGCCGGCAGCGCTACTGGGGCTGCCCGATCCCGATCGTCTACTGCGAAGAGCACGGAGCGCAGCCGGTCCCGGAGGACCAGCTGCCCGTCCTGCTGCCGTCGGACGTCGACTTCGCCCCCACCGGCGTGTCGCCGCTGCAATCGCACCCGGAGTTCCTCAATGCCGCGTGCCCGGTCTGCGGCGGCCCGGCGCGGCGCGAGTCGGACACCATGGACACCTTCGTCGACTCCTCCTGGTACTACCTGCGCTTCTGCTCGCCGAACGAGGACGACGCACCGTGGAACCGGGCCAGGGTCGACGAATGGATGCCCGTGGACCTGTACACCGGGGGCGCTGAGCACGCTGTCCTGCACCTGCTCTACTTCCGGTTCTTCGTGAAGGCGATGCGCGACCTGGGCCTGCTCGGCATTGACGAGCCGACACGGATCCTGCGCAACCAGGGGCAGATCCTGGGCGCGGACCATCAGCGCATGAGCAAGTCGCGCGGGAACGTGACGGACCCCGACAACCTCGTCGCGCGCTACGGCTCGGATGCCGTCCGCCTCTTCCTGATGTTCATCGGCCCGTGGGACCAGGGCGGTCCGTGGAGCGACACCGGCATCGACGGCGTCCACCGCTTCCTGGGACGCGTCTGGCACCAGGCGCTGACCGATCCGGGCGCCGCACCGGGGGTTGCGCCGCGGACCATGCCGCCGGGCTGGTCGGAGGAGCGCAGCCTCGCGGGCGAGATCCCCGGCTCCGGCGGGCCGGCAGCGGAGCGCGTCCTGGGCCCCGCGCACGATGCGGAGCGCGACCTGCGACGCACGACGCACCGGACCATCGCGGGGGTCACCGACGACTACGAGGCGTTCCGCTTCAACACCGCGATCGCCAAGCTGATGGAGCTGTCGAACGCGATCGGGGCGGCGCGCGAGGCGGGGATCGGGCGGGGACACGTGTTCGTCGAGGCGGTCGACACCCTGCTGCTGCTCCTCGCCCCGGCGGCCCCGTACATGACCGAGGAGCTCTGGGAGCGGCGCGGCCACCCGTACAGCGTCCACCAGCAGCCGTGGCCGGTCTCCGATCCGGCCCTGGCGCGGGCCGACGTGATCGAGCTGCCGGTCCAGGTCGATGGAAAGCTGCGGGACCGGCTCCTGGTGGAGCCGGACACGAGCGCCGAGGAGATCGAGCGGCTGGCGCTCACGAGCGAGCGCGTGCAGGCATACCTGCGTGGCCGGCAGCCTCGCAGGGTGGTGCAGATCCCCGGCAAGCTCGTGAACGTCGTCACCCCCGGCGACTGACGACGGGCCCGCGGCGCGCGACGGGGCGCAACGGAGCGGTAACCGGGCGGTAAGCGGGCTGCCCTAGGCTGCGCCACCTGCTTCCGTGGCCCGGCGCCGAGTGCCCGGGCGCCGGACCTCGGACGCAGCTCCCCCGTCTCGCCTCCGAACAGGAGGCTGCCGCACGTGTCGCTCACCGATCGGATCGTCCTCGCCGGGGTCGCCGGCGGCCTGCTGCTTGCCGGCGCTGCGGCCTGGCTCCTCGTCGCTCCGCCGGCACCGGCGGGTCCCGCGCCCGATCCGCTCGCATCCGGCCTCGTCGTCGCCGCGTCTCCCTCCGGTGCGACGCCCGAGGCCTCGACCGAGATCGTGGTCGACGTCGAGGGTGCCGTCGTCGAGCCGGGGATTCGCAGCCTCCTGACCGGAGCGCGCATCGCCGACGCCATCGCCGCCGCCGGCGGCTATGCGAGCGACGCGGATCTCGCGGCATCGGCCCATGCGCTCAACCTCGCCGCCACCCTGGCCGATGGCGACCAGGTCTACGTGCCCGTCCTCGGTGAGACCGGCGAAGGCGGCACGGCCTCCGGGGCGGACGGCACCGGCAACGGGCTGGTGAACCTCAACACGGCCACCTCGGACGAGCTCGACGCGCTTGCCCGGGATCGGTCCGGCGACCATCGCCAAGATCCTCGCGGCGCGGGCCGATCACCCGTTCGCCACGCTCGAGGAGCTCGTGGAACGCAAGGTCCTCACCGCCTCGCAGCTGTCGGGCATCCGCGACCGGGTGACCGTATAACGCTCGCCGTCGAAGCGACGTCCCCGGGCTTCCGGTGCCGCACGTGCGGGCGACCGCGCTCCTCCTGCCGGGAGCCCTCACCGGGGTGACCGCCGGCATCCTGGTCGCGGACCCCGCAGGGCCGCCGGCGGCGCCGCTTCCTCCGGTGCTCGGCGCGGCGCTGGTCGTCGGGCTGGTGGGGATGGCGCTGCTCGCCGCCGCCGCGGGTCGCCGACCCGGCCTCTCGCGCGCCGCGGCGCTCGGCGCGGCAATCGCCTTCGGGGTCGCGGTCGGCGCGGCGCGCGGCGCCTCCAGCGCCCTGCCGGTGGGCCCCGGCTCGCTGGCCGCCGCCGTGGAGGATCGCGCCGGTCAGGAGGTCGCGCTGCGCGGGACGGTGACAGACGATCCACGGCCGCGCGAGGACCGGCAGCAGGTCGTGCTGGACGGCATCGTCATCGCCGGGCAGGACGTGCGCGGCCGCGTGGCCGCCTCGCTCCCACGCGCGGTCGAGATCCGTGCCGGCGACACCGTGGCGTTGCGCGCTCGCCTCGAGCAGCCCGAGGACTTCGACGGGTTCGCGTACCGGGCGTACCTGGCGCGGCAGGGGATCGCGGCGACGGCCCGGGCATACGACGCCGTGGTCGCGCATCCGGCCGGCTGGTCGCCGGCCGCGACCCTCGCCGGCGTTCGCGCCACCCTCCTCGCCGGCCTCGATCGCCTGGTGCCGGAGCCGGAGGCCGCGCTCGGGGCCGGGATCCTGCTGGGCGTGCGCACGGCCATCGCGCCGGAGATCAGCGACGCCTACGCGACCGCCGGGCTCACCCACGTGGTCGCCATCTCCGGCTGGAACATCGCCATCGTCGCCGCGCTGATCGCCGGGCTCCTCGATCCGGTGGGCCGCCGTGGCGGCCGGCTCACGGTGCCGCTCCTCACCCTGCTCGCCATCGTCGGGTACGTCGCGCTCGTGGGGTCGAGCCCCTCCGTGGTCCGTGCCGCCCTGATGGCCGGCGCCATGCTCTTCGGTCGGCAGGCCGGCACGCGCGCACATGGCGCATCGGCGCTCATGCTGGCCGGGCTCGTGATGCTGGTCGCCGCGCCGGCGGTCCTGTGGGACGTCGGGTTCCAGCTCTCGTTCCTGGCGACGGCGGGGCTGATCGCCTTCGGCGCGCGGTTCGAGGCCCGGCTCGAGGGCTGGCCCGCCTGGATTCGCGAGCCGGTGGCGCTGACGCTGGCCGCCCAGCTGACGACGTTGCCGGTGATCCTCCTCGCCTTCGGGCGCCTCAGCCTGGTGGCACCCGTGGCCAACGTCCTCGTCACGCCCATGGTGCCGCTCGTCATGCTCGCCTGCGCCGTCGCCGCGCCCGCCGGCGTGATCCTGGGCGCGGTCCATCCGCCGCTCGTCGGGGACGTCGCCGCCTGGCTGGCCGGGGGCGGCGCGTGGCTGGGGCTGCGGACCATGGTCCTGGCCGGCGGCGCGCTCGCGGCCGTGCCGCTCGCCGCCCTGCCCGTGAGCGTGCCGCCCTGGCTGGCGGCGGCCTGGTATCCCGCGCTCGCCCTCGCCTGGCGACGCACCGCCCGGCGCGTGCCGTCACCCGACGCCGAACCGGTCGCCATCGGTCCGCCCGGCAGGGCCCGACGCCTCGGCGCCCTCGCGTCCCGGACGGGAAAGGCCATGGCCGCGCCGGTGCGACGCCTCGCCCACGCGGTCTCCCGGCCCCGGCGCGCGCTCGCCGCAGTGGTCCTCCTCCTCGCGGCGACCACCCTCGCCACCCAGCCGGACGGACGGCTCCACGTGGTGATGCTCGACATCGGCCAGGGGGACGCGATCCTGGTCGTCGCGCCGTCGGGCTCGACGCTGCTCGTGGATGGTGGCCCGGACCCGGACGTCACGCTGCGACAGCTCGGCGCGAGCCTGCCCTGGTGGCGGCGCCGGATCGACGCCGTCGTCCTCACCCACCCGCACCAGGACCATGTCGGCGGCCTCCCCGAGGTGCTCCGTCGCTTCGACGTCGGGACGGTCCTGGACGGCGGACGCGCCTATCCGAACCCTGCCTACGCGAGCTTCCTGGCGCTCGCTGCCGCCGTGCCCGGCAGGCTGCGGCTGGCGCGGGCCGGACAGGTCCTCGCCCTTGACCGAGCGACGAGCCTGCAGATCCTCTACCCCGCCGCGGCTGATGCCGAAGCACCCCTCCCCGCCGGGGACGTGAACAACGCCTCGGTCGTTGGACTGCTGCGCTTCGATCGATTCGGGGCCCTGCTCACCGGTGATGCCGAGGCACCGGTCGAGGCGATCCTGGCCCAGCGCCACCAGCTCGTCGCAATCGACCTGCTCAAGGTCGCCCACCACGGCTCGCACTCGGGCACCACGCCGGCCTTCATCGCACGGGTCCGCCCGGCCGTCGGCCTCGTCAGCGTGGGCGCCGGCAACGACTACGGGCACCCCAGCCCGCTCACCCTGCAGGCCCTGACCGATGCCGGCGTGACCGTGTACCGCACGGACCTCGACGGCCGCGTCGAGGTGGGGACCGATGGCGTGCGGTGGAGCGTGATCGCCCGTGGACGAGCCGGCCCGACCCGAACGGCACGGGGCGGCAGCGGTGACGTCGGGCTGCGACAGCCGCCGCCGCCCGGCCGCGGCGGCGCGGCGGGGCCGGGAGCGGGTAGCATCGGCGCATGGCAGTTCCCGATCGCGAGGAGGCCGGGCGCATCCTCGCGGGCCGCAGGCTCCCTGCCGGCATCGTCCGGCATTCGGAGGGTGTCGCGCGTGTCGCGGTCGCCGCCGCGCGGCTCGTCGCTGCCGCCGGCGTGCCGCTGGACGTCCGGGTCGTCGAGGCGGCCGCCCTGCTCCACGACATCGACAAGCCACGCACCCGCGCCTCGGGCGAGCCCCACGGCGAGGTCGGCGCGCGGATGCTCGAGGCAATGGGCTTCGGCGAGCTCGCTGCGGCCGTCTCGTCCCATCCGGTCAGCTGCCTCCTCGACGAGGACCGCTTCCCGCGCGGCTGGGAGCCGGTCATCGTCAGCCTGGCCGACAAGCACGTGGAGCAGGCCTTCCTGACCATCGACGAGCGGCTGGACAGCATGGCCGAGCGCTACCCGGAGTACCGCGAGGAGATCGAGGCGGCGCGGCGCCCGGCGCATGCCCTGGAGAGCGAGCTGGCCGAGGTGGCCGGCCTCGACGTGGACGAGGTCGTCCGTCGGCTGCGGACGGCATGGGAGGTCGGGGCCACCGGATGAGCGTGGAGCTGCTCCTCGTCCACGGCGACGACGGACTGGCCCTCGGTGAGGCGGTCGCCGCCTTCGCGCGGCGCCTCGGCGACGTGGAACGCACCGACCTCGTGCCGGAGCGATCGCCGGACGACGCGATCCTCGACCGCGCCCGCGTGGAGGCGGCCTCGATCGGCCTCTTCGGACCCCATCTCGTCGTCCTGCACCGGCCGCTCGCCGCGGCCGGGCGCTCCGGGTCGGCCGCGGAGAAGCTCATCGACCTCGCGCGCACCCTGCCCGACGGTGCGGCGCTCGCGCTCGTGGAGGCGCGCCCGTCCCGCGACGCCCAGCGCCCCCCGGCGCTCCTGCGTCGTCTTGCCGACGCGGTCCGCGAGCGCGGCGGGGAGGTCGCGGAGCGCCTCGCGCCCCGCCGCGCCGAGCTCGCGGCCTGGACCCGGCAGCACGCCCTCCTGCTGGGGATCGGGATCGAGCCGCGCGCCGCGGCGCTCCTCTCGGAGCGGGTCGGCGGGGCCATTTGGGAGACGGACATCGAGCGCGGCGAGCAGACCCGCGTCGTGGACTCGGAGCTCCGCAAGCTCGCCATCCTACGCCGGGGATCGCCCTGTCGAGCGTGGAGGACGTGGAGGCGCTCACGGCGGACACCCGGCCGGCATCGGTCTTCGCCGTCACCAACGCCATCGACCGGCGCGAGCCCGCCGCCGCAGCCGCGGCGCTGCGGCGGGCGCTCGACGAGGGGCAGCCGGTCCTCCGCATCACCGCCTCGATCCATACGCGCCTTGCCGACCTCATCGTCGCCGGCGACCTCGCCGCCCACGGCGCAACCCCGGCGGAGATCACGAAGGCCGTGGGGCGCGGGAACGCCCGGAGTGCCGAACGCATCGTGGAGGCTGCCCGCCGCTACCGCCCCGCGGAGCTGGAGGCGATGCTCATGGGGCTCTTCGAGGCGGACCTCGCGATCAAGACGAACCGGATCGAGCCGGAGGCGGCGGTGGCGGCGTGGCTCGGCGAGCACCTCCTCGCGACGCGGCGCCAGGCCGGCTGAACCGGAGGGGCCGCAAGGACGTCCGCCGGACACGACGCGGCTCCGCTCCCTGAAAGCGGAGTGGCGTCGCGGGAGGAGGGTCCCGGTGGATTCGGCTCAGGCGGCGGAGCGCAGGACGCGGTCGCTCTCGATGGCGAAGATGCAGCGCGCCTCGCCCAGGCCCAGGATGCCGATCAGCTGCTGGTCGACGTAGAGCTGGCGGCACGGAATGCAGAGCGCCCCGGGGATGGCGAAGAAGAGCCGCTCGTCGGCGATGGCGTCCTTGAACGCGGTGTCGAAGACGCTCGCGAGAAGATCTCCGCCGCAGAACCGGCAGCGCTCCGTGGAGGTCTCGACCATGGTTCGCTGGTGCATGGGGCGAGCATGGAATGGAGCCGATGCCGTCTCAATAGGAGTACCGGGGTAGCCCACCCGGTACCCACCCGGTACCCATCCTCCTCCCGGAGGGACCCTCGAGGCCGCCCTCAGACGATGCGCACGACCTGCGCGGCGTTGCTCCAGAGGCGCTCGAGCCCGTAGTACTCCCGCTCCTCCGGGGCGAAGACATGGACGATCACGCTGCCGTAGTCGAGCAGGACCCAGCGGGCGCCAGCGGTCCCCTCGACGCCGAGCGGACGGACACCCTCGTCGCGCAGCTGGTCGACGATGGCGCCGGCGAGCGCATTCACCTGGCGGTCGGTGCGACCGGAGCAGATGACGAAGAAGTCCGCCATGGTCGTGACCTCGGCGGTGCGCAGCAGGACGACGTCGCTTGCCTTCTTGTCGGATGCGACGTCCACGATCCGGTGCGCCAGCTCGGACGGATCGGTGAGGCGGGTGGGCGCGGGTTCTGCCAGGTGTCGTGCTCCGATGCGGTGGCTCAGTGGCGGTAGAGGTCCCGATCCGCGATCAGCTCCTCCACGGCTCGGGGGACAAGGTAGCGGATGGCGAGCCCGCCCGCCACCCGTCGCCGAATCTCGCTGGCGCTCACATCGAGCCCGGGGCCGTCGAGGAGGTGGATTCGACCGGCCGCCGCGCCGAAGCGGCGCGCCAGGGCGGGCGGGTCGGGCATCGGCGTGCCGGGCCGCGGACCGATCGCCCACTCCGCCAGGCCCAGGATGCGGTCCGGCTCACGCCAGGTGTCGATCTGTGCCAGCGAATCGGCGGCCATGACCAGCACGAGGGAGGTGTCGGGTCCTTCCAGGGCCTGGAGCTCGACGATGCTGTCGACCGTGTAGGAGGGTCCGGGCCGCTCCATCTCGATGGTGCACAGCTCGAAGATGGGATCCCCCGCGATCGCGGCGCGGGTCATCGCCAGGCGGTCCGCCGCCGCGGTGACCGGACGTCCGCGCTTGTGGGGCGGTTGCGCGGCCGGCATGAAGAGGATCCGCCCCAGGTCCAGCGCGTCGGCGGCCAGGGTCGCCAGCCAGAGGTGTCCGACGTGGGGCGGATCGAAGGTCCCGCCAAGCACGCCGATCCGGCGACCCGCGCCGCCGGATCGCGCCGCACTCACTCGTCGCCCCACTCGAGCTCGGAGGCGCCGATCCGCACGGTCGTCCCGGGACCCACGCCCTGGCGACGGAGCTCCGCCTCGATGCCGAGCCGGTCGAGCAGCCGCTCGAACCGCTCGCGCGACTCCTCGTTGGTGAAATCGGTCCGGTTCGCCACCTCCTCGATCCGCCGCCCGCGCACCCGCAGCCCGTCGCTCTCCGCGACGACCTGCCAGCCCGCCGCCAGTGGGTCGAACTGGTGGATGCGCACGTCCGCGTCCGGCTCGGGGCGCGCGACCACGCGGGCGGCCTCGTCGAGGGCTTCCCGCAGCGCCGCCCGCAGCTCGTCGAGGCCGGTTCCGTCGTGAGCCGAGACGCCGATCGGCCGTCCAGCCCCCTCCGGCAGTGGTTCACGCCGCAGGGCGTCGCGGATCCGTGGCCATCGCTCCCGGACCTCCGGGAGATCGAGCTTGGTGACGACGAGGCACATCGGGCGCCCCAGGAGCCTGGGATCGTGCAGGCGCAGCTCCTCGAGGACGCCGCGCCACTCTCCCACCGGGTCTTCGGCGGCACCGTTCAGCACGCCGAGCAGGACACGCGTCCGCTCCACGTGACGCAGGAACTCGTGCCCGAGCCCCTGGCCGGCGTGAGCCCCGGCGATGAGGCCGGGAACGTCGGCGAGCACCGCGACGCGGACCTCCTCCACCTCGTCGTCGCCCATGGTCAGTACCCCGAGGTTGGGACTCGTCGTGGTGAACGGGTAGGCGCCCACCAGCGGCGTCGCGGCCGTGAGGCCCGCCAGCAATGTCGACTTGCCGGCATTGGGGGCGCCCACCAGGCCGATGTCGGCGATCGACTTGAGCTCGAGCTCGATCCACCGCTCCTCGCCGGGGTCGCCCTTCTCGTAGTGACGGGGTGCCCGGTGGGTGGGCGAGGCGAAGTGAACGTTCCCGCGCCCGCCGCGTCCGCCGCGGGCGACGACGAGCCGGTCGTCCGCGGCGACCAGCTCGCCGATCCACGTCCCGTCGGCGTCGCGGACCACCGTGCCGGGCGGGACCCGCAGGGTGACCGACTCGCCGTTGCGGCCGTGCGATCGGCGCCCGCTGCCGCGACCGCCGGGCTTGGCCCGGAAGTGACGCCGGCGCCGGAAGTCGCTCAGGGTGGTCATCCCCGCCTCGGCAATCAGGACGACGTCGCCGCCCCGTCCCCCGTCGCCGCCGTCCGGGCCGCCGCGCGGGACGTGCGCCTCGCGGCGGAACGAGGAGGAGCCGTCCCCGCCGGACCCGGCCGAGACGAAGACGCGGACGTGGTCAGCGAACATCGCGGCGATGATAGCGGCGATCCCCGTGCCGCTCGTCGGGGCGACTGCCGAGGCGCCCGGCCGGCGGCAAGGAGGGGCGTTGGCGCGGACGCCGTCCGGCGCCGGTCAGCGGGAGATGTAACGCAGGGGGTTGACGTAGACCCCGTTGATGGAGACCTGGAAGTGGACGTGCGGACCGGTGCAGCTCCCGGTGCAGCCCACCGACGCGATGCGCTGTCCGCGTGCGACGGTCTGCCCCGCGCCGACGAGGATGGCGCCGAGGTGGTTGTAGACGGTGTGCAGGCCGTGGCCGTGATCGATCTCCACGACCAGGCCGCCGCCGTTCGTGCGCCATCCCGCCCAGATGACGGTCCCGGACGCCGCGGCGAGGACGCGGCTGCCTGCCGGCACGGCGAGGTCCACCGCGAGGTGCCCGGACCAGAAGTACTGCGTGATCACCGCGCCCGGCACGGGCCAGAGGAGCGTGCCGTTGCTCACCACCGCGGTGACGACCGGCGCGCGGGTGGGCTTGGGGGTGGGCTTGGGAGTGGGCTTGGGAGTCGGGACCGGGGTCGGCGTCACGAGCGGGTGCCGCGGCAGGAGGCCCTGCGACTCGGCGCCATCGGGGTGAAGCACGAAGGTCACGGCGGCGAAGGACTCGACGGGTGCTGCGCCATGGGCGGTGCCGACCAGCTGAAGGGCGACGTCCTGCTGTCCGGTCTGCTGCCCCTGCACGCTCGCAAGACCGAAGGCGGCGGTGAATGCGACGAGCCCGACGACGGCGAGGTGTGCGATGGCGCGGGGGAAGGGGCGGGTCTCAGCCAGTCGGGGCAAGCGTCGTCTCGGTCGCTCGGGCAATAGCTCAACTCCAGCGGCAGGTTGTGCGGGCGTTGGAGTCCGACTCGCCGAGCGATCCAGCACCCCCGAATTCGGAGCGGTACGGCCGGAGCAGGACTTCCGGATGCTACCAGCGGGCTCTCGGGCGGGTCAACCGTGCCACCTGTCACATATCTCCCGGGACTGTCGGCGGCGCCGGGAGGGACCTCAGCCGGCCCCGTTGGCGAGCTGGAGGGGCGGGACGCCGGCCCGGGTGAGCGGGGTCCCGTCGGGCGCTGCGAGCGTGATCCACGCCACCTGGCGGCCGGGGGTGGGAGCCGCGGGCAGCGCCACGGGAAGCTCGACCGACTCTCCCGGCTTCAACGCCGGGACCGTGGCGTCAAGCGACGCCAGGTCGGCGGGCGCGGAGGCCAGATAGGGCATCGATGTGGCACCCCAGCCGGCAACCAGCCGCATCGCGGACGGCCACGCCGCGCTGCCGGTGTTCGTCAGCCGCGTGGTCAGGTGGCCGTCGGCGGGTGCCACGGCCGGCCAGAAGGGCGGTCCGTCCCCCGCGACGGCGGTGGGCTGGGCCCCGGCCGCCCCGCCCGGGACGAGTGCATCGATGCGCGCCGCCAGGGGCCGGGCGGCGAGGTACTGCCCGATGCCGTCGAAGATCCCCTTCGCGGCGGCCTGGTATCCGGCGGGAGACGCCAGCAGCTCGCTCTCCGCCTTCAGCGACATCGACCCGACCTCGGTGAGGATCCCCGGCATGAGGAGCCCGCGGCGCGGCTCGTTCTCGGCCGTGCCGGCGGGCTTGAGGAGGTAGAGGTAGGGCGCCGTGCCGTCGATTCCGCGATCCTGGCGGTCATAGCCGGTGGCGGCCGCCGCCATGGAGGTGACGACGCCGTCCTGCACGTCCTGGGCGAGGCGCTGTCCCGCATCGGCCCAGGGGAACGCGTCGGTGAAGAAGGTCTGGGTGGCGGCGATCCTGTAGACCTGCCCGCCCTGCGTCATCGAGTTGATGTGGATGCTGATGAGCACGTCGGCGCGCGCCACGTTCGCCACGTCGATCCGGGCCGAGAGCTCGTCGCGCGCCCGCGTCGCCTCCGGGACGGACTGGCCGAACCCGGCGTAGCCGTCCCCGTTGACGTCGCGCCAGTCCGCGCCCGTGCAGCCGTTGGGCGGGTAGTTGTCGCCGGCCAGCGCCTCGTCGGAGGAGCGCGTGAGGACGACGGTGACCCCCTGCGCTTCGAGCATCGACTTGAGGGCCAGGGCGATGCCGAGCGTGTCCGCCTTCTCCGACTTGCCCGGCACGTTGTCGTATGGATTGGGTACGCCCCAATCCAGGCAGCCACCGTGGCCGGGGTCGATGGCCACCACGATGGCGCCCGGGTTCGCGGCGTAGATCGTGCTCGAGCTGCCGGGTGCGGGAATCACCTGGCCGGCCCCGGGGGTCGGGCTGAGCGTGGGCGCCGATGACGCGGACGGGATCACGCTGGCCGACGGGGCCGGCCCCCCGCAGGCGACGAGGAGCAGCACGAGACCGCAGGCGACGAGGAGCCCGGGGCGCAGGACGAGGCGGTTCAGCGCTCCGAGGCCTCCACCGACTTCGAGAGGGAAACGAGGAACTCCGCGTTGTTCTTCGTCTTCCCCAGGCGCTGCATGAGGAGCTCGATCCCCTCGTTGGGGCCGAGGGCGCTCAGCATGCGGCGCATGGTCCAGACCATCCGCAGGCTGTTCTCGTCGAGCAGCAGCTCTTCCCGGCGGGTCCCGGAGCGGAGCACGTCGATGGCCGGGAAGATCCGCTTCTCGGACAGCTTCCGGTCCAGCGCCAGCTCCATGTTGCCGGTGCCCTTGAACTCCTCGTAGATCACGTCGTCCATCCGCGACCCCGTGTCCACCAGGCAGGTGGCGATGATCGTGAGCGAGCCGCCGTGCTCGATGTTGCGCGCCGCGCCGAAGAACCGCTTGGGCGGGTAGAGGGCCACCGGATCCACGCCGCCGGAGAGGGTCTTGCCGGACGCCGGCAGCGCCAGGTTGTAGGCGCGCGCCAGCCGGGTGATCGAGTCGAGGAGGACCACGACGTCGCGCCCGGTCTCGACCTGGCGCTTGGCGATCTCCAGGGCCATCTCGGCCACGCGCGTGTGGTTCTCGGTTGGCTCGTCGAAGGTGGATGCGTAGATCTCGCCCTTCACCGAGCGCTGCATGTCGGTCACCTCCTCCGGCCGCTCGCCGATGAGGGCGACCATGAGGAGCGTGTCGGGGTAGTTCTCCGTGATCCCGTGAGCGATCTGCTTGAGGACCGTCGTCTTGCCGGCCTTGGCCGGCGAGAGGATCAGGCCGCGCTGCCCCTTGCCGACAGGCGAGATCAGGTTGATGAGGCGCTGCGTCAGGTTCTTCTGGTCGGCTTCGAGGTCGAACATCTCGTCGGGGAAGACCGGGACGAGGGTGTCGAAGTACGGGCGTCGGCGGGCCGTCTCCGGATCCACGCCGTTGACCGTGTCCACGCGCAGGAGGCCCCAGTACTTCTCCTGGTCCTTGGGCGGGCGGGTCTGGCCGGTCACCCGGTCGCCGGTGCGCAGGGCGAACCGGCGCACCTGGGAGGAGCTGACGTAGATGTCGTCGTTGGAGGGCATCACCCCGTGCCGTCGCAGGAAGCCGAACCCCTCGTCGACGATCTCCAGGATCCCCTCCGCGATTCCCGCCTGCCCGTTGGGCTCCGGCGCCTTGTGCGTAGGCGCGAGGGGCACGGCGTCGAGCAGCTTCAGGACGAGGTCCTGGTGCGCGAGCTCCTCGAAGCCCTCGATGCCGTGCTCGCCGGCAAGCTCGCGCAGCTCGTCGACCGGCTTGGCCTGGAGCTCGGCGAGCGTCAGCGGCTCCATGGGTCCGTCCTCATCGGTGGGGAACGGGCCGGCATAGATGCTCGAGTAGCCGCCGGAGTAGTCCTGCCGGCGCCGCGGGTAGCTCTGCCGCTGGGTCGTTCGCCGGGACCCGCCATCCGGGCGGCGGCGGGACCGGTTACGGCGCTGTGGACGTGCTTCTTCGTTCATCGAAGCGACGCCTGGGGAATGCAGTTCATGGAAGTGAGCAGACCTCTGTCGAAGTTCAGGGGCCGATCCGCGCTGCCAGCGCTGCCCGGTGGCCTCCCCGTCCCGCGTGCCTGGTGCCAGACCGGGCTGCAGCGGGTTGGCTGGAGATGCCGTGCAGGCAGGATGGCGTGCGGGGCGATGCGCGGCGGTCGAACGGTCAGATCTTGCGGGTCCCGGCTCGCGTGGTGATGTTGGGCCCGCCGTATCCGCTCATCTCTCCGATGAGCTGCGTCCGGATCTTGCGCAGGACCGGCCGCCAATCGAGGGCATCATACCCGAGATGCGCAACCACGCGCTCGGCATTCCAGGCGAGCCCGTGCGCCAGCAGGCTCCGCAGGTCCGCCGCTCCGCCGGGGCTGCGCCACCACTGCGCTCCGTGACGGCCGGTCATCGCCTCGGCCACCGTGCCCGCCAGCATCATCGCCCGCAGGTAGCTGCCCCGGTACATCCCGTCGTCGACGAAGGCGAGGTACAGCTCCTCCGGGGCGCGCACGCCGGTCAGAAGTCCGTAGGTGCCGGCGAAGGTCGCGCGGCTGACGGCATCGGTGCCGCTCCGGTGGAGGCTGAGCTCGAACAGCTGCAGAGCACCCAGGCGGCGGATGCGGTGGAGCGTGAAGAGGGCCTTGAAGTCGATGAAGGCGCGGCTCTCCTCGGGCGGCATCGCCACCCGCTCGGCGAGCCACCCCGGATCGCCGACGAGCTCGTCCGCGGTCATGGCGTAACCCTCGGTGACGCTCGCGTCGCCGAGCAGCCGTTCCGCGGCCGGAAGGCCCGGATCCACCTCGAGGAAATGCGCGAGATGTCCCGCCTCGTGGAGAGTGGTGGCGTAGTCCTCCCACCCACCGCGCGGGTTCACGACGAGCCGCACGTCGCCGGGCGCGCGGATCACCGCGCAGAACGCGCGCGACTCCTTGCCGGGCCGCGGCTCGACGTCGATGGTCGCGCCGTCGCGCCCGACCAGGCCGATGCCGAGGCCGTCGAAGGTAGCGGCGACCACGTCGACCAGGCGCCGCGCCGGGAACCATCCGTCCCAGCTCGCACCGCGGAGCACGTGCCAGGCATCGGCAAGCGAACCGTCGCCCTGCTCGATGCCGATGGCGGCCATGGAGCGGCGCAAGGCGGCGAAGTAGCCGGTCTCGGTGGCAACCAGCGCCTGGCGCACGGAGACGCCCAGCGCGTCCGGATCCCACCCGCGCGTCACGTGCACGAGCTCCGGGTAGTCGCGATAGCCCAGCTCCGTCGTCAGCTCGTGCATCCGCTCGAGCCGCACGCGCCGTGCGGGGTTGATGGCCTCGACGGCGAGCAGCCACTGCTCGAAGAGCGCGTTGCGCTCGCCCCGGTCGCTCATCGCGGCGATGCGCGGCTGCGCGGCGCGGTAGCCGATCCTCTCGCCGCGCCACATGACGACGGCGCGGCTCTCCGCGGTGGCGATCTCGTCGGTGAGCGAGGCGGTCTGCCGCTCCAGGTATCCGTCGGTGGCGAATGCCAGGAGCGCGCGGTTGCGCTCGAGGTCGTCGCCGCCCTCGTCGACGAGTGCGCGGAGGGCGTCGACCGCCGGGCGCTCGAAGAGATCGGCGTACCGCTCGTAGATGGGGGCGAGCTCCAGGTCGTCCTTGAGACCCGCGCCGTTTCGGTAGAGCTCCTCGTCGAGCTCACCGAGGCAGGTCTCCGTGCGGTGCTCGTAGGCGGCCCTGTCGAAGGGGGCGGCGCGGCGGCGGCTGGCGGTCGGCATCGGTACTTACGAGACCCTCGTTGCTGCGGGCGACTCGGAGCCCGTGGTGCCCGCGCCACCCTCTCGGGCCACCCCGGAGCGACGCGCGGCGGCTCCCACGAAGTCGCGGAAGAGCGGATGCGGCCGGTTCGGACGGCTCTTGAGCTCCGGGTGCGCCTGGGTCGCCACGAACCACGGGTGGTCGCGCAGCTCAATGTACTCGACCAGGCGATCGTCGGGTGACACGCCGGAGAAGCGCATCCCCGCCTCGCCCAGGCGTTCCCGGTACGCGTTGTTCACCTCGAAGCGATGCCGATGGCGCTCGTAGGCGATCTCCGTGCCGTACGCGGCCCGCACCAGGCTGCCATCCTCGAGACGCGCCGGGTAGAGGCCCAGGCGCATGGTCCCGCCCTTGTCGGCGACCTCGTGCTGGTCGGGCATCAGGTCGATCACCGGGTTGGCGGTGAAGACGTTGAACTCGCTCGAGTTCGCGTCGTCGGTCTTCAGCACCTCGCGTGCGAACTCGATCACGGCGCACTGGAGGCCCAGGCACAGCCCCAGGAAGGGGACACCGTTGAGGCGAGCCCATCGGATCGCGCGGATCTTGCCTTCCACGCCGCGGTAGCCGAAGCCACCGGGCACCACGACACCCGAGACGCCGCGCAGCTCGCCGGCCACCTCCTCCGGCTCCAGGCGCTCCAGGTGCTCGCTGCGGATCCAGCGCACCTTGACCTCGACGCGGTGATGGAGGGCGGCGTGCTTGAGCGCCTCGATGACGCTGATGTACGCGTCGGGCAGCTCGGTGTACTTGCCGACGATGGCCACCTCCAGCTCGGGACGCGGCGAGCGGATCCGCTCCACGAGCTCCTGCCAGTCGTGGAGATCGGGTTCTCCGGCGGGCAGCTCCAGCTCGCGGACGAGGAGCTTCCCGAGGCCGACGCGCTCGAGCTGCAGAGGGACCTCGTAGATGCTGCGGGCGGTCTTCAGCGGGATGACGGCATGGACGTCGACATCGGTGAAGAGGGCGACCTTGTCGAGGATCTCCTCGTCGATCGGCTCGTCGCTGCGCAGGATGATCACGTCGGGCTGGATGCCGATGCCTCGCAGGGTGCTGACCGAGTGCTGGGTGGGCTTCGTCTTCAGCTCCCCGGTCGCTCCGATCTGCGGGAGCCAGGTGACGTGGACGTAGAGGACGTTGCGGCGCCCCACGTCCTTGCGCATCTGGCGGATCGCCTCCAGGAACGGCAGCGACTCGATGTCGCCGACGGTGCCGCCCACCTCCACGATGACGACCCCGTGCGCCGCCAGCCCGGAGCCGGCGACGCTGCCGGTCCCGTCGCGCGCGACCCGCTGGATCCGTTCCTTGATCTCGTTGGTGATGTGCGGGATCACCTGGACCGTGCCGCCCAGGTAGTCGCCACGGCGCTCCTTGGCGATGACCGCCGAGTAGATGCGCCCCGTGGTGACGTTGCTCGCCTGCGACAGGTTCTCGTCGATGAAGCGCTCGTAGTGGCCCAGGTCGAGGTCCGTCTCGGCGCCGTCATCGGTCACGAAGACCTCGCCATGCTGGTATGGCGACATCGTGCCCGGATCGATGTTGATGTACGGGTCGAGCTTCAGGATCGAGACGCCGATGCCGCGCGACTTGAGGAGGCGCCCGATGGACGCGGACGTGATGCCCTTGCCGAGTGAGCTGGCGACACCACCAGTGACGAAGACGTACTTCGGCATGGTCGGGACCTTTCGCGGAACGGACCCAGGCGTGCGAACCGGGTGGATCGAGGACCCGTTTCGGGCAACACGCGAGCAGGGATGTCATCCCTCTGCTCGGGAGGCGAGTCTAGCGTACCGGGTGCCGCCCGACCAGCCCGGCCGGCCGCTCCGCCCGGGGGATGCGCTATACTGGTTGCGTGAGCAACTACAAGAGCGAAACCGGAACGACGCCGATCCCGGGGCCTGTCCGCCGGGCACTGTCGCACCCCGGCATCATCGACATCACCACCACCGGTCGACGGAGCGGCCAGCCGCGCCGGATCGAGATCGTCTACCACGTCTTCGACGGCCGGATCTACATCAGCGGCATGCCGCGGGCCGACCGGCGACGCAGCTGGCTCGCGAACCTCGAGGCGGATCCGCACCTCACCATGCACCTCAAGAACGGCCCGATGGCGGACGTGCCCGCGCTTGCGCGCATCGTCGAGGACCCGCAGGAGCGCCGCGAGGTGATGAGCCGCATCGTGGCATCCGCGTGGCACGATGCGGATCTCGAGCAGATGGTCCGCTACTCCCCGCTGATCGAGGTGACGATCCCCGCGGTCGCCGCGTAGATTCGCCGCCGTCCCGTCGGCTAGGGCCGCTCGTCCCGGGGGCGCCGGGCCATGGGACTCTGGCGAGGGCACCGGCAGAACAACAACGATCGGTCGACAGCCCGTTCTTAGGGAGTTGGCCGTGGACCCGGTGCTCCTGGCACGGATCCAGTTCGCGCTCACCATCGCGTTCCACTTCATCTTCCCGGCCATCACCATCGGCCTGGGACTGTTCATCGCCATCGTCGAGACGTTCCGGTGGCGCACGCGACGCGAGCTGTACGACCGGATCGCCACCTTCTGGACCCGCATCTTCGCGCTCACCTTCGCGGTCGGCGTCGCGACCGGGATCGTCATGGAGTTCCAGTTCGGCACGAACTGGTCGCGCTACTCGACCTTCGTCGGCGACATCTTCGGCTCGCCCCTCGCGGCCGAAGGGATCTTCGCCTTCTTCCTCGAGTCGAGCTTCCTGGGGATCCTGCTCTTCGGTCGGAACCGCATCGGCTCGACGCTGCGCTGGGTCGCCGCGATCCTCGTTGCGGCCGGCGCCACGCTGTCGGCGTTCTGGATCATCGTCGCCGACTCCTGGATGCAGACGCCGGCCGGCTACGAGGTCGTCGGCGACAAGGCGGTCCTGACCGACTTCTGGGCCGCGGTCTTCAACGCCTCGACGATGCCGCGCTACTTCCACACCGTCGCATCCGCCTGGGCGGTCGGCGCCTTCTTCGTGGTCGGGGTGGCGGCCTTCTATCTCCTGCGCGGACGGCACCGGGACGTGGCACTCACCACCATCCGCATCGGCCTGGTGATGGCCACCGCGGCGGCCGTGCTGATGTTCGTCACCGGCGATGCCAGCGCGCGGCAGGTCGCGAGCACCCAGGAGGCGAAGTTCGCCGCCATGCAGGGGCTCTACACGACGACCAGCGGCGCGCCCCTCGTGGTCTTCTCCCTGCCGCCGGGGCAGGACCCCGCGTCGGCCGCCCAGGGGCCGGAGCTGGTGATCACCCGCCTGCTGAGCTTCCTCGCCTTCGGCAACTGGGAGGCCGCGATCCGGGGCCTGCAGGCCTTCCCGGCCAGTGAGTGGCCGCCGGTTGCCGCGACCTTCCTCGCGTACCACAACATGGTCGTGCTGGGCACGATCATGCTCCTCGTGATGCTCGGCGGCGCCTGGGCATGGTGGCGCGGCAGGCTCGAGACGTCACGGTGGTGGCTGCGCGCCGCAGTCATCGCCTCACCGGCGCCCCTCCTGGCCGTGATGCTGGGCTGGGCGACCGCCGAGGTCGGTCGCCAGCCGTGGATCGTCTACGGCCTGATGCTGACGAAGGACGGGGTCTCGACGGTCGTCTCCGCCCCGGAGATCCTGGCCTCGATCATCATCCTGGGCCTGCTCTACCTGCTCGTCGGCTCGCTCTGGCTCTTCCTCCTGCGCCGGGAGCTGGCCCGCGGGCCCGCACCGGCGCCGGCCGGGGCGGTCGAGCCGCCGCTCGAGCCGATCCCCGGCCCCGTCGTCGAGCCGCTGCCGGGCATCGCAGCCCGGCACGGAGGTGCCTGATGCCTGACCTCGCCACCATCTGGTTCATCCTGGTCGGCGTTCTCCTCGTCGGATACGCGATCCTCGACGGCTTCGACCTCGGCGTGGGCATGCTCCACCCGGTGCTCGCCCGAAGCGACACGGAGCGCTCGACGCTGATGCGCGCCATCGGCCCGGTGTGGGACGGCAACGAGGTCTGGCTGCTCACCATGGGCGGCGCGCTCTTCGCCGCCTTCCCGGTCGTGTACGCGACCGTCTTCTCCGGCTTCTACCTCGCGCTGATCCTGCTCCTGGTGTCGCTCATCCTTCGCGCGGTCTCCCTGGAGTTCCGTCACCACCTGGCCGATGCCGGCTGGCGGCGGGCGTGGGATGTCGCGTTCTTCGCCGGCTCCGCGCTTCCGGCGCTGCTCCTGGGCGTGGCCATCGGCAACGTCGCGTACGGCCTGCCGTTCAACGCCGACACGCAGTACACCGGCGGCCTGATCGGCCTCCTCAACCCCTTCTCGCTGGTGGTGGGGCTCGCCGCCGTGGCGATGTTCGCGATGCAGGGCGCGCTCTGGCTCACGATCCGGACCGAGGGAGTGCTCCGCGAGCGCGCCTGGCGGGCGGCACGCGTGGCGTGGCCGCTCTTCATGGCGCTGTGGCTGGGGGTCACCGTCTACGCCAGGGCCGATGCGGGCCACCTGTGGGACAACTTCTCGACGGTGTCGCTCGCGTGGGTCGTGCCGGTCCTCTTCGTCGCCGCGGCCCTGGCGACGGGCGCGGCCATCGTTGCCCGCAGGGCGTCCACTGCCTTCGTCGCGTCGTCCGCGACCATCGCCGCGCTGATCGGGATCCTGGGCGTGGGCCTTTACCCGAACCTGGTGCCGGATCGCGAGGGCGGCGCCGGGCTGACGGTGAGCGGCGCCGCATCATCGGACCTCGCGCTGACCGCGATGCTCGTGATCGCCCTGATCGGGATGCCGCTCGTCCTCGGCTACACCGCGTTCATCTACCGCCACTTCTGGAGACCGGTGGATCCGGAGGCCGACGAGGGGTACTGACCCGGGCCGCCGGGTGCGCGCCGTGAGGCCGGCATGGGCTCAGGCGTTACCCGGTGCTTCCCGCGCCGCGGCGGGATGGTGCGGCCTATGATGCCGTGATGGCGGGCCGAGAGCCTCCGCGACCAGTGCCGCCGCCCATGCAGGGCCGTCCGGCGCCGCCCCTCGGGCCGCTCGTCGCGTACTGGCTCGGCATCTCGGTGATGTGGGGCGCGCTCATCACCGTCGTGGTGCCCAGCCTCGTCGCAGACCGGGTCGACCCCGGCGTGAAGAGCAGCGCGGTGGCGCTCATCGCCGCCGTCGAGGCCGTGGTGGCGATCGCCGTCCAGCCCATCGCGGGATCGATGAGCGATCGGCTGCGAACGCGGTGGGGACGGCGCCATCCGTGGATCGTCGCGGGCGTGGCCGTCCAGACGGTCGTGCTCCTCTCGCTCGCGATCGTCCCCGGCTACTGGCTGCTCCTCGCGGTGATGGTCGCGGTGGAGATCGCGTCGAACGCGGCCCAGGGCCCCTACCAGGGTCTCCTCCCCGACCTGGTCGGGGTGGGGCAGCGCGGGCGCGCGTCCGGGATGATGGGGGCCGCGCAGCTGGGCGGCCAGATCGTGGGCGCCGCCGCCGCGGGACTCGCCGCGGCCGCGGGCGCCATCTCGCTTGCCATCGTCTTCGCCGCCGCCAGCGTGGCCCTGGGGGCTGCCGCGACGGTGATCGGCGTGCGGGAGCCGGACGAGGTCGACCTGCCGCCCATCGAGGAGCCCACGACGAAGCGCCCGAACCCGATCGTCACCTGGGTGGCGACCGCGCGCGAGACCCTGGGGGGCGTCTGGGGGCGTGATCTCCTCGACCGCGGCGACTTCCTCTGGCTCCTCGCCTCGCGGCTGGCGATCCTGATGGCCGCGGGAACGCTCCAGCCGTTCATCCTCTTCTACCTCCAGGACGCGCTCGGCCTGGGGAGCTCGGCCGGACCGCTCGTGGCGCCGATCGCCGGGACCGTCGCATTCACCGCGCTCGTCACCGCCCTCCCCGCGGGGAACCTGACCGCCCGCTACGGCCGCGTGCGCGTCGTGGCGGTCAGCGCGGTCATCGGCGCCGTCGGCGCGGTCGCCTTCTCGGTCGCGCCGGGGTACCTGGCGCTCTTCCCCGTGGCGATCCCCTTCGGGATCGCGCTCGGCGCGTTCCTCTCGGCGGACTGGGCGCTCATGGCCGACATCGTCCCGGCGAGGGAGGCGGGGCGCTACCTGGGCGTCTCGAACACGGCGACCGCCGGTGCAGCCCTCCTCGCGGTGGCCATCGCGGGGCCGGTCGCGGACCTCGTCAACGGCATCTCGTTCGGGCTCGGCTACCGGGCGATCTTCCTTCTCGCCGCCGTCGAGTTCCTGGTGGGTGCCTGGTGCATCGGCCACGTCCCGGAGCCGGAGGCGATCGGCGACCGCGCCTCCTCGCCGACGGACTGACCGATGCCCGGAGCCGTCAGGATGGCCGTCATGTCCCGCCTCCCGGTCGCCATTCGGCTCGTGCACCCGGCGCCCACCGTGGCGGTGGTCTGCCTGGCGGTGGCGCTGGCCGCGGTGATCAGCGTGCAGGCGGGGGGCGTTCCGGCCTGGCGCCTGGCCCTGGTGGGCCTCACCGTCCTCGGCTCGCAGATCGCGACGGGCGCGCTCAACGACTGGGCCGACCACGAGCGCGACCGGATCGCGCGACCGGAGAAGCCGCTCCCCGCCGGGGAGATCGGGCGGGCCGGGGCGCTGGGCGTCGCGCTTGCCGGCATCGGTCTGCAGCTCGCGGCCTCCCTCCCGCTGGGGCCGCTGGTGACCGGGTTGGGCCTCGCCGCCCTCTGCAGCGCCATCGCCTACGACCTGGGGATCTCCCGCACGCCCCTTTCACCGCTCCCCTACCTGGTGAGCTTCGGCATCCTGCCGCTGTGGGTCGCGGCGGGCGCCGGCGTGGAGCTGGGGCGCGTGCTGCCCGCTGTGCCGCTGGTCGCGCCGTTCGCCACCGCCGCGCACCTGGCCAACACGCTCCGCGACTGGGAGGCCGACGCCGCGGGCGCATCCCGCAGCCTGGCGCAGACGCTGGGCCGGGCGCGGTCCCGGCGGCTGGCCCTGGTCCTGGCTTTGGGCGTGGGCGCCGTGGTCGCGGCGCTCTTCGTGGCCGGCAGGCGCCTCGATCCGGCGGCTGCCCTGTTGGGCCTGGCCGGCCTGGGCGCGGTGGCCTGGGGCTTTCGTGGCGACCGCCAGCTCTGGTACGGCATCCTGTTGGCGGCGGTCTGCTGGACGGTGGCCTGGGCGCTCGCCACCGGATGAGCGGCACGGCCGGCCACGGGGCGAGCTGGCCCGACGGGTCCGCCGTCCGGTGAAGCGGCGGAGACGGCGAACGGGCGCCCGAGGCGCCCGTTCTCTGATCGTGCTTCCGGTGGAGATCAGACGGTGTCGTCGATCTCCAAAGCCTCGTCGTCGTTCTCCTCGGTCAGCTTCAGCCACACGAAGAGCCCGGCCAGGACCGTGAGGGGGATGACGATCATGGCGGCGAGCAACGCGCCGATGCCGATGAGCAGAACCTTGATTGCCTTCATTGCGGACCGCCTCCCTAGGGTGTCGCGCCGGCCTCCGACGCACTCTCTCGCTGTTGCGGTGCTGCGTCGATCATAGCCAGAATCTCGTCCTTCGTGAACTCGGCCAGCTGGTGCCCGGTGTGGGTCGAGGTGGCAACGAGGGTCCGCAGGACGAACGAGCCGTCCTGCTCGAAGAAGAACAGGTCGCGCGGGTGCTGCTGGTCGAGCCAGCTGCCGATGACGCGCAGCGCCTGCTCGTAGAAGTTGGCGATCTCGACGTGCGGGTGCGGCTCGGTGGCGGTCCCGCGCCGCGCGGTGGCCTCATCGATCAGCTGAGCGGCCTGCTCGTCGAGGATCTCGTACGTGCGTTTCGCCAGCTGCCCGCTGGATTCCGACCACGCGCCGGCGTCCGGCACGGTCAGGCCCTGGAGCAGGAAGCCGTCATCCATCTCGAGGAAGAGGAGCTCCTTCAGACGCTCCCGATCGGCGAAGAAGCCGATGGCGCGAAGCACCTCTTCCCAATCCTGCCGCGGGCTGCCCTCGTAGATGCGCATGGGCGCCTCCCTCACGGACCGGATGCACGATCCTGGCGGGCAGGATACACCCGCTGCAGGCGTATTCAGCGTCCCCGGCGGTGCGCGCGCGCGACAGCGATTGCGGCGGCGGTGCGCGCGTTGTTCACGATGAGCGCGATGTTCGTGCGCAGCGTCCGTCCCCCGGACGCCTCAGCGATCCTCGACAGCACGAACGGCGTCACCCGCCCCCCACGGACCCCGGCCGCCTCGGCCTCCGCGATCGCCAGCTCGATCCAGCCTGCGACCTCGGCGGACTCCAGCGCCACGTCGGCGGGCGGAGGCTGGACGAGGAGGATCCCCCCGCAGCCGGGGACCGCGAAGTGCGCGTCGATCACGGCGGCCGCGGCGCCGGCGTCGGGGACGCTGTGCGGGACCGCCAGGCCGGCGGATCGCGCGTAGAAGGCGGGCAGCTCGGTCACGCCCAGGCCGACGACCGGCACGCGACGGGTCTCGAGCAGCTCCAGGGTCGCCGGCAGGTCGAGGATCGACTTGGCTCCGGAGCAGATGACGGCGACCGGCGTGGCGCTCAGCTCGTCGATGTCCGAGGAGACGTCGAAGGTGCGTGACGCACCCCGGTGCACGCCGCCGATGCCCCCGGTGGCGAAGACCCCGATGCCCGACCACGCGGCGATGCGCATGGTGGCGCTCACCGTGGTCGAGGCAAGCCGGCGACCTGCGAGCAGCGGACCGAGGTCGCGGGAGGCACCCTTTGCCGGCCGGTTCGCCGGGTCCGCGAGACGCTCGAGCACCTCGCGGCCGGCGCCCACCACGAGCCGTCCGTCGTCGACGGCCATCGTCGCGGGCACCGCACCCTCGTCGCGCACGGCGGCCTCCGCGGCGAGCGCCGTCTCCAGGTTCGCCGGCGCGGGGAGGCCCTGCGCGATGAGGCTCGACTCGAGCGCCACCACGGCGCGCCCCTCGTCGAGGGCCGCGCGCACCTCCTCGGCGACGGTCAGGAACGGCTGGGGAGCATGGCCGGTCATCTCGTCCTCACGGTACGCCCCCGGCGGGGTTCGCCGGGGCCGGCGGCGCCTCGCCCGGGATGCGTCCCTGGGCTCCGGGCACGCGGGCGGCGCGGCTGCCGGCCAGCGCGCCGGCCCGCACTGCCTCGAGCAGCGCCCCCTCGTGCGGCGGCCACGCCACACCGATCAGCTCCGCGATGAGCGCGGCGAGGAACGCATCGCCGGCACCGGTGGTGTCGACGACGGGCGTGGCGCTGGGCGGGGCCGCCACGTGGAGCGGCCCGATGTCCGGACCCGCCACCACGGCGCCCTCCGCGCCCGCGGTCACCACCGCGATTGCGGCCAGTGACCGGAGCGTCACCGCGGCGGCCGCCGCGTCCCGCTCCCCGGCCAGGGCGCGCGCCTCGTCGAGCCCCATGACGAGAAGATCGGGCGCGAGGCCGGCGAGCAGCGTGCCCAGCGCCGCAGCCTCCGGTGGCGCGGCAACCGACCCGCCGGCGACGCTGATGCGCGGCCCGTTCCCCAGCGCGGCCAGCGCGCCCGTGACGAGGGCCGCCTCCCCGGGGTCGCGCAGGGGATAGCCCGAGCAGTGGATCCAGTCGCTGCCCGCCAGCATCGCGGCCAGGCGATCCGTCGGGCCGGCGAGCGCGATCCGGTCGCTCAGCATCGTCCGCTCGCCGTCTGCGTCGAGGAGGACGGCGACGAGCGAGCTGCGCGAACCGCGGAACGGAGCCAGCTCGACCCCCTCCGCGGCGAGCTGCGCGGCGATCCAGGCGCCCGCCGCGTCGTCCCCGAGGGCGGTCACCAGCCGCACCGGCACGGAACGCCGGGCCAGTCGGATCGCAACGTTCGCGCCCTGGCCTCCCGTCGCGAGCGAGATCGCCGCCGCCCGGTCACCGCCCGGCGCAGCAGCGGCGGTCGCCCGCACCACGACGTCGAGCGTCGCGTCGCCCACCACGGCGACGCGGCCGCCGCCGCTCACCACGGCCTGCGGTTCGCGAACCCTTCGGTGGTGGAGTGCCAGAAGCCGACGTCCGCGTCCGAGAGCTGCCAGCAGAGCCAGGCGGCGACGCCCTCGCGGAGCGTGGGGATGTCGACGAGGCCGACCTCCAGGTCGCGCACCTTCACGCCCAGCGACTCGAGCAGCGCCAGCAACCCCCGGATGCCCTCGCCGACATGCGCCAGCGCCGCCTCACGATCGTCCACGGCAGCGTGGGAGCCGCCGCTCTGCGCGTGGGACGCGTGCTCGCCGTGGAGGGCGCCAAGGGCGTCGTCGAACCGCCGCTTCTCGATCGCGAGCTGGAGCAGCACGGCCCGGATCTGCGGAATGAGGGCCCTGGCCTCCTCGAAGGTGTAGGTCCGTTCTTCCGACATCGGTGCTCCGGATGGTAGCGGTCGCTCGACCATGCCGGAGCGCTTTGCTAGCATCCCCCAGGACGCAGACGGCAGGCCTGCTCCGCGCCGCGACGGCGCCTGTCGACCCATCGTGGAGGGTGCCCACCAGCACCATGCCCGACGAGATGCGCCGTGGTCGTGGCCAGAACGACGAGCTGCCGCCGTCGCCGCACGACGATCCGTACACGGCCTACCACGACTTCGACCTGCCCTCCTACGTCGGCAGTGCCACGTTCCAGAAGCTTCCGCTGGTCACCGATGCCGCCGACCTCGCGGAGCGGCGGCCCGACGTCGCGATCGTCGGCGCCCCGTTCGACGACGCGGTGAGCCACCGGCCCGGGTGCCGGTTCGGGCCCCGCGCCATCCGCGCCGCGACGTACCACTCCGGCAGCCTCAACTCGCTCCAGCTCGACATCCAGCCGTTCGACTGGCTCGACTGCGTGGACGCCGGCGACGCACCGGTGACGCCCGCCAGCCTGGCGCGCGGGCACGAGGTGATCGGCCGCAAGATCGCCGAGGTCGCGGCGAGCGGCGCGATCCCCATCGTCCTCGGTGGCGACCATTCGATCACCTTCCCGTCGGCGGGGGCCGTGGCGCGCGCAGTCGCGCCGCGCCGCCTGGGAGTGGTCCACTTCGACGCTCACGCCGACGCGGCGAATACGACGTGGGGAGTCCTCGCCTCGCACGGCACGCCCATGCGGCGCCTGATCGAGTCCGGCGCCGTGGCCGGTCGCAACTTCGTCCAGGTCGGCCTGCGCGGGTACTGGCCGCCGCCGGAGACGTTCGCCTGGATGCGCGAGCACGAGATGCGCTGGCACCTCATGACCGAGATCGAGGAGCGCGGCGCGGAGGCGGTCGTGGCCGACGCCATTCGCGAGGCGCTCGATGGTCCCGATCTCATCTACCTCTCGGTCGACATCGACGTCATCGATCCCGGCATGGCACCCGGGACGGGGACGCCGGAGCCGGGCGGCCTGCTGACCCGGGAGCTGCTGCGGGCGATCCGCCAGGTCGTCGGCGCCGTCGAGCTGGCGGGGATGGACGTCGTGGAGGTCTCGCCGCCGTACGATCATGCCGAGATCACCACGGGCGCCGCGCACCGCTGCGTGATGGAGGCGCTCAGCGCACTCGCGGCACGCCGGCGCGAGGCCGGCCGCCAGCCGAACCCCACGCGCCTCTGAGCGCGCTCGCCTCGCTGATCAGCTGACCGAGAAGCTCCCCGAGGCGACATCGGTCCCGTTGAGGGTGACCTTGATGTCGTACCCCCCGGGCGAGAGGCGGTTGAAGGTCATCTGGATGTAGCCGGAGCACGGCTTGGCGGGATCGCAGCCAACCTTGGTGAGCTCCACCGAGCCGTCGCCGGCGGATTCTCCCGCCTGGGTGACGATCTCGACACCCAGGACGTCGGATGACTGCGCCTTCTTGAAGCCGACCCAGATCCAGACCTGCGTGCCGCTGATCGTGCTGCCGTCCTGGGCACAGCCCTGGAAGCCCATCTCGCTCGTGGCGCACGGCTGGGTCTGCGCGCTGAAGTCGGCCGGCACCCCGCCGGGCGACGGGGTCTCCGACGAGGCGCTCCCGGTCGCCGAGGGCGCCGCCGATGCCGAGCCCGATGGAGACCCGGCCGGCGTCTCGCTGGCGGTCGCCTGCTGCGTGACCGTCGCGCCGCTGCTCGGGCTGGAGCTCTGCGCCGCCGTTCCGGGAGAGGAGTTGAGCAGCGAGAAGAGGATGCCGCCCGCGAGGAGCGCCGCGATGCCCAGCACGACGAAGCCGAGGATCATGATCGGGCCCGTTCGCCGGGGCGGCTCGTCGTCGTAGCCCCCGTCATAGGCTCCGTCGTAGCCCGGTCCGCCGCCGCGGCCGGAACCTGCGTCGTAGGGCTCGTAGGGGTCGATCTCCCGCCTCGCCTGGGCGGCGCGGGGCGGCGGGGGCTCGCGCTGCGGGGCGTCGTAGACGGCCGCGTCGGCGGGGCCGCCCCCGTAGCCGCCGTAGATCGTGTCGTCATATGGCTCTGGAGGAACCGCGGCTGCGGCGCCGGCGCGCGAAACGCCGCGCAGCGGCGGTGGGTCCGCGGGCGGCGGCGATGCCGGGGCCGCTTCCGGCGGCGTGGCGGCGCCGGGGCCCCACGCGTCGGCGGGCTCGGCGGCGGGCTCGTTGGCCAGATGGTCGACGTGCCCGACCGCGAGGTCCGCAGCCTCCGACTCCCGCCGGGCGAGCGCGTCGGAGGGCTCGGGGACGAAGGCGGGAGCCCCTCCCATGGAGAGGGCGGACTCCTGGTCCGCGGAGCCGCGACGAAACGGGCTCTCCCCGGTCCGGCGCAGGCGGATCCGTTCCTCCAGATCGTGGCGGTCGAGCCCGCGCGGCCGCGCGCTTCCCTCGGGGATCACGCCACCGCAGTGCGTGCAGTACGGCGCGGCGCGCGTCTCGCGTCCGCAGGTCGGACAGCGGACCTCAGCTGGCATCAGCCTCTCCCAGGTGCGGTTCGGCAATCGACGAGGAACCGGCATTGTGCACGTGCTCGCGCCAGCGTGCCACCCACGGCTCGCGACGGCGAGGGCCGACGGTCATCCGATGCGGGCGGGTCACGCTCCCGGCCGCTTCCACTCGCTCCCGTCCGCGAACCGCTCGCGCTTCCAGATCGGAAGCCGCGCCTTGATCTCTTCGATGAGGTAGCGGTTCGCCTCGTAGGCGGCCGCGCGGTGCGCCGCCGCGGTCACGATCGCGACGGCCGCCTCGCCAAGGGGCACCACGCCGGTCCGGTGGACGAGCGCCACCGCGACGCCCCAGCGGTCGGCGGCCTCCGCGGCGAGTGCCGCGAGGGTGGCCGCCGCCATCTCGGGATACGCCTCGTACTCGAGCTCGGTGACCGCCCGGCCGTCGTCGGCGCGGTCTCGCGCGCGACCCACGAAGGTAACGACGGCCCCGTGGCCCGGACCCTCGACGCTCGCCTCGAGAGCGGCCACGTCGATCGGGTGCTCGGTGAGTCCGACCAGGGGCGATCCACCGCTCACCGGCGGAAGGAACGCGATCTCGTCGCCATCGGCCAGCAGGTCGTCCCAGGCGGCGTACGCGCCGTTGCGCGCCACCCGCACGTGCGGCCGGTGCGGCGCGGTCGCGGGGAAGCGGGCCGCCAGGTCCGCCCACGCGTCGGAGACGGTGGCGCCATCGGGCAGGGAGCGGACCTCGCGGTCGACCGCGAGCTCCCGGAGCATGGCGAAGCAGCGCAGCACGACCTGCATGCCTAGACCGGCACTCCGGTGAGATACGTGATCGAGGCGCCCGCGATGGAGCCCGCCATGATCAGGGCCAGGCCGATGTAGAGGAGACCGGTCGATGCCTGCAGGCTCGCCGCCCGCGTGGCGAGGAGGGCCAGCACCGTGACGAGGATGGGCAGCAGGGTGCCGGCGGCAAGGCGGAGCCACGTGATCCAGCTCATCGAGCCGCTGACGGCGTCGCCCGGCACGGTGATGACGGCCACCGCGAAGAGCGCACCCTGCACCACCAGCGCGGCGAGCAGGAGCCACATCATCCGTCGCAGCGGCACCGGCGACAGGCGCGGGGTCACGAGGTACCAGTGGCCGAGCAGCATCGCCGCGTTCACCGCGCCAAGGGCGAGGCCCACCACGAGCAGCTGTCCCACGAAGAGGCCCGCGCTCGCCGAGCCGCCGGCCGCCGCCAGCACCCCGAGCGCCGCCAGGCCGATGGCGCCGATGGCCATGGCCAGCGCGCTCCGTGGAAGCCGGGCGAGCGAGGCGAGCAGGTAGGCGAGGGTTCCGGCCGTGAAGGCCAGCACGAGGGGTCGCCGGAGGTCGGCGGTCCGCGCGGCGGGCACGTCGCCCGGGAGGTTCAGCTCCGAGACGAGTAGGATCAGGGCACAGGCGACGGCAAAGCCGGCCATGAACAGCCGGTAGCCCCGCGTGGTCCCACCGAGCCGCTCGGTGATGCCCACGACCAGGAGCGAGCCGGCGCCCAGTGCCGCCCAGAAGATCCAGTTGACGTAGGGGAGGGCCGCAATCGACACCGCTCGGGAGGATAGCCGATGAACCCGGGATCGTCCGCAACGGACTACCCGCCGATCGACGACTACGCGCCGATCGGCGACTGCAGGACCATGGCCCTGGTGACCCGCGTGGCGGGCATCGAGTGGTGGTGCCAGCCGCGCTTCGACGCCCCGTCGGTCTTCGGCGCCATGCTCGACCGCGAGCGCGGCGGCGCCTGCCGCCTGCTGAGCGACCGCCTCCTGCCGCTCGAGCGGCGCTACCTGCCACACACCGCGGTCCTCGAGACGCGCGTGGTGGTGGACGGCGGGACGGTCACCGTCACGGATTTCCTGGCCCTCATCGGCAGGCCGCAGACCGACATGGGCCCGGCGCCCTACGCGCGTCAGAAGCTCGTTCGCCTCGTCCGCTGCGACGAGGGACCGGTCGACCTGGCGATCCGCTGCGAGCCGCGGCCCGGGTACGGGCGCCGACGGCCACGGCTCCTGCTCGCCGGGCCGGAGGGCGATCGGCGGCGCATCCTTGCCATGCCGGCATCCGGTGAGCCGCGACGGCTTCTCATTGGCGCGACCCGGCCGTGGGGGCCCATCCACGATGCCGGCTCCACGCTGCGCGTCCACCTCGCCGCCGGCGAGGAGATCGGGGTGGTGCTCGACTACGGACCCGGCGACCTGGCCGGAGAGGAGGTGCGCACCGGCTCGCGTCGCGAGCGCGCCGAGGAGCGCCGAGCCCCGTACGAGCTCGAAGAGCTCCATGGCTGGCTCACCGAGACGGTCGCCTTCTGGACCGACTGGACCGCGGTGAGCCGCTACCGCGGGCCGTATGCCGAACGGGTCGAGCGAAGCGCGATCACCCTCAAGCTCCTCACCTACCACCCGACCGGGGCGATCATCGCCGCGGGCACCACCTCGCTGCCCGAGGCGATCGGCGGGCCGCGGAACTGGGACTACCGCTACACCTGGCTGCGCGACGCGAGCTTCACCCTCTACGCGCTCCATCGGCTCGGCTATCGGGCGGAGGCGAACGCCTTCATGGAGTGGATGCACCGGGCCGATCCGAGGAAGAGCCCACTGGTCATGTACCGCGTCGACGGCAGCGCGCCGCTCCGCGAACGGGAGCTCCGCTACCTCGACGGGTATCGCTCCTCCCGCCCGGTGCGGATCGGCAACGCGGCGACCTGGCAGCGGCAGCTCGACATCTACGGCGAGACGCTCGACGCGGCCTACCTCGACGTCCGCGCGGGCAACCGACTGACGGATGAGGAGTGGGACCGATTCCGCACCTATGCCGACGAGGCGGCACGCCGCTGGCGGCTGCCCGACACGAGCATCTGGGAGATGCGCGGGGGCCAGCGCCAATACACCTACTCCAAGGTCCTGTGCTGGGTGGCGGTCGACCGGGCCCAGCGCCTGGCGAAGATGCTGGGGCGCGAGGAGGCCGAGCGCGAACGGATGGACCGATGGCGGCGTGCGGCGGAGGAGATCCGCCGCACGGTGATGGAGCACGGGCGCCGCGCCGACGGCGCCTTCGTGCAGCGGTTCGGATCCGACGTGATGGACGCCTCGGCGCTCCTCTTCCCGCTGGTGGGCTTCGTCCACGCGGAGTCCCCCTCGGCGGAGGCGACGCTGCGCGCCGTGCAGTCCGAGCTGGCGCATGACGGTCTCGTCCTGCGCTACAAGCCCGACCGCGACACCGAGGGGATCAAGGGGCACGAAGCGGGGTTCCTCATCTGCAGCTTCTGGCTCGTGGACAACCTCGCGCTACGGGGTGACCTGGAGGAGGCGCGACGCCTCTTCGACCGCCTCGCGGCGCATGCCAACGACGTCGGGATCTTCAGCGAGGAGTGGGACGCCGACGCGGGCATCGCGCTCGGCAACCTGCCGCAGGCGTTCACGCACATCGCCCTCATCAGCAGCGCGCATAACCTGGAGCGCGCGGAGCGCGGCGAGATGCACGGCGCCGTCCGGCGCGACGCCCCGCGCGACTGAGCTCCTCGCTCCCGTGCGGATCCCCGACGTCAGTCGCGCCGCGCGAGGCTGCCGGTGAGGCCGATGCGGACCCAGCCCTCGTCGTCGACCCGCGTCGGGAAAGTCTCGACCGGCTCCGTGGCCGGCGGGATCACCGCCTCTCCCGTCCGCACGTCGAAGCAGGCCTGGTGCCACGCGCACACCAGCACCCCGTCCGCGGTGTCGAACCCCGCCTCCGAGAGAGGGAAGTCCTGGTGCGTGCAGTTGTTGGCCGTCGCGAAGAACTCGCCGCGGTGGCGGACCAGGACGACCGGCGTGCCGTCGATCTCCACCGGCAGCAGCTCTCCGTCGCGCAGCTGGTCGGCGGGGAGGATCCGCGCATAGCGGATGGCTGCGGCGGGCTCAGCCATCGGCGGCCGGTGGAGGGGTCGGGCGCCCTGCCGCGTCCCATGCCTCCGCGCGCTCCATGGCGTCCAGGATGAAGCCCGTCTTCGCCTCGTTGTAGGCGATCCGATCGTCGCGGTAGCGCGCCGCCAGCCCGCGCTTCAGCTCCCCGTAGGCGGCGCGCGTCGCGGCATCGGTCCGCAGGAAGTCCCGGAAGAGCAGGTGCCGCCGCTCCCACCCCGAGCCGGCGCTGCAGACATGGACCTGGACGTCCCTCGGCCGGTCCCCGGCCGGACGGAAGTAGCGGTGCTCGTCGTCGCGGTTCCGGAACGCGACCCCGGCGCGCTCGATCGCGGGCACGTAGGCTCGCTCGTCCACGACGTCGGGAACGCTGACCTGGACGTCGATGACCGGTTTGGCGGCGAGCCCCGGCACCGCGGTCGACCCGACGTGGTCGATGCGGCGCGCCATGGCGCCCAGCTCGCGGAGAAGGCGACCGCGCCAGGCATCGAAGCGTGCCGGCCAGCTCGGGTCGTAGTCGACCACCTCGATCGGGTCGCGCACGGACCGGTCCGAACCGGCGATCACCTCGAAGCCGGGCTCGTGTGCCTCGAGCACCTCCAGGGTGAGCCGCGAACGGAGCGCCTCGTCCAGGTCCGCCACCCCCACGCCGCGCGCAGCCGCCTCCAGGGCGTAGCGGTCGAGCAGGGTCGCGCGCGGACCGAACCGCAGGTGCAGCCGCGCCCAGGCGACCGCCGGGTCGCCGGGTGCCGCGGGCTCGACGCCTGCGGCGCGCAGCCGCTCCGCCAGATCGGGATCCATCCGGCGGCCGGTCAGAGCGGGCGGGCGAAGGCGAGCAGGCGCGGCTCCGTCATGTCCTCGATCGACCAGCGCAGGCCCTCTCGCCCCAGGCCCGAGTCCTTGACGCCGCCGTACGGCATCGGATCGATCCGCCAGGTCGGGATGTCGTTGACGATGACCCCGCCGACCTCCAGCTCGTCGTGCGCGCGCAGCGTCCGCTCCAGGTCGTTGGTGAAGACGCCGCACTGCAGGCCGAACCGGCTGTCGTTGATCTCCGCGAGCGCCGCCGCGTAGTCCGGGACCGCGAAGAGGTTCACCACCGGGGCGAAGGCCTCCTCGCCGCACACGCGGCAGCCCTTCGGCGCGTCGACCAGGACCGTGGGCGGGTAGAAGAGCCCGTTCGGCTCTCCGCCGGCCAGCCGGCGCGCCCCCTGCTCCAGGGCCTCGGTCACCCACTGGTGCGTACGCGTCACGGCGCCGGCATCGACCATGGGCCCAAGGTCGGTGGCCGGGTCGAGCGGGTCGCCCAGCTTCAGGGCCGCGACCTTCTCGACGAACCGCCGCTGGAACTCGTCGAAGATCGACGCCACGACGTAGATGCGCTGCACGCTGATGCAGACCTGCCCGGAGTAGGCGAACGACCCGTAGACCAGGCGGCTGACCGCCCAGTCGAGGTCCGCGGTCTCGTCGACGATGGCCCCGGCGTTGCCGCCCAGCTCCAGCACGACCTTCTTGCGGCCGGCATCGGCCTTCATCTTCCAGCCGACCGATGGGGACCCGGTGAAGGAGAGGAGCTTGAAGCGGTCGTCGCGCACCATGGCGTCCCCGGTCGGGCCGGTCCATGGGCAGGATGCTGACCGCCCCCTTGGGCAGGGAGGTCTCGTCGATGTACTCCGCGACCCGCAGCATGACCAGCGGATCCCTGGACGGGGGCTTGAGCACCACGCTGCAGCCCGCCGCGATGGCCGGCGCCACCTTGTGCGCCGCGAGGTTCATGGGGAAGTTGAAGGGGCTGATTCCCGCCACCGGACCGATGGCGTAGCGCCGCACGAGCGCGCTCCTGCCCCGGTTCGCCGCGTTCCAGTCCAGGGGCATCCACTCCCCGTTGATCCGCAGCGCCTCCTCGGCCGCGGTGCGGAACGTGAGGGCGGCCCGGGCGACCTCGCCCCGCGCGTCCCTGATCGGCTTGCCGGATTCCCGCGTGAGGAGCTCTGCCAGATCCCGCGCCTCCTCGTCGATGCGCGCCGCCACGTGCGCGAGCACGTCACGCCGCTCGAAGCTCGCCATGCGGCGCGTCTGTGCGAATGCCTCGACCGCCGCCTGCGTCGCCCGGTCGAGCTCGGCCGGGCCCGCCTGGAACGTGGTCGCCACCAGCTCTCCGGTCGCGGGGTTGCGCACCTCCAGCGGCGTGCCGGCGCGCACGAACTCACCTGCCAGGTAGATGGGTAGGGTCGGGGTCGCGACCTGCATGGTCATGCGCGCGATTCTACCCTCGCCTCCGGCGCGGCAGCCACCCGCGGATCGCCCGGTTGGCGCGGGACCTAGAATCTGGAGATCCATGGCCGCCCACCCGCGCCGCGACGCCCTCTCCGCCCGGACTGCGCCGGGGCCTCAGCCGCCGCAGCGGCTGAGCTTCACGCGGTCGTCGGACGGGGTCCGCATCGCCCACGCCCGGCACGGCAGCGGCCCCCCACTGGTCGTGGTGGCGTGCTGGCTCAGCCACCTGCAGCACGACTGGGAGAGCCCGGTCTGGAGGCACTTCCTCGACGAGCTGGGAACCTTCACCACGCTCATCCGCTACGACCTGCGCGGCCACGGCCTCTCCGACTGGAACGTCACTGACTTCTCCCCGGACGCGCATCTGGCGGACCTGGAGGCGGTCGTCGAGGCGGAAGGGCTGGAGCGGTTCGCGTTGATGGGCATGTCCGGCTACAGCCCCCTGGCGCTCGCCTACGCGCTGCGCCACCCGGATCGCGTGACGCGCCTGGTGCTGTATGGCGGCTTCGCGGGCTGGCCGCCGGTGGAGAGCCAGGCGGATCTCGACGAGGAGGCGGCGTGGATGGCCATGATGCGCGCCGGCTGGAACAGGGCCGATCCCCGCTTCCGGCGCGTGTTCACCCAGGCATTCATCCCCGAGGCGACCGAGGAGCAGATGGCGTGGTTCGACAACCTGCAGCGGATGTCGACCTCCACTGAGAATGTGCTGGCCGCGCGTGAGGCCCGGCGAGCGATCGACGTTCGCGACGGGCTTGCCCGCGTCGCGGCACCCGCGCTCGTCCTCCATGCGGTGCATGACGAGAACATCGCCTTTGCCTTCGGCCGCGAGCTCGCGGCATCCATCCCGGGAGCGCGGCTGGTACCGCTGGAGTCGCGCAACCACATCCTCCTCGCCGATGAGCCTGCGTGGCGGATCTTCGTGAGCGAGGTGCGAACGTTCATGGAGGCGGATCGAGCGGAGCCGGCCGTGGCTCCCGGGTCGGTTGCAGCTGCCCTTACGGCTCGCGAGGTCGAGGTCCTGCGACTGGCAGCCGAGGGGCTGACCAACGGCGACATCGGGGCAGCCCTCACCCTCAGCCCGCGGACCATCGAGCGCCATCTCTCCAACGTCTACACGAAGCTCGAGCTGTCGGGCCCGGCTGCCCGCGCGGCAGCCGTCGCGCGCGTCATCCGCTCGGGCCGCGGCTGACCATCGCCGTGCGACCGCCGTGACCTCCTTCTCCCAGCGCGTCGAGCGCCGCGAGCAGCGCATCGGCTTTGTCAACGCGCCTGACGGGACCCGGATCGCGTACGCGACCCTGGGCCAGGGCTACCCCCTGGTCCGCGCGCCGCACTGGCTCTCGCACGTCCAGTACGAGTGGGAGAGCCCGGTCTGGCGGCCCTGGATCGAGGCGCTCGGACAGCGCTTCCGCCTCCTCCGCTATGACGAGCGTGGCAACGGCCTCTCCGACTGGGACGTGCCCGACTGGTCGTACGAGGCCTGGCTGCAGGACATGGAGCTGGTGATCGATGCCGCCGGGTTCGAGCGCTTCGCCCTGCTGGGGATCTCGCAGGGTGCGCAGCTGGCGATCAGCTACGCGGTACGTCACCCCGAGCGGGTCAGCCACCTCATCATCCTCGGCGGCTACCTCACCGGCTGGGCACGCCGGCAGCTCCCCGACAGCCGTCGCGCCGAGATGGAGGCACTCATCACCCTGATGCGCATCGGCTGGGGCAGCGCCCAGCCGATGTACCGACGCCTGTGGACGACGTCGTTCGTTCCCGACGGCGACGAGGCGCTCATGCGTGCCTACGACGAGCTGATGAGGAAGACGACCTCGCCGGCGAATGCCGCCCGGTTCGAGGAGGCGTTCGGCCAGATAGACGTGGCCGCCGAGGCGCCCTTCGTACGGACGCCGACCCTCGTCCTGCACCTCGACGACGACCAGATCGTGGCCTTCGACTGGGGTCCCCGGATCGCCGCCGCCATTCCCGGCGCGCGCTTCGTCGGGCTCCACGGACGCAACCATGTCATGCGCCCCGACGACCCCGCGTTCGCCGAGTTCCTGGACCGGCTCGAGACCTTCATCGGGTCGCCCGGCGCGGCCGAACCGGCGGGCTCCATAACCGATGTCGACCTCAGTCCACGCGAGCTCCAGGTCGTCGACCTCGTAAGCCTGGGCCGGACGAACCAGGAGATCGGCGAGAGCCTCGGGCTCAGCGTGCGCACCGTCGAGCGTCACCTGTCCAACGTCTACCTAAAGCTCAACCTCTCGGGAAAGGCGGCTCGCGCCGCCGTGGCAGCGAGGGCGGCCGCGCTGCGGCTACGCGCTTCGCGCAACCCCTGATCGGGCAGGGACCCCGGACGCCGGGGGAGGGGCCCCCTGCGTGCAGGCCGCCATCGGTCTCGCCCCGGCGTGCGGGCGGTTGGGTGGTGTCACCGATGCGCGACGAGCACCCCACGGCACAGCATCACCTCGCGGCAAGCCGGGTCGCCCTCGTGGCACCCGGCGGCCGCAGTCGACCACCAACGCGATCGGTAACCCGATCGCGAACAGCAACGACAGGAGCGAGGCACATGAAACCGCGACGAACTCCACCCAGACTCCGCTGGCTCCAGGCCGGTCTTGGCGCCCTGGCCGTCAGCGCGCTGGCTGCCGCCCCGGTCCTGGGCGGCGCCGGCGGGGCGCTGCGCATCGAGCACGGCTGGTACGACGGCCACGAGGTGACGTTCCTTCAGCCGAACCTGTTCAGCGCCGATCCGAATGGCGGCACCCTTGCCTGCTTCGGCCTGGGACCCGACCTGGCCCGCGTCACGCGTCCGACCGCCCCGCTGTACGTCATCTTCGACGCCACGGCCACGGAGGACCATTGCGACGGGCAGCCCGACGTCCTGGGCCACGATCACATCCTGCCGGTCGCGCCCGGCGATCCGGGCTACACCGGCGCCTGGCGGCTCGTCCTGCTGGTGGAGGCCGTGCCCGGAAGCATCGACCTCTCCACGAATCCCATCACCACCGCGGACGAGGTCCGGGCCGCCCTGGCGAACGGGAGCCTTGTTGACGTCACCGCGGCGCTCGCCCCGGGCGGCCCGGTGCGGATGATCGGACCGGTCATCGGTGGCAGCTGAACCGGCCCTGAGAAGCAACCGAGCTGACTTCAGGAGGTCACCATGACCGTCACCACCGAATCCGGGTCGGCGACCGCCACCCGCTACCACGTCGAGGGACGTCTCCTCGAGGTCTGCACCTGCAAGGCAATCTGCCCCTGCTGGATCGGCGACGACCCCGATGGCGGCACCTGCGACTCGTCACTCGCCTGGCACGTCGACTCGGGGACCGTCGAAGGCGTGGACGTGGCGGGCCTCACCCTGGGCCTCTCCGTCTTCATCCCCGGCAACATCTTCGCGGGGAACTGGAAGGCGGTCCTCTACGTCGACGACCAGGCGAGCCAGGAGCAGCAGGAGGCGCTGCTCAAGGTCTTCACCGGTCAGCTCGGCGGCGGCATCGCCGACCTGGCGGCGCTCATCGGCGACGTGGTCGCCGTGGAGCGTGCCTCCATCACCTTCACCGTCACCGAGGGCCAGGGAATCCTGCGCATCGGCGACCGGATCGAGGCGCGGCTGGACCCGCTCAGCGGACCGACCGGCACGACAACCCTCAACAACTCGGTGTTCTCCACCATCCCCGGCTCACCTGCCTACCCGGGCAAGGCCTCGCTCTTCCGCCGCTCCGAGCAGCGCCATGGCATGGCCGACATCGACCTGTCCGGGTACAACTCCGTGCAGGGCACGTTCGTCTTCGAGGCCTGAGCCGATGGCCGGACCGATGCCGTCCGGGTGGGGTGCCGCGGCGCGGCACCTCACCCGCCCCCAGGCCTGGATCCTGGCCGCTGTCGTGCTGTGCTGGGCGCTCGCCATCGGCCTCGTGGCTGCGGGGCGGAGCGACCTGCTCAGCCACGACGCCATCATCGAGTCGGGGCGCCTGCCGCTGATCGTCGCGGTTCCCGCCTTCCTGGTCCTGTGGCAGCTGATGACCGGCGCCACGATGCTGCCGAGCGCCCTGCCGGTCATCGGCATCTACGGCCGCCTGGCGCGGACGCAACGGCGTCCCCGCCTCGCCATTGGTCTGTTCCTGGCCGCCTACTTCGTTGTCTGGACCGCGTTCGCCGCCGCCGCCCTTGCCGGGGACTCGGGAATCCACTGGCTGGTCGACCGCTGGCCGTGGCTCACCGCGCACGAGGACGTCATCTCCGGGGGACTGCTCATCGGTGCGGGGCTCTTCCAGCTGACCCCGCTCAAGGAGCAGTGCCTGACGGCCTGCCGCAACCCGCTCCAGTTCGTCTGGGAGCGCCACACGCCGGGACCGCGCGGCGCCTGGGCGCTGGGCGTCGCCCATGCGCGTTACTGCCTCGGCTGCTGCTGGGCGCTGATGCTGGTGATGTTCGGCGTCGGGGTGGGCAGCGTCACGCTCATGGCGGCCCTCTCCGGGATCATGGTCCTCGAGAAGGCCTGGCGGCGCGGGGCACGCCTGGTGCCCTTCGTGAGCGCCGGGCTGATCGTCCTGGGGGCGATCGTGATCGTCGCCCCGTCGCTCGTCCTCGCCGTCCCTGCGTTGCCCTGAGCATCGAACGATTCGTGCCCCGGATCCGGCGCACCGTTTCGGGTACCGTGGCATCCGTGAGCGCCCCCGAGTCCGTGGTCGCCCGCGAGCCGGCGTCGGCTCGCCTCGAGGAGCCCCGCACGGATCGCGTCGCCTATGCCGCGCTGGTCGTCACCGCGACCTGCTTCGGCGGGACCTGGGTGGCGGGCAGTGTCGCGGTCGACGCCCTCCCGCCGTTCACCATCGCGGCGGTGCGCTTCGCCCTGGCCAGCGTCCTCCTGTGGGCGGGCGCCCGGCTCGGCGGAAGGCGGCTGTCATCCGCCCGCATGGCGGACCTGCCGCTCATCGCCGGGCTGGGCCTGACCGCCGTGGCCGGCTACAACTTCCTCTTCCTGACCGGCCTCTCCCTGGCACCGGCCACCGACGGATCGCTCATCGTCCCGGGGCTCTCGCCCATCGTCACCGCGCTCGTCGCCGTCCCCGTGCTCGGCGAGCGGCTGCGGCGCGCCACCGTGGCCGGGCTCCTGCTGGCGATCGTGGGGCTGGTGCTCGTCGTGAACCCGCAGGGCGGAACCAGCGGCGAGCGCCTGATCGGCGACCTGTGCTTCCTCGGCGGCGCGGTGCTGTGGGGCATCTACAGCGTCCTCTCCCGCATCGGCGGCGCTCGCTTCGACTCACTGAGCGCAACCCTGTACGGCACCGCGGCGGGAACCGTCATCCTGCTGCCGCTCGCCCTGCTGGAGGGGGGCATCTCCCGGCTGGCCCGGGCCGATGTCGGGGCCTGGCTGGGGATCGGCTACCTCGCCGTCTTCGGCACGGTCGTGGGTTTCGTCCTGCTCCAGTTCGGGATTCGCCGTATCGGCGCATCTCGCGCGACGGCGTTCGCCCTCCTCGTTCCCGTGGTTGGCGTCAGCACCTCGGCGTGGCTGCTGGCCGAGCCGATCGGCCCGCTCACCGTCGTCGGCGCGGCGATCATCCTCTCCGGGCTGTGGCTCGTGGAACGCCCGGGCGCCCACTGACTCTCCCCGTGGGCACCCATCCGCGCTTGCCCCGTAGAATCGGGGCAGGATGTCGATCGATCCGCTCTATCTCGTTCTGGAGCTGGCGGCCGCCGCGTTCTTTGCCTGGGCCGCGCTGGAGGCTGCCCGTCGCGGACGCCTCCCATTCCTGGAGCTCGTCTCCGCGGCCGTGTTCGGCATCCTCCTCGAGGAGGGCGACCAGCTCATCTTCGAGAGCTACGGGTACTCGCAGCACTTCATCCTGACCATCGATCGGGCGCCGGTCGTGATCGGGCTGACCTGGGCCCTGATCATCGCGGGTGCCATGCGCATCACCGATGCCCTGGGAGTCCGCCGCCGCTACGCCCCCTTCGTGGACTCCATCCTCGCCATCAGCCTGGACCTGGCCTTCGACGCGGTGGCCATCCGCATGGGGCTGTGGCACTGGAACGACATCGGCCTGCGGCAGGGCTGGTACGGGGTGCCGGCCGGCAACTTCTACGCCTGGCTCTTCGTCACGCTGGCATTCAGCACCGTGACCCGGTGGCTTCGCGACGCCGCCGCGCGCCGGAGGGCCCTGGAATGGCTCCAGCTGCTGGTGCCCGTCCCCGCCTACGCGATCCTGCTGGGCGGACTCATCCCGTTCGTCATCCTCAAGCCGCTGACGGACTCGTCGCCCGGCGGCGGCCTGCCGGTCTTCGCCGGCGCCCTCCTCCTTTTCACCGGCCTGTCGGCGCTGGGCATCTGGGGGCCGGAGCGTGCGGAGCCCAACGGGCAGCGGACCGCCATGCTCGAGCTCGGCATCAGCTTCGCGACCCGGCTCGCCATCCACCTCTTCTTCCTCGCGAGCCTCATCGTCATGGGTGTCGTCAGCAGTGCGCCGCTCCTCGCCGGGGTGGCCGTGGTCCTTCTGCTCGGGGAGCTGCCGCTCGCGCGCCTCGTGCAGCAGCGCTGGGCGGGGCGGGACCTCGAGCGCCGGGCTGCCCCGGGGCCGCGCGGTTCAGCGAACCGCCGGGGGCAGGCGGACCCGAGCGACCGTGCGGCATGATGGATCCGAGATGACCGGTCACGGAGCCCTGGACCCGGAGCGCGCCACGGAAGAGGTCGTGGAGCACCTGCGCGCCCTCATCCGCATTCCCAGCGTGAACCCGCCGGATGGCGGGGCGGACCTGGCGGCGGGCCGCGACCCGGCGGGCGGCGAGACCGCGGCCGCACGCTACTGCGCGGAGGTCCTCGCCGGCGCGGGGATCGAGGCGAGGGTCCTCGAGACGGTGCCGGGTCGGGGCAGCTGCTTCGCGCGCCTGCCCGCGACGGTCGCCACGCCGGAGCCCCCGGTGATCCTCCTCTCGCACGTGGACGTGGTGCCGGTGGAGGCGGAGGCGTGGACCCGGGATCCCTTCGGCGCCGAGCTCGTGGATGGGGTGGTCTGGGGGCGCGGGGCCGTCGACATGAAGGAGATGGTCGCCATGGAGCTCGGCGTCATGGTGGCACTCGCCCGCACCGGCGGCGAGCGACGCCGCGAGGTGATCTTCGCCTCGGTCGCGGACGAGGAGGCGGGCGGCCAGCACGGCGCCCTGCACTGGGTCCGCGAACGGCCGGATCTCTTCTGCGGCACGGACGGCAGGCCGGCCGCCGCAGCGGTGAACGAGGTCGGCGGCTACTCGATGACGATCGGCGATCGCCGGATCTACACGATCCAGGTGGCTGAGAAGGGAATCATCTGGACGCGTGTCCGCGCGAGCGGCACGCCCGGCCACGGTTCGATGCCGCACGACGACAACCCCGCGGTCAAGATCGCCGCGGGCGTGACGCGCCTGGCGGAGGCGCCCCGGCCGGCCCGCCTCATCCCCGTGGTGCGGGGATTCCTCTCCGCCCTCGGCCTCGAGGAGCTCGCACGGTCCGTGGAGCGCGGAGACGAGGCGGCGGTCCGCGCCGAGCTCGCGGGGCGCGTCGCCGACCCGGTCCTGCGGCGTTCGATCAACGCCATGATCCGCGACACGGTGACCCCGAACCTGATCCGCGTCGGCCAGAAGATGAACGTCATCGCGGGGTATGGAGAGGCGGAGGTGGATGTCCGCACGCTGCCCGGCACGGACCAGGCCGCCTTCCTGGAGGAGCTCGCGCGATGTGCCGGGACCGATGTCGTCGTCGAGTCGGTCCAGACCATGCCGCCGGTCGAGTGGCCGGCCGATGCGCCGTTCGTCGAGCTGATGGAGGCGGCGCTGCGGCGCGCCGATCCGGATGCCACGCCCGTCCCGATGATGATCACGCCGGGCACCGACGCGAAGGCCCTCGGCCTGCTCGGGATCCCGACCTACGGCTTCATGCCGCTGCGCCTGGAGCCGGAGGTTCCCTTCCTCTCGCTCTTCCATGGCCACGACGAGCGTCTCCCGGTGAGCGCGCTGCGCTTCGGCCTGCCGGTGCTCCACGACGTGATCAGCCGCTTCGTCTCGTGAGCGTCGTCCTCCGGCCCGGGCGAGCGAGCGTGGCGAGACGGGTCGCTCCGCTATACTCGGGGGCAGTGTCCTGCTCACAGACGCATCAGAAATGACGGACCAGACCGATACCCTTGCCCCTCCCGACCGGCCGATCCGACGGCACGCGTTCGTGTTCCCCGGGCAGGGCTCGCAGTACGTGGGGATGGGCTCGGAGCTCGTCCGGCGCTCCCCGGCGGCGGCCGCGGTGCTGGCGCGCGCCGACGCCACGCTGGGATTCCCGCTCTCGAAGCTGATCCTGGAGGGCCCCGCGGAGGAGCTCGACCGGACGATCAACGCGCAGCCGGCGATCCTGACCACCAGCGTCGCCTACCTCGAGGCGATCCGCCACGAGGCGGCGCGAATGGGCGTGCCGCTCGATCCGATCGAGGTTGCCGGCCACTCGGCCGGCCAGTACGCCGCCGCGGTCGCGGCGGAGGCGATCGACTTCGAGACCGCCCTGACCCTCGTGCGCGAGCGGGGCAGGATCATGCAGGAGCGCGGCATCGACGGCGGCATGGGCGCGGTCATCGGCCTCTCGGACGAGCAGGTCCACGACATCGTCGAGCAGGCGCGCGAGCACGGCGAGATCTCCGTGGCGAATGCGAACGCGCCGGGCCAGATCGTCCTTTCCGGCGTCATCCCCGCGCTCGTGTTCGCGCTCGAGATGAGCAAGACGGTGGGCGCCCGCCGCGCCGTACAGCTCACCGTGAGCGTGGCCAGCCACTCGCCGCTCATGCGCCGCGCCCGCGACGAGTTCGGGAAGATCCTCTCCCTGGTCCCGTTCCGCGACCCGGTGGTCCCCATGCTCGGCAACGTGCACGCCACGGTGATCCAGACCGCCGAAGGGCTGCGCACGGAGCTGACGGACCATCTCGTCCACGGGGTGCAGTGGACCGACACGATCCGCCGCATGGTGGCCGATGGGGCCACCGACTTCGTCGAGATCGGCCCCGGCCGGGTCCTCTCCGGGCTCATCCGCCGCATCAGCCCCGACGCCATCGTGCACAGCACCGACGACGGCAAGGGCCGCTCGCTCTGGCTTCCCGGCCGAATCGACGAGAACCCCGCGTGACCTCGCGTCGCGCGGTGGTCACCGGGCTCGGCGTCGTCTCTCCGGTCGGCATCGGTGTGGATGTCGCCTGGGACAACCTCGTCAACGGCCGCTCGGGAATCACCGACATCACCCTCTTCGACACGTCGGACTACGAGATCCACGTCGCGGGCGAGGTGAAGGGCTTCGACGCCACCGCCTACATGGACGCCAAGGACGCGCGCCGCCACGACCGCAACACGCACTTCGCGGTGGCCGCCGCCGGCGAGGCGCTGCGGCATGCCGGACTCCTGGGCGGGGATGGGCGCCTCGACACCGCCGAGGCGGATGCCGACCGCTTCGGGATGGTGGTGGGCACGGGCATCGGCGGGATCGGACTGATCAGCGACGGCCTGCGTACCCTCGCGGAGCGCGGCCCCTCCCGTGTCTCGCCCTTCCTTCTTCCCAACATGATCCCGGACGCCGCGTCGGGGATGGTCGCCATCCAGTACGGGATCCGCGGCCCGAACATGGCGGTCGTGTCCGCCTGCGCCACCGGCGGCCACGCCATCGGCGAGGCGACGGAGGCCATCGTCCGTGGCCAGGCGGACCTCATGCTCGGCGCCGGGACGGAGGCGGTCGTCGTCCCGCTGGCGCTCGCCGGCTTCGGGCAGATGAAGGCGCTCGGCTCGCCGGTCGACCCCGACACCGGGGCGTACGACCCGACCATCGCCAGCCGCCCGTTCGACGCCACGCGCAACGGCTTTGTGGTGGCGGAGGGAAGCGCCGTCCTGGTGCTGGAGGAGCTCGAGCACGCAAGGGCGCGCGGCGCTCGACCCATCGCGGAGGTCATCGGCTACGGCTCCTCGGCCGACGCGTACCACATGGCCGCCCCCGCGGAGCAGGGCGAGGGCAACCAGCGCGCGATGCGCGCGGCGCTCGCGCGGGCCGGCATCGGTCCGACCGATGTCGACTACATCAACGCCCACGGGACGAGCACGCCGCTCAACGACAAGTACGAGACGCTCGCCATCGAGGCGGTCTTCGGAGAGCATGCGCACCGGCTCGCCGTCAGCTCCACGAAGAGCATGACCGGCCACATGATGGGCGCGGCCGGGGCGCTGGAAGCCCTGGCCTGCGTGAAGGCGATCCAGACCGGCTGCATCCCGCCCACCATCAACCACCGGCACCCGGACCCGGAGCTGACGCTCGACTACGTCCCCAACCGGGCGCGGCAGGCGGACGTGAGGGTCGCCCTCTCAAACTCCATGGGCCTGGGCGGGCACAACAGCACCATCATCCTGCGCCGATACGAGGAGTGACACTCGTCAGATGAGCCGAGATCCGGCGCGCCGGGCCGTGGTCACCGGGCTCGGCGCCGTGACACCCATCGGCAACGATGCCGAGACCTTCTGGCGCAACCTCACGGCCGGCGTGAGCGGCGTGGCGCGCATCGCGAGCTACGACCCGTCCGAGGAGGAGGTCCAGATCGCGGCCGAGGTCAAGGACTTCGATCCGCGAAGCTGGATCGACTTCAAGGCAGCGCGCCGCATGAGCCGCTTCAGCCAGCTGGCGGTCGCGTCCGCGGCACAGGCCATCGAGGCGTCGGGTCTCGAGATCACCGACGCCAACCGCGACGAGATCGCGGTCGTGGTGAACACCGGCGGCGGCGGAATCGGCGAGGTCGCGACCGGCGAGCGCATCTTCCTGGAGCAGGGCGGCAAGCGGGTCAGCCCCTTCATGGTGCCCATGCTGTCGCCATCCATGGCGGCCTGCCAGATCAGCATCCAGAACAGGCTGCGCGGGCCGGTCATCACCTCGGTGGCCGCCTGCGCCTCCGGCGTCCAGGCTTTCGTCGAGGCGCAGCGGCTCATCGAGCACGGCGACGTGGACGTGGTGATCACCGGCGGGACGGAGAGCGCCATCCTCCCGGTCGCCTTTGCCGCGCTGGCCAACATGGGCGCCCTCTCGAAGCGCAACGACGACCCGGCGGGAGCGTCGCGGCCCTTCGACGCCACGCGTGACGGGTTCGTCTTCGGCGAGGCGGCCGGCGTCCTGGTGGTGGAAGCGGCGGAGCACGCGGAGCGGCGCGGCGCGCGGATCCTCGCCGAGGTGGCGGGCGGTGCGCTGACCGGCGATGCCTTCCACATCAGCGCGCCGGACCCATCGGGCTACGGCGCCACCCAGGCCATGGTCCGCGCCCTGCGCGACGCGGGCGTGGCCCCCGATGAGGTCGAGTACGTCGTCGCCCACGGCACCAGCACGCCCCTCAACGACGCGACGGAGACGAAGGCGATCCACGCGGCCTTCGGCGACCACGCGCCGCACCTGGCGATCAGCAGCAACAAGAGCATGGTCGGGCACACCCTCGGCGCGGCCGGGGCCGTCTCGGCGCTCGCTGCGGTGCTGGCGATCCGCGACGGCCTCATCCCGCCCACGATCAACTACGCGACCTCCGACCCCGCATGCGACCTCGACTACGTCCCGAACGTCGCGCGCCGCACCCTCGTTCGCACCGCGATCGTCAACGGATTCGGCTTCGGGGGCCAGAACGCCGTCGCCGTCTTCCGCGCCTACGACAGCTAGCGCGCGGTTACCGCTGCGCGAGATGGACGGCTCCCGCGGCGCGAGAGCGGGCCGCACGATGGCGGTCACCGCAACGGCGGTACCCCGGCGCCCCTGACCATCGGCATGCTGCTCCCCCGCCCCGGATCGGCCTAGCATCCTGGCATGACGGAGCCAGCTGCCCGCGCCCGCCAGCGACCGGTGCTACGGCCATGACCGAGGTCAACGGCCCGCGCCTGGCCTACCGCGGCCTCGTGGCCGGCCTCGCCGGCGGCTGGGTCTGGACCGCCATCGCCCTCGCGGGTCTCCTTGCCGTCGGTGTGAATCCGCTCCACGCGGTCCGCTCGCTGGTCCCCGGCAACGCCTGGAGCGCCATCGCCGTCGTGGCGCTCACGCAGATCGCCGCCGGGCTGGGCGGCCTGCTCTTCGCCTACTTCTTCGGCCGGTACTTCACCATCCGCACCACGCTGGCCGTATCGGCCACCGCGTTCGCCTTTCTCGCCTGGCTCCTCCTCGCGGACCTCGCCGGAGCGGAGACGCTGCGCTGGTCGGTCCAGGTGGTGCTCGCCGTGGCGTCGCTCGCCTACGGCGCCATGATCGGCAACGCGATCCCGGTGCGCGGCGAGGTGCTGAGGAAGGGCTGAGGATCAGGCCGCCCGCGGCGTCCTCAGTCCGCCGGGTCGCCCTCCACCCAGAGCTCGGGCTCGAACCGCGGACCGCGACCGGGCAGGGACGCGATCCAGTCGCGCAGCGCGCTCTCGGTCGTGCTGAAGGCGAGCTCGTCCCAGGGGATCTCCCCGGGAGCGAAGCCACGCACCTCGAGGGTCTCGAGGCCCGGCAGCGCCTCCCCGCCCACCACCTGCGCCTCGTAGATGAGCGTGACGACGGCCGCATGGGGGCGGGAGTAGACGCCCACGAGCCGGCCGACCTCGATCCGCAGCTGCGTCTCCTCCTCCGTCTCGCGTCGCGCGCCCTCCTGCGCCGACTCGCCGATCTCCAGGAATCCTCCCGGGTAGCTCCAGCGTCCCGCGGCCGGCTCGATCCCCCGCCGCGCCAGGAACACCCGGTCCCCCTCCACGGGCAGCGTGCCGACCACCATCCGTGGGTTCCGCCAGGTGACGTGCCCCAGCGGACACACGAGACGGGGCAGGTGATCGGGCTCCAGGACGCGCGCGGTCAGCGGGCGCCCGCAGGCGGGACAGAAGCGCGGCTCCTCCCCGAGCGTCAGCGGGTGCTGCGGGAGCTGAGGGTCGTCGGACGTGGTCGCCATCGGCCTCATCCTATCGGGGAACGCACAACGGTGGCATCCGCGGCGGCAAGTACAATTCGAGCATGTCCATCGAACTCAGTGACGACGAGCGTCGCCTGCTCCTGGAGCTCCTCGAAAAGGAGTTCGGTCAGCTCAAGGCGGAGATCAACCGCACGGAGACGACCGGCTTCAAGGATGAGCTGAAGGAACGCGAGCACCGCCTGGCGGCGATCATCGGACGCCTGCAGGAGGCCAGGCCGGCGGCCTGAGTGGAGCCCATGCCCGAGCACGACGCCCTCCCTGCGGTCCGCCTCTACAACTCGCTCACGCGCAGCGTCGAGCCGCTCGAGCCCCACCGCCCCGGCCTGGTGGGGATCTACACCTGCGGCCCGACGGTCTACCGCTACGCCCACATCGGGAACCTGCGCAGCTTCCTCTTCGCGGATGTGCTCCGCCGTGCTCTCGAGTATCTCGGCTACGAGGTGAAGCACGTCAAGAACATCACCGATGTCGGCCACATGCGCGACGACACCTTCGACACCGGCGAGGACCGCATGGAGCTGGCGGCGGAGGTGGAGGGCAAGACGCCCGAGCAGATCGCCGAGTTCTATACCGATGCCTGGCTGACCGACGAGGCGGCCATCAACATCCTGCCGGTCGACGTCTTCCCCAAGGCGACCGAGCACATCGACGAGATGATCGACCTCACCCGACGCCTCATGGACAACGGCCTGGCCTACGAGGTGGACGGCACCGTCTACTTCGACGTGAGCGCGTTCCCGGGCTACGGCAAGCTCTCCGGCCAGCGGCTGGAGCAGATGCGCGCCGGCCACCGCGTGGAGGTCGAGGGCGACAAGCACGACCCGGAGGACTTCGCGCTCTGGAAGAAGGCGGGCGCCAACCGCGTGATGAAGTGGCCATCCCCGTGGGGCGACGGCTTCCCCGGCTGGCATATCGAGTGCTCGGCCATGAGCCTCGCGCACCTGGGCGAGCACGTCGACATCCACACCGGCGGCATCGACAACAAGTTCCCTCACCACGAGGACGAGATCGCGCAGTCCGAAGGTGCCCTTGGGCACCAGGTGGTGAGCACCTGGATGCACGGCGAGTTCCTGACCCTGGGCGACGCGAAGATGGCGAAGAGCGCCGGCAACATCATCCGCGTCACCGACCTGCCGGAGAAGGGCTTCGAGCCCCTGGTCTTCCGCTACCTGGCGCTGACCGCGCACTATCGGTCCAAGCTCGACTTCACGCAGGAGGCGATGCACGCCGCGGCCTCCGGCCTGCGCCGCCTGCGCCGGGCAAGCCACCCCGACGACACCTCGGAGGTGGAGGGGGTCGACCTGGCCGACGAGCCGATGGCGACCTATCGGCAGCGCTTCGCGGACGCCGTCGCGGACGACCTGGCCACGCCCACCGCCCTGGCGGTGGCCCACGCCGTCGCCTCCGCCGACGACCTTCAGCCAGTGGAGCGCCGGGCCCTGCTGCTCGATTTCGACCGGGTCCTGGGGCTGGGACTGGACGAGCTGCCGGACGACGAGGCCGATGTCGAGCTCCCGCCGGAGGCGGAGGCCCTGCTCGAGCGACGGGCGGCGGCACGCGCCGCACGCGACTTCGCGACGTCCGACGCCCTGCGCGACGAGCTCGCCGCCATGGGCGTCGATGTGCGCGACACGCCAGAGGGCCAGGTGAGCACGCTCCGCCGCTGACGGAGCCCCCAGTCAATGCCCTGTCGGACAGAAGACGGCGTCAGGGGCCTCCTGCCGGCACGCGGTGGTGCGGGGCGTCACCACAACCGTCCGCGGTGGGCCGATCGGCGGCCGGAGCCCGCCCCGTGGCTGCCGAATGGAAGTTGCGTTTTCCCCCGAGAGCCCCTACCGTTCGACAACGAATGTTGCGTCGCAAGGGCGGACGATGACGGATGATGGGCACTGGGGGACGTTTCTGGTTCAGGTCAGCGGCGACGATCCCGACTGGAGGCAGTTCTACGACAGCCTCGATCCGTCGATGCCGCTTCGCAAGGCCGTACGCGCCTTCATCGAGCAGGTGAGCCGCAGGATCGCTCCCACTCCCACCGAGATCGAGGCAGCCGACCGTATCCTGGCCCGGCTGGCCGAACGGGGCATTCGGTCGGCGGACGAGCTCGTCGCACAGGTCGACGCGGAGGTCCAGGCGGACGTGCTTCCGCGCCGCGGAACGGCGCGGGCGACTAGGGCGGCGGAGGGATCACGAGCCTGACGCCGACCACGAGCGAATCCGGGTTGGCGATCAACGGGCGATTCGCGTCGTAGATCCTGCGCCAGGCGTTCTCGTTGCCGTAGTACCGCCTGGCGAGCGCGCGCAGCGTGTCACCGCGCGCCACCACGTGCACCTGCGCGCCCGAGACGGGGGTCGCCGTCGCCGTGGCAACCGCCGAGGCGGATGCGGACACGCCGGGCGGCATCTCCCGGGCCGCCGGCAGGACGTACACGACGACGGCGATGACGACTGCGGCCGCGACCGTGGCGAGCACGATCCCGCTGGTGGCGAGGTTCCAGCCGAGGCGCAGGGTCGCACGTCCCGCAAAGGCCAGGATGAGGCCGAGCAGGAGGAGGAGCAGGACGATGACGAGCGCGGAGGTCTGCCGATCCATCAGTGACGGCGCCCGGGACGTCCGCCCTGCGCGGACACCGGATCGCCGATAATCTCCTCCTGCCTGTTGCCCGTGGTCTCCGGCCCCGATTCTACGCGGCACCGATTCCGAAGCCACTCCTGGAGCCCGCATGTCATCCTCTTCGGCCCGGCCCTCTGAACCGCGCGCCCGAGACGATCGCCGTCCAGCCCTGGGCCTGCGATGGGCGGTTGCAGTCGGCAAGGCGCGGGGACGGCAGCTGGCGGCCGCCGCCGGAGTGCGCCCCAGGACCCGCTATGTGTGGCAGCGGATCGATGAGCACCGCGCCTGCTGGGCTGCTGCCGCATCCGCGCTCCAGGCCGAGCTCGTCACCCTTGCTCCGGGATTCTGGGAGGTGCGACGCGGCGCCGCCCGCACGCGAATCGCCGTGGACCGCGTGCAGCTCGACGATCCGGTGACCCTCGAGGTCGCCGGCGACAAGGCGCTCTGCTACCGACTGGCTGCGGAAGCCGGGGTCCGGGCGCCGGAGCACGCCGTGTTCGACCGGCGCGAGCTGACCGCGGCCTGGGCGCTGGTCGTCGCAGACGGGCACCCGTTCGTCGTCAAGCCCGCGCGGGGGACGAGCGCCGGCATCGGCGTCACCGTCGGCGTCCGCACCCGCGCGGAGCTCGTCGACGCCTTCGCGACCGCCGCGATCCGTGACCGGCGGGTCATCGTGGAGCGGATGGTGGCCGGGGAGACGTGCCGCCTCCTCTTCCTCGATGGCGAGCTGATCCACGCGGTGCGGCGTCGCGGCATCAGCGTGGAGGGCGACGGCTCGTCGCCGCTCCGCTCGCTGCTGGTGCGTGCAGGCCTGCAGCACCTCCCCGCCGACCGCCTCACCCTCGCCGCCCTCGCCGCGCAGGACCTCTCGCTCGACGACGTTCCCGCGGCCGGCCGGCGCATCGTGGTGCGCGGTGCCGCCCTCCACGTGCGGCGCGCGGACGAGGTGCGCACCGTCTACGACGAGACGATCACCGGCCTCGTCGGCGGCGGGCTGGTCGAGGAGGCGGCCCGCGTGGTACGCGCGGTGGGCAGTGCCTGGGCCGGCGTGGACGTCGTCACTCCCGACCCGACCCGGCCGCTGGCCGTCGCGGGCGCCTTCCTGGAGGTCAACACCACGCCGGGCATCCTGCACCACTGCGACCCCGGCCCGGAACCGTGCGCCGTGGCGGTGCGGGTCCTGGGCCGGCTGCTGGGAGTCGCCTGATGGATCGCGAGCTGCGCGCTCTCGATCCGCCGCTCTCGACCGCGGCGTGGTACGGCGATCTCGAGCTGCCGATAGCGCTGCCGGCGACATGGGACGTCACCGTGCACTGGCCACGGCCGCCCGAACCGCTGTCCGACGAGGGGATCGCCGCCGCCATCGAGAACCCCGTGGGGCAGCCCGCCCTGCGCACCCTCGCGTCCGGTCGACGCCGCGTCGTCATCGTCGTCGACGACCTCAGCCGCCCGACCCCGGCCGATCGGATCCTCCCGCACCTGCTCGGCGAGCTGGCGGCGGCGGGGATCGACGATGCGGCGATCAGCGTGGTCATCGCCACCGGGACCCACGGCCGCTCGCGCGCAGGCGTGGAGCGCAAGCTCGGCGCGGATACCGCCCGGCGTCTCCGTACGACCTTCCACGACGATGTCCACGGCTGCGTTCGTCTGGGCACCACGTCGTTCGGCTCCCCCGTGGCCGTCAACCGGCGCGTGGCGGAGGCGGACCTGGTGATCGGCATCGGGGGGATCTATCCGCAGCACAGCGTCGGCTTCGGGGGTGGGGCGAAGATCGTGCTGGGCGTCCTCGGCAGGCGCTCCATCGAGCGCCTCCACTACCGCCACCCGAGCGTCGAGGGCAGGTTCGACCTGCCCAGCAGCTTTCGGGCCGATGTCGCCGAGATGGCTGCCCTCGCCGGCCTGGAGGTCTCGGTCGGCGCAATGGTCGACGCACGACGCCGCCTGTGCTGGCTGCGCGTCGGGGACCCTGCCGCCTACTTCGCGCCCGCCTGCGCCGACGCGGTCCGCTACTTCTCGGCCCCCGGTCCCGGCGACGCGGACGTCGTCATCGCCAACGCCTACCCCATGGACCTGTCGGCCACCTTCGTGCGCAGCAAAGGGCTCCCGCCCCTGACCCGCGCAGCCCCCGGCGCCTCGAGGATCCTGATCGGGGCCGCGAGCGAGGGGATCGGCCATCACGGCCTCTTCCCGCTCGACGGCGGCCGCAGCCAGGCGCTCATGGGGATGCTGCGGACCGCCCGCAACCGCTCCCGCCGCGACGTGGCCATGCTGGCGCGTCGCCGCCTGGTCGGGACAATCGAAGCGATCACCCGGCGTGCGCCGGCGACCGCGACGCCACCCGTCGAGCGGAACCCGGTCATCTTCCATCCGACGGCACCCCCGTCGTCGCTGCCCCCGTCGATGGGTGGCATGCGGACCGAGGCCAGCTGGGAGCGTATCCTCGAGGCCGTCGAGCGGGAGCAGGGTGGCCGCACGCAGCTCCGCGCGGTCGTCTATCCGTGCGGCCCGCTGCAGGTGCTGGAGGGATAGGGTGCGGATCCTGGTCACCGGCGGTGCCGGCTACATCGGCTCACACACCGTGCAGGCGCTCGAGGCGGCGGGGCACTCCGTCGTCGTCGCCGACCTGCGCGAGCCGCGCCCCGGGCTCTTCGGCCCCGGCGTGACGACGCTGCACGTCGACGTGCGAGATCCCGGCCAGCTCGACCGTGCCTTCGCCCTCGGACCATTCGACGGAGTCGTGCACTTCGCCGCCCTGAAGTCGGTGGCCGCCTCGCTGAGCGACCCGGCGGCCTACTTCGAGACGAACGTGGTCGGTACGCTGCGACTCCTCGAGGCAATGACGCGCGCCGGCACCCGCGCCCTGGTCTTCTCGTCGTCGTGCGCGGTCTACGGCACCCCCGCTCGCCTGCCGATCGACGAGGCAACGGACCTGCGGCCCGAGAACCCGTACGGCGAGAGCAAGCTCCTCGTCGAGCGGATGCTTCCCTGGTTCGAGGCGACGGCGGGGATCCGCTGGCTCGCGCTGCGCTACTTCAATGCGGCGGGGGCGGCGCTCGACGGCTCAAACGGCGAGGACTGGCGCGAGGCCGTGAACCTCGTCCCGGTGGTGATCGAGTCGGCGCTCGGCCGACGACCTCCGCTCGACGTGTTCGGCACGGACTTCCCGACGCCGGACGGCTCGGCGATCCGCGACTACATCCATGTCGTCGATCTCGCCGCGGGGCACCTGCGCGCGCTCGAGCGCCTCCTGGAGGGAACTCCATCGGCCGTCGTCAACCTGGGAACCGGGCGTGGCGCATCCGTGCTCGAGATCATCCGCAAGGTGGAAGAGGTGTCCGGCGGCCCGGTGCCGCACCGCCTTGCTCCCCGACGCGCCGGGGATCCCGCGGCGGTCTGGGCCGATTGCGCGCGGTCCGAGCAGCTGCTCGGGTGGTCCGCGCGCCTCGATCTCGACGCCATCATCCGCTCCGCCCTGGCCTGGCACCGCACCGGATCCCCCGGGGCCTGACCCCTTGTCGCGCCGGGCGACCACACCCTCTCCGGCCGTCGGGACACGCGAGCGGAAACTCGGGTAGGGTTAGGCCGCACACACCGTCCGGGTGCCCACCGGGCAGAGCATGGCGCCGGAGGAACGTGCCCGATGCGCAACCCGTTTGCGTTTCCTCGCCCACCATCGCAGGACCCCAACCACACCCCACCAGGCGGATCGATTCAGCCACGCACCTGGGCGGCCGTCCCCGGCGTGATGGCGGTGGTCGTCATCAGCGTCGCCATGGCGATGCAGTCACCGAACGCCGCGCCGGCCGGGGACCCGGTTGGCAGCGCATCCCTGTCGGCATCGGCTGCGGCCGCCTCGCAGGGCGACACGCCGTTCGTGGCGCTCGGCCCCGAGATGAGCCCCGGTGATGGCCCAGGTGCCGGGCCGTCTGCCACGGCCGGCCCGTCCGGCGGCACGCCCGGCCCCTCCGGCGCGGCCGCCGACCCCACGCCGGGTGAACCCGGCTCCCCGTCCTCGACGCCGTCGCGAACGCCAAGCCCGGATCCCGCGACCCCGACACCCACCCCGCGCTCGACCCCACGCGTCACGCCGGCACCCACCCCTCCGCCCGTGAGCGGCTCGTTCGCCCTCGGCCTGTGGTCCGGGCAGCCGTGGGAGCCTTCGAGGCTGGACGAAGCCATCAGCCTCATCGGCCGCCGGCCGGCGATCTTCATGACGTACCAGGACTGGGCGCACCGCCCGGCGCAGTACCTGGCCTCGGATGCGCGCGCCATCGCCTCGCGCGGCGCCTCGTGGATGGTGACCTGGGAGCCATCCGACGGCACCGGGGGCTGCCAGTCCTCCTACTCCCTGGCGTCGATCGCCTCCGGTGCGCATGACGCATTCATCACCTCGTGGGCCAAAGCCGCCGCCTCGTGGGGCGGAACCATCTACCTGCGGTTCATGCACGAGATGAACGGCGACTGGTACCCCTGGGCGGTGGACGGCGGTCACTGCGGCAACACCGCAAGCGCGTTCGTCGCCGCGTGGCGCCACACCCACGACCTGTTCGCCGCCGCCGGGGCGCACAACGTGAAATGGGTCTGGTCACCCAACGTGCGCTACGGCTCGCTGTACCCCTTCGCGAACCTCTACCCGGGCAGTGGCTACGTCGACTGGGTGGCCCTCGACGGCTACAACTGGGGCGGCCAGGTCAGCGGGCATCCGGGCTGGCAGAGCCTGCGCTCGATCTTCTCGGCCACGTACCAGCAGGTGGTCGGCTACGGCAAGCCGATCATGATCGCGGAGACCGCGAGCGCGCAGGCAGGCGGCGACAAGGCGGCCTGGATTCGCACCGGCTACCTCTCGGACGTCCCGACCTACCTGCCCCGGGTGCGTGCGGTGATCTACTTCAACCAGAACGCGGAGACGGCCTTCCGCATCGACTCCTCCTCCCAGTCGCTCCAGGCGTTCCGGGAGGTGGCGGCCTCGAAGGCCTGGCAGGGTCGCATCCCCTAGGTCCATGACGCCTTCCAACCGACGCTGGCCGCGGGGCCTGTTCCTGGGACGTCTGGCACCGCTGGCGGTTGCCGTACTGGTGGTCGCCGCGGGCGGCCTGCTCGTTGCCAAGGCGTTCTCGCCCGTGCCGTCCCCTGCGCAGCTGCCCAGTGCCTCGCTGCCGAGCGTCGGAGACGCCGACCTGTACGTCTCCACCGATGGTGACGATTCGGCGGACGGGCGCCGGGATCATCCGCTCCGCACCATCCAGGCGGCGGTGGATCGCGCGACCGCCGGAGCCACCGTCTGGATCGCGAGCGGGACGTACGACGGGTTCACCACGCATCGGTCCGGCTCGGGCGCCGTCATCACCGTTGCCGGGCAATCCGGTGCTCGGCCCGTGATCGAGCCGCCATCGGGCAGGCACGTCACCATCGACCTGTCGGGCGCCCACGACCTCCGCCTCGTGAACCTGGCGATCCACGGCCCCACGGGATCCGAGTACGACGCAGTCCTCCTCGAGCACAGCAGCGGGATCGCCATCGAGGGCTCCTCCATCAGCGGTACCCGCGGTGGCTTCGGAATCGAGGTCCGCTACTCGGCCGACGTGACGATCAGCGGGAACGACATCGCGCACAACGCCGTCGGCATCCGGCTCTATGGCGAAGATGATCCGACATCGGTCCACGACGTGACCATCGAGGGCAACGCGATCCACGACAGCGACTCCATGGTCGTGAACGACGCCATCCCCAACAACGACTTCGGCGCCAACGGCATCATCTGGCACAAGGTCTCCGGTCGCACCGTGGCGCGCGACAACCAGATCTGGAACAGCCGGGCGGCGAGCCACGACTACGGCGTCGACGGCGGCGCGTTCGAGATCTGGGGCTCCAGCAACATGGTGATCGACGGGAACGCGGCGTGGAACAACGTGAACGTCATGGAGACCGGGTCCGACGGTCCCGCGTGTGCACACATCACCTTCACGCACAACGTTGCCTTCGTGACGACCCGCGGCGTTGGTCTCATCCTGCGCTGCGCGAGCGACAGCCTCGTGGCGCACAACGTGCTCGATCACGTCGGTGACTACGCCTTCGAGCTGAGCGACCGCTCCGGCGGGAACCACTTCGCCCAGTCCATTGCCGGGCTGCGGATCGTGGACAACATCGTCCTCCAGAGCCGCCTGTACGCCATCCGCAACCCGCTGCCGAGCTCGGTGTCGCTCGACTACAACCTCGTCTGGTCGCCCGGCGGGCCGATCGCGGAGGTGTACGGGCGCGGCAGCACGGACAGCCTGGCGACCTTCCAGCGCTGGACGGGCTACGACCCCCACTCGATCCAGGCCGATCCGCGCGTCCTCGACGCCGCCCAGCACGACTATCACCTCACGCCCGGCTCGCCGGCCCTGGACGCCGGAGTGGTGGTCGACGGCGAGGCGTTCACCGGCCGCGCGCCGGACATCGGCCGGTTCGAGGGCGCCGTCTCCCTCGCGTCGCCATCCGGCGGGGGTGCGACGCCGACGCCCTGACCAGCCCCGTCGCCTGAGCGGTGACGTTGGTCCTGCGCCCTAGCTCCGCATGCTGCGTCCGATGCGGCGAATGCCCGCCCCGAGCATCGCCACGGCCAGCGCGGCGGCCGGCGCGATGTCGTCGCGGGCGAGCCAGGCTGCTTCGCGTACACCCCTGAAGCTCCGGACCAGGCCGAGCGGCGAGAGGTCTCCGCCGCTCAGCATCCGCACGCATGTCGCCGCGTCCTGGTTCTCGACCCACCACCGCCGTCCCTCGGTCACCGCCGCGGCCGGGATCTCCTGCTCGGTGAGGTCGAGGTAGAGCGCCCGCGCCACGTCCATCCCGTTCGCCGCCACGAAGAGCCGGAAGGAGCTGCCGATGCGGGGGTTGACGTCGAGCAGCTTGTAGCGTCCGTCTCGCGCGTCGAAGCGGAAGCCAAGGTCGACGATGCCGCGGTAGCCGACGGCCTGGAGAAAGTGCGCAGCGAGCGCGGCCACCTCGTCGCCGCGCACGACCTCGCCCAGGGTGGTGGCGCCCGTGTTCGGAGGCGCCTGGCGGATCTTCTGGCCCACCGCGCCCATCCGGCAGGTCCCCGTCGCGTCGAAGTAGCCGTTGAACATCCATACCGAGCGCGCGTCGCCGGGGATGAACTCCTGGAGCATGAGGTTCGGCCGGTCCGGGTCCTCCATCCGGTCATAGCGGGCGATTGCCGTGGCGGCGTCGGCGGCGATGGCGACGCTCGTCGCGTTCGCCCGCTGCCGCAGCAGGACCGGGTCCATGCTCTTGAGCACGACCGGATAGCCCAGCTCGGCCGCGTGCTCCAGCAGCTCCTCGCGGGAGCGCGGGAAGCGCGCCTCCGGGCTCGGCGTCCCGACCTCCCCGCAGAGGCGATGCAGCTCACCCTTGTCGGCGAGCCGATGGGGCAACCCGGCCGGTTGGCGCGGGAACCGGAAGGCCTGACCCAGCCGCTCGGCCTGGGCGTCCACGAAGAGCGCGGCGACGTCGTCGGTCGGGATCAGCACGGGACGGCTGCCGACCCGCTCCCCCACCTCCAGCAGGCGTGCGAGCACCGCCTCGTCACCCAGGTCCGGTGAGGGCGTCACGAAGCGCCCGGCCAGGTATCTGCTGCGCAGCGAGGGGGCATCCGCCTCGCGCACCGCCGCGTGCACCGGCACGCCGACCCGGCCGAGAGAGCGGATGATCCCGAGCCCGCCGTGCTGCCACGCATCCGCGACGAGCTTGAGCACCACCACGGGGACGTCGGTGCGGAACGGATCGGGTCGGCGGGGCGGGGCGCCGGCGGTCATCAGGCCAACCCCGCGCCCGGGACGCGTTGCACCACCTCGTGGCCGCGCACCTCGAAGGTGGCCGTCAGGTCCGCGACGTGGTCGAGGATGAAGGCCAGGTCGGGCAGCTGCCCGGAGTCCCGCAGGTAGGCGGCGCTGCGGCCCTCGGCGATGCGCTCGACCGGGGCGTCGCGCCATCGGCTCACCAGCTCCCTCGTCGCGCCGGAGGCATCGTATCCCGCGTCGACGAGCTCGGCGGCGATCCAGGCCGCGCACAGCTGATCCTCCTCGCGGAACTCGCCGCGCGTGCCGGCGCCCAGCAGAACGACCTCCTCGGGACGGAGCGCAATCAGCTCGTCCGCCTGGGCGCGCCAGTTGCGCAGGCAGGTCACGAGCGTCGGACCGTGGTCGGCCGCCATCGTCAGCAGGCGCGTCCCGCTGCTGGAGAGGAGGACGAGCGGTCGGTGGACGCTTTCGAGCGCGGCGACCGCCACCGGGCTGTTGGTGAGGTCGAATCCGAACGGCATGTTGCCGCCCAGCTCGCCGACCAGCAGCGCACCGCCGACCTCGTCTCTCACGGCCACCGCATCGTCCAGGCTGGCGACCACGTGGCAGCGGTGGCCGCCGGCCAGGGCGGTGATGGCCGTGGTCGTCGAGCGAATGACGTCCACGCCGACCACCACCGCTCCCGGGGGGAGCGGTGGCAGGGTCTCGAAGAAGCAGTCGATCGCGACGCGCGGCATCTAGCTCGCGCCCTCGGCCGTCGCCGGTCGCGGCGGCCGCAGGTTCTCGTGCCCGAACGCGTCCGAGTGGAGGCCGCGGCGGTAGATCTCCACGCGGAGCAGCTCCTCCAGCCGCACGTTGCACAGGTGCACGTCGTGGCCGAAGTGGTTGAGGAGCGCGAACTGGCTCGGCTTGTTGGGCGCCTCGAACATCACGACGTCCATCCCGAACGCCTCGACGAATCGCTCCGCCAGGCCGGCGTTGAAGTTGCCGGCATCGTCGAAGAGGCCGACCCCCTGGGCGCTCTCGCGGGCCTCGACGACCAGCTCGCGGGCGCCGACCGCGAGCCAGCGCTGCCCCTGCTCGATGAGCTCATCCGTGATGCGGTCGGTGAATGCGCCGCCGTGCTTCTTGCCAAGCTCGAACTGGATCTCCAGCCCTCGATCGGCCGCCATGCCGGCGACGGTCTCCGGGCTCAGCGACATGTCCGTGAAGCCCTCGCCGCACTCGATCCTGTCGACTCCCATCTCGGCGCAGAGGTCGAGGTACGCGGGGAGCTGGCCCTGGGCCACCGCGACCTCGAAGGGTCCTCCGCCGGTGACCGTGCGAACGCCGTACCGCCTGGCCGCGGCGATCTTGGCGCGTGTCGCGGACTCCTCGGCGATCATCCAGCAGGCCATGCTGATCTTGAGGATCGAGATCAGGTGGTGGCTCTGGGCCAGGTGGGCTTCGACGGTCACCGGGTCGTAGCCCGGATCGAACGGGCTCGTCGCCGGCGGAATGTGCGGGACTCCGATACGGTCGAGGTACCGCGTGAGGACGGAATCGGCAGCGGGACTCATGGCGCAGTCTCCTTGGGTAGCGTGGATCGGCCCGACAGGTGCGGCCGGACGATGGCCCGGTACACGGTCGGCGTCATCGGCAGCGTCTCGCAGACCATGGCGGCAACCAGCCCGAGCCCCAGGCCGCTCAGCCCGGCGAGGCTCGCGCCGATGTAGGCGCCGACCATCTCGAGGACGGCGCCGGCGGCGATCAGCACCGCGGCGGACAGGACGGTTCCTCGGGCGCGATGAATCGTCACGTAGTGTCCCTTGATGACGGTCGGGAACAGCGTAAGGGGTAGCACCAGCAGCGCACTCCTGGCAACGTCCGCGTAGCCCCGGCCGAAGATCTCGAGGACGAACGGCCCGAGCACCCACAGGCCGATCGCGCTCAGGAAGGCCGCCAGCGCGGAGAGGCGCAGCGTCACCCACCCCCACTGGGCCAGCGACGCCGGATCGCGGGAGGCTGCGGCGAAGAGGACCCAGGTCAGGGCCACGACGACGAACGAGGCCAGGCCCACCAGCAGCCAGGCGAAGTAGAAGCCGCCGTTCGTCCGGGCCGAGAGGACGGTGACGGCGATCAGCGGCATTGCCCAGCCGGGTACCTGGATGGCCAGGTTGAGCACGTGGTGCTTGAGGGCCGCCGTGCGGGACTCGCCGAGAAAGTCCCAGCGCAGCGGGATGACGCGTGGCAGGCTGCGCCTCCAGGCGGCGTAGCCCGCCAGGGCCGCCATGGAGATCGCGACCGATGCCGTCCACACGGCGACCACCGCGAGGTCCCCGGCGGCGAGCCCGGCCACCGCCGCGGCCGCCAGCAGCGCCAGCCGGCTCAGTGCGGCGACGACGTTGCGGACCAGCTGCAGGCGGCTGCGCATCATGCCGATGACCGCCTGGTCCACGACCAGGCTCGCCGAGGTCAACCCAGCCCCTGCCACGACCGCGACGACCATCGCCAGCGTTGCCTGCAGGGGTCTGAAATCCACGGAGAGGGACGGACCGATGGCGACGAAACCCAGGCCCAGCAGGCCCCCGATCACCGCCGATGCCAGGATCGAGGAGCCGATCATCCCCATCTCGCGCCCGGGGTGGCGCGGGATCTCGTGGATCAGCAGGGTGCCCAGGCCCATCATCCCGATGGCGCCCACCAGCGACAGCGCCGAGATGACGGCGGACGCGAATCCAACCTCCGACTGGGTGAAGCTCCGCGCGGCGATGAACCAGAAGACGAAGCCGACGAAGGCGGTGAGCAGCTGGCTCATCATCAGGGAGCCGCTCGAGAGGAGGAGGTCGCGCAGGCGGAACATCAGCCCGTTCCGCCGGCGGCCGGCGGCGAGAGCGGACCCCACAGCAGCACCTGGCGGTAGGCGACCGCGGGCTGCGTGTCGCGGAAGAGCCTCACCTCGAGCTGCGAGCCGGAGGCGATGCTGCGCGCCACGTTCACCGTCCAGCGCTGTCCGGGTTGCAGGGTGATCGACCAGGTCTGGATCTGGCTGCCGTCGACGAGGAGCGCCACGCGGTAGCCGGTCGTCGCCGTCTCCTCGCTCTGCACACCGATCCGCGCGCTGACGCCGGTCGCGGGCTGACGGAGCAGCCAGAGCTGGGAGAAGCTCTCCGAGGTTCCCTCCGCGCCAATCCGGGCGACAACGATCGCGGCGATCACGACGACCACGGCGGCGACGAGGAGGAGCGTGTCACGCGACGTGAAGCGGGCGGGTCCCGGGAAGTGCGTGGACCCCGGCTCCCGATCCGCGGCGAACGCCCACACGGAGGCGAGCGCGACGGCCACCAGCCCCAGCCAGGTCCACCGGGTGAGGCCCATGGGGAGGACGTTGAGCACGATCCCGCCGATCGCCAGCAGGCCCAGGGCCAGAGCGCCGCCACCGACGACGAGCTCCATCGTCCGGATCTCGCCGCTCGGCCGCAGGGCCCAGGCGATCCCGAATCCCGGGATAATCAACACCGTCAGCCCGGCGACGGCGAGGACGGAGTCCCGCGCCGCCGCGGCGCTGGGGGCGGCCAGCGCGAAGGCGAGCACCAGGATGCCCGCGAGGAAGAGCGCGGCGGCGATGAGCCGGTAGCGGACCTGGGGATCAGCGAACACCGTCCAGCCCCCCGACGTCGTAGAGCTGGATGACGCCCGCGTCGTAGATGCGGTCCACGCCGCTCACCGCATCCCACTTGCCGAGGACCTGCGCGGAGACCGGCGTGGTATGCGGCCCCTCGAAGATCTCTCCCTCCTCGTAGTAGTACGGGATGAGCGGCAGGGAGGTGCTCAGACGACGGTCGATGAGCAGGTAGCGGACCTGTCCCCGTCGAAGGCGCGCGATCTCCGCCGCGCCGACCTGGTGGGAGAGGAAGACCTGCCACTCCTCGACGCCGTCCGAGCCGGGAAAAACGACGAACTGATCCCCGTACGCCCCCAGGAGGAGGCGGTTCACCCGGTCCGCGACCACGCGTCGGTTCGGCCCCAGCACGGCGCGGGACCAGACGGCGGTCTGCACGCTCACCGCGTCGATCGAGCGCGAGTCAGCCCCCACGAGATACGGTCCGGGGAGGCGCGTCTCCGGGGCGGACCCCGAGACCACGCCGCCAAGCACCAGGACGACGACACCTGCCGTGAACGCGGCACGCCATGCGACCTGGAGCCGGGGCCTGGCGACCGACGCGATCGCTCGACGGACCCTGCTCGAGGGGTCGGCCAGGGCCGTCCCGGCGAGATCGATCAGCCAGATCGTCGCGACGCCCACCACGAAGGCGAGGCCCAGGAAGATGAAGGCGAGGCTCCGACCTGCCGCCTCGCTGCCCGTCGGGGTCAGCCGGCCCACCAGGCTGGCGGGATACGCGAGCGCGAGGGCGCTGAGCAGCAGGGCGAGCGAGCTGCCCCGCAGCCGCCGGATCACCGCGACGAGGCCGATCGGCAGCGCGCCGGTCAGGATGCCCGCCATGCCCAGGCCGGAGAGACGCTCCCAGATCGGCGCAACGGCGCCGGTCGACGACTGGAAGAGCGTGCGGCCCTGCCCGCTGCTGAGGAGGCGAACGAGCTGCGAGACTGCAGCGGTCAGGGGCGGCGCGAGGTAGCCGATCGTGAGCTGGGCGACGTTGAGCAGCCACGCACCGACGCCCATCACCAGCAGCCCGGCTGCCAGCACGATACCGCCGGTCCGGTACCGGTCGCGATGCCCGCGCACGATGTTGATGACGACCCACACGAGCAGCAGGCCTGTCGCCTCGAAGCTCGTGACGTGATGGGTGATGACGAGCGTGGCGATGGCGGCCACGAGCGCCACGGAGGAAAGGCGTCGATGCTCGCTCCGCCCCGACCGCGCCGCCACGAGGAACAGGATCGCCGGCACGAGGGGGAGCGCCAGGGACTCGTAGGCGAACTGCGAGTCGAAGAAGGTGAAGTTGGGATTGAGCATGTAGATGCCCGTCGCGAGGCCGGCGACGCGGTCGGAGCCGGACGCCTCGCGATAGAGGGCGTAGAGGGCGACCGAGAAGAGGATCCGCACGAATCCGAGCACGACGATGGCCGCCGTGAACGGATCCGCGCCGCTGACGAGGACGACGGCGCCGGTGATCGTCTCGAGCCCGGGGAAGAGCGGGCTGACGTCGAGCAGCGGATTGGTCCCGAACAGGTGCCCGGTCCTCAGCTGGTCGGTCAGGCTGCGGAGGTGCTGCAGCTCGTCGTACCCGGTGAACGCGAGCGGCGAGCGCAGGAGGTGGACGAGGAAGAGGGCGAGGCCCAGCACGATCACGAGGCCGATCCGTTCGCGGACGGACGGCGCCGAGGACACCAGGCGGACGAGGATGGGTGCGCCGATGATGACGAACGCTGCCCAGAACAGGGGCTCCGCCAGCGACGACCCGCCGCGCGCGATGGAGTACGCGACAGCGAGGATGAGCAGCCCGAGCGCGGCCACCAGGGCCAGCGGCGCGAGCCAGCCCCACGTCGGCGGGGCTGCCTCGACCTTCGCCGGCGCCGGGCGGAAGCGCGCCGCCCCCACGGTCGTCATCGAACCGTCCCGAACGTTCTCGGGGCGCGCACGCGCTCGTAGGCGGCTTCGACCCGCGGCACGACCGCGGATGCGCTGAAGCTCCTCGCCCGCTCGGCCGCGGCCGCTCCCATGCGCGTCACGAGATCCGGATCCTCGGACAGCCGCCTCAGTGCCGCGCGCAGGGCATGGCGGTCGTCGGCGGGGACGAGGAACCCCGTGCGCCCGTCCTCGATGAGGTCCGTCATGCCGCCCAGCGCGCTGCCCACCATCGGTCGACCGGCGCGCATGGCCTCGATGACGACCGTGGGGCACGCCTCCTGGCAGATCGACGGGAGCACCCCGGCAAGTGACCGGTGCCAGGCCGCCTGCACGGCGCCGTACGGCCACTCCCCGAGGAAGCGGACCCCGGCCGGGAGGTCGCGAAGCAGCGCATCGGTCTCCCGCATCCGGTAGCCGATGAGCACGATGGGTGGCAGGGCAGGATCGCTCCGCGCGACGTCGAGCAGGACCTCGAGGCCCTTGAGGTAGCCCAGCGCGCCCACGAAGAGGAAGAAGGGGCCGTCCGGCAGCCGCTCCAGGTACGGCGACGGGTCGACGTCCGCAGGCGCCGCGTCCGGCACGAAGTTGGGGATCACCTCGTGCGGCAGGGCGGCGAGCCGGTTGCCCTCGGCCACCGCACGGCTCACGGGCAGGAACAGGTCGACGAGGCGGCGCTGCGCGAGACCGTCGCTCCAGTTCGCCGTCAGCGTGATCGTTCCCTTCACCGCGCCATAGTGCGACGCCGAGCACTCCAGGCACTTGAGGGGGCTCGGGCCGCTGCAGTTGCGCCCGTGCCGCAGCAGGACCTTCGTGGCGCACACGAGGCTGAAATCGTGGAGCGTCTGCACGAGGGGGATCCCGCGCGCTGCGCGGATCGGCAGGGCCGCGTGCACCATCCAGTTGTGGGCGTGCATGACGTCGGGCCGCGTGCGGCGCACGAGGCGGTCGAGCTCGAGCGTGAGCGCCGGGTCGGCGATGGGTGCGGCCGAGCGACGGCCCGGATCGGCGAAGAGGCCCTCCATGCGCTGCAAGGTCCCCGACAGCCGCTCGACGGCGACTCCATCGGTCTCCTCCCGGCGGTCGAGCCCCGGCTGGTGAAGCGTCGCCACGGTCACCTCGTGACCCCGGCTCGCCAGGGCCGCCGACAGGTTGGCGACGTGCAGCTCCTCGCCCCCGAGCAGCGGCGGGTACCACTGCGCCAGCATCAGGACGCGCACGGAGCGCCCTCCAGCACCTCGAGGTAGACCTCCCGCAGCTCGCGCGCGCAGTCGTCCCAGGTGGGGAGCCGGCCGGACTCCGTCGTTCGCGGGTGGGCCAGCTCATCCACCACGGCGCGAGCGATCTCGGCCGGCGACGCATCCGGGGGCAGGCCGGCGGCCAGGCCGTCCTCGACGAGCTCGGTGAGCCCGGAGGTCATGGCGACGAGCGCGGGCGTCCCCACTGCCAGCGCCTCCATCACCGCGACCGGATGCGCCTCGTAGTCGCTCAGCAGGCAGGCCAGGTTCGCGGAGCCCACGGCATCCGCCATGGCCTGTCGATCCGCCGCGGGGACGCTGCCGATCTCGATGCGGTCGCCGAGCCCGGCGGCGGCAATGGCCTCCCGAAGCGCACCCTCCTCGGGTCCGGTGCCCAGGATGCGGAGCCGGGCGCCCGGCACCGCCCGGAGAACCTCCGGCCAGGCGGCCACGAGGCGGTGGTGACCCTTGTAGCGCTCGAGGCGACCCACCGAGACGACGAGGGATCCGCCCGGCGACCGCGCCGAGTGAGGTGCGGGCATGGAGCTGCCGTTGCGCACCAGGCGGAAGCGTCCGCGTGCCAGGCGCAGATCGCGGCGGAAGAGCTCCATCTCGAAGCGCGAGACGGGGAGCAGCCGGGCGGCGCGACGAAGCCCGGGGCGGAGAAGGAGCCGCTGCGCGCGTCGCAGCCGGCGCCGAACGGCAGACGGGTGACCGCCGCTGTGGAACGAGACGACGTACGGGATGTGCGCGGACGCGGCGGCCGCCATGGAAAGCGGCGCGACGAGGGTGTGATAGCCCTCCAGGTGCACGAGATCCGATCCGCTCTCCCGGACCTCCCGCACCAGGCCGGGCGCCAGGTAGTAGTCCCGGTCCCGGGGGACGGCGGGGACCCGCGTCACGGTCACGTCCCCGACGACCTCGCGGCGGAGGGCGGTCGCTGTCCGATCGGTGGTCAGGACGGCGACGTCGAGGCCCAGGCCGGCGAGTCGGGGGGCAACCTCGGCGACGTGGGTCTCGATCCCCCCGACATCGGGCGGAAAGCGTGCCGAGACGAGAAGGACCCGGGGGCGCGTGGGCATGTGGGAGCCGCCCTTCAGCTTCCGAAACGGATGAGTCGCAGCGCGTTGGCCGCATACACCTTCTCGAGCACCCGATCGGGGAGATCCAGCCCGTGCACCCGCCAGTTGCCCTGGAGCGGCGGATCGAAGATCGAGTAGTTCATGTACTCCGACGGGGTCTCCAGGAACTCGTAGTAGATGGGGTACCAGCGTGGGTCGGGGCCGGTGTCCGTGCCGAGCAGGACACGGTCCTGGAACTCCTCGATGAAGTGGTGCGCGGTGTACGGCTGGCGGCCGAGCTCGTTGACGCGCGCCGCGATGTCGACGGAGAGGTTGGCATGGGCCCTGAGCATAGCCGAGAGGCGCTCCAGGTCATCTCCGGAGGAGGCCAGGTGCGCGCCGATGAAGGTGGTCTGCGGGTGACGCGCGACGAGTCGGTCGAACTCATCGATCAGCTCCGCGTGCCTGGGGAAGCCGCGACCGTCCGGGGTCTTCCGCACCGGCCAGAAGTGCCAGTCGCGGTGACGATTGAGCTCCGCCCAGCGCTCGTTCCGACGGTTGAGCGGCTGGAAGAAGGCCGGCGGGTCCGCGACGTGGATGAGCACGGGAACGTCAAGCTCGGCCGCCGTCTGCCACAGGGGCGAGAGGCGCGGGTCGTCGATCGGGACGCGGCGGCCGGCGGGGTCCACCGCCCGCAGCCCGAGCGTCTTCCAGACCTTGAGCCCGCGCGCGCCGCGCCGAACCGAATCACGCAGCCGCTCCGCCTCGACCTCGCCGAACGCCTCGTCGCGCGCGAAGCCCTCTGCGTCCACGCCGGCGAAGACGGCGATCCGCCCGGGGTAGGGCTCCTGTACCCGCGCGATCTCTGCCGAAAGCGCGTCGCCCTGGCCGCCGTCGAGGTCGACGAGGGCCTGGATGCAGCTGCGGTCGAGCGCTTCGATGATGTCCGGCGCGCTCCGGCCGCGCCAGCGCCCCGCAAAAACGGAGTTCAGGTGGGCGTGAGCGTCGATGGCGGTGAAGCGCGGCCGCGTCACCGAGTACGAGCGCGTCCTCAGCGTCACCCGCTGGGAGGTGCGGGTGCCGACCCATCGCCCGAGCGCCGCCATGGCGGCGGCGGAGAGGCGCCTGGATCCGAGCCGGTTGAGCATGCTCCAGACCTTAGACGACCCGGGGACCGCGCGCAGTGGAGCCCAGCAGATAGCCGGCCGTGGTGAGCTCCAGCCCCGCGACGATGGCCAGGGCACGCAGGAGCGGCGCGCTGCTTCTCTCTCGGAGCGCGTCCAGGAGCGCGCGGCTCGCGGCTGCCGGCAGCACCCTCGCCGCGTAGCTGCGCTCGCTGCGGAGGCCGCTGCTGCGACCCACGAGGCGCGAGACGATGGCCTTCGACCGCCCCTCGGCCACGCAGCGTGCCCGGAAGTACGCCCACGTGGCGCGGGCCGCCGGGACGCGATGGCGGACGGCCGCGCGCGGCTCATAGACGAGCCGGCTGGGCGCGAAGGCGGTGGCGAGGCGGATGCAGAGCTCCGTCTCCTCGCAGCCGGTCGGGCGCGTCCCGATCCGGCCGAGATCGGCGTTGAATCCCGTCACCTCTCGCAGCGGGGCGGAGCGGAAGGACATGTTCGAGCCGATGAAGTTGCGGACCGGGGCAGTCTCCTCCGGCAGGCCGCGATACGAGCAGCCCACGACCCAGTCGAACTCCGGCGGGAACCAGGCGGGCCGGGCTGCATCCCACTGCGGCAGGCTTGCGCCACCCACTCCCAGCACTCCCGGATCGCGATAGGCCGCCCGCAGCTCGGCGGCCCAGGTCGGCTCCGCGGCGGCATCGTCGTCGAGGAAGGCGATGATCTCCCCCGTCGCGGCCGCGATGCCCGTGTTGCGCCCGCCCGACAGTCCCCGCTCGTGCGCGTTCGGCACGACGTCGAGGTCCGGCCACGTCTCGCGCACGCGAGCGAGCAGCGCGGGGTTGTGATCGATCACGATCACGATCTGCTGGACGGCCCGGGTCTGCTCCTGCACGGAGTCGACGGAGCGCACCAGGTCGCTCCACCGTGCCAGGCTGTATGTGCAGATGACGACCGAGAGGCTCGGGTCGTCCGTCATACGCCGTTCGACCGCTGGCGGACGGCGACGCGTCGCCAGCGCATCTCCCGGAGCATCGTCTTCAGCACCTTCCAGCCATCGGGGAAGGTCCGCAGGTTCGACTGGCCGTGCAGTCGCCGCGCCTCGTGGCTCGGGACCTCGCCGACCCTCGCCCCGGATCGCGTGGCCCGGGCGATGAACTGCATCTCGACCTCGAAGCCGTCGACGTCGAGCACGACCTGGTCGAGGAGCGAGCGGTGGAAGCCGACGAAGCCGTAGCACAGGTCCGTGTAGTCGGAGCCGTAGATGAGGTTGGCCAGGCCGAGGAGCGCGTAGTTGCCGGCCTTGCGCAGCAGCGTCATGTCATCGGTCCCGCCCCCGTCGAGGAAGCGCGATCCCTTGACCATGTCGTAGCCGTCGCGCAGCAGCTCGATGTACCCCGGGATCTCGCCCGGGTCCATGCTGCAGTCGGCATCCAGCATGATGATGTACTCGCCGCGTGCCGCCGCGAATCCCGCGCGCAGCGCGGCTCCCTTGCCGGGACGCGTCTCGTGGACCACTCGCACGTCGGAGCGGACCATCTGCGCCACGGCGACGGTCTGGTCCGTCGAGAGGCCGTCGACCAGAATGAGCTCGTCGACGACGTCGGGGATCCGTGGGAGGACCCATGGCAGGTTACCGGCCTCGTTCTTGGCCGGGATGACTACGCTCACCGATCCCGGCGGGAGGGGTGGCGCGTGTCGAAGGTCGTCGGTCCGCTCGGGTGTGCGGAGCGAGGGCGGTGCCGCGGGCAAAACGGCCATAGTGGAGGCTCTCCCCGAGTCGGCCGTCTGCCGACCCTTGTGATGGAATTGAGATGAGGTCAAGAAGAAAGTACCTGGCAGGCTACCCGAATGGCCCATGCAAGACTAGGACCTTTGGCCCCCCGAAAGGGCCATTCGCACCAATTGTGGTGCCAGCCGACAACGCTCGAGCTGCGGGGGAAACGACCAGGGCCGCCGGAGTCCGGCGGCCCTGGTGCCTGCTGGAGACGCCGGCCGACGGGCCGGCTCGTGGTTGGGCCTAACCGAGCGCCCGGTGCAGGAAGGCGGCCATCTGGCCCCGGGTCACGCTGTCGGTCGGGCAGAAGGTCGTGGGCGAGCAGCCCTTGGTGATCCCGGAGGCCGCCAGTGCGTTGATGTCGTTCTCGAACGTGGTGCCATCGTCATCGGTGAAGTAGTTGGTGGCCGATGGCGGCAGCGCCAGGGCGCGGACCAGGAAGGCCGCCATCTGGCCGCGGGTCACCGGGTCATCCGGGCAGAAGGTCGTGGCAGTGCAGCCCTTGGTGATCCCGGAGGCCGCCAGTGCGTTGATGTCGTTCTCGAACGTGGTGCCATCGTCATCGGTGAAGTAGTTGGTGGCCGATGGCGGCAGCGCCAGGGCGCGGACCAGGAAGGCCGCCATCTGGCCGCGGGTCACCGGGTCATCCGGGCAGAAGGTCGTGGCAGTGCAGCCCTTGGTGATCCCGGCGTTCCAGAGCCAGACGATGTCGTCGTAGAAGGTGCTGTCCGAGATGTCCGTGAACGGCGGGGTCGCCGCGGTGCTCAGGTCGGTCACCGTCACGTTGTCCACGTCGATCGGCATGGCCGGCGTGACGTCGTCGGCGAAGGTGCCGATGGCGAACTGGTTCGGGAGCGTCACCTGGTCGTCGGTGAAGTCGATCTGCCAGCTGGACGGTTCCGGCGAGGAGGCGGGCCAGGCCTTCCCCCGAATGGCCGTTCCGACGGTCTGGAAGCGAACCATCCACGGCTGGGTGGGGTCGTTGGCGGTCGCGGGGAGCGCGGCCGTCGCGATACCCTGGGTGTACGTGATCGCCTGCCGGTCGACGCGCAGGACCGGCGCGGCCGCGCCGTGCACGAAGGAGAGCACCACGCGCAGGTAGTACCGGAAGGCGGGCTCCGGCTCGTAGCGCGTGTAGAGGATGAACTCCGTGGCCGAGGTGGGCGCGTCGTCGGTGGCGACCTCGGCACGGAAGCGCGCCGAGATGTCGACGTCCGCCAGGGACATCCCCGGCACGCGGGCCTTCAGCTCACCGATGGTGGAGTGGATCATCTGGCCGACGCTGCCGTTCACATCGGTTGAGGCTTCGTTGGCGTTGGTGATGTACCAGCTCTGGCCGGTGTCCAGGGTGCCCCAGCCGGTCGCGACGGTCCGGGTGAACGTGTCGGAGGCGACGACACCCGAGGCCGATGCGGCCCCCGGGCGCGCCAGGGTGCCCGCGGCGACGACCAGCAGCGCCACCGCGATGCCAAGGAATCGGGCTCCAGGGTGGGTGGGCAGGACAGAGACCCTGATCATGATGACGATGACTCCAGCTGACGGATGCGAGCGAAGATGACGTGGCCATACGCGGGGGTGGACGGTGCCAAAGGGTAGGCCACGGGTACGGGGCCGTCCAGTACGTTCGGCGGTCGTTCGTTGACAGCCGTCAACCGAAAGATCCGCTCGCCGTCGACGGCGCTTCGCCGAGCAGGGACGGCAGCCGGGCCAGGAGGCGGCCCCTCGCCATCATGGGACCCAGCCCGCTGCGACGGGCGTCCTCGTGGGCGGCCAGGTCGGTGTGGGGACCGAAGAGGATCAGCCGCGGACGGTCGCTCCCCGCCCGCCAATGGGCCAGCTCCGCACCCCACATTGGGCTGCGCCCGTCCCAGTCCACGAGCACCAGATCGAGCGTCTCCGGCTGCGGAAGTGAGCCGGGCTCGTCGACACGGACCAGCGGCACCCCGGCACGGGCGGCAGCGTCGCCGATGCGGGTTGCCAGCAGGAGCTCCCGGCAGACGAGGGCGACCGTCACGGCTCTGGCTGGGCGGGAGATGCGAACGGAAGGGAGCCGGAGAGCTGTGGATCGGTGGCGCCACGGGGGTGCGCGTTCACGTCCGACTGGCCGTTCACCTCCGTGCCCGGCAGGCGGCCGTTGGTGACGTGGCCGTTGGGGACGTGGCCGTTGGTGACGTGGCCGTTCCCACCGGGCACGGCGACGCCGTGGCCGTTCCCGTTGCCCTCCATGACGTAGCGGGCGATCCGCATGGGATAGATGCCGACCACGACCGGGGCATGCACCTCCACCGAAAGCTCCAGGCCGATCTCGCCGCGGGACCAGAGATCCTGGACCTTCACCGCCTCGCGTTCGGGGAGACCGAGATAGGCGGCGACTCCGTCACGCTCGACGATGCACACGCAATCGGGCTCCTCGAGGCCGAAGCGCCGCCGGATCTCCGCCACCGGGACGTAGGGTCGCGAGGTGATGAACCGCCGAAGGCTCGACGTGCTCGGGCGCTTGGATGAGCTCATGAGGTTCCCCCGAGTCTACCGCTCGGGCGGCGTGGGCGCAGGCGATCGGCCCGTCCCTCCTTCTCCGAAGAGCCCGCGCAGGACGAACATCACGTTCCCCGGGCGTTCGGCGAGGCGGCGCATGAAGTACGGCCACCACTCGGTGCCGAAGGGGACGTAGACCCGCATCCGGTAGCCGTCTGCGACGAGCGCACGCTGGAGATCGCGCCGGATCCCGTGGAGCATCTGGAACTCGAAACGGTCCGGCGTGATCCTGTGCTGCGATGCATACCGCTCGATGGCATCGATCATCTCCGGGTCGTGGGTCGCGACGGCGGGGTGCGCGTCGGCGTCGAGCAGCATCCGGCACAGCTCCACGAACGATTCACCGATCGTCTTTCGGTCGTGCCACGCGATCTCGGCCGGCTCGGCGTAGGCGCCCTTGCAGACGCGGACGCGGGCACCCTCGGCGGCGAGGGCGGCGACATCGGCCTTTGAACGACGCAGGTACGACTGGATCACGGGGCCGGTGTCGTAGCCGTCCGCCCGCATGGCGCCCACGACCTCGAGCGTGCGGTCGACGTACTCGCTCGATTCCATGTCCACCCGCACGAAGATCCCGTGGCGCTTTCCCGCCTCGAGGACCGGGCGCAGGACCTCGCGGCACACGTCCGTCCCGAGGTCCATGCCCATCTGCGTCAGCTTGACGCTCACGTTCGCGTCCAGACCTTCGGCCGAGATCCGCTCGATCGTCTCGACGTACGCGCGCGCCGCCTGCTCCGCGCTGGCCCGGTCGGTCACCGATTCGCCGAGGTGGTCGAGGGTGGCGCACAGGCCGGCCGCGTTCAGCTCGTGGACGACAGCGATGGCGTCGTCCAGCGCCGTCCCCGCAACGAACCGCAGCGGCATGCGTCGAGCGAACGGCGTGCGGAGCACCAGGCGCGCCAGCCACCGCCGGTGCGCCAGCCACAGGAAGAAGGCACGTAGGGCTGCAGCCAGCATCCGGGGCCGAGTGTAGCCCGCTAGCGGCGCCGCCCGTGGCCCCAGCCGCGCGCCCGCTCGACCGCGCCGCGGATGAGGTCCTTCCCGGGGACCGATCCGCCGGCGCCGTAGCTGCGCAGGGCCAGACCGATCCCGGTGCCGCTGCGCGGGTCGATGTCCTCGCCGTCGATCCGGATCGTGGGCGAGCCGGGGAAGGCGAGCAGCTCGGCATCGGCCAGCGACTGCACCGCGATCATCTGGACGGGAGTCTCGAAGGCGTCCTCGCCAAGGACCTCCACGAGGTTCTGCCGGGCGGTCATGTAGCCGGGGTCGTCATCGGTGTAGAGGAGCTCGACGCGCATGCGGAGGGCCTCAGCTCGTCGCGAAGAAGCCGATGAGGCAGGCAAGCGCCACGAGCGCGAGCAGCGCCGCCGCGTACAGCCGCCGCCGCTCGGCCATCGTCGGCCCCTCGCGCAGCGAGGGCTGCTGCCCGCGCGGGGCGCGACCCCGCCAGGCGAGGTATCGCTCCGCGTTCAGATCGCGCGCGTCGCGGTTCCGGTAGCCACGCCACGCGGGCCAGCCGGTGGCGTAGGCGGCCACGCCGCTGAGGATGGTGCCCGCCAGGAGGAGCCACGGGATCATCCTGCCTCCTCGCCGCTCTCCGGATCCCGGGCGCGGTCGAAGGTCGCCATGTCCCCGGCCGCCGCGGCGTCCAGGAGCCACATGACCTCCGCGGCGTTGATCCGGGCCGCGGGGAGGCGGCTGCGCCCCGAACGGACATGCTGCACGGCATTCACCTTGTTCTCACCGGTCACCAGGAAGACCGCCTCTCGTGCCGCGTCGAGGACGGGGAAGGTCAGCGTCATGCGCCACGTCCGCGCTCCCGGCCACCAGTTCGGGACGACCCAGCGCGTCCGCTCGCGCAGCCCGGTGCTGCTGGGGAAGAGGGAGGCCGTGTGGCCGTCCGGTCCCATCCCCAGCCAGACGAGGTCGAAGACCGGCAGGGCATCGCCCTGGACGCCGAAGGCGAGCCGCAGCTCGCTCTCGTAGGCGAGTGCCGCCTCGTCAAGGTTCTGTGCCTCAGCCTGCATGCGGTGGATCGCCTGCGGCCGCACGCCGGGGAGACGCGAGATCAGCATCCGGTAGGCGGTCCCGAAGTTCGACTCGGGGTCGTCGGGCGGAACGGTCCGCTCGTCCCCCCAGAAGAACTCGACGCGACCCCAGTCGATCTCGCTGACCCGGGGCTCGCCATGCAGGAGCGGGAAGACCACCTTGGGCGTCGTTCCGCCGGAGAGGGCCACCCGGAAGACCCCGTTCCGCTCGATCGCCGCATTCGCGCTCCGCACGAACCGATCCGCAGCCTCGCGTGCGACCGCGTCGCGATCCGGCAGGACGAGCCAGCGGGCGTTCACCCGCCCAGCTCCTGCACGGGCCGCGGGACGGGGACCGCGCGCTCCCGTGGCGGCTCCCCGGCCCGGGCCGAGGCCAGGAAGACGATGGCGGAATGCAGTGCCGACTCGTAGAGCGGATCGTGGGTCTCCCTCGAGAGCTGGGCGGCGAGGAGCTGGGCCTCGCGCGGCGTCTCCATCGTCATCCGGCGCAGGAGCGCCGTCATCCCGTCGGCATTGGTGGCGGCCGTCGCCTCGTCGCCGTCGCGATCGATGATGAACTCCGCCGCGCCCGTCTCCCCGTAGGCGCGCAGGCGGACGCTCGTCAGCTCGCCGGGCACGAGGTCGTCGGTCGGCTCCGACTCGATTCGCAGGTCGACCATCTCGTAGTGGCCCTCCAGTTTCAGCTGGAAGCCGGTGCCGTCGGAGGGCTTGACGGTCGTGTACCGCTTCCAGTCGAGCCGCGAGGCGATCCATCCGGCCAGGAGCGCGGCCTCGGCCATGGGCGCAGCCACGTCCGGCGCCACGGCCTGCGCGTCGTCCCGCCGGCGCCGCTCCCCGTGGCCCGTCGGCACCGCGAAGCGGATCACCATCCTGCTCAGGTTCGGCAGGTAGCGCCGGAAGCGCGGCGCATCGAAGAACTGGGCGATCCGCTCCTGCCAGCCGGAGAGCCGCTCCCAGGCGAGATCGCCCACGCCGGCCCGGTCGCGCAGGCTGGCGAGCCGCTGCATCCCGCCGAGCAGGTCGCCGAAGTCCGACGAATCCACGATGAGACGATCGGAGACGTCGACGAGCTGGTCGAAGACCGGGTGGGTGAAGGGAGGATCACCGGGCCACCAGACCGATGTCGGCAGGTCGTGGATGAGGATGGGCGCCACGACCCCGGAGAGATGCTCGGCGGCCTCACCGCGAACGGTGAGCACCACCTCCTCGTAGCAGATCCGCTCCTCGGGAGCGGTCGGGACCGCGTGGCAGTGCGTGCTGATCCGCGCGTCGATCGGATCGCCGTGCGCCTCGTGGTCGGCGACGAGGACGATGGCGCGCGACGGATGCCGGATCCCCAGGCTCATCATGGCGTGCACCACCCGGTCGGCCGCCTCGGAGTCCACGACGGTGACGATCAGGTTGAGGACCGAGGCGCGGGCGTGCGGCAGGCCCTTCTCGCGGACCCGGGCCTCCCCGTCCGCCGGGAGCGACTCCGCCGTCCCCCAGAGCCTGGCGAGCTGGGATTCGATGGCGACGACGCTCGTGCCGCGCGCCTCCCAGACGGGCGTGGCGAGGGTCTCCGCCTCGCCGAAGCGCATGAGCTGCCGATGCACGGCGAGCTCGCGCTCGGCGGCGTTGGTGGGCTGCTCCGCCATGGCGCCTATGGCCGCCGCCAGGCCCGGCGATCGCGCTCGACCATGTCGTCGGCAGCCGGCGGCCCCCAGCTCCCGGCGGCGTAGAAGTGGAGCGGGCCGCCCTGGCCCTCCTTCCAGGCGCGCAGGATCGGGTCGAGGATCTCCCAGGCGCGCTCCACCTCGTCGTCCCGCGTGAAGAGGCTGGCGTCCCCGATCATGGCGTCGAGGAGGAGCGTCTCGTAGGCGTCCGGCGAGTCGACGACGAACGATGACCCGTAGCGAAAGTCCATGTTGACGCTCCGGATCTGGAGTCCCTGCCCCGGCACCTTCGCGCCGAAGCGGAGCAGGATCCCCTCGTCGGGCTGGATCCGGATGGCCAGGATGTTCGGGTCGATCTGCGAGGCGCCGGCGCGTGCAAAGAGGGCCAGTGGCGCGCGACGGAACTGGACCGCGATCTCCGTCACGCGCGTCGGAAGCTCCTTCCCCGTCCGCAGGTAGAAGGGCACGCCCGCCCAGCGCCACGAATCGATGGCCAGCTTGAGGGCGACGTAGGTCTCGGTCTGCGACTGCGGATCCACCTCCGGCTCATCCCGGTAGGAACGGACCTTCTGGCCCTCCACCCAGCCGGAGACGTACTGGCCGCGCACCGCGTGGTTGGCGACATCGGCCAGGGCCATGGGGTGCACCGCGCGCAGGACCTTGAGCTTCTCGTCGCGCAGGTCCGTGGCGGCGAACTCGACCGGGGGCTCCATGGCGAACATCGTCATGAGCTGCAGCGCGTGGTTCTGGACGATGTCCCGGAGCGCGCCGGTCTGGTCGTAGAACTCGCCACGCCCCTCGATGCCGACCGTCTCCGCCACGGTGATCTGCACGCTGTCGATGTAGCGGCGGTTCCAGATGGGCTCGAAGAGGCCGTTCCCGAACCGGAAGACCGCGAGGTTCTGGACCGTCTCCTTGCCCAGGTAGTGGTCGATGCGGTAGACCTGCTCCTCCTCGAAGGCCTCGCGGATCTCCCGGTTCAGCTTGCGCGCGGAGGCAAGGTCGTAGCCGAAGGGCTTCTCGACGATGACCCGCACCCAGCCGCGCTTGCCGTCGGCGCGACGTTCGCCGTCGGCGGTGAGGCCCGCCTTCCCGAGCTGCTTGACGATCTCCGGGTAGAGCACCGGCGGCACCGCCAGGTAGAAGAGCCGGTTCCCTCCCGTCCCGCGGTCGCGGTCGATCCGGTCCAGCAGCTTGGCGAGCTCCGCGTACGAGTCTGCGTGGTGGAACTCTCCGCTGTGGTAGTGGATGCCGCGGCTGAACGACTCCCACACCGATCGCTTCACCGGCCGGTTGCGGCTGTACTCGTCGATCCCGGCGCGCAGGTGGTCGCGAAAGTCATCGTCGCTCATCGGCCGGCGGGCGAAGCCGACGACGGTGAACTCGGGCGGCAGGAAGCCGCCGAGCATGAGGTTGTAGAGGGCCGGGCCGAGCTTGCGCCCGGTGAGATCGCCGGTCGCGCCGCAGATGACCATCGTGCACGGCTCCGGCATCCGCTCCAGGCGGAGCCCCTCGCGCAGCGGGTTGGCGACGCGACGCGAACCGTCACCGCGGTGGGCGGACACCTGCTCGGGAACGACCGGGGGGAGAGTGGGGGTCGCTGGTGCCATGGCCCGTGCTCAGTGCCCCTCCTCGCCGGCCTGGCCGTCGTCGGCGCTCAAGATGGCGTGTCCTCCGAACTCGTTGCGCAGCGCGGCGAGGACGCGATCCGTGAAGGAGTCCGGTTCGCGGCGGCTCCGGAAGCGCTGCATGAGCGACAGGGTGATCACCGGCGCCGGCACGTCGTGGTCGATGGCGTCGAGAACCGTCCAGCGGCCCTCTCCGGAGTCGTTCACCCAGCCCTTGATGGAGGCCAGATCGCGGCCCTCGCGGGCGAACGCGCTGCCCGCCAGCTCCATGAGCCAGGAGCGAATCACCGACCCGTGGTTCCACATCCCGGCGATGGCCGACAGATCCAGGTCGTAGTCCGATGCGTGGAGGATGTCGAACCCCTCGCTGATCGCCTGCATCTGGCCGTACTCGATCCCGTTGTGGACCATCTTCACGTAGTGGCCCGCGCCGGCCGGTCCGCAGTAGAGGTACCCCGCCTCGGGCGCCAGCGTCTTCACCGCCGGCTCGAAGCGGTCGTACGCCTCGCGTCGTCCGCCGAGCATGGCGCAGAAGCCCACGGTCAGGCCCCAGACGCCGCCGGAGACTCCCATGTCGAGCCACCCCAGCCCGCGCTCCTCGACCATGGCGGCGCGCCGGCGGCTGTCGTGGAAGTTCGAGTTGCCTCCCTCCACGATGACGTCGCCGCGCTCCAGGATCTCCGCGAGGCGCGCGACCATCTGCTCGGTCGCATCTCCGGAGGGCACGCTGATGATCACGTGCCGCGGCGCGGCCATCTGCTTGACCAGCGCCTCCAGCGAATCCGCCACGGCGATCCGTCCACCGTTCTCCGGCTCCGCGGCCAGGTCGTGCGCCACCTCGCCATGCCGGTTCCACGCCACCACGTCGTGCCCGCCGCGCGCGAGCCTGCGCGCCATCCCGGCGCCCATCCGGCCCAGGCCGGCGACCCCTACTTGCATGGGTCGTTCGCTCCTTCTCGTCTCATCGATCTCGTAAGTCTCGTCTCTTCCACGGCCGGCGTCATCCCGCGGGCGGGGGGAGCGCCCCTCGCAGCGCCGACTCGAGGCGCGCCAGCCCCGGCTCGAGGTCGCCAAGGTGAACCCTGATGACACGCCGGCGCCGTTTCTGCAGCGATTCGAGATCCCCCAGCGCCTGGGCCGCGACCAGGATCCCGAAGGTCTCCCGCCAGCCGGGGATCGGCAGATCCTTGCGCGGCTCGGCGGTGATCTGGAGGTACACGCCGCTCGGCGGGCCTCCCTTGTGCAGCTGTCCGGTCGAGTGCAGGAATCGCGGGCCGAACCCGAGGGTCGTGGCCACGCCCAGCCCATCGCGCAGCTCGCCCCGCAGCCGCTCCAGCCGCCGGACGAGGTCCGGGTCGCGTGGCAGGTAGGCGAGCAGTGCGACGTAGTCCCCCGGCGCGACGAGCGACAGGAGCTGCGCGACCGCTCCGTCCACGCTGACCGGTGTGTCCCCGATGGCGGCGGGATCGGCGTACACCGCAAGGCCCGGCTCGGCGACGATGGGTGCCGGTCCGGGCAGCGACCCGCGCTCCGCGTAGGCCGCCAGCAGCGCCTTGGTTGCGTCCTTCGACTCCTGGACGTTCGGCTGGTCGAACGGGTCGATGCCGAGCACGATTCCCGCCGCGGCGGTCGCAATCTCCCACCGCACGAACTCTCCGCCGACGTCGAGCGGGTCGGCGAGCGCCAGCTCCTCGACCGGATGCCCGGCTTCGCGGAGCGCTGCCGCGAGGGCGGCGAGGGCAGGATCCGCCTCCGCCGCCAAGGTGACGACCACGAAGCAGCGGTCAGCCCCGTAGGCCTCCGGAGGGGCCGGGGCCTCCCCGACGACCGGGACGATCCCCGTCCCCTGCTTGCCCGTGCTCTCCGCGACCAGCTGCTCCACCCAGTCGCCGAAGGGAGCGAGCCGGGGCGATGCGAGGATCGTGAGCTTGTCCCGCCCGGCGAGTGCCGCCTCACCCATGAACGCGCCCAGGCGAAGACCCGGGTTGGTGCCGGCGGGAGCGCGGCAGGCCGCCGCCATGGCGGCGGCGCGTGCCAGGAGGCCGGCGACATCCACGCCATGGAGCGCGGCGGGCACCAGGCCGAAGACCGTGAGCGCCGAGTAGCGGCCACCGACGTCCGGCGGCGCGTCCACGATGCTCCGGAACTCCTGGGCCCGGGCGAGCTCAGCCAGCGAGGTGCCCGGGTCCGTGATCGCGATGAAGTCGATCGCGGGGGCGACCTCGGCCATTGCCGCGTGGAACGCGTTCGGCTCCGTGGTGCTCCCGGACTTCGAGGAGACGCAGAAGACCGTGCGAGCAGCGGTCGCCCACTCGCGGAACCCGCGCACGGCATCGGGGTGGGTCGAATCCAGGATCCGCAGCTCGGCGCCGTTCTCGCCACGGTCGAAGACGCGGCTGAACAGCTCCGGCGCCAGGGACGAGCCGCCCATCCCCAGGACAGCCGCCCGCCCGTAGCCATCGGCCTGGACCGATGCGGCGAGGTGGCTCAGCTCGCCCAGGCGGCCGGGCATCACGACGGGCAGGTCGAGCCACCCCATCCACTTCGCCATGGCCTCCGGCGGTTTCCCGGAGGCACCCCACAGGTTCCCGTCCTTGGCCCATAGCCGATCCGCGACCAGATCCCTTTCCCACGCGGCGAGGCGCGCCTCGATTGACGCCTGCAGCGCCCCGCCATCCCTGCCGCGCGCGGGGCCGCTCATGCGGTCGCCAGTGCCTGGCGCTTCCCCTCGATCGTCGCGATCAGGTCGTCGAAGCTCTTCGCGAAGGCCTGCACCCCCTCCTCGAGCAGCTCCGCGGTGACGCGCTCCATGCTCACGCCGTTGGCCTCGACCGCCTTGATGGCGTCATGGGCGACGTGGAGGTCGTTGTCCAGCGTCCGTTGCACCTCGCCGTGGTCGAGGAAGGCCTCGATCGTCTCCATCGGCATGGTGTTCACCGTCGCCGGTCCGATCAGCTCCGCGACGTACAGGATGTCCGGGTAGTCCGGGTTCTTCGTCGATGTCGACGCCCACAGGCAGCGCTGGACGCGCGCGCCGGCCGCACGCAGGTCGGCGAACTCGGGACCGTGGAAGATCTCGAGGTAGGCCTCGTAGGCGAGCCGGGCGTTGGCCACCGCGGCGGTGCCCAGGGCGTTGCGGGCGGCGTCGGTCCCGTTGGCCGCCAGGAGCTTGTCGACCTTCGTGTCGACCCGGCTGACGAAGAAGCTCGCGACCGAGGCCACGTTCCGCACGTCCTGGCCGGCCGCCAGCCGCCGCCGCAGCCCGTCGATGTAGGCCTGTGCCACCCGGCGGTAGACCTCCACGCTGAACATCAGGGTGACGTTGACGTTGATGCCGTCGGCGATCGCCGCCTCGATGGCCGGGATCCCCGCCTCGGTGGCCGGGATCTTCACGAAGACGTTCCGACGGCCGAGGAGGCGCCACAGCTCGCGCGCTCGCGCGAGCGTGCCGTTCGTGTCGTCGGCGAGGTCCGGCTCGACCTCGATGCTGACGAAGCCGTCTCCCCCCTCCGACTCGTCGTAGACACGGCGGAGGTGGTCGGCCGCATCTCCGACATCGCCGATCGCGATGGCCTGGTAGATCGCCCGGTTGCTCTCGCCGGCGTCGATGTGGCGCCGGATCAGGTCGTCGTAGCGACCGCCGGCCACCGCCTTGGCGAAGATCGTCGGGTTGCTGGTCAGCCCGCGGATGCCCGTCCCCACCAGCTCGTCGAGGCGGCCGCTGTCGATGAGGTCGCGGTCGATGAAGTCGATCCAGGGCGACTGGTCCTGCTCCGCGTGCAGGCGCTGCAGGGTGTTCATGGTTCTCCTCCTAGGCCGGGGCGCCGGCCGGCGTGGCGACGAGCTGGCGCGCGGCGCGGGCGATCGCCGGGGCGTCGATGCCGGCGACGGCGAGCTGCTCGTCGGGTGTCGCGGAGCCCGGCATGTGCCGCACGGCGAGACGTGCGATGCGCGGGTGCTCGGGTCCCAGATCGGCGAGCGCCTCGAGCACGGCGTCGCCCAGGCCGCCCTCTGCGAAATGGTCCTCGACGGTCACGACGGCACCCGTCTCCCGCGCCGCGGTGACGAGCGTGTCGACGTCGATCGGCTTGACGCTGTACAGGTCGATCACCCGTGCGGCGATCCCCTCTGCAGCAAGCGTGTCGGCCGCCTTCATCGCCTCGTGCAGGGTGATGCCGGCGCCCACCAGGGTGACGCGGTCGCGCTTGGAGGATCGGACGACGCGGCTGCCGCCGATCGAGAAGCTCTCGCCGGGACGGTAGATGACCGGCGTCTTCTCGCGCGTCGTGCGGAGGAAGACGACCCCCTCGCGGTCGGGAAGCTGGCGCATGAGGTCCGCGGTCTGGTTCGGGTCGGACGGATAGAGGACCGTGCTGCCAAAGACGGCACGCAGCGAGGCGATGTCCTCGAGCGCCATCTGCGACGGTCCGTCCTCTCCGATGCTGACCCCGGCGTGGGAGCCGGCGAGCACCAGGCTGGCGTGGCTGACCGCCGCCATGCGGACGAAGTCGTACGCGCGGGACAGGAAGGCGGCGAACGTGCTGGCGAACGGACGCCACCCGCGCACCTGGAGCCCCACGGCTGCGGCGACCATCTGCTGCTCGGCGATGTACATCTCGAAGTAGCGGTCCGGGAGCGCCTTGCGGAAGGTCTCCGAGTACGTGGAGTTGCCCACCTCGCCGTCCAGGGCCACCACCTCGCCCCGGGCCCTGCCGAGCGCCGCGAGCGCATCGCCGTAGGCGCGCCGGGTCGACTCGCTCGAGCCGGCCTCGTATGCGGGCAGCTCCAGCGGACCCTGCTCGAAGCGGTGCGGGGAGCCACCTCCATCGGGCCGGTGGACCTCGATGTGCAGGTCGCGGAGCCCGCCCAGCTCCTCGATTGCCGCCTCCGGATGGGGAAGCGGCTTGCCGTGGAAGCCGTTCTTGTTGGCGACCTCGGCAACGCCGTGGCCCTTCTCCGTGCGGGCCAGGATCATCGTCGGACGGCCGGTCGTGGCCCGGGCCTCGTCGTACGCCGCGTCGACGGCCGTCACGTCGTGCCCGTCGATCTCGATCGTATGCCAGCCGGACGCCTGTGCGCGTGCGGCGTAGTTGTCCAGGTCCCAGCCGTGCATCGTCTCGCCGGTCTGGCCGAGCCGGTTCACGTCGATGATGGCGGTCAGGTTGTCGAGCTGCGCGAAGGCGGCATGCTCCACCGCCTCCCAGATCGAGCCCTCCGCCATCTCGGAGTCGCCGCACAGCACCCAGATGCGGTACGGGAGCCGGTCGAGGCGCTTGCCCGCGAGTGCGATCCCCACCGCGATCGGCAGCCCCTGGCCCAGAGAGCCGGTCGCGACGTCGACCCAGGGCAGCACGGGGGTCGGGTGGCCCTCCATGCGGCTTCCGAGCTTGCGGAAGGTGAGCATCTCCTCGTCGCTGATGGCACCGGCGGCCTTGTACATCGCGTACAGGAGCGGCGAGGCGTGGCCCTTGGAGAAGATGAGGTGGTCGTTGTTCGGGTTGCCCGGCTCGGTGAAGTCGTAGCGGAGGTGCTTCGCCATGAGCACGGCCATGAGGTCGGCGCCGGACATGGATGAGGTGGGGTGTCCCGATCCCGCGGTCGAGCTCGATCGGATCGAGTCGACCCGCAGCTGCTGCCCCAGCTCGCGCCAGAGCGCGGTGTCATTCGTCACGCAGATAGCTCCGTTCGCTCGTGTTCGGTCATTCGTTTTCGTTCAACGAGCATGATACGAGCCGAACGGCATCATCCCAACCGGCGGGCCCGGCGGCGGCAACAAAAGGGCCGGGCGGCTCCGCGTCTCCGCGGGCCGCCCGGCCTCCTGCGTGGATCGAAGAGCGGATCAGCCGCGCATCAGGCGGAAGCAGTCGCTGCAGTAGACGGGCCGCGCCCCCGTGGGACGGAACGGCACCTGCGTGTCCTTGCCGCACCGAGCACAGACGGCGTCGAACAGCTCGCGCGGTCCGCGCGTGTAGCCGTTGCCGTTCCCGTAGCTCGAGCCGCCGCCCATGTTCGCGCGACGCTGGGCGCGGCACGACATGCAGCGCTTCGGCGCAGACGCAAAGCCCTTCTGCGCGAAGAACTCCTGCTCTGACGCGGAGAAGACGAAGTCAACGCCACAATCCGCGCACTGCAGGACCCGGTCTGTGTAGGTCACGAAGGACCCCTCCCAGTGAGTTGTTACCACGTCGGGCAGTCCACGTTCTTCGACGCCACCTTGGGGTCTTGCCGCTGCCCCGGAGCCGACCGAACGAACGTGGTGGGAGGGGAGGGAAAGTCTATCGGCGTCGAGTCGCAACCCGACGGCCGGAGTATACCCGCGCTCCGGCGCTCCGCAAGCCCCTCGACGTGAAGGGGCTTATGCTCCGGGCATGCGCTCCCTGCTGCTCATCGCCGGCGTGCTGCTCGCCGCTGCCGGCGCCGTCTGGATCGCCCAGGGGCTGAACCTGCCCTTCGCCCCCAGCAGCTTCATGACACGGGACCTGACCTGGACCGCCATCGGTCTCGTCGCGCTGGTCGCGGGCCTGGGGCTGGCGGCCTGGGCGTGGCGCCGTCGCCCGTCCTAGACCGTCCCGGCGCCGAGGGTCAGCAGGTCCGCCCCCGCCGCGGTCATCTCGTCGAGCGCTCGCGCACCGTCACCCTCCGCGAGGTCCACGGCGGCGATTGCATCGGCCAGGATCTCGACGCCGAATCCGAGGCGGATCGCGTCGAGGGCCGTCCCGCGCACGCAGTAGTCCGTCGCCAGCCCGCAGACGACCACCCGATGCACGCGCCGGTCGCGCAGGTGCACCTCGAGGTCGGTGGGCGTGTCCTCGCCGGTGAGCGGGTCGCGCATGGTGAACCCTGAGTAGCCGTCCTCGCCATTCGCCCCCTTCCGCACGGAACGCCCGGCCACCCGCAGGGCAGGGTGCAGCTCCGCCCCCCAGGTGCCCGCCACGCAGTGGACCGGCCAGACGCCGCCGTCCTTCGCGAAGTGCGGGGTGGACGGAGGATGCCAGTCCTGGGTGTAGACGAGCACCGCGCCTCCCGCCAGCGCGGCATCGACGGCACGGTTGACGGCCGGGAGGATGCCGTCGCCGCCCTGCACGAACAGGCTCCCGGAGGGGTCGGCGAAGTCGTTCTGGACGTCGACCACGACGAGCGCCGTCGCGGGATCGAAGGTGACCATCGCGGGATGGTATCCGAGGTGGCGCCGCCTCGTGCTGCGCCCTGACGGTTCCCGCCGCCCGCCGCGTCGCGCGGCGCCGCGCTGCCGCCATTCGCAAGCCGGGGTACGATTGGGCCCGGATGCCGCGACAGCAACGCCGAAACGGGCGCCGAGCCGTCCAGATCCTCGTGGGTTCCCTGACCGCCGCCCTGCTGGCCGGGTGCACCATCGCGCCCGCGACCGTCGAGGCGAACAGGGTGCAGGCCCTCTACAACGTCTTCTTCGCGGCCGCCGTCTTCATCTTCGTCGTGGTGGCAGGCCTCATCGGCTGGAACATCCTGCGCTACCGGAAGCGGCCCGGCGACGACGAGCTCCCGCCGCAGACGAAGACGAACATCGTTCTCGAGATCATCTGGTGGGCACTGCCCACGCTGCTGGTGATCGGCCTGTTCGCCTACACGACCGTGGTCCTGAACACGAACACCGCCCAGACCCAGAACCCCGCCCTCCGGGTGAAGGTGGAGGCGTTCCAGTGGCAGTGGCGCTTCACCTACACCGACAGGAACGTGGTCATCACCGGCACGCGCGAGAACTACCCGCAGCTCGTGCTGCCGGTCGGTGAGGTGGTCGACTTCCAGCTCGTCTCGGATGACGTGATCCACTCGTTCTTCATCCCCCACTTCCTGGTGAAGAAGGACGTCATTCCCGGCGTCGACAACCACCTGCAGCTGACGATCGACGAGGCGGGGACCTACTCCGGCCAGTGCGCCGAGTTCTGCGGCCTGTACCACCACGAGATGCACTTCAGCATCCGGGCCGTGTCGCAGGCGGACTTCACCAGCTGGCTGGCGAGCCAGCCGAGGAGCTCACCATGACCAGCGCCGACCCCGAGCACCCCCAGGGCGTGCCGGGGCACGCCGAGTCCACCGGGATCTGGGACTACCTGACCACCACCGACCACAAGAAGGTCGGCATCCTCTACCTGTGCCTCGGGTTCGCCTTCTTCCTGATCTCGGGCATCCTGGCGCTCCTCATGCGCTCCGAGCTGGCCTTCCCCGGCCTGCAGTTCATGGACGAGGCGACGTACAACGAGCTCTTCACCATGCACGGCACCGGGATGGTCTTCTTCTTCGGATCGCCCGTCGTCTTCGGCTTCGCCAACTACTTCCTGCCGCTCCAGATCGGCGCGCCCGATGTCGCCTTCCCGCGCCTGAACGCCCTCAGCTTCTGGCTGGCCCTCGGCGGAGGGCTGATCGCCTTCTCCGGGTTCTTCGTTGGCGGGGCCGCGCAGTTCGGGTGGACCGGCTACGCGCCCCTCTCGAGCGCGGTCTTCTCGCCCCAGACCGGGACGAACCTGTGGATCGTCGGCCTGATCCTGTCCGGCAGCTCGGGAATCCTGGGGGCAGTGAACTTCATCGCGACCCTCTTCACCATGCGGGCGCCGGGGATGACGATGTTCCGCCTGACGATCTTCGTCTGGAACATCCTCGTCACCTCCCTGCTCGTCATGCTCACCTTCCCGGTCCTGACCAGCGCCCTGGTGATGCTCTTCCTGGACCGGACCCTCGGCGCGCACTTCTTCGATCCCTCGGCGGGCGGCAGCGCCGTCCTCTGGCAGCATCTCTTCTGGTTCTTCGGGCACCCCGAGGTCTACATCCTCATCCTGCCTTTCTTCGGGATCGTGACCGAGATCATCCCGGTCTTCAGCCGCAAGCCGGTCTTCGGCTACCGGGCGTTCGTCTTCGCGACGATCCTCATCGGGGTGCTCAGCTACAGCGTGTGGGCCCACCACATGTTCGCGACGGGGGTGGTCGACAACCTGTTCTTCGCCATCACCTCGATGATGATCGCCATACCGACCGGGGTGAAGTTCTTCAACTGGATCGCGACGATGTTCCGCGGACGGCTGACGTTCGAGACGCCCATGCTCTTCTGCCTGGGATTCCTCCTCATGTTCCTGATCGGGGGTCTCACCGGGCCGTTCCTCGCCTCGCCGCCCATCGACTTCGACGTCACCGACACCTACTTCGTGGTCGCCCATTTCCACTACGTGCTCTTCGGCGGCACCGTCTTCGCCGCGTTCGCGGGGCTCTACTACTGGCTTCCGAAGATGACCGGGAGGCGGCTCGACGAGCGGCTCGGCAAGCTCCACTTCTGGTTGATGACGATCGGGATGAACATGACGTTCTTCCCGATGCACATCCTCGGCCTGGAAGGGATGCCGCGCCGCGTGGCGGACTACCCGGCCAGTGCCGGCTGGACGGGGCTCAACGTGCTGGTCAGCGTCGGCTCGGGGATCCTGGCGATCTCGATCCTCTTCTTCGCCTGGAACTTCATCGCGAGCATCGTCATGGGCCGCGGGGAGGAGGCGGGCCCCGATCCCTGGCACGGCTACCACCTCGAGTGGGCCACGACCTCGCCTCCACCGCACCACAACTTCACCCATATCCCGCCCATCCGCTCGGAGCGGCCGGTCTTCGACGCACGGGTCAGCGCCGAGCAGGCGGCCCTTGAGTCCAGCCCGGAGACGCCGGCCCTGCCGCCGGAGGAGCAGCGGAGATCGACGAATGGCTGAGGAGCTGCGCTTCTTCCTGCGAACCGCGCTCTACACGATCATCATCGCGATCATCTACTGGTTCGCCAGCTACGAGTGGGCCGGCAGCGTCATGCTCGTCTTCGTGAGCATCGCCTCGGCGATCATCGTGGCGGTGGGGCTCGCGTTCGTCTCGGCCGCCCACGACGAGCTCGACCCGAAGGTCGGGGGAATCGTGCATCGCGCCGGCTCGGTCTTCGGCCGCCTGCTCGGCTTCTCGACGCCCCGCCACGCGGCCGCGCACCAGCCGCTTGCCGCCGGCCTGCGGCCCATCCCCCCGGCCAGCATCTGGCCCCTCACCGGCGGCATCGCCATCTCAATCGCCCTCCTCGGCCTCGTCTTCGGGCCCTGGCTCATCGGTCCCGGGATCGCACTCGGCATCGTCACGATCTGGGGATGGCTGACGCAGATGGACACGCCTCGCTAGAGCGCCCGCCGGGCACAACCGCTCACCGCCTCTCGATCGCCCGGCGCTCCGCCGCCGTCCCTCGCTCCCTCGGAGGCCCGGCCGGGCATGCCTGGAGGGGCGGGCATGCGCCCGCCCCTCCAGAGGGAGTCGCGGCTGTTCAAACGACGGGGTCAGTCGAAGGCGGCGAAGGCTCGAGAGCCCTCGGAGACCTCGCGGTCCTCCTCCTCTTCGGTGGCATCGGCGAAATGCTGTCGGAGTGGCAGCTCGCGGAGCAGGACGGCGCCCAGCACGGAGACCGCCATGGCCCCCACCCCGAGCCACATCGCGTTGCCGAGCGCGATGCTGAAGGCACGATGGATCCCTTCCAGGAAGGCGCCCTGCAGCTGCGCCGGCACCTGGCTCAGGAACGCCGGCGGACCGTTCCCCACGTTGGTGAGAGCGCCCGCGTCGAACCCCGCCGGCGCCGACGTCGGGAGCATGGCGCTGGGCACGCCGGATGCGGCCAGCTGGCTGCGGATCGAGTCCCAGGTCAGGAAGTTGCGGAACAGGGTGAACGAGAGGGTGAGGCCCACGGTCCCGCCGATCTGGCGGAAGAGGGTCAGGTCGCTGGTGGCAGCACCCAGCTCCTCGAACTTGACGGCGTTCTGGACGATGATCGTGAAGACCGCCATGGTCGGGCCGATGCCGATGCCGGCCACGAGCATCCAGAGCCACAGCGTCATGTCCGCGGTGTCGGCCCGGATGTTCGTCATCAGCCCGACGCCGGCCGCGGCCATCGCCAGCCCTCCGACCAGGAGCCACTTGTAGCGCCCCGTGCGGCTCACGACGAAGCCGCTCACCACGGAGCTTCGCGATGAGGCCGATCAGGAACGGCAGGAGGTCGTAGCCCGATGCCGTCGCCGACGCGCCCTTCACCACCTGGAACCACAGTGGCAGGAAGTAGACCGCCCCGAAGAACCCGAACATCGCCAGGAAGACCGCGACCATCGAGATGGTGAAGGTCCGGACCCTGAACAGGTGAAGCGGGATCATCGGCTCCTTCGCGCGGGACTCGACCCAGACGAAGGCGCCCAGGAAGGCGACGCCGACCAGGATCAGGCCCCAGACGCCGGGGTCGCCCCAGTCACCGTTCTCCGCGTTGGTCAGCCCGACCAGGATCGGGACGATGCCGATGGCGAAGGTGAAGACGCCGGCCCAGTCGATGGCGTTCGCCGCGTCCGGTCGGCGAACGGTCGGCAGCAGGCGCCAGATGACGAAGAGCGCCAGCAGGCCGATGGGGATGTTGACGTAGAAGACCCAGTGCCAGCTGAAGTTGTCGGTCAGCAGGCCCCCGAGCCCGGGACCGACCAGGAAGGCGACGCCGAAGACCGCGCCGAACAGGCCCTGGTACTTGCCCCGCTCGCGCGGGGTGAAGAGGTCGCCGATGACGGCGAGGCTGATCGGGAAGAGCGACCCGGCGCCGAGGCCCTGGATGCCCCGGAAGAGGATCAGCTGCCACATCTCCTGCGAGAGGCCGGAGAGGGCCGATCCCACCAGGAAGAGCCCGATGCCCACCATGAGCATGGGCTTGCGGCCGAAGAGGTCGGAGAGCTTGCCGTAGACCGGCACCGTGACGGTGCTGGTCACCAGGTAGCTGGTGGCCACCCAGACGTAGAAGTCGGCGCCGTGCAGGGAGGTGACGACCTTGGGCAGGATGGGCCCGACGATCGTCTGGTCGAGGGCCGAGAGGAAGAGGCCGAGCATGACGGCCCCGAGGATCTCGAAGCGGGCGCGTGGGCTGACGTGGACCGGAGAATCCTCTGCGGGACCGGTCTCCACGGGCACCTGCGCCTTGCGGACGGTCATGAGTCGTGGGGGCTCCTTGTGTCGCGGATGGAGGTCGACTGGGCGCTGGTGAGCCCGGTGTGGTCGTGGCCCGCGTGCTCCTCGCCGTGAGCCTGGTGGTAGCGGTCGTGGGCGCCGGCGAGCAGCGTCAGCGCGTGGAGGACGGTCTCGCGCTCCTCCTCGGTGAGCTGCTCGACGAGCTGGCGCATGTGTCCCAGCCGCGTCTCCTCGACCTGCCGGAGCATCTCGACGCCCTCCGGCGACAGCTGGGCGAGGACCATGCGGCGATCCGCGTCGTCGTGGACGCGGACCACGACGCCGCGCTCCTCGAGACGGCCGACGATGCCGGTGGCATTCGAGAACCCGACGTCCAGCTGATCAGCAAGCCGGCTCATGGGCGTGGGCCCGTCCGCGTCGAGGATGGCCAGCACCTGGAAGTGCGTCATCGACAGGCCGTAGGCCTGGCACTGGGCCGCCCACTTGTGCCGCTGATGCGCCATGAGTGGAGCGATCATGGTGATGATCTTGTCGGTGCGGCTCGGGGCCGCCGGGGAGGTCATGGATCGAAGTTCACTACGTCCCAACGGTTGTCTGCGGGGGAATATTTATCACAGCCTGAAGCATTCTGTCAACGGGAAGCATTGCGATGGATCGCGGAGGTGACCGTGCAGACCCCCGACCGCGCCGATATCGATGGTGCGCTTCGCCCCGCCGGGGGCACCCGCAACCCGTGGCTCCGCGAGGCGCTCACCGATGAGGGCGATCCTCCTGCAGCTCCGCCGCTCCTCGGCCGGCGCGCAGCGGACGTCGCGATCGTGGGCGGCGGCTACACCGGCCTCTGGACCGCCCTCCAGCTCGTGGAACGAGCGCCGGAGCTGGCGATCGTCCTGGTGGAGGCCGACATCTGCGGCGGAGGACCCTCCGGGCGGAATGGCGGCTTCGTCAACGCCTGGTGGGACGAGCTGGGCACGCTGCGGGAGCTGTACGGCGCCGACGGGGCGCTCGCCTGCGCCCGCGAGGTCGCAGCCTCCGTCCACGAGATCGGGGCCTGGGCCGAGCGCAACGGTGCGGACGTCCACTACCGGCGCGCCGGCATGCTCACCGTCAGCACCACGCCGCTTCACGACGGCGCCTGGCGAGCGTCCGTGACCGCCGCGCGGGAGCTTGGCGTGCCTGACAGCTACCGCGAGCTGTCATCCGCGGAGGTCGCGCTCCGCTGCCGCTCTCCCCGCTTCCGTGGCGCCGCGCTCATGGCGGACGGCGCAACCGTCCACCCCGCACGCCTCGTGCGCGCCCTGCGGCGCGCCTGCCTGGACCGCGGCGTGACGATCCACGAGGGCACCCGTCTCACCAGGATCCGCTCCGGGGCCGGAGGGCTGCGGCTGGGCACGACCTCCGTCGCGGGAGAGGGAGAGCTGCGTGCGCCTCGGGCGGTGCTGGCCCTCAACGCCTGGAGCGCGGGCTGGCGTCCATTCCGCCGATCGCTCCTCGCGTGGAGCAGCTGGATGGTCCGCACCGAGCCGATCGCGAACCTGGTGCGGGAGCGGCTGGGCTGGACCGGAGGCGAGTCCATCGTCGACGCTCGCTTCAGCGTCCACTACGTCCACGTCACGCGGGATGGGCGGATCGCATTCGGAGCCGGCGGTGGACGCCCAGGCTACGGAGGGCGGATCGGACGCTCCTTCACCGACGACCTCGCGGCGGGACGCCGCGCCATCCGTGGCTTCCGCACCCTCTTTCCCCAGCTTGCCGACGTGCGCCTGGTCGACATGTGGGGCGGCCCGATCGACGTCTCGGCCGACCACCTGCCCAGGGTCGGCACGCTCGCCGACGGGCGCCTCCACTTCGCCTTCGGCTACTCCGGCAACGGGGTCGCGCCCTCGCACCTCGCGGGCCGCATCCTCGCGGCCCGCACGCTCGCCTCGGACGAGCCGATCACCAGGCTGCCGATCGTGGGGCCGGTGCCGCGACGGCTCCCGCCCGAGCCCTTCCGCTACCTCGGGGCGCGGATCCTGCGCGAGGCGATGATCCGGCGCGAGGACGGCGAGGAGGAGGGCCGGCCCCCGTCTCCCTGGCTCCGGGAGCTGACCCGGGCCCCCCGACGGCTCGGGTATCATCTCGGGCCATGGTGACCACCGATCCGGCGGGCATCTCGCCGCTCCACGACGACCTGGCTGAGATGCTGACCGCCACCCGGTCGGCCGAGCACGATCTCTTCGACGCCGTCCCCGCCGCGGAGCGCGAGGCGCCCCGGCGCATCGGCGAGTGGTCGGTGAAGGACGTGCGCGCCCACCTGGCGGCCTGGCGCTCGGTCGAGGCGCTGCGCCTGGCCGGCGAGCCGGACGGCACGAACCCCGACGAGTCGGATGACGATGCGAACGCGCGGATCCAGTCACAGCGCGCGGCGTGGACCTGGGAGCGCGTGGCCGAGGAAGCGGACGGGAGCATCGACCGGCTGATCGCAGCCATCGGAACCACGTCGGCGGAAGAGCTGGCCCGGTCGGACGGCCTGGTCGCCGGCATCGGTGCCAACGGCGCGAACCATGCGGTCGGCCACCTCGCGGACCTCGTGCCCGTCGTCGACGGCAGCGAGCGCTACGACGCGTTCCTGCAGCAGATCAAGGCGATCCTGCTGCGCGGCCGGATCCCGGAGCGCGACGCGGGGGTGGTCCTCTACAACATCGCCTGCCACCATGCCCTCGCCGGCGAGCTGGACGAGGCGCGCGCGCTCCTGCGCGACGCCTTTGCCCGGCGGCCGGACCTCGCGGAGTTCGCGGCGGGTGACGTGGACCTGGTCGCGCTGCGCGACGAGCTGGGCGACCTCAGCGGCCGCTGAGGTCGGGTCCGCTCAGGGCTCCCCCTCGACCTCCTCGAAGCCGCCCTGCTCGGTGCGGCGCAGCTGGATCCCCGGTCCGCGCGGGACGAGCGGGCCGCTTCGTCGCTGGAGCTCGCGGCAGATCCAGGCCGTCACGAAGTAGCCGGCGACCGGCACCAGGATGATCGCTCCCCGCAGGATGTTCGTCACCGTCTCGACGGGGACCCCCAGGACGAGGGCGACCGCGTCGTTGCCACCTTCGATGGTGTAGATCACGAAGACGAGGATGCCGGCGACGCCGAGCCCGGTCCGGACCGGGTGATCGCGCGGTGCGTCGAGGAGGCTGTGCTCCGCGTGATTCCGCGTGACGAGCGCCTCGAGGAAGGGCCAGAGCGCCAGCGTCGTGAAGAGCAGGCCGGGGATGACGATCCCCGGGATGAAGACGGTGGGGAAGGTCACCCCGAAGATCGTGAACTCCGCGGGCGGGAAGAGCCGCAGCGACCCCTCCAGCCAGCCCACGTACCAGTCCGGCTGGGCCGGCGCGCTCACCGTGGTGGCGTCGAAGGGCCCATAGCTCCAGACCGGGTTGATCTGGATGAGGCCGCCCATCAGGGAGAGGACCGCGGCGGTCAGGATCATGAGCCCCGTCGACTTGAAGACCTGGCTGGGCCAGAACGGCTTGCCGACGACGTTCTCCTCCGTCCGCCCGGGACGCCGGTACTGCGTGTGCTTCTGGATCCACAGGATCGCCAGGTGGGTCAGCACGCCCCCGATGAGGAGTGCGGGGAGCAGCATGATGTGGAAGACGAAGAGCCGGCTGATGATCTCAGTGGTCGGGAACTCGCCGCCGAACACGAGGAAGGCCAGGTACGGGCCGATGAACGGAATCGAGATGGCGACCGAGTAGATGATCCGCAGCCCCGTCCCGCTGATCAGGTCGTCCGGCAGCGAGTAGCCGGTGATCCCCATCGCCAGCGCGAGCGTGAGCAGACCGATGCCGACCAGCCAGTTGATCTCGCGCGGCTTGCGGAAGGCCCCGGTGAAGAAGATCCGCATGACGTGGACCGTGATGGCGGCCAGGAAGAGGAGCGCCGCCCAGTGGTGGACCTGGCGCATGACGAGCCCGGCACGCACCTCGAACGAGAGGCGCAGCACGCTACGGAAGGCGGCCGACACCTGCTGGCCCTGGAGGGGCTGCCACGGACCGTCGTAGACGACCATCCGGCTGTCGGGGACGTAGAAGAGGGTGAGGTAGACGCCGGTGGCCACGAGGACCACGAGGCAGAAGAGGGCGAGCTCCCCGAGCAGGAAGGACCAGTGGTCCGGGAAGATCTTGCGCAGGCCGGTGCGGGCCCACGAGGCCGTGCCCAGGCGGTCGTCGAGCCAGCTCAGCATCCCCTCACGCTCCCGTGCTCTTCCCGCCATCGGTCATGTCCCAGAAGCCGGGACCGATCGGCGCCGGGAAGTCGCCCTGGGCGATGAGATAGCCGTCGGCGTCGACCTCCATCGGCAGCTGCGGCAGCGGGCGGGATGCCGGCCCGAAGACGACGGTGGCGCCTGTCAGGACGTCGAAGGTCGATTGGTGGCACGGGCAGAGGAGCTGGTGAGATCGCCGGCGGTAGAGGCCCACCGGGCAGCCCGCGTGCGTACAGACCTTCGAGTAGGCGATGGCACCGGCCGGCGCCCAGTTCTCCCGCCCGTCCGGCAGCCGCAGGTCGTTGGGGCGCACCTTGATGAGGAGCGTCTGGCTGTCCGGCCGGCCGACGAAGCCCTCCGGGAAGACGGTCTTCACGCTGTTGAGCGCCAGGTCCTCCGGCCGGACCGGGTTGCCGTCCTCGCCCACGACCCGCAGCCCACGCCGCCATGCCGTCTTGAAGAGGTCCTGTCCGGGCTGCGGACCCAGCGAGAAGGCGGGGAGGATCAGTGCGAGCCCCAGCATCCCGCCCGCCGCGGCCAGGACGCGGACCAGGAAGCGGCGCCGGCTGAGCATCTCGGGGTCGAGCGCCGCGTCCGCGGCGGCCCTGATCTCCGGGGACGAGGCGAGCGAATGGCGCGGCTCTGACTCGGTGGGAGCGTTGATGAGCCACTGCGCCCAGATGACGATGGCGGATCCGAGGCCCCCGAGCGCGAGCGCCAGGAAGATGCCCTCCAGCTGCGCCCCGCCATTCATGATGTAGATGACGAGGAGCGCGGCAGAGGCGGCCGCGGAGAGGGTCAGCAGCAGGCCGATCCAGCGGGAGGCGTTCATGCGCCGTCCTTCTTCCAGTCATGGGCGACGAGGACGATGATCAGGAGCATCAGGGCCAGGCCCACGACCCAGGCGACATACCCCTCCGGGACCGGCCCGATGCCGCCGATGGAGAAGCCGCCCGGCGTCGGCGCGCCCTGCAGGTATGCGACGTAGCTCACGATCGAGTTGCGGTCCGCGTCCGAGAGCCCGGAGAAGACCGGCATCTGCCCCGGACCGATGAGCATCGCCTCCGCGACCTGGACCGGGGTGGCCACGTCGAGCGGCGGCGCGAGCCACCCTCCGCCCACGGCACCGCCCTTGGCGGTGACGCCGTGGCACGGCGCGCAGTTCTGCACGAACAGGCGCTGGCCGTCGGAGATCAGGGCCTGGCTCGTCTGCGGGCTGGGGATGGCCGGTCCCGGACCGAGCGACGCGACGTAGGCGACGAGCGCCCTGATCGACTGGTCATCGAACGCGGGGGGCTTGCGTTTGGGCTGCATCCCTGCCGCTTCGGCCGCTGGCATGCGCCCGGTGCGCAGCTCGAAGTCGGCGGCGGCGGCACCAACGCCCACCAGGGTCGGGCCGATGCCGGATCCCTGCGCGTCCGACCCGTGGCAGGTCTGGCAGTGTGCCAGGTAGAGGGCGCGGCCGGTCGCCACCAGGCCTGCCTGGTCGCCCACCGCCGCGGGCCGCGCTGAAGCCGGCGCGGCCGGGTTGGCAGTCGCGCCGGAGACGATCGCGAGGGCGGCGATGCTGGCGAGCAGCACCATCGCGGGAAGCCGGAGCCTTCGCATGGGTCGGCTCAATGATAGGGCCGATTCCTCAGCCGGTCGAAGCGAGGCGCCACATCAGGATCAGAAGCACGCCGAGCGCAACGGCGAGGACCCACGCTCGCGGCCGCGGTGGCGCCTCCGCGGCGAAGGATGCGGCCAGCGGAAGGACGCTCAGGGCGGCGACGCCGTAGAGCAGATGCAGTGGCTCGGCCGGCCTGGCGCCGGTCAGGTAGGTCGCGGCGCCAATGGCGGCCTCCACCGCGACCACCGCCACCACGATGACCCGAACGCGCTCGACCCAGGGCGCCCCGCCGCGCATCGCCGCACCGGCGGTTGCCAGCGTCGCGAGCACAAGGGTGACGAAGACGACCAGGGCACCTGCCGCGTGGATCGTCGGCATCGGTCAGTAGACCCCCGGCAGGAATCGGCGGGTGCGCGCCGCGTATGCCGCATAGGAGGGATAGGCCTCGGCGAGCCAGCGCTCCTCGCGTCGTGCCTTGAGGTCGAACCAGGCGCCGAGCAGGATCGCCAGGCCGAAGGTGAGCAGGCTGGCGGCGAGCAGGCCCCAGCCGATGGATCCGGCCACGATCCCCGCGTAGATGGGATGCCTCAGCCGCGCGTAGATCCCCGTCTCCACCAGGTGGCCGCCGCGGCGTGGATACGGCACCGCCACGAGGTTCGGGCCGAGGCCGGCGAGCCCGCGGAGGACGAGCCAGCCGCCGGCTGCGACCAGCGCCGCGCCGATCACCGCCGATGCCAGCCGCAAGCCACCCGCGAGCTCCGGTGCAGGGAGGGCGAGCGCACCGCTCACGGCGACGGCGAGCAGCAGGACCAGCTGTCCCGCCACCCAGCCCTCCCCATGTGGGCCGAGCGCGGGAATCCGGGACACGGGCACCGGCCTAGCCCGGGAAGAGGCGCCGAAGGCGCCGGTAGGCGATGGCGGCTGCGCCCCGCCGCCCGCGCAGCCAGTCCTCGTGCGGTCCCTGCTCGGTGTCCCGCAGGACGAAGGAGCGCGGGTCCGGATACGCGGGGCGATCCGGCGACGTCGGCTGCGGTGCCGGCACCGGCGCATCGGCCACCGAGGGCGAATCGGCCGATGCCGCCTGCGCATCAGCCTCCCGCGAGCCAGCGTCCTGCGATTCGGCGTCATCCGCGGCGGCCGCCACCGGTCCCGGCTCGATGGCGGCGACGGGCTGCGCGGGGGCGGGCTGCGCAGCGGCGGGTTCTGCGCCGTCGTGGCCGACGTCGTCCGGATCGGGCCGCTCGTTCGAGGCTGGTTCCGCGGGGAGCTCCGCCGGCCGACCACCCGCGAGCGCCGCCATGGCCTGCTCCAGCTCATCTGCGCCCGGCAGCCCCACGGTGGTTCCGGGCGGCTCCGTCGCGCCCTTCGCCCAGCGCTCAGGCTCCGGCTCGGGCTCCGCCTCCGGGTCGGGCGTCCCCTCGGCCGGGGGCGATTCCGGCAGCGGTGCACCGCCCCTGTCGGGGTGCGCGTCGAGCAGCGAGCGGATCGCGGAGAGCTCGCTTTCATCCCAGCCACGAAGTCGCGCGAGCCGATCGAGCTCCGCCTCCTGCGCCGAGGACTCGGCCGGCGCCGCCGGTGCCCCGAATGGCTCGCCCAGTCCCTGCCAGGCGCTCGTGCTCGGGCGGAACTCGTCGCCCAGCCACATGAGCTCCTCCTCCGAGGCGTCGGATTCGGCCGTCTCGGCCGTGGACGGCGCGCCCGGCTGCGCGGCGGCAGCGGGCATCTCGCCCGCCGGCCCCGGCGTCTTCGGCCGCGGCTCGTGCAGGAGAAGCTCATCGGACATCTCGATGGGCGGCTCGTCACCCCATGCTGAGACCGCCATCGGCTCCGGCTCCGGCTCCGGCTCCGACTCCGGCTCGACCACTGGGACAGCCTCCGCTGCCGGCCACGGCACGACCGCCTCTGCCTGGACGGCTTCGGGTTCCGGCTGTACTTCGGCTTCGGCTTCGACCTGGTCCCCCGCGGCGGGTTCCGATGCCGCCCGGCTGCTGTCCGCGGGAGCGGGCGCCTCCGAGGGGAAGACCGCCTGCGCGGCGATCGGCTCGGCCTCCTCGTCTTCGGTCGGCACCGGCCAGTCCGCCATGTCCACCGCCGCCTCGGCCGGCTCCTCGTCCCGCGTGGAGGCATCGTCGTCCGGTGTAGAGGCATCGTCCGCCGCGGGGGTCGGGGCCGACGGCTCGATCGCGTCGTGCTGCTCCGGTCCCGCGGTCTGCTCCGAACCCGCCGGCTGCTCCGACGGCTCGCGAACCGGCTCCAGGTCCTCCTCCGCGATCCAGTCCGGCTCGTCCCAGCCGGTCGACCTGTCAGCGCCTGAGCTCGGTTCCGCCTCGGGAGGCCCGGAGACGGCAGCGGGCGCCTCCTCCGGCTCTGTCTGCTGTGGTGCCGCTGGCCCCTCCTCCGCCGCTGTGGCCGCCGCCTCCATGGGAGCCGCCTCGGTGGACGGCTCGTCCCCATGCCGCTCCTCCGGCCCAGGGGCCTGAAGCGGCGCTGGGGCAGGAGCCTCGCCGTCCGGCCGCTCACCGGCGGCCACGGGCTCCGGTGGTTCGGGTTCGGCCGCCTCCAGAGCCACGGCGGGCGCGGGCGCCGCAGCGGCTTGCCCCGAAAGCTCGCGCTCCAGCTCCGCGAATGCCTCCCCCGCGTCATGCGCGCCAGGCAGCGTGCCGACCGAGGGGTCGTCGGCCCGTGCCAACGCCTCCGCGATTCCCGAGATGCCGGATCGGGACCTTCCGCGCCGGCGGTGCGGGCGGCGGGCCTTCTCGCCGTCGGCGGACTCGCCCGTTCCTCCCGCCTCCGTCGGAGGCATCGCGGGAATTGCCGGTTCGCCTGAGGGTGCGCTTGGGCCCTCCGCAGCGGCGGGTGCGGGCTCCGCGGCGGCGGGTGCGGGCTCGGGGGCGGCGGGGGCGTCGGGCGCCGGTTCAAGGGCGGCCGGAGCCGGCTCGGGGGCTGCCTGTGGAACCGGCCACCCCGGGGGACCGGGAAGACGAAGGTCGAGGCGCGTCTCCAGCACCTCCACGCGGGCGCGCAGCCCGGCGACCTCGCCGCGCGCCTCACCAAGGGCGAGGAGCGCCTGACCGTACCGCTCGGTGAGGTTGCGGAACTCCGTCAGGAGCTCGCGGAAGGGCGACACCTCCGGATCCGGGTGCTCGCCAGCGCGCGTGCCGTTGCCGTGCCCATCGCTCGGTCGCGTGCGTGCTGCCGGCTCCGGAGAAGCCGGTCGCTCCGAGACCGCGCTGGGGACGCCGCGCAGGTGCACGCGCATGCCGCCGCCCTCCGCCGGTGTTCCCGCCAGGACGCCACGAGCCAACAGCTCCCAGACGCGTCCTTCAGGGACCCCGAGGACGGTTGCCGCCTCCTCGACCGTATACCCTTCCATCACGGGGCAGATAGGGTAACGCCTCGCCCCGCCCACGGCGAGAGGTGGCAGGCGGATTGCGCTCCCGAACGCCGGGGCCGAGGTGGCCTCCAGTCCGCCCCGGTCGACCGGTCGCCGGGAGCCGCGCCGAAGGCGCGCATCAGCGACGCACGCGGAGAGAGCACCATCGGTATCATCCTCCGGCCTATGACGTATTGCAGCCTGTGACCAGACCCGTCGAGGTCGCGGTCCTTCCCGAGATCGACCTGAACCTCCCGACCAGCCTCGAGGGACTCGGACCTCTCGCCTACAACCTCTGGTGGAGCTGGAACCCGCGAGCCAGCCAGATCTTCAGCCGGATCGATTCTGCCGCCTGGTCGCGCTACCACAATCCGATTCCGGTGCTGCGTGGCACCGATATCGCCCGGTGGGCGGAGCTCACGGCCGACGAGGACTTCATGGTCGACGCCAGCCGCCTGCTTGACGAGTTCTCCCGCTACCTGGAGAACGGGTCGGACAGCTGGTACCGGCAGCGGGCGGCCGCCGACGACGAGCACGCGCTCACCAACCCGGTCGCCTACTTCTGCGCCGAGTTCGGCATCCACGAGTCGATGCAGATCTACTCCGGCGGCCTGGGGATCCTGGCGGGCGACACCTGCAAGTCCGCGTCCGATGCCGCCGTCCCGCTCGTCGGGGTCGGACTCCTCTACCGGCACGGCTACTTCCGCCAGCAGATCGACGCGGACGGTCACCAGGAGCACACGCAGCCGTACCTGGACCCGCTGAACCTCCCGTTGCGGCGGGCGCGGGCGCGCGACGGACAGCCGCTGCGCGTCTCCCTGGAGTTCCCCGGACGGATCGTCCACGCGGCCGTCTGGGTGGCGCAGGTCGGCCGGGTGCCGATCCTGCTGCTCGACACGGACATTCCGAGCAACGATCCGGCGGACCGGCCGATCACCGACATCCTGTACGTCCGCGGCCGGGAGATGCGACTCTGCCAGGAGGTGATCCTCGGCATCGGCGGCGTGCGAGCCCTGCGGGCCCTCGGCATCGAGCCGGGGGTCTGGCATCTCAACGAGGGGCACTCCGCCTTCCTGCTCCTCGAGCGCGCCCGGGAGCTCGTGAACGCCACGCCCGGGCTGCCGATCCGCGAGGCGCTGGGTCGCGTCGGCCGGGACGCCGTCTTCACCATCCACACGCCCGTGCCCGCCGGCAACGAGACGTTCGACCGCACCCTCGTCACCAAGAACCTGGCCCCATGGTTCGAGCAGACCGGCTGCGACGCCGGCGAGCTGCTCGAGATGGGCCGCGGCCACACGGACGATCCCAACGCCCCGTTCGACATGACCGCCTTCGTCCTGCGCCACGCGGCCGGGACCAACGCGGTCAGCCAGCTCCACGGGCGGACCGCCACCGCGACCTGGGAGGGGATCGCCGGTCACCCCATCGCCGCGGTGACCAACGGCGTGCATGTCGCCTCCTGGCTGGGGCGGCCCCTGCGCCGCCTCTACGAGCGGGCGACCGGTGTCTCGCTGGCCTCGGACGTGCCCGGCCACGAGCCGTTCGGGCAGCTGGCCCGCATCACCGACGTCGACCTGTGGGGAGCCCACCAGCAGCAGAAGCGCGAGCTGTTCGGCTTCGCGGAGCGCCGCCTCGCCCGGCAGTTCGCGCGGCACGGCGAGTCGCCGGACGTCCTGCGCCAGATCCGCGGCCGCCTCGACCCGGAGGCGCTCACCATCGGCTTCGCGCGGCGGTTCGCGACGTACAAGCGCGCGGACCTCCTCTTCCGCGACGAGGATCGCCTGGCCCGCCTGGTCTCCAGCACCGAGCGACCCGTGCAGATCGTCCTGGCGGGCAAGGCTCATCCGGCCGACCGTCCGGGGCAGCAGGTGATCCAGCGCATCTTCAGCCTGAGCCGATCGGGCCAGCTGCGGAACCGGGTCTTCATCGTCGAGGACTACGACATCCGGGTCGCCCGCTTCCTCGTGAGCGGCGTGGACATCTGGCTCAACAACCCGCGGCGGCCGATGGAAGCCTCCGGTACCTCCGGAATGAAGGCGGCCATCAACGGCATCCCCTCGGTCAGCATCCTCGACGGCTGGTGGGACGAGGGCTACAACGGCCGGAATGGCTGGGCGATCGGCGGTCGCGAGACGGTCGGCGACGAGATGGCCCAGGACGCCGCGGATTCCGCAGAGCTCTACCGCCTCCTCGAAGAGGAGATCGTCCCTCGCTTCTTCGCCAGAGACGGTGACGGCGTGCCGCGTGCCTGGGTGGAGATCATGCGCGCGGCGGTCGAGGCGTCGATCTGGAACTTCTCCACGGCCCGCATGCTCGGCGAGTACGTGGAGTCCCTCTACCTCCCCGCGCTGCGCTCCCGGATCGCCATCGGCTCCCCCCCGGGCTGACTCAGAACCCGGCGGACACGGCAGAGCCCGCCCCGATCCGGGACGGGCTCGTCGCGTGCAGGGTCTAGGGCAGGTACGCCAGCGGGTTGCGCCAGCCGCCGTTCACGTTGACGGCGAAGTGCAGATGACAGCCGGTCGCGAAGCCGGTCGCTCCCTCGTAGCCGATGATCTGGCCACGGGAGACGGCCTGGCCGGGGGAGACGATGACCCGCGCCTGCATGTGCCAGTACCACGTCTGCACGCCGCCGCCGTGGTTGATGATCACGCCGTAGCCGGGGTCGTACGGGTACAGCGGCCGCCCCGAGGCTGCCACGACGCCGTTGGCCGCGGCCCGGATGGGAGACCAGCAGCCGCGCGCCATGTCGAGGCCGGTGTGGAAGTGGGGATAGCCCGCGTACGCCGGCTCGAGCGAGAAGCTCGTTGGGCCGTAGTACTGCGTGATGGTCGTCGGCCACTCCGGCCACGAGAACCCGCCGGGCCCGACGAGCGACGCCGCCGTCTGCTGGGCCTGCAGGCGCTTCACGAGCGCGGCCTGCGCCGTGGCGGCAGCCTGGACCTTCGCCATCTGCGTCTTGAGGCTGGCCTGCGCGTTCAGCGATGCGTTGAGGCTCGCCTCCTGCTGCGCCTTCTGCGCCTCCCACTTCTGCTTGAGCGCGGCCACCTGCTTCTGCAGAGCCGCGTACTCGGCCAGCTTGGTCTTGAGCGCGGCCTCCTGGACCGTCGCCTGCTTCTGGGCGTCGGCAAGGGCGGCCCGTCCCGTGGTCAGCTCCTGAGCCTTGGCCGCCAGCTGCGCACGCAGGTCGCGGATCTCCGAGGCCAGGGACTGATCCTGGTCGGAGAGGCTGAGGAGATAGCCCACCTGGTTCGTTGCATCGTCGAGCGACCGCGACGAGAGGAGCACCTCCAGCAGCGAGGTCTGGCTCTGCTGGTAGGCCGTGCGCAGGTGGTCCTGCAGGAGCGCCTCGCGCGCCTTCAGCTGCGCGGTCTGCTCCTGGATGTCGGCCGCGACCTTCGTGAGCTGGGCGTCCAGCTCCGCGATCTGGTCCATGAGCGTCCGGAGCTGGGCCTGGACCTCGTGCACCTGGCCGGCAACCTGGCTGACCATGCTCGAGACCTGCTGGTACTGGGCGGTGACCGACGCCAGCTTCGACTTCGCCACGGCGAGCGCGCTGTTCAGCTGGGCGGCGGTGGACTTGAGCGCGGCAAGCTGGGCGCGCTGTTTGGCGAGCGTGTTCTGGAGCTGCTGCTGGACGGCCTTCGCGTCGGACAGCGGATCGCCCGCGTACGTGGTGCTGCTGGGCGCGGTGCCGACGACGAGCCAGCCCACCGCGAACAGGGCCACGACAAGCGCGACCGCGCGTGTGCGCCGCGTCATGCGGCGTCCTCCCCAGATGAACGCAATGCTCAGGTGCCCCGGTGCTGTGTGCGCAGCGCATGGTACAGAAGATTCGAAGCGCTGTGAGGCTCCGAACGTACTACACCGTAGTACCCGAAACTACCCCGGCGTTTCGGACCGGTGCCCCGCTGCCTGTCCCGGCGCCTCCTCGTCGGAGGCGTCGTGGTCACCTGGCGCAGCTCCCTGCGCGCTCTCGTCGCCCGATCTGCCCTCATGCTGCCCGGACGGTTCCGGCGGGACCGGTGACACCTCTTCCGGCCGCGTACCGGTCGTTTCGGTCTCCTTCTCGAGGACCTCCGCCCGAACGAGCTCGGCACCCAGGAGCAGGATCACGCTCGAGAAGTAGAGGAAGACGAGGAGCGAGATGGCGGTGCCGATGGGACCGAAGACGGAGTCGTAGTGCGCGACCTCGGTCGTGTAGTAGGTGAAGCCGATCCGCAGCCCGCTCCACAGGATGGTTGCGACGAGGGCGCCGGGCCATGACTCGCCGATGGTGATCGGCCGGTTGGGGACGACCCGGTAGATGATCAGGAACGCGAAGAAGATCAGGACGATCGGCGTGAGGTAGGCGACGATCGTGAGGAGCACCGCCTCGCCGGGGATCGTCAGGGACGACGCGACCGTGCTCTGCAGGGTCTGGGTCAGGATGCCGAGGCCGACGGAGGCCAGGCCGAGGATGCCGGTCGCCGCCAGCAGGAAGAGACCCAGCAGCCGGTCCTTCCAGAAGGGCCGCTTCGGCGCCCGGATGAAGACCCGGCCGATGCCCGAGCTGAGGGCGCCGAAGACGCCGAGGGCGCTCCACAGGAGCAGGACGAGGCCGATGATCCCCACCGAGCCGCGGGCCGCGACGGCCCCATCGATGAGCGTCGAGATCGTGTCCTGGCCGAGCGGCAGGCCCTGGTTCGCCCTCGAGACGACGAAGTCGCGGGCGGATCCCTGCCCCACCACGAAGGCCGCGACCACCACGACCAGGATGAAGAGGTTGACCAGCGACAGGATCGCGAAGTAGGCCATGGCGCCGGAGTACTGGAGCGCCTCGTGCGCGAAGAAGCCTCCGACCGTCGTCCGCAGGACGCGGGTCGTCCGCCATCGGTCCAGCAGGTCGTTCACGCGCGCGACGATGCGCTTGATCCTGTCGCTCATCTCCCTCCTAGGCTACCGGGTCGGCTACGCTGTCGACCATGGGTAGCAAGACCGCGACCATGCACCTCGACGGCCACGACGTGACCGTCTCGAACCCCGACAAGGTCTTCTTCCCCGAGATCGGTGCCACGAAGGGCGACCTGGTCGCCTACTACCTCGCGGTGGCCCCCGGCGCCCTGCGCGGCGTGCGCGACCGGCCGATGGCGCTCAAGCGCTTCGTGAACGGCGCGGCGGGCGAGGCCTTCTTCCAGAAGCGAGCCCCGGCATCGGTCCCCGAGTTCGTGAGCACCGCGGAGCTCTCCTTCCCGTCGGGGCGCACCGCCGACGAGGTCGTCGTCAGCAACCTCGCCGCGCTGGTCTGGGTCGTGAACCTGGGGTGCATCGACCTCAATCCGCACCCGGTCCGTGCCGACGACCTCGCCCATCCGGACGAGCTGCGGGTCGACCTCGATCCCGGCCCCGGCGTTCCGTGGGAGGACGTCCGCCGCGTCGCGCTCGCGGTCCGCGAGGTCCTGGACGATCACGGTCTGGTGGGCTGGCCCAAGACGTCGGGCTCGCGCGGGATCCACGTCTACGCCCGCATCGAGCGCCGCTGGGAGTACGGCGACGTGCGGCGGGCGGCGGTGGCGCTGGCCCGCGAGGTGGAGCGGCGGGTCCCCGGGATCGCCACGAGCAAGTGGTGGAAGGAGGAACGCCACGGCGTCTTCATCGACTACAACCAGAACGCGAAGGACCGGACGGTGGCGTCCGCCTACTCGGTCCGGCCGGTGCCGGACGCGCGGGTCAGCGCGCCGCTGACCTGGGAGGAGGTACCGGCCGCGGAGCTGGGCGACTTCACGATCAGGACCATGCCGGAGCGGTACGCGCGGCTGGGAGATGTCGGCGACGGGATCGACGAGGCGGTGGGCTCGCTGGAAGCGCTCCTGGAGCTCGCCGCCCGGCAGGAGGCCGAGGGGCAGGGCGAGGCGCCGTGGCCGCCCCACTATGCCAAGGCCCCGGGCGAGCCGCCGCGGGTCCAGCCATCCAAGCGCCGCCGCCGTACGGATCCGCGGCCGCCGCCGGACCCCGGCGCACCGCGGGGGCGGGCCGGATCCGTGCCACCGGCCATGCCGTCGGCGGTCGCGCGGCGATCGGACGGCAGCGTGAGCCCCACCGGTCGGCGCCGCTCCCGACATCCCCTGCTCGTGATCTCGCAGGCGGCCGCAAAGGAGGATGCGCTGGCGGGCCTGGACCGATGGCGCGCTCGCCACCCGGAGGCGGCGCAGCATCTCGCCGTGGACGACGTGCTCGTGGACGGCATGCGGGGCCGCTTCACCCTGTGGTGGCGGGTACGGGTGAACCTGCGCCACGTCCCCGAGGACCTGCGACCTCCGCAGGAGCCGCCGGATCCCGACTACGACCCGTGGGCCGAGCTTCGCTCCGCGATGGGCGCCGAGGATCGGGACGCTCCGCCCGACGGCTCGGGCCGCCCGCCACGAGCACCGCGGAAAGGCTCCGCGTGAGGTTCGACCGGTCTCAGCCGAGGCGGTCCAGGACGAGCACGGGGATGACCCGCGTCGTCTTCGTGGGGTAGTCGCGGAACTCCGGACGCTCGGTCGCATGCTGCTCCCAGAGCCGATCGCGCTCGGCGCCGCGTGCCTCCGCGGCACGCACCCGGAAGGTCTCGCCATCGGTCTCGACCGTGGCTTCGGGATTGGCGAGCAGGTTGTGGTACCAGGCGGGATTCGTCGGAGCGCCGCCCTTGGAGGCGGCGATGACGTACCGGTCGCCGTCGTGCGTGTAGGTCACCACGCTGGTTCGCGGCTCTCCGCTCTTCGCTCCCGTCGTGGTGAGGATCATGATGGGGCGGCCCGCCATCGGTCCGCCCGTCGGCCGCCCGTGCTCGCGGATATCGGCGATCAGCGCCTGCTGAAAGGCTTCGTAGTCGGTTGCCATCGGGATTCTCCAGGCTCGACATTTCGTTGCTGCCGCAAGTATCCCACGATCCTGCGGCGGCGGCCGCGCAGGCCCGGCGAGGCCGCCTAGACCGCTTCGGCGAGGGGCTCGCTGAACTGGCTCTGGTAGAGCTCCGCGTAGAACCCGCCGCGCGCCATGAGGGATTCGTGGTTCCCCTGCTCCACGATCCGGCCGTGGTCCATCACCAGGATCTCGTCCGCGTTGCGGATCGTGGAGAGCCGGTGGGCGATGACGAAGCTCGTTCGTCCCTGCATGAGGCGCGACATCGCGCGCTGGACCAGGATCTCCGTCCGCGTGTCGACCGAGCTCGTCGCCTCGTCGAGGATCAGGATCTGCGGATCGGCAAGGAAGGCGCGGGCGATGGTGAGCAGCTGCTTCTCGCCCTGGGAGAGGTTCGAGGCGTCGTCGTCGATGACGGTGTCGTAGCCGTCCGGCATGGTGCGCACGAAGTGGTCGACGTGGGCGGCCGCCGCCGCGGCCACGATCTCCTCCTCCGTCGCGCCCTCGCGGCCGTAGGCGATGTTGTCGCGGATCGTCCCACCGAACAGCCACGTGTCCTGGAGGACCATCCCGAAGGTCCGCCGCAGGTTCTCACGCGTCAGCTGGCGCGTGTCGATCCCGTCGACGCTGATGGATCCGCCGTCGATCTCGTAGAACCGCATCAGCAGGTTGACCACCGTCGTCTTGCCGGCACCGGTGGGACCCACGATTGCGACCATCTCGCCGGGCTGGACGTGGACGTTGAGGTCCTCGATGAGCGGCACGTTGGGGTCGTAGCTGAACGAGACGTCGCTGAGCGCCACCTCGCCGCGGGCGGCGGTCAGGACGCGCGGCTGAGCGGCATCGGGCTCGAGCTCCTCCTCGTCGAGCAGCTCGAAGACCCGCTCGGCCGAGGCCACCGTCGACTGGAGGATGTTCATGATGCTCGCCGTCTGGGCGATGGGCATCGTGAACTGGCGCGAGTACTGGATGAAGGCCTGGACGTCGCCGAGCGTCATCTGCCCGTTGGCGACCTGCAGGCCGCCCACGACGGCGATGGCCACGTAGTTCAGGTTGCTGATGAACTGCATGGTGGGCTGGATGATCCCGGAGATGAACTGGGCCTTGAAGCTCGCCTGGTAGAGGGACTCGTTCTGCTCGTCGAAGTGGCGCACGGCGTCGTGGCGGTGACCGAACAGGTTGACGACGTTGTGGCCGGTATGCGTCTCCTCGACGTGCCCGGTCAGGTCACCGGTCTCCTTCCACTGGGCGGCGAACTGCACCTGCGAGCGGCGGGCGATGAGCGTGGTGGCACCGCCGGCCAGCGGCAGCACGAGGAGGGAGAAGAGCGCCAGGAGCGGGCTCAGGCTGAACATCATGACCAGCACGCCCAGGAGGGTGGCGACCGCGGTGATGATCTGGGCCAGGCTCTGCTGGAGCGTGTTGGCCACGTTGTCGATGTCGTTGGTGACGCGGCTCAGGGTGTCGCCGCGCGGATGGCTGTCGTAGTAGCTCAGCGGCAAGAGCGCGAGCTTGCGGTCGACCTCCGCGCGGAGCCGGTAGACCGTCCGCTGCGAGACGCCGGCCATGATGTACATGGAGAGCCACTGGAAGGCCGAGCTGGCGAGGTAGACGCCGACCAGGATCAGCAGGATCGTCCCCACCGCGTTGAAGTCGACGCCGGTGCCGATGGTGACGTGCATCCCGGAGAGCATGTCGGCCAGCTGCCCCTGGCCCCGCGCTCGGAGCGCCTGCTCCACCTGCGCCTGCGGGGTGCCGGCGGGGAAGAACTGTCCGAGCTGCTTGCCGACGAGCCCCTCGAAGAGCTTGTCGGTGGCGTTGGCCATGATCCGCGGGGCCCCGACCTGCGCGGCCACGCCCAGGATGGCCATGACGATGACGACGATCACCTTGGGCGCCTCAGGCCGCAGCTCCCCCGCCAGCCGCCGGAGGGAGCCGCGGAAGTTGCGGGGCTTGGCGCCGGGCATCCCCATGCCCGCCATCGGTCCGAAGCCGTGCCCCATGGGACCGCGGCGGGGGCCGCCGGCGGGCATCCGGTTCGACTGGGAGGCGGGTCGCGGGCCGCTCACGCCGCCTCCTCCTTCGTCATCTGCGAGTAGACGATCTCCGAGTAGGTCTCGCAGGTCTCGAGCAGCTCGGCGTGGGTGCCGATGCCCACGATCGCGCCGGCGTCGAGGACGATGATCCGCTCCGCATGCATGATCGTGCCGACGCGCTGGGCGACGATGATCACCGTGGCGTCGCGGGTCTCGTCGCGCAGGGCGGCGCGCAGGCGCGCATCCGTCTGGAAGTCGAGAGCGCTGAAGCTGTCGTCGAAGACGTAGATGGGCGGGCGCTTGGCGATGGCGCGGGCGATGGCCAGGCGCTGGCGCTGGCCGCCGGAGACGTTGCTGCCGCCCTGCTCGATCTCCGCCTCCAGGCCGCCGGGCATCTCCTCCACGAACTCGCGCGCCTGGGCGATCTCCAGCGCGTGCCACAGCTCGTCGTCGGTCGCCGACTCGTCGCCGTACCGCAGGTTGCTGGCGACCGTCCCGCCGAAGAGGAAGGCCTTCTGCGGAACGTCGCCGACGAGCCGCCACAGATCCTCCTGGCGCAGCTCGCGGATGTCGACCCCGTCGACGGTGATGCGGCCGCCGGTGACGTCGTAGGCCCGGGTCAACAGGTTGATGAGGGTCGTCTTGCCGGCGCCGGTGGACCCGATGATGGCCGTGGTCGCGCCCGGGGCGGCGACGAAGCTGATCCCGCCGAGGACGGGCTCCTCGGCGCCGGGGTAGCGGAACTCCACGTCGTGGAACTCGACGCGGCCGTGCGGCTGGACCAGCTCCACGGGCGTTTCCGGATCGTGGATGGAGGCCGGCGTGTCGAGCACCTCCGCGATCCGTTCACCCGAGGCGGCGGCGCGGGGGACCATCACGAACATGACCGTCGCCATCATCACCGCGAAGAGGATCTGCATCACGTACTGGATGAAGGCGATCAGGTTGCCGATGGGCATCTCGTTGGCGTTGATGCGCAGGCCGCCGAACCACATGATCGCGACCATCGACAGGTTGAGGATCAGGAACAGGGCGGGGATCATCAGCGCGAACAGGCGGTTCACGCGCAGGGCGGTATCGGTCAGGTCGCGGTTCGCCTCGTCGAAGCGCCGCTCCTCGAAGTCGGTCCGGACGAAGGCACGGATGACGCGGACGCCCGCGAGCTTCTCGCGCATCACCTTGTTGATCCGGTCGATCTTCACCTGCATGGCACGGAACAGGGGCAGGGCCCGGACGGCGAGGGTACCGATGACCAGCACCATGAGCGGGATGATCGCGACGAGCAGGCCGGAGAGCGGGACGTCCTCGCGGAGCGCCATGATCACGCCGCCGACCATCATGATCGGCGCCATCACCATGACGTTGAGCGCCATCACCAGCACCATCTGGACCTGCTGGACGTCGTTCGTGTTGCGGGTGATGAGTGACGGGGTCCCGAAGTGGTTGATCTCCGCCTGGGCGAAGCCGACCACGGTGCGGAAGACATCCCCGCGCACGTCGCGGCCGAAGGCCATGGCCGTACGGGCGCCGAAGTAGACGGCGATCACCGCGCAGACCGCCAGGCCCAGCGTGACGAGGAGCATGAAGCCGCCGGTGCGCATGATGTAGCCGGTGTCGCCCTTGGCGACGCCGTTGTTGATGATGTCGCCCATCAGGCTCGGCAGGTAGAGGTTGCCGATCGACTGCGCGGCGAGCAGCACGACGACCAGGACCAGTGCCCCGCGGTACGGCCGCAGGTAGCGGACGAGCAGGCCGATCACTTCGCCTCCTCCTCCACGCGCCCAGGCTCCTCCTGGAGCACGGCCAGGACCCGCTCACGCGCGCCGCGGACCGCGCGAATCCCCTTCAGGAAGGCCTGGATCTCGTCCGGGCTGAGCTCGGCGAGGATGCGGCGCAGCCGCTCCCGGCGCTGCTCGAGCATGTCGCGCGAGACCGCGGTGCCCGCCTCGGTGAGGTGGATGGCGACCACCCGGCGGTCCTCCGCTGCACGCTGGCGCTCCACGAGCCCGCGCTCCTCCATCCGGTCGATGATGCCGGTAGCGCTCGCCTGCGAGACGTCGAGGGCATCGGCGATGGCGCTCATCGTCTGCGACCCCTTCGTCTCGAGGAGCGCGAGCACGGACAGGTGGACCAGGCTGAGCGCCCCGCGGTGCCAGGCGGTGAACATCCGGAGGCGGTCCTGGGGCCCCCAGCCGGTCATCTCGTCGAGGAGCTCGTCCGCGGGGAGCCGCCCGCCCCCGTTCGGTTCGCTGCGGCCCGCTTCGCTTTGGCTGGGGCTGATATTCAATGGCACGCCGATAGTATATGTCGGCCTAACTACTGGCTGTCAAGAGAGACGTGAGCGGCGAGCCGAAGCCCGCCGCTCACCGTCGCGTTCTCCTGCCGTCCGCCGGGCGGCGGTACGGCACATCGGTTCTCAGGGGAGGTAGTAGTTCGGGTTCGGCATCTTGAAGGTCTTGTCGGCGTACCCGCCCCTCAGGTCGCTGTACTGGTCGCCGAAATCGGCGACGATGTCGTACCCGAGGGTCTCCTCGATGTACGCACGCGTACCCGCCTTGTACGGGATGGTCGCGCACGACTTGCCCGCGTCGATGGCGGCCGCGCAGAACTCCGGCGTGTCCAGGTAGTCCGGGTACGACCCGACCGTCGGCTTGGTGAACAGCGCCTCAGGCGTCGGGTAGCCAGCGTCCAGGCCGATGGTGTCCGAATCGGTCAGGTTGCCGAGGGTCGTGTCGTACTGGCTGGTGGGCCGGCCCGTGATGAAGAAGACGGCGTATCCGTGGTCCGCCGCCCAGTTCACCATCGCGACCATGCCCGGCGTGGCCGGGAACAGCTCCCCGTTCACGTAGGTGGCGTTCGAGGTGGGGTTATAGGCCCAGTTGCTGAAGATCTCGTAGTTCCAGGTGGTGAGGGTCGTGTCGTCGACGTCGAGCACGATCGCCTGCTTGTCGGACTTGCCGGCCTGCGCCCTGAGCCAGCGCTCGCCGGCCGCCGCCACGGCCCCCGCCTCCATCGCGTAGTTGCTGTCGGGCGCGAAGATCCCGGAGCCGCTCGGGTCGCCGTAGTAGTTCTTGATCTGCGACCGAAGGATGTCGATATTCGTGATCTGGTCGGCCTTCTGCGGCGTGAACTGCGGCGTCGCTGGGCCTGAGCCGCCCGCGTAGGCGACGGCACCGACGAGCAGCAGCATCGCCATCAGCACGGCGCCCGCGCTCAGCCGGCGCGCACGCGAAAACCAGGTGATTCCCTTCATGAGCCGAGTCTCCTTCCCCGTCTGGTGTTGCCCCGATCCGGCTCGGGGCAGGGCCGATGCTCCGGGTGCGGCGGGAACGGTGGCTCGACCCCCTCAGCGACGACAGCAGACGCTGGGAACGGACGATCGGGCAAGGCCCGAGGTCAACCCCTCTCCCGGCACACAGGAGCGCGCGTTGGCCCCATTGACGGCGCTTGGTCCTTCGGCTGGGGAGGGCCAAAGGTCCCGATGCCAGAGGTCGGGTTGACCGGATGCACCACCTGTGCCGAACCGGGTCAGGAGCGCGCGAGCCTCCCGACGAGCCGGGCCTTCACCACCGGCCACTCCTCGGCGAGGATCGAGTAGTAGACGGTGTCGCGGATGAAGCCGTCCGGGAGACGGAGGTGGCGGCGCAGGACTCCCTCGCGGACGGCACCCAGGCGCTCGATCGCCACCTGCGAGCGCAGGTTGCGCCCATCGGTCTTCAGCGCCACGCGCGTGGCACCCAGCTCGTCGAACGCGTAGGCGAGCTGGAGGAGCTTGGCCTCGGTGTTCGCCGCCGTGCGCTGGTGCGAGGGGGCGATCCAGGTCCAGCCGATCTCCACGCGGCCGTCCGCCGGCGAGATGTCGCCGAATCGGGTTGACCCGACCGCCCGGCCGGAGGCGCGGTCGATCGTTGCCCAGGCGACGTACCGCCCGGCCGCGACGCCGTCGAGCGCCTCCGCCAGCCACGCGTCCCAGCCATGCGCGGCGATGTTCGTCCCCATGTAACGAAACGTCGCCGGGTCCTCGGCGGCCGCGGCCACCAGGTCCTCGTGGTGCTGCGGACCAAGGGGTTCCAGGCGAACGTGGGTGCCCTCCAGGACGACCGGCCCGGGCGGTCGCATCTGTCTCAGGCCCTTGATCCGGAGGCCCTCGCCTCCGTCTCCGCCTCGACCCAGCCGCGAATCTCCCGGAGCAGGGTCTCGAGCGGCAGCGAGCCGTGGGCGAGCACCTGGTCATGGAAGGCACGGAGGTCGAACCGCGCACCCATCGCCCCCGAGACCTGGTCCCGGGCACGCTCGATCTCGCGCTGCCCCAGCTTGTAGGCGAGCGCCTGGCCGGGCCAGATCGTGTAGCGGTCGACCTCGATCTCCGCGTCGACCATGGGCAGCGCGCCGCGCTCGTGCATGAAGCGGACCGCGCGCTCGCGGTCCCAGCCCATGGCGTGCATGCCGGAGTCCACGACCAGCCGCGAGGCGCGGAAAGCCTGAGCCTCCAGCATCCCGGCCCGCTCGCGCTCGTCCGCGTAGAGGCCCATCTCGTCGGCGAGCCGCTCCGCGTACAGGCCCCACCCCTCGGTGTACGCCACGCCGGCCAGGCGCGCGCCGTACCGCCGAAAGACGTTGAGCTGGTCGAGCTCCATCTCGATCCCGATCTGGAAGTGATGGCCGGGCGTCGCTTCGTGGAAGGTGGTGGCGGCCTGCTTGTGGAGGAGCCGCTCGTGCGGCTGGTAGGTGTTCAGGTAGTACCGGCCCGGGCGCGTGCCGTCCATGCTGGGATGCATGTAGAAGGCCGGCGGCGACTCTTGCTCGCGATACGCCTCCACCGCCATCACCTCGCAGTTCGCCCTGGGCAGGCGCCCGAAGTAGCGCGGGGCCGCGGCATAGGCACGTGCCGTCTGCTGCCGGGCGAGGTCCACGATGACCTGCGGATCGTCGGTCCGGTTGGTCGGGTCGTCCGCGAGGGCGGCGTCCAGGGCGAACCGGTCCGCATGCCCCAGCCGGCGGGCGATATCGTCCTTCTCCGCCTCGATCCGCTCCAGGTCGGAGAGGCCGAACTGGTGCACCTCCTCCGGGCTCGCGGCGAGCGTGGTCTGGGCACGGATCGCCAGGCGGTAGGCGGCCTCACCGTCCGGGGTCCCGGAGAGACCCGGCATCGGCCTGGCATGCGCCTCGTACTCGTCTGCCAGGAAGTCGCGGTAGCGCCGGATCGCGGGGAGGATCACGTCCGCGGTGGCCGCGCGCACGGCCTCACGCCCCTCGTCATCCGCGACGCGCGCGATCTGCACGGCGGCCGACGCATCCGCCGGCGTGGCCAGGATCCGTTCGATCTGCTCGATGGCCCGCCGCACCGGGACCGCTGCGCTCGTCCGCCCGTCGGCCAGCCCCTCGCGCAGCCGGCCGATCTGCTGGTCGACCAGCGCGGGATAGGCGCGGTACCTGGCCAGCAGCCGCTCGAGCCGCTCCGGCGTGGAGGCGTCCTGGTACTGGGCGATGGTCACCGGCAGGGTCTGGACCCCCCAGATGTGGTCCACGGCGAGCTGATACTGCTTCGCCTCGAGCAGCTCGAGCCCGTTCCGCGCGACGAGCAGCATCACGTCGCGGGTGATGACCTCCTCCGTCCCCAGGCCCGCGGGGTCGATCCTCTCTGCCTCCGCGATCACCTCGCGGGAGAGCTTCGCCTCCGCCTCGCGCCCCTCCGGCCCCAGGTCCGGCAGCCGCTCGTCGTACCGGTCGTCCCCGAGGATCGTGGCCTGCATCGGATCCAGCTCCAGGATTGCCTCCCAGAAGCGAGTCGCGAGCTCGTTGACGGCATCGTTGGGATCGGGCGCGGACACGGCGGTTCCTCGTAGGTGGTATCGGGACGCAGAGGAGTGTAGCCCTACCCGCCGAAGAGGTCGGCGAGGAGCGCCGGCGGTGTCTCCTCCAGCTGGTCGTAGCGGCAGGCCGATGGCGGCTTGTCCGGGCGCCAGCGCTGGAAGGTCGTCGCGTGGCGGAAGCGGTCGCCCTGCAGGTGGTCGTAGGCGACCTCCGCGACGAGCTCGGGGCGGAGAGGTTCCCAGGAGAGGTCCTTGCCGCGGTTCCAGCGGCTGGTGGCACCGGGCAGGCGGCGTCCCTGTGCGGCGGCCTGCTCCTCCCACTCCCGCCACTGGCGCCACGGATGCTCATCCAGCGCGTTCTCGCGGTACGGCGCCAGCAGGTCCACGAGCTCGGCGCGCTTCGCCGTCGTGAACGACGAGGTGACGCCCACGTGCTGGAGCTGCCCTTCGCCGTTCCACAGCCCCAGCAGCAGCGAGCCGACCAGCGTGCCGGGGCCGTTCTTGTGCCAGCGGAAGCCGGCCACGACGCAGTCGGCGGTGCGCAGGTGCTTGATCTTCGCCATCTCCCGCTTCCCCGGCGCGTAGGGGCGGTCGACCGGCTTGGCAACGACCCCGTCAAGGCCCGCGCCCTCGAACACCTCGAACCAGCGCCGGGCGGTGGCCGGATCGTCCGTGGAGGGTGTGAGCTGGACCGATGGCGGCGGGTCCGCGAGCAGGGCCAGCAGGTGGCGGCGACGCTCCTCGAACGGCGCGGCACGCAGGTCGGCGTCGCCATCGGCCAGGCAGTCGAAGGCGACGTAGCTGGCGGGCGTCTCCGCGGCGAGCATGGCGACCCGGGAGGCGGCGGGATGGATGCGCAGGAGAAGCGAATCGAAGTCCAGGCGCCCGTCGCGGGCGATGACGATCTCGCCGTCCAGGACCCAGCGGGCGCCGGGGCCGCCCAGGGCGCGGAGCGGTGCCTCGAGCTCCGGGAAGTAGCGGTCCAGCGGCTTGAGGTCGCGCGACTGGATGAAGAGCTCGTCGCCGTCGCGGAAGACGATGGAGCGGAAGCCGTCCCACTTGGGCTCGTAGGTCCAGCCCGATCCGTCGGGGATGGCCGGGGTGGGCTTCGCGAGCATCGGCTCGATGGGCGGCTCGATGGGATAGGCCATGCGCGGATCATACGGTGCCTCCCAACGGCTTCCGCCCGGCGTTCGGCCCGTGAGCGGGGCTACCCGTTTGACCACCGAGGCTTCCCGTTCGGGTCCCTCCCCGGTCGTCTGGGTAGTCGGGCTACCCATCCGACCACCGAGCGCCGGTCCCCCGGTCGAACGGGTAGTGGGACGACCGGACCCGCGCGGGCGAGGCGCAGGCCAGCCACGGACCAGGCCCCTCGCGCGGCATACTGCACGGCAATGAGCATCTCGATTCGCTTCCTCGGCGCCGTGGGGACCGTCACCGGCAGCCAGTACCTCGTCACCTGCGGCGAGCAGCGCCTCCTCGTCGACTGCGGCATGTTCCAGGGCTCCCCGGAGGAGGTGAGCCGCAACCGGATGCCGTTCGACTACGAGCCGGCACAGGTCTCGGCGCTGCTCGTGACCCACGCCCACCTCGACCACTGCGGCCGGATCCCGGCGCTGGTGAAGGCCGGGTTCGCCGGGCCCATCCATGCCACGGGCGGGACGCTCGACCTGGCCGAGATCGTCCTCCGCGACTCGGCGAAGCTCCAGGAGGAGGCGGAGGCGCGCTGGCTGCGTCGCCACCCGGAGCGGGTGCCCGACGCGGCGCGGACGGCGAGGCGGACGAGACCGGCGAAGGCGACGTGCCACAGCACATCCGCGAGGCGCCCCCGCACGCCCGCACCACCACCCGCGAGGCGCTCTACCGTGACGAGGACGTGGACGCGACGGTTGCGCTCTTCCACCCGGTCGCCTACGAGACGCCGCTGGAGGTGCTGCCCGGCGTCGAGGCGGTCTTCCACGACGCGGGCCATATCCTGGGCTCGGCGATCATCGAGCTGCGCCTGACCGATGGCGGCACCACCACGACCGTCGTCTTCTCCGGCGACCTCGGCCGCAGGGACACGCCGATCCTCCGCGACCCGACGCCCCTCGCGCACGCGGACTTCCTGCTGGTGGAGTCGACGTACGGCAACCGGGAGCATGCGCCCATGGCCCAGTCCGTTGACGAGCTGGCGGAGGCGGTCACCGAGGTCGCCGGAGACCGCGGGGTGCTCCTCATCCCGTCGTTCGCCATCGGCCGCACCCAGGAGCTCGTCTGGGAGCTCGACCGGCTGCTGCGCGACGGACGCATCCCGCACGTGCCGCTCTACCTCGATTCGCCGATGGCCAGCCGCGCGTCCGATGTCTACGAGCGTCATCCCGAGACCTACGACGCGGAGACCGCGGCCCTCCTCCGCGCCGGCGACTCTCCGCTCGAGTATCCCGGCGAGTCGTACACGAACGAGGTGGATGCCTCCAAGGCCATCCGCACCCGGCCGCGCCCGATCATGGTCGTCGCCTCATCCGGGATGCTCACCGGCGGGCGCATCCTCCACCATCTCAAGGATTTCCTCCCCGATCCGGCCTGCACGCTCCTGTTCATCGGCTACCAGGGACAGGGGACGCTGGGGTACGCCATCCAGCACGGGGCGAAGGAGGCGCACATCGATGGGCAGAAGTTTCCGGTCCGCTGCCGCGTGCGCTCCATCTCCGGGTTCTCCGCGCACGCGGACGAGCACGAGCTGGACGACTGGGTGCGCGGCTTCGTGGCCGCGGGCGGGGGCACCGCGGCCGATGGGGCGCCGAAGCGGGTCTTCGTCGTTCACGGCGACCCCGATGCCGCCCAGGCGTTCGCCGATCGTCTCCACGCCGACCTGGGCGTGGCGACGCAGCTGCCGCGCTACCGGGAGACCGTCGTCCTGCGGCCCTGACCCGGTCGGGGGCCTCCCCGGCGCACCCTCCACAGGCGTGAGGACGAGCGGGAGCAGGCGCTCGCGTGCCGGCGCACACCCCACAGGCGTGAGGAGACGCGGGAGCAGGCGCTCGCGTGCCGGCGCACACCCCACAGGCGTGAGGAGACGCGGGAGCAGGCGCTCGCGTGCCGGCGCACACCCCACAGGCGTGAGGAGACGCGGGAGCAGGCGCTCGCGTGCCGGCGCACACCCCACAGGCGTGAGGAGACGCGGGAGCAGGCGCTCGCGTGCCGGCGCACACCCCACAGGCGTGAGGAGACGCGGGAGCGGGAGCTCGCTGACCAGTGGTGCCTGTGGACAACGGGTGGATAACCCGCCCGGAACCCACGAAAGTCGTGGACAACTCCCCTAGGCAGGGTGACGGCCGGGCCGTATCGTAGGGGGCGTCCCGGAGGAGTCGGGTCGCGACCCTGGAGATTGCATCAAGGGGCCGCGCGCCAGGTTCCTTCGGGACATTTCCTTGTGTCCGCCGTGTGCGCTGGCGCCCGGACGACGACCGAAGGATTCGGCGCTCCCCGTTCGTCCAACCTGCAGAATGGCAAGCATCCAGGAGGCGGGACGGGAGGGCATGGGGGCATCACGCGCCGGCGAGACCGCGGCACGTCCGTTCGCGGAGATCGTGGAGAACCAGCTGCGGTTCCGCGCCTGGTACGACGAGGCGCTTCCGCGCATCTACGGCTACCTGCTGGCCCGTTCCCGTGACCCATCCCTGGCCGAGGAGCTGACCCAGCGGGCGATGGTGCGTGCGGTCCGTGCCCGCGAGTCGTTCCGCGACGCGGCAGATCCGACGACCTGGATATGCGCCATAGCGCGGAACCTGCTCATCGACGAGGTCCGCCGCGGCCGCCGTGACCGGGAACGAACCGCCCGGATCACGGACGTGGCCGCGTCAGGCGAGAACGAGTGGGAACGGGTGGAGCGCAGAACGGCGGTGGGCGCCGCGCTCGACACGCTGCCGTCCGATCAGCGCCTGGCGCTCACCCTCCAGCACCTCGACGGCTACGCCGTGCGCGAGATTGCCGCCGCCTTGCATCGGAGCGAGTCCGCCACCGAATCCCTGCTGACACGAGCGCGCGACGGGTTCCGTCGCGCCTACGAGGGCCGGACCGATGCGTGACGACGACCTGCGACGCCTGCTCGACAGCGTCGATCATCCGGTCGAGCCGGAGCACGCCTTCTCCGAGGCGCTCTTCGAGCGGCTGACCGCGGAGGCCGCCGGCCGGCGGCCGGTCTCCCGCCCGCGATTCCTGGCCCTGCTGGCTGCGACGCTGCTACTGGCGGCGACCATCGGGCTTGGCGCGGCGGTGGCCGGCGGCCTGGTCCACCTGCCCTGGGTCGCGGTCCTGCCGGGGCCGACCTCCAGCCAGGCGGAGGCCATCACCTCGGCATCCGCCAGCCCATCGGTCACGCCCTCGGCCACCCCGTCGGGCTCCAGCCCTCCGCATGCGGGGGTCGACGTCCCCGACGGCGTGCTGCCCGCCTACTCGACGATCCGTGTCCAGAGCGGCCAGGTGGTGATTCACGCGGCGCCCGACGCCACGTCCGCGGTCGTCGCCAGCGTGCCCGCGGGCACGGAGCTGACGATCGGGTTCCCCTCGCCGCTCGTCATCAACGGGACGCTGTGGTACGCCGTGACCGCGGTCGACGATCCGACGAAGGACGGCTGGGCCGCGCTCGACCCGACGGACGGCTCCGTCTGGGTCCCGCCGTGGAACTGCCCGCTGAGCCCCCCGGCGTCCGACGGCCTGACGCCGCTGGCGGACCTCACGGGCGTCAGGAGCCACTGGGCGGGGCTCGCGTGCCACGGCGACACCGAGTTCACGGTGGAGGGCGTCGAGATCACCAGCGGCATCGGCGGGTTGGCGCCTGGCACCTGGCAGCCAGATTGGCTCGCCTACCCGTTCCCCGGCCTGGTCCTGGTACCCCAGGGCCAGGCCGGCACGACCGTCGGCATCCACCTGCCGCCATCGATCGTCCTCCCGTCGCCGGACCCGTCGCTGCCGGCCGGGATGGCTCCGCTCCTCCGCGTCACCGGCCACTTCGACGACGCTGCTTCGAGCGGCTGCTCGGTGACGGACGTCCCGCTCGGCGATGGCGTAACGGGCGGTCCGACCGCGCCGGTGGACCCGGCCCACGCGGTCGTCTACTGCCGCGAGCAGTTCGTGGCGGATTCGGTCACGGTCATCGGGACCGCGCGTGATCCGCTGATGCCGTGAGGCGCGCGGCGCGTCAGGAGCGGCGCAGGAGGTAGCCCCGGTACGAGGGACGGAAGCCCTGGGCGCGGAGCGGCTCGGCCAGGACCGATGCGGCGACCGGCTCACGGTCGATCCGCTCGATGAGCAGCTCCCGGAATGGACCGATGGGCGCCACCAGCTGCTCCAGCACGGCAATGGCGGAACGTGCGACGTCGGGGTCGTCTGCGGCCGGCAGGGTCACGAGGGAACGGCCGCCGCGCTCCAGGTAGAGGGCCGCCGCACCGTCGACGAGCACCACGTACGCGCCGGCGGCACGCTGGAGGCTGAAGCGCTCGTCCGCGTCCCGGCGCGGCCAGTCCAGGGCGGCGCCATACGGCTGGGCGGGATCGGCCGCGGCGAGGAGCGTGACCCGTGGCGTCTCCGGCGCGTCGCGCTCCGCACGCAGGCGGTCCACGGCGCCGGGAAGGGCGAACTGCGCGGCCCCCAGGCCGGCCACGAAGTAGCCCCGCCGGGCGCGGCCGGCCTCCTCCATGGCGCGCAGCACCGGGTAGACCGCTGCGAATCCGCCGGGCGGGCCCTCGGCCATCACGCCCTCCCGGGTGACGACCCCGTGGCGCTCCAGCAGCGACACCGCCGCCGCATGCCCGCGCTCCGTGGGCGTGGCCGCCTCCCCGACCAGCTCCGTCGCGAGCGACCAGCGCCCGGCGGCGCGCGGCGGCCCCATGGCCACCAGCCGCCCGGGCCGGGGAGGCCGCGTCCCGGCCCGCGAGCGGGAGCGCGGCAACGAGAGGGCGCGCAGCGGCCCGAAGGTGTCGTTGGTCACCTCGCCCGCCCAGACGAGGTCCCACAGCGCGTCGAGCGCCTCCTCATCGGTGCGGACGGCGTCGCCCACCGCGGCGCGAAGCTCGCGGAAGAACGAGGCGCCGCGGCGGGCGAGGTGCGCCCGCAGGCGCTCGTGAATCTCCCCGTCCGGACGGTCGCCATCGGTCACGGATCCGGCGGATGCCAGGAGCGGCACCCGGTCCCGCCGATAGAGGGCAACCCGCCCGTCGTCGCGACCCAGCGCGCCCCGGCCGATCCAGACCACCTCGCCCGCCGCGCCCAGCTCGTCGAGGAGGCGCGGGGTGTAGTCGCGGACGCGGGCGCGAAGGACGTCGCGCTCGAGGATGGAGGCCGGGATGGGGACGCCCTCGAGCTGGGCCACCACCTCGAGGAGGCGATCCGGGCCGGCGGTGCGCGAGCCGATCCCCTGCCACGCGGGCAGGAAACGGCCCAGGGCCTCGGGCGGCACCGCCTCCACCTCGCGGCGCAGCCGGGCGAGCGTGCGACGTCGGAGGAGGCGGAGCACCTCCGGGTCCGCGAACTCCCGCGTGGTGCCTCCGGGACGGAATGATCCCGACGCCAGGCGGTCGATGGCCACCAGGTGCTCGAGCCGCGCTTCGACGCGCGGGGGCGCGATCCCCCAGCGCCCGGCCGGGCCCGCTGCCGTGAAGGGAACATGGGTGCGTGCCCAGCGCAGCACGAGGACGTCCAGCGGGTCCCCCTCCCCGGGTTCCAGCCATGCCTCCGCGAGCCCCGGGGGCGGGCTCACCCCCAGCGCGTCGCGGTAGCGGGCCACGTCCTCGATGGCCAGCCAGCGGTCTTCGCCGGCAATGCGAGCCCGCACGGCACGTCGCTCGCGCTCCAGCGTAGCCAGGGCCGCGTCGGCGTCCAGCTCCCCGGTGACCCGCGCGGCCACCTCGTCGGACGACAGGTCACCCAGGCGACGCAGCAGGTCGTGGACGCCGTCGAGGGTGTGCGGCCGCCGGCCGCCGGCGAGCGCCTGGAGCTCCAGCTCGACCTCGGCGACCGCGTCGAGGTCCAGGAGCTCGCGCAGCTCGTCCGCACCCAGGAGCTCCGCGAGGAGCTCACGGTCCAGGGCCAGGGCCTGCGCGCGGCGCTCGGCGAGCGGCGCGTCGCCCTCGTACATGTACGACCCGACGTAATCGAAGAGGAGCGAGGCGGCGAACGGCGAGGCGCGAGGCGTCTCCACGCTCACCACCCGCACCTGCCGCGACCGGATCCCGGCCAGCACCTCGCGCAGCGCGGGCAGGTCGAAGACGTCGCGCAGGCACTCACGGTATGTCTCGAGGATGATCGGGAACGACCCGTACTGCCCGGCGACCGCCAGCAGGTCCGCCGAGCGCCGGCGCTGCATCCACAGTGGCGTCCGCTGCCCGGGACGCCGCCGCGGGAGGAGCAGGGCACGCGCCGCGTTCTCCCGGAACCGGGCGGCAAACAGCGCGGTTCCGCCCAGGGCGCCCATCAGCAGGTCCTCGATCTCGTCGGGGTCGAGGATCAGCTCCGTCTCGGGTGGCGCGGCATCGGCCTCAGGCAGGCGGACGACGATCCCGTCGTCCGACCACAGGACGTTGACGTCAACCGTGAACCGCTCGCGCAGCCGCGCCTCGATCGCCATCGCCCACGGGGCATGGACGCGGCCGCCGAACGGGGTCAGGAGGCAGACCCGCCAGTCGCCGAGCTCGTCGCGGAAGCGCTCGATCAGGACCGTCCGGTCCGTGGGCAGCACCCCGGTGGCCTCGCGCTGGTCGGCGAGGTAGGCGACCAGGTTGCGCGCGGCGAGCTCGTCGAGGGCGTGATCGCTCCGCAGGCGAGCGACGGCGTCGTCGGCCGCCATCGGCTCCAGCTCGCGCAGGAAGGCGCCGATGGCGCGGCCCAGCTCGATGGGTCGCCCGACCTGGTCGCCTTTCCAGAACGGCATCTTGCCCGGTTCCCCGGGCGCCGGCGTGACCACCACCCGGTCCGGCCTGATCTCCTCGATGCGCCAGGTCGAGGCGCCCAGCAGGAACGTCTCGCCGACGCGGCTCTCGTAGACCATCTCCTCGTCGAGCTCACCAACGCGCCGGCCGCCGCGTCCCGAGCCGTCGTCCGGCAGGAAGACGCCGTACAGGCCGCGGTCGGGAATGGTCCCGCCCGAGGTGACCGCCAGGACGCGGGCGTCGTTGCGCGAAACCACCTCGTCCGTCTGGCGGTCCCAGACGATCCGCGGGCGGAGCTCGGCGAACTCGTCCGACGGGTAGCGGCCGGAGAGCATGTCGAGCACGCCGGTGAGCTGCTCGCGCGACAGGTCGCGGAAGGCGTCGGCACGCGTGACCAGCGCCAGGAGGTCGTCCACCCGCCATCGGTCCATGGCGCACGTCGCCACGACCTGCTGCGCGAGCACGTCGAGCGGTGCCCGGGGCACGCGCGTCTCCTCGATCGCTCCCGCCAGCATCCGCTCGGCGACCACCGCCGCCTCGAGCAGGTCGCCGCGGTACTTGGGGAAGATGATCCCGGTGGACGCCTCCCCCACGCCGTGGCCCGCCCGTCCGATGCGCTGGAGGCCGGCCGCGACCGATGGCGGCGCCTCGATCTGGACGACGAGGTCGATCGCCCCCATGTCGATCCCCAGCTCGAGGCTCGAGGTTGCGATCAGCGCCGGGAGGCGCCCGTCCTTGAGCGCCTCCTCGATCTCGAGGCGCTGCTCGCGGGCGATGCTCCCGTGATGAGCTCGCACCAGCTCCTCGCCGGCGAGCTCGTTCAGGCGCGTGGCGAGGCGTTCCGCGAGCCGCCGCGAGTTGACGAAGACGAGCGTGGAGGTGTGGTGACGGATGAGCTCCAGCAGCTGCGGATGGATGGCGGGCCAGATCGAGTGCCGAGCCTCCGGGCCGGCCGCCGGTCCGCCGGGCTGCTCGTCGGGGTCGAGGAGCTCGCCGAGCCGGCTCATGTCCTCCACGGGCACCGTCACGCTGAGGCGCATCTCCTTCCGGGCGCCGGCGTCCGCGATCGCCACCTCGCGATCCGGGCCGGCGCCACCGAGGTAGGCGGCGATTGCCTCCAGGGGGCGCTGGGTGGCGGACAGGCCGATGCGCTGGGGCGGCGGATGGCCGGCCGCGCGGACCAGCGCCTCCAGCCGCTCCAGGGAGAGCGCGAGATGGGTGCCGCGCTTCGTGGCGGCCAGGGCGTGGACCTCGTCGACGATGACGTGCTCCACGCCGGTCAGGACGCGGCGCGCCTGGCTCGTGAGCAGCAGGTACAGGCTCTCCGGGGTGGTGACCAGGATCTCCGGCGGGTGTTTGGCGAGCGCCCGACGGGCCTCCGCCGGGGTGTCCCCCGTCCGTGACGCGACGCGGACCTCCCCGAGCTCGATCCCGGAGCGCTGCGCAGTGCGCCGGATGCCGGCGAGTGGCGCGCGCAGGTTGCGCTCCACGTCGTAGGCGAGCGCCTTCAGGGGGCTCACGTACAGGATCCGGACGCTTCCCGGCTCCGGGTTCCCGCGGCCGCGCGCGGGGCTGGCCGGCGGATGGGGATCGGTGAAGCATCGGTCGAGGCACCAGAGGAAGGCGGCCAGCGTCTTGCCGCTCCCGGTCGGCGCGTGGAGGAGCGTGTGACGCCCGCCGCTGATCGCGTCCCATCCCAGCTGCTGCGCGCGGGTGGGCGCGGCGAACGCCTCTGCGAACCAGGTGCGCGTCGGCTCGCTGAAGCGTGCCAGGGGATCGGAGCTGCGAGCGGTCACGGTGCAGACGAGTCTACGGCGCGGTACCTGTCACGGCATGGCAGGCATCGGGCGGGCGTTGTTCGCGCGGCTCGAACCAGCTGTCGGCGACGCCGGCGCAATCGGCCCGAATGGCGACGCGATGTTCGCCTGGCTCGAACCAGCTCGCGGTTCACGCGAGGCCCGGGACCCTCGGCGGGGGCTTCGCGGGCCCTCGGCGACATTCGGTTCGCGCGCGCCGAACACACCGTCGGTGGAACGGCCGGGGAGGACGCTCGATCGACAATCGGTTCGCGCGACCCGGACATCACGCGAGGCGTGGGGGAAGGATCAGGACGGACCGGCGGCAGATACGCGATGACCCCGATCCCTTGCGGGCCGGGGCCATCGGTGGGCGCCTGGGCCGAGCTCCCGGCGCCTCGAGGCCGATAGAGAGCCGCGACTCCCTCCATCGGCGGCATCAATGGGGGCGGCGTTGCTCGTCACGCCCATGTGTCTGCCGAGAGCGATTAGGCCACGGAGGCCACAAACGACGAGCGTGCCGAACGGCCCATCCACGACGGTCGGAAGTCACGACAGGCCGGGACTTCGAGCGCGGTACCCTACGCGCATGCCCATCCGCTACTCGCGGCTGCCCCTCCCCGCGTTCGTGGCCGCGGTGGACGCATGGCGGAACCTTCCGAACGGCCAGAGCCAGGAGGGGCTGCAGGAGGCGCTCGCCGCGCTGGTGGAGCGCACCGGCTTCACCGGCGCCTGGCTGCAGCTCGACGCCCCTCCGCTGGCGCCCATCGCCCTGTCGGTGGGCTCACTGGCCGACAGAGGCGAGACCGCGACGCCTCCGGAGGGCGTCGCCGACCTTCCGCTCCTCACGCAGGCCGCCGCCCTGTCCCTGGGCCGGATCCGCATTGCCGGACCGGGCGCCCTCCCTGACGGTCCGGCGGAGCTGGGGAACGCCATCGCTGTGGCGGTCGACGTCATCCGGGACCGCGAGCGCGCACGGCGCGCCGAGGGCCACCTGGAGGCGCTCGACGAGGCGGTCCGCGGCATCGCGCGGGTGCTCGACGTCGACCGCGTCCTCCAGCGCATCGTGGACCAGGTGCGGGTCCTGGTGCACGCCGACTACGCCGCCCTGGGGACGGTGGACGACGAGGGGATGATCGCGCTCTTCATCACGAGCGGAATCCCGCCGGATCAGCGCCTGCGGATCGGCCATCCGCCGCTCGGCCACGGCCTGCTGGGACTGATCATCCGCGAGGCGCGGCCCTTCCGCATCGCCGACATCGCCACCGATGAGCGCCGGTACGGCTTCCCGCCGAACCATCCGCCGATGCACGCGTTCCTGGGGGTCCCGGTCCATGCCGGAGGTCGCGCCGCCGGCAACCTCTACCTGACCCGCGGCCCGGGCGGGAGGGAGTTCACGACGGGAGACCAGGAGCTGGTCGAGCGCTTTGCCCTCCATGCCGGCATCGCCATCGAGAACGCCCGCCTCCACGACCGGGTCCAGCGCCTGACCATCGTCGAGGAGCGCGAGCGGATCGGGCGCGACCTCCACGACCGGATCATCCAGCGCCTGTACGGGATCACGCTCCTCCTCGACGATGTTCCCGCCCTCGTCACCGAGGATGCGGCCATGGCGCGCGATCGGGTCGAGGACGCCATCGGGTCGCTCACCTCGGCGATCCAGGAGATCCGCACCTTCGTCTTCGGGCTGCGGCCCGTGGAGCTCGGCGAGCGAGGGCTGGTGGGTGCGCTCGAGCAGATCGCCGGCGAGGTCAACCGAAACGTGGGCCTGGAGGTGTCGCTCCGGGTCGAGCCGGGCATCGCGCCCCCGATCGAGGAGGCCGCGGAGCTGCTGAGCGTGGCACGCGAGGCGCTCGCGAACGCGGCGCGGCACGCGGAAGCGACGGCGGCCGAGATCGATCTGAGCGATGATGGGAACGCCTTCCGGCTGGAGGTGATCGACGATGGCCGCGGATTCGACGCATCGGTACCGGCCCCGGCAGGGCATCATGGGCTCGACAACATGCGGCAACGAGCAGTCCAACTGGGAGGAATGCTGGAGGTTGGGAGCCAGAAGGGGCGCGGGACACGTATCATCCTCACGCTACCGCATCGCCACCACGGTCCCGGAGGCGATCAGATGACCGAGCAGGACCGATGACCGAGCAGGAAGACAGCATGTCCACACCGCAGAACGACGAGCAGGCCCCGCCCGAGCGCCCGCTGCGACTTCTCGTGGTCGACGACCACGAGGTCGTGCGCCAGGGCCTCGTGGCGCTTCTCGACCGCCGCGAGGAGTTCCAGGTGGTTGCGGAGGCGGGAACCATGGCCGAGTCGATCGTGGCCGCCCGCCGGTTCGAGCCCGACCTCGTCATCATGGACGTGCGGCTCCCGGATGGCTCCGGGGTGGAGGCCTGCCGGGAGATCCGTTCCGAACGCCCTGAGACCCGGGTCGTGATGCTCACGAGCTACCCGGACGAAGAGGCGGTCCTGTCGGCGATCATCGCCGGCGCCTCCGGCTATCTGCTGAAGCAGATCCGGGGCCGCGATCTCGTCGCCGCGCTGCAGTCCGTGGCGCGGGGCGACTCGCTCCTCGATCCGGGCGTGACGGAGCGCGTCCTGGAACGCGTGCGCCGCGCGGCGACCGGCGGAGAGCAGGACGAGCTCTCGCAGCTCACCGCCCAGGAACGGAAGATCCTGCTGCTCGTCGCAGAGGGGAAGACGAACAAGGAGATCGCCGGGGAGGTCTTCCTCTCGGACAAGACGGTCAAGAACTACGTCTCGAGCATCCTCTCCAAGCTGAACCTCGAGCGGCGCGCCCAGGCCGCCGCGTTCGTCGCCAAGCACCGCCTCGGCGAGTAGCCCCCGGCGATACCCTTCCCCGCGCAGCACCCGCGGGCGGCGACTCCGACGCAGCACGGGCACGGCAGGTGGCGTCGCCCCCGCTCCGCACGGGCCGTTCGACACGATGTGGCCGTCCGGACGGCACGGGACCTACGTCCCTCCGATCCCCGGCCTGCCTGGCCATGAGTCACCCCCATTCGGGTATTCCGGCAGGCTACATGTGCGCATGTGCCCATCTACGCTCATGTCAGTTCGAAACGACAACCCGCGACGACCGGAACCATCCGGTCAGTCGGGAGAGCATTTGGAGGGTCATCCCCATGGACGCCATCACTCGGGTTCGCGAGCGAGGCATCGTGATTCTGCGCATCGCCATTGGCTGGGTGTTCCTGTTCGCCGGCATCGAGAAGGTCCTGGCCCTGGGCGGCAAGCCGTTCAGCGCCGCGGGCTATCTCCAGTTCGCGACCATGGGCACCTGGCCGGGCACCACCCTGGAGCAGGGCCAGTACCTCAACCCCACTCATCCGTTCTGGGCGAGCCTGGGCGCCAACGCCGGGCTCATCAGCGTCATCAACGTGCTCGTCGTCTTTGGCGAGGTCGCCATCGGCACGGCACTGATCCTGGGTCTCTTCACCCGCTTCGCGGCGGCCATGGGCACCCTGATGATGACCTTCTTCTTCATCGCCTCGTGGGACTTCGCCAACGGCGTCGTCAACAGTGACGCGATCTACGCGATCCTCCTGGTGACCCTCGGCATCATGGGCGCGGGCAAGGTCTTCGGCCTCGACGCGATCCTGGAGCGGACGGAGTTCGTCAAGAAGGTTCCCGTTCTCAACTACGTCCTCGGATAGGGCATATCGGGAGAACCTCCCGAAGGACCGCCGGCCCGCTGGCCGGCGGTCCTTCTTCGTGCCCCGCGCGAGCGATTCACGGCCGGGGTGCGGCCATCGCGGGAGGCCTGGATCCGGCAGAGGATGCGACCGGTAGACTCCCCCGGGTGAGCTCAGCCCCGTCGCCCTCCCCCGAGCCCGGAACCTCCCCCCGCCCCGGACAGGACTGGCGGGCCCTGCTGGCGATCTACGCGGTCACCTCGCTCGTCGAGGCGATCGGGGTCAGCCAGGTGTTCGCCTTCCTGCCGCTCCGCCTCCAGGAGGTCGGGGTGGCCGAGAAGGACGTCGTCGCGCTCACCGGGATCTTCACCGCCCTGATCTTCGTCTTCGGCATCTTCCTCGTCCCGTTCTGGGGGGTCTGGGCGGACAAGATCAGCCGCCGCGCCGTCATCGTGCGCAGTGCCGTGGTGGAGGCCGTCGTCTTCGGGGGCGTCGCCGCGTCCCGGGAGCCGTGGCAGCTCGCGGCCTTCCTCCTCCTCACCGGCCTGCAGCTGGGCAACACCGGCGTCATGCTGGCGGCGCTGCGGGACGTGGCTCCTCCCCGTCGCATCGGGACGATCAGCGCGGTCTTCGGCGCCATGAGCCCGGTCGGGTTCGCCATCGGCCCGGTCCTGGGCGGCTTCATCGTCGATGGGCTCGGCCTTCCCCTCGGCACGGTGTTCTGGTCCGGCGCCGCGCTCTCGGTGGGGATCGTGGTCCTCCTCCTGACCGCGTCCCGGGACGTTCGGCCCGAGCGGATCCCAACCGGCGGGACCCTGGCCCTCGCCGTGGACGCCGTCCGCGGTGCGCTGGGGGACCGGACGGTCCGGCGCCTGTTCGCGGTCTTCGGCGTGGCGATCCTGGGCAACCAGATGATCCGTCCCTACCTGCCGATCGTCGTGCAGAACATCGTGGGCACCGGTCCCGGCCTGGTCAGCGCCATCGGCCTGGTGGTCGGCACGGTCGCCCTGGCGGGCGCGCTGGTCTCGCCGCTCTCCGGCCCGCTCGGGGACCGCGTGGGGCTGCGCGCCGTCCTGGTGGGCGCCCTGGTCCTCGACGGGCTCGCCGTGGCACCCATGGCGCTGGCCGGCAGCCTCGGCGTGCTTGCGGTCCTGGGCTTCGTCTTCGCCGCGTCCTACGCGGCGGTCCAGGCCATGGTCTTCGCCCTCGTCGCCACGGAGGCGCCGCCCGAGCGCCGCTCCGCCACCCTGAACCTCGTCCTGCTCCCCCTCTACGTGGCGGGCATCATCGGGCCCTCGCTGGCGGCGGGCCTCGCCGCGGTGGCGGGGCTCGGCGGCCTGTACCCCGCCGCGGGCGGGATCATGGTGCTCAGCGCGCTCGTCCTGGCGGGCGTCGTCCGCCGTCGGAGGCCGCGCGGCACCGGGCGCGTGCGAGGGTCAGGCGGGCTCGACGAGTGATCGGTACAGCGCCGCGGTCTCCTCTGCGACCGCCCGCCAGCTGAAGCGCTCCACCGCGCGGCGGCGCCCCGCCTCGCCCATCGCGGCCCGCCGGGCGGGATCCGCGACCAGCTCGTTGATCGCGGCCGCCAGCGCCCGCTCGTAGGCTTCGGGGTCGACGGGCGTCATCGGCTGATCGGTGCGCAGGTCCAGCGGCACGAGGAGCCCGCTCTCGCCGTCCACCACGACCTCCGGGATGCCGCCCACGTCGCTCGCCACCACCGGGCAGCCGCAGGCCATGGCCTCGAGGTTGATGATCCCGAACGGCTCGTAGACCGATGGGCAGCAGAACACCGCGGCGTGGCTGTAGAGCTGGACCTTGGTCCGCAGGTCGAGCATCTCGCCGATCCAGGTGACGCCGCCGTGCGCCTCCTGCGCTTCGGCGACGCCGGCCTCCATCTCCGCGGCGATCTGCGGCGTATCCGGCTGGCCGGCGGCCAGCACCACGTCGATCCCCGGATCGAGGTGCCGGATGGCGCGCACCAGGTGGATGATCCCCTTCTGGCGGGTCACCCGCCCCACGAACAGGACATAGGGCCGCTCCGGATCGATCCCCCGCGCCTCCAGGGCATCGGTCTCCCCGGTGGCGGCGTACTCGCTCGCGTCGATCCCGTTGTGGATGACGTGCACGCGCTCCGGCGCGACGTCGAAGAGGCGCAGGATGTCGGCGCGGGTGTCGGTGCTCACGGCGATGACGGCATCGGCCATCTCCAGCGCGCTCTTCTCGATCCAGGTCGACACGTCGTAGCCGCCCGCCAGCTGCTCCCGCTTCCACGGGCGCAGCGGCTCGAGCGAATGGACCGTGATCACCAGCGGGATGCCGTACGCGAGCCTGGCCAGGATGCCGGCGAGGTGGACGTACCAGGTGTGGCAGTGGACGAGGTCCGCCTCCACCGGCTCCGCCACCAGACCGATATCGCGGCTCAGGGTCCCCCACAGCCCCCGCAGCTTCTCGTGCGCGCTCCCCAGGTCGTGGGTCACCGGGTACGCCCGCACACGCCAGCCCCCGGCCTCCGCCTCCGCGCCGGCGAACGTGCGCAGGTCGACCTCCACCAGGCGTCGCAGCTCCCGGGTCAGGTAGTCGACATGGACGCCCGCGCCGCCGTAGACGTGCGGCGGGTACTCGTTGGTGAGGAGGAGTGCGCGCATGCGCGAAAGCCTAGCGTTGCCGGGGGCGAGATGATGGGTGCGCGGTGCTCGTTTGGGTAGTCCCGCTGCCCATTCGACCGCCAAGGTGTGACCAAGTGGGGGTTCGGCGGTCGTTTCGGTAGTCCCGCTGCCCATTCGACCGCCAAGGTGTGACCAAGTGGGGGTTCGGCGGTCGTTTCGGTAGTCCCGCTGCCGGCCGCCCGGCCAGGGGATTCGGGACCTTCGGCACCCTTGGGTTCGGATACTCCCCTGTAGTATCATCAACCCATGACCGCCGAGCTCACAACGACCACCTCGCCACCCACGTCGTCCGCCGCGCCGGCCGCGACCACGCCCGAGACGGAGGTCAGTATCCCGGTCATCGGGATGACCTGCGCGAGCTGCGTGAACCGCATCGAGCGCTTCCTGAACCGGGCCGACGGCGTGGCGGAGGCGAGCGTCAACCTCGCGTCCGAGCGGGCGACCGTGCGCTTCGACCCGGCCCTCATCGACCGGGACGCGATCGTCAAGACGATCGAGGCGGCCGGTTACGAGGTCGCGACGGAGGCGCCTGCGGCAGCCACGGAGGCTGGAGCCGCGGAGCGCGCCGAGGCCGCGGAAGCCGCCCAGCGGGCCGCCGAGCAGCGGGAGCTGATCACCGGGGCGGTGACGGCGACGGCAGTGGGCCTGGCGATGATGGTGGTGATGCTCTGGCCCGGCGGCGTGCCGTGGCCCATGGAGCGTGTGAACGTCTGGCTCCTGGTGCCGGCCACCCTGGTCGAGTTCATCCTGGGCCGGCGCTTCCTGGTCCGCGCGGCGAAGGGCCTCCCCCACCTCGACCTGACCATGGACACCCTGGTCGCCATGGGCACCCTGGCCGCCTACGGCTACTCGCTCTTCATCACCCTCATGCCCGATGTCGTCACGTCCGCAGGCCTCTCGCTGGAGACCTACTACGACTCCGCCGCGGTGATCATCGGCCTCGTCCTCTTCGGCCGCTGGCTCGAGGCCCGCGCCAAGGGCCAGGCCGCCGGCGCCGTGAAGGCGCTCCTGCGCCTGCGACCGCGCACCGCGCGCGTCATTCGCGACGGGCGCGAGGTCGACATCCCCGTGGAGGAGGTGCGTGCCGGCGATCTGGTGCGCGTGCGTCCGGGCGACAAGGTGCCGGTCGACGGCACGATCATCGAAGGGGCCAGCGCGCTCGACGAGTCGATGCTCACCGGGGAGTCGCTCCCCGTCGAGAAGGGCATCGGCGCGTCCGTCATCGGCGCCACCATCAACACCTCCGGGTCGTTCGTCATGCGCGCCGAGCGGGTCGGCCGCGACACGGCCCTCGCCCAGATCGTGAAGCTCGTGGAGCGCGCCCAGGGCTCCAAGGCGCCGATCCAGCGGGTCGCGGACGCGGTGACGGGCTGGTTCGTGCCGGCGGTCGTGGCGGCCGCGACGCTCACCTTCGTCATCTGGATGCTCATCGGGCCGGAGCCGCGCCTGCCGTTCGCCCTGGCGAGCGCCATCGCCGTCCTCATCATCGCCTGCCCCTGCGCCATGGGACTGGCCACCCCCACCGCGATCATGGTCGGAACCGGGAAGGGCGCCGAGAACGGCATCCTGGTGCGCGACGGCACCGCGCTCGAGGGCGCCCAGCGGATCACGGCCATCGTCCTGGACAAGACCGGCACCATCACGCGGGGACGCCCCGAGGTGACGAACGTCATCGCCGCCGCCGGCGTGGACGACCGCGAGCTCCTGCGGCTGGCCGCCGCGGTGGAGCGCGGCAGCGAGCATCCGATCGCCGAGGCGATCGTGCGCAAGGCCGATGGCGACCGGCTCGACGTCCCCGCGGTGACCGAATTCACGGCGCTCGCCGGGCTGGGCGCATCCGCCTCCCTGGACGGGGCGCAGCTCCGCGTGGGATCGGCGCGGCTGCTCGCCGACGGCGGGGTGGACGCCTCGCCCTTTGCCGCCATCGCCGAGCAGGCGGAGGCGGCCGGCCAGTCCCCGGTCTACATGGCCCGCGACGGTGAGCTGCTCGGGGTGCTGACCGTCGCCGACACGGTGAAGCCGGAGTCGGCGGAGGCCGTGCGCCACCTGCGCGAGCTGGGCCTGGACGTCTGGATGATCACCGGTGACCGCCGCGGAGCGGCGGCCGCCATCGGTGCCGCGGTCGGGATCGGCCCCGAGCGCATCCTCGCCGAGGTGATGCCGGAGCACAAGGCGGCCAGGGTCACCGAGCTGCAGGCCGCCGGCGCGGTCGTCGCCATGGTCGGCGACGGGATCAACGATGCTCCCGCCCTCGCCCAGGCCGACCTGGGGATCGCCATCGGCACCGGCTCGGACGTGGCCCTGGAGGCGAGCGACATCACCCTGGTCGGCGACGACCTGAGGGGCGTGGCAACCGGAGTGCGCCTCTCGCGCGCGACGATGCGGACGATCCGCCAGAACCTCGGATGGGCGTTCGGCTACAACATCCTGCTCATCCCCATCGCCGCCGGTGCGCTCTTCCCGCTCACCGGCTGGCAGCTCTCACCGGCCCTGGCCGCGGGCGCCATGGCCTTCTCGAGCGTCAGCGTCGTCAGCAACTCGCTGCGGCTGCGGCGCTTCCGCCCGGCGGCCTGAGGGCCGTCGCAGACTCGATCGACGAACAGCAAGGAGAGAACAGACCGATGGTGGATGCCGAAACGACGATCGCCAGGGACCCCGTCTGCGGCATGGAGGTGAGCCCCGAGGTGGCAAAGGCCAAGGGCCTCACCGCCGAGCACGAGGGCGAGACGTACTACTTCTGCGGGAAGGGCTGCCAGCTCGACTTCATGGACGACCCGCGCCCGTACTTCGAGCCGGGGTACGCGCCGCACATGTAGCAGCGGGGCGCGCGGACTGACAGCCGACGGCCGGGGCCGGTAGACTGCACAGCCGCATGCCCCTCATCAGCACCAGCTCGCTCACGCACCGCTACCCCGGCGACGTCCTGGCGCTCGACGGGCTCTCGCTCGAGGTCGAGCCCGGGGTGATCGGGCTGGTGGGAGCCAACGGAGCCGGCAAGAGCACGCTCCTGAAGATCCTGCTGGGACTGCTGGAGCCGACGAGCGGCAACGCCTCCGTCCTCGGGTTCGACGTGCGTTCCGAGGGGACGCGCATCCGGGCGCTGGTCGGGTACATGCCGGAGCACGACTGCCTCCCGCCCGACGTCTCCGCCACGGAGTTCGTGACGCACATGGGCCGCATGTCCGGGCTGCCGCGCTCGGCCGCACGCGAGCGGACGGCCGATGTCTTGCGCCATGTCGGCCTCTACGAGGAGCGCTACCGGCCCATCAACGGGTACTCCACCGGGATGAAGCAGCGGGTCAAGCTGGCCCAGGCGCTCGTCCACGACCCGAAGCTGCTCCTCCTCGACGAGCCGACGAACGGCCTGGACCCGGCCGGCCGCGACGACATGCTCAAGCTCATCCGTCGCACGGGCCAGGAGTTCGGGATCGCGACGGTGGTCGCGAGCCACCTCCTGGGCGAGATCGAGCGCGTCTGCACCTTCCTGCTGGCGATCGACGCCGGCCACCTCCTGCGCTCGGCCCCGCTGGCGAGCTTCACCCAGCGCACCGGGACGCTGGCCGTGGAGGTCGAGGAGGGCGCCGCCGAGCTTGCAGAGCGCCTGGCCGGCGTGGGCGTCACGGTGCGGGTCGAGCCACCCCGCACGGTCCTCGTGGACGCGCCCGACGAGCGGCCCTACGACCTCGTGCGCGACGCCGTCGCCGACCTGGGCCTGGCTCTCGTCCGGCTCGAGCAGCGACGGCACCGGCTCGAGGACCTCTTCAGCACCGAGGCGACCGATGCCGCCTGAGCACGCAGGCCCGCCGCCGGCGCGGCCGGCCGACGCCGCGCCCGCCCTTGCCGCAGCCGGCCAGAGTGCCATCTACGACCTGGGCTACCGCGGATACGACGGGCCCCGGCTCGGCCGCCGCGCCGCTGTGTGGGCGCTCTTCGCCACCAGCTTCCGCGCCGCGTGGGGCCTGGGCCGCAGCGGGCGCGCGAAGATCGTGCCGTGGGGGGCGCTGGCGTTCATCTCGCTGCCGGCCATCGTCCAGAGCGCCGTGAACGCCACGGTGGGACCCGCGGCGGGGCAGGTGGCCGGCGGCCTCGGCTTCGACAACTACCTCGCCCAGATGAGCATCCTGGCCTTCATCTACCTCGCTGCCCAGGCGCCGGAGCTCCTCGGCAGCGACCTGCGCAACCGGGTGCTGACCCTCTACTTCGCGCATGCCATGGAGCGGCTGGACTACGCGCTGGCCAAGCTGGCGGCGATGATCTGCGGCCTGCTGGTCATCACCGGTGTCCCGACCCTCATCCTCTTCCTGGGGCTGAGCTTCGGGTCAGCCGACCTCGTCCAGGGCCTCCGCGACCAGGCGAAGTACCTCCCGGAGATCTTCGGCGGGGCGCTGATCTACGCCCTGCTCTACTCCGCCATCGGGATGGCCATCTCGGCGTTCACGCCCCGGCGCGCGTATGCCACGGGGGCGATCGTCGCGGTCTTCCTGGTCGGAACCGCGCTGCCGGCGCTCGTTCGGCGCGCCGGCTCGTCGGTCGGCGACTGGCCGGTCCTGCTGGACGTGAACGCCATGGCGGAGGGCGTGCGGCACGCCCTCTTCGGCGGGAACGCCTCCGGCGCCGTGTCGGAGGTCAACCTCTCGGACATCGGCTACTACGCGGCCTACGCGGCGGTGGTCGTGGTGGCGGTGGCGATCTACCTGTGGCGCTACCAGCGGGTGGAGGCATGAGCGCGTCGCCGGCGACCGGGGCAGCCCCCGGGACCAACCGCGCGGGCGCAGCCGGCGAGCCGGCGGTGCGACTGGCGGACGTGTCGCGCTGGTACGGCAACGTCGTCGCGGTGAACGAGGTGAGCTTCGACCTCGATCCGGGCGTCACCGGCCTGCTCGGTCCCAACGGCGCCGGAAAGAGCACGCTGCTCCACCTCATGGCCGGCTTCCTGGCGCCATCGGCCGGCAGCGTCACGGTGCACGGGCGGGCCGCCTTCGGCGACCCGACCATCTATCGCGACATCGGCCTCGTGCCCGAACGGGAGGCGGTCTACCCGTTCCTCTCCGGGCGGGAGTTCGTGGAGGCCAATGCGCGCCTGCAGGGCGTGGGGGATCCGCGCGCCGCCACCGCACGCGCCATCGAGCAGGTCGACCTCGTGGACGCACAGGACCGGGCGCTGGGTACCTACTCCAAGGGGATGCAGCAGCGCGCCAAGGTGGCCGCCGCGCTCGTCCACGATCCCGGCATCCTCCTCCTCGACGAGCCCTTCAACGGGATGGACCCGCGCCAGCGGATCCACACCATGAACCTGCTCCGCGATCTCGCGGCCGCCGGCCGCACCATCCTCTTCTCCAGCCACATCCTCGAGGAGGTGGAACGGGTCGCCGACCGGATCCTGGTGGTGATCGCCGGGCGGCTCGCCGCATCCGGCGACTTCCGCGCGATCCGTCGCCTGATGACGGATCGACCCCACACCTTCACGGTCCGCTCCTCGAACGACCGAGCGCTCGCGGCCGCCCTCCTCGACGAGCCGGCGGTGACCGGCGTGACGCTCGACGACGACCTGCTCGTCGTGCGTGCCGCCGACTACGGGGCCTTCAGCCGGGCCGTGGCCCGCCACGCGCGGCGCAACGGGATCAGCCTCTTCGAGCTGCTGCCCACCGACGAGTCGCTCGAATCGGTCTTCAGCTACCTCGTGCGCGGCTAGGAGGGCGCAGATGAACCTCGTCGTGGCCGGCATCACCCTCCGCCAGCTCCTGAGCCGCCGCCGGACCATGCTCCTCGTGCTGCTCGGCGCGCTGCTCCTGGTCGTCGCCCTCATCCGGCGGCTCTCCGGGACGGGCGACGGAACGGACACGACCTTCACCGCCGACCTCCTGGACAACCTGGGGATCCGCGTCGTCATGCCCCTGGTCGCGCTCATCTTCGGAACGGGCGCCATGGGCGCCGAGCTCGAGGAGGGCACGGCCATCTACATCCTGGCCAAGCCGGTCTCGCGCTTCAGCATTGCGCTCACGAAGTACGTGGTCGCCTTCGCCTGCAGCCTGCTGCTGAGCTGCGTGCCGATCCTGCTCGCCGCGTTCCTGTCCGGCGGCCAGGACGTCGCCGGCGTGGCGCTCGGGTTCACCGCGGCAGCCGCGCTGGGCGCCGCGGTGTACTGCACGATCTTCCTGGCCCTGAGCCTGGTGACCGGTCGGGCCTTCGTCTTCGGCCTCGCCTACGTCCTCGTCTGGGAGAGCTTCCTGGCGGGCCTCCTGCCCGGCGTGCGCACCCTCTCCGTGCGGGAGCAGACGCTCGCCTTCGCCAAGGCCATCGGGGACATCCCCGATGCGATCTTCAAGGCGGATCTCGGCATCGGCACCGCCGCGGTGGCCGCCGTGCTGATCGCGGTGGTGGCCATGGTGATCGCCGTGCGGCGCATCCGGCGCATCGAGATCACCGGCGAGACCGGGTGATGCGTCCCTGGGCCATGCCCATGGCGGGCCACCTCGACGAACACGTGATCGACAGCCAGGCGCTGACCGGGAACGCGCTGGGCGATCCGCACCGACGGCCGGTCTGGGTCTGGACGCCGCCCGGCTACGAGACGGAGGGCGATCGCCGCTACCCGGTCATCTACCGGATCCAGGGCTTCACCGGGCAGATCGACATGTGGCGCAACCGGCAGCCGTGGAAGGCAAACCCGGTCGAGGCGGCGGATGCCGTCTTCGTCCGCGGGGACGTGCCGCCGGCCATCCTGGTCTACGTGGACGCCTGGACCTCGCTGGGCGGCGCCCAGTTCGTGGACTCGCCGGCGACCGGCCGCTACCACACCTACCTGTGCGACGAGGTGGTGCCGTTCGTCGACGCCCGCTACCGCACCCTGCCCTCCCGGGAGCACCGGGCGATCGCGGGCAAGAGCAGCGGCGGGTACGGGGCCATGGTGACCCCCATGCTCCGCCCGGACCTCTTCTCCGCCTTCGCCACCCACGCGGGGGACGCGCTCTTCGAGCACTGCTACCTCGACGACGCCCGCCAGGCCGCCCGGGTCCTCCGGGACCGCTTCGAGGGGAGCATCGAGCGCTTCCTCGAGGCCTTCCGCCGGCATCCGGAGCGGATGGACCGCCAGGAGATGAGCGTCCTCGACATCTACGCCATGGCCGCCTGCTATGCGGCCGATGCCGACGGCAGCGTGCAGCTGCCGTTCGACCCCGCGGACGGGCGGCTCATCCCCGAGACGTGGGACCGCTTCCTGGCGTGGGACCCGGTCCGCATGGTGCCCGGGCACGCGGAAGCGCTGCGCTCGATGCGCGGCATCTGGATCGACGCCGGCCGCTCCGACGACTTCTTCCTGGACCTGGGTGCGGAGGCGTTTCGGCGCGAGCTCGAGCGGATCGGGGTCGCGCCACCCGTGGTGCACTTCGAGCTCTTCGAAGGCACGCACGCGGGGATCGACTGGCGCTACCCGCTGGCCATCGCCTGGCTCGCCGCCCGGATCGCCGCGTAGGGTCCCGCGCTCAGCCGGACGGGCTGGGGGCCGAGCCGCGGGCGGCGGTGACCGCCGAGGAGATCGCGTCGAGGGAGAGCGCGCCGGTGTAGTAGGTCCCGTTGATGAACAGCGACGGGGTGCCCGGCAGGCTGAGCGCGTCCGCCGCGTTGCGGTCGGCCTGCACGGCGTCGCGGACCGCGGAGCTGTCGAGCTGCGTCTTCCACTTCTCGACGTCGAGGCCGAGCTGGGTCGCGATCTGCGTGAAGTACGCCGTGGCGGTGCTGCTCGACAGGGACGCCCAGGCGTTCTGTGTCGAGAAGAGCTGGTCGTGCATCGGCCAGAACTGGCCCTGCAGCTTGGCCGCCTCGGCCGCTCGCGCGGAGAGGTTCGCGTTGGGATGGATCTCCGTCAGCGGGAAGTAGCGGTACACGAGGGTGATGGATCCGTCATCCACGAGCTGCTGCAGCATGGGGGACACGGAGGCGCAGGCGGGGCATTCGAAGTCGCTGAACTCCACGACGGTCACCGGACCGTTCCCCTCCCTGGGAGCCGATGCCGGCGCCAGCGGCGCCCCGGCGCTCGAGGCGGCCCTGGGGGTGGCCTGCCCGAGGGCGCCACCGGCCAGCAGCCCCACGACGAGGATCGCCATGCCGCCCGCCGTGACCATCGCGCTGCGGGCGAGCGAGGAGCGCTCCGCGTCGATCTCGCGCACCGCGCGACGCTGGGCACGCCGCGACGCCTCCGCCCGGCTCGGTGGTGCGGCGGCACCGCCGCGCCAGACGCCGACGGCCGCGACGAAGAGGACCAGGCTGGCGACCGCCTGTGCGAGGCACCAGGTGCAGAACGAATGGATGACGAACGCCTCCAGCCCGGTGAGGATCGCGGAGGCGACGACTCCGGCGATCCCGAGGACCAGCAGCGCGGCACGCGGCCCCAGCCCGAGCACGGGCTGGGGGTTCACGCTGCGCCACGCGGTCCAGCTGGCGACCAGGTAGAAGACGAGGCCGAAGAGCGGCATGGGGATGCCGAGCGGATACGCGAACTGGCTCAGCCGAACCTCGTCGCACCCGCTCCCGGTGAGACAGATCCCGCCGCTGCCATTGAGATACTCGACGAGGAGATACGTCGAGATACCGGCACCGACGATCGCGGCGACCAGCGCGACCTGCCGCCAGGTGGAACGTTGCTGCATCCGCGGAGCATGCAGCAACGCGCAGGGGCCCCGCAACCGGCCGAATGTCCCGGCCCCGGATGACAGATGCACCTGCTTTCGGCGCACGCTATCGTTTCGCGACGTGAGAGCCATGACGCGTTCCACCGCCGGTCCTTGGCGCGCGGTCGCCCCATCGTGACGGAGACGGGCACAGCCGCCGGCGACGAGCCGCAGGTCCGGGTCGCGGACAACCCGGACGAGCGCCGCTACGAGGCGCTGCTCGGCGACCGGCTGGTCGGCAAGGCGGAGTACCGCCTGGCGGGGTCGCGGATCATCTTCTTCCACACCGAGGTCGACGACGCGGTCGAGGGGAAGGGCGTCGGATCGCGCCTCGCGCGCGGCGCGCTCGACGACGCACGCTCGCGCGGCCTGCGCATCACGCCGCGCTGCCCGTTCATCGCCGCCTACATTCGCCGGCATCCGGAGTACGCCGACCTCGTCGCCGACCCGGCCGCACGCCGCGAGGGCTGAAGGGAACCCGCGCCGGCCCCTGGCTCCGCCACCCCGGTTGCATGATCCTGCATGTCTGTGCATACTCATGCACCGATGCCCGATGCGCCATCCACCCGCCACCCCGACCCCGCGCCACCCGGCAGCGCCGGCACGAGCGAAGCGGCCTCCGTCCCCCGCTGGGCGGGAGCCACGACGGCCCCGCTGGCCGAGGCGACCCTGCGCCTGAGCGCCACCGCGCTCGAGGACGCTCCGCTCGCCGCACATGACGTCGCCGCCTCCATCGTCCACGTCGGCGAGCTCCAGCGGCTCGGGCTCCTCGGCGCGGAGCCGGCAGCCCGGGCGGCCGCGGCGCTGGCCGCCATCGGTGCCGAGCTGGCCGAGGGCACCTTCGCCTGGCGACCCGAGCACGAGGACGTCCACATGAACGTGGAGGCCGCGCTGGCCGGTCGCGTGGGGGAGGACGTTGCCGGGCAGCTGCAGGCGGGACGCAGCCGGAACGAGGAGGTGGTGACCGACGAGCGGCTCTGGCTGCTCGCGGCGGTCCGCGACCTCGACGCGGGGGTCGCGGCCCTCCAGGCGGCCCTGCTCGAGCAGGCGCAGGCCGCCTTCGACGCTCGCAGCGTCCTGCCGGCCCTCACCCATGGCCAGCCGGCGCAGCCGGTCCTCCTGGCGCATGAGCTCCTCGCCTGGATCGAGATGCTCGAGCGCGACCGCGGCCGCCTCGCCGATGCCGCCCGTCGCGCGGACCGCAGCCCCGCAGGCTCGGGAGCGGTGGCTGGCTCCGGACTGCCGATCGACCGCGAGCGCGTCGCGGCGGCCCTGGGCTTCTCCGCGATCACGGCGAACTCCATCGACGCGGTGGCGGACCGCGACTACGCCGCGGAGCTGGCGGCGGCCTGCGCCATCGGCGCGGGTCACCTCTCGCGCCTCGCCGGCGAGCTGGCGACCTGGTCGGCGCCGCACCTGGGCTGGATCCGCCTGGGCGACGGCTTCGTGTCGGGCAGCTCCATGCTTCCCAACAAGCGCAACCCCGACAGCTGCGAGCTGGTGCGCGCGCGCGCGGCGCGGGTCGCCAGCGACCTTGCGCTCATCCTCGAGGTGCCGCGCGGTCTGCCGCTCGCCTATCACCGCGACCTGCAGGAGACGCGCGCCGCCATGCTCGACGCCGCCGCCTCGCTCGCGCTCTGCCTGGAGGTGATGGCCGGGGTGGTGCGCTCCGCGTCGTTCGATGCGGCGCGGATGCGCGACGCGGCGGAATCGGGACAGCTCGTGGCGACGGCGCTCGCCGAGCGCCTCGTGCGCGCCGGCGTCCCGTTCCGCGAGGCGCATCATCGCGCCGGCGCCCTCGTGGCCCGGGCGGATGCCGCCGGGTGCGCCCTGGGCGACCTCCCGCAGCCCGATCTCGCCGAAGCGCTCCCCGAGCTCGCGGAGCTGGCGCGGCCGGTCCCCACCCTGGAGGAGGCCCTCGCGGCGCCGGACCTCCCTGGCGGCACGTCTCCCGCCCGCGTCGCAGCCGCCCTCGCGGCGGCGCGGGACCGGCTGGCGGGGGCCGCACGGTGACCGCGACAGGCGCACGCGTCCGGGCAGCCGTGGTCGGCGCGTCCGGCTATGCGGGCGGAGAGCTCGTCCGCCTCCTCGCCGGTCACCCGCAGGTGACCATCGCCTCCGTCCATGCCCGCGGGCGCGACGGCCAGCCGCTGGCCGGCGAGTTCCCCCACCTCGCGCCGCTCGGGCTCACCCTGCGGGACGAGGTGCCCGCCGCGGATGAGGTGGATGTCGTCTTCCTGGCCCTTCCCTCCGGTGCCTCGGCGCCGGTCGCCGCGGCGCTCGTCGCGGGCGGCGCGACGGTCATCGACATCGGCGCGGACTTCCGCCTGCGCCACCCGGACACGCACGCCGCCTGGTACCCCGATGCGTCCCGTCCGGCGGAGCTCGTGGCGCAGGCGGTGTACGGGCTGACCGAGCGCGCCCGTGACCGCCTCGCCGGCGCCCGGCTCATCGCCAACCCCGGCTGCTACCCCACGGCATCGCTCCTGGCCCTGGCGCCGTTCGCCGCGGCCGGCCTCCTCGCCGGGCCCGTCGTCGTCGACGCCAAGTCCGGGGCCTCCGGTGCGGGCAGGACCGCCGCCCGTGGCTACGGCTTCAGTGAGCTCGACGCCTCGGTCGTGGCCTACGGCACGAAGGGGCATCGGCACCTGCCGGAGATCGAGCAGGGCCTGGCCGATGCCGGCGCCTCCGGCGTCGACGTCACCTTCGTCCCGCACCTCGTCCCCATGGCCCGCGGCCTGCTCGCCACCTGCTATCTTCAGCTCGCGGACGATCTCGACGGCAGCGCCCTCCACGCGCTCCTGAGCGACGCGTACCCCGACGAGCCGTTCGTCCACGTCCTCGACGCACCACCGGCCACCAAGCTCGCCGCGGGCTCGAACCACGCCTTCGTCCACGCCGCGCGGACCGGACCGGCGCGGGCCGTGGTCACCTGCGCCATCGACAACCTGGGCAAGGGCGCCGCGGGCCAGGCGATCCAGAACATGAACGTCGCCCTGGACCTGCCGGAGGCCGCCGGCCTCGGCGGGCTGGGGGTCTTCCCGTGAGGCACGCGATCGCGCCGGCGGAGGGCGGCATCCTGGCTCCGGGCGGCTTCAGCGCCGGCGCGGCGAGCGCCGGGCTGCGCGAGCACGGCAGCGGCGACGACGTGGCGCTGGTGGTCGCCGAGCGGTCCGTCGCGGCGGCCGGCTTCTTCACCCGCAACCGCTTCGCGGCTGCCCCCGTGCAGCTCGCCTGCGGGGCGCTGGCGTCGAGCGGCGGCAGGGCACGCGCGGTCGTCATCAACGCGGGCTGTGCGAACGCCGGCACGGGAGCGGCGGGGATGGCGGCGGCGCAGCGGGTGGTGGCAGCCGTCGCGGCACGCCTCGGCTGCGACGAGGCCCAGGTGCTCCCGGCCTCCACTGGCCTCATCGGCTCCGCGCTGCCGGCAGAGCGGATCGCGGCCGCGGTCGGTGCGCTCGACCTGGACGCCGGACCCTCGTCGGCGACGCGGGCCGCGCGGGCGATCATGACCACCGACACGCGGCCCAAGGAGGCCGCGGCGCGGGTCCACGTCGGGGGCCGGACCTTCACCGTGGGCGGCATGGCCAAGGGCTCGGGGATGATCCACCCGGCCATGGCCACCATGCTCGCCGTCGTCACCACCGACGCCCCCATCGACGCGGAGTGCCCTGCGCGCCCTCGCAGCCCCGATCGTCGAGCGCACCTTCGGACAGGTCAGCGTCGACGGCGACACCTCGACGAACGACACCCTGTTCCTCCTCGCCTCCGGCTCGGCCGGCGGTCCGCCGCTCGGCACGGGCGGGACCGATGGCGACGACCCCCCGACCCACGCCCTGGCCGCGGCGCTCGAGGCGGTGTGCGCCGACCTCGCCCGGCAGATCGCCGCCGACGGCGAGGGGGCGACGCGCCGCATCGACGTCACGGTGAGCGGCGCGGCGAGCGACGCCGAAGCGCGGCTGGCGGCGCGGACCGTCGCCGCGTCGAGCCTCGTCAAGACCGCCGTCCACGGCGCCGACCCGAACTGGGGGCGGATCGCGGCGGCGGCCGGACGCAGCGGCGCGGCGCTCGACCCGGCACGCATGCGGGTCTGGATCGGCGGCGTGCTCACCTACGCCGGGGAGGCGGTCGCCTTCGACGAAGGGGCGGCGGCAGACGCCCTGCGCGGCGAGGTGGTGGAGATCCGGCTCGACCTGGGCGCCGGCGACGGCATCGGCCTGGCCTGGGGCTGCGACCTGTCGGCCGACTACGTGGCCATCAACAGCGAGTACTCGACGTGAGCGCCATGCATGAGCAGCGCCCCGTGACGATGAAGCTCGGCGGGATCAGCGCGCAGCACGCCGGCTGCGTGGAGCTCGTGGGGCGGATGGCCGAGCCGGGCTGGGTAGTCGTCCACGGCGGCGGCGCGGAGCTCGACGCGTGGTCGGCCCGGCTGGGGATCGTCCCGCGCCGCGTGGAAGGGCTGCGGGTCACCGATGCGGAGACGCTCGACCTCGCCTGCGCGGTCCTGGGCGGCCTCGTCAACGCGCGCCTCGTCGCGCGGCTGCGGGCCGCCGGCGTTCCGGCGCTGGGCCTGACCGGGATCGACGGCGGGCTGCTCGTCGCGCGCCATCTGGACGAGCGCCTCGGAGCGGTCGGGGAGGTGACCGGGGTGGACGACCGGCTCCTCGACGCCATCGCCCGAGCCGGACGGGTGCCGGTCGTCGCCACCCTGGCCACGACCGGCGAGGGCGAGGTCGTCAACGTCAACGCGGATACCGCCGCGGGGGCTGTCGCCGCCGCGCGGGGAGGGCTCCTGGTGCTGTGCACGGACGTTCCCGGCGTCCTCGCCGACGGCGAGGTCGTCGCCGAGATGGACGCCGCGCACGCCCTGCGCCTCCTGGCCGACGGGGCAGCCACGGCAGGCATGCGGCCCAAGCTGCGCGCGGCGCTCCACGCCGCGTCCGCCGGCTGCGACGTGCGGATCGTGGACGGCCGCGATCCAGACGCCGTCCTCGCCGCGCTCAACGACGAGCCGGCCGGGACCCGGATCACGGCAGACCCGGCGGCGCTGCCGGCGTCACTCGACGCGTCTGCGTCGCTGAACCTCGGAGGACTCGCGTGACCGGCCCCGCCCACCGCCAGGAGCTCATCCGGCAGCTGCTCGCCGCCGGACCCGTCCGCTCGCAGCGCGAGCTCCAGGTGGCGCTCGAGGAGCGCGGGATCGAGGTGAACCAGGCGACGATCTCCCGCGACCTCGCCACCCTGGGCGTGATGCGCGGGAGCCGCGGGGGCGGTCCGGCGTACCTGCTCCCCGACGACGTCGCCGATGCACCCTCGCTCGCCGCGGCCTCGCGCCTCCACCGCCTCCTCGCCGACCTCCCGCTCCAGATCGACGAGGCACCGCCCTTCCTCGTCCTGCGCACGACGCCGGGAGCGGCCAATGCCATCGCCAGCTCGCTCGACCTCGCCCGCCACCCCGACGTGGTGGGGACCGTGGCGGGCGACGACACCATCTTCGTCGCGTGCCGCGCCGGCGGCCTGGCGCGCGTCCGTGACTACCTGGTCGGCCTGCGCCCCGGCGCCGAGCCGGCCCCGAGCTCCCTGCCTGTGAGGAACCGATGACCGAACGCGTTGTGCTCGCCTACTCGGGCGGGCTGGATACCTCCGTCGCCGTCCCGTGGCTCCGCGAGTCGCACGGGCACGACGTCGTCACCCTGACCGCCGACGTGGGCGGCGGCGCCGACCTGGCCGCCATCGGCGCCCGCGCGCTGGCCGGCGGCGCATCGGTCGCCATCGGGGTCGACGCGCGCCGCGTCTTCGTCGAGTCGTACGTCTGGCCCGCGCTGCAGGCCGGGGCGCTCTACCAGGGCGTCTACCCGCTGGCCACCGCGCTGGCCCGCCCGCTCATCGCCCGGCTCCTGGTGGAGGCGGCGCACGAGACGGGCGCCACGCTCGTCGCCCACGGCTGCACCGGCAAGGGGAACGACCAGGTCCGCTTCGACGTCGCCATCGGTGCCCTGGACCCCTCGCTCACCGTCATCGCGCCGATGCGCAAGGGGATGGGCATGAACCGCGACCAGGAGCTCGCCTACGCCCGCACCCATGGCATCCCGCTCGAGCCCGGGACCGGGACCGCCTCGCCGTACAGCATCGACGTGAACCTGTGGGGCCGCTCGATCGAGGCGGGCGTGCTCGAGGATCCGTGGGCCGCGGCACCACCCGACGCCTTCACCTGGACGGTGGATCCCGCCGACGCGCCACGGGGCGGGGTCGAGGTCGCCATCGGCTTCGAGGCCGGCATCCCGCTGACGCTCGACGGGGAACCGCTCGACGGCGTCACGCTGGTCGAGCGCCTGAACGCCCTCGGCGGCGAGCACGGAGTGGGCCGCATCGACCACGTCGAGGACCGCCTGGTGGGGATCAAGAGCCGCGAGATCTACGAGGCGCCCGCCGCGGTGATCCTGCACGCGGCGCACGCGGCGCTGGAGCAGATGGTCCTCTCGCGCGACCTCCTCGCCTTCAAGCGCGGCGTGGGCGACCGGCTCGCGCAGCTGACGTACGACGGGGTCTGGTTCGGGGAGCTCGCGGTGGCGCTGCGACGCTTCGTGACGAGCACCCAGGAGCACGTCAACGGGACCGTCCGCGTCCGGCTCCTGGCCGGCAGCGTGGCGGTGACCGGTCGGACCTCGCCGGACACGCTCTACCGTCACGACCTCGCAACGTACGGCGCCGACGACAGCTTCGACCAGGCCGCCGCGGTGGGCTTCATCCAGCTCTGGGGCCTCCCGGTGCGGACGCAGTCCGCCATCCACGGCTCCCCCGTCGAGCCCGGCAGCCTGCTCGACGCGCTGGGTGCCATCCGGCTGGCCGGCGAGACCGATGGCGAGGCGGCCGCCGCGGCCGCCGCGGCGGGACCGGGCCGATGAGCGCGCTCCCGCACGACGTGCGCTCCGGCGGGACCATGGCCTCGTTCTCGTCGGGCGCCTCGTACGCGCGGCACGCGCGTCCGGAGGACGTCGAGACGATCTGGCGAATCATCGACGGCTACGCGCAGCAGGGGATCCTCCTCCCCCGCTCGCACGAGGAGATCGCCGACAAGATCGGCTCCTTCCACGTCGTCGTGCGCGACACCGACGTGGTGGGCCTCGCCGCGCTCCGCGACTTCGGGGCCGGTATCGGCGAGCTGCGCTCGCTCTCGGTGGACCCCGACTGGCACGGCTACGGGTTCGGCGAGCTCCTCATCCGGGCCGTGGTGGCGCGGGCACGCGCCCTCGGCATCGGCGAGCTGTACGTCATCACCGCCTCACCCGGCTACTTCGGGCGCTTCGGCTGGTCGGGGCTGCCGATGGAGGAGGTGCCCGAGGTGCTCGACGCGGACCGCGCGCCGGAGCGCCCCCGCCACCTGTGGAACACCGCCATGGTCCTGCGCCTGGCCGACGTCCCGCGCCGGATCGACGCGCCGGCGCTCGAGTCGCGCGTCCACCTTCCGGTCTACGCCCGCCAGCCCCTGACCCTGGTCGCGGGCGACGGATGCTGGGTGACCGACGACACCGGGCGCCGCTACCTGGACATGGTCGCCGGCATTGCGGTCACGATCCTGGGCCACGCCAGCCCCATCGTGGCCGATGCCGTGGCCCGCCAGGCCCGGCGCCTGGTCCAGGTCTCGAACCTGTACTACACGCTTCCCCAGCTCGAGCTGGCGGACGCGCTCGTCCGGCGCTCCCCGTTCGACCGTGCCTTCTTCGTGAACTCGGGAACCGAGGCGAACGAGGCCGCGCTCAAGCTCGCGCGCCGTCACGGGCACGAGCGCGGCGCCAGCGGGATCGTGGCGGTGCAGGGGTCCTTCCACGGCCGCACCATGGGTGCGCTGGCCGCGACCGGGCAGGCGAAGTACCGCGAGCCCTTCGAGCCGCTCCCGGCCGGATTCCGCCACGTGCCGCTCAACGACGTCGACGCGCTGCGCGCCGCCGTGACGGACGAGACCTGCGCGGTCCTCCTGGAGCCGATCCAGGGCGAGAGCGGCATCCATCCCGCCTCCGACGCGTTCCTCGCCGCGGCGCGCGAGGCGTGCGACGCGGTGGGCGCCCTGCTCATCTTCGACGAGGTGCAGAGCGGGATGGGCCGCACCGGGACCTTCTTCGCCTTCGAGCAGACGCCGGTCGTCCCCGACATCGTCACCCTCGCCAAGGGGCTCGGCGGCGGGGTCCCGATCGGGGCGGTCCTGGTCCGGGAGGCGGCCGCCGTCTTCCATCCGGGCGACCACGGCACGACCCTCGGCGGCAACCCGCTCGCCTGCGCCGCCGCGCTCGCCACGCTCGGTGCGCTCGACGAGGACCACCTGCTCGACAACGCGCGCGCCCGCGGCGAGGAGCTGGCCATGGGCCTGGCCGGGTTCGTGGAGGCGGGCCTCGGGACGGAGGTGCGCGGCAGCGGCCTGATGCTCGCCCTGGAGACCGCGGGGCCCTGGGCGAAGGCCGCCGTGGCCGCCGCCCGCGAGCACCATGGGCTGCTGGTGAACGCCACCGGCGAGACGACCCTGCGCTTCGTGCCGCCGCTCACGATCTCCCCCGCGGAGGTGCGCCAGGCGCTCGAGCGGCTCGAGCCGGCGCTGCGCGAGGCCGCGGCCTCCACGGCGGGCGCGGCGTGACCGCGCTCGTCTCGCCCCGACAGTCCGCGGCCGGTGCGGGGCCCCGCGCGGCCGGTCGCGCGGCCCCCGGCGTTCGCCATTTCCTCACCGCGGCCGACGCCGGGGCGCTGGGCCTGGAGCGCCTCCTGGTCCGCGCGGAATGGCTGCGGCGCGACCGGCGCGTGCGGCGCGTGGCGACGCCGCTCGCCGGGCGCCACGTGGCCCTCCTCTTCGAGAAGCCCAGCCTGCGAACGAAGATGAGCTTCGAGGTCGGGGTTGCGGCCCTGGGCGGCCGGGTCACCTACCTCGGACCGAGCGAGGTGGGGATCGGGAAGCGCGAGTCCGCGGCGGACGTGGGGCGCAACCTGTCGCGCTGGGTCGACGCCGTCGTGGTGCGCACCTTCGCGCACGCCGCCCTGCGCGAGCTGGCGGAGGCCTCATCGGTCCCGGTCGTCAACGCCCTGACGGATCTCGAGCACCCCTGCCAGGCGCTCGCCGACCTGCTCACCGTGCGCCAGCACCTGGGGTCCCTGCGTGGCCGAACCCTCGCCTTCATCGGCGACGGCAACAACGTCGCGCACTCGCTCCTCGTCGCCGGCGCCATGGCCGGCATGGAGGTGCGCCTCGCGGGGCCTCCCGGATACGAACCGGACGGGGCGGTCGTGGCGGAGGCTCGCGCGATCGCGGAGCAGCACGGCGGACGGGTCGCCATCGGTCACGACCCGGTCGAGGCCGTATCGGGAGCGGATGCGGTCTACACCGATGCCTGGACGAGCATGGGCGCGGAGGCGGAGGCCGACGAGCGTCGAGCTCGCTTCGGCGGGTACCAGGTGAACGGGGCCCTGCTGGCGCACGCGCCCGGCGCGCTGGTGATGCACTGCCTGCCCGCCCATCGCGGCGAGGAGATCACCGACGAGGTGCTCGACGGCCCGCGATCCGTGGTGCTGGACCAGGCGGAGAACCGGCTCTATGCGCAGCAGGCGGTCCTTCTCGAGCTCCTCCCCGAGGGCTAGCAGCCGGCGCCGGCCGCCCCTGGCGAGCCCCACGGCAGGGGGCTTGCAGGGAGGAGAGCATGGCCGCCGACTCCCGCGTCAGCACACCGCGTACCGCGCTGACCTGGACGGGCACGTTCCTGGGGCTCGTGCTCCTCCTCGTCTTTGCGTGGCTGCTCTGGCGCCTGCTGCTCCTCACCTTCATCGCCACCGTGATCGCGACCGGCATGGCGGCGCCCATCGACTGGATCGTCCGGCGCGGCCTGCCGCGCATCGCCGCGGTGGTGATCGCCTACGTGGCGCTGCTCCTCCTCATCGGCCTGGCGCTCTACCTGGTGATCCCGCCCTTCATCTCGCAGCTCACCGCCCTCGCGCACCAGCTGCCCGATCTCGTCGTCAGGGTCCAGGACGCGATCCAGAGCACGTTCGGCGCGCAGGTCGCCGGCTCGCTGAAGGACGCGATCGGCAGCATCGGCGTGCCCGGCGGCCTGCTGCAGGTCCCGACCCTCATCTTCAACGCGCTCTACGACATCGCCGTCATCCTGTTCCTCTCGGCGCTCATCGTGCTGCAGGCCGAGACGATGTGGTCGTGGATCGCGCGCCTCCTCCCCGTCGACCAGCGCCAGCCGCTGCATCGGCTCATGGCCAAGGCGGTGGTCCGCCTGGGCGCCTACGTCCGCGGCCAGCTCATCGTCATGACCATCACCGGGGTGGGCGCCCTGGCCGGAATGCTGATCCTGGGCGTCCCGTTCGCCATCCCGCTCGGCATCCTCGCCTTCGTCACCGAGGCGATCCCCATCGTCGGACCGTTCATCGCCGGGGGGCCGATCCTCCTGGCGGCCCTCATCCAGAGCCCCCTCACCGCGCTCTTCATGCTCCTGTGGTTCCTGGCCCTGGAGCAGGCGGAGGGCTGGGTCTTCATCCCCCTGGTGCACGCCCAGGTCCTGAACATCTCGCCGGCGGTCGTGCTCTTCGCGGTCGCCGCCGGGTCGACCCTGGCCGGCATCCTGGGCGCGCTCGCCGCGCTGCCGATCGTCGCGGTGCTCGATACCGTGGTGGAAGAGGTGTTCGTGCCCCTGCGCCGGCTCCATGCGCGCGTCGAGGACGAGAGCCCGCCATGACGCGCCCACGACCCGCTGGCTGAAGCGGGCGTGGAGCAGCCTCACCTCCTCGGGCGGGATCCAGAAGATCGTGGCCGCGGGAATCGCGCTCGCGCGGCTCGTCCTCCGCCGCTAGCGGGCCACCTGGCGCTGCTCCACGGCCGCCGGTCGCTCCGAGGTCGCGGCGAGCCAGCCGACGGGGCGGATGAGGATCGCCTCCGTGGCGCGGCCGGCAAGCGGAGCGAGCGGATCGTCCGCGAGGATGGCGTCCCCGACCGATGGCGGCACGTCGCCGGCACGGGCCACGATCCGCGGCGCGCCGCGACCGCGCCGAACCGCCAGCACCCCGACCCCGTCCACGCCCAGCCGTGCCGCGAGCCGTTCGGCGGCTGCCCGCCCGTCCGCGCGGCCCGCAGAGAGCGGGACGGCCACCACGTCTCCGCGGCGCAGGCGCTTGCGAAGGCGGCCCGGCTCGGCCGGGACGCCGAGGCGCGCGAAGACCGCCCCGTCCGGAGCGGCCGCGAAGAGGTGCCTGCCCGCACGTGGCGGCTGGGCGGCGAGGATCTCGTGCGCGGCCGGGCTGGCGAGCAGGGCCGCGGCGTGCTCGTCGCCGATGCGTTCCCATGCCGGACCGGGCGTGACGGCAGCCTGCGCCGGGGACCGGTCGACGAAGACCCGCAGCCAGAGCTCCAGGTTCAGGACGCGCCAGACGAAGAGCGACTCCTCCATGCGACCGTCGCACATGGCGGCGAACGCGTCCGCGATGGCGGGGCCGTTCCAGTACGGGCGCGACTGGAAGCTCGGCGAGCGGAGGATCCCCATCACCGCCGCCCGCTCGCGCCGCAGCCAGCCCATCTCCGGCGTGGTGAAGCCGATCTTCTTGCGTCGCAGACGTACCGGCCGCGGGACGTGGCCCCGGATCGCCTCGCGGAAGATGGCGCGGCTCAGGCGCCCGCCCATGAGCGCGCGGGTCGGAAGGGAAAGGACGTGCTCGACGAGCTCGAGGTCCAGGAACGGGACCCGTGACTCGATGGAGCGCGACATGGAGATCCGGTCCTCGTAGCGCAGGAGCGAGGGAAGGCTGTAGGTCGTGAGGTCCTGGAGGAGCCGGCGCTTCAGGTCATCCACGTGCCGGTCGTCGCGGCGCAGCGGCCGCGGGCCGAGCGCGGGTCCCCGCAGGTGCCGCAGCGGATGGAAGCGGGCGCGTCCCCACGAGGGGAGGACGGCCCGCGCGATCGCCCGGACCTCCTCGCGGCCCAGCCCCTGGCGGATGAGCTCGCGGAACCGGCGCTCGCGGAAGAGCTGGCGCAGGTAGACGAACCGGTACGGGAGGTAGCCGCCGAGCAGCTCGTCGCCGCCCTGCCCGTCGAGCAGGACGGTCACCTCGCCCTGCGCGATGCGCATGACCGACCACTGCGCGAAGGGTCCGCTGCTGACCACCGGCTCGTCCAGGCTCCAGGCGAGGTCGGCGATGTCGCGCATCAGCTCGTGCGATCGCGGCTCGATGAAGTGCGCCTCCGCGCCGGTGGCGTCGAGGACCGGCTGGATCCAGCGACGCTCGTCGATGGGCTCGCCGGGGAAGACCGCGGAGAACGTCTTCAGCCGGTCACCCACCGAGGCGGCATCGGGTGCCTGCTCGCGGAGCAGCTCGTCCACGGCGCAGACGATGGACGAGGAGTCGAGCCCGCCGGAGAGGCAGCAGCCGACCGGCACCTCCGACACGAGGCGCCGCTCGACGGCGCGCCGGAAGAGCCGCCAGAAGCGCTCCGGGCTCGGATCCCCGTCCTCCGAGAGCCGTGGCTCCCAGTACCGCCGGCGGGTGACCTCGTTGCCGCGCATGACGAGGTAGTGGGCGGCGGGCAGGGCGCGCACGCCGTGGAAGAACGTCTGGTCGCTGTGATCGTGGAGACCGTGGCGGAGGTACTCGCCGATGATCCGGTCGTTGGGACGCACCCGGAACCCGGGCGCGGCGACGAGGCTCTTGATCTCAGAGGCGAAGAGAAACCGATCGCCGACGGTGGCGTGATAGAGGGGCTTGATCCCCAGCTGATCGCGGACCAGGAGCAGCTCCGGCTCTTCGCCCCGCTCGTCGAGCAGCGCGAAGGCGAACATGCCGTTCAGGCGGTGGAAGGCGGCGGGTCCGTCCAGCTCGTAGGCCTTGAGCACCACCTCGGTGTCCGACTCCGTCTCGAACCCGACGCCGCGCCCGCGCAGCTCGTCGCGCAGCTCACGGAAGTTGTAGACCTCACCGTTGTAGGCGATGTGCAGGCGCCCGTTGGCGGTCGACATCGGCTGGTGGCCGCCGGCGGTGTCGATGATCGCCAGGCGCCGGCTCAGGATGGTCGCCCAGTCCCGGGTCACCGCGCCGCCGTCGTCCGGTCCGCGGTGCCACATCGAGGCCGCGAGGGTCTCGGCGAGAGAAGTCGACGGGGCGCCGACGAAGCCGGCGATGCCGCACACGGTCAGCGCCCCTCCCGCGAAGCTCGTGGAGCGGCCGGCCGGCCGTCAGCCCGATGAGAGGCGGCGGCGGAGCAGCTCCAGGGTGCGCGGCAGCTCATCGACCCGGAGCACCCGGCTGGCGCCCAGGTAGGCGAGGATCCCGGCGCCCGCCAGGCCGACCAGCAGACCGATGCGGACGAGGCTCCCGCTGAGCAGCGACGGCGCTGCGGTGACCACCGCCTGCAGGCCGGCGAACATCACGCCGGCCGCAACGAGGGCCGCGATCGTCGCGAGCGCAGCCGAGCGCAGGATTCCGCCCAGCCCGATGGTGCCGAGGCGTCGGTCGAGGATCCAGACCAGGCCCAGGACCTCCACGGCCGAGCTCACCGAGAGCGCCAGGGCCAGGCCGGCGATGCCCATCGGCCCCACGAGCCAGAGCATGAGGCCAACGTCCACCACCACCGCGACGACCGCCCAGAGGACCGGAGTCCTGCTGTCGTGCAGGGCGTAGAAGGCGCGCGCCACCACCTGCACCCAGCTGTGCGCAACGAGGCCCAGGCTGAAGAAGAGGAGCGCGTCCGCGGTCGTGGCGGTCGCCTGCGCGCCGAAGGCGCCGTACTGGTAGAAGACCGCGGTGGTGGGCTCCCGCAGCACGACCAGGATGGCCGTCAGCGGCGCCGCCACGAAGAACATGATCCGCAGGCTGGTGCTGACCTGGCGCCGCACCTCGTCCACGCGTCCCAGGGCCGCGGTGCGCGAGAGGGTCGGGAAGAGGGCCACCGCAATGCTCACGCCCACGAGCGCCACCGGCACCTGCGAGAGCTGGAAGGCGTAGTTGAAGCTCGTCACGCTGCCGGCCGGCAGGGAGCTGGCGAGGACGGTGCTGATCAGGAAGTTCGCCTGGGTCGCGGCCAGGCCCAGCGTGCGGGGCGCCATGAGGCGAGCCACCTCCACGACCCCGGGGTGGCGGAAGTGGATGGCCAGCTCGTACCGTCCGCTCAGCCGGAGCAGCCGCGGCAGCTGGACCACGAGGTGGCCAAGCGCGCCCACGGCGACGCCCACCGCCAGCGCCTCCACGCCCAGGAAGGGCGCCAGGAAGACCGCCGCGGCGATGATGGCCAGGTTGTAGACGAGCGGCGCCAGCGTGGGCACGGCGAACTCGTCGTAGCCGTTCAGGATGGCGCTCACGATCGCCCCGAGACCAATGAAGAACGGGCTCAGCAGCATCAGCCGGGTCATGCGCACGGTCAGCGCCGTCGTCGGGGCGTCGAAGCCCGGCGCCACCAGCGGGACGAAGAGCGGCGCGATGAGCGCGAGCACCAGCGAGAGGATGGCCAGCGAGAGCACCACCAGGTTCACGACGCTGCTCGCCACCCTCCAGGCGTCCGCCTCGTCGTCGCGCGCCCGGTAGCTCACGAAGACCGGGATGAACGCGGTGAAGAGGGAGCCCGCCACCACCAGCTGGAAGAGGAGGTCCGGCAGGCGGAAGGCCGCGAAGTAGGCGTCGAGCTCCCGGCCGGAGCCGAACTGCGCGCCGATGACCGCCAGGCGCGCCCAGCCCAGCACCCGGCTCAGGAAGTTGCCGGCCAGCAGGATGAGGCTCGCCGTCGTGACGACGCGCGCCGCCGCGCTCCCCCCGGAGCTCGCGCGTCCGGATTCCGTCTCCGGCGGCCCGGTCGGATCGAGGTCGGTCACGGTCGGTCGGAGCCCTCCGTGCGGAAGGTGCGGGCGTGCGACGGGCGGACTCCGGCATTCTCTCGCGGATCGACGCGGGCCGTGCGGGCGGCTCGGTCGTTGGCTCCGCGTCGCTCCGCGCATCGTATCGGTGCGCGTCAGGCATGCTCCCGTTGTACCGCCGCTGCCTGTAGCCAGCGGCAAGGCATGGTGAAGACTCGTCAACCTGTGGCCGGGTTCCGCAGGCCCATTGGCCCTACCGCCCTCGGCGCCGGCCTCTCGACGATGCGGACATGCGCGAGTACATCGATGGCAACACGGCCATCGTCCGCGGCGCGCTCGCAGCGGGCTGCACCTTCTTTGCCGGCTACCCCATCACCCCGGCGTCGGGGATCCTGATGGCCATGATGACCGAGCTTCCCCGGCAGGGCGGCATCGCCATCCAGGGCGAGGACGAGATCGCGTCCATCGGGATGTGCATCGGCGCGGCGATGACCGGTGCGCGGGCCATGACCGCCACGAGCGGCCCGGGGATCAGCCTCTACTCCGAGAGCGTGGGGCTGGCGGTGATGGGCGAGGTGCCGCTGGTGATCGTGGACGTCCAGCGCATGGGTCCGGCCACCGGCGGCGCGACGACGGTGGGCTCCGGCGACGTCCAGTTCGTCCGCTGGGGAACCTCCGGCGGCTACCCGATCATCGCCCTCGCGCCCTCCTCGGTCGCGGAGTGCTACGCGCTCACGGCGAAGGCGTTCGACCTCGCGGAGCGCTTCCGGTGCCCGGTCTTCGTCCTGGCCGACAAGGAGATCGCCACGACGCTGGCGACGGTGGAGGCGGACGCCTTCGGACCGATGGCGGTCCGTCCGCGAGAGCTGGCGACCAGCGGAGCGCCGTACCGCTATGAGCCGGCCGGCGGGGTCCCGCCCATGCATCGCTACGGTGCCGGGGACGTGGTCCGCTTCACCGGATCCACCCACGACACCGCGGCGGTCATCACCAAGCACCCGCCCACCGTCGACGCCCTGAACCGCCATCTCGCCGCCAAGATCACCGAGCACCTCGACGAGATCGCGCTCGTCGACGCGGACCTCCAGCCAGGAGCACGCACCTTGGTCGTCAGCTACGGCGTCACCGCCGGAGCGGCGTGGGCCGCGGTCGCGGAGGCGAGGCGGAACGGCGGCGCGGTGTCGCACCTGGTGGTCACCAGCCTCTGGCCGGTGCCGGAGGCCGCCATCGGTGCGGCGCTGGAGGGGATCGAGCGCGTCGTGGTGCCGGAGCTCAACCTGGGCCAGTACCGCCGGGAGATCGAGCGCCTCGCCGGCGGGCGCACGGTGATCGGGATCGAGCGCGTCGACGGCGAGCTGATCGGGGTCGCCGAGATCGCCGCGCAGCTCGGAGAGGCAACCGCATGACCGCGACATCGGTCCGGCCGCTGCCGACCTTCCGCAACGAGAAGCCCTACCCGTTCTGCCCGGGGTGCGGCCATGGCGCGATCCTGGATGCGCTCGACGCCGCGCTCGGACGGCTGGGAACGGACCCGCGGCGGGTCGTGATCGTCACCGACATCGGCTGCTCGGGCCTCTCGGACCAGTACTTCGTCACGAACGCCTTCCACGGGCTCCACGGGCGCTCGATCACCTACGCGACCGGCATCAAGCTGGCCGATCCGTCGCTGGAGGTGATCGTCCTCATGGGCGACGGCGGGACCGGGATCGGCGGGACGCACCTGCTGAACGCGGCCCGTCGCAACGTGGGGATCACCGTGGTCGTCATGAACAACCTGAACTTCGGGATGACCGGCGGCCAGCACTCCACGACCACGCCGGAGGGCGCGGTCACCTCCACGACGCCCGGCGGCAACCTGGAGCATCCGCTCGACATCTGCGGCACGGTCGGCGTGAACGGCGCGGCCTACGTCTACCGCGGGACGAGCTACGACTCGGAGCTCGCCGACCGCATGGTGGAGGCGATACGGACCCCCGGGTTCTCGCTCCTCGACGTCTGGGAGCCGTGCACCGCCTACTTCGCGAAGACAAACCGATTCAGCCGGAAGGCGATGGAGGCGGCCATGGCGGAGCTGGGCTTCGCGCCCGGCGTGGGGTTCCGCCGCGAGGTGGCCGAGTACGCGGCCGCCTACCGGGCCGCCCACGCGGCGGACGCGGCGGCTCCGCGCCGGTCGGCGGCGGCGATCCCGGTCCGGCAGCGGGCCAGCCTGTCGGGGCCGCGCTCGATCGTTGTGGCGGGCTCCGCGGGCGGCAAGGTGCGGAGCGCGGCACGCCTGGTGGGCGAGGCGGCGATCCGCTCCGGGCTGTGGGCGGTGCAGCGCGACGACTACCCGGTCACCGTCCAGACCGGCCACTCCATCGCCCAGGTCGTGCTCTCGCCCGGGGAGCAGCCGCTCGGCAGCGTCGCCGTCCCGGACGTGCTCGTCCTGCTCACCGCGGACGGCCTGCGCAAGGCCGGCGGCTTCCTGGCCGCCATGCAGACCGATGGCGTCGTGATCACCGTCCCGGAGTTCGCCGGCGTCGAGACGCGCGCCCGCCGGATCGTGGTGGATCCGGCATCGGCACCCATGCGGGTCGGCCGGTCCGAGCTGGCGCTCGTCCTGCTGGCGGCGGTGGTGTCGCGGCTGGATCTGCTGCCGATGGAGGCGCTGCGCGAGGCGGCCGGCATCGGCCCCCACGCGGAGGCCAACCTGGCGGCGATCGAGGCGGGGCTGGCCATCTCCGCCTAGGCGGCCTTCAGGACCTCCCTGGCGATCCGCCGCGCCCAGTCGTCGATGCTCGACCACTCCCGGTAGTCGCCTCCGGACCCATGGACGACGCGGATGACCGTCCGGTCGCCAACCCCGGGCAGCTGCCGGGCGAGACGCCCTGCGAAGACCACGTGGTCGCGGGCCCGGACGAGCGACGCGAGCTCTTGCACGTCCTCCGGCTCCCCCGGCGGCTGCGGCGGCTCGCCGTCCGTATCGACGGAGAAGAGCCACACCGGGCGCAGGCGGAGCTGGTAGGCGTTGTGCTCGAGGAACCTGCGGATGGTCTCCTCCCAGTGCCCGTCGGGGGCGGCGCTGCCGATCACGGCACCGGCATACGGCTCGAGACCCTGCACCTCCGTGAGCACGCGCACGTCGGCATCGAGTCCCGACTCGCGCAGGACCCGGCCGATCGCCTCGCAGATCTCGCGCGCCCTCCCCTGTTTCGAGGCGGACGCCACCAGGACAGACATCAGCAGCTCCTTCGGCACTCAGGGCACGCACAGGCGATGCCGACCCGCTCCCGTGAGCGTGGATCGACGCTCCCGGATCGGGCCGTCGGTGAGATGCTCCGCCCCCGAGATGTCACCTCGCCACTCGGGCATCGGCCCGGAGGCGTTCCTGGTGGGCTACCAGCCGGAAGCCGGAATCACGGCGCGCACGATGATGTCTTCGCCGATCCGCCCGGTGCCCTGGGCCAGGACGTCGCCGGTGGGCATTGCCTTCTGGCCGGCGTTCTCGGCAATGCTGATCTCGACCTCGCTGCCCTCCGCCCCATCCTTCGCCGACACCCGGTAGATGACCTCAATCTCGATTCCGTCCGGCCCGCAGGGAAGCTCGGGGCTGCCCCTCAGCGCAACGGTCTCATTGGGGCCCACCTTGCCAACCGTGGCGTTCGCCTCGTCCGGGGCCGTCAGCGTGATGCTGGCCTGGTAGTGGGTGGGGGTGTTGTCGCCGGGAACCCCCCATCCCAGGCCCACCCACTTGGCCCTGGCCCTGTCCATGTGCACGTGCGCGTTCCACTCGACCTTCATCTCGGCTTCCTCCTCGCGGCCCCTGGGGGGGGCCGCTTCAGTGTGCGCGCGGCTGACGGCCACGGCAATCGGGAATCGGACCTCCGGGCGGTCGGGAGTCGGACAGCCCTCGAAGAGGCCGGTCCGAGCTGCGTTGGGCGGAGACACGGCGGCGTACACTCGATCCGTGCTTGCCTGCCCGCGATGTGGCGAGCCGAGCGCGGAGGGGGCGCGCTCGTGCCCGAACTGCGACACGCCGCTCTCCACGGATGGGACGAGCGGGCGGGCGCGCGAGACGCGGCGACGGGTCACGGTCCTGTTCGCCGACCTGGTCGGCTCCACCGCGATCGGTGAGCGCCTCGACCCTGAGGCGCTCCGCGACGTGCAGCAGCGCTACTTCGAGGCCATGCGCGTCGCGATCGAGCGGCACGAGGGGACCGTCGAGAAGTACATCGGCGACGCGGTCATGGCCGTGTTCGGGATCCCGCAGCTCCACGAGGACGACGGGCTGCGCGCGGTCCGATCGGCGTTCGACATGCAGCGTGCGCTCGAGCTCCTCAATGACGAGCTGAACGCTCGCTGGGGGCTGCGCCTGGCGATCCATATCGGGATCAACACGGGTGCGGTGGTTGCCGGAGATGCCACGACGGGACAGTCGCTGGCGACCGGAGACGTCGTGAACACCGCGGAGCGACTCGAGGACGCCGCCGAGGCGGGTGAGGTGCTCGCCGGCGCCGAGACGTATCGCCTCGTACGTCACGCGGTCACCGCGGAGCAGATCGAGCCACTCATGGTGAAGAACAAGGCCAGGCCGCTGGCGGCGTGGCGGGTGACTGCGGTCGACCCCACGGCCGGAGCCGTGGCACGCCACATGGACAGCCCCATGGTGGGACGCGACCGGCAGCTTCGCATGCTGATCGAGGTGGCGGAGCGCAGCCGGGACGAACGCGCGCCACAGCTGATCACCATCCTGGGCCTGGCCGGAGTCGGGAAGTCGCGCCTCGTCCACGAGTTCGTGCGTCGTCTCCCCGCCGAGTGCACGGTCATGCGCGGCCATTGCCTCTCGTACGGCGACGCCACGAGCTACCGGCCCCTGGCGGAGGCGCTGCGCGCTGCGGCAGGTATCCAGCCCGACGAGACTGCCGAGACGGCGCTCGGCAAGCTCGGCATCCTCGCGGAGGGTGTGTCCCAGGCGCCGCTGGTGACGGAGCGGGTGGCGGCCGCCATCGGTCTTCAGACGGCGGATGAACCTGCCTCGACAGGCAGCCAGGAGACGTTCTGGGCATTCCGCCGCCTCTTCGAGGGCCTGGCCCAGCGCCGCCCACTGGTGGCGATCTTCGATGACGTCCACTGGGGCACGCCCACGTTCCTCGACCTCCTCGAGCACATCATCGACTGGTCGCGCGACGCTCCCATCCTGCTCGTGGCCATCGCGCGGCCGGAGCTGCTCGAGGCCCGGCCGACGTGGGGGGGAGGCAAGCCCAACGCCACGGCGCTCATGCTGGAGCCCCTCGACGACGCGTCGGTCGAACAGGTGATCAGCAACCTGGTCGGCCATGAGTCCCTGCCGCCCGAGTTCAGACGCAGGATCGAGGCGGCCGCCGAGGGGAATCCGCTCTTCGTCGAAGAGCTCCTGTCGGTGCTCGTGGACGATGGGACGCTGGAGCGGGACGGGGCTGCCTACCGTCTGACACGCACGCCGAGCCAGATCGCGGTGCCCCCCACGATCGAGCTGCTGATCGCGTCGCGGGTGGACCACCTGCCGGAGGAGGAGCGGGCCGTGCTCGGCAGGGCAGCCGTCATCGGCAGGCGCTTCTCGGTATCCGAAGCGGCGGCGCTGGGCCCACCGGACGATCCGCCGGCGGTGATGGAGCGCCTCATGGCGCTCGTGCGGAAGGAGCTGCTGCGGGTCGACGACGAGGCGGCGCCTGACGCCGATGGCAGCGACGAGGACGTTCGCTTCCGGTTCCGACATCAGCTCCTGCGCGACGCCGCGTATGGAGGGCTTGCCAAGCACGAGCGAGCCGATCTTCACGAAGCCTTTGCCGATTGGATGGAGCGCACCCTGGGGGATCGTCTCGACTCGGTGCTCGAGGTGATCGGACATCACCTCGAGCAGGCGGCGCGCTATCGCACGGAGGTCTCCGGGGACGACGAACGCGCCAAGCGCCTTGCCCGGCGAGCTGCGGAGCACCTGGAAGCCGCTGCCCGACGGGCCGGCGCGATCTGGGACGAAGTGGCCGTCCTCCGGCTGCTGAGCCGTGCGAACGACCTGCGCGGAGGCGGCGACCCGGAACGGCTCGCCAACCTGCCGAAGCTGGCCAGGGCCCTGTGGGGTGCCGGCCGGCTCGAAGAGGCGAGGGCGGCACTCGAAGAGGTTCTCGCTTCACCGGAAGCCGATCCTGCGACGCGGGCGCAGGCGCTCGAGGCCACGTGGGCGGGGAGCGCGGGGGGCATGACGCTTGCCGAGATGCGGCCGCGGGTCGAGGAGGCACTGGGCATTCGCCGCGAGCTCGGCGAACCGGCGGGGATCGCGCGCGCCCTGCTGGCCCTGTCCGAGGTGGCGAAGTTCACCGGTGAGCTCAAGAAGGGACATCGGTTTGCCGAGGAGGCGCTCGGCTACGCTCGCGATGGCAGCGACATCGAGCTCCAGGGCCAGGCCCTCTACTACCGGACCAGCTCCTACGTCGACAGCACGGAGTCCACCCCGGATCGGGCGATGTCGATGCTCGCGGAGGATCTGACCTTCGCACGCGAGCGCGGACAGCGCGCCATGGAGTCGGTCACGTTGCTGAAGATGGGTCAGCTCAGCGGTGAGCGCGGCGCTCGCGCCAGGGCGCAGGAGCTCTTCGAACGTGGTCTCGCCATACAGCGTGATCTGGGATGGGAGCTGACGGTGCGCTCATTCTCCAGCGACGCGCTGCTCGACTACTGGGGCGGAGATGCCGGGCTGGCCGCAGACCGGTTGCGAACCACCTGCCGCGAGCTGAGCGCAGCCGGTGAACGGGGCTACCTCCCAACCGCGGCGACGTGGCTCGCCCAGTGCCTCATCGACCTGGGCGAGACCGAGGAGGCCGAGGAGGCGCTCCGCACCGCGGCGGAAACCGGAGCGCCGGACGATGTCGAGACCCAGGTTCCACTCAAGGCCGCGCGCGCTCGCCTGCTCGCGCGAGGCGGACGATCGGCCGAGGCCGAGACGATGGCGCGCGAGGCGATCCGCGAGGCGGAGGCGGTCGAGTACACCGAGCTGGTTCCCATCGCCCACCTTGCGCTGGGCGACGTGCTTCGGCTTGGGGGCCGGGTCGACGAGGCGGCGGGGGAGTGGCGGTCGATGATCACCTTCGTGGAGGCGCGCGGAAACAAGCTCTACGCCGGCCGGCTGCGGCGCGAGCTGGCGGAGCTCGAACGCGGGGCGCCGGCAGCGCAGTAGGCGGGGTCAAGCATCGGTCATGCTCAGACTGAGACACGACCGGCTGGGCCGTCGCGCGAGCTCCCGCACCCGGAAGAGGACGGCCTCGCCCCGCTCGTCGAGCATCTAGCCCGCCACGCGACGCCCTTACCCTTCCCGGTCCAGACTCACCCCTGCGTCACGGCGGCGAACCTCGAGGGTGTGCTCCACGTCCCTACGCGGAGGCCAACCTGGCGGCGATCGAGGCGGGGCTGGCCATCTCCGCCTAGGCGGCCTTCAGGACCTCCCTGGCGATCCGCCGCGCCCAGTCGTCGATGCTCGACCACTCCCGGTAATCGCCTCCGGGCCCATGGACGACGCGGATGACCGTCCGGTCGCCAACCCCGGGCAGCTGCCGGGCGAGGCGCCCTGCGAAGACCACGTGGTCGCGGGCCCGGACGAGCGACGCGAGCTCCGCGACGTCGGCAGGTTCCTCCATGGCGTCGTTGATAACCTCCGAGGACGTCGACGCATCGACGCGCGGGGAGCCGGAGAAGAGCCACACCGGGCGCAGGCGGAGCTGGTAGGCGTTGTGCTCGAGGAACCTGCGGGCAGGCGGCAGCCAGCGCCCGGCCTCTTCCACGCTGCCGATCACGGCGCCGGCGTATCCCTCGAGGGCGGACACGTCCTCGAGCCGGCGCACATTGGCGTCGACCCCGTTTGCCACCAGGATCCGCCCGATGGCGTCACATGTCTCCTGCATGCTCCCGCTCATCGAGGCTGCAGTCACCAGCACGGACATTCAGACTCCTTTGCCCCCGGAGGCGCAGGGTCGGTGCCGACCCGCGCATTCGGTGCCGGGCCGGCGCTCGGTCAGCCGAGGCTGAACGGCGGATACTCGTCGGTCACCAGCAGGAAGGCGTAGGCAACGACGCGCAGGGTCCATCGGCCCACGCCCACGACGAAATCGAACAGGCCGCGCGGGTAGTGCCCGGTGAACACGACCACGAACCAGGCGATCACCACCGCCACCACGCTAAGCAGCCACAGCACGATCAGCACGACGTAGTGCGGGATGGCAAGCAGCCATTTCACGAGCGGCAGGTAGCGATGGAGGCCGTGCTCCAGGTCGGGGTAGTCGATCTCGAGGTGGACCGCCTGCTCCTCCACGGTGGACGGGTAGGCGTCCGTGAGCAGTGCGAGGTAGCTCGTAACCCGAGCGCTGAACCTGGTCAGCTCACGGGCGAAGTCGAACCACCAGCGCGGGTAACGCAGGCGGAACACGATCATCAGCATCGTCGCGAGCCACAGGCCCACGCCGATGCCGCCGCCACTGCGGACCACCTTCTCGCCGGTCTCGCTGATCACCGTCTCGTTGCCGGTGGCCGTGAGCAGGCTGAGGATGATGGCGATGGGGATGATCCAGAAGATGCGGAAGAAGGTCGTGAACCGATCGAGCCGCTGCGGGTAGTCGACCTGCAGTCGGGCGGCGTAGGGTGTGGGTCGGGCGGTCATGAAACTCCATCCTGGGGAGCGGGCGCAGGCGCGCCCCACTGGGGCGACACCGCGCACCCTAGCCGGGCCTCGTCCCGTCCGCGAGTGCCATTCCACCCTTCCTCGGTTTCGCGGGCGGGACCAGCTCAGTTGGTACGGGTCAGTGCATCTGCAGGAAGGCGCGGATGGCGGCCGCGGTGTCCGGGTGGGTGTTCACCCCGTAGTGGTTGCCATCGACCTCGACCAGCTCCGCCGACCGAACGGCGGCGAGGAAGGCGTCACGCTCTGCCTCTGGGACGATGAACCCCGTCTCGCCCAGGAGAGGTTGCGTCGCTCGCACCACCAGGACAGGCATCGATAGGGAGGTCCACAGGGGCCGTGGATCCTGCCGCTCGCCGTAGTCCGCGTCCTCGGTGACCGCTGCGCGATCGCTCCGGGCCCGCACGCCGCCCGGGACATCGGCCAGCTCATACCGGAAGTAGCGCTCCCAGTAGGCGCTCCACGGGCGCACGGTCCCGAGCTGCTGGACGATCGCCAGGTAGCTCTCCACCGATGGATAGACCGTCCCGAGCCGCTCCACGGCCGCACGGATCGGCGCCACCGTGATCGGATCCGGCAGCCCGCAGGCGTCCAGCAGGACGGCTGAGCGAAGCCTCTCGGGCGCCCGGCCGGCGACCTCCATGGCAACGAAGGCGCCCATCGACTGGCCGAGGACGCCGAAGCTCGCCGCGCCCAGGCGATCGGCCACCGCCAGCACGTCGTCGGCATGCGCCGGCCAGCCATAGGTCCCGGGCCCCGTGACCTCGCTCAGGCCCCGGCCACGGAGGTCGAGGGCGACGACCCGATAGTCGGATCCGAGAGCCTCGGCCAGGAAGTCGAAGCCGCGCAGGTTGGCGGAGAGCCCCGGGATGCAGAGGATCAGCGGCGCACCCGATGGGCCGCGCTGCTCGGCATGGATCCGTCCCAACGGCAGCTGGAGGTCCAGCGCCTCCACGCCGGCAGCGGGGCGGTCGCCGGTCGGAACGTTCATCGATCTCTCCGTGCTGTTGGCTCGGGCGGGTCAATTATGGTCCATCGGGCACAACCTCCTGGCCCCTGTGACGGGTCCGTTCGGCCCGCGACTGGATCCACGCCCGAGGCGCAGATTGTGGGCGAGCGCGGGCAGGCACCGGCCGTCCGGGCCTGTGGCTGCCGTGCCCCGACCGCACAACGACGAGAGGCCCCGCATCCGTCCCCGCCATCGCCACCCGACCGGCGTCGCGGAGCGGATCCACGCCGCCCTTCGAACGACTTCGCGCAACCGAAAGGATGCTCAGTTCATGAACCAGCAGTGGGAGTGCCTCGACGGCAACGAGGCAGCCGCACGCATCGCCTACGCCGTGAGCGAGGTCATCTCGATCTATCCCATCACGCCCGCCTCGCCCATGGCGGAGTACTGCGACAACTGGTCGTCGGCAGGCAGGGCCAACCTGTGGGGCCACGTGCCCGGCGTCGTCGAGATGCAGTCGGAGGGCGGGGCCGCGGGCGCCCTGCACGGGGCCCTCCAGAAGGGCGCCCTGGCCACGACGTTCACCGCGTCACAGGGCCTGCTGCTCATGGTTCCCAACATGTTCAAGATCGCGGGCGAGCTGACACCCGCGGTCATCCACGTCGCGGCGCGCACGGTCGCCACCCACGCCCTGTCGATCTTCGGCGATCACAGCGACGTCATGGCCGCGCGCTCAACGGGCTTTGCGATGCTCGCGTCGTCATCGGTCCAGGAAGCGCACGACATGGCGCTCGTCGCGCACGCAGCGACCCTCCGGGCCCGGGTCCCGTTCGTCCACTTCTTCGACGGGTTCCGAACCTCGCACGAGATCAACAAGATCGCGATCCTCGGCGAGGATGCGGTCCGCTCCCTGGTCCGCGAGGAGGACGTGCTCGCGTTCCGGGCCCGGGCCCTGACGCCGGAGGCGCCGGTCGTCCGGGGCACCGCCCAGAACCCCGACGTGTTCTTCCAGGCCCGCGAGGCGTGCAACCCCTTCTACGATGCCGTGCCGGGCATCGTGCAGGAGGTCATGGACGAGCTGGCCGGGCAGACCGGGCGCCGGTACCACCTCGCCGATTATCACGGGGCACCGGACGCGGAGCGGGTCGTGGTCATCATGGGCTCGGGGTCCGGCGCGGTGATCGAGACCGTCGAGACCCTGGCCGCGGCGGGCGAGAAGGTCGGCGCGCTGCAGGTCCGCCTGTTCCAGCCATTCCCGTCGGCCCGGGTCGTGACGGCGCTGCCGTCGACGGTCCGCTCGGTCGCGGTGCTGGACCGGACCAAGGAGCCGGGTGCGGTCGGCGAGCCGATGTACCTCGAGCTCGTGGCTGCGATCACCGAGGCGATGGACGGCGAGAACCCACCGTTCGAGACGGCGCCGCGGGTCATCGGCGGTCGGTACGGCCTCTCGTCCAAGGAGTTCACGCCGGCGATGGTGAAGCCCCTGTTCGACGAGCTGGCCAAGGACCGGCCCAAGCGGCATTTCACGGTCGGCATCTACGACGACGTCACCAACCTCAGTTTGCCGATCGATGCCGAGTTCCACCATCCGCGCCCCGCGGGCGAGCTCCAGGCGGTCTTCTGGGGGCTGGGATCGGACGGCACGGTGGGCGCCAACAAGGCGTCGGTGAAGATCATCGGCGAGGATACCGACCTGTTCGCCCAGGGCTACTTCAGCCTCGACTCCAAGAAGTCGGGCGGGGTGACGGCGTCCCACCTGCGGTTCGGGCCCCAGCCCATCCGCTCCTCGTACCTGGTCGACCAGGCCGACTTCGTCGGCTGCCACCAGTTCAACCTCTTGTTCACCCAGAAGGTGCTCGACGCGGCCAAGCCAGGCGCCACGTTCCTGCTGAACTCGCCCTACCCCGGCGACGAGGTCTGGGACCACCTGCCGGTCAATGTCCAGCGCCAGCTGGTCGATAAGCAGATCGAGCTGTGGGTCATCGACGCCTTCGCCGTCGCGGCCGAGACCGGCATGGGTGCCCGCATCAACACCGTGATGCAGCCGTGCTTCTTCCAGCTCGCCGGCGTGCTGCCGCCCGAGGAGGCAATCGAGCGCATCAAGGGCTTCGTGCGGAAGACGTACGGCAAGCGGGGGGAGGCGGTGGTCCAGCGCAACTACGCGGCCATCGACCGATCGCTGGAGCGCCTGGTCAGGGTTCCACTGGGCCAGGTCGCCACCGATCGCCCCGTCCCCACCATCGTGCCCGAGACCGCGCCGGAGTTCGTGCAGCGGGTGACCGCCCGCATGATGGCCGGCGAGGGCGACCTGCTGCCGGTCAGCGCGATGCCTGTCGACGGCACCTTCCCCAGCGCCACGAGCCGATGGGAGAAGCGGTCGATCGCGCAGCAGATCCCCGTCTGGGATCCGTCGATCTGCATTGACTGCGGCAAGTGCGCCATGGTCTGCCCGCACGCATCGATACGGATGAAGGTGTACCCGGAGACGGCTATCGCGGATGCGCCCGCCGACTTCCCGAGCAAGGAGTTCAAGTCGCGCGAGCTGGTCAACCACCGGATCACGATCCAGGTGGCGCCCGACGACTGCACCGGCTGCGGCGTGTGCGTCGACATTTGCCCAGCCAAGAGCAAGACCGACATCAGCCACAGGTCGATCAACATGGCGCCGCTGCTGGAGCACCAGCAGGAGGAGCGGGAGCGCTGGGACTACTTCGGGTCGATCCCGCAGCTCGACCGCAGCCTGATCCCGCACGATACGGTCAAGGGCGCGGCAGCGCTGGAGCCGCTGTTCGAGTTCTCGGGTGCCTGCGCCGGGTGCGGCGAGACGCCCTACCTGCGGCTCGTGTCGCAGCTGTTCGGCGATCGGATCGTCATCGCCAACGCCACCGGTTGCTCCTCGATCTACGGAGCCAACCTGCCGACCACTCCATGGGCGGTCAACGCCGACGGACGCGGTCCGGCGTGGAACAACTCGCTGTTCGAGGACAACGCCGAGTTCGGCCTGGGCATGCGCCTCGCGCTCGATGCCCAGGAGGCGTTCGCTCGGCAGCTGCTGGGGTCACTGGCCCCGGTGGTGGGTGGCTCACTCGCACGCGAAATCCTCGACGCCGATCAGAGCACTGAGCAGGGCATCGCGGACCAGCGCGGCCGGATCGCCCGGTTGCGCGAGGTCCTCGGGGGCGTGGGAGACGAGCACGCGGCTGCCGCGCGGCGGCTGCTCGCGGTGTCCGGCGATCTCGTCCGCCAGGGCGTGTGGATCATCGGCGGTGACGGCTGGGCCTACGACATCGGCTTCGGCGGCCTGGACCAGGTGCTGAGCTCGGGGCGCAACGTCAACATCCTGGTGCTCGACACCGAGGTCTACTCCAACACCGGCGGTCAGGCATCGAAGGCCACCCCTCGGGGTGCCGTCGCCAAGTTCGCCGCGGCCGGCAAGTCGACCGGCAAGAAGGACCTGGGCGCCGTCGCCCGCTCGTACGGCAACGTGTTCGTGGCCCAGATCGCGATGGGCGCCAACGACGCCCAGACGATCAAGGCGCTGCTCGAGGCCGACGCCTGGCCGGGGCCATCGCTCGTCATCGCCTACTCGACCTGCATCGCCCACGGCATCGACATGTCGAAGTCGCTGAGCCACATGAAGGACGCGGTCCGCAGCGGCTACTGGCCGCTCTACCGCTACCAGCCGAGCGAGGTGGAGGATGACGTGCCGTTCAAGCTCGACTCGGCCAAGCCGTCCATCCCGATCAGCCAGTTCGTGGCCGACGAGACGCGCTTCGCGATCCTGCAGCGGACGAACGCCGAGCGGGCAGCCGAGCTGGCTGAGCTGGCCCAGGCCGACGCGGACGAGCGCTGGCGCTACTACGAGCAGCTGGCGGGCATCCACCGCAGCGTTCCGCACCTCGACCACCACGAGCCCGGGGTGCCCGGAGGCGTCCGGCCAGAGGCGGCCACGGCCGCGGGATCGGGCGGCAACGAGGCCGGCGTCGCCGGGTCCGGGACCGGCGAGGCAGGCACCGCACCGGCTGCTCGGCCGGATGGGAACGGGAAGGGAGACCAGGCGTGACCGTTGACCTGCGCACCACCTACCTGGGCGTCGAGCTCCGTTCGCCGCTCGTCGCCTCGTCCTCACCGCTCACCGGCGAGATCGCCTCGGCGCGACGACTGGAGGCGGCCGGGGCGGCGGCGATCGTGCTGCCGTCCCTGTTCGAGGAGGAGGTCCTCAACGAGGAGATCCAGCTCACCCGCTCGCTCGAGGCGGGGAGCGAGCAGTATCGGGAGGCGCTCAGCTACTTCCCTGCCATCGACGACGTGCCGGGGGTCGGCGATCGCTACGTCGACCGCCTCGAGCGGATGAAGGCCGAGCTATCGATCCCGGTCATCGGCAGCCTCAACGCGACAACGACCGGCGGCTGGGTGAGCTACGCCCGCCGAATGCAGGATGCGGGCGCCGATGCGCTGGAGGTCAACCTGTACCACGTCGTTGCCGACCCCGCGACGACGGCGGCCGCACGGGAGGAAGCTGATCTCGAGATGGTCGCGGCGGTCAGGTCGGCCATCACCATCCCGCTGGCGGTCAAGCTCAGCCCGTACTACACGGCCATGGCTGGCTTCGCCGCCCGTGCCCGCGCGGCGGGCGCTGACGGCCTCGTGCTGTTCAACCGCTTCTACCAGCCCGACCTCGATCTCGAGAGCCTCGAGGTCATCGCCCGCGTGGAGCTCAGCCACCCGGGCGACCTGCGGCTGCCGATGCGCTGGATCGCGATCCTGCGGCCCCAGCTGGGCGACGAGGTCTCGCTGGCCGCCACGTCCGGCGTCCACTCGGGCACCGACGCGGTCAAGGGCCTGATGGTCGGTGCCGACATCACGATGATGACCTCGGCGCTCCTGCGCCACGGGCCCGAGCACGTGCGGACCGTCGAGGCCGAGCTGGTGGCCTGGATGGAAGAGCACGAGTACGAGTCGGTCTCGCAGCTTCGGAGCAGCGCAACGCAGGCCTCGGTCGAGGACCCCTCGGCCTTCGAACGCGGCAACTACATGACCGCGCTGCGCTCCTGGTCGACGCCGCCGGACCTGATGCCCGCCTGATCGGCGATGGGCTCCGGATCGGGCGAGCCCCCGAAGACGCCGAGGCGTCGGGTCAGCGCGGCAGCGTGCGCTTGGCAGGCGATCCGGCAAAGGCGCGGAGACGGGCCAGCAGCTGACGATCGGTGAGCGGGCCGCTCTTCTCGACCGTGATCCGTCGCTGATGCGCGTGCCGATCGTCCTCGGCGCGCACCTCGTCCGCGAAGTGCTCGACGACCTCGCCGTCACCGACGAGCAGCAGGTCGTCCTCACCAGGGAGTGCGCGCGCGACCTCGTCGAAGAACGTCCGCATGTGTTCGTCGCGATGGCCCTCGGCGGCCGGGTGCAGCTCGGTGGGTGGTCGCCCGGTGGAGCGGTGCCGTCCCGGGACGGTGGAGACAATGCGGTGACGCACGCTGCCCTGCGGGCTCCAACGCAGCACCGTGGCCGAGCTGGCGGAGATCCAGACGCCCGTGGTGTGGCTATCGGACATCGTTTCCTTTCTTCTCTCGACGGAGCTCAGCCGGCGGTTCTCGCCGGCAAGTCTAGGCCGTACGTCACCGGGTGGTGCGGGGCGGAGCGGGTGGGAGCCATCACGTCGCCCGGGACCCGACACCTCGGCGTCCGTTGGTCTGGCCTGAGGGCGCTCGGTCGTCACCACCTGAACGGCGATCGGCGCACCCACCTCCCCGCCCGGATTCCGGCTCCAACGACGCGAGGATGACGCGGTGGCCGATTCGCTGCTCGGCCTATCCGCCGTAACGCCCGGCCTCAGCGCTGTGCTATCCCTCGTGGAGACCTGAGCGAAACTTGCTCAGTTATGCGCCCTGCTTTGCCCGGCCGCGGAGCTGAACCGATTGAGTCCTAGCTAGGTGGACGCCCAGG
>CAVZCE010000008.1:0-131925 GCA_963773695.1 uncultured Chloroflexia bacterium | reverse complement strand
CCGCGGGCCGCAGGAGGTCCATGCCGGCCGCCGCCACCTCCTCGACAGGCACGTCGGCGACGAAGGAGTCGTCGTGCCCGCACCGGTCGCGTGTGCAGTCGGCCCCGCATGAGGGGCAGTCGATGCGCCACGAGATGACGGGGCGGTGCAGCGCCCGCGTCAGCGGCCCGCCGTTGATCATGTTCCCGCACCAGTAGATACCCACCGTCGGCACCGCCAGCGCCGTGGCGAGGTGGAGCGGACCCGAGTCGTTCGAGAGCACCAGGCGCGCTCGGTCGAGCACGGCGGCCAGGGCGCCGAGGGAGGTCTTCCCGGCGAGGTCGACCGCCGGGCCGCGCATCCTCTCCACCACTTCGCGCGTGATCGGAGCCTCCCGCGGGCTCCCGGTGACGACGATGCGCAGCCCCTCCGCCGCGAGGCGGTCGCCGAGGGCGGCGAAGCGATCCGCCGGCCACCGGCGGCGCGGATCGATGGCGCCGGGGTGCATGACGGCCATCGGCTGGTGGTCTCCGTCCGGCAGGACGGCACGGGCCGCGCTGCGATCCGCCGCCGACAGCTCGAGGTGCGGCGCAATCCGGACCGGGCGCACGCCGAGCAGCGCCATCACCTCCAGGCAGCGGGCCACCTCCTGCTGGTAGTAGACGTAGGGCACCCAGCGGTCGAGCGGCGGCGCGTCGCGGCTCTTGAGTCCCACGGTGAGCCCGGCACCGAGCTCCGAGACGAAGGGATTCGAGTTGCGCCCGCCCCCGTGGAGCTGGATCGCGATGTCGAACTCCTCGCGGTGCATGGCCCGCGTGAAGGCCCTGCGCTCCCCGGGTGGAGCCGCGAGCCACGGTGCGTCCCCGTGCAGCGCGCCGGGAGCCGCCTCGGGACGGTCGTCCCCGGGGATCGCGATGACGCGGTCGAGCGGGGAGGGGCGACCGGCCAGGAAGCCCGCGTGCCAGCCGCGAGCCAGCAGGACGAGCTCCGCGGAGGGGTACGCGGCGCGCAGGGCCTCCAGGGCCGGCAGGGAGAAGATGAAGTCTCCGAGCGCGTTGGCGCGCAGGATGGCGATCTTCATCGGCCCGGGCGCCTCAGCGCAGCACCCAGGGTGCGTCCGCCGTCCGGTTCGGCACCGTCGTCGGGAGCTCCTGGTGATAGGCGCCGGAGGGGATGATGCCGCAGCCGCCGTACCGCTGCATCACCCGCAGCTGTGCCAGGACGTCCTCGCCGGCGTGCTCTGCGGGAAGCTCGTTCCAGAACGTGTAGCCGCCGCAGGCACGCAGCGCCTCGACGTCGTACACCACGCAGCCACCCACCCAGGCGACCTTGTACGTGTGCTGGTTGGCCGGGTCCAGGCCCAGACGGCGCTGCAGGTGGTAGAGGTTTGCGGCATTGTGCAGGTCGTGACGCTCCCATCCGGGGCCGCCGGGCTCGATGCGCTCCGGACGGACCGGACCGTGCCAGAAGTCGATGCGCTCCTCGCCGGGTCGCTCCTCCCCGGCGTAGGAGAGGCCGATGACGGCGGAGCCCACGAAACCGCACCGCTCCGCCCGGATCGTGGCCAGCAGGCGCTCGAGCAGGTCCGGCTCGCAGATGACGTCGTCGTCGAGGAAGAGGGCGTACCGGGCGCGCGCGCGGTCCAGGAGGAACTGGCGCTGCTCCGCCACGCCGCGCGGCGGCCAGTGTGCCAGCAGCTCGACCTCTCGACCGGTGGCGCGCAGGACGCGGACCACGGCCTCGACCTCCGGCGCGGCGAGGGCGCCGGGCGGCTCGGTCTGGTCGGAGATCACGACGCGGAACGGACGGAGCGTCTGGCCGATGAGCGCGGCGAGCGTCACCGCAAGCGCGGCGGGCCGCCTGAAGGTCGGGACGAGGACGTCGAGCTCGGTCATCTAGCGCACGAGCCGGACGGGCCGGGGCGCGGCGGCCGCGACGGCGAGCGCCGGGCGTCCGCGCAGCTGGCGGACCGCTGCCACGATCTGGCGCGGATCCACCTTCCGCAGGCACGCGTGGTGACCCATGGGGCACACGCTGCGGTAGCAGTTGCGGCAGGGAACGTCGTGGAAGAGGACCCGGGAGGGCACGCGCCACGGGGTGTGCTGCGAGTTGGTCAGTGCGTAGAGGTCCACGACCGGTGTCCCGACCGCGGCCGCCAGGTGTGCCGGGCCCGAGTTGTTGCCCACGAACACGTCCGCCATCTCGATGGCGGCCGCCAGCTCGGCGAGCGTGAATGCTCCGGGCAGCGCGACCGCCGGCACGCCCATGCAGCGCCGGATCTCGGCGACGGTCTCCGAATCGCTCTCCGATCCGGCCAGCACGACCTGCCAGCCGTCCTCCATGACCAGGGCGCGCGCCGCCGCGGCGTAGCCGGCCGTCGGATATCGGCGCGACGGTGCGGTCGCGCCGGGGTGGAGGAGGAGCCAGGGGGCGTCCAGCCGGACGCCCGCCCGGTGAAGCGTCGACCGGGCCCCGGCCCGCGCCTCGGGCGGCAGCCGGAGCCGCAGGTCATCTCCGTCAGGCGTGCAGCCCAGTCGCTCGACGACGGCCAGCTGCCGCTCCACCTCGTGGCGGAAGAGCTCGGGTTCGTCCTCGCGCAGCCAGGTGGTGAGCAGGCCGTACGGGTTCTCGCGGCAGTGGGCCGTGCGCTGGGGAATGCCGGCCAGGTAGCACTGGAGGGCAGCGGGGAGCGGGCTCTGGCTGTGGACGGTGAAGATGACCGCGTGGTCGAAGGCGGCGGCACGCAGCCGCTCGATCATCGCCACGTCCGGGGTGACGTCGTGGTCCTCTGCGGATGCCTTCATCCACGGCGCTGCGTAGACGATGGTCTCGTCGACGCCCGGAAGGAGCGGCGCCACCCTGGCGCCCGCCGGAGAGGTGAGGAGTGTCACGTGTCGCGCCCCATCCGCGCCCAGCGCGCGCAGCGCGGGCGAGGTGAGGAGCACGTCACCGATCGCGTCGAGTCGCACCGCGAGGATCCGCTCACCGATCCCGGGAGAAGCGCCAGCCATGGCGGCTCAGGCTCCGGGTCGCGGGGTGCCGAGCGCCTCGGTGCCGTAGGTCGATGCGATCCGCTCGATGAGCCGGGTCGTCGACCGCCCCTCCGTCAGCGGCAGGATCTGCACGTCGCCGCCAAGGTCACGCACGAGGGGGGCCTCCGGCAGCGTCGCCAGCGTGTAATCGCCGCCCTTCACGAAGACGTCGGGGCGGAGCCGGCGGATCAGGTCGACGGGGCTGTCCTCGCCGAAGGCCACGACGTGGTCGACGCAGCCCAGCGCCGCCAGAACCTGCGCCCGCTCCTCGAGGCTGTTGATCGGCCGCCCGGGGCCCTTGAGCCGCCGAACGCCGGCATCGGTGTTGAGTCCCACCACGAGCAGGTCGCCGAGCGCCCGCGCCCGGTGCAGGTAGGTGACGTGTCCGCGGTGGAGGATGTCGAAGCAGCCGTTGGTGAAGACGATCCGCCGACCCTGGCTGCGCGCCAGCTCCACCGCGAGGCGCACGTCCTCGAGCGTGCTGAGGTGTGGAGATCCGCCGGCGAGGGACGTCAGCAGCTCGTCGGAGCTGCAGGTCGCGGTCCCTTCGCGGCTCACCGCCACCGCCGCGGCTGCCGCGCTCAGCTCCGCCACGCGTGGTCGCGTCGCCGCCGGCGGCGAGGGCCAGGGTCAGGCAGGCCGCATACGTATCGCCGGCGCCCGCGGCATGGTCGTTGGAGGTGGGCCGGGCATGGGTCCGATGCGGCGAGTGCCCGCGCTCCAGGAGGACGCCGCCGTCCGCGTCGAGGGTGACGGCCGCGATCCGCGCACCGCATGCGTCGAGCAGGCGTGACGCCGTGCTCGACGATCTGCTCGGCGCGTGCGCTGGGTCCCTGCGCCGGCCGCAGCCCGAGGAGCGCGGCGGCCTCCGCGTAGTTCGGCTTCACCGCGGTGGGGTGGAGCGGCGCGTACCGGTCGAGCCGCTTGGCGTCCACGACGAGGGGTCGCGGGTCGTGCTGCTGCAGCCGGGCGAGGCGTTCGATCACCGCCGTCGCCCAGGACCCCGTAGCCGTAGTCCGACACGAGGACGGCGTCGACCTCCGCGTGGAGGCCGTCGAGGCGACGGAGGAGGCGGTCCTGCACCGATCCCTCGAGCGGATGGACCGATCCCTGGTCGAAGCGGATCAGCAGCTGACCGTCGGCGACGATGCGCTCCTTGGCGAGGGTGCGTCGGCCAGGATCAACCACGAGGTCGGCCGTCGGCACGCCCGCGGCCTGCAGGGCGTGGTCCAGGCGCTCGCCCTCGTGGTCCGGACCGGCCACGGCGAGGAGCCGCGGCCGCGCCACCCAGGCCCGCCACGTTCGCGGCGGCATTGCCCGCCCCGCCGGGGGCGTCTGCGCTGCGCTCGATCGCAACGATGGGCACCGGTGCCTCACGGCAGAGCCGGCCGGCCTCTCCGTGGCGGTAGCTGTCGAGCATGGCGTCACCCACGACCAGCACCTGCAGGCCCGCCATGCGCCGGACGAGATCGCGGGGGTCCGTCACGTCCAGGCCACCGGGAGCGCCTCGACCGCCTTCCGGCTGGTCGTGGTGATGAGCCGCGCGACTTCGTCGAGGGTCGCGGCTCGTACGTCGGGCGTGCGGCTCGGCGATCGGCGCCACACCGTCTCGTTGCCGTTGTCCACCAGGGCGGTCAGGCAGCCGGCGCGGGTGCCGGCCTCCACGTCGTCGAGGATGTCGCCAATGACCCACGAGCGCTCGGGGCTCGCGCCCGTGCTCCGCGAGGGCCCGTCGCACGAGGCCGGGTGCGGGCTTGCGGCAGTCGCAGGCAGCGCCGCCATCGGCCGCCGGGCGCGTGCGGGCAGTAGTAGAACCCCGCGAGGCGCACGCCGACCGCGCTGCACAGCGCGTCCAGGCGCTGGGCGACCGTCGTCAGCGCCACCTCCTCGAAGCGCCCGAGGGCCACGCCCGGCTGGTTGGAGACGACGACCAGCGCGATACCCCGCGCGGCGCAGCAGCGGCAGCGCGATCTCCGCGCCGGGCGCCAGCTGCATGCGGGCCGGATCCACGTTGTGCGGGCACGTTGCGCAGCAGCGTTCCGTCCTTGTCGAGGCAGGCGAGCCGGACAGGGCCGGACAGCGCGGTGCGCCCCGGAAGATGCACGGCGGTCCTCACGGCCACGACGTCTCGCGGAGCGGCAGGACCATCACCTCGGGGATGACGCTCTCTGCCGGCTGGGCAAGGACGAAGCGCACCGTCTGCGCCACCGTCCGCGGATCCTGCAGCGTGGCGGTGTCGATGTCCGGGAAGCGGTCGAGGAGGAACGGGGTCCGCATCCCGCCCGCGACCACGGCGGTGACCTTCACGTTCACCTCGCGGCCCTCCACGTGCATCGCGTGGCTGAGGCCCAGGAGCCCCCACTTGCTCGCGTGGTAGCCGGAGGCGTTGGCCCAGGCGCGCTTGGCAGCGGTCGAGACGATGTTCACGATCTGTCCGCCGCCCGCCTCGCGCATGCGGCCCAGCGCGGCGCGCGCCAGGACGAACGGGCCGCGCAGGTTCACCGCGATGATGCGATCGAACTCCTCGACGGTCATCTCCTCGATCGAGGCGGTGCGGTCGATCCCGGCGTTGTTGACGAGGACGTCGAGCCCGCCGTAGCGCTTCGCCACCTGGCCGATGGCGTCCTCGGCCGCGGCCGCGTCCGAGACATCGAGCCGGAGCGGCTCGACGGTCCGGCCGGACTCCCGCAGCCGTCCGACCACGTCGTCGAGGCGCGACTCCGCGAGATCCGCGGCCACCACCCGCATGCCCGCCTCCGAAAGGACGTCGCAGATCGCTGCCCCGAGGCCACTGCCGCCGCCCGTGACGAGGGCCGTCCGGCCGGCGAGGGGCGGTGCGCCGGCCGGCATCGGTGCGGTGGCTTGCAGGGGTGCGGTTGTCATTCGGTACCTCCTCGCCCGATGTAGCCGGGCACGTTGATCTGGTGGGAGAGCCGGCCGTGGGCGAGCGGCGCGTGGACCCCGTCGTCACCCGCTACGGTCTTCGCAACCGCCTGGGGGAGCTTCTCCTCGACGAGCTCGCAGAGGAGATGAATCAGCACGATATGTGCCGCCTGGATGGCCTGGGTGTCCGTCGACGCCGCGAGCAGCACCTGGTGGGCGAGCGGGCGAAGGGCACCGCCGTCGCCGCCCACCAGCGCCACGCAGTGCATCCCGCGCCGCCGCGCCTCCTCGAAGGCGCGGACCACGTTTCGCGAACGACCCGAGGTGCTGATCCCGATGAGGACGTCTCCGTGCCGGCCGTAGGCAGCGACCTGGCGGGCGAACACGTCCTCGTAGCCGATGTCGTTCGACCACGCGGAGAGGGTCGCGATATCCGATCCCAGCGCCATGGCGGGCAATGCCCGCCGCTCGCGCCGCTTGAAGCGCCCCACCAGCTCGGCGGCGAAATGCTGGGCATCCGCCGCGCTGCCGCCGTTGCCGCAGAGCAGGAGCTGGCCGCCGGACTGGAAGCTGGCGACGAGCGTCTCGGCCACCAGGGCCACGTCGGAGCGCACCTGGCGCTGCGTCTCGCGGAGTGCCATGACCGCGGAGGCGAAGCCGGCGTCGATGATGCGGCGTTCCATGCCGCCCGGGGTCGTCACCTCGCGGCGCTGCTCCAGGACCGCCTCGTACACCTCGCGAATCCCGGCACCCACCCGCTCCCAGGTGAAGAGGTCGTGGACGCGCGCCATGGCCTGGCGTGCGGAAGACGGAGAGCAGCTTGGGCTGGCTGTAGAGGTGGGCAATGCGCTCCGCCACGGCGGCCGGGATCGCGCGGGGGGACGAGGTAGCCCGTTTCGCCGTCGCGGACGCTGAACTTGATCCCGCCGACGTTGCTCCCGATGACCGGGGTTCCGCAGGCCATCGCCTCGAGCGGCGTGATGCCGAACGGCTCGTACCACGGGGTGGAGACGAAGAGGTCGGCCGCGGAGTAGTAGTACTTGAGCTGGTCCCGATCGCGGCGCCCGACGAAGACGACCTGGTCCTCCACCCCCTCGCGCCGGGCGACCTCCGCGAGGCGCGCGATCTCCGGCGTTCGCCCGGGATCGGGCTCCTCCGACTCGCCGCCCACCACCAGCAGGCGTGGCCGCAGGTCGCTGAGCTCGCGAAGCCGCGCGAGGGCGGAGATGACCGTGTCGACCCCCTTGCGGGGGACCATGCGGCCCAGCTGGAGGAGGATCGGCTCGTCCGGCGAAAGGCCCAGGACGATGCGGGCCAGGGGCTTGGAGATCGGCCAGATCTCGGTGGGGTCGAAGCCGCAGGGGACGATCGTGATCCGCGATGGGTCGGCGTTGTAGAGACGGACGAGGTCCTCCTCGTCCTGCGGGCACTCGGCGATGACGTGGTCCGCCTCGTGGACGATCCGCTCCTCGATTGCCGTGCGCTCCTCCGGGAACCGATCGGCCTCGCGCTGGTGCAGGCGCCGGACGCGACCGAGCGCGTGGAAGGTGATGACGAAGGGCAGGCCCAGGCGACCGCGGAGCTCGGCGGCGACCAGGCCGCTCATCCAGAAGTTGGCGTGGACCAGGTCGTACGGCCGCGTTCCCGTGGCCAGGCGCGCCGCCTCCTCGGTGAAGGCCGCCATGTGCGGGAGGAGCTCTTCCTTGGGAATCGGCCGTGCGGGCCCCGCGTCGACGTGCACGACGCGCACCCCCCGGGCCACCTCGACGGCACGGGGCAGCTCCGCCGCGTCCCGGCGCGTCAGGACGTCGACCTCGTAGCCCGCCGCCGCGAGCTGGCGGGCGACCTGTCCCACGTAGATGTTCTGGCCACCGCTGTCGATCCCGCCCGCCACGGCGAGGGGCGAGGCGTGCTCGCTGATGAGGGCGACGCGGCGGGTCATGACGCCGCTGCCGCCAGCCCCGCCGGGTGGGCGAGCGCGCCGCCGGCGACCTCGCGCAGGGTCCGGTCCCAGTCGGCGGCGAAGCGCTGGATGCCGAACCGCCCGCGGGCCGTGCGCCGGGCCGCCGCGCCCAGGCGCCGGGCGAGGGCCGGATCGTCGAGGAGGCGCCGCATCCGTTCGACGAGGAGGTCGAGGTCGGTCGAGAGATAGCCGGAGACGCCGTCCTCGATGACGTCGACGAGCTCCGTCGTCGCCAGCCCCACGATCGGCAGGCCGACGCTCATCGCCTCGAGGACCGCCAGCCCCAGGCTCGTCCAGCGGATGGGATTGAAGAAGAAGCGGTAGGCGCGCCATCGTCCGCGCCAGCTCGCGCGGGGGCACCTCCCCGCGGCCGCCAAGCTCCGACGACTCCATCCCGACCAGCTCGAGCGGAACCGTCCGGCGCAGCCGCTGGAAGACGTCGCTTCCCAGCCGGCGCCCTCGCCAGGACAGGCCGTTGACGACGACGATCCCCGACGGGATGCGCCCCTCGTAGCGGACCCCGGCCGGCGTCTCCACGCCATGCTCGATGACCCGCGTCGGGGTCCGGCCCGAGTCCCACATCAGCTCGTTGAAGTGGGTGACGTGCACGAGCAGGACTCCCGGGTCGTCCACGACGTGGCGGGTGTCGGTCGGGTGCTCCCGCGGGGGATCGTGCTCCACGTAGATCCGGGGCAGGCGGCGCTGGGCGGGGCTCAGGATCTCGTGCTGGTCGACCTCCCAGTGCCGGCGCGCCTGGAAGAGGATCACGTCGAGCGGGGTGGTGCGCACCTGCTCCACCGGAACCTCGTGGACGTTGGCGGGCCAGTCGAACGAGGCGGTCCGTCCCCCATAGCCGCCGGCACCGTCGGCCGTGACCGGCAGGTAGAGGTCGTGCGCCGCATCGGGCCAGGTAGGCCAGGTAGCTGCCGTGGACGTGCCACGTGAGCACGCGCAGCGGTCGATCAGGCCGCATGCTGCCACCACCGATCGAGCTGGCGGTGCACGGCCTGACGGACCGCGCCGAGGTCGACCGGCTGCGGGACGACCGCCTCGTGTGGGCATGCCTCGCCGAGGCAGCACTCCGTATCGTCGGGATGCGGCCGGTGGACGCTGCCGATGGCAAGGTGCAGATCGCGATCCAGCGGCGCCCAGCGCGCGGGGTCGGACGCCAGGAAGACGATGACGCTGGGCACACCCACCGCGTCGGCGAGATGCGAGACGCCCGTGTCGTTGGCGACGATGAGCCGGGCGCCGGCGATCAGGGCGGCGAGGCCACCCAGCGAGAGCTGCCCGGTGAGGTCGATGGGAGGAGCCGGCATGGCCCTGGCGACCGCAGCGGTGATCGACTGCTCCTCGCGGGTCCCGGTGAGGACCACCCGCAGGCCGCGGCGCTGCAGGTCGTCACCGATGGCGGCGAACCGCTCGGGTGGCCAGCGACGGCGCGGGTCACGGGCGCCGGCGTGCAGACAGGCGTAGTCCTCGCGCAACGATGGCGCCGGGCCGAGGGCCTCCAGCTCGTCGAGGTCGCGCGAGAGGATGGGGAACTCGACGCGGACGTCTCCGGTCTCGATGCCGATCGCCCGCAGCACGGCCAGCGGACGGAGGACCTCGGGGAGCCGGTCGGGGTAGGCGACGTACCCCCGTTCCGGGCGCCACGCGCCCGGGAGGTGGGCGCCGGCCGAGCGGCGGGCGCCGAGCTGCGCGACGAAGCCGTTGCTGAACAGTCCGTTGCCGTGAAGCTGGAGCGCCAGGTCCCACCGGCGCCGCAGCATGTCGGGGAAGAAGGCGGCCAGGCGGGCGGACCGCAGCGGCCGCTCCGGCATCCCCGGATAGCCCGGGAATTCGATCAGCTCATCCACGTACCCCTGCAGGCGTTCGACGAGGGCGGTGGCCCACGGCAGCCCGATCAGTCCGATCCGGGCGTGGGGGAAGGCGCGCCGCAGGGCGCGCAGCGCGGGCACACCGCAGAGCGTGTCGCCGAGCTGCAGGGCACGCAGCACGACGATCCGCTCCACGGTCTGGAATCGGTCGACGGCAGTCATCGGAGTTGGTCGCATCACTGTCGGATCGCGGGATTGGGCTCTGGTGTACGAGGAGGAGCACCTTGCAGACCTCGTGCCATCGGCCGCCGGGCAGGGCCGCCGTCAGGTGCGAACGAGAAGATCCGGATCGTCGGCGCCTGAGCGGCTCCGGCTGCGGTGGACGTCGATCTGGACGACGTCGCGCGGAAGCAGCTCGTCGAGGATCCAGTCCAGCGCGACCCGGGTCCGTCGGTCCAGCGACGGCAGCTGGCTCAGGTAGTAGCCGCGCCAGGCGAGCCAGGCAGGGAAGCCGGCCACGAAATGACCGGCGATGGACCCCGCCGCGCGCCGCGCGCCCAGGCTCACGAGCATCCCGCGGTCCCGGTACCGGAAGGGACGCTCGCGCCCGCCGTGCAGGCGCGCCCACACGTTGCGGGCCGCCGCGGTGCCCTGCCGGACCGCCTGCTGGGCCGTGGCCGGCGCCCGTCCGCCGGCGAGAGCGTCCGGGACGCTGCTGCAGTCACCGAGCGCCCACACGTTGCCCGCGCCCGGCAGTGAGAGGTCCTCGTTCGGGGCCAGCCAGCCGTCCGCATGCCGGCCGCCGATGCGCGCGACGACCGGATTGGGGGCGCTGCCGACGGTGCTGACCACCGCGCCCGCGGCGATCCTCGACCCGTCGCTGAGCGTCACGCCCTGTGCGTCGACCGACGCGATGCGCTGCCCCAGCACGAGCTGCACCCCCGTCTCGGCCACCTTGCGGGTCGCGTAGCGCCCCAGCCGGTCGTCGGCCTCGGGGAGGAGCCGGTCGCGGCTGTGGACCAGGTGGACAACCGGGTCGGGTCGCGTCGGGTGGCGGATCGTCGCCGCTGCGGCACGCAGGAGCTCCTGGAGCGCCGTGGCCACCTCGACCCCGGTCGCCCCGCCCCCCACGACGACGAACGAGAGAAGGCGGCGGCGTTCGGCGGGATCGGGCTCCAGGTCCGCCGCCTCGAGGAGATCCAGGACGTGGTTGCGCAGGTAGAAGGCGTCCCCCAGGCTGCGGAACGGGATGGCATGCTCTGCCATGCCCGGCACCCGCGACAGGTTCGTCACGCTGCCGAGGGCGATCACGAGGGCGTCGTAGCCGATATCGAGCGGCTCCTCGACGTGGCGGCGGCGGAGCCGGACCGTTCGGTGCCGGAGGTCGACATCGGTCACCTCGGCCACCTCGACGTTCACCGCGGGCAGCATGCGGCGCAGCGGGACGACCACGTGCGTCGGCTGGGCCGATGCCGGAAGGATGTGGGTCAGGAGGGGATCGAAGACGAAGTAGTTCTCGCGGTTGACGAGCACCAGCTGCAGGTCGCTGTCGCCATGGCGGGCGCCGCTTCCTCCCAGGCGGGCGAGCTCACGCGCGGCCTGCACTCCGGCGAAGCCGCCTCCGAGGATGACCACGCGGCGCCCCTGCTGCTCCTGATCCTGCATGGCTGTCTCCCCGCGCAACCCGCGCGCCAACCGGTCGCGTTCGGGCGTCCCGGCCCGGGAGGCACGCGGCGTGCAGATGCCGCCGGGCCGTGACCGTGGAGATTCCACCCGAGGAGAGCGCCGCCGAGGCGGGCCTGCGCCACGTGTCCGATCGCGGCGCCGGCATCACCCGCCGGCGGGCGGGGCGTGGATTCACCTACCGGCGCCCGGACGGGAGCCGTCTGACCAACCCCGCCACATTGCGCCGGATCCGCGGCCTGGCCGTGCCGCCCGCCTGGACCGACGTCTGGATCTGCCCGGATCCGCGCGGCCACCTCCAGGCCACCGGGCGCGACGCCCGGGGGCGCAAGCAGTACCGATACCACCCGCGCTGGCGCCAGGTCCGCGACGAGGCGAAGTACGGGCGGCTCCTGGACTTCGGGCAGGCGTTGCCCGCGATCCGCGAGCGCGTTGCCCACGACCTTCGTCTCCAGGGCCTCCCCCGCGAGAAGGTCCTTGCGGTCGTGGTGCGGCTCCTGGAGCGCACGCTGCTGCGCATCGGCAACGCGGAGTACGCACGCGAGAACGAGACGTTCGGCCTCACCACGCTCCGCGAGGGCCACGTGGAGGTGAACACCACCTCGGTCCGCTTCCGCTTCCGCGCGAAGACCGGCAAGGTGACGGAGACCGCGGTGGCGGATCGCACCATGGCCCGCGTGGTGGCCCGGCTCCAGGAGCTGCCCGGACAGGAGCTCTTCCAGTACCTCGACGAAGACGACGAGGTCCACGCGGTCACCTCGGACGAGGTCAACTCCTACCTGCGGGAGATCAGCGGTGAGCACTTCACCGCCAAGGATTTTCGGACCTGGGCCGGCAGCGTCCTGGCGGTCCGCGCCCTCGGGGAGGAACGCGACCCCGACGAGCGTCCCACGAAGCGCGACGTGGTTGCCGCCATCAAGGAGGTCGCCAGGCGGCTCGGGAACACCCCCGCCGTCTCGCGTGCCTCGTATGTCCACCCCGCCGTGCTCGACGCCTACCTCGACGGCGGGATTCCGCCGACGGACGCTCACCCCGGGCACCGGGAGGCAGCAGAGGTCCTCGACGACGCCGAGGCGGTGCTCCTCAGCCTGCTGGCCGCACGGTCGGCGGGGAGCGGCGCCTGAGCCGGCCGAAGACACGGGGGCCGACCCTCGCGTGCGGCGGGGGCCGGCCCTCGGGTCGGGCTGGTCAGTCGGAGGGCTTGCTCAGTGGATGGGGATCAGCGGGCACTCGAACTCCTTCACGGGGACGGGGTCGATGCTGATGTCCCCGGCGGCCGCCGCGGCGAGGACCGCCTGGCCGTTCGTGATCGGCTGGGCATACGGGGTGACGTTCCACGTCACCTGGAAGACCTGCCAGCGTCCGCCCTTGAAGCCAGGCTCCCCGGGCGCGGCGAGCGCCACGTTGGCCTGGGTCGAGAACGCGTAGATCGGCTCGAAGCTGCTGTCCGGGGCGCCGGTGCCGGAGAAGTCTGTGGGGGTCACGACCGTCCGGTAGAGCTGGTTGCCTGCCCAGATCTCGCCGCCGGCCGGGCCGAGCCCATGTCCGTTGCCGGCGAAGGATGCCGTCGCGGTCAACGCGACCAGGAGGAGAGCCGTACCGAGACTGATGAATGCACGTCGCATGGGTGAGTGGTCCTCGTGTGTGGGCCGATCGGCCGGCCTGCTGCCGGCCCGCCGGTGAGCTGCCGGGTGGCGGGCGTGCCCCCAGCCTCGGATCGGGCCGTGTCGCTTCGAGAACCGTGGTGCAACGGAACCGCGTCGGTCGCGTGACGATTCGGTGAACCGGCGGGACGAGGCCGCTCCGGCGCGGCAGGCGCGGGTTAGACGGTCGCGAGGCGCGCGGGCTCCCGGACTTCCGCTATGGCCCGAACCGGCCGCACCACCAGGACCGAGGCGTCGGTGTGCAGGAGGACCTTGCGCGCCACGCTGCCGAGAAGCAGCCGGCCGAGGACGCTGAGACCCCGCGTCCCCACCACCACCAGGTCGGCGCCGTGCTCCGCGGACGCCTGCACGATCTGCGACGCCGGGTCGCCCTCGCGGATCTCGCCGTCGGCGATCATCCCGGCGCGGCGGAGGGTGGCGAGCGCCTCGGCGACCGCCTCGCGCAGGCGAGCATGCCGGTCCTCGACGACGCCGGTCCCGACCTCCACGACGGTCGGCGCAAAGGCACCGCCAAGCGCGAGAGGCCAGGTCGGCATCGGCTCCACCACCGCCACCACCGTGGCCGGGACTGCATGGAGCAGCTGCCACGCCGCGAGCGTCGCGACCGCCCGGTGAGCGCTCTCCGAGCCATCGACTCCGAGGAGCAGACGGTGGATGGTGGGCCGCCGGGCGACGAGCACGGGGCAGGGAGCGTGGTCGACCACCTCTGCCGCGACCGAGCCGACCAGCAGCGATTCGAGCGGACCGTGTCCACGGCTGCCGATGACGACGAGGTCCGCAGTCCAGCGCCTCGCTTCGTCCACGATGGCGCTGGCCGGACGGCCACGCAGGACCCGCGTCTCGCAGCCGCGATCCGGCGCGCGCAGCAGCGCGGCGACGTTCCAGAGCTGCATGTCGAGCTCTCGCACGATCCGCCGCTCCGTTTCGTGAGCGTCGTGGAGCCCGGTGCCGGATTCAGGTGCGCCGAACAGGTCCTGGCCGGACTCGAGCGCGGCGACGACCGCGATCTCGGCGCCGGCAGGCAGGCGCAGATGGCCGAGAAGCTCTCGAGCCGCCTCGGCTCCAGCGGAACCGTCGTAAGCGAGGAGGACACGCATCGGAGCACCTCCATGCCCTGGTGCCACCAGACTCCGTCAGGCGGACGCGGGACGGCAGGGCCATCCGTCGCGATCGGTGGGTGCCGAAGGGTCCCAGTGAGCGGGCGAAGCGCCCGTGGTGCGGCCTCCGGTGCGAGGTGCAGGCTCATACAGGCGAGGAGGGCGGCTGCGTCTCCGCTCCAAAGAGAGGCGCACCGGACCCGGGTTGGAGGCAACCATGCAGAGCAGAACACGCTTCAACATAGAGGCCGCGCTGGCCGGTGAGGCGATGGCGGCGCTGCGCTACCAGCTCTTCGCCGATCGCGCCAGGCAAGAGGGGCACGAGCGGATCGCAACGCTCTTCGATGAGGCCGCCTGCCCGGACCATCGCCAACGCTGCGGCGACCTCGCCGAGGCGGCCGGGCTGGTGGCCACCACCCGGGAGAACCTCAGGGCAGCCCTGGCGGGCGAGGTGACGGAGCACCGCAGCCTCTACGCCCGGTTTGCGGCGCAGGCGCAGCAGGACGGCGAGACGGCAGCGGCCACGCGGCTCCAGGCGCTCGGCGCGGACGAGCAGCGTCACGTCGATCGACTGCGCGGGGCACTCGAGGAGCTGGAGCTCGGCGAGCTCGAGGTCGTCGGCTGATCCGCGGTGCCGGGAGACGCCCCGCCAGGAGACGTCCGGGCTAGCCGACCGCCGCCGCGGCGAGGTCCAGGGTCAGCAGCTCCGAGCCCGCGTCGACTGGTCGGCGGTGCCACGGGATGCCCGCGTGCTCCAGGAGCCGGTGGATTCCCCGGTTCCCCGCGAGCATGTGCGCCTCCAATGTGTCGATGCCGCGCCGTCGTGCTGATGTGACCGCCGCCCGCAGGAGCGTCCGCCCGATGCCCCTGCGCTGGAGCCCGTCCTCGACGGCGACGCCCACCTCCTCGACCCGCGGGCGCAGAGGCTCCAGGCAGAGGTGGCCGACGATCCGGCCGGTGGCGCGATCGAGCGCCACGAAGCCATCCGTCCCGCGCGCCGCGGGCATGGAGAAGTGGAGCGCCTGCTGAGGGCTGATCCCGTGGCTGGCGCCCAGGAACCGGCGCGCCCGGCTCTCGGGAGAGAGGCGCGCGTAGAAGGCCTCGAGCCCCTCGGCGTCGCGGAAGCGGACGGGGCGGACGAGGATCGACCCCTGCTCCATGCGCCGATCGTCGTCGTCCCGCCCACCGGGCGGGAGTGCCGAACTGCCCGGGCCGCACCGGCCGATCGGTCCGCGGGGCAGGGCCGTGCGCCTCTGCCGGGTGCTGCAGCGGCTCCCCAGACTCGAATCATGCGAATCGTCAGCCCCGAGGAGGCGGTGGCCTCCATCAGCTCCGGCCAGCAGCTCTGGGTCCACGACGCCGCCGCGACGCCATCGGTCCTGCTCCAGGCGCTCGTCGACCGCGCGGACGAACTCGAGGGCGTCCGTATCGCGCATTTCCACATCGAGGGACCCGCACCGCACCTGGCCCCGGAGATGGCCGGGCACTTCATCCACCAGGCGCTCTTCATCGGTCCGAACGCGCGGCAGGCGGTGAACGAAGGTCGGGCGGAGTACATCCCGGTCTTCCTCTCGGACGTGCCCGACCTGTTCACGAGCGGCGCAATGCCGCTCGACGCCGTCCTGCTGAACGTCAGCCGCCCCGATCGCCATGGCTACTGCTCGCTGGGGACGAGCGTCCTCGCCAACCTCGCGGCGGTCCACACCGCGAAGACCGTGATCGCCCAGCTCAACGACCGTGTCCCGCGGACCCTGGGGGACAGCTGCATCCACGTTTCCCAGATCGATCTCGCGACGGAGGTGAGCCAGCCGCCCTACGAGGTCCCCGCGGTGGAGATCGGCGAGGTCGAGCGGCGCATCGGCGAGCACATCGCGGAGCTGGTGCCGGACGGAGCCACCCTGCAGCTTGGGATCGGCGCCATCCCGGAAGCTGCCTGCCAGGCGCTCACCGGCAAGCGCGACCTGGGCATTCACACCGAGATGTTCACCGACGCGATCCTGCCGCTCGTCGAGTGCGGCGCGCTGACGGGCGCCGCCAAGGAGATCGACCGCTACAAGATCGTGGCGACCTTCCTGATGGGCACCGCTCGCCTCTACGACTTCGTCGACTGCAACCCCATGGTCGAGATGCGCGGCGTCGACTACACGAACGACACCGCGGTCATCCGGAAGCTGCGTCGGATGGTGGCCCTCAACTCCGCCATCGAGATCGACATCACCGGCCAGGTGGTGGCCGATTCGATCGGCCCCCGGTTCTACTCCGGCGTGGGTGGCCAGATGGACTTCGTGCGGGGCGCCTCGCTGGCGCCGGAAGGCCGGGCGATCATCGCCCTGCCGTCGACCGCGGCAAACGGCACGATCTCGCGGATCGTCCCGTTCCTCCACGAGGGAGCAGGGGTCGTGACCACCCGCGCGCACGCGCGCACGATCGTCACCGAGTGGGGCGTCGCCGAGCTTCACGGGCGGAGCATCGCGGAGCGCTCGCGGGCCCTGATCGCCATCGCGCACCCGGACTTCCGCGACGAGCTGGAGCACGCCGCGCGCACGACGCACTTCCTTTAGCCAGCGTCCTGCGAACGGGCACGAAGAGAGGGGCCGGACGGATCCGGCCCCTCTCCTGGCTGTGTCGCAGCGGTGCTGCCTACGGGGCGGTGAAGAAGCTCATCACCCTCCCCATCAGGTCGGCCTTGTCCGCGGCCGTTCCGTACGCCTCGAACGGGAAGGCGAGGAACACCACCCGGTACGCGGCGCTCGCATCCGAGAACGTCAGCGCATCCGGGGCACTGGTGTCGTCCGTGAATGCTGCCTGGGCCGCCCCGTTGGGGGTGATCTGGTCCTCGTAGGCGGCGTTGAGCACCGAGTGGTCGATCGCGACGGTCCCGATGCCATCCGTCACCGGGTTGCCGGTCACGCCCGTCACGCTGGCGGTGGCCTTGTCGTTCTGGGTCTCGGTGCCATCCCAGGTCACGTGCACGTAGTCGCTGAAGAACGACGTGGTGCCCGCGGCCTGGTCGAGGACGTCCTGCCCGGAGAGGAACAGGTTGCCGCCACCGTCGAGCCACGGCTTCAGCTCGTTCTCGTACGGGCCAAGCGGATCGGGATAGCTGTTGCCGGTGAACCAGATCACGTTCTTGAACGCGGCCAGGTAGCCGGCCGGGAGGTTCGCATCGGATGCCAGATCCCACACCGTGTAGCCCACGCCGTTCGCGTCGAGCGCATCGGTGTAGTACGACTGGACGTTCGGGCCGTTCCCGTCGTTGTCGACGACGAGGGTGTCGGCGGTGACGACGATCGTCTGGACCGTGCCCGAAGCCGAGACCGACGGATCGCCGTCAGAGGTCGCCGTGATGGTGGCCGTGTCGGTGTCACCGCCCGCGGCCGCCTCCGGGCGCCGCCACCTTCACGCAGACGTCCATCGTCTGGCCGGCGGTGAGGGCACCGGTGTCATTGCCCGAGAGAGCAGTCGTGCAGTCCGAGGCGAAGAAGCTCACCGGGTAGGTGTTCCCGGACGCGGTGAGCGTGAAGCCGTCGGTCGTGTAGCCGTCGTTGCGCACGGTGACGTGGGCGATGCCGTCCTCGCCGGGGTGCGCACCGATGACCTGGCTGGCCGGAGCCAGCTCCACGGCGTAGGCCGGCGCGATGGGGGTCACGGTCGGGCTGCCGGTGGCACCGGGTCCTTCCGCGGAGGTGACGGTGATTCCATCGTTGGTGATGGAGCTCACCTTGGCCTTGAGGGCGCCGGCGATGTCAACCGAGAAGTGGACGGCGATCGAGCCACCGGCCGGAACGCTCAGGCCGGTCCAGCTGATCACGCCCTTCTTGCTGACGCGTCCGCCGCTGTCGGCGCCTGCGAACGTCGTGTTCGCCGGCACCGGGTCGGTGATCGTCACGCCGCTCGCATCACCGTTGCCGATGTTCTGCAGCGTGATCGTGTAGTCGATCTTGCTCGACGGACCCACCGGGATGCCGGCGTCGACCTTGGAGACGACGAGGGACGGCACCGTGTTGGTGTCGGTGAGCGCCCAGGCGCCACGGCCGTGGGTGCCGGCCGCCAGGACCCGGTCGACCGAGTCGAAGTCGAGCTGCCAGATGGAGACGACCGGGAAACCGCTCCCCAGCCTGCCCCAGTGCTTGCCGCCGTCGTAGGTGACGAAGGCACCCACATCGGTCCCGGCATACAGGGTGTTCGGGAACGAGGGGTCGGCGATGATCGAGTTGACCGGCACGTCCGGCAGGTTGCCGCTGACGTCCTGCCAGTGGTTGCCGGCGTCCGTCGTCCTGAAGACGTGGCCCGGGCGGCCCGGGGTTCCGGCGTTGTAGCCGTTGAACGCGGCGTACGCGATCCGCTCGTTCGACCGGTCCACGTAGATCGAGGCCACCGGCCGCGCCGGCAGGCTGTGGTCGATCCGCGTCCAGGTCGGGCTGGCGCTCGACTGGGCGTCGGGGCTGAAGTAGACGTAGCCGTCCAGCGAACCGGTGTAGACGCCGGTGCCGCCACCCACGCCGATGGCGGAGATGGTGCAGTTCCGCGCGCCGTTCGGCGCGGTCCCGGTGCAGCCGGAGGTCAGGTCGCCGCTGATCGCCTGCCAGGTGACGTCACCCGCGCTGGGCGCCTTGGCGTTGTCGGTCCGGTACAGGCGGTACGTGCCCAGGAAGAGCTGGTTCGGGTTGTTCCTGTTGAGGGTGAACGGAGCGTAGAAGTCGGAGCGGTCGTTCTGGTTGATCCCGTTGAGGATGTACGAGTTGGTGAAGAAGCTGTTGCCGCCATCGGTGAAGCGGTACGCCGAGATGCCGTAGTACTCGCCGTAGACGTAGTTGGGATCGGTCGGGTCCACGAGGACCTGGCCGCCGTCACCGGATGCGGTGTCCGCCCACAGGTTGGGCAGGGGACCCTGCAGCGGCCGATAGGTGCCCTCCGTGCCGTTGTCCTGGCTGCCACCGAAGTAGACGCCCGGCTCGCCGGGCACGGTGGCGATGGAGGTGAACTGGGTGATCTGCAGGCCGGCCGGGCCAACGAGCCCGTTCCCGTTCAGGTTCTGCCAGTCGTTCGCATCAAGCGGGTCGGAGGCATTCGGCCGGCCGCCGCGATCATCGCTGTACCAGACCCCGCCGTCGGAGCCGATCAGGACGTGAGCGGTGTTCGTGGGATCCATGGCGAGGGCGTGGAAGTCCGGGTGCTGGTCGAAGCCCAGGTTCTTCCAGGTCTGGCCACCATCATCGGAGCGGAAGATGCCGCCCGAGCCGATGCCGTAGTTGAACTGGCCCGCGGCGAAGACGATGTTCGGGTCGTTGGGGTCGACCTCGACCACGTTGTCGTACCAGCACTGGCCGCCGCAGTAGTCGAGCACGCTGTCCGCGCCCGAGCCGGTCGGCAGGGCCTGCCAGCTGGCGCCCTCGTCATCCGAGCGCCACAGCTGGGACTTGTGATACGTGCCGCCGTCGTCGATGTAGTCACTGCCGACGTACAGGACCGCGTCCTGGCCGGACGGGTGCGACAGGCCGATCGACCAGCGGGTGAGGTTGTCGAAGTTGTGGACGGTCGGGAGCCCGTTCATGATCGGGGCCCAGGTGGCGCCGCCGTCGGTGCTCTTGTAGATGGAGCCGCCCCAGAAGCTGGCGTACATCACCTGCGTGTTCTGGGGATCAACCTCGAGGTCGGTGGCGCCGTACTGCGGGTTCGGCGCCGGCTTGATGAGCGTCCAGCTGGCTGCCCCGTCATGGGACTCCCAGATACCGAGCTGGGAGTGGACGCCCGGGGGCGTGCGCCGCGCGCCGCCGCGGCCGCTGATGACCGCCGCCCAGAGGTGGTTCGGGTCGCCGGGATCCACGATGAGGCGCGAGACCGAGACGGCCACGAAGAAGTCGCCGGAGACGTGCGACCACGTCTCGCCGCCATCGGCGCTCTTGATGATCCCGTTGCCGAAGTAGCTGTCGCCCGAGAGGGCGCCCTCGCCCGTCCCGGCGTACACGATGCTGTCATTGGACGGTGCGATCGCGAGCGAGCCGATCGCCAGCGACGGCAGGTTGTCCGTCCTGGGGCTCCACATCCCGCTCTGCGGGTCGTAGAGCCAGATGCCGCCCTGCGCGGCGCCCAGGATGAACTGGCCGTTGCTGGGCCGGATGGCCAGCGCGCCGATGCGGCCCGAGACGTCATAGTAGGAGTTGTCGGACCGTGCGACGGAGATGAGCGGGTCGGGGCCGACCGCGGCCCAGGCCGCGCCGCCGAAGGTCGTGGCCTGGCCCTTGGCGATCTGCTTGAGCGCCGCAGCGTCCTTGGCGGCCTGCGCGCGCAGCTGGCCGGCCTGCGAGGCGGTGAGCTGGCTGCTGCCGGCGAGGCGCTCGCTGATGAAGGCCAGGTCGAGCTGGAGAAGCTCTTCTTCGCCCTCCTCGTCCTGCGTCAGTGGCTTGACGCCGGGCTTGAGCGGAGGGATGAGGTCGCTGCCGGTGGCAAGGGTCGTGCCGCCGGTCGACGTGCTCGGGCGCGCCGAGGCAAAGACCATGGACTGGGGGATCAGCAGGAATGCAACGATCAGGGTCAGCCCGCGCCATAGGCCGGCGCGCCGCGCTGGGGTCATCAGTCTCCTCCACTCGCGATGACTTGCGAACGTCGGGCCGGCCTCACAGGCGGGTCGGAGCAGCAGGGACGTGGGCTCGGCAGCTCGGCGTCGCTCGGTCCGGGGAGTGTGACGGTTTCGCCGCCGCGGTGTCCAACCAATCGGTGCGTGCACGCACCGATTTCTTGTCGGGCGGCTATATCGAGCGGACCTGCCGCGGGGCCATCCGCGGCCCGCGGCGCGGGAGGCGGACGATCCCGGTCTCCAGCAGCCGCTGGACCCGGCCGCGCTGACCGCGATACGGCTCGAGGAGCTCGAGCATCCGCGCGTCGTCCGCCCGGGGCTCGCCGGCGAGCGCCCAGGCCACCAGGCTCGGGACGTGGTAGTCGCCGACGCTGACGGCATCGGGATCGCCGAGGGCCACGCGCCGCACCTCGGCGCTCGTCCACGGACCGATGCCGGGCACGCCGCGCAGGACGCGGTCGGCCTCCTCGGGGGTCGCCGCGGCGTCGATCCGTGTCGCCAGCCGCGCCGCCGCCCGGATGACCTCCGCCCGCCGCCGCTCGACGCCGAGCGGATGCCAGGCGTAGGAGGGCAGGCCGGCCAGGAGCCCGGGCGCCGGCTGCAGCCAGAGGCCGGGTGGTCCGGGTGCGGGCTCGCCATGGGCGCGGATCAGGGCCCGGTACGAGCGGCGCGCCTCGACGCCCGTCACCTTCTGCTCCAGGACGGCGGGGACGAGGGCCTCGAAGAGGCACCGCGAGCGGGGGAGGCGGAGTCCCCGGTTGCGCCGCACGGCATCCGCGACGACCGCGTGGAGCGGAACGAGCGCCTCTGGATGGTCATGCCCGCCGACCAGCTCCGCGGCGCCCGCGAGCGCCGCCTCCGCGCCGGGGCCCCACGCGTCCACGGCGATGCGCTGGGGAGTCAGCTGGCGCAGGCAGAGGGTCGCCGGCCCGGACGGCAGCCGCGTCGCGCGCCAGACGCCATCGGCCGTGAAGCGGATGGTGGGGTCGCCCGTGCCGTGCGCGATGGGCCGGAGCGTCGCCGCCAGCGCCACCGCACCCGGAAGCTCCACGATGCCCGAGGCATCCGGCGCCGGTGCAGATGCGGTGCGCCCGGCCCCCGGGGTCACCGGTGCATGGACAGGACGAGCGTCTCGATCCCCTGGATCCGCTCGAAGTCGGCGCGCCCGTGGATCCCGCGGTACCCCTCGCTGACGAGGATGCGGCCCACGATCCCGCCGAGCGAATTGCCCGGACCCGGGAGGACCAGGAGATCCGGCGCCCATTCGCGGAGCGCGACCCGCACGCTGCCGGCGAAGTCGAAGGGCGTGACGACCTGCTCGTCCAGGGTGTAGTCCCGCAGGGCGGCGGGATCCGCGCTCCACGGGCTCCAGCGGGTGCCGCGCCCGTCCACCAGGGCCGTTCCCGGCCGGCGCCACTCGAGCCCCGCCAGGCGCTCGCGCGCCGCCGCCGCCACGTGGCGCACGAGCGGCGTGTGGTACGGGCCGTGGAGAGCGAGGCGCAGGGGGTAGAGCCGTTCGCCGATGCGCACCGGCGGCAGCCGCTCCAGCAGGCGCGCGACGCCCGCCTCGTTCCCGGCCAGGACGGCATAGCCGCCAAGGTCGATGCTCGGGTACACCTCCGCGCCGGCATCATGGTTCGTCACCGCCGCCAGGACCGTTGCCTCCAGCGCCGGGTCGGGGCGCCAGTCGGCATCGGCCAGCGGGTAGATGAGCTGGCCGCCCGGCCCTCCCTCGGGGAGCGGCTCCTGCTGGAGGAGGCTCATCTCCTGGACGAGCCGGTAGCCGTCCTCGAAGGAGAGGGCACCGGCCGCGGCGAGCGCGGTGTACCAGCCGAGCGAGTTGCCGACGGCCACCACCGCCTCCGCGTCACCGGGCAGCGCGGCGGCGTCGATGAGCGAGACGAGGTAGATGAGCGGCGATGCGTTGGCGGGCGCCAGGTGGACCCGGGGGTCGAAGCGCTCCGCGCCGTCGAGCGCCAGGAGCGGGGGGAGGTCGTACTCCGCGCGGAGGGCCTCGGCACGGCGGACGAGCGGATGACCCCGATCCAGGGAGCCGAGGCTGGCGGAGGTGTACGCGCCGCGGCCGGGGAAGACGAGCAGGCAGCGGCTCACGGCGCGGTCCGCCCCGGCACCGCGGCCAGCGCCGCCGCGACGACCTGGTCGAGGCCCACCAGCACGGCGTCGGTGGCGGTCCCCAGGGGGACGAACGAGTCGACCGCGCGCACGGAGGCGAGACGCCGGGCGATCCCGCGCTCCGCGAGGTCGGCGACGATCGCGTCCGCCACGCCTCCGCCGGTGGCGCGGCACTCGTCGACGACGAGGACCGCCGCGGCCCGCTCCGCCTGATCGTGAAGCGCGGCGAAGGGCAGGGGATTCAGCCAGCGCAGGTCCACCACCCGCGCCCGCAGGCCGTGCTCATCCGCCAGTCGCCGCTGAGCCTGGAGGGAGAGGCGCAGCCCGTTGGCGTAGCTGACGAGCAGCAGGTCCGCCCGCTCGTCGGGAGCGCCGCCATCGGGCTCGTAGACGCCGATCTCGCCGGGCAGCAGCAGCTCCGGGGGAGACGGGTAGGCGAAGAGCCAGCCGGCGTCGCCGGGCTCGTGGAGGTCCTTCTCGTGGTAGAGGGCGATCGGCTCCAGGAAGGCGACGATGCGCCCGTCCTCCAGGGCCATGGCGATCGACCCGCGCAGCATGCGCGCCGCGTCGTCGCCGCGAGCGGGGCAGGCGATCACCAGGCCGGGGATGTCGCGCAGGGCCCCGATGCTGTTGTCGTTGTGGAAGTGGCCGCCGAACCCCTTCTGGTAGGCGAGCGCGGCGATCCGCACCACCATGGGATTGCGGAACTGGCCGGAGCTGAAGAACTGCAGCGAGGCCGCCTCGCCGCGGATCTGGTCCAGCGCGTTGTGGACGTAGGCGAGGTACTGGATCTCCGGGATGGGCAGGAGGCCGATGTGGGCCGCCCCCTGGGCGATCCCCAGGATGGAGGTCTCGTCGAGGAGCGTGTCGAAGACGCGGCCGGCGCCGAACCGTGCCTGGAGGCCGTGCGTCACGTTGTAGACGCCGCCCTTGCGGGCCACGTCCTCCCCGAAGACGATCAGCTCCGGGCGCCGCGCCATCTCGTCGCCCAGGGCGGCGTTGATGAGGCCTGCCAGGGTGTGCGCGTTGGGGCGCGTCGACGCCTCGGGGAGATGCCCGTTCCAGCCCGCGAGCCGCTCGTCCTCGCCGAGCAGCGGCTCAGCCCCGCGGAGGGCGACCCGCTCCGGGTGCCAGGGGGCCAGCGGGCCGGTCACCTCCTCGCGGGTCGAGAGCCGTGGACGTCGGGTCGCCTCCTCCGCCGCGGCCAGGACGCGCTCGCGGGTGTCGCGGACGAGGGCGGCGAGGGACGCGGGGTCCGCGGCCCCTGTTTCCACCAGACGCCGGGCGTTGCGCAGGAGCGGGTCCTGCGCCTCGGTTGCGGCGATCTCGTGGATGGGTCGGTAGACGTGCTCGGCATCGGATCCGGCATGGCCCCACAGGCGAACCGTCCTGAGGTGGAGGAAGGCCGGACGGCGCGCCGTCCGCACGAACTCGATGGCCTCACCGGCGGTCTCCCAGATCTCGTCGATCTCCCCCTGGGCCAGCCAGTAGCGGAGATGGGGCTGGTTTCCGAACGACTCCGCGATCCAGCCCTCCGGGGTCGCGACGCTGATCCCGGTCCCGTTGTCCTCGCAGATGAAGAGGATGGGCATGGGCAGGCCGATGCGGGCCGCATAGCGTGCGGTGTTGATGGCCGACAGGGCGGTCGCGTGGTTCGCGGACGCGTCGCCGAACGAGCAGGAGACGACGGCATCGGCCGGCAGGTCGTTGGCGACGCCCAGCCGACGGGCCCGTGCCAGGGAGAAGGCCAGGCCCATGGCCTTGGGCAGGTGGCTGGCGATCGTGGAGGTCTGCGGCGGGACCCACAGCGGCCGGCTGCCCCAGACCTTGTGGCGCCCCTGGGAGATGGGGTCCTCCGCCGAGGCGACGATGCCGAGCAGCGTGTCGAAGAGCGGGGTGGAGCCGGGCAGCTGGCGCGAGCGCGCAAGCATGAAGCCGCCGGATCGGTAGTGGAGGAAGGCCGGATCGGTCATCCGCAGCCGGGCGCCCAGGACCGCGTTGTTCTCGTGTCCGGCGGAGCCGATGGTGTAGAAGCTGCGGTCGGTCTTCTTCAGCTCACGCGCCGCGGCGTCCAGCTCGCGGCTGCCGAGCTGATCCTCGAAGAGCTCGATCGCCTGCCGGGCAGTCAGCGACGTGCCCGGACGCAGCGGGGCGTCCGGCGCCAGGGCCGCGGTCACGGGGCGGGCCTCCGCCAGGTAGGCGTCGAGGGCGCCCTCCAGGATGCCGACGCGATCGAAGGTCATGGAGAGGCTCGCAATGATACCGGCCCGGCGACCGGCCGCCGGCACGCCGCGGAGTTCCCTGTCGCCGCGCCTGCGGTGGGTCTCCGCTGCCCGGCGCGGTAAGCGGCGCGTAAGGGCCTGATAAGGACCGATGCGGTCTGCTGCGGGGACGGGCGCAGGCAGGTCGAGCGTCGGCGGTCCGCCCGCGCATCGGGAGCGAGATCGTGATCGAATCGGTGGTCACCAACGGCACGGGCTTCCCCGCTGCCTGAGCCCGAGCCGCCGGGCCCGCAGCGCCTCAGCCGAGCGAGATCAGGACGATCCCCGCCAGCGCGAGCGCCACCCCGGCCAGGCCCAGGCGGGGAAGGTGCTCGCGCAGGACGATGCGCGCGAGGAGCATCGTCACAAGGGGATAGACCCCCGAGAGGGCCGCGGCCAGGCCCACCGTGATCCCGCTGCGGGCCACGACGAACAGGGCGTTGCCCGTGACGTCGCAGACGCCGCTCGTCACCGCGAGCGGGACGACCCGGCGGGCCCCGCCGAGCGAGCCGCGACGGAGCGCGAGGCCCGCGACGAGCAGCGTGCCGGCGAGCCGGCTGGTCGTGAGCGACCACAGCTCGCCGCCTCCGGCGGCGCGGTCGAGCAGGACTGCCCACAGGCCGAATCCCATGGCGGCAACCAGGGCCAGGCCCAGGGCGGTTCGCGAGGCGTGCGTCCGCGCTGCGCCGCTCGCGGCCAGGATGGCACCCACCGCGCAGGCCACCCCCAGGAGCTGGAGCGGTCGTACCTCGCCACCGAGCAGGAAGACGCTCGCGGCGAGCGGGACGACCACGGAGCCTGCACCGGAGATGGCGGCAACGAGGCCCATGGCGCCCGTGGCGAGCGCGCGGTAGAGGGCCGCGATCCCGGTCCCGCCGGCAAGCCCGGCTGCGAGGCCAAAGGCCAGCGACGCGGCGGATGGAACCGCGGGGCGGACGACGGCGAGGGCAGCCAGCATGAGGAGGCAGCCGACCAGCTGGGCCAGGGCCGCCGCGCTGAGTCCGGGCGAGCGTCGGGTGGCGAGGCCGCCCGCGAAATCGCCGGCGCCGAACGACGTGGCCGATGCCAGGCCGGAGAGCACGAAGGGTCCGCTGCCGTTCGCCATGCCGCCTCCGTCCGGTGTGCTCCGGGGGTTGGACGAGTTCCGCGGAGGCCCCGGGGAGCGTGGACTCTAGCAGGCGGCGCGGGTCTCCCGTCTCGCCCGTCCCCGTGCGACGTGGGGTGGCGACGATTGGGGGATGCGCACCTCGCTCTCGACCGGCCTATCCTGTCCGCTGCGGGCCGCTGCCCGGTCCGCACGCAGACACGGAGGGAAGCTCGATGATCCAGGACACGCTACCGCCCCAGACGCCGCAGCCGACGACCGGACCGGCAGCTCCGTCCGTCCGTGGAGCGCGGCCGCGGTGGATCATCGCCGCCGTCGTGGCGGTCCTCATCGTGGCCGCGGGGATCGGCGTCGTCGCCGGCCTGGGGCTGAATGCCCGGCGGACCGGTGGAAGCGCCGCAGCCGCCGCGAGCTATGTCCCGGCAGACGCGACGGTGTACTACGAGCTCCGTCTCGACCTTCCCGGCGACCAGCGCGCCAGCTTCGAGCAGCTGCTGGGCCACTTCCCCTCGGATGCCGCCACCACCCTCCTCACCGGCAAGCTCGACGAGCTGCTCGACGGTCCGTCCCCGGCGCCCAGCGGTCCCCGCTACAGCACCGACGTCAAGCCGTGGTTCGACGGCAGCCTCGCCGCCGCCATGATCGGCTACCCGACCGTGGGTTCCGCGAACCCGCTCGCCTCGATGCCGAAGGTGCTCGTCTTCGCCGGCGTCAGGGACGAGACCGCGGCCAACGCCGCCTTCGACCGGTTCCGGGCGGAGAGCGGCCTGAGCGACGTGACGAGCACGACCCATGACGGCGCCACGATCTGGACCGCGAAGGCCCCGAGCAGCTCGACGGGCGCGCCGTCCGTCTCGCTGTCGTGGACGGTCACCGCCGACGAGGTGGTGATGGGCACCGCGAGCGACCTCGTGGCGAACGCGCTCGACGTCCACGCCGGCAGCGCCGCCTCGCTCGCGGCCCGCCAGGAATTCCGCGACGGCCTGGCGCGGCTGCCCGCCGACCGGGTCATGACCTACAGCATCGACACCGCTCCCATCCTGGCCGAGGTCCGATCCGCGCTGGCCTCCGCGATGCCGTCCGCCGGACCGGTCGTCGATGCCATCGGTGCGGGTGCGCCGCAGTTCATCGTCGGCAGCGCCCGGATCCAGGGCGACCGCCTGGTGAGCGACGTGACGGCCGCCCTGCCGAGCGGCTCGACGCTCGCGAACCGTGACGCCGGCCTCGCCGCGGCCGCCCCCGCCGATGCGCTCGTCTTCAGCGAAAGCCACGACGTCGGCGCGTCGCTGGCCAGGGGCGTGGACGCCATGCAGCAGATTGCCGGCCGGGCCATGGGGAGCGGGCAGCTCGACCAGCTCTCGTCGATCCTGGGGGGCGACCTGTCGTCCTTCGTGTCGTGGATGGGCGACGCGGCGATCGTCGCCGGCGAGACCGGGAGCCAGCCGTACGCCGGGCTCATCATCACCCCGACGGATGGGCACGAGGCGCGGGTCCGGCTCCTCCAGCTGCAGGGCCTCCTCCAGCTCGGGGCCGGCGGCGGACCCGGGGTCACCGTGACCGATGCCGACCACAACGGCACGACCATCACGACGATCGTCTTCAAGGACGTCCCGGCCGATGCGGCCTGGGCGGGAACGATCCAGTACGCGGCCACGGACAGCCGGGTCGTGATCGGCACCGGAACCTCCTTCGTCGCGAGGGTCCTGGACATGAAGCCCTCCGACTCCCTGGCCGCGCAGGCACGCTTCAAGGCGGGTCTCGACGCCGTGGGCGGCGCCCGGAACACCGGGCTGACGTGGGTCGACCTCGCCGGCATCCGCTCCGCGGTCGAATCGGCCAGGGGAACGGCGGTGCCGGCGGGCGTGGAGCAGTGGATCGCGCCCTTCGACTACCTGGCCGGTGCCGGCAAGGTCGACGCGGGCCGGCTGGAGGGACATGCCGTCCTCGTCGTGAAATGAGCGATCCCCAGCCGGGCGGCGGCCCGCAGCCGCTGCGACTGGCGCCGGGCGAGACGCCCGACCGCGGCGCGGTGGAGCGGTTCCTGCGGGCTGCCGGAGTGGCGCCGTACGCGTGGTCCAATGCCCCGGGCGACCGATACGAGGCGCACGAGCACGGCTACACCAAGCTGCTGATGTGCGCGGAGGGATCCATCACCTTCCTGCTCGACGGCGGCGGTCCGGTGGAGCTGCACCCCGGCGAGGGCTTCGTCCTGCCGCCGGGGACCCGGCACGCCGCCATCGTCGGGCCGTCCGGCTGCACGTGCCTTGAGGGCCACCGGGAACGCTAGCGCTCTCCGGCGGCCTCCGGGCGCTCGGCGACCTGCCCGGCCGCCCGGCGGGCGGCCACCTCGAACCGGTTGCCGCGGTACCACCCCGTCCCGGCTGCCCGGCTGCGCACCGATGCCCGCAGGTAGCGGGCCGCGAAGACCGCGCCGTAGCGCTCCCATTGCCGCACGTGCTCGAGCTCATGGGCGAGCTCGGCGGGCGCGAGGGCTCGCCAGGTGAGGATCTCCCGGCCGAGGGTGATGGCCAGCCAGTTGGGCAGCAGGAGCCGCGAGCCGATGCCCCGCAGCCACGGATGCACGTGGAGCCGGTAGCGCGGCAGCTCGGGCGGGAGCGGTCCGGGGGCCACGCGCTCAGCTCGCGCGATCGCGTCGAGGCGGCGGCCAGGGACCCGGCGCGTGGAGGAGGTCGGGCCGATCGCCCCAGTGCTTCAGGAAGCGGTAGAAGTTGCGGCGGCTGAGCCGCTCGCGCTCGTCGGCGTCGAGTGCGACGTAGGCACGGTGCTCGTGCTGCAGGAGGGGGAGCGGATCGGTGCGGACCGCCTCCCAGCCGGCGGCGCGAACCGCGAAGCTGAAGTCCAGGTCGGCGTTGCGGTAGAAGCGGAAGTGGTCGTCGAAGCCGCCGACGGCGCGCAACGCGTCACGCCGGACCGCCAGGCAGTAGCCCTCGATCGCGTCCACCCGGCCCGGTGGAGCGTCCGAGAACTCGCGCAGGTCCGTCGAGGTCACGCCGAACCCGCCGGCGATTCCGACCCCCTCGGCCTCGAGGGCGCGCAGCAGCGGTGTCACGAAGTCGCCCGCCGGCTCCAGCGAGGTGTCGACGAGGATGACCGCCGCGCCGTGTGCTCGACGCAGGCCGAGGTTGACGGCATCGGCCCAGCCCAGGCGCTCGGCCGTGCGCAGCACCACCGGCTCGCCGGGCGGGCGCCCGGCCGCGATCACGGCGTCGAGATCGTACGAGGGCGCGTTCGCCACGAGCACGAGCTCGAACCCGACCGATGGCGGGTGGTCGGCGAGCCCACCGAGGAAGCGTGCAAGGTCGTCGGGATGGTCGTCGGCCAGGACGACGAGCGTCACCGCCGCCGATGCCGGCTCCTCCAGGACGCTCGCGAGATCCTCCGATCGGGCGTAGCCGACCTTCCCGGGATCCGCCGCGGCGAGCGCCGGGCGCAGCGTGGTGCCGCGCGCCGAGTCCACCACCTCCCAGCCGAGGGCGCGGATGGCATCGCGCAGCTCGTCCGCCCGGGCATAGTCGCGCGCCGCTCGTGCCGCGCTGCGCTCCGCGACGAGGCGCTCGACCTCGCCCGGGGCCGTGTCGCTCACCGCTCCGGGCGCTCTATGCCGGCCGGCCACGCGGCTCGCCGCCCGCGCGGACGCCCGTCCGCATCGCGCTCGAGCTTGTGGGCGCCCATCGTGGCCGGATCGTACCGCAGGCGTTCCACGGGCTCGCCGCGCACGAGGTGCCGATCGACGAGCTCCTCGGCGTCGTCGGGGGTCAGGGCGGCGTACCAGACCCCATCGGGGTAGACCACGGCCATTGGTCCGTTCCCGCACTGGCTGAAGCAGCCGGAGTGGTTGACCCGCACCCGCCCCGCGAGGCCGCGATCCCGGACGAGCTGCTTCAGTCGCGCGTGGACGCCGAGGCCGTCGCCGTCGACGGCAGGGCACCAGTCGCCGTGGGTGCAGACGAAGACGTGTCGCTCGAAGACGGGCATCGGGACGGGAAACGTACTCCTGGGGCGGACCGAAAGTACCGGATGGGGAGACGCCACCTGAACCTTACTATCCGATCACGAACCGCGCCGACCGCACCGAACCCGAGCGATGCGGGTCGAATCCAAGAGTGCCCAGGGAGTCCGTACCGATGATGACCAACGAGGTGGGGAGGCTGCTCACGGCGTCCGAGGTCGCCGATCTGCTGCACCTGCACGTCAACACGGTCAAGCGGCTTGGCGACCGCGGAGAGCTGCCCTTCTTCCGCGTCTGCAAGCGAGGAGACCGTCGCTTCCGCTACGACGACGTGCTGGACTTCCTCCGCCGCGCGAAGTAGCCGTCCGCGGGCAGCTGCCCGCCCGCGATTGCGCAGCGTCCCGGCGTCCGCGCCGGGACGTGAGACGTCCCTCCAGGGGGCGCGCAACGACCGCCGAGGTGCCGATCTCTCGGCGGTCGTCGCATGTCCGCCACGCGTTCTCCGGCATAATGCCGGCTCATGACCGACGAACCGCGACTGCGCCTCGCAGAGGGCGACCGCCTTCTGGACGGGGGCGATCCCGAGGGCGCGATTCGGATCCTCGCCTCGCTGACGGGCCATCCCGACCGTGACCTTGCGACGGAGGCGTGGTTGCGGATCGGCACCGCGCGCTACCGCCTCGACGACGATTCCGGAGCCCTGGCCGCCTGGCAGCAGGCCGCTGCGTCGGATGGCTCCAGCGCCTGGCTCGGGTGGAAGAGCGCGGCCGAGCAGCTCGTCCGTGACGGAGACCTGGCCGGCGCCGTGGCAGCCTACCGCGAGGCCGACCGGCGGGCACCCCCCGGAGAGCGGGGTGCCATCGCCAACCGGATCGCCTGGCTCCTCAAGGAGACCGGCCACGACTTCGCGTCGCGCCGCCAGTTCAACCGCGCGCGCGGCGCCTACGGCACCTATGCCGCATACGTGACGTGGGCGATCATCGCCATCAACGTCGTCGTCTGGGTCGTGGACATGGCCATCTCCGGCAACCTTGCCGGGCTGACGAGCCTGTTCGGCGGCTCGGGCGGTCCCCTGGTCGAGGCCGGCGCCGTCTACCAGCCGCTGATCTCCGCGGGCGAGTGGTATCGCGTCATCACCTCGGCGTTCCTGCACCTGGGCCTTCTCCACATCGGCTTCAACATGTATGCGCTCTACCTGTTCGGCCCGATCATGGAGGACCTCTACGGCCACCTCGAGTACGTGGTCATCTACCTGCTCTGCGCGCTCGGCGGCTCGGTGATGACGATCCTCGTCACGCCGACGCAGGCCGCGGTGGGTGCCTCCGGTGCGATCTTCGGCCTCTTCGGGGTGGGCTTCCTCGTCTGGCGGCGCCGGCACCTCATCCTCAACCCCATGGCTCGCGCGATCCTGTCCCAGGTCGGGACGCTGCTGGTGCTGAACCTCGTCATCACGTTCACCGTTCCGGGGATCAGCTGGACCGGGCACGTGGGCGGGCTCGTGGTGGGCGGGCTGATCGGCCTCCTGGTCCCGCCCGCCGGCGCGACGACCCTCGCGGGGATGTTCCGCACGCCGACCGGCGAGAGCATGGAGCGCCCGTTTCCGGTGGCGACGCGCTTCTTCGTCTATGCGCTGATCTTCGCCCTGCTGGTGCTGGGCGTGGTGTGGTCGATGAACCAGCCGCCCGGGGTCGGCCTCTTCTAGGACGCGGGCATTCGCGCGCATCTCCGGGCTTTCGTGGGGATTCGCGCCAGGCGCCGTAGAATCGCGGCATGTGCTTCGATATTGACTCGCGACCACCATTGCCGCCCATCCATGGTTCCGCGCTCGACGCGCGTGACGTGACCCTGACCGCGGCGGACGGCACGAAGGTGGCCGCCTACGCGGCCCGGGCAGCACAGCCGAGCGGCGCGGGAATCGTCATCTGCCCGGACGTCCGGGGCCTTGTGCCGTACTACGAGGAGCTCGCGCTGCGCTTCGCCGAGGCCGGGGTGGATGCCGTTGCCTTCGACTACTTCTCGCGGACGGCGGGGACGGGCAAGCGCGACGGGGACTTCGACTACCAGCCGCAGGTCGCGCTCACCCGGCCGGACTCGCTCAACCAGGACGTCGCGGCCGCGGCCGCGTACCTGCGCACGCCCGAGGGCGGCGCCGTCGAGCGCCTCTTCATCGTGGGCTTCTGCTTCGGGGGTCGCATCAGCTTCGTCCAGGCGGCGCGTCCGGAGCTCGACCTCGCCGGCGTCATCGGCTTCTACGGCTGGCCGGTGGGGGAGCATCGGACCGGGCTGCCCTCGCCGGCCGAGCTGGCCCCGCAGTTCACCTGCAGCGTCCTGGCTCTCTTCGGTGGGGCGGACCAGGGGATCCCGGCTGAGGCACGCGAGGCGTTCGACGCGGCCATGGACGCGGCGGGCAAGACGCACGTCACCGTGGTCTACGACGGGGCCACGCACTCGTTCTTCGACCGCAGGTTCGAGGAGTTCGCGGACGCCTCGGCGGACGCGTGGCAGCGCATGCTCGACTTCATGGCCGTCTCTGCCTGAGCGCCGACCGGGGGTCAGGTGCGCCGGCGATTCGGCCAGGGAGTCTGCGAGCGCGGATTCGCGTCCTGGTGCGCCGTACGAATCAGCGGTGGACTCACCGCGCGCGCCGGAGCTGCCGTACGCGCCGGGTGATTCCCTCCACGACTCGCATCGTGTGCCCCGACCGTCCCGCATCCGGCTGCGCGACGTCATTCACCCGGGGACTCACCGCGCGCGGCGGGGTTGCCGTACGCGCCGCGTGATTCCCTCCACGACTCGCATCGCGCGGTGCGGAACCTTCCCGCGTCCATGTACTCTCCGGGGGACTCAGACGGGGCTCACGCCGGGCTCGGGGCGGCTCAGACCGGGCTCGAGCATGGCTCGGGGCGGGTCAGGCCGGGCCTGGGCAGGGCTTGAAGCAGGCCCAGACCGGGCTCGCGCACGTTCCAGGTCCTTGCGCCCGGAACGCTAGACGCGCGATGGGGTCTGCTCGGCGCGGGCCGCCTGCGGCGGGTGTTTCACGGGGCGCAGGTAGAGCGCCAGCACCAGGCTGATGTAGCCGAGCCAGGCGATAAGGGTCGTCCACTCCGGGGTGGAGGTGTAGCCGACCAGGGCGTGGAGGAACTGGCCCAGGATGCCGATGCCGCCGCCCTCGTGGGGGAGCACCGACGAGATGTCGAAGGCGGTGTGCGTGCCGAACGTGATCCAGCTGATCTCGATGAACTCGTGCGCGGCGCTCGCGACGAGACCGCCCGCGACGAACACCAGGGCGGCTCCGGTCCAGCCGAAGAAGACGCCCAGGTTGATGCGCCGGGAGCCCCGGTAGAAGCCGATTCCCAGGACGGAAGCCACGCCGAGCCCGATGACCGCGCCAACGAGGACGGAGAGGGACCCCTCCTGCGCCTGCGACGCGGCCGTCGCCTGGCCCAGGAGGAAGAGCGAGGTTTCGATCCCCTCGCGGATCACCACGGTGAAGGCCAGCGTGGCAAGGCCCAGGACGCGCCCCTCGGAGAGGGTCCGATCGATCGCCGCCCGCAGGTCGTGGCTCACGGTCGCCGCGGTGCGTCGCATCCAGAAGAGCATCCACGTCACGACCGCCGCGGCGAGGAGCAGCGCGGTCCCCTCGAAGATCTGCTCCTCGGGTGACGGAAGCTCGCGAATGGTGACCCACAGGACCACGCCCAGCACGACGCTCAGGCCGATCGCGGCGGAGACGCCCGCCCAGATCGGGCCGAACTGGGCGCGGTGACCGGTGCGCGCGAGATACGCCAGGATGATGCTGACGATGAGGGCGGCCTCCACGCCCTCGCGGAGGCCGGTGAGCAGCCCGGTCGTGAGTGGTCCGAGGTCCAAGGAACGGCTCCCAGGGTGCAGGTGGGGGTGTCTTGTCGCGGCGGCCACCGCCATCGCGGTACGGAGCTCGCGAGCTCAGGCTAGGGTTGGTGCCCACCTTCGTCAAGTCATACCCCCGTCGGAAGGTCGGAAATAGCCGTGGCCGGCATCCGGCGCACGGGCCGGTGGGGCCCGAAGGTGCCTGCGCGGGGCTTCACGGGGGCCGGCGCCGGGGTCCGCGCAGGTAGAATCGGTGCGCACTCCACCGACTCCTTCTCTTCACGGGAGACTCCCCGATGATCGATCTTGAGCTGACCGATGCGCAGCGCGAGGTGCAGCGGACGGCGCGCACCTTCGCGGAGCGCGAGATCCTGCCCCGTATCGCCGAGCTCGACAGCGCGGCGAGCTACGACCGCTCCATCTTCGAGAAGATGGGCGCCGAGGGCTTCCTGGGCCTGCCCATCCCCGAGCAGTACGGCGGGGCGGGGATGGACTACATCGCCTTCGCGCTCCTCTGCGAGGAGATGGAGCGTGCGGACACGGCGTTCCGCGTCGTCTACTCCGTCCATACCGGGCTCAACTCGCTGACCCTGCTCCAGTGGGGGAACGAGGACCAGAAGCAGCGCTACCTGGTCCCCCAGGCTCGCGGCGAGAAGCTCGCGACGTTCGGCCTGACGGAGCCCGGCGTCGGCTCCGATGCCGGCAACCTGGCGACCACCGCCCGGCGCGACGGGGACCGCTATCTCCTCAACGGCAGCAAGATCTGGATCAGCCTCGCCGACACCGCCGACAACTTCCTGGTCTTCGCCACCGTCGACAAGTCGAAGGGACACAAGGGGATCACCGCCTTCATCGTCGAGCGCGGCTTCCCCGGATTCAGCTCGGACTCCATCCACGGCAAGCTCGGCGTCCGGGCGGGCAACACCGGCGTCCTCTACTTCGACAACTGCGAGGTGCCGGTGGCGAACCGGGTCGGCGAGGAGGGCGAAGGCTTCACGATCGCCATGAGCGCCATCGACCAGGGCCGCTACACGGTGGCCGCCGGGGCGGTGGGGCTGGCGGAGGCATGCCTGGACGCCAGCCTGAAGTACGCGCACGAGCGCAAGGCGTTCGGCGAGGAGATCGGCCGCTACCAGCTCGTGAAGCAGATGCTCGCGAACATGCAGGCGGGGATCGAGGCGGGACGCCTCCTCGTCTGGAAGGCCGGCTGGAAGAAGAACCGCGGCGAGCGCAACACCCGGGAGACGAGCCTGGCGAAGTGGTACGCCACGGATCATGCCGTGCAGTGCGCGCTCGACGCGGTCCAGATCCATGGCGCCTACGGCTACAGCGCGGACTACCCCGTGGAGCGCTACCTGCGCAACTCGAAGGGCTCGGTGATCTACGAGGGCACCGACCAGATCCACACCCTCGTCCAGGCGGACTACCTGCTCGGCTACCGCAAGGACCGTCCGCTGCGCATGCCGCAGCCGCCCTTCGAGGGAGAGATGTAGCCGGAGGAGAGATGGGGGAGCGGCCCAGGCGGATCCTGTCCATCGACGGGGGCGGCGTGCGCGGCGTCATCGCCGCCGTCGCCCTTGCCGCGCTCGAACGGCGGACGGGCAGGCCTGTCCGCGACCAGTTCGACTTCGTGGCGGGAACCTCTACCGGCGCCCTGATCGCGGCGGGGGTGGCGACGGGCGTGCCGGCGGACCAGATCGTGGCGCTCTACCTCGAGCGGGCGCCCGAGCTGTTCCGGCAGGTGCCCGTCATCTCGACGCTCGCCCGGGTGGTGACCGGGCACATGTACGACGTCGATCGGCTCCATCGGCTCATCCGCAGCGAGCTGGGCAGCGCGGCGGACTGGCGCCTGGCGGACGTGCCCATCGACATCCTCATCACCGCCAAGGGACTCCTCGACTCGCACCAGTGGTACTTCGTCAGGGACTGCCAGGGACGGAACACGTGCCGGACGGGGAACCTGGCGCTGGCCGACTGCCTCACGGCCTCTGCGGCGGCGCCCACGTACTTTGCGCCGTGGACGATCCCCGGGCTTGCCGAGCGTGGACCGATGGTGGACGGCGGCACGGGAGTGGCCGGCAATCCCACCTACCAGGCCTGCGTGGAGGCGTTCCTGTATGCCGAGGGCTACCGACCGGAGGAGACGGTGGTCGTCTCGCTGGGAACCGGTCGGTACCTGGCCCACCATCGGCCCGGCTGGCTGTACGACTGGCTCGGCTGGCTCCTTGCCGAGCTGCTCCGCTCCCCATCCGAGCAGCAGACCGAGCTGGTGAGCCGGCACTTCGGCGCGGCGACCTTCTACCGGATCGACGCACGCCTCGAGCGCGACTACCCGCTCGACGGGGTGGGCGAGATGGGGGCGCTGCGGGCGATCGGTGAGCGGCTGGCGGAGCAGGTCGACTGGCCGGCCGTACTGGAGGGCAGTGACGCGCGCTGGCGCGTGCACGCCGGGAACCGCCTCCCGAGCGCATACACCGCCCGGGTCTGATGGAGCGCCCCGCCTAGCGGCGGTCCTCGGGGTGGACCGGTCCCATGCGAGAGGTCGCGACCTCGCGCCGCGGGGTCAGGACCAGAAGCGAGGCGATGACGGTCGGCGCCAGCAGGCCGACGGTCGCCTGGCGCGGCCACTCGAAGGCGAAGGCCACCGGCGCCGGACCCGTGAAGCCCGGATACGGCAGGACGCCCATCGCGGTCAGCCACCACGCGACCCCGAGCCCCAGGGCGGCCAGGGCCAGGAGCCGGCGGATCCAGCTCCCCTCGACGAGCGCCACGAGGCTGCCGAGGAGGAGCGCGAGCGAGGCGCCGGCGATCACCGCCCCGATGCCGATGGAGCTCCATGGCTCCCTCCCGCGCTGGTAGGCCTCCACGATCGAGAGGCCGGGGTGGGTGAGGTAGTCGATCCAGGCCGTGATGGCGAGGTCGGCCAGCCCGGCCAGGACGATGCCCAGGGCCAGGTCGAGGGCCACCCGTGCGGCCTGCTCCAACCCCGCGAGGCGGTGCATCAGCCGGCCATCCCCGCCGCCCGCGGCTCCAGGACGAGCGTCCGGCGCGTGGCGGCGGCGACCTCGTCCGGCGTCCAGGCCATGGGAGCTCCGTCTCCGCGGAGCCACAGCTGGTACAGGTCGCGGTAGTGCGGCGAAAGGGGGTTGCCGCTCTGACCGCCGGCGAGCGAGAAGCGGCTCATCGCCGGATCGGCGAGGTCCATGACGCAGCGGGTGTTGGCGAGCGCGCCCGGCCTCGAGAACGGATCCAGGGGGCCGGCCGACACCTGCATTGGGGTGTTGACGTCGCCGCCGATCGCCGCGGGGCCCAGGTTGAAGACGGTCCCGAACGGTCTGCGCGCCCCGATCGGGTGCTCGAGGGTGACGGGCCGCAGGCGTCCCCAGGCCCAGGTCGCGGGATCCTCGCCGTGGGCCTCGGCGATGCCGCGCACCGCGTCGCCCAGCGCCGCGATCGCCTGCACCTCCCAGCTCGACCCGGGGAACCAGGCCTGCGGGCGCTCGCGGAGAAGCCGCACCAGGCGGCTCATGGCCCGCGTGGCGAAGAGGGTGAACGGCACGAGCTGCCCGAATCCGGCACCGATGGCCCACGGCCAGGCCTGCGGGGCCCTCGCCCGCGCCAGCCGCTGGGTGAGGACCCCGGTGAATGCCTCGAATACGCTGGCACCCACCGAATCGGCGCGTACCTGGCCGTCCCAGGCGGCCAGCAGCCGGTGCCCCAGCGCGGCGTCCGGGTCGCCCGCGGCCTCCACGGGCAGGGCGAGCACGATCTCGCGCAGCTCGCGCCACGGCAGGCTGGTGACGTCCATCTGGAGCCGCTGGGCGGCCTCGACGTCCCAGCCGGTGCGCGCCGCCAGCTCCTCGCTGATCCGGGCGAGGCGATACCCGTCGATGAAGTCGACGCCGAGGAAGGGTCCCGGACCGTCGCGGGTCGGGCGGTTGTTGGCGGTGGCGATCCAGCCGGTCTCCGGGTCGAGGCTGTGCGGCATCTCCTCGAACGGCACCGGCTCATCCTCCCAGCCGACGGTCGGGTCCCAGCCGGGGAGCGGCATCATCCCGTGGCCGGCACGCCGCCGCGGAAGCTGGCCGACGAGCTGCCAGCCGATATGGCCGTCGCGGTCGGCGTACGCGACGTTCAGGCCCGGCCCGGGCCACTCCGCGAAGGAGGCCCGGAACGCGTCGAACGAGCGGGCGCGCACGACGTCGAGGAAGCCGCGGACCGGCAGCGGGCGCAGCCACATGGCGGACAGGGAGAGCGTCTGGCGGACCTCGCCGCCGAGGATGGCGGTCATGAGCGGACCTCGCGGCGTGACGAGCACCTCCTCCACCACCGGGTCGGCACCCTTCACCGCGATGCGCTCGACGCGGACTTCGCAGGGAACGAACCCATCCCCCTCGCGCACGCTGCGCCCGTCGGGGCCGACCTCCTCGACGAAGAGATCGGCACCGTCGGCGAGGCCGGCGGTGATGCCCCAGGCGGCGAACCCGTTGGTCCCGATCGGAAAGGCCGGGCCTCCCACGAACGTGGCGCCGGCCACCTCCCAGTCCGGGGTCCTCAGGTGCGCGAGGTACCACGGCGGCGGAAGCGTGGGGGCCAGGTGCGGGTCGTTGGCGAGGAGCGGCACCCCCGAGGCGGTGCGCGACCCCGCGATCGCCCAGTTGTTCGACGCGCCACCCAGCGGCAGGGCGGCCTGCAGCGCGGCCAGGTCGGCGCCCAGCCGATCGATGGCCGGGCCCGCCGCGGTGCCCGGGGGCGCCGTCACCGGCAGCCACTCCGCGTAGGCCGGATCGAGGTCCCGGACGGCAGCTGCACCATCGGTCACGAAGAGCTTGAAGCGCGCGAGCTCCACGTCCCAGTTGCTCGAAAGGCTGAACGCCTGCAGCCCGACGAAGGCGAGGACGTCGGGCGGCGTCCACGGGGTGGGTCGGGTCCGGAGCAGGACGAGCTCGTGGGGGCGAGGCGTGCCGCGAACGAAGGCGGCATTGACCCCGGCCACGTAGGCCTCCAGGACCGAAAGCACGTCGGGTGCGAGCTTCGCCAGCTGCGCCTCCGCGGTGCGCCGGAATGCGAGCCGCCGGCTCATCCGGTCGATGACCACCCCGTCGCGGCCGATCAGCTCGGAGAGCGTCCCCGAGCCGACCCTGCGGAGGAGCTCCAGCTGGAAGGCGCGGTCCTGGGCGTGGCAGAAGCCCAGCCCGAACCAGGCGTCGGTATCGCTCTGCGCCTCGACGTGCGGGATTCCCCAGCCGTCACGGCGGATGGTGATGGGCGCGTCGGTGCCCGGGACCCGCAGCCGGCCGCGTGTTCGCGGCTGCCGCTCGCCCATGATCCGCAGCAGGAGACGGGGCCACGCGAGCGCCATGGCGTCCAAGCCTAGCGGGTTGGTCCGCGGCGTGCGGAGCTGGTGGGTGGTTCCCGAGCCCAGGATGGATGCCGTGCGCCCGCGGCCGAATGAAGCACGCGCATGCTGTCCCGATCCACGGGGGTCGCCCTCGCCATGGTCCTGGTCCTGGCCGCCTGCAGCTCGCCGTCACCGTCGCCGTCGGCGACGCCCGGAGCGACCGGTCCGATGGCGGTGCCGCCGGTCTCCTTGGTCCCCGCCCCAGGCGTTTCAACGCTCCGAACGGGGACACGTCGCTGCCGGACGGCGGCATGCTCGTCACGGGTCCAGCTGCCCGGCTGAGCGCGCCCGTATACTTCGCGGCCATGAGCCGCACCATCGAGCTTGCAGCCGGCCTCACGCTCCTCGTCGTCGGGGTGCTCGTGCTCGCGTCCGCATGGATCGCCGACTGGTTCGGGACGCTCGGCGTGGGTGACCGCTGGCTCGCCTACTGGCCCGTGCTCGTCATCGTGCCGTCCGCCTTCTTCATCGTGCCGGCCTTCGTCGGCCGCCAGCATCGCCGGCTGCGGGCCGGGATGGTGATCCCGGGCGCCATGCTGCTCGGCGTCGGCCTGGCCCTCCTCTACACCAGCCTGGACCGGCACTGGTCCTCCTGGTCGTCGCTCTGGACCGTGGTGCCCTTCAGCTTCGGCATCGGCATGTACGCCGCCGGCTGGATCGCGGACGCACCGGCCTTCAAGTGGATCGGCTTCGGGGTCGCGGTGGGAGCGGTGGTGGCCTACCTGGCGCTCGCCACCGCCTTCGGCGGGGAGGCGTTCCGGCTCGTTGGCGCGCTGGGGATCATCGGGCTGGGCCTGGCCCTGACGGTGGGCGGCCTCGCGGAGCGCCTCAGCCGCAAGTCGCCGGCCTGAGGCCCGAGCCGGAACCCGGATCAGCTGCCGGGGTGCCCGGTCCCGGCGGCGCCGGCCGCGAAGGCGCGGTCGAACCAGGCGACCACCCGCTGCAGGCGATCGATCCGCCGGTCGGGCCGCCCCGTGATCGAGAAGACGTGGTGCTCCTCCGGATAGAGCAGGTACTCGACCTCGCGACCCAGCGCGCGCAGCGCGGCGAAGAGCTGGACGTTGTCGGAGGCCGGGCAGATGCGGTCCTCCTCCCCCTGGATCAGAAGGAGCGGGGTCCGAACGTTCGCCACGTTGCGCAGCGGCGACCGCTCCCAGAGCGCCTCGACCCCGGACTCGCTGAGCGCATCGCCGAGCCCGGTGCGCCGCGCGTCATGGATGCCGAAGTAGCACTCCGCCCACGCGGTCACCTGGTTCGTCACCCCGTTCTCGCTCACCGCAGCGGCGAATCGGTCGGTCACCCCCACGAGCCAGTTGGTGAGAAAGCCGCCGTAGGAGAGACCGATGACGCCCAGCCGCCGGGGATCGGCAAGACCCGTCGCGACGAGCCCATCGACGACCGCCAGCGCGTCGGCCGCATCGACCTGGCCCCAGTGCGGGCCCAGCGCGTCGATCCACCGCGCGCCGAATCCCGCCGAGCCGCGGATGTTGGGCAGCGCGACGCGGTAGCCACGAGCCGTGAGGGCGAGGACGTCGAGCGAGAGACCCGGTCCCCAGGAGCCGGTGGGACCGCCATGGATGTCGAGGATCGTCGGCAGCGCGTCCTGGCTTCCGTCGGCCGGGGAGGCGAGCCAGACCTGGATCGGCCCGGCCGGACCGCTCACCTCGAGCTCCTCGAGGCGCGGCGCGCCGAAGCGGGCCCGCCAGGCGGCGCCGTTGCGCGTCAGGCGCCGCAGGCGGCCGTTCTCGACCGCGTGGAGCTCGTGGGGCAGTGCGTCGACCTGGGCGTTGACGACGACGCGGCCGCCCGCGACCTGCAGACCGGCGGCGACGACGCGTCGATCGGGCTGCGCCATCGGCTCCGCAGAGCCCGACAGGGTGAATCGCCAGGGGAGGCATCGACCGCGACGCGTGACGAGGGCGACGAGCGTTCCCGCGTCCAGCCAGAAGGGTCCCTCCGCCTGCTCGAAGCGGTCCAGCAAGGTGCTGGCGAGCACACCGACGGGCAGGTCGAGATCCGGCGTCAGCGACCGCGCCTCCCCGGTCGCCGCGTCGATGAGCCACAGCTCCGGCTGCGTCGCCTCCGGCGGGTCCGGCAGGTTGGTGCCGATGGCGGCGATCCAGCGTCCGTCGGGCGAGACCGCCGGGGCACGCAGATCCCCGAGGAGGCTCGACACGCGGCGGATGGACCCGTCGGCCGTCGAGACCGCGCAGAGCACAGAGTGCGGGTTCAGCCCGGCGTCGGGGCCGGCATCGGTCGTGAAGACGATGGCGTCGCCCCCGGGCGTCCATGCCGGTGACTCGACGTCGAAGTCGCCACGGGTGAGCTGGACCGGGCGCGCCCTGCGGCGGGCCGGCACCAGCCACAGGTGCCGGCGGTGATCGAGGAAGCCGGTGTCGTCGCGGAAGTCGCTGCGCGTGACGCGGCGCACCGTCGGCGCCAGGCCCGATGCGACGGACGGCACGGCGAAGCGCTCGTCCGCCGCCTCCGCGACGATCGCCAGGGTCCTCCCGTCGGGGCTCCACGCCACGGCTGCCGCACCGTGCGGGAGGCGACCGATGGGCCATGGTTCGCCCCCGTCGCCCGGCATGACCCAGACCTGCGCGGTCCGCTCCTCCTCCTTCATCCCCGGGTCGGCGGGCGCCCGCAGGAAGGCGATGCGGCGCCCGTCCGGCGAGACCGCGGGACCGGTATCCAGGACCCGGCCGCGGGTGAGCGCGCGCGGACGGCCTGCCGCCCGCGCGGGATCGACACCGATGCGCCACAGGTGGCGGCGGTACTCGCCGCGCACCACGCTGCGCCGCACCGCCACTGCCCAGCTGCCGTCCGGGGCGAGCCGATGCTCGTCGATGGCCACCTGGGCGGTGACGAGCCGGTGCGCATGCGTCGCCTCCGCGGGCCGCACTCGGGCAGCCATCAGGGCTGGAGGCTCACGAGGAGCCGGACGACGAGTGCCGCGACGGCAATACCGATGGCGGCCGGCGCGCCCGCGCGCCGGGAGCGCGACCGGGCGGCGGCCAGCACCGGCGCGACGGTGGAGGCGGCGAGGGCGCCGGCGAGCCCGGCGGCAGCGGCGATGAAGGCCTGGGAGACGGTGGGGGAGGCGGTCCCGACCTGGCGCTGACCGGCCATCGCGGCGCCCACGATCACGGTCGCCAGCGCGCCGAAGAGGCCCGCTCCGAGCGTGCCGGCGAACGCGCGAAAGGCGCCGATCTGGGTGCTCCCGGTGACGACCGCCCCGACGGCGAGCACCGCCGCGACGAGCCAGGTCCCAAGTGCCGCGCCGGTCGGGGAGTGGGGCGGCGAGAGCCAGAACCAGGTCCCCGCCGCGATCGGGGCGGCGAGCATGCCCAGGGCGGCAACCCAGGTCAGCGGGCGTCGCCAGTCCTCGGGATCCTCCGGCGGGACGACGCTGCCCAGCCTGACGCTGATCGGGACGTCGTCCTCCCGGACCGGATCGCTCACGCGACCCCGGCCCCTTCCGGTGCGTCGCTGGACTCCGCGGCGGGTACCGTCGCCAGGCGCAGGCCCAGCACTCGCGCCCCCAGCTCACGCACCATCCAGCCGGCCTGCGCGACGAGCGCCGGGTCGGCATGGGGGCTGGCGAGCGCGGCCAGGGCGTGGAGCTCGGGGAGCGCCGCGGGAACGTCGAGGTCGTCATCCATGGCGGCCAGGAAGCGTGCGCGGTGCTCCGCGATGGCGGGATCGAGCGTTGCGGGGTCCGCCCGGGCGGGCGCCAGGAGCTCGATCTCCTCGGCCAGGCGGCAGGCGCGGCGCAGGACGGCGACCTGGGCGGCCGAGGCGTCGAGGTCCGTCTCGTCGAAGTCGACCTCCTCGCGGTAGTGGTGGCTGACGAGGTAGTGGCGGATGGCGTCGCCGGAATAGGAGCGGAGCAGGTCGCGGACGAGGACCAGGTTACCGAGCGACTTGCTCATCTTCTCCCCGTGGTAGCGGAGCATCCCGGCGTGCATCCAGAACCGGACGAACGGACGACGGTGGCTCGCTCCCTCCGACTGGGCGATCTCCGCCTCGTGGTGCGGGAAGACGAGGTCGGCCCCGCCGCCGTGGACCTCGAACTGCGCGCCGAGGTAGGCCATGCTCATCGCCGAACACTCGATGTGCCAGCCGGGTCGCCCCGCGCCCCACGGGGAGGGCCACGACGGCTCGTCCGGGGCCGATGGCTGCCAGAGCACGAAGTCGAGCGGGTCGCGCTTGCCGGGCATGTCGGGGATGTTGCCGCGCTCGTTGGCGATCGGCAGCATCGCCTCGCGGGACAGGTGGGAGAGCTCCCCGAACTGGGGGCGCGAGGCGACCGCGTAGTAGACGTGGCCATCGGCGGCGTAGGCGTGCTCATTGGCGATGAGGGCCGCGACGAGCTCCTGCATCTGGCTGATGTGCTGCGTCGCGCGCGGGTAGTGATCGGGCGGGAGCCAGTTGAGCGCGGCCATCTCGGTCAGGAACGTGGTGACGTGCCGGTTGCCGAGGGCCAGGTAGTCCTCGCCGAGCTCGCGCGCCTTGCGCAGGAGGTCGTCGTCGACATCGGTCAGGTTCTGCACGTAGGTCACCGGATGGCCCAGGTACTCCAGGTACCGATGCAGAACGTCGAAGCTGACGTAGGTGAAGGCGTGCCCCAGGTGGCCGGTGTCGTAGGGTGTCACGCCGCAGACGTAGAGCCCGACCGGCCGGGGTCCGGTTGGCGTGAAGGGAATCTGCTCGCCGCGGCGAACGTCGAAGAGGCTCAGGCTCACCTGGCCGATTCTAGGTCGCCCGCCACCGGCCTGCCGGCCCGGCACCGGCCCGCCCGCCCGGCACCGGCCGTCCATGCCCTGCCGGACAACGGGAAGATCTGCGGGACCCGTAGAATCTACGGGTCCCGTGTGCACCGGGTGAGCTGCCTACCTCTTGCCAACTTCGGGAGCGACGAACCATGTGGGAAGTCCTGCGCTGGATGATCGTCTTCGTCCTGGCGCTCTTGCTGATCGTGGTGGGGATCTACTGGGTCCTGGGTCAACCGCTGCCGATCCCCCGGTTCTGATCGCGGGCATCCACTCCGGGCGCGGTCAGAGCTCCGGCTTCGTGCTCATCAGGAAGCCGATGATGCCGGTCGCCACCGCCATCAGGTAGGCGATCAGACGCTGTCGGCGGGCCCGGCGCTGCCAGCGGGCCGCATCCAGCTCCGCCTCGCGGCCGAGGAGCCTGCGGAGGTTCGGACGTGAGACGAGTGCGGCGAGCGCCAGGTTCCCGGCGTAGATGGCGAGCGCCACGAGGAGCCATGGACGTCCCAGGAGGTCGAGGCCGAGGAAAGCGAGCAGCCCGGCGCCGCTGACGGCCAGGCCGATGGCGATCGCGACGCTGCCCCCTCCCTGGAGGATGCCGAGCCAGCGCGCCCCTCGTCCGGCCGCGGAGCCCCGGCCGTCCTGCCATCGAAGCAGGAAGGGCAGGAGGAGGCTCGGCAGGAGCAGGGTGACAGCGAGGGTCACGTGGACCGCCAGGAGGAGGGCGAACCAGGGCATGGTCGCGGCATCCTACCCGATGACGATCCCCACCGCGGTGGGATCCCCGGGGAGGCGGCGCCATGGGCAACGGCCGGCGGAGTGACGCTAGACTCGACGGCATGCGCAGCTTCGACGCCGGGGCGATTCGGGCCGCCGCCCCGATCCATGACCTGCTCGACGCGGTGGAGACCGCCTACCGCGATGTCGCCGCGGGCCGCGACCGGTCACCGGTTCGGACCCGGGTCCCCCTCCACAACGGCGATCTGCTGCTCATGCCGGGGCTGCGCGCCGGCGGCGGAGGGACAGCGGTGAAGCTCGTCACGATCATCGGCGAGAACGCGTCGCGCGGCCTCCCCACGCTGCATGCCGTCGTGGTCTGGCTGGACGGCGAGACCGGCGAGCCGCTCGCGATCCTGGACGGCACGGAGCTGACGGCCATGCGGACGGGGGCCGCGTCCGGCGTCGGGACCCGGCTCCTGGCCCGCCCCGACGCCTCCGTGCTGGCGCTCTTCGGAACCGGCGGCCAGGCGTCGTGGCAGGTCCGCGCCGTCTGCGCCGCCCGTCCCATCCGCGAGCTGCGTGTCTTCGCGCGGACGCCGGCGCATCGCGAGGAATTCGCGGCGCGCATGGCCCAGGAGCTCGGGCCGGCGGTCGCAGTGACCGCGAGTCCCTCGGCGGAGGCCTGCGTCCGCGGTGCCGATGTCGTCTGCTGCGCGACGACCGCCACCCAGCCGCTCTTCGATGCGGCGTGGGTCGACCCTGGCACGCACGTCAACGGGGTGGGCGCCTTCCGGCTCGACATGGTCGAGGTGCCGCCGGAGCTCTTCGGCCGGGCGGCCCTGGTGGCCGTCGACGCCCGGGAGGCAGCTCGCTCCGAGGCGGGCGACCTCGTTGCGGCCACCGAGCGCGGGCTCCTCGCAGCCGAAGACTGGGTGGAGCTGGGCAGCGTCCCGCCGGAATGGGCGCTGCAGCGGGATCCCGACGCAATCACCGTGTTCAAGAGCGTCGGTCTCGCGATCCAGGACGTCGCCGCCGCCGAGCTGATCGCCGCGAGGCTGCTGCAGGGCTGAGCGCCGCGAGGCTGCTGCAGGGCTGAGCGCCGGAGAGGCGCGCGCCGCGGTCTCAGTACGGGCGCAGGAGCCCCACGAGGATCTCCCCGGCGGCGAGCCTCGCCACGAGGGCGTCGACGAGCCGGTCGAGTGCGGGTCCGATGCGGGCGCTGAAGGCGGAGAGACGCGGATCGCCGCTCGGCCAGGTCGGGGCGCCGGGACCGGCGAGCCGGTCGAGGGTCGCCGCCAGCTGCGCCTCCTCAGCCGGTGTGGTCGCCAGTCGCCCCGTCGGAGTCCAGCTCGTGTCGACCGCGCTCCCGCGTCCCGCTGCCGCAGGGGCCTCCGAGGGTGGCAGGGCCTGGTGGGGAACTTGGAACGGCCGCGGCGTCGCGAGCGAGGCCACGACCGGCTTCGGGTTGGCCGGTGGCGGAGGCGGCGGTGCGCTTGCATTCACGACGGTCGCCTGGCCGCCGCCGGGCAGCTCCTGGTCCGCGGGCGGCGTGGCCGCCGGGGTCGCGGACGGGGGCGGGATCGGCGTCGGCGTCGCGGCCGCTGGGCTGGGCGTCGGCGTCCGAGTCGCCGTCGCCGTCGGGCTCGGCGTTGGCGTCGGCGTGCTCGTCGGGGCGGCGGTCGGGGTCGGGGTCGGACTCGCGGCCGGCGAGGCGGTCCCGGTCGGACCGGCCGTCGGCGTGCTCGTGGGCACCGGCGTTGGCGTCGGTGCCGGAGTTGCGGTGGGTGAGGCGGACGGCGTCCGCGTCGGCGTGCTCGTCGGGGCCGGTGTGGCGCTCGACCCCGGCGCGCCGGTGACCGTCACCCCCGGGTAGTAGTAGGTCCCGATGATCTGCGCGGCGCTCAGGCCGGCGAGACCGCAGGCCTGCGTGCCCCACTGGTACGCCTTCCAGCCGTTGGCGTTCGCGCCGCACGCCTCGCCGCTCGTCCCCGCGTTGTAGTAGGTCGGGAAGATGTGGCCGGCCTTCAAGACGCTCCACGACCACGTGTCGTCAACGGCGGCGGCGGCCGTGCTCCAGGTCGCCTTCGACGGGTCGTAGACCTGGTCCCAGGTGTCGTCCCGCACGTCGAAGCACGCGCCGGCGGCGTTGACCCCGCCGCGCCAGTGGAGGACCTGGTACCACGCGTAGTTGCGGACGGCCAGGGCGCCGGAGCGCAGGGACTCGGTCGTCCAGGAGCCGATCCACTCCCGCGAGAGGACGTTCTTGGCGTACGCCCGGAAGTCCACGGTGTCGATGGCGCCGGTGACGTGGCGGTACACGCGGATCGTCGGCGGCGGCGCGGTCTCGCTGGTCCAGGCGGAGCAGGAGGAGGCTGCCGCCGCGGGGACGAAGGCGGGCAGCAGGCTCCCCGAGAGCATCGCAATCGCCAGCGCCGTGGTCGCGAGAATGCGTCGAACCATCTGGTGTGACCGTAACCGTCACCGGACCGCACCAGAAGGCACCGATAGTCCTGGGTCGATCAGGTCCTCGCCGGCGGTCCTCCATTCGCCCAGCGGTGGACGCGCTCGCGGACCCGGTCGAAGCCGAGCTCCGCGCAGAGGGCAAGGAACGCCTCGCGCGGGACCCCGCGCCACTCGAGCTCGTCGAGGCTGCCCGTGATCGCCGCATCCCGGTTGAGCCTCGCCAGGCGGCGATAGAGGAGCGCGTCGGCGCGCTGCTCGCGGAGCGTGGCGGCCAGGCGCGAGGCGCCACGCAGCGGCAGGTCCCAGTCGAGCGGGGAGTCGGGGATCGCCTCGAGGTGGCCGAAGCGCCCGAGGACGGCCGCCGTGCTGCGGGCACCCCAGCCCGGCAGCCCGGGGTACCCGTCGGATGAATCGCCGACCAGGGCGAGGTAGTCCGGGATCGACTCCGGGTGCACCCCCCACTTCGCGAGCACGCCCGCCTCGTCGTACGTGATGCGTCGCATCCGGTCGCGCAGCACGATGCGATCGCCGCGCACGCACTGGGCCAGGTCCTTGTCGACCGATGCGATCACGACCTGCTCCAGCCGCGGGTCCTCGCCGAAGCGGGCGACCGCGGTGGCGAGGGCGTCATCGGCCTCGTCGGCGACCATCGGCCAGGTCACGATCCCGAGGGCGCGCAGGGCGCGCTCGGCATCGACGAACTGGAGGAGGAGCTCCTGCGGCATGCCCGCACTGCTCTTGTAGGCGGGGTAGACGTCGTTGCGCCACGACTCGATGACGTGGTCCGTGGCGGCGCCCACGTGCGTCACCCCCGGCTCGCGGAGGAGCGAGAGCATGGAGTCGACGAGGCCGCGCACGGCGTTCACGGGGCGCCCGTCCGGCCCGCGCTCCGCCGGACGTGAGTAGTACGCGCGGAAGAGCTCGAAGGTCGCGTCCACGAGGTGGAGCCTCATGGACGTCGGGCCGTCCCGGTCGCTGTCGGCATGACCCGCATGGTAGGCGGAGCGGCCGGACCCGGACCGATGGTGGCGGCGCAACGGCCGATACGCCGGCGATAAGCCGGTGATAAGCGGCGATCCGCATGATTGCCGGCGAGAGCCGGCGCGGGCGCGTGCCCTGCGATGCCGGGGCGACCGCCGCGAGGGCGTGCCGCCCCGGCCCCGCGCCGGGTCCCCGATGTGGCTGCGCATCGCAGCCCGCCGGCCGAGGTGGTCCCCGCCGAGCGCGCCATCCGTGCCCGCGGAGGAGGGTTCAGCTGCCGGTGTGGATGGCGACCATGCTTCCGCTCTGCGCAGTCAGGGTGTGGGAGTTGGCCGACCGGCAGGTGAGCGTGATGGGTCCGGCTCCGCTGTAGCCGCCCTCGTAGGTCAGGTAGTTCTCGGCGGAGTTGGTCTCCCCGACGCGGTAGACCGGAGCGTCGATGGTTCCCGCCGCTCCTCCGAGCGCGCAGTCGTAGCGGAAGCTGTTCCCGCCGCCGTCGTTGCCCGTGATTCCCTGCAGCCGGGCAATCACGACGTAGGTTCCGCTCGGGACGGAGAGGCTCATCAGCTCGTGGGTCTCACCGCTTGCGGTGAGAACGACGCTGGTGGTGAAGCCCGTGGAATACCCGCCGCTCGCAAAGTACGAGGCGTTGTGCCCGCCCAGCCTGGCGGCGTTGACGACCGGGGTCTTGCCCGCCTGCAGGGCGCCGAGGCGGTTCATGAAGGCGGCCATCTGCTCGCGGGTGACGTAGTCCTTGGGGCAGTAGTTGCCTCCCCCGCAGCCGGTCGTGACGCCGGCGGCGGCGATGGCCTGGATGTCGTTGTAGAAGGCGTTGCTGGGCGGGACGTCGTTGAAGGCGATGACGACGCCCAGCACCATGGCTGGGACCAGGGTCAGCGCGCCGACCAGCACCGCGACCAGGCCGATGCGGCCGGTGCGGCCCAGCCGGCCGACGGCCGAGCCAAGCGGCCAGGGCTGCCGCTCGTGTCGGAGGCGCTCGATCTCTTGCTGCTGCTCCGCCAGCTGGGCGCGCAGCTCATCCAGGGACGCTTGGAGCTCGGACACGCGAAACCTCCTGCTCGGGCCCCGTGAGCCACGGGGCGTTGGCTGCAGTATGTGGCGCGGGGTGGCATGCGAGACGCCGTCGCCCGGCAGATCGGATCCCTCCGGGCGGCCTTCAGGCAGTCTGTCGACGGACGACGGATCGCTCCCAGATCGTGCGGACGCGCGCCGCCGGCGTCATCTCGAGCGTGCCGTCGCTTCGCGCCCACCACGCGGCCAGGCCGCGCGCTCGAGCCTCCGGGCCGATGGCGGTATGGCCTCCCAGGAAGAGTGCCTTGCTCCAGACCTCCGCCCACGCCGGGTCGGCGAGGGCCACCGTGACCGCCACGAGGTCCCCGCCCCCGGGCCCACCGGTCCTCGGATCGACCAGGTGGTGGACCGGTTGGCCATCGGGCCCGGTCCACCGCCGCACGGCGACCGAGGAGGTCGCGACCGCTCCGGACGTCACCTCGATCACGGCCAGCGGCTGGTTGCCGCCGGCCGGATCCTCGATTCCGATCCGCCAGGCTCCGCCATCCGGCTGCGGGCCGGACACCACGACGTCACCTCCGGCTTCCACCAGCAGCCCGGCGGAGTCGGGGAGGGCGCGTCGCGCCGCCCGCGCGGCCCAGCGGAGGCCGAGGCCCTTGCCCAGCCCACCCGAATCGAGCGGCTCGGCGATCCGGAGCGCCCCGTCGCGCGGGCGGCGCTCGATCCCGCTCGTCGCGGCGGCGCCGACTGCGTCGCGGACCCGCCCGAGCGCGGGGAGGGCCACGCCGGCATGCTCCCCGAGCTCCTCGAGGCGTCGGAGCACGCGCGCGTCGAACCGTCCCGCCGTGAGGCGCCAGGCACGCGCGGATGCGGCCGCGAACGTGTAGAGGCGCCGATCCGCCTGGCGCCAGGCATCCTCGCCGGCGGTGCGATTGAGCCGCGTCAGGTCGCTGTCGGCGCGGAAGCGGGAGAGGATCGCCTCCGTGTGCGCGAGGTCCGTGACGAGGTGTTCCCAGGCGCGCTCGGCCCGCGATCGCGAGACACCGACCAACGTGGCGCGCAGGACGGAGCCCATGCTGCGCGCCTCGTATTGGACGCTCGAATGCGGCCCTATCACGGCCGGCGTGCCGCCATCGGTCTCATCCGGCAATGGTGCGGCAGCCGCCTACGGCTTGCCGGAGGCCCCGGTCGTACCCTGGGTGGCAGGGGCGGTGACCACGACGGTCACGGTTCGCGGCGCGGACGGCAGCCGGCCGGTGCCCTGCGGAATCTGTGCCGCGGCGCCCGTGGCTGCCACGACCTGCTTCGCCAGCGCGGCAACCGCGGCCTCGAGCGACGAGGTTCCCTCGGCGGCCGTCCCGTACGCGGCGGAAGCGCTGTTCAGCGCGTCCACCGTCGCGTGGAGATCGTGCTCCAGGACGGCACGCTCGCGAGCAACCCCGGCGACGGAGTCCGCCAGCGGTTGCCGGCTCGCGGCCTGCGCCAGATCGGCCTGTGACTGGAGGGCGGTGATCCCTGCCAGGGAGACCGCGTAGAGGCCGGCGGTCACGCCCAGCGCGATGGGGACGTGGAGCGGCGCCTTGCGGGGAGCCGCCATCAGTCGTCACCTCCGCCACCCTCATGACCATCGTCTCCCCACGTGCCCGGCGTCGCGGTGGCGCCCGGTGCCGCGGTCTGGGTGACGACCTGCGTCACCGTCTGTGGCGTGGCCCGCGCCTGGAGGGCCGCGAGCTTCGCCTCGGCCGCCTTGAGCTTCGCGGCGAGCTGCGAGGCGGTGTCGGCATCGGCGCTCGCCTTGTCCTGGGCCGCCTTCAGGGCAGCGGCCAGGTCGGCCGCCTGGGCGGCCACCGTGTCGAGCTGGTCGCGCAGGGCAGCGCTGCGCGCCTGCTCGTCCTGGAGACTGGCGGAGAGCGTCTGGGCGTCCACCGGCTTGACGGTGAGCGGCGCGTTCGTGGCGGCCCAGGCGCTTGCGCCACGGACCACGGCAACGGCACCCACCAGGCTCAGGACGGCGACGATCGCCACGATGCCTCGTCGGGGGGTCTTAGCGGACATCGGATTCCTCCATCAGATCGCGGGCAGGGACGGGGACGGGAATCGCGGGGCGAGCCGCCGGCGGCGCCGGACGGTCGGCCCGGAGCGGTGGGGCCGTCGCGCGGGGAGCGGTGGCATGGGCACGCCGTTCGGCGCGATGCCGCACGATCCAGTACCGATAGGCCGCCGCCGCGACGGTCACCACCGCGATGCCCCAGTAGGCGAGGTGCAGCGGGCCCGTATCGGTCCCGGCGAGCGCCCCGTGGATCCAGCCGAGGGCAAGGGCGACCACGGCGAAACGATGCAGCTTCAGCCAGAAGCCGGAGGGAAGCAGGCGGGTCCAGCGCGCCGTGGCCCCGGTGATGATCGTCGCGTACAGCCCGATGGAGCCTACGGCGACCGGCACGGTGCGGTACTTCGAGAGACCCGGGAGCAGCGCCCCGAGGACGTCGACGTTGGCATAGGGATCCAGCAGGATCGCCGCGACGTGCACCCCCAGGAAGGCGATGACGAAGACCCACAGCGTCTCGTGCCACGGGTAGATGCGCTTGGCCTGCTTCCACTGCGCCTGGTCGGGATGGCTCAGGGCCAGGCCCAGGACGACCATGATCGTCAGCAGCACGAGCGCCGTGACGCCGGTCGCCCGCGCGGCGAGCCACACCCGCATCTGGGCCTGGTACGGGGTCGCGGGCGGGACGACCTGGTCGGTCACGACCAGGACCGCCAGCCCCGCGACGGCGAGAAGGATGGCGAACGCGCGCCCGCTGAGCTTCATGTCCGGTTGAGCCATCCGCGGCCCGCAAGGTTTCAGACCGGGCCGCGTACCTTCGGGTTCGCGATTCGCCGCCGTTGGTACCGGATGTCGGCGAGCGGCACTGTCACGAACGTCGCGGGCAAGCGATGACGTCGCCCGCGCGGATGCCGTCAGCGCAGTCGAATCTCGTGTCGAGGAGCGATCGCACGTCGTCCGGGAGCGTCGCTGGATCCAGCCAGTCCGGCTCGGTGATCAGCCAGCGGGCGTTCGTGGCGGAGAGACAGGCGCGGTTGTCGCGGTAGCTGGCGAAGTCCCGGACGAAATTGCGGTTCGCCGTCTTGAGGAAGAGTGGCGACGGGTAGGGGCAGTCGGTCGGATTGCCCATGAAGTAGGCGACGGTGCCGTACGCGAGGTAGAGCACCGGCGTCCTGCGCCCGATCTGGCGGCTGAGCGCGCCCAGCCTGGCCTGGCCGGACGCCGATCCTTCGACCCAGCTCCGGTTCGTGGCGCTCGTCTGCTTCGGGCTCAAGGCCCAGGCCTCCGTTGGTCCGAGCACGGGTGCAAGCACGAGCGAGACGGCCAGCACCGCTGCAGCGCTTACCCACCTGCCCGGACCGATACGGCGGTCCGATGCCGATTGGCGCATCACCAGGGCGGCTGTCGTGACGGCCGCCCCCAATCCCAGGCCGAGAAGCAGGCGGCCGCTCAGGGCGAAATGTGCCGAGCGCCACGAGGCGCCCTGCGCCAGCAGCAGGGCGCACGAGATCCCGGTCAACCCCACCAGGATCAACGTGGCAGCCATCGTGCGCGGTGCCAGGCCGATCCATCGCGCCACCACCAGACCGCCGATTGCCGCGGCCAGCACGGGCAGGAGCGCCAGGTGGTAGAGGTAGAAGGCGCCCTGCACGACCATGGTCGCAACGGCGAGCAGGACGCAGGCACCGACGGCCGCTGCCAGGGTGATGCCCCGCCAGCCACGGAGCGTCGCCGCGAGCGCCACGGTGGCCGCCGGGAGCCAGACGATCGCCGGACTGAGAGCGGCCTTGGAGAGGAGCGCTCCCAGCGTTCGATGGAGGTCCCCGCTTGTGAGCCCTTCCTGCAGCGGGGAGGCGGGGTTCAGGCGTGCCATATCGAGCAGCCACTGGCGCTCGGTTGGCATGAGCAGCAGGCTGACCAGCCAGAGGACACCCCAGGCCAGCGCGCCGGTCGTCGCCAGGAGTGCGCGTCGTCGATCGACGAGGGCGATGAGGAGCAGGGCGATGGGTGCGTACGGGGCGGTGGCGAGCTTGGTCGCGACCGCGGCCACGGCGAATCCACCGGCCAGGAAGCCGGCGACAAGGTCTCTGCGGGGAATCAGCGCGCTCGCGACAGCCAGCACCACGAAGACCGTTGCGAGCCACTCGGGCTGCAGGAAGTCCCAGTTCGGTGCGGCCACGAGAGCCACGCCGACCGCAATCGCGACCGCGGCGGCCTGTCGGATGTCCAGGCGCGGCGCGAGGCCCTTGAAGAGGAGAATCGCGGCCGCCACCACGCCGGCATCGGCGAGGAGCCTGACGACCAACTCGTACGTGAAGCGGTTGTCGGGGTGGAGCCCGAGGAGGTTGGCCGCCGAATCGAGGGTGCCGAGCACCAACCGGTAGAGGAGCGGCCGGTGCACGAACGTGCCCACCGCGGCCCCCAGGCCGCCGCCGCGCACCTCGAGACCGCCCAGCACGTACGCGACGTCGCCATTGAGGTCGAGCCGAACAGTGAGGGCCAGCAGGAGCCAACCGGCCAGCGCGACAACGATCCCACCGATCAGCAGGCGACGGTCCAGCCGCCGGGCCGTGGTCGCTGCGGGTCCTGTCCCGATGCCCACCTTCTTCGTCCCCCTTCCCCGGATGTCGGCCGCTGCGCGCGGGAATCAGACCGAGAGCGGCTCCCGGTACTCGCCGTAGACCCGACGCAGCATCCCGCACATGTCGCCGATGGTGGCGTAGGCGCGGACCGCCTCGACGATGGCGGGCATCAGGTTGACGTCGCCGCGTTGCGCCTCGTCTTCCAGGCGGCGCATGGCAGCGGCGTGGGCCTCGGCGTCGCGGTCGGCGCGTGCGCGAGCCAGCCGATCGAGGTGGCGGCGCTCCTGCTCCGGCGTGATCGCCAGGAGTGGAATCCGCAGCTCCTCGTCCGGGTTCGCATAGCGGGTCACGCCCACCAGCTCCCGCTCGTGCAGCTCCAGCTCGCGCGCCTGCTGGTAGGCGGCATCGGCGATCTCGCCCTGCGGGAAGCCCGCCTCCACGGCCTTCACCATGCCGCCCATCTCGTCGATCCGGGCGATGTAGCGCCAGGCAGCCTGCTCCGTCTGGTTCGTGAGCGTCTCCACGAAGTACGAGCCCGCCAGCGGGTCCACCGTGTTCGCCACGCCGGACTCCTCGGCGAGGATCTGCTGCTGGCGGAGCGCGAACAGCGCGGCCTCCTCGGAGGGGACCGCCCAGGCCTCGTCGTACGCATCGGTATGGAGCGACTGGGATCCGCCGAGAACCCCTGCCAGGGCCTGGATCGCCACCCGGGTCAGGTTGTTCAGCGGCTGCTGGGCCGTCAGGGACACGCCGGCGGTCTGGGTATGGAAGCGCATCCAGGTGGACCGCTCGTTCTCCGCGCCGAAGCGCTCACGGCAGAGCTTGTACCAGATGCGCCGTGCGGCGCGGAACTTGGCGATCTCCTCGAAGAAGTCGTTGTGGCTGTTGAAGAAGAAGGAGAGGCGCGGGGCGAAGTCGTCGAAGCGCAGCCCGCGCGCCATGGCGTCCTCGACGTATGCGATGCCATCGGCGATGGTGAAGGCCAGCTCCTGGACGGCGGTCGAGCCCGCCTCGCGGATGTGGTAGCCGGAGATGCTGATCGTGTTCCAGCGCGGCATCTCCCGGGTGCCCCACTCGACGGTGTCGGTCACGAGCTTCAGCGAGGGAGCCGGCGGGAAGATGTACTCCTTCTGGGCGATGAACTCCTTGAGGATGTCGTTCTGCAGCGTTCCGGCGAGCTGTGCCCGTGGCACGCCCATCTTCTCCGCCGCCACCACGTACATGGCCCAGATCATCGCGGCGGGCGAGTTGATGGTCATCGAGGTCGAGATCTCGCCCACCGGCAGCCCGTCCAGGAGGATCTCCATGTCGGCGAGGCTTGAGACGGCAACCCCGCACGTACCGAACTCGCCGGCCGCCTGCGGGTCGTCGTGGTCGTAGCCGTAGAGGGTCGGCATGTCGTAGGCGATCGAGAGCCCCGTTCCGCCGGCCTCGATGAGCCGCTTGAAGCGTCGGTTCGTGTCCTCCGCGGTCCCGTAGCCGGCGAACATGCGCATGGTCCACAGCCGGCCGCGGTAGCCCGTCGGATGGATGCCGCGGGTGAACGGAGGCTCGCCGGGAAGGCCGAGATCCGAGATCTCGTCCCAGACCGGCGTGGCGTCGCCATCGGCCCGAGGGCTGAAGCGGTAGCGCGGACGCCCGGTGTCGGGGTCGTTGGCGGGATCGTGCAGGTCGCGCGGGGTGTAGACCCGCTCGATCTCGACCCCGGACTGGGTGATGAAGCGGGTTCGCCGCTCCGCTCCGCGCTCCAGCGCGGGATCCCGCCGCTCCCGCTCCCAGGTCTCCTCGTGCTCGGCCCACCGCTTCGGATCGCTCATGGAGCGCAGTGTGCGGGCAAGACCGATGCCGCCGCAACCGTGCAGACGGGCGGCGACATCGGTCTCCCGGTGGTCAGGCGGCGTCGATCACCCACTTGCGCGGGTCGCCGCTGCCGAGATCGGTGATTCCCGCGCTCGCCAGCGCGCCAAGCACGAGGGTGCGACGGTGCGCGGCGAAGGTCAGGACGTGGGCGATCAACCCGCCGTAGGTGTAGACCTCGGGCGGGTCGCAGCTGGCGTTCACGAACGTCTCGTCCAGCCGGCCCTCATCGACCACGCGGCGCACCTCCGCCAGGAAGGCGTCGCCCGCCGACCGCAGGCGGCTGCGCATGCCGGCGATCGATTCGTGGCGTTCCACCTCCCAGTCGTAGTCACGGCTGGCGATCACGTTGTTCCACATGTCCATCTGCCCGATGAGGCGGGAGATGAGGGAGCGGATCGTGGGATTGTCGTCGATCCCCTCCACGGAGAGGTTGATGGGTGCGTCCAGCGCGGCGTCATCGAGCCGAGCGGCGTGCTCGACGAGCTCGCCGGCGAGCCAGACGTGGTGCTCGACCATGCGGACCAGGAGATTCATCGCGGTCACCTCTGTTCGTGCGGGCAGCCGGAGGCCGCCCGGGGGGTGGAAGTGCACGTCGGTGGGACAGGGGAGCTGCACCTGCGTCGGAGACGTCCGCCACGCGGCCGGGCCGGTCCCATATGCGCGGCGGAAGGCCCGAGTGAAGGCCTCGTTCGAGCCATAACCGGCCTCGAGGGCAATCTCGATGATGCGGCTGCGACTCGTGACCAGGCGGTACGCGGCGCGCTCGAGGAGCACGCGACGTCGGAAGGCTGCCGGCGGCTCTCCCGCGGTTGCGCGAATGACCCGATCGAAGTGGTGCCGGGACAGGTATGCGCGTGACGCCAGGTCGGCCGCCCCGAGGTCGAGGTCGTCGAGATCCGATGCCACCGCGTCGACGAAGCGGAGGAAGGTGTCCTGCGACGTGCTCATGGCCCGATGGTGCCCGTCGTGGTGCTCCGGTCGCTTGATCGCCATTGCCGAAGTCTGATCCGTCCGGCCCGCTGAGTCACCGCTCCTCCCGCGTCAAGGCCGGATTGACCGATGCGTCCATCCCGCCGTGTCCGGAGCGTCATAATCGTGCTGCATGTCTGTTCGGGGCACGAGCTCCACGTTCATCGGCCGCGCCGATGAGCTGGCGACGCTCGATCGGCTGCTCACGAGCGGAGAGGATCGGCTGCGCGTCGCACTCGTCGGAGGCGAGGCGGGGATCGGCAAGAGCCGCCTGCTCTCCGAGTGGGCGCGGAGGGCACGGGAGCGCGGCGCCCTCGTGCTGCTGGGTGGCGCGGTGGACGTTGGGGAGCGTGCCTCGCTCCCGTACGTCGGAGTGATCGAGGCGCTGCGCCCGCTCACCGAGGAGCCCGGCCGGGCCCGTCTCGCGTCGCTCGGGTCCGTCGGCGCCGACCTGGTGCGCCTGCTGCCGGACCTCGGTCCGGGACCCGCGGGCGTCCACCGCGGTGCGGGGCTGCCCCCGGAGTTCGCCCAGGTCCGGCTCTTCGAGCAGCTCCTCGGGCTGCTCATCGGCCTGTCGCGACAGGCGCCGACGATTCTGGCCGTCGAGGATCTGCAGTGGGCGGACCGATCGACGTGCGACTTCCTCGTCTTCCTGGCGCGCAACGCCGGCGAGGCCGCCATCGGGCTCATCGGCACCTATCGCAGCGACGACCTGCGGCGGCTGCGCCCGGTGCGTGCGACGCTCGGCGATCTCGGTCGGCGCCGGGGGACCGCCCGCATGGAGCTGCCGCCGTTCGACTCCGCGGAGCACGCCGCCCACGTCGCGGAGCTGATCGGCATGCCGCCCCCACCGGCACTCGTGGAGGCGACCTACGCACGAAGCGCCGGAAACCCGTTCTACACCGAAGAGCTGCTGGCGTCCGGGAACGCGCCGGCCGGGCTGCCCGCCTCCCTCAGGGACGCCCTCCTGGTCCGCCTCGGCGACCTCTCGCCGGAGGCCGGAGAGGTGGTGCGGGCGATCGCTGTCGGCTGGTCCGTGTCGCATCCGCTGCTCTCCCGCGTCTCGAGCCTCGGCGAAGGGGCGCTGCTCGCCGCGATCCGCGAAGCGGTCGACCGCGCGGTGGTGCGCCCGGACCCGGAGACCGGCCGCTACGGGTTCCGCCATCCGCTCATCGCAGAGGCCGTCTACGCTGACCTCCTGCCGGGGGAGCGCAGCCGCCTCCACCGCGCCTTCGCGGTCGCGCTGGCCGAGGAGCCTGCCCTCGGCCCTGCCTCGCCGGCGCGCGCCGCGGCCGAGCTCGCCAATCACTGGTACGCCGCCGGGGAGATGCCCCGGGCCCTCCCAGCGCTCATCCTCGCCGCGGAGGAGGCCCAGGGCGTGCACGCCCAGGACGAGGCGCTGGCCCACCTGGAACGCGCGCTCGACCTCGCGGACAGGCTGCCGGGCGCGGACCGGCTGCTCGGGATCGAGCGCTGGGAGCTGGACGGACGGGCGGCCCTCGCCGCCGAGGCGGTCGGCGAGTTCGAGCGGTCGATCGGCTCCTGGCACGCGGCGCTCGACCACGCGGGCGCCTCGGATCCTTCCGCCAGGGCCGAGCTCTGGGTGCGCCTCGGGGAGACCGAGTTCCTGGCAGGCCGGGTGGAGCGGTTCGTCGCCGCCCGCGAGGCGGCGGTGGAGCTGGTCCCGGCGGAGCCGCCGACCCCGCGGCGCGCCTACGTGCTCGCCAAGCTCGCCATTGCGCTGAGCATCGCGGGGAGGCTGGAGGAAGCGCGTGGCATGGCGGAGGAGGCGCTCTCCGTTGCCCGGCGCGTCGGGGCGCGCGCGGAAGAGGGGCGGGCGCTCAGCACCCTGGGGACGGTGCTGTACCTGTCGAGTGCGACGGAGATGGCCATCGAGCCGCTGCGCGAGGGGCTGGCCGTGAGCCAGGAGCTCGGCCACTTCGGCGAGGAGGCCACGGACCGCTCGAACCTCTCCGAGGCGCTGCACTTCGCCGGTCGGCTTCGCGAGGCGGCCGATGTCGTCCTGGAAGGCCTGGATCGCGCGCGCGCCAACGGGCTGGAGCGGACGTACGGCGAGACGATGACCGCGATCTCGGTGAACTGGCTCTTCCTCCTCGGCCGCTGGGAGGAGGCCGAGCGGATCGCTCGCGACACGCTCGAGCGGACGCAGCACGGCCTCGCGGCGGACTGGACGGCGCTGGCACTCGCGGAGCTGGAGACCGGGCGCGGGCGCTTCGCAGAGGCGACCGCGCACCTGGACGCGGTCCTGGGAGGCGACCACGCTCGACGGACCCCCGGCTGGTACGGGCCGCACGAGCAGCGCGCCCACCTGCTCCTCGAGATGGGCCGGCCGGAGGATGCGGCACGCCAGGTGTGGTCCGGCCTCGACGCGCTCGAGCGGCTGGCCATTCCCCCGGAGTCGGGAGAGATCCGCTGGCTCGCCGTGCGCGGGGTTCAGGCGGCGACGGAGCTGGCCGAGCGCGCGCGAGCCGCGGGCGATGACGCCGGGGAGGCGGCCGCCGCTCGGCTCGCCGAAGCCGTGAACGGCCGCATGGCCGCTCACGTGGCGGCGGTCACGCGGCTGGCCGGGCACCTCGATGCGCACACTGCCTGCGATGCCCTGCGCGTCGCAGCGGAGATGAGCCGATTCCGGGGCGCGTCCGACGCCGACCTGTGGCGGCAGGTCGGGGACGCATTCGCCGCCATGGATCACGTCTGGGACGAGCTCCAGGCGCGCTGGCGGCAGGCGGAGGCCCTGCTCCTTGCCGGAAGGCCGCGCTCGGAGGCGGCACTGCCGCTGCGGGCGGCCCATCGGATCGCGGTCCGGCTCGGGGCGGTGCCGTCGATCGATCGGATCGCCGCGCTCGCGCAGCGGGCTCGCATCACCCTTGACGAGGAGCCCCCGCAGGAGCCGCTCGGCGATGACCGGCGGGACGGGTGGGTCGGTCGTCCCGGCCTCCTCACCCCGCGCGAGCGGGAGGTCCTGGCCCTGCTTGCCGCAGGGCTCACCAACCGGGAGATCGCCCGGCAGCTCTTCATCAGCGACAAGACCGCGAGCGTGCACGTGACGAACATCAAGGGCAAGCTCGAGGTCCGGACCCGGGTAGAGGCTGCCGCGGTCGCGCTCCGGCTCGGGCTCGCCCCCGCACCCTCGCGGTCCGGAGCGTCCGGATCGACACCGCCCGACCCGCCCGACCCGCCCGACCCGCACCACCCGCACGCGCCTAAGGCGTTTCGCCCGGAGAAATAAGGCGAATCCCGATGCATCCGGCGCGCCGCAGGCGCACCGTGCTCGTGATGGAGCAGACCTGTCTCCTGCTTCCCCTGCAGCCTGACGCGCGTCTGGCGGCGCGAGACTGGCTTCGCGCGCTGGGGGGTGCGCGCGCCGCCGAGCTCGCCCGGAGCGAGCGGAGGCTGGGGATCTCGAGACAGGCCTGGTTCGCGGCAGGAGAGGGGAACGATCTGCTGATCGGGATGATCGAGGCAGGGGACTTCCGGAGGGCGATGGGCCTGCTGGCGGTCTCACTCGACCCGTTCGATCTGTGGTTCAAGCGGTCGATCGGGACCCTCACGGGTCTCGACCTCAACGAGCCGCCGGCGGCGGATCTCCCGGGGCTCCTCCTGGGGTTCGCCGCAGAATCGGCACGGATACCGATGCTGGTGGCGTCCGGATCGATGGCCTGACGCGACGCTCCGGGGGAAGTCGGCCCCGATCAGGGCGGGGTCGCACGGGCAGGCAGGGGGGAAGTCCGTGGATCCCGCCCTGGGCCGGCCCGCGACGAGCCGACCTAGGGGTAGAGGCCTCGCATCGTCGTCGCCTCGGCCACGCGCTGCACGCCCAGCATCGTCGCGGCGCTCCGCAGGTCGACCCGCTGCCGGTCGGCAAGGGCCACGACGGCCGCGGTGGCGCGGTCCATGATGCGGTCGAGGTCATTGGCGATTTCGCGCTCGCTCCAGAAGAACGACTGCATGTCCTGGACCCACTCGAAGTAGCCCAGGACCATGCCGCCCGCCGTGCACAGGACGTCCGGGAGGACGGCCACTCCGCGGTCGTGGAGCAGCGCGTCGGCCTCCGGCGTGATGGGGTTGTTGGCCGCCTCGACCACGATTGGCGCCCGGATCGTCCTCGCGCGCTCCGCGGTGATCTGGTTCTGGACCCCGGCGGAGACCAGGATGTCGCAGCCGGTGCCGAACACCTCGTCGCGCGCGAACGCCTCCGCCGACGGGAGCCCGGCCACCGCGTCGTGGCTTCGCGTCCAGGCGATCGCTGCCGCCACGTCGACGCCCCCCTCGTTGCGGACCGCGTCGCGGTCGTCCGCGATCGCCACGATGCGGGCGCCGGCATCGGCCAGCATCCGGGCGAGGGAGCTGCCGACCCGACCGAACCCCTGGACGGCGACCCGCGCACCGTCGAGCGCCATCCCCTTTGCCTTCGCCGCGGCAAGCGTGGCGCGGAAGGCGCCGCGACTCGTCGCCTCTCGACGGCCGGCGGTCCCGCCGATCGACAGGGGCTTGCCGCTCACCGAGCCCGCCACCGTGTAGCCCAGGTGCATGCTGAAGGTGTCCATCATCCAGGCCATCGTCTGGGAACCGGTGTTCACGTCCGGACTGGGGATGTCCTTCTCCGGCCCGATGAGCAGCTTGATCTCGGTCGCGTATCGCCGGGTGAGGCCCTCGCGCTCGTGCGCGGACAGGCGGCGGGGGTTGACGACCACCCCGCCGAAGGCCCCGCCGTACGGGATCTCGACGAGCGCCGCCTTCCAGGTGTTCGCCATGGCGTTGGCACGCACGAGGTCGAGCGTCAGGTCGCGGGTGTAGCGGACGCCGCCGGTGGCGGGGCCGCGGTTCACGTTGTGGTGGACCCGGTACCCGGTGAAGGCCTCGACGTGACCGTCGTCGAAGCGAACCGGGAAGTGGACCTCCAGCTCGCGCTTGGGTGACCGGAGGACACGGTGCATGCCGTCGTCAAGGCCGAGCTTCTCGACCGCGGCGTCGAGCTTGCGCTGCGCCTCTCCCCAGACATCGAGATCGACGGTTCGCGATGGGACCATGGATCCTCCTCGTCGTGGCGGTTGCCCGGTGCCGACCTCTCGCAGCGTCAAGGCTAGCGCCTCGCTCGCTCCACGACCAGCCTCCGACGGGCCGCCGGTGGATGCGCCGGCAGGCCGTGGCCGAGGCGGGACGTGGCAAGATGGGCGGCGACGATTTCAGCACCGCGGCGCCGGCGGCATGCATCCGTCGACCGGCGCCCCAGCGTTCGAGGTATCCGTGATGGCCCCGCGCGTTCTCACTGTCACCGGGCCCGTTCCGCCCGACCGCATCGGCTTCACCCTCCCTCACGAGCACACCTCCTGCCGGCTGGAAGTGACGGCCTCTCGCGAGCATCCCGCCCGGTTCGGCTCCGACATCGAGGTGATGACCGACGAGCTGCGCGACTTCCGGAGGCGCGGGGGGAGCTGCCTCGTCGACGTCACCTCGGTCGGTCTCGGCCGCGACCCGGTCTGGCTCCGGACCCTGGCGACGCAGACCGGCCTCCAGGTGGTGATGGGTGCCGGCTGGTATTGCGAGAGCCACTACCCGCCCGAGGCCGGGATCGACCGGCGCAGCGTCGAGTCGCTGGCCGACGAGATCGAGGCCGAGGTGCGCCAGGGCGTCGGCGACACGGGCGTCCACCCGGGGATCATCGGCGAGATCGGGACGGATCGGGGGTGGGTCAGCCCCCGCGAGGAGCGCGTGCACCGCGCCGCCGCCCGGGCGGCGCGGCGGACCGGGCTGGCGCTCATGACCCACTCGCCGCACGGCGGCGTGGCGCTCGCCCAGCTGCGCGTCTTCGAGGAGGAAGGGCTCGACCCCGGCAGGGTCGTGATCGGGCACGCGGATGCCGTCCCGGACCTCGATCACCTGCTCGCCATCCTGGAGCGCGGCGCGAACCTGTCGTTCGACGGCCTGGGCGGAGCGGACGCCAGCGGGGACCTGCGCGAGGCGCGCCTCGTGGAGCTCCTCGTCGAGCTGCTGGAGCGCGGCTTCACCGACCGTGTCGTCCTCAGCCAGGACGTCTGCCGCGACGACCAGCTCAGGGCATTCGGCGGCCACGGCTTCGGCTACGTCGCGCAGCACTTCCTCCCGCATCTGCGGACCGCGGCCGTGGGCGAGGGCGAGATCGCGGCGATGACGGTCGAGAACCCGCGCCGGATCCTCACGATCGCCTGAGCAGGGCGAGACCGCAGCCGACCGGACAGATGGCGAGCCGCGACCCCGTCACCGACCTGCGCCGGATCGCCTTCCTCCTGGAGGCGGCGAACGAGCCGACCTACCGGGTCCGCGCCTTCCGCAGCGCCGCCGCCGCGATGGTCAGGCTCACCCCGGAGGAGCTGGAGGAGCGCGTGCGCAGCGGCAGCCTGCGGGAGCTGCCGGGGATCGGCGAGGTCCTGGAGCGCACCATCACCGAATCGGTCCGCGGCGAGGAGCCGGTCTACCTGCGCCGCCTGGAGGCGACCGGCGGTGCGCCGGTCGCCGAGGGTGCTGCGGCCCTGTGCGCCGCACTCCGCGGCGATGCCCACGTCCACTCCGACTGGTCCGACGGCGGCTCCCCGATCCGGGAGATGGCGCAGACCGCGCTGGAGCTCGGCCATGACTGGATGGTCCTCACCGACCACTCACCGCGGCTCACGGTCGCCAACGGCCTCTCTCCCGAGCGACTCCGCGAACAGCTCGCGCAGGTGGAGGAGCTGAACCGCGAGCTGGCCCCCTTCCGGATCCTCACCGGGATCGAGGTCGACATCAACCCGGACGGCTCTCTCGACCAGGAGCCCGACCTTCTCGAGCGGCTCGACGTCGTGGTGGGCAGCGTGCATTCGGAGCTGCGGATGCCCCGGCGGCCGATGACCCGGCGCCTCGTCACCGCGCTCGCGGATCCGCACCTCGACATCCTGGGGCACGTCACCGGTCGCATGGTGACCGGCAAGCGGCGTCGGCCGCCATCGGAGTTCGACGCGGAGATCGTCCTCGCCGCCGCCGCTCGCTTCGACAAGGCCGTCGAGATCAACAGCCGCCCCGAGCGCCTCGATCCCCCCAAGCGCCTCCTGCGGCTGGCGGTGGAGGCCGGGTGCCGCTTCTCGATCGACTCTGACGCGCACGCGCCCGGCCAGCTCGCGTGGCTGCCGAATGGCTGCGAGCGCGCCTTCCTGTGCGGCGTGCCCGGGGAGCGGATCGTGAACACCGAGCCGGCCGAACGCATCGTCGCCTGGGCGCATGCGCACCGCGACCAGGTACCGGGCTCCGGGTAGCGACCTCCGGGCGACCCCGCCGCGCTGGCCGCGGCCCCGGCATCGGCCCATACTTGACCCTCGAATCAGCGCTGCAGCACCGATGGAGGTTTCCATGTCCGTCGCACGCGTCACCGAGCTGTCCTGCACGTCCAACCAGTCCTTCGAGGACGCCATTCGCCAGGGGATCGAGCGCGCCATGAAGACCCTGCGCGGCGTGCGGGGCGCCTGGATCAAGGAGCAGCGGGTGAACGTCGGCCGGGACGGGAGTCTCGAGTACCAGGCGAACATCCTGGTGACGTTCATCCTCGAGGACTAGGCGGCTACCAGGGCGGGGCGAGACGCTCCATGGTGGGGCGATCCGCGAGCAGCCCGTCCGCCGTCAGCGGAATGAGCGCCACGTGGTCGGCGCCCGCCGCGCGCATCGCCGCCAGGCGCTCGCGCAGCGCGCCCTCGTCACCCCACGCGACCAGGGCGTCCACCACCCGGTCGTTGCCGGGCGCCGCGAGCTCCTCGTCGCCGAAGCCCAGCCGCCGCAGGTTGGCGAGGTAGTTCGGCAGGGAGAGGTACCGAGCGAGGTACCGGCGTCCCGCCTCTCTCCCGGCGGTGGCGTCCGCCTCCAGCCGCACCGCCGCGCTGACGATGAGCGTCGGTCGGGGCCGGCCGGCCGCCGCCGCGGCCGCGTCGAGGAAGCCGCGCGCCTCGCGAACCGCCTCCACCGGCACGCAGTAGAGGAACGCGCCATCGGTTCGCTCCGCCGCGAGCCGCTGCATTCGCTGGCGCAGCGCGGCGAGGACGAGCGGAGGCTCGCCGTGGGGGAGCGGGCCGCGGTACGGGGCGGATGCATACCTCTCGAGGTAGTCGCTCATCGCCTCGATGGGGGGCAGCCACCGGTGCCCGCGCACCTGCTCGATCTCCTGGTGGCCGACCCCGAGCCCCATCACCATCCGGCCGCCGGAAAGCTCGTGGATGGCGGCCGCGGCGGCGTGGGCGGCCAGGGCGTCGCGCGCCGTGGTCTGCGCGATCCCGACTCCCAGGCCGATCCGCCGCGTGCGGGCTGCCAGGTATCCCAGGAGGGCGAAGGGCTCGCGGCCGGTTCCCTCCTGGGTCCACGCCACGTCGTACCCGCGTGCCTCGGCGGCGGCGAAGAAGTCGACGGTCTCGGAGGCCGGGAGCCGGTCGAAGCCGGACCAGACGCCGAACGGACCGATGGCGGCCACGCCCGTCAGCCCTCCTCCGCCAGGCCGATGCGGTGCCCGGACCGGACGAAGCGCGACCGGTAGACCGGGTTCGAGACGCGGCTATTGACGGTCGAGGCATCGAGCGGGCGATCCGACCTCGGGGCCTGGTAGCGACCGCGGTCCCGGATCGCATCGGCGATCTCGGCTGCCGTGGACGGACCCCGTTCGCCGATGACCGCGATGATCTCCTCGTGGAGCGGGACGCGGTCTCGCGCCTCCGCGGGGGTCGTCGGCGCCGCCTTCGGTGGGCGGCCGCGGCGCCGTGCGCGCGGCTCGGTTGCGGCGGCCGCCTCGCTCGTTGCGGGTGGTTCGGGAAGGCTCTCCACCGGGGAGGTCTCCACCGGGGAAGTCTCCGCGGGGCGGATCTCCTCCTGCGCGCTCGGGGCGCGAGCGGCGATCTCGGCGACCTGCGCCGCGAGCGATGCGACGGCTGCCTCGAGGTCCGCGAGCCTGCCGCCCATCGCTGGCGCAGCCGTTACCGGGGCGGCGGCTGGCGCAGCCGTTGCTGGCGCAGCCGCGACCCGCGGGGGCCTCGCCTCGCCAGAGCGCTCGGCGTCGAGCCGTTCCTCGACCCAGCGCTGTACCAGCTGCCCGGGGCGCAGCCCTTCGGCGGCGGCGAGCTCCTTCAGGAGGGAAAGGCGGCGCGGGTCTACCCGGATGGACATGCCACCCTCGTCGGCTCCCCGTGGTGCATGTCCGGGCGCGGGCGGTCGTCCGTACTCGCGGCGCCCGTAGTCCCGGGGCGCGAAGTCCGGCGCCGGGCGATCACCGGGTGGTCCGCCGGGACGGCCGGCCGGGCGGAATCCGCGTCGCTCGCCGAAACCACCCCCGCCTCCCCCTGGTCGCGATGGTGGGCGGCGATCGCCGCGTCGTTCATTGGCCATGTGTTCACTCTAGCCTGCGGGCCCCGGCGTTGGCCAGTGCCGGGGCGCCCGATCGCGGCTCGCGGGCGGAGGCGGCGAACGTCAAGGGCATAGCCCGTTTGACGGGTTCGCCTAGTACTGGCAGGCTACGGGCACCTCAACGGGACTGCTGCTGCGGCTCACCGCCGCGATTCACGACCCGTGACACCGGCGAGCCCGCTCGCCAGGCCCCCGAGCCCAGGGCCGCGAAGAACCCGCAACCGGAGTCCACATTGCGTTACCCGAGAGGGGTGCTGGGCACCCTGTTCCTGGCGGCTGCCCTCGTGTTCGCCGTCACCGCCGTCGCCGGCCATGCGCTGGATGCGTCCTCGGCGACGGTCGCCGCAACGTCAACCCCCTCGTCACTCACCGCCTCCGAGTTCCGCGGCGTCGCCGACGACGGCCTCGGCCCGGTAGCGACGCCAACGCCGACGGCCACGGCAACGCCCACGGCCACTCCGGCTCCCACTCCGCCGCCCACGATCCAGGCGCGCCCGCCCGTCACTCCGACACCCGCTCCGCGCCGCCCGCGGGTGAGCGGGACGGCCTCGCACTACCCGGGGACGGCCGGATTCATGGGCACGGCAGCCGTCGCCCTGCCCGGCGCACTGGGCGGCCGCTATACCGGGGCGATCAACGGAACCGTGACGGTCTGCGCTGATCGCTGCGCCACCCTGCCGGTCGTCGACTGGTGCCAGTGCTACTGGGGAACCGCGGACCAGCGCGTCGCCGACCTCACCGAGGCGGCCTGGGCGCTCATCACGGACCTGCCGCTCTCGCGCGGCCTGGTGCACGTCACCGTGATCCTGAGCTGAGGCGTGCCCGGCCCGCGCCTTGGGCCGGGCCCTCGCAGAAGGGCGGGCGGCCGCGAGGGGCGGCCGGTTACTGGCAGCTGACGCCGACGCTCCTCGTCTCGGGGCCGACCCCCGGGATCGGCTGCTCGTAGGTCACGGTCTGGCCACCGCCGACGGGCGGCGAGACCGAGGTGACCGCGCCCAGCTCGTGGCCGCCGGCGTCGAGGGCCTGCAGCCGGCACTTCGCGCGACCCGCACGCGTCCCGTCGTTGCGCACGGAGATGGTGGCCATGACGCGTCCCGTTTCGGCACGGAAGGAGACAGTCCGGCCGTCGTAGGGCCCCACCCCGCGCATCGACAGGCTCGCGGCCACCGCGAGCAGGGCGACCGCGGCAACGATCGCCACCACGATGGTGGCGTGGTACTGGGTCGCGGACGGCGTCGCCATCCCCGCGCGGTTGCAGACCTCGCAGATCGACTCGTCCGGGCCGATCTCGCGCCCGCACTTGTAGCAGTGCCGCGGGGGCCGCGCGTCGACGCTCGCGCCGGGCGCCTCGACGCCGCTCACCGATGCTCCTCGGGAAGCCGCTCGCCGGCACGAATGGGCACCGGCAGCCAGTTCTCCCGGGGAGCGAGCGGACAGCTCCAGCGGGCGTCGTAGACGCACGAGGGGTGGTACGCGTAGTTGAAGTCCAGGACCAGCTCGTCCCCGGTCGCTCCGAGGTCCGCGCCCTTGGCCGAGTCCCACAGGTAGCGCCCCGCGGCGTAGGACTCCGTTCCGCTCGTGGCGTCGCGGAAGGGGATGAAGATGCCGCCCGCGTAATCGTTCATCCAGTACACCGCCAGCCGGCAGGCGACCCCGTCCACGGTGAAGTGCACCCAGCCGATCCGCGAGGAGCCGAACGGGGCGCCCTCCCCGGAGCGCGGCAGGTCGAGCGGTGGTGCGGTGGGGTCCGGGTCAAGACGAGCGGTCAGGCGCAGTGCCGGATCGTGGCGCCAGTACGCGACGCCGCGGAAGGCCGCGCGCTCATCCGCCGGCACCGGTGACGACGGATGCTCGGTGAAGAGATGGTCGCGGGCGGCCCGGAAGGTGACCAGGCGCATCGGCTCCGGGCGGTCGTCGGAGCGAAGGGCCCGGTACAGGGCGGCGACACGGCGGCGCCAGTCGGCGAGGTCGAGGTGCTCGGACATGGATGGGGGAGAGGATAGACGGCGGGCGCCCCACGTGCGGAGCGCCCGCCATCGGCCTCGTGAGAGCGGAGCTGCCTAGCTCAGCCCGTTGTCGCTCAGGAACTGCTTCGCCACGTCGGCGAGCTTCTGCTGGTCGACGTTGACCTTCACGCCCATCTGGGTCAGGGCGTCGGTGGTGAGCTTGGCCGAGACCGCGTCGAGGGTATCGGTCAGGGTGGAGCCGCCGGCGCTGGCCAGGGCCTGGGTCACGACCGGGGCCATGTTGTCCGCCGACTGGGACTGCTTGTCGTCCTTGAGGAGGACGAAGTTGAATCGCGCGATGTCCGGCTGGGTCGTGCACAGCTCGGCAACGTCAACGGTCTTCGAGTTGAGGGCCACCGCCATCTCCGAGGAGCAGGGCGACAGCTTGACCCACTGGAACCCCGGGGCGGTGATGTCGATCCCGTAGGCGTCCTTCAGCGCCTGGCCGCACGAGGGGTTCGTGCTGCACTCCGGCGGGAGGCCCCACTTCAGCTGCGTCGCGATCTTCGCCGCGTCGCTCAGCGAGGCGAGGTTGTCCTGGCTGGCCGTCTCCTGCCGGACGGCGAACCCGTTCTGGTCCGCTCCCGGGGCGTACTGGAGGACGGTCAGGCCCATGGACTCCAGCGCGGTCTTCAGGTTGTTCCAGGTCTCCTGCGGATCACCGGTGGCGGTGGCGTTCAGCTCGCGAGCCTCCGAGCCGATGTACTCGGGCATGAGGTTGATCTCGCCGCTCTTGAGTGCCTCGTTGGTGATGGTTCGCTTGCCGAGGTTGAGCTTGCGGTTGACGGTGAAGCCCTTCGCCTCCAGTGCCTGTGCGTAGATCTCGCCGACGAGCGCGGACTCGTAGAAATCCGCCGAGCCGACGGTCACGGTCGGCAGCTGCGCGGCCTGGCTGGCCGATCCCGCCGTGCTGGCCGATGGCGACGTACTTGCGCCCCCTCCCGTCGTGCAGGCACTGACGATGAGTGCCAGCGCCGACGCCCCGAGGGCGAGCATGCGGAGTCTCCGCATTGGGTCCTCCTTCCCGGTCCTTTGGTTTGGCGCCGCTGTCGCGGCGCTAAGGGCCGAGTCTAGCAGCGAACCCGTGACGCACCGATGTCAGGAATCGGGGTCCGGTCGCGTGGTCCCGCTCAGCCTGGCCCGGTGGCCGTCACCGTCCCGGCCCGCGCGGAGATTCCCGGCGAGACGACCCGGCGCTGGAGCCGCGAGAAACCGAGCTCGGTGCCGATGGCGAGGAGGCCCACGAGCACCGCCCCCATGAAGAGCTTCGGATCGCCGACGGGCCCGTGCTGGGCGATGCCGTCGATGATGAGGCGGCCCAGGCCGCCCGCACCGAGGACCGCTGCCAGGGTGGCGGTGGCGATGATCTGGACCGCGGAGATGCGCAGACCGGCGAGGATCGAGGGCAGCGCGAGGGGCACCTCCACCGTCCACAGCAGCTCCAGCTCGCGCATGCCCATCCCGCGCCCGGCCTCGATCGCCTCCGGATCGACCTCCCGGAGGCCGGCATAGGTGTTGGTGACGATTGGCGGCACGCCCAGGGCCACGAGCGCAACCACCGTGGGGATCAGGAAGAAGCCGTACGGCGGCCACCAGTTGGCGCTGATCGTCAGGACGATGCCGAGCAGTCCCAGCGTGGGCAGCGCGCGGCCGATGTTCGAGACGCTGATCGCGGCGAGCGCACCGCGACCGGTGTGGCCGATGGCGAGCCCGACCGGCAGCCCGATGAGGATGGAGCCGGCCAGGGAACCGATCGAGAATGCCAGATGCTCCACGAGGCGGGGCAGCATGCCGTCCGCCCCGGTCCAGCTCGCCGGGTCGGAGAGGTAGCGGCCGAGCTCGCCGATCAGCTCCATGTCGTCACCCCGCCGTCGCCCGGGCCCGCGCCCACGGCGTGAGCCGCGCCTGGACGACGAGCAGGCCGGCATCGGCCACCACCGCCAGGACCACCGAGAGCAGGGCGCCCACCCAGATGGCGGTGGGGAAGAAGGCGTTGAGCCCGGACACGACGATCAGGTAGCCGAGCCCGCCCTGGCCGATGAGGGCAGTCACGGTGACGAGGCCCACGGTGGTCACCGTCGCGATGCGAACGCCGGCGACGATGATCGGGACGGCGATCGGCAGCTCGACCCGCCAGAGCAGCTGCCGCCGGGTGTATCCCATCCCCACCGCGGCCTCCACGACGTCCGGCGGCACCGACTCGAGCCCGAGCAGGACGTTGCGGATCAGGATCAGGAGCGTGTAGCTGGTGAGCGCGATCTCCGCGGTGAGGAAGCTGATGCCGGTGAAGGGAATGAGGAACGCGAAGAGCGCCAGGCTGGGAATGGCGTAGAGAACGCCGGTCACGCCGATGACCACGGCACTCGCGCGTCGCCGCCGCCGGATCGCGATCGCCGCCACGAAGCTGACCACGAAGCCGATGACGACCGCGGTCAGCGTCATCTCCACGTGCTGCAGGGTCCGCTCCCAGATGATGTCGAGGTTGTTGACGATCCATCCGAAGCGGATGAACGCCTCGCCCGGCGGCATGCGCTCAGGCCGTCCCGGCCGGGGCGGCTTCGGCACCGCGCAGGATGGCGCTGATCTGCTCGACGCTGATGAGGCCGAGCACGCGCTCGCGCTCGTCGACCACGACGCCGAGCTGCACGGAGGAGGCGAGCAGGGCGGAGAGCGCGTCGCGCAGGGTCGTCTCCGGCTCCAGCAGGCTCGCGCCGGGCGTGGCACGCGACGGATCCACCTCCCCGCCGTTGGCCAGCTCCGCGCCGTCGATCCAGCCGATCGGCCGGTCGCGGTCGTCCACCAGCAGGGCGAAGTCGACGGGCGCGGCGTCCACCGCCCGAACGGCATCCCTCGAGCGATCGCCGGCGTGGACGATGACCGGCTCGATGAGCGCGAGGTCGCGAACGCGGGCCAGGGAGAGCCGCTTCAACCCGCGATCGGCGCCCACGAAGCGCTCGACGAACTCGCTGGCGGGCTCGGCGAGGATCGTCGTCGGTGTGTCGTACTGGGCCAGGATCCCGCCTCGCTGCATGATCGCGATGCGATCGGCCATCTTGATGGCCTCGTCCACGTCGTGGGTGACGAACACGATCGTCTTGCGCACCCTCGCCTGCAGCCGCAGGAACTCGTTCTGCAGCCGGTCGCGCCGGATGGGGTCGACCGCAGCGAAGGGCTCGTCCATGAGCATGACCGGCGGGTCGGCGGCCAGCGCCCTGGCGACGCCGACCCGCTGGCGCTCGCCCCCGGAGAGCTCCGAAGGGTACCGGTCGCGGTAGGCCGCGGGGTCAAGGCCCACCATGTCGAGGAGCTCCTCCACGCGGTCGCGCACGCGCGCCGCCGGCCAGCGCAGGAGGCGCGGGACCACCGCGGCGTTCTCGCCCACCGTCATGTGGGGGAAGAGCCCGACCTGCTGGATCACGTAGCCGATGCGTCGCCGCAGCTCGACGGCCGGCAGCGACATCACGTCCTGGCCGTCGATCGTCACTCGTCCCGAGGTCGGTTCCACGAGGCGGTTGATCATCTTCATGGTCGTGGTCTTGCCGCAGCCGGAGGGTCCGACCAGGACGCAGACCTCCCCGGCGGGGATGGTGAAGGTCAGGTCCGTCACCGCCGCCGGCGCCCCGTCCGTTCCGTACCGCTTGGTGATGTGGTCGAGGGCGACGACCGCCCCGGTCGCAGCGGTGCTGGTCATGGCCCCGATGATACGGGCACCGTCGCCGCGCCTGCCGAGACGCGGTAGATCGTCAGCGCCGGGTTGACGTACACGCGCACGAATCCGGGTGCCTGCGCGAAGTCGACCGGGCTCGGGCACGGTGACGGCCGTCCGCCATCGATCAGGTAGTCCGCCCCGAGCTGCGTGAGGAGGCGGACCGATATCGAGGCATCCCCGCCGCAGTAGATCGTCGCCAGCTGGGCGGCGCGCTCGTCGGGCGCGTAGCCGAGGTTGGCCACGTACGGCTCGTAGGTGAGGAGGCGCAGCCGGCCGGCCGGATCGGTGGGCGCGTTGAGCCAGCCGTCGGTGGCGAACACGCTGCGGTCGGGCGTGTTCGCCGCGATCCAGTCCGCGGCCGCGAGCTGGTCGGCGGAGAGCACCTGCTCCCGGTTCAACCCCGTCCAGGCCCCGACCAGCAGCGGCGAGGGCACGCTCAGCGCCAGCACCACCGCGACGGCCGGCCACGGCCAGCGGCGGACCAGCCACCCGGCGAGAAGCGCCACGGCGATCCACATCGCCTGGAAGTACTTGTTCATGTCGAAGGCGATGGTGCTCACCTGGATCACGTTCGGGATGACGAAGAGGAGGAGCATCCAGGCGGCGAGGAACCAGCGCGCAGGCGTGCGGGGGGCCAGGACGGCGGCGATGGCGAGCAGGAGCGGGATGCCGAGGTTCGTGACGTAGAAGAAGGCCACCGCCGGCCACCCGTCGGCGAGGGGCGCGGACTCCCATCCCTGGACCAGCCGCAGCGCGCCCGACCCAGACGCCTGGAGGACCGGCGCCACCGCGAAGGGCAGGCTGAGGAGGTAGGGGACGAGGACGAGCGCGGCGTTGCGGGGTGCCGCGGCATCGGCCAGGCGGCCGGAGGCCAGTACCCAGAGCAGCGCGAGCAGGAGGCCGGCCGGGAAGAAGAAGAAGTGGAAGGGGGCAAGGAGCGCGCCGGTCAGCCCGGCCAGCCCGATCAGCCACGGCCGGTCGCGCCAGCCGGCCCGGCGCTGCCGGGCGCTGGGCAGGCCGGCGACCAGGAGGAGGACCATGGCGACGAGCATCGGCAGGCCGACCATGGTTGCGCGGTGCACGAGGAGCCCGGTCCCCATCACCGAGGGGATCCGGAAGTAGGGCCAGCTGACCTTGCCGAGCGCGTCGTACCACGAGTTGTCGTAGCTGTTGTGGGTGACGAGGGTCAGCGGATCGCCGATGCCGTTGGCCACGTCGCCCACGAACCGGATCCAGCCGAGCCCTCCGGCGAACACGGCGATCCCCGCGGCGATGAGCGCCGCGCGGCGGGCGGCCACGCCGCGCAGGAGGGTCCGGGCCAGGCCGTCGACGAGCAGGACCAGGGTGCCGGCCATGATCGCCGACGAGACGATGAAGACGGGGATGGCGAAGAGCCCGGCCGCATTCGCCGCGATCGCGTCGTGGAAGTCGGCGAACCAGTGATAGACGAGGGGGACCCCGGCGAAGTAGGGCACCTGGGGCGGGAAGTTGCCCGCGTTGAGGCTCTGGGCGATCGAGAGATGGACGCCCAGATCGCTCCAGTTCGAGCCGCCGCTGTCCACGCCGCTCGGGGTCACGTGCCAGAGTCCGCTCGCGAGGACGGTGCCCACGAACGCGAAGGCCAGCACCGCCAGCAGGAATGGCCAGCGATTGCGCGCGAACGCCCGCCACGCCGCGCGCGGGCCGGCGGCGAGACCGGCGAGGCGCCGGCCCTGGGCGGCGGCGAGGGGCAGGGGCAGGGCGAGGAGGGCCGCCGCCACGAAGACGGTCTCGCGGTGGTAGCCGAACGGCAGCGAGAGCCACCAGACGAGGTGCGTGCTGACCGCGACCGAGAGGACAACCGCGAGCCCGAGCCGACCGGTCGCCGGGATCCGGACGCGAGCCGGCAGGCGTGCCCCGGCCACCGCCACCAGGCCCCAGCCCGGGACGAGGAAGAGGAGCGGCCAGACGACGACGACGGCGAGCGGCGGGAGCAGGTACGCGGCGCCGAGCGCGGCGAGAACGGCGACGGCGACCAGCGCCGCGTGGGCGCCCGGCCGGTTCACTCAGCCGCGGGGCGTCGACGGAGCGAGGCGCGCGAGCGGCTGGCGCGGGTCCAGGAGCGCCACGATCCGGTCCACCTGCGCGTCCGTCAGGACCTCGTCACGTGCGATCCGGCGCGCCAGGCCGTCGAGCGTCGGATGAACGTGGACTCCGGGCCGCTGGTCCGGCTCCCAGGCTATCTCCAGCCCGGCGCCCGTGACGAGGCAGGCCTCGACGACGGCCGGCAGGCCGGCGCGCTCCAGGACGAGCTCCAGGCGGTGGCCGGCGAGCCGTGCACGGGACACCGGGAGCGCCTCCCAGGGGATCCAGGAGTCGGTCGAGCGGCTCCACACGTACCAGTGACCGTTCCGCTTGCGGAACATGCCGCGTTCGTGGCCAAGGGTCAACGCCCACGTTCCCCCGGGACCGACCACGATCGCGTCCAGGGGTTCCGCTCCGGAAAGCGCCGCGTGGCGGACGTAGTGGTAGGTGTCGTCGAGGTGCGGCGCCAGGCCGTCGGCGAGGCGGTCCGGCGCGAGCGCCGACAGACGGCCGAAGGAAAGGCGAGGGCGGGATGTGGTGCTGTGGAGGATCATGGCTCGGGCGATCGCCTGCCTGCGCTGAGCGGGGTGTCGAGTGTCCCCCCGGACCGGACCCCGATGAGTCTACGCCGATGCGCCGGGGTCGCCTAGGTCCTTTCCCATGGCGACCGCCCGCTCCGCGTAGCCCAGGGAGCGGTAGAGGCTGCGAGCCACCGCATTGCCGCCGAAGACGTTCAGTTGGATCCGGGCCAGGCCCTGGCTGCGCGCCACCTCCTCGGCCACCAGCATCGCCTGGCGACCGTAGCCGCGACCCCGGAACGCCGCGTCGATCTCCACGTCCCAGACGTACAGGACCCGAAGGCCGTCAACCGTGCGTGGCCCCACCCAGAGGAGCCCTACGCGCTCGGCGGCCGCCTCCAGGACGAGGATCGTGTGGTCGGGGGTCTCCAGTCCGGCCGGCAGCAGCTGCGCCATGTCGCGCTCGGACTTGCGCTGCGCCGCCTCCGGGTCCATCCCGCCGTGGACGGCGATGTCGTGGGCGTATCCGGAGAGCACGTGCCGGTACCACGCGTCGTACTCGTCGGCGCGCAGCGGCCGCGACGTGAGGCGCGCCGCCGGCTGATTGCTGATCGTCATGGCGGGAGAGTAGCGGAGGCGGTCGCCATCGGTCCGGCTGCACCCGGCCGCCGCTGGTAGCATCCGCCGCATGACAGAGCTGCAGGTTGGGGTGGAGATCGAGGAGGCGGTCCGCACCATGCTCGCCGAGATGGGCGAGGACCCGGAGCGCGCCGGCCTCCTGGGAACGCCGAACCGCGTCCGCCGGATGTACGAGGAGCTCACCGCCGGCTACCGCGTCGACCCCGACGAGCTCATGAACGGTGCCTGCTACGAGGTCGACTACGACGAGATGGTCGTCGTGCGCGACATCGGCTTCTTCTCGCTCTGCGAGCACCACCTGCTGCCCTTCTTCGGCAAGGCGCACGTGGGCTACCTGCCGAAGGGTCGGGTGATCGGCCTCTCGAAGATCCCGCGCATCGTGGACATGTACGGGCGGCGCCTCCAGCTCCAGGAACGGCTCACCCAGCAGGTGGCCCGGTTCCTCATGGAGCGTGTGGAACCGCGCGGCGTGGCCTGCGTCGTCGAGGCGAGCCACATGTGCACCATGATGCGGGGCGTGAAGAAGGAGCAGGCGCGGATGGTGACGAGCGCCATCCTGGGCGGTTTCCGCTCCGATCCCAGGACGCGGACCGAGTTCCTGGCCCTGATCGGGAACCCGGGGGGCTGATCCGCCGCCCGCCGGGCGCCCGGCTCAGCGGCCCGCCGCGGACCCGATGTCGAGGACGGCGACGAGGCCGCGATGATCGGAGGGGTAGAGATCCCGCGCCGCATTCCCCGGTTCGTCGAACGCGGTCCAGGCGTCTGCCACCTCCGCCGTCCCGCGCACCCAGATGTAGTCGAGGCACGAGGGGGGCCGGATCGCGATGTCGCGCGGCGTCGCCGGGGAGGGATAGGTCCACGCGGGGTCGGATCCGTGCACCGCGGCGTGGGCCGAGGCGAATCCGGCTGCCCGCATCATCTCTGTCGCGGGCTCCCCGGGCGTCGCGTTGAAGTCGCCGGCGATCGCGACCGCGTCCGCCGCCGGTGCGCCGGCCAGCCAGTCGAGCATGCGCTGCACCTGCCGCTCCCGGACCCCGGGCTCGTCGGGCTGCCAGTGCAGATGGACGCTCCCCAGGCGAACGGTCCCGCCGCCGGGCAGCCGCAGCAGGGTGGTGAGCAGGCACCGCTCGTCGCCGAGCTCGACGCGCTCACCCGCAGTGCCTGCGGCACCGGGCACGGCACTCCTGACGCCGAGCGCGTTGCCGAACCCCGGCCTGGTCTCGTCGGCCCGCAGGATCCTCCAGGCGTCCGGCGGCAGGTCCGGCTGCGCCGCATCGAAGTCGACCTCCTGGAGCGCCAGGATGTCGGGCTGCTCCCGGCCGATGGCGGATCGGATCAGCGGCTCCCGCCGCGTCCAGCCATCGGCGGTCCCCAGGATGTTGAGGGTCGCGATTCTCAGTCTCATGCCGGTTCCGCTCCTCGCCAGATGCGTGCCGGGCTAGAATCGGCGCGCCGATGGAAGCGCGAGAACCCACCCCCACCTCCCCGATCCGCGTCCTGATCGCGAAGCCCGGCCTGGACGGCCACGACCGCGGTGCGAAGGTCCTCGCCCGCGGCCTGCGCGACGAGGGCTTCGAGGTCATCTACACCGGCCTGCGCCAGACGCCGGAGATGATCGCGGACGCCGCCGAGCAGGAGGATGTGGACGTCGTGGGTCTCTCCATCCTGTCCGGCGCGCACATGACCCTGCTGCCGCGGATCGTGTCCCTCGTCCGCGAGCGGGGGATGGACGACGTCCTCGTGGCGGCGGGCGGGATCATCCCGGACGCGGACATCGCCGCCCTGAAGGAGGCGGGGATCGCGGCCATCTTCGGCCCCGGGACGAGCATCGGCGAGATCGCTCGCTACTTCCGCGAGCACGCGCGCCGGCCCGCCTGAGCCGGTGCCCCGCCCGCCTCGTGGCTGACGCGGCCGGCCTCCTGGCCGCGGCCGTCGGTGGCGACCGGCGCGCACTGGCGCGGCTGCTCACCGCGATCGAGGCACGTGACCCGTCCGTCCGTCCGGCCCTCCCGTCCGTCTTCTCCGCCGGACGTGGCGCGCACCTGGTGGGGATCACGGGACCGCCCGGGGCGGGGAAGTCGACCCTGGTCTCGGCACTGACCGCGGAGTACCGGGGTCGCGGCCGGCGGGTCGGGATCGTGGCCGTCGATCCGTCCTCGCCCTACACCGGCGGGGCGATCATGGGCGACCGTATCCGGATGATGGAGCACGCCGCCGACCGCGACGTCTTCATGCGCTCCATGGCGTCTCGCGGCGAGCTCGGCGGCCTGGCCGGCACGACCTGGCTTGCCGCGGCGGCGCTCGACGCCGCGGGCTACGACCCGGTGCTGGTCGAGACGGTGGGCGCCGGGCAGTCGGAGGTGGAGATCGCGCGCCTGGCGGAGACGACGGTGGTCGTGGAGGTGCCCGAGATGGGCGACGAGGTGCAGGCCATCAAGGCCGGCCTCCTGGAGGTCGCCGACGTCATCGCCGTGAACAAGGGCGACCGGCCCGGGGCGGACCACGCGGCCCGTCAGCTGCGGGCCATGCTCGCCGGGGCCGGCGGCCGTTTCGCGACGCCCCCACCCATCCTCGTCACCACCGCGACGACCGGCGACGGCGTGCCCGCCCTCGTCGACGCCATCGAGGGGCACCGCGAGGCCGCCACCTCCCCTGAGCAGGCGCGCGCCCGTGCTCGCAACCAGGTGCTTCGGGCACTGGCCGAGCAATCGGCCGCGCGCGCCGCCGCCGATCCGCGGTGGGAGGCCACGGTGCAGGCCGTGGCCGACCGCGACCTGGACCCCATCACCGCCGCCGAGTCCCTCCTCGGCTGATCCCCCCGGACGCGCCGCGGCGCACTCGTGGTGGGAGCGCTGGCTGGAGGCCTGCTAGGCTAGCCCTCCATGAGCATCGAACGAGTCTTCGTCATCGGCGCGGGGCTGATGGGTCACGGCATTGCCCAGGTCAGCGCCACCGCCGGCAAGCAGGTCACCCTCTCGGACCGGACCGCAGAGCTCGCCGGGAAGGGCCGCAAGCGGATCGAGGGCAACCTGGCTCGCCAGGTGGCCAAGGGCAAGCTGGAGCAGGCGGCCGCGGACGAGATCCTGGCCCGCATCACCACGACCGCCGGTGCGGACGGGGCAAAGGGCCACGACATCGTCATCGAGGCGGTCTTCGAGGACGAGCCGCTGAAGCGCGAGACCTGGACCGCCCTCTCCAGGGTGGCGGACCCCGGGACCATCTTCGCCAGCAACACGAGCAGCATCAGCATCACCGGCCTGGCCACGGCGACGGATCGGCCGCAGCAGTTCATCGGCCTGCACTTCTTCAGCCCCGTCCCGGTCATGAAGCTGATCGAGATCATCCGCGGCCTGGAGACCGACGACGCCACCCACGATGCCTGTCGCGCCTTCGCGGAGGAGGTGGGGAAGACCGTCATCGAGTCGAAGGACATGCCCGGCTTCCTGGTCAACCGGATGCTCGGCCCGTTCATCAACGAGGCGATCTTCGCCCTCATGGAGTCGACCGGGACGGCGGAGGATATCGACACCGGCGCCAGGCTGGGCCTGAACCACCCGATGGGTCCGCTGCAGCTGAGTGACTTCATCGGCAACGACGTGATGCTCGGCGTCATGGACGTCCTGTACCGCGGTTTCGGGGACCCCAAGTTCAGGGCCGCGCCGCTCCTGCGCCAGATGGTCGCGGCGGGGCACCTGGGGCGAAAGACGGGACGCGGGTTCTACACGTACGACGAGCAGGGAAACAAGGTCGGCTGATGGCCACCCGCGCCAGCGGCGCCGCCGTCCACCCGGATCCCTTCGCGCTGAGCGAGGAGGAGCGCCAGATCCGGGATACGGTGCGCGAGTTCGCGCAGAAGGAGCTGGCTCCGACCGCTGCCCAGCGCGACGAGGAGGAGCGTTGGGACCGCGAGCTCTTCCGCCGGATGGCGAGCGTGGGCCTCACCGGGCTGCCCTACCCCGAGGAGTACGGCGGCGCCGGGCTGGGAGCCTTCGCCTGGGTTCTCGCCTGCGAGGAGATCGCGGCCGCGGACATGGGGATGGCCGTCAGCCTCTCCGTGCACGTCCTGGCACAGCTGCCGATCCTGGGCTTTGGCACGGACGAGCTCAAGGCCCGCCTCCTGCCGCCCATGACCGCGGGCGAGCGTCTGGGCGCCTTCGCCCTCACCGAGCCGGCCGCCGGCTCGGACGCCTCCGCGATCGCGCTGCGCGCGGAACGGACCGATGCCGGCTACGCCCTGAGCGGCAGCAAGATCTGGATCACCAACGGCCACGAGTCGGAGGTCACCATCGTCTTCGGAACCGTCGACCGCTCCCGTGGCCGCGAGGGCATCACCGCATTCGCCGTCGAGCGCCCCACCCCCGGCTTCAGCGTTGCGGGGCACGAGCGGAAGATGGGGATCCGAGATTCGGTCTCGGCCGAGCTCGTCTTCGACGGTGCCGTGGTGCCGGAGGGAAACCGCCTCGGGGCGGAGGGGGACGGGCTGCGGGTCGCCCTCTCGTCGCTCGGGGCGGGCAGGATCAGCATCGCCGCGGCCTGCGTGGGGCTGGCCCGTGCCGCCCTGATGCACGCGGGCCGCTACGCCCTGCAGCGCTCGCAGTTCGGGCGGCCGATTGCCGACCAGGAGATGATCCAGGCCATGCTCGCCGACGCTGCCACGAAGGTGGAGGCGGCCCGCCTCCTGACCTGGCGCGCCGCCCGTCTCCGGGATGCCGGCCAGCCCATCAACGCGGCGAGCAGCATGGCCAAGATGTACGCCTCGGACGTGGCCATGGAGGTCGCGACGGATGCCGTGCAGATCTACGGGGGAGCCGGCTACAGCCGCGACAACCCGGTCGAGCGCCTCATGCGCGACGCCAAGGGTGCCCAGATCTACGAGGGGACCAACCAGATCCACCGGCTCATCGTCGCCCAGCAGCTCCTCGACCAGCTGCGACGGGAGGGGTGATCCGGACACCGGGAGGGGTGCGCCGCCAGCCGCCGCGGCCGCCGGCCAGCCACCAGCGAGGGAGGCCATCCGCATGATCACCGCGAGCGCCCCGTCCAGCGAGCCGGCCGCCGATCCGCGGCTCCACGCCCCGTTCGAGCCGCTTGTCGTCGAGGGCGCGCCGGCCGCGAACCTCGTCGACCTGATCCATCGCTCCGCCGTCGCGCATGCCGGCCACGTCGCCCTGCGCTGGAAGGCCGCGCGCACGCACCGCCACTCCGACAGCGAGGAGCACGTCGACGGCGACGGCTGGGAGCAGATGACCTACGGGGAGATGTGGGACTGGATCCGCGAGGTCTCGCTGGGCCTGAAGGCGCTGGGCGTCGCGGACGGAGATCGCGTCTGCATCCTGTGCCGCACTCGACCGGCGTGGCTCGTCGCGGACCTCGCGGCCATGGCCCTCGGCGCGGTGACCTGCCCCATCTACCCGAGCGTCGAGGCGAACCAGGCGGCCTTCATCATCAACAACGTCGGCGCGCGGCTGATCATCGTCGAGAACGCACAGCAGGCCTCCAAGGTCGAGTCGGTCCGGGCGACCTGCCCGACGCTGGAGCGGATGGTCGTCATCGACAAGCGAGGGACGCTGCCGGCGGACGCCATCGGTTTCGACGACGTCGCGGAGCTGGCGCCGGAGGACCCGGACCATCACCGACTGTGGGACAGGGGCTGGCGCGGCATCGGCCGGGAACGGCTGGCCACGATCATCCACACCTCGGGGACCACGGCCAATCCCAAGGGGGTGATGCTCAGCCACGGGAACCTGGTCTACAACTACGAGGCGGTCAACCAGGTCGTCGATTTCACGCCCGCCGACACGTTCCTCTCGTGGCTGCCGCTCAGCCACAGCTACGAGCGCGTCGCCGGCATGGTCGTGCCGCTCGCGCGGGGCTGCACCATCGCCTACGCCGAGCCGCTGATCGAGCGCCTCCCGGCCAACATGGTCGAGGTGCGGCCGACCGTGATGGTCGCCGTGCCGCGCCTCTACGAGCGGGTCTATGCGAGGGTCCGTTCCACGGTCGAGGCCTCGTCGCCGCTCCGGCAGCGGATCTTCGGGTGGGCCTCCGGGCTGGGGCGCGCGAAGTACGCCAACCATGTCGCCGGCCGCGCTGACTCGGCCTGGCTGCAGGCCCAGCTGCGGATCGCGGACGCCCTGGTGTTCGGCCAGATCCGGGCGCGCACCGGTGGCCGGGTGCGCTACTTCGTCTCGGGCAGCGCCCCGCTCTCGCGGGAGATCGGCGAGTTCTTCTACGCCATGGGCATGCTGGTGCTGGAGGGGTACGGGCTCACCGAGACCGCGCCGTTCGTCTCCATCAACCGGCCCGGCGACTTCATCTTCGGCACCGTGGGCCGCCCGGCGCCCGGCACCGAGGTGCGGATCGACCCGGCCAGCGGGGAGATCCTGGTTCGCGGTCCGCAGGTGATGCAGGGATACATCAACGAGCCGGAGGACACGGCGCGGGTCATCGACCCCGACGGCTGGTTCCACACCGGCGACGTCGGCGAGCTCGACGAGATCGGACGAATCCGGATCACGGATCGGCTCAAGAACATCATCGTCCTCGCCAACGGCAAGAACGTGAGCCCCGGACCGATGGAGGCGGTGCTGGGGACGAGCAAGTACATCGCCCAGGCCATCATCCTCGGGGACCGGCAGCCCTACACCGGGGCGCTGGTCGCACCGGACTTCGACGAGGTGCGGGACTGGGCGCGGGGACGCGGGATCACCGCCACCGAGCCCGACGCGCTCGTGGAGGAGCGCGCCGTCCAGAAGCTCATCGAGGGAGAGGTGCGGGAGCGCCTCGAGGGCTTCGCCATCTTCGAGCGGCCGCGTCGCGTGGCGCTCCTGCCGCGCCTCCTCACCGAGGAGGAGGGGGAGCTCACGCCGTCGCTGAAGATCAAGCTGCGGGTGGTGAAGGATCGCTGGGCGGACAAGGTCTCGCGGCTCTTCGACGAGGAGGCGCCCGACTAGGCCGTCCGCCTCGCGCTGCGCGGCGACCTTCCCGGCAGCCGCCGGCTGCCGGAGGCCGCAGGACGTGGACGGTCGTCGCGGCGGAGTACCATCGTTGGATGAGCGATGTCTTCATCCTGTCCGCCGTCCGGACCCCCATCGGCAAGTTCGGCGGCGGCCTTTCCACCACGCCGGCAACGACGCTCGGCGGCGTCGCCATCCGCGCAGCCGTCGAGCGCGCCGGGATCGCCCCGGAGCGCGTCGACGAGGTGCTGATGGGGCAGGTCCTGCAGGCCGGCGCGGGCCAGGCGCCCGCGCGGCAGGCGGCGCTCCGTGGCGGCCTCCCCGACGGGGTTGGCGCCACCACGATCAACAAGGTGTGCGGCTCCGGCCTCAAGGCCGTGATGCTCGGCGCCTCGGAGATTCGGGCCGGCGACGCGGAGCTGATCGTGGCGGGGGGCATGGAGAACATGAACCTCGGCCCCTACCTGCTGCCGCAGGCCCGGACCGGCTATCGGCTCGGCAACGCCGAGATCGTGGACTCGACGGTGCACGACGGGCTGTGGTGCGCGATCTGCGACGTTCACATGGGAATGCACGCGGAGCGCGTCGCGGACAAGCACAGGGTGACCCGCGAGGCACAGGACGCGTGGGCCCTGCGCTCTCACCAGCGCGCGCTGGCCGCCATCGCGGAGGGCCGGTTCGCCGAAGAGATCGTCCCGGTGGAGGTGCCGGGGAAGAAGGGTCCGACCCTGGTGGATACCGACGAGAATCCGCGGGCGGACAGCTCCCTGGAGGCGCTGGCCCGGCTGAAGCCCGCATTCCAGCCCGATGGCGGCACCGTCACCGCGGGCAACGCGCCGGGGATCACCGACGGCGCTTCGGCCGTCGTCATCGCCTCCGAGGCGGCGGTGGAGCGCGAGGGGGCCAGCCCCATCGCCCGCATCACCGCCTATGCCCAGGCCGATGTCGCGCCGGAGTGGCTCTTCGAGGCGCCGATCCATGGCGTCCGGCGGCTCCTCGAGAAGGTCGGCGGCACCGTCGACGACTTCGACCTCATCGAGATCAACGAGGCGTTCGCCGCCCAGGTGCTGGCCGACGGCAACGAGCTCGGCTTCGACTGGGACAAGGTGAACGTCAACGGCGGGGCGATCGCGCTCGGTCATCCCATCGGCGCCTCCGGCGCGCGCGTGCTCACCACCCTCGTCCACGAGCTGCGGCGGCGCGGTGGAGGGAAGGGGCTCGCCACGCTCTGCCTGGGTGGCGGCGGCGCGGTGGCCATGGCCATCGAGACGGTCTGACCCGCACGGCGCAGGGGAGCCACCGGGCCCGCGCCTTCGGGCGTTCCGGCCCCCGGGGTCCCTCCGAATCGCCCCTATAATCGAAGCCGCGTGCGACTCTGGCCAGCTCTCGCCTGCCTGACCTGCGAAGGCGCCGAGCCGCGATTCATTGGAGGCAAACCGCACACCCTATGGCCAGCGAACAGAAGGTCGCGACGGCCCCGAACATCTGGGGGGTCGCCCAGCAGCAGTTCGACGCCGCCGCACAGAAGCTGGACCTGGACGATGGTCTCCGACGCGTCCTCCGGGTCCCCAAGCGGGAGCTCACCGTCAACTTCCCCGTGACGATGGACGATGGGCACGTCGAAGTCTTCACCGGGTACCGCGTCCAGCACAACGTTTCCCGCGGGCCGGCCAAGGGCGGCATTCGCTATCACCAGGACGTGACCCTCGACGAGGTCCGTGCCCTGTCGATGTGGATGACCTGGAAGTGCGCGGTCGTCAACATCCCGTACGGCGGCGGCAAGGGCGGCGTCATCGTCGATCCCAAGAAGCTGTCGATCCGGGAGCTCGAGGGGCTCACGCGGCGTTTCGCCACCGAGATCAGCCCGCTCATCGGACCGGACCGCGACATCCCCGCCCCGGACGTGAACACGAACTCGCAGACGATGGCCTGGATCATGGACACGTTCTCCATGCACCACGGCTACACGATCTCCGGCGTGGTCACCGGCAAGCCCATCGCCATCGGCGGCTCGCTGGGTCGCAACGAGGCCACGGCCCGCGGTGCGGTCTACACGCTCCTGCGGGCGAGCGAGGTGCTGAGCATCCCGCTCAAGGGCGCCCGCGTGGCGATCCAGGGCTACGGCAACGCCGGCTCCATCGCCGCGTCGCTCCTCCACGCGGAGGGCTCGGTCATCGTCGCGGTCAGCGACTCGACCGGCGGCATCTACAACCCGCAGGGCCTGGATCCGGCCCAGGTCAGCGCCTGGAAGCGTGAGCACAACACGGTGGTCGGCTTCCCGAAGGCGGAGGAGATCAGCAACTCCGCGCTGCTCGAGGTCGACTGCGAGATCCTCGTTCCGGCCGCGCTGGAGAACCAGATCACGGCCGAGAACGCGCCACGGGTCAAGGCGAAGATCGTCGCCGAGGCGGCGAACGGACCCACGACGCCGGAGGCGGACGAGATCCTCCACGAGCGGGGCATCTTCCTGATCCCCGACATCCTGTGCAACGCCGGTGGCGTCACCGTCAGCTACTTCGAGTGGGTCCAGGACATGCAGTCGTTCTTCTGGACCGAGGAGCGCATCAACGAGTCCCTCAAGGACGTCATGGACAAGGCCTTCGCCAGCGTCTACGAGATGAGCCAGCTCCACGAGGTGCACATGCGGATCGCCGCGTACATGGTGGCGGTCGCTCGCGTCGCGGAGGCGACGACCCTGCGGGGCCTGTACCCCTAGACTCCCCCGAGAGGCAATGGACCGATTCGGGCGCCGGCTTCGGCCGGCGCCCGTTCGCCATCGGTCCACGGTGCGGCAGGCAAGGAGGGCGTAGCGGTGCTGGACCACGAGGAGCGGTTCCTCTTTCGCGAGGAGATCCTGAACCTGGCCAACGCACTGGCCGAGCCGGGGCAGCTCGACAACGTCGAGGACCTGCTCGCCGAGGTGACGACCTCGCCGCGCTTCGACTCCGACGTCTTCACCCTTGACCGCTCGCTGCAGGTGATGCTCGGGGGACGCGCCGGCTCCACGCTCGTCGGGCTCCTGACCGTGGATCGGACGGTCTTCGACGAGACCGGCGAGATGGGCATCTCCATGGAGGTCCACGAGCGGCTCGTGTCGTGGCGGGCGCGGTTCGGCCTCGCGATCGACAACGCGCTCAACTACCTGAACAACCCCGACGGGATCCAGGGCCACAGCTTCGGGACGCAGCTCCTCCACGCAGAGGGCGGAACGACGCTCCAGGGCCGCCTGACCCTCGTGCGGTACAACAACGAGCCCCAGTTCTTCATCGCGGATGCCGACATCCTGCTGACCGTGGCGGCCGATGTGCTCGAGCGCCTCGGCGAGCATCTCACCCCGGAGATGGCGGAGCCTGAGCTCGTCGTCCGTCTTCGCGAGGCAGTGGACCTCATCGAGCGGCGCACGAAGACCCGCTAGCGGCAGGAAAGGACGGGGGTCGACGCGACGCGTACCATCCGTCGCATGACCGCGACCTCCCGGCACGCCCTCGAGGCGCTCCCGTTCACCGGTGACCCCGATGCCGACCGGCTCCTCGTCGCCGATCCGTTCGCGCTCCTCGTGGGCTTTGCGCTCGACCAGCAGGTGAGCGTCCAGAAGGCCTTCTCCGGTCCGGCCGAGCTCAAGCGCCGGATCGGCCATCTCGATCCGGCCCGGATCTCCGCCATGGATCCGGGGAGGCTCGAGGCCGTGTTCCGCGAGCGGCCGGCGCTCCACCGTTTCCCGGGCAGCATGGCCACCCGGGTGCGGGCCCTGGCGACGGCGGTGGCCGACGAGTACGCGGGCGACGCCCGCCGCATCTGGGCCGATGCCGCGGACGGGGCCGAACTCGAGCACCGCCTGCTCGCTCTGCCGTCCATCGGCGAGATGAAGGCCGCCTCGATCATGGCCATCCTGTCGAAGCGGCTTGGCGTCCGGCTCCCGGGACTGGTGGAGCGTCTGCCGGACCATCCGACGCTCGGCGACGTCGACTCGCCCGAGGCGCTGGCCGCGTACCAGGAGCAGAAACGGGCCAGGAAGGCGGCCATGCGCACCGCCGGCACGGCGTCGCGGCCCGGCTAGGGAGCCTTGCGGGCCACCACCTCCACGTGGACGTTGGCGAAGAAGGCATCCGGCTCCTCTCCCCAGGCATCCGCTGCCGCCGCGAGCCGCTCGAGGGTGGCGACATCGGCCCAGCCTCGGGCCAGCGCCTCTCGGCCGAGAGGGCCGTCCAGGAGGAAGTGCATTGTCGTGGCGTGCTCGCGGACCTCGTCGGGGGTCCCCTTGGTATCGGCGGAGACCGTGACGATCGGCTCGCCGAAGCCCGCCGCCAGCAGGATCGACGGGAGCCTGGCGGCCAGGCTGAGGTCGCTGCCCCGCGCGGCGTGCCAGGCGAAGAAGAGCCGATCGAACTCCCGCAGCGCGTCGGGGCGGTGTCCCCAGACGGCGGCCTCCGCCTGCGTGTCGCGGACCGCCACCAGGCCCCCGGGCACCAGGATGCGATGGAACTCGCGCAGCGCGTCGATGGCGCGCTCCGCAAGGTGCACCAGCAGGTTGTTCTCGAACACGAGATCGACGCTCGCATCCGCGAGGGGCATCGCCAGCGCATCGGCGACCTCGAAGGTCGCGTTCTCCACGCCCCGGCTCGCGGCCAGGGCCCGGGCCGCCGCGACGTGCTCCGGATCGGAGTCGATCCCCAGGACCGGCCCGGGTGCGACCGCCGCCGCCAGGCCAACGGTGATCGAGCCGGGTCCGCATCCCGCGTCGAGGAGACGCAGGCCCGGGCGCAGGAAGGGCACCACGAAGGCCCCCTGCCGCTCCGCGGTGCGCAGGGCGTAGTCGCGACTGAAACCGGGGGTCACCCCGCGCGTCCGCTCGCGGGGTGGCTCAGGCGTGGGCATCGCGGTGCTCCGTCTTCCGCCTCCCGGGTGCCCGGCCGCGAGCGCCGGACAAGGTAAGGAGGCCGGGCGTGGGCACTCGCCGGCCTCCTCGTGCGCCGCGGCGCAACCCGGTAGCGAGCCGGAACCGCGGTGACGTCGGGGATGATACGGGCTCGAACCCAGACGTCACTAGTACTTTCGGTGACGAATTGCCCCGTTTCACGCCACGTCCCAGGCCAGCGGCATGGTGTCGGTGAGCCGCGTGCGGCCGATGAAGACCGCGACCAGGGCCAGCGCGGGGCCGGTGACCCGCTGGAGCTCGGCGAGGGTGTAGGCGTCGGCCACGCTGGCATAGTCGGTCCGCGCCATGGGCTCCGCGGCGATGACGCCCTCCATGCGCGCGCGCAGCACCTCGGCCGATCGCTCGCCGTGGTCGTAGGCGTGCTCCGCCGCCGCGAGGGCGCGGTACAGGCAGCTCGCCGCATGCCGCTCCTCGATCGAGAGCTGGCGGTTCGCCGCCGAGATGGCGACGCCGTCGGGGTCCCGGACGGTCGGGCAGACGACGAGATCGACGTTCACGAACAGGTCCTGGAGCAGCCGGCGGATCACGACGACCCGCTGGGCGTCCTTCTGCCCGAGATAGATTCGCGCCGGGCCCACCAGGTTGATCAGCTTCAGGGCGACGGTCGTCAGGCCGTCGAAGTAGCCCGGGCGTGACGCCCCCTCGAGGCGCCGCGTCAGGCCCTCGACCGTGATGCGGGTGAGATCCTCCGGCGGATAGACCGTCGAGACCTCCGGCAGGAAGGCGATGTCCGCCTCCGCTCGCTCGAGGAGCGCGATGTCGCGGGCCTCGTCGCGGGGATAGCTCGCCGCCTCCTCAGGGGAGGAGAACGAGGTCGGGTTCACGAAGCAGCTGACAACCACGCAGCCGTTCTGCTCCCTGGCAGTCCGCACCAGCGAAAGCTGCCCGTCGTGCAGGAAGCCCATGGTCGGGACGAAGCCGACCGAGTCGCCCCCGCGACGACGCTCGAGGATCGCCTCCCGGAGCTCCGGGATCGTCCGGATGACGCGAAGTCCGCGCTCTGCCTCCATCAGTTCCGGCTGCGACCCGTGGCCCGCCGCGATCGGCCGCGGACCGGCCGGCCCTGCCGGCCCCGCCCCGCCCGAAACCGGTCCGCGATGAGGTCCCAGAGCCGCTCCGCGACCTGCCGCTTGGGAAGCATCGGCCAGTTGGTCAGCGCCCCCTCCACCCCGAAGACAGTCACCTTGTTCTCGTCCGAGCCGATGGCGTCGAACGGGCCGCCGACCACGTTGGCCACGATCAGGTCCAGGCCCTTGTCCCGCAGCTTCCCGGTGGCGTTGGCCTCCAGGTCGTCGCTCTCCGCGGCGAAGCCGATGAGGAACGGACGCACCCCGTCCGGCATCTCGCCGACCTCGGCCACGATGTCGGGGTTGGGAACCAGCTCGATCTGCAGCGGATTGCCATCGCGCTTGATCTTGTGGCTCGCCGCCTGCTTCGGGGCGAAGTCGGCCACGGCGGCCGCCATCACCAGGATGTCGGCGCCACTCGCCTCGCGCAGGACCGCCTGCCGCATCTCGCCGGCGGTCGTCGCCGGGACGACCTGGACGCCTGACGGGGGAGGCACGCTCATGGCGCCGGCGATCAGGGTGACCGCACCGCCGCGATCCCGGGCCGCCTCCGCCAGCGCGATACCCATCTTGCCGCTGCTCCGGTTGCCGATGAAGCGGACAGGGTCGATGGGCTCCCGCGTGCCCCCGGCGCTGACGACGACGCGCAGCCCCTCCAGGTCACCGGCGCGGGCGAAGATCCGTTCGACTGCATCGACGATCGTCGTGGTCTCGGCGAGGCGGCCGACGCCGGTGAGACCGGACGCGAGCGGACCGACCTCCGGCTCGATGACGAGGTAGCCGAGCTCGCGCAGGGTCGCGACGTTGCGCTGGGTGGCCGGGTGCGTCCACATCCCCGCGTCCATCGCGGGCGCCACCGCCACGGGGGCCCGGCTCGCGCAGGCGACGGCGGTCAGGGCGCTGCCCACCAGGCCCGCGGCCAGCTCGGCGATGAGGTTGGCGGTGGCGGGAGCGACGACGATGACGTCGGCGGCCTCCGCCAGCTCGATGTGGGCGATCTGCTGCTCGCCGTCGAGCTCGAGGACGTCGGTGACGACCGGGCGATGCGTGAGGCTGGCGAAGGTGAGCGGCGTGATGAAGGCGGCGGCGGAGTGGGTCATCACCACGTCCACCTCCGCTCCGCGCTCCATGAGACGGCGGCAGAGGAGCACGGACTTGTAGGCCGCGATGCTGCCGGTCACGCCCAGCACCACCCGCCGGCCGGCGAGCGGCGCGCGCTCCTGGTTCACGGTCGAGCCTGCTCCCCGGCCAGCGCGCGCCGCGTGGCGTGCGCCGCCTCCCAGGCGTAGCGGATGCCGCGCAGCGTCAGGTCGGGCTCCACCGCGTCGATGCCGGGCACCTCGGCGAGCCACGGCTCGTAGGTGTGACCGCCGGTGGCCACCACGTGGATCCGCGCGTCGCGAGGCGACCGCTCGGCGAGCTCGCCGCGGAGCGCGGTGAGGAGCCCGGTGACCAGCCCCACGTAGCCGAGCACGGTCCCGCTCTGCATGGCCGCCACGGTGCTGGCGCCGATGGCCCGCTCGGGCCGCCGCAGCTCGATCCGCGGCAGCTTGCTGGCCCGGCCGACGAGGGCCTCGAGCGAGAGGCCGAGCCCGGGGGCGATGGCCCCGCCGATGTACGCGCCGTCCGCGCTCACGAGGTCGAAGTTCGTGCTGGTGCCCAGGTCGATGACGATCGCGGGGCCGCCCAGCTCGGTTCGTGCGGCGAGCGCGTTCACCAGCCGGTCCGCTCCCGCCTCCGCCGGGCGGTCGATCTCGATCGCCAGCACGCCGGCCAGGCCGGGGGCGTCGATGACGAAGGCGTCCAGCCCGTGACGATTCCGCAGCATCCGCACCAGCGTCGTGGTCAGTGGAGGCACGACGCTCGCCATGGCGACGGCGTCGAGCGCGGCCGGGTCGTGCCCGTCCAGGGCGAGCAGGCTCCCGACCAGGGCCGCGAGCTCATCCTCGGTGGCGGTGGCGCGCGACGTGGCTCGCCACGATCCCACCAGCCGGCTGCCCTCGAAGAGGCCGAGCGTCAGGTTCGTGTTGCCGATGTCGACCGCGAGGAGCTTCATGCGCGGTTCATCCTAGCAGCCGTCGCACGCCCGGCCGGTGCGCGCCATCGGTCCCGAACCGCCTGCCGAACCGGTGCTAGACTCGCCCGCGATCCCACCCCCGGGCCAGCAGAGCGCAGCGAGCACGAGCCGCATGTCCGACGCGAGAGCCAAGCTCTACATCAACACCGGCGTCGTCACCAACAGGACGGACATCTACAACATCCTGCGTCCCCTCCTGAAGCAGACGGTGAGCTACACCTACTACCGCGGCAACCGCATGGAGAGCCACGGGGCGGGCTGGGTGGAGCGCATCGTCGTCGACCACCCGGAGATCGCCTCCTACTTCACGCCGCTCGCGATCTGCCTCAACCTCGACTCGTTCGACTATCTCCAGTTCGACACGACCTCGGACCAGCTCCTGGTCTACACCCTGGTCATCGGCACGGAGCGCCTCGTCATCGAGTTCGCGGCCTCGCCGCGGGTCGGGGAGGCCGAGCCGGCCAACGGGCGCCCGCTGCCCCGCAACGCGGACGAGCTGGCGCGCGACCTGCACTTCATCCAGATGGAGCTGATGATGTCGTCGGATGGTCCGGATGGCGGTGACGAGGACGAGGATGCCTAGGTGACAGCCCGTCCGGGGGCGACGCGCGCCGTCGCCGCGAGCCCGGAATTCGAGCGCTCGGTGCTGCCGAACGGCCTTCGCATCGTGACCCAGGAGATGCCGCACACGCGCTCCGTTTCGGTGGCGCTGTTCGTGGGCGTCGGCTCGCGGCACGAGGACGACCGTCACGCCGGCCTCTCACACCTCCTGGAGCACCTCGTCTTCAAGGGCACGACCGCCTACCCGGACCCCGGGGCCCTCTCGGTGGCGGTCGAGGGCTGCGGTGGGAGCGCCAACGCGAGCACGGACCGCGAGATCACCGTCTACACCGCCCGGGTCCCGGCGAGCGCGCCGGCCACCGCGCTCACGGTCGTGCGGGAGCTCGCCCTGCGCCCGCTCCTCCGCCACGCGGACCTCGTCGCAGAGAAGCCGGTGATCGTCGACGAGATCCGGATGTACGTCGACTCGCCGTCCGATCACGTGTTCACCCTCTTCGACGAGCTGCTCTTCGGCCAGCACCCGCTCGGCCGGGAGATCGCGGGCACGCCAGGATCAGTCCGGCGCGCCACGCGCGAGCGCGCGTTCGAGCACTGGTCGACCTGGTACCGCCCGGAGCACATGGTCCTGGCCGTGGCCGGGGCCATCGACCATGCCAGCGTGCTGCGCCTGGTGGAGCCGTGGTTCGAGACCGATGGCGTCGCCGTCAGCGAGGCCGTGCGCAGCGGCACGCCGCTGCGCCTCGTCCCGCCGCCGCAGATCGCGCCACCGGGCTCGGTGCGGGTCGTGCACCGCGACCTCGCGCAGGGCAACCTGTGCCTGGGGATGACCGGCGTCTCCCGCACCGACCCCGACCGCTACGCGCTCGATCTGCTCGGGGCGATCCTGGGCGACGGGATGAGCAGCCGCCTCTTCCTGGAGCTCCGGGAGCGCCGCTCCCTCGCCTACGACGTCTCGACCTTCGCCGCCATGTACGCCGACTGCGGGACGGTGGGGATCCACGCCGGATTCGACCCGGACCGGGCCGACGAGGTGCTGCGCGCGATCCTGCACGAGCTCGACCGCGTCGTCCAGGATCCGGTGACCCCGGCGGAGCTCGAGCGGGCAATGGCCTACACCCGCGGGCGCCTCGAGCTGCGCATGGAGGAGACCGGAGCGGTGTCCGCGTGGCTGGGGACCGGCGAGATCCTTCTGCCGCGCATCCTCACCGTCGCAGAGGTGGTCGAGCGGCTGGAGGCGGTGACCCGCGAGGAGATCCTCCGCGTGGCTCGGCGCTACATGGCCCCCGACCGGGCGCGCGTCGCGATGCTCGGGCCCTTCCGCGGCTCCGGTCGGGTCGAGCGGATCCTGGCCGCATGAGGCGGAGCCGGCCATGAACGGCCCGGAGCGCGGCAGCCGGGGGATGGGGCAGCCCGACGAGCCGATGGCAACCTCTCCGGCGTCCGGGGCGGCCCGGGCGGAGAGCTACGACGTCGAGCTCGTGCCGGACGAGCTGGCGCTCGCCCGCGCCCAGATCGACAGCGGGATTCCGGCGACCGCCGAGGCGGTCCTTGCGCGGCGCATCGCGCGGCTCGTGGCGCAGGGCGCGCCGGCCCTCGACGAGCTCGACGCGGCGCGGGCCCTCCTGGCCGAGGCCCTGTGGCGACAGGGACGCCCGGTGGCCGCCGGTGGCGTGGCCGGCCGGATCCGTGCTGGCAGCCTGGAACGGCGCCGGCCGCTGGTGATGATGGTCGAGGCGGAGGCGCTGGCCGCCACGGGGCAGATGGAGGCAGGGATCTCGCTCACGGAGCGGATCGTGGCGGAGGTGGGATCGGACGAAGCGTGGCGCCTCCGGGGCGGCGTCCCCTCGCGTCTGCCGTGGCCCGTCCCGCTCTCCCTCAGGGCGCGACGGCCGCACGAGGTGGCCGCGGCCCGCCGAGGAATGGAGCAGCCCCCGCCGCCGCTCGGCGATCCGGGCCGTACCGCCGCCGCCCATGCCCGGCTGGAGGCGGCGCGCAGCGCGTACGCCCTCGAGGAGCCGGAGCGCGGCGACCGCGAGCTGACGCTCGCCCTGCGGCTCGACCCGCGCGTGGCGCCGGAGGGAATCGGGCTGTTCGAGCCGACCCTCGGCGTCCAGCCGGCGCAGGAGCGTCTGCTACTCTACGGCGACCTGCTCAGGGCGGCCGGACGGACCGCGGAAGCCTCCGCGGTGTATGACCGGGCCGCGCGAGCCTGACCCGTATCGAGAATCGCGAGGCGGAGCGTCCTGGCGCCGCCATCGGTCCACCTCGCCCGCGCATGAGGAGTGATCGAAAGCCATGGAGCGAAGCCTCGTCCTCGTCAAGCCCGACGGCGTTCAGCGCGGCCTGATCGGCGAGATCATCGGCCGCTTCGAGCGCAAGGGCCTCAAGGTGGTGGGCCTTCGGCTCATGCCGGTGCCGCGCGAGCTCGCGGAGCGGCATTACGCCGTTCACGCCGGCAAGCACTTCTACGCCGGGCTGGTCGAGTTCATCACCTCCGGCCCGGTCGTCGCGCTCGCGCTGGAGGGTCCGGACGCCATCGCCACCATCCGGCGACTCGTCGGCAGGACGATGCCGAACGAGGCCGACGCCGGGACGATCCGCGGCGACCTGGGGATCAGCGGTCTGCGCAACCTGATCCATGCCTCCGACGCACCGGAGACCGCCGAGATGGAGCTCGGCCTGTGGTTCGGGCCGGGAGAGCTCGTCGATTACGGGCGAGCCATCGACCCGTGGGTCATCGCCGAGGAGCCGGCGAGGAGGTAGGCCAGCGCCGCAGTCCGCGGCCGGATGCCGTCTCGCGAGGTGGAGCCCGAGGGGCTCGCGACGCTCTGCGGCAGGCCGGGGTAGCTGGGGCGGCTGAAGATCGTGATCCGGTCGAGCGGGAAGTAGCGGAGCAGCGCCCGGCCGATGATCAGGTCGCGGCTGATCGGGCCGAAGACCCGCGAGTCCTGGCTCACGTCGCGATGGTCGCCCATCACGAAGTAGCTCCCCTGCGGCACCACCCACCTGCTCGTTCCCTCCGGAGGACGCGGCAGGGTCGGCTGCGGCGCGCCGTTGACGGCCGTGGCGACGTACGGCTCCTCGAGGCGGACGGCGGTTCCCCCCGCAGGCGTCACGTAGACGTGGCCGTTCTGCAGCTCGATCGTGTCGCCGGGCATGCCGATCACGCGCTTGATGAACGGGACGCCGCCCTCCGAGTAGCCATCCGGCGGGTTGAAGACCACGATGTCGCCGCGCTGGTAGTCGCTGAAATGGGGACTGATCTTGTCGATCAGGACGTACTGGCGGTCCAGGATCGTGGGCTCCATGGAGGTCTGCTCGACCTCGAAGGGCTGCGCAACGAAGTTGTGGATGAGCAGGTAGATGAGGAGCGTCAGGACCAGCGTCTCGATGATCTCGAGAGCGCAACCGAGGCCGCGTCGCGGAGCCGCGCTCTCCGGGGCGTCCGCGGCATCGGCGCGCACCGGCTCGGGAGATTCGTAGGTCATGGAGCTCCGTCGATACGTGGGCTGGCCAAGGCGGGCCGGCACAGCATAGCGCACGGGGAGCGGCTGGCCGGGTGGCGGATCGAGGCCTCCGGCCGAGCCTGCCGGACGACGCCGGCGGGGGCTCGGACCACCCCTTTCCAATACCACGGTAGACTCGGAGGCACATGGGCCATCTGCTGCTGATCAGGCACAGCACCACCGACGCGAGCGCGAGCGGCCGGAATCTCGGCCAGGGGTCCGACCCGCCGCTCTCCGCCGCGGGCGTGGAGCTCGCCGCGCGGCTGGGATCGTCCATCCGGTCCGAGCTCGCGGAGCTTCCGCTCTCGGAGCTGCGGCTCGTCTCCTCGTCGGCGCAGCGCTGCCTCGAGACGGCGCAGGCCGTGGGGACGGCGCTCGACCATCGTGCCGAGGTGGAGATCGACCCGCGTCTGCTCGAGATCGACTACGGCGTCTGGGAAGGGCTGACGGCAGACGAATGCTGGGCGCGCGAACCGGAGCTGCGCGCGGCGTGGGAGAGGGATCCCTTCTCGACGCACACCCCCGACGGCGAGTCGGGGGCCGATGTCGCGGCTCGCGCCTTCCCGGCCTTCGCCGAGCTCGAAACCTGGCTCGCCGAGGACCGGGCCCGGGCCGTGGTCGTCGTCGCCCACAACCACGTCAACCGGCTGCGGCTCACGGCGATCCTCGGCTGGCCCATGGCCAGCTACCGGCGCCGCGTCTCGCAGGACCCGGCGGGGTACAGCATCATCGGCTTCGGCGGCGCATTGCCCGTCGTCCGCCGCCTCAACGCGCGGCCGGCATGAGCGGGCCGTCGCTGGAGATCGGCCAGCAGCTCGTCCCGACCACCCAGGCAAAGGTCACGCCCAAGCAGATCGTGGCCAACCGGATCCTCGCCATGAGCTCGGTGGAGCTCCAGCAGGCGATCGCAGCGGAGCTCGAGGAGAACCCCGCCCTCGAGCTGATGGAGGAGGAGACCTGCCCCATCTGCGGCGGACCGACGTACGGCGGGATCTGCCCCAGCTGCTCACCTTCGACCAGCGACGCCAGCAGCCCCGAGGGGCTGGACGGTGGCGCCCCGGCGCGCGACGACCCTGATGCGGACGACCCCGTGGCGCGCGCGGAGGCGTCGTTCACGCTCCACGAGCACCTGGACTGGTCGCTGCGCGCGATCCTGCCCCACGAGCTTCATCCAGTCGTCGCCTGGGTGATCGGCGAGCTCGACGAGAACGGATTCCTGACCGCATCGGACGCCGAGATCGCCGCCGAGAGCGGTGCCCCGGAAGAGGCGGTCGCCGCGGTGCGCAACGCCCTGCGGAACGTGGAGCCCATCGGCATCGGCGCCCGTGACGTGCGGGAGTGTCTGCTGATCCAGCTCGCATCCCTCGTGGAATCCGGTGTCGAGGTGCCGCCCATCGCCGAGGCGCTGGTCCGTGATCACCTCGAGGCGCTCGCGGAGCGCCACTTCCGGGAGATCGGCAAGGCCCTCGGCGTGGCCGACGACGAGGTGGTGGCGGCGTGGGAGTTCATCCGTGTCAACCTCCACCCCTACCCGACGTCCGCCTTCGTCGCCGCGACCCGCGGCGATGCCGCCCGGCCCATCCTGCGCCCGGACGTGCTGATCCGCGTCGTGGACGGCGAGCTGCTCACCGAGGTCGTGGAGTCGCGCCGCTTCAGCCTGCACGTCGCACCCTCGTACGCCACGGTCTCCGCCGCCCTCCGCGCCCCCAGCTGGACGGACGCGGAGAAAGAGCACGTGCGCGCCTACGTTGGCCGTGCGCGCTTCTTCATCGACGCCGTGCGGCGCCGGAGGGCGACCCTGGCACGCATCGCCGGGACGCTCGTCAAGCGCCAGCGGGACTACCTGCTCTACGGCGTCCGGCACCTCGTGCCGCTCACCCGGGCAGAGGTCGCCGCCGAGATCGGGGTGCACGAGTCCACGGTGAGCCGCGCGACGGCGGAGAAGTACGTCATGCTTCCCTCCGGGGAGGTCGTCCCGTTCTCGCACTTCTTCACCGCCTCCCTGAGCGTGAAGGACCGGATCAAGGCGATGATCGACAACGAGAACCCGGATCATCCGATGAGCGACCAGCAGATCGCCGACGCTCTGCTGGAGGACAGCGTCGCGATCGCGCGGAGGACGGTGGCGAAGTACCGGGAGGAGCTTCGCATCCTGCCGGCGCGACTGCGCCACCGCTGACCCCGGTGGCCGGGGACGGGCCGGGAGGGCGGCTCCGCCGTGTCGCCATTCGATCGGTCATCGTTCTCATCGTCGGTGCCGCCATCCTGGTGCCGATCCTCTACTACGCGAGCACGGTCGACGTCCGACCGCCGCAGGTCGACCGCTTCACCGTCACGCAGCACCTCCCCGGCAACGACTCCGTCGCGCTGACGACCGCCAGCCTGGAGCTCGTCTTCTCCGAGGCGGTCCGGCACGCCTCCGCCCAGGATGCCTTCGCCATCACCCCCGCGGTGAGCGGTGCCTTCAGCTGGAACGGCAATGCCATGGTGTTCACGCCGGCCGGGCGCCTGCCGCTCGAGACCCGCTTCTCGGTCCGCCTCGCTCCCGGGGTGCGGGACCTGGCCGGGAATGCCATGGGCGCCGGCGGACCCTTCACGTTCCGGACGGTGGGCGGGCCGAGCGTGGTGTCGACGGATCCCGGCGCCCACGCGACGGACGTGCCGCTCGACGCGACGGTCACCGTCACCTTCTCGACCCTGATGGACACCGCCTCGGTGCAGCGCGCCCTGCAGGTGCTCCCGGAGACGGCAGTGGACCTGCGCTGGCAGGGCGAGAAGCTGACGATCGTCCCGCGGCAGCTGCTGGCGCCGGATCGAACGTACACGGTGCTCATCGACGCCGCGGCGACCGACCTCGCCGGCACCGCACTGACCGAGTCGGCGAGCCTCCAGTTCACGACCGTCACGGCCGGCCTGCACGCCCTGAACGTCGTCCCGCGCGACGCTTCGCAGGGGATCGCGGTGACCACGCCGATCGCGGTGATCCTCGACCGTGCGGTGGATCCGGCCAGCGTGGGGGATCGGCTCCTCACGATCCAGCCGGCGACCGTCGGCTCCCTGACGCTCACCGCGCCCGAGGGCGCGGCCGGGCTCGGGGACGGGGCGCGGCGCATCCTGCGCTTCACGCCATCCGGGCCGCTGCCCGCGAACACCACGTTCACGGTCACCCTGGCGGCCGGGCTCCGCGCCGTTGACGGCACCCGCCTGGCGGTCCCGCTCTCGTGGAGCTTCACGACGGGGAGCCCGTCGCCGTCGCTCAGCAACCAGGTCGTCTTCCTCTCCGACCGTGCCGGGGTCTCGAACCTCTGGGCAATGAACCCCGACGGGTCCAACCAGCGCCAGCTCTCCGCCGAGCTCTCGCCCGTCACCGGCTACGCCATCGCGCCGGATGGGCACTCGTTCGTGGTCGGCGACGGGGCGCGCCTCGTGGAGCAGGGAGCCGACGGGCTCGCCCGCCGCGTGCTCACCGAGGCGGGACGGATCGAGTTCGACCCGTCGTACTCTCCGGATGGCTCGACGATCGTCTTTGGCCGGGCGGACGCGGCGACCGGTGCGGGCCTCGGGCTCTGGCGGCGACCCTCGTCGGGCGGTGCCGCCCAGGCGATCGAGGTCCCCGGTCCCAGCCCGGCGAAGACGCCGACGGCCGTGCCTCCCGCGGCCGCGTCGGCGGCCCCGTCGGCGGCCGCGTCCCCGGCGACTCCAGCAACCCTGCTGCGCGCGCCCCGCTACTCACCCGACGGAAAGCAGCTCGCCTTCATCGACATGGGCGGGCACGTGGAGATCCTGGACCTGGAACACGGGTCGCTCACCTCGGCGCCCTTCCATGCCGTCTCCCCGCCTGCCTGGCTGCCGGACGGCACCGGCGTTCTCCTCAGCGGCGTCTACAGCGGTCGCGCGGGCGCCGGCTGGGCCACCGGCGTCCTGGCGCCGCGTACGCCCGTCGCACCGCTGACCCCGGCCGGACTGGGGCTCGACCGGGGTGAGCTCGCGTCATCGAGCATCGTGGAGTTCGGCCCGGGATCCGTGCTCGTGAGCTCCAGCCTGCTGCCGCTCGGAGCCACGTTGCCGGCGGTGGCGCCCGACGGGCGCATCGCGTATATCCTCCCGGACCCGCGCCTGCCCGATGCCGGCACGCTGTGGATCGCCGAGCCGAACGGCGTCCAGCCGCGACTGCTCCATCCCGACGACCGCGCGCTTGCCCGCAGCTTCTCGTTCGCACCGGAGGCCGGCATCCTCGTCGTATCGCGCGAGCCGATTCCCGGCCCGCGTCCCACCCCAGCGGCATCGCCGTCCCTGTCCCCATCCGCGACGGCCACGCCATCGGCAGGAGCGTCGGCATCGGCCGGCGCGAGCCCGCTCCCGTCGGTGGCGCCGTCAGCCCCTCCGGTCCCGACCGCCACCCCCTCCGCAGGCTTCCCGAATGCCGAAGGGATCTGGCTCGTCGACACGGCCACGGGTACGGCCCGCCAGCTGTCCGCCGACGGCCGAATGCCACGCTGGATCCCCTGACACCGGTCGCCTGACACGACGCGTCGGCGGGTGCGGGAAGTTGACCCGCGAGCGTCGCGCGTGCGAGAATCCGCCGGCCGCGCTGGCAGGTTCCCCGCCCGGGGCCGCCGCCGGCCTTTCCGTGTGTCAGGCCCCTGACGCTCCTGCGTGAGCGCTCCCGTCCATCGGAGGATCAATGGAGCTCCAGTCGATCATCTGGGTCATCCCGGCCGCCGGAGTGCTGGCCATCGCCTTTGCCGTCTACCTCGCCTGGGACGTCCTGCGCCGGGATACCGGGACGGAGGCGATGCAGGAGATCGCGGGGACGATCTTCGAGGGGGCCGTCGCCTTCATTCGCCGCCAGTATCAGACGATCGCGATACTCGCCGTTGTCGCGGGGGTCGTCATCGGCGCCGTCATCGCCCTCGTCGAGACGCGGCAGGTCGCCGACACGAGCATCTACGGGCTGGACCTCGGGATCCGCACCGGCGTTTCCTTCCTCGTGGGCGCTGCCTGCTCCATGGCATCGGGGATCATCGGCATGTACATCGCCGTCCGCTCGAACGTACGGACGGCAGCGGCGGCGCGTCATTCCCTTGTCGGCGCGGTGCAGACCGCCCTTCGCGGCGGTGCCGTCTCGGGCTTCCTCGTCGTGTCCCTCTCCCTGCTGGGCGTCTTCGGCATCTTCACCGCCTACGGCGGCTTCACCCACCCGGAGCAGGCCCCCTTCCTGATCGTCGGCTTCGGCTTCGGCGCCTCGTTCGTGGCGCTCTTCGCGCAGCTCGGCGGAGGCATCTACACAAAGGCGGCCGATGTCGGCTCCGACCTGGTCGGCAAGGTGGAGGCAGGCATCCCGGAGGACGACCCGCGGAACGCCGCAGTGGTGGCGGACCTGGTCGGCGACAACGTCGGCGACTGCGCCGGCCGCGGAGCGGACCTCTTCGAGTCGACCGTCGCCGAGAACATCGGCGCCATGATCCTGGGGGTGGCGGTCTACGGCATCGCATCGGCCGCCGGGTGGCCGCACCCGGAGGCCTGGATCTTCTTCCCGCTCGTCGTCCGTGCCTTCGGGCTCATCGCCACGATCGTCGCGATGTTCTTCATCGGCGGTCGCGAAGACGAGGACCCCATGAGCATGCTGAACCGTGGGTACTGGGTGACGACCCTCGTCTCGGTCGGCGGGCTTGCCCTCTCGACCTGGGTGATGATGGGAACCGCCACGACCACGGGCGCCGGCGGCATCCCGATCTGGGTCTACTTCTTCGGGGCCGGCCTGGTGGGGCTGGCGACGAGTATCGCCTTCGTGTACATCACCCAGTACTACACCGCCGGCTCCTGGCGTCCCGTCAAGGAGATCGCGGAGGCGTCGAAGACCGGCCCCGCCACGAACATCATCTCCGGCGTGGCGGTCGGCTTCGAGACCACGGCCATGACGGCGATCGTCATCGGCATCGCGCTGCTGCTGAGCCACTGGCTCGGCTCACAGGCCAACCTCCTCGACGCCACCGGCAAGAACGTTGGCGGCATCTTCGGCACCGCGGTGGCCACCATGGGCATGCTCATGACCTGCGCGTTCGTGCTGGCCATGGACACCTTCGGGCCCATCACCGACAACGCGGGCGGGATCGCGGAGTTCAGCCGCAGCGAGGCGAGCGCCCGCGAGATCACCGACCGTCTCGATGCGGTGGGCAACACGACCAAGGCGCTGACCAAGGGCTACGCCATCGCCTCTGCCAGCCTCGCCGCGTTCCTGCTCTTCTCCGCCTATATCGACAAGGTCAACCTGATCCTGGGCAACCAGATCAAGGCCGGCACGCGGCCGCCGGGGACCCTCCTCGCGTCGGTGAACCTGGCCGATGTCGGCGTCTTCGTGGCAGCCCTCCTCGGCTCCATGCTCGTCTACTTCTTCTCGAGCCTCGCCATCCGCGCAGTCGGCACCGCCGCGGCGGCGATCATCGTGGAGGTGCGCCGCCAGTTCCGCGAGCACCCCGGGATCATGGATTACACGGAACGCCCCGACTACGCCCGCGTCGTGGACATCACGACCCGCGCCGCGCTGCGGCAGATGATTCTGCCGGGTAGCGTGGCGGTCCTCACTCCGATCATCGTGGGCCTGCTCCTCGGCTACCAGGCCGTGGCCGGCCTGCTCATGGTGGGCACCATCGCGGGCGTCCTGCTCGCCACGGTGCTGAACAACGGAGGCGGGGCCTGGGACAACGCGAAGAAGTACATCGAGGCGGGTCACCTGACGGACGACGCGGGGAACGTCATCGGCCGGAAGACGGCGGCGCATGCTGCGGCCGTCGTCGGCGACACCGTGGGAGACCCCTTCAAGGACACCGCGGGGCCGTCCCTCCATGTGCTCGTGAAGCTGCTCGCCACCATCACCCTGGTGATGGCGCCGCTCTTCATCCGCTAGGCTTTGCGCCGGGTCGCGCCGGGTGAGGCGCGATCCGGGTACCCTCCGCTCGCGCCGCCGCTCGCCCTGCGACGGCAGTCACGGGAGTTCGACCCGCCCAGCCAGGGAGACGCATGGCGCTCATCATCCAGGCCGCAGTCATCGGCCTCGTCCAGGGGTTGACGGAGTTCATCCCCGTCAGCTCGTCAGCCCACCTCATCTTCCTTCCGCGCGTGTTCGGCTGGAACGATCCGTTCATCAACTCGAACGCGTTCGACGTGATGCTCCACATGGGGACGCTGCTGGCGCTGCTCATCTACTTCTGGAACGACCTGGTCGGTCTCTTCGTCGCCTGGCTCGCCTCGATCCGCGACCGGTCGATCGCGGGCGACCCGCGCCGCCGCCTCGCGTGGCTGCTCCTCATCACGGTGATCCCGGGCGCGCTCCTGGGGGCGCTCGGCGAGCACTTCTTCGACACCTTCTTCCGGCAGCACAGCCTGCTCTATATCGCCGCGCTCCTCGTCGTCGGGGCGACGCTGCTGTGGGTTGGGGAGCGCTGGGGATCACGGAGGCGCGAGATGGACGACCTGCGGGTCACCGACGCCGCGGAGATCGGCGTCGCGCAGGCGCTCGCCCTCTTCCCGGGGATCAGCCGCTCCGGGATCACGATCGCGGCCGGCCTCTTCGTGGGGATGACTCGGGAGGCGGCCGCACGCTTCAGCTTCCTGATGGCCACACCGATCATCGCCGGCGCCGGCATCCTCAAGGGGAAGGACCTCCTGAGCACCGGCCTTGCCTCCTCGGACGTGGCTCCGCTGGCGGTCGGATTCCTCGCGGCGCTCCTTGCGGGTCTCGCGGCGATCCAGTTCCTGCTCTCCTACCTGCGCCGCCGCAGCACCGGCCTCTTCATCGGCTACCGCTTCGCCGCCGCCGCCGCGCTGGTGGCCTACGTCATCGTCGTGCGCTGACGATCGCCGCCGCCGCGGCCCCGTGGGCGCAGCTGCGGGTTCGGGGGTCCGTGACGAGGGTCGCGGACCTTTGACACCAGCCGATGAGCGGTCCTACAATCCCGCAACGTTCGACGGCGCACGAGCGCGAAGCGGGTGTGCCGGACGAGCCGAGATCCTGGCCAGACCGAGTGAGGCCAGCTTCAGGACGGTTGCCGATGCGCGGTGACCCGACTGGAGCGTTTTTTGTTATTGACCGCGCGAGCCGCCGCTCACCCCACGGTGGCGGCTCGAGGCATGGCGGAGCGTGGGAGCCACGTCCTCCAAAAGGGGGAGATGCATGAACAACAAGCCCGTCTACCTGACCGCCGATGGACTCGCCAAGCTCAAGGCGGAGCTCCAGCAGCTGGTGACCGTCGACCGTCCGCGCGTTGCGCAGCGCATCCACGACGCGAAGCTCGACGGCGACATCACCGAGAACGCCGAGTACGAGGACGCCAAGCAGGAGCAGTCGTTCCTGGAGGGTCGGATCGCGACGCTCGAGGCGCAGCTGAAGAACGCCGAGGTGATCGCCCTGCAGAACGGGGATCGCGTCGGCATCGGTTCCACCGTGGTGATCAAGGGAGCGGACGGTGAGGATCGCTTCACCATCGTCGGCTCGGCGGAGGCGTCGCCCCGGGACGGACGGATCTCGAACGAGTCGCCGGTGGGCGTGGCCCTCATGGGCCGGCGAAAGGGCGAGAAGGTGACCGTTCAGGCGCCATCGGGTCCGGTCGAGTACATGATCGTCTCGGTCGCCTAGGCACGCCGGGCGGCATGTTCTGGGCTGACGAGCTCGCCGCGCGCGTCTCCGGCCCGCAGGTCGTCAACGACAGCAAGACCCCGTCGGGGACCGTTCACGTTGGCTCGCTGCGCGGGCCGGTGCTCCTCGACGTCATCGTTCGTGCGCTGCGCGACCGCGGCATCGGTGCCGAGCTCCGCTACGGGGTCGACGACATGGACCCCATGGATGCCCAGGCGCTCCTCACGCCGGACGCGGTGGAGCAGGCCATGGGCGTGCCGCTGGCCCACGTCCCGGATCCGGCGGGCGACGGCCACGCATCCTACGCGCGACACTTCGCCGGGCGCTTCATCGCCACCTTCGAGGGGCTCGGGATCCGCCCGGACGTCTACTACTGGATGAGCGAGGAGTACGGGTCCGGGCGCCTGGATCCCTACATCCGCGCCGCCCTGGACGGCGCCGCCGCCATCCGCGCCATCTACCGCCAGGTCAGCCACGTAGAGCGCCCCGCCGGCTGGCTGCCGGTCCACGTCGTCTGCCCCAGCTGCGGGCGGATCGGCACCACGCTGGCCACGGACTGGGACGGCGAGACCGTCGCCTTCCAGTGCCTGGCGGACCTCGTCGAGTGGGCGACCGGCTGCGGCGCCTCAGGCCGGGTGTCGCCGTTCGCCGGCGGGGCCAAGCTCCCGTGGAACGTGGACTGGGCCGCGAAGTGGAGCCTGTTCGGGGTGACGATCGAGCCGTGCGGCAAGGACCTGGCGACGGCGGGCGGCTCGCGCGACCGCGCCGACGCCATCGCGCGGGAGGTCTTCCGCCGCGATCCACCGCTGCGCGTCGACTACGAGTTCCTCAACATCGGCGGCCGGAAGATGAGCACCTCGCGCGGGACCGGGGCGGCCGCCCACGAGATCGCGGAGGTGCTTCCGCCGGAGGAGCTCCGGCTCCTCTTCCTCCGGCCGCGCCCGAACCAGGCAATCGAGTTCGACCCGGTCGAGACCGACGCCATCCCGCGCCTCTTCGACGAGGCGGACCGGCTGGCCGCCGCGGCAGCCGGCCGCGAGGTCCGCGGCGAGCTGCCGGCGGACCATGAGCGGATCTTCGCCATGAGCCAGGTGGAGCCGCCCACGGACCTGCCTGCCGTCGGCGCCGCCTACCGGCAGCCGTTCGCTCATCTCGCCTTTCTCCTCCAGGTCCCGGGCATCGACCCGGTCGCCCGCGTGGAGGCGGAGAAGGGCGCGCCGCTCACCCCGGTGGAGCGCCTGCTGCTGGACGAGCGGATCGCGGCGGCCCGGGCGTGGCTCGAGGGCTACGCGCCCGAGAATGCGAGGGTCGTCGTGCAGGAGTCGCTGCCCGCTGCCGCCGCAGCCCTGGACGAGGCGCAGCGAATCGTCCTCGCCGATCTCGCCGATCGGCTCGAGGCGCCGCCGTCATGGACCGGCGACGCGCTGCAGGCCGCCGTCTTCGAGGCCGCGCGCGCCCACGGCGTCCAGCCCGGTCGGGCCTTCGCCGCTCTCTACACCACCTTCCTCGATCGCCCCAACGGCCCGCGGGCGGGCTGGCTCCTCGCGTCGCTCGATCCCGCGTTCGTTCGCGACCGGCTGCGCGCCGCCGCTGCCCCGGGTACTCTCGCCGAATGATCGGGGTCGCTCGCATCAGGGAGGATCCGGAGGGAGTGCGCCGCGCCATCGCGCGCAAGGGAGAGCCCACCGAACCGGTCGATCGGGTCCTGGAGGCGGACGCCAGCCGCCGGTCCATCGAGGCGGAGGCGAACGAGCTGCGCGCGCAGCGAAACGCGGGGAACAAGGAGCTCGGCGAGCTCATGCGCACCGGTCGGCGCGAGGAGGGGGAGGCGCGCAAGGCGGAGATGGCAGTCCTCTCGCGGCGGATCGACGAGCTCGATGGCCGGCTGGCCGAGGTGGAAGCGTCCCTGGAGCGGGATCTGCTGCTCATCCCGAACCTGCCCCACGAATCGGTGCCCGAAGGGCGCGGCGCGGACGACAACCCGGTGGTCCGGCGCTGGGGCGAGCCGCGTCCGGAGGGGAGCAGCCCGCCGCACTGGGAGATCGCGGAGCGGCTGCGGCTCTTCGACCTGGAGCGCGGGGCCAAGATCGCCGGTTCGGGGTTCATCCTGTTCACCGGTCCCGGCGCCCGGCTCGAGCGTGCCCTGATCTCCCTCATGCTCGAGCTCACCGATGCCGCCGGCTACCGCGAGGTGTGGGCCCCCCTCCTGGTCAACACGGATTCCGCGCGTGGGACGGGTCAGCTCCCCGACAAGGAGCACCAGATGTACGCCGTCGAGCGCGACGAGCTGTACCTGGTGCCGACCGCGGAGGTGCCGGTCACGAACATCTACCGCGACGAGATCCTCGCCGCGGACGACCTGCCGATCTACCACGCGGCGTATACGCCGTGCTTCCGGCGCGAAGCGGGCGCCGCGGGCAAGGACACGCGCGGCCTCCTGCGCGTCCACCAGTTCGACAAGGTCGAGATGGTCAAGTTCGTCCATCCCGACACCAGCTACGACGAGCTGGAGTCGCTCACCCGCGACGCGGAGAAGGTCCTCGAGGCGCTGGAGATCCCGTACCGGACCGTCGAGCGCTGCACCCACGACGTCGGCTTCGCGCAGGCCAAGGGATACGACCTGGAGGCGTGGTCGCCGGGGGTGGGCAAGTGGCTGGAGGTGAGCTCCTGCTCGAACTACACCGACTTCCAGGCGCGCCGTATGAACCTGCGCTATCGCCCGTCGCCCGACGCGCGCCCCGAGCTGATCCACACGCTCAACGGTTCCGGGCTGGGGATGAGCCGCACCTACGCCGCCCTGGTGGAGACCCACCTCCAGCCGGACGGCACCATCCGGATTCCCGCCGCGCTCCAGCCGCACTTCGGCTCCGACCGCATCGGCTAGGCGCGAGGGAGTGCCCGGGGGCCACCCGTCCGGCACCGCGGGCGCTGGCCACGGGGGAGGCCGTCAAGCGCGCCCCTCGTCGCCCAGGCCTTTCACACGGTGACGGGCCCGCGCCGTCAGTTCGCGGGCCCGGCCTACCATCAGGTTCCACGAGCGAGCGGGGCGCGGCGCTGTGGCATCAGGCGTATCCTCGAGCCCATGCTTGAAGAGACCGGGGAGGCGCAGCTTCGAACGCATTGCGGACGACTCCGGCGGTATGACGGAGGGTCATGACCGCAGTGGTCTCGGGCTGCAGACTGGTGGGATGAACGACACGTCACGTGCGTTCCGGTCGAGGGCAAGATCTCGCGCAAGCAGGTTCCCGAAGAATGGTGACGTTGAAGGACGGGTCTCAAACGGCGCCACGAGCGTGACGTCGTCAACCCATCGGCGGCCAATTCGGCAGCGGCAAGGACTCAGGAGGTCTGGCGCATGACTCTCGATCAGCCCACGGCCCATCACGACGATGCACAGAAGTCGCCCACGCTCAGCAGGCTGCGCGACAACGCCAAGACGGTCTCGAGCTCCGACGAGGATATCCGCGGGCGAATGGTCAAGGACAAGGATGGCCAGGACCTTGGCAAGATCGAGGGCCTGATGATCGACGACGTCGAACACAGGGTCCGCTTCATGGAGGTCGCAACCGGCGGCTTCCTGGGTCTTGGCGAACGGAAATCCTTCATCCCCGTCGAGACCATCACGCGGATCACCCCTGACGAGGTTCACATCGATCGCACCCGAGCGCACGTGGCGGGCGCACCCTCCTACGACCCGGCCGTCGCCACGGAGGATGCGGGCTACTTGTTCAGTCTCTACCCGTACTACGGGTATGGGGCCAACACGGGGTCCGTCCCGAGGACCACGGGGTATCCGAACCTGGTGGATGACGAGATTCCCATCCACCAACGAGGTGGCTGATCACCTGATCTGAATCAGGCGATCTGCCTTCGGCAACCTGCCGACTCAGAACGGCGTTCCGCGTCGCCGCCACGCTAGAGAAGGGGACCAGCATGCAGATCGGATTGGTCGGCCTGGGCAGGATGGGCTCCAGCATGTCGCGTCGCTGGCTGGGAGCGGGCCACGCCGTGGTCGGGTACGCCCGTCATGCAGAGACGGTGAACGGGCTGCTGGCCGAAAAGGCGATCTCGGCTGGCGCCACCTCCCTGAAGGACCTCGTCGGCCAGCTCGTCACGCCGAGGGTCGTTTGGCTGATGGTGCCGGCCGCTGCCGTTGATGCCACGCTCGTCGAGCTGATGCCGCTCCTCGGACACGACGACGTGGTCGTTGACGGCGGCAACTCCTCCTATGTCGATGACATCCGCCGCGCCAGGACGCTCGCGGACCGGGGGCTTCAGTACGTCGACTGCGGGACCAGCGGCGGCGTGGCCGGCCTGGAGCGCGGCTACTGCCTGATGATCGGCGGACCGGTCGAGGCCGTGCAGCGCCTCGATCCGATCTTCCGGGCCCTGGCGCCGGGGGTGGACGCCGCGCCACGGACGCCGGGCCGGACCGGCGACCCGACCGCCGCCGAGAACGGTTACCTGCATTGCGGCCCGAGCGGCGCCGGGCACTTCGTGAAGATGGTGCACAACGGGATCGAGTATGGCCTGATGGCCGCGTATGCCGAGGGACTGAACATCCTCAAGCACGCCGACGCAGGCCTGCATCGGCGTGAGGTGAGCGCCGAGATCACGCCCCTGCGCGACCCGGAGCTGTACCAGTATCAGCTCGACATCCCGGCCGTGACCGAGGTCTGGCGGCGGGGCAGCGTGGTTGCCTCCTGGCTGCTGGACCTTGCGGCGGCGGCGTTCCAGAGCAACGGTGACCTCTCCGATTTCGAGGGCCGCGTCTCCGACTCGGGTGAAGGCCGCTGGACCAGCATCGCCGCCATCGACGTCGGTGCCCCGGCGCCGGTCCTCACCACCGCGCTGTACGAACGCTTCCTGTCGCGGGACGAGGGGGACTTCGCGGGGCGAGTCCTCTCGGCCATGCGGCTCGGCTTCGGTGGTCACGAGGAGGCGAAGGGCTAGCGAGAAAGGCGTCCCTGCCGCCCGGCGATCGAGCCGCTCGCCATTGGGCACTTCGCTCCGATGCCTTCGTCTTCTTCGGAGCCACCCGCGACCTTGCCTGCGAGCAGATCCTCCCCGCCCTGGCCGGCCTCGTCCGCGATGAGATTCCACGCCCTGCGCTGTGAGCTCGGCGGTGCCCGCCATCCGCTCCACTACCTGGCGGTTCCACCGGCGCTCTTCGGCGAGGTCGTCGACTCACGGGCGCCTCTTCGAGGGGAAGTACCTTGAAAGGTCCCAAGGTCCCAGGCAGGGGACCAGTTCTGTGAGGTCCCACGCTAGAATCGCGATCCGGAGGGGTGGCAGAGTGGACGAATGCGGCGGTCTTGAAAACCGCTGACCCGCAAGGGTTCGTGGGTTCGAATCCCACCCCCTCCGCCAGATCCCGGACACGACCCGGCGCGAGGTGCTCGGGAACGGCACACCGTTGAGGCACGCCCAGGGAAGTGGATCGAGCGTGCATGGACACTGCCCGGCTCGCGGCGACGCCCTGATCGGTCGCGCTAGGAGCCCGGCCGCAGCGACAGGCCGCCGCACGGGACGCGCCGGTCGGCGATCCAGAGGGGCGGAACCGCCGCCAGCAGGGCAAAGCCGGACGGCCAGATCACCGGGAGCGCCAGGAAGGCCGCGACGGGTACGCCCCAGCGCCGCCCGTTGACCGCCGCCCAGACGATCACCGCGGCCGCGAACGGCAGGCGGAAGGCGAACGGCGGCATGGTGAAGAACAGGTACGTGTAGGTGCGCGGGGTGTCGGCGGACGAGACGAGGAGGCGGATCCAGTCCTCCCACAGGCCGATGCCGCCGAGGAGCACGGAGACCGCCACCACGACTGCGGTGACCAGCGCAACCTGGCCGAGCGCCCGCCATTCGCGGCGGATGGCGAACCAGAGCAGTCCGATGCCGGGCGTGACCTTGGTGAGCAGCACGAAGCTCCAGGCGGCGGGGTACCGGAACCCGATGATCATGACCACGGCGATGAGGACGTGGATGTTCCCCCGCACCAGGTCCTCGATGACGCCGGGCACGACCAGCGTGTAGGAGGCACCGCTCAGCGCCAGCGCGCCGAGCGAGAGCACCCCGTAGCCCACGCGGAAGACGGCGAAGGGCAGCGCCGTGAACGGCCCAAGGAGCTGGGCGATGGCGGGCGCGTAGAGGAAGGCGTCCTCCGCACCCAGTGACGCGCCACGGTACGGGTCCGTGGGGTTGACCGACCAGTAGGCGTGCGAGTCGTTGGGGCTCAGGTCGTAGGGGAGCGCGCCCGTGATCACGAGAGCAAGCCAGAGCAGACCCATGGCGGCCAGGCCCCAGCGGACCGTCCGCCAGCCGCCGATCCGCGCCACCACGCCGTCCAGCCAGCGCTCGAGCCGGAGCGCGCGCGGTTGCGGGTCAGCCATCCGCGGGCGCCGGCACCTCGTGGTGCTGCCGGCAGCGCGCCTCGTACGACTCGTCGCCCATCCCGCCGATGAGGATGAGCGGAGAGTCGGCGCTCGCCGGCCGTCCGTCGATCAGGCGCTGCGTCCGGGTCGCGGGCTCGCCGCAGACCATGCAGATCGCCGTCAGCTTCGTCACCTGGTCGGCGAGCGCCATGAGCCGCGGCATCGGGCCGAAGGGAACGCCGCGGAAGTCGCGATCGAGACCGGTGACGACCACCTGCTTGCCGCCATCGGCCAGGCGCTCGACCATCTCGGGGAGCCCCTCATCGAAGAACTGGCCCTCCTCGATGGCCACGATGTCGGCGTCGGCGACACGCTGCTCGATCTCCCGGGAGTGGTCCACCGTGACCGCCTGGTGCTGCGCCCCCGAGCGCGAGACGACCGTGACCCGGTCGGTGCGCGTGTCGAGGCGTGGCTTGATGAGGATCACCTGTCGTCCGGCGATCGCGAAGCGCCGGAGGAGGCGGAGCATCTCGTCGGTCTTGCCGCAGAACATGCAGCCGCAGATGACGTGCACCCAGCCCGACGTGTAGAACATCACACCCTCAGTCCCCGACGACGCCCGCCTCGACACCCGCGCTGCCGAGCGCGGCCGACAGCGCCTCGCGCAGCACCTCGGCCGGTGCCTCGAGACCGGTCCACAGCCGGAACGCCGTGGCCTGGGCGGTCAGAAAGCTCGTCTGTCCGTTGGCGACGGTTCCCCCGCGCGCCCTCGCCTCGCGCATGAGGAGCGTCTCGTCGCGCTGGAGGGCCAGGTCCAGCACGAAGAGGTGCTCGGGGAGCGCCTCCGGACGGAGGGCGCTGGCCGCGCCGTCCTCGCCGGCACCGCTCGCGTCGACGACGAGCCCCGCACGCGCCAGCTCCGCCTCCAGGACGGTCTCGTGCCACGGGCGGGCGCGGAGCTCCATGTGCCTCGCGACCTTTGCCAGGTCGGCGACCAGCGCCTCCGCCTTGTGGAGGTGACGGTTGAAGACCGAGATGTGCTGGAAGCCGGAGCCGATGAGGACGGTCACCGCAGCGCGCGCTCCACCGCCGGCGCCGAGCACCAGGGCGGTGCGCGGCCAGCGGCCCTGGACGGTGGGCAGGATGGCGATGAGCCCGGCGCGGATCCCGTCGACGTCCGCGTTGTGGCCGCGCAGGCGCTGGCCGTCACGGGCGATGACGCTGACGGCGCCGCTGACGCGCGCGTCCTCGGAGAGGGTCGTCAGCACGTCGGCCGCGCGCTCCTTGTATGGCGCGAGGACGACCGCCCCCAGGTAGCTCCTGCCGCGCAGCTTGGCGAGGGTGTCGGCGAGCTGGTGGGGACGTGGCTCCCAGCGCTCCAGGACGACCGCGCGACCGGCCGTCTCGAAGGCAGACTCAAGCACCGGCTCAATGGGAGCCGAGGCGCTCGCAGGACCGATGATGGGGAGGCGCTGCTCGACCATGGGACACTCGTACGGTTCGCCGATGCTGCGCTTCGCCGCCGGGCGACAGACTCGTCGGAGCAGCGGCCTCATGCTATCATCGGCGCCGCTTTGCGGAGAGGTCGCATAGTGGCCTAGTGCGGCGGTTTGCTAAACCGTTGAAGGGGGTTTCCTCTTCCGAGGGTTCGAATCCCTCCCTCTCCGCCAGCCCCCCGGACGGGTGCCCGTAGCTCAGTGGATAGAGCGTCAGGTTGCGGACCTGAAGGTCGGAGGTTCGAGTCCTCTCGGGCACGCCATCGCCCTCGCCGATGGCGGCAGCCGCCACACGGCCCTAGTCGACCGGGCTGCTCCCAAGTCCACCGGAGAGCCGCCGCCCGCTGCGCGCCAGCTCCTCCCGGCAGCTGAGGGTCCGGTCCGTGATCGGACGCGCCCGCCACACGAGGACCGTCGAGTAGTCGGACACCTCCTGGAGGCGGCTGCGCGCGAACTCGTCGTTCGGCTGGATCCAGGCGTCCTGCGGCGGCAGTCCGTGGCCCGGGACGAACTGGAAGCCGATCTGCTGGCCACCGCAGCCGGCCACGACGGCGTAGGCGCCCTCCCAGGTGCTCGTGGCCTGGATGACGCGCCACCCGGGGAACCGCTCCTGGACCTGAGCGACCACCCGCTGCACGCCGGGGTCGCCGACGTGCGGGATCGGGGCCCACAGCGCCGTGGCGGTGAGCGCCACCAGGGACAGCGCAGCGAGGAGGACGCGCGCGCGATATCGACTCAGCATCGGCTCCCGTTTCTGCAAGTGGAATGCCCAACCGGCATCGATGCTTCACCCCATCGCGGGACGGGTCGCGGCGGTCGAAGGATAGCGCAGGAGTGATCCGGACGCTCTGCTAGACTCGGCCACGTCGTCGGCTCGACGCCCTAGCGATGCCTGGAGAGGTGAGCGTGAACTACGAGCTGTACATGGCAGAGGCGATCGCCGAGGCGCGACGCGCCGCCGAGGAGGGCGAGCGTCCGGTGGGCTCCGTCGCCGTCCTGGACGATGCCATGGTCGCCCGCGACCACGACCACAGCCAGCAGGCTGGCGATCCCACTGCCCACGCGGTGATGCTCACCATCCGCGCCGCGGCCGGCAAGCTCGGGACTCGCCGCCTGTCGGAGGTCACGATCTTCACGACGCTGGAGCCCTGCCCCATGTGCGTCGGCGCGCTCCTGGAGGCGCAGGTCAGTGCGCTCGTCTTCGCCGTTCCCGACGAGACGCGCGGCAGTGCCGGGACCGTCATCCAGCTCGCCCGCAGCGAGGCGCTCCAGCACCAGATCTCCGTCGTCTCCGGCGTGCGCGAGGCGGAGGCGCGTCGCCTGGCCGAGGAGGCGGCCGCGTCGGCCTGACGCGTTCCGCGCGGGCGACGATTGCCCCCCATCGGCGCCGTTGGTAGACTCCCGCGGCGGGGGAGAGGTGTCCGAGTGGTTTAAGGTGCCGCTCTCGAAAAGCGGTGTGCGATGAGCACCGTGGGTTCGAATCCCACCCTCTCCGCCACGTTCCTCGCAGTCGCGTCCGCGCCAACGGAAGTCCGTGTCGTGCCGCGCCGCGGAGAGGTCGCCTAGAGGCCTATGGCGCCGCACTGGAAATGCGGTTCGGGGAAACCCGTCGGGGGTTCGAATCCCCCCCTCTCCGCCAGCCCACTCGCCCGGGCGGTCCGCGCCGGAAGGAGGAGATGCCGAGCCTCCGACCCGCGCGTGTCCTGTTCGGCCACGATCGGCATGGCCGGCCGGACTCGTCGCGATTGACCGATGCCGGGGCCGCGTCTACCATCGCGGCGGTCGTGCTAGGCGGGGAACTAGCGGTGCCCTGCACCCGCAATCCGCTACAGCGGGGCTGAATTCCCGGCCGAGGTCGTTGGCCTCCGCCTCCCATCCCATCATCCGACGTTGAGAGTCGGGTCCCACGCAGCGAAGGTCCGTGAACCCCGTCAGGTCCGGAAGGAAGCAGCGGTAAGCGATCCCCTTCGGGTGCCGTGGGGCGACCTGGCTGGAGCCGGAGGACGGGGTGTGTGCGGGGTCCGGTTGATCGACGCCGGGTGCACGACCCTCTCCTCCATCGCCGTGCGGGTGCCCGCGGACCGCGCCGGAGCTGTCGGTGTACCCTCACAGGACGATGCCCAAGCCCTCCGTCGACCTCCCCGAGCTCGTTCCCGGTACCGACGCGCCGGTCATCGGCCCGGAGGTGGTCCCGGCCGGGAGCGGCCACCGCCGCGCGCTGTACCGAACCTGGCGGTCTCAGCGGTTTGGCGAGGTGCTGGGCCAGGACCCCATCGTCACGACGCTGCGGCGCGCCGTCGCCACCGATCGCATCGCGCACGCGTACCTCTTCGTGGGTCCCCGCGGCACCGGCAAGACCTCCACCGCCCGGATCCTCGCCAAGGCGATCAACTGCACGAACCGTGGCGAGGACGGGGAGCCGTGCGACGCCTGCCCGGCCTGCGTCGCCATCCGTGAGGGCCGCGCGCTCGATGTGATCGAGATCGACGCGGCCAGCCACGGCCTGGTCGAGGATGCGCGGGACCTCGTCATGCGCGCGCTGACCGCCCCATCCGAGCTGCGCAAGCGGGTCTACATCATCGACGAGGTCCACATGCTGAGCACGCATGCCTTCAACGCGCTGCTCAAGCTCGTGGAGGAGCCGCCGGACCACGTCGTCTTCATCCTGGCGACCACGGACACGCACAAGGTGCTGCCGACCATCATCAGCCGCACGCAGCGCTTCGACTTCCGGCGGCTTCCCGCCGACGCCATCGTGTCGAAGCTCGGCCGGATCTGTGCCGCGGAGGGGGCCGATGCCGAGCCAGAGGCGCTCGCCCTCCTCGCCCGCCTGGCCGATGGGGGCATGCGCGACGCCGAGTCCCTCCTCGACCAGGTGCTCGCCTACGCCGATGGGGGGATCACGGCGGCAGTCGTGCGCGAGGCGGTGGGACTCGCCGACGACGACGCGATCGCCGCGCTCCTGGACGCCTACGAGGCCGGCGACGCGCCGGGCGGGATCGCCCGCATCCAGGCGCTTGCCGATGCGGGCCGCGACATGGGCCAGGTCGCGGCGCAGGCCGAGGACGAGGCTCGCGGCCGGCTGCTGGCATCCGCCGCCGACCCGCATCGCGCCCGGCGGCTCGCGCACGTGCTGCGCACCGTGGCGGAGGCGGCCGGCGCCGGCGCGCGCGAGGGCCGCTCGCGCCTGTTGCTCGAGATTCTTGCCGTCGAGCCAACCACCGAGGCGATTCCCATTGCCGCGTCTCCCGCGCCGCGTCCCGTCGCATCCGGCGATCGCATGGCCCCCGATGCGCCGCCCGCCCAGGCCCCTCCGACGCCGCGGGCACGCCCCGCTCCGACCCGCACCACCGCAGCCCAGGCGCCATCGGTCGCACCGTCGGCTGCAGAGGCTCCGGGTTCGTCTCGGCGGCCGGCGCTGGAGGCGGTGCGCACCCGCTGGGCAGAGGTGATCGAGCGCGCGGCACCCGCCATCAAGCCGCTCCTGCGTGAGTGCCGGCCGGTCGCCATCGACGGCGCGCGGCTGACTCTCGCCTTCCCGGAGGAGCGCGCGTTCATGCGCGAGAAGACCGCGACGCGCTCCCCGGCCATCGAGCAGCTCCTCGTCACCGTCTTCGGCGGCAGCTGGGCCATCGACTGCATCGCCACCAACGTCGAGCTGGAGCCGCTGAGCATCAGCGAGGCGGTCGCGCCCGACCCCGGCGACACCGACGCCCAGGCGCTCCTCGACGGGGTGCTGCGCATCACCGGCGGCGAGCTCGTCGACGTCCCCGAGGTCCACTGAGTCACCCCATCCCATCGCACTGGAGAGACGACGAACCGTGAACATCGCGCAGATCGCCAAGATGGCTCAGCAGATGCAGACCCAGATGGCGCAGGTCCAGGAGGAGCTCAAGGAGACAACGCTGGAGGCGACCGCCGGCGGCGGTGCGGTCCGCGTCGTCATCACCGGGGTGGGCGAGGTGCGCGGGATCGAGATCGACCCCTCGGCCGTCGACCCCGACGAGGTCGAGATGCTCCAGGACCTCGTGCTCGCCGCCGTGAACGATGCGATCAGCCGCAGCAAGGAGCTCGAGCGGGAGCGGATGGCGGGGATTGCCGGCGGCATGGGGCTCCCGGGCATGCCGGGCGGCCTCGGCCTGCGCTAGCAGCCGGACGCGCTCGATCGTGGCCAGCCTCATCGCGCCCGTCGCGCGCCTGATCGAGGAGTTCTCGCGGCTGCCCGGCGTCGGGCAGAAGACCGCACAGCGCCTTGCATATCACGTGCTGCGTACGCCGGCGGACGAGGCGCGTGCCCTCGCGAGCGCCCTCGTCGCGGTGAAGGACGAGGTCGCCTACTGCAGCGTGTGCTGCAACATCACCGAGGTCGGCCACGATCCGTGCGAGATCTGTTCCGACTCACGGCGCGACCCATCCCGCATCTGCGTGGTGGAGGAGCCGCTCGACGTGCTCGCCATCGAACGGACGTCCGAGTTCCGGGGCCGCTACCACGTCCTGCACGGTGCGATCAGCCCCATCGACGGCATCGGCCCGGAGCGGATCCGGGCCCGGGAGCTGATCGAGCGTGTGCGGGACGGATCGGTCGCGGAGGTGATCCTGGCGACGAACCCGAACCTGGAGGGTGAGGCGACGGCGATGTACCTGGCAGACCTGCTCACGCCGCAGGTTCCGATGGTGAGCCGGATCGCCCGCGGGCTTCCGGTCGGCGGCGATCTCGAGTACGCCGACGACGTCACCCTCATCCGTTCGCTGCAGGGTCGGCGGCCGGTCGAGCCGCGCGCGTGAGGTCGCTGCCCACGCTCGCTTGACACTGCCCGCGAGCGCAGATAGACTCGCACTTCGCGCCGGCAGCGTGCCGGCTGGCGATGCAAGAACGACGGCCCTGACGGCCGTGCCGCTTGTCCGCCGAGGTTCACCCGGTATCGGAGGCCTCAATCGAACGAAGCCGCCCCAGCGGTGGTGATGCTTAACAGCTGAAGAGTGACAGGAACCCACACGAGTCAGCGGGACCAAGTCTGAACTGCGAACGGTGGAGAAGCCCTAGGGCGAGGCCACTGTTTTCTTTTTGTTCGGAGAGTTTGATCCTGGCTCAGGACAAACGCTGGCGGGGTGCGTGAGACATGCAAGTCGTACGAGGTTGTTCGGGCTTGCTCGAACAACCGAGTGGCGGACGGCTGAGTAACGCGTAGGTGACCTGCCCGGAAGTGGGGAATAACTGCCCGAAAGGGTGGCTAATACCGCATGTGGTCGGCGATTCGCTTTGCCGTCCAAAGCCGCAAGGCGCTTCCGGAGGGGCCTGCGTCCGATTAGCTAGTTGGTGGGGTAACGGCTCACCAAGGCGACGATCGGTAGCTGGTCTGAGAGGATGATCAGCCAGACTGGGACTGAGAACGGCCCAGACTCCTACGGGAGGCAGCAGTCGGGAATTTTGCCCAATGGACGAAAGTCTGAGGCAGCAACTCCGCGTGAGGGATGACGGCCTTCGGGTTGTAAACCTCTTTTCTCAGGGAAGATACAAGACGGTACCTGAGGAATAAGCCACGGCTAACTACGTGCCAGCAGCCGCGGTAATACGTAGGTGGCGAGCGTTGTCCGGATTTACTGGGCGTAAAGAGCGCGCAGGCGGCTGGCCAAGTCCGATGTGAAAGCTCCCGGCTTAACTGGGAAACAGCATCGGAAACTGGTCGGCTTGAAGGTGGGAGAGGGTAGCGGAATTCCCGGTGTAGTGGTGAAATGCGTAGATATCGGGAGGAACACCAGTGGCGAAGGCGGCTACCTGGCCCATTCTTGACGCTGAGGCGCGAAAGCTAGGGGAGCGAACGGGATTAGATACCCCGGTAGTCCTAGCCGTAAACGATGAACACTAGGCGTAGTCGGTATCGACCCCGGCTGTGCCGTAGCTAACGCATTAAGTGTTCCGCCTGGGGAGTACGGCCGCAAGGCTAAAACTCAAAGGAATTGACGGGGGCCCGCACAAGCAGCGGAGCGTGTGGTTTAATTCGTCGCAACGCGAAGAACCTTACCAGGGCTTGACATGTGGCGGAAAACGGCGGAAACGTCGTCCTCCCGCAAGGGACCGTCATGCAGGTGTTGCATGGCTGTCGTCAGCTCGTGTCGTGAGATGTTGGGTTAAGTCCCGCAACGAGCGCAACCCCCGTGGCATGTTGTATCACTCATGCCAGACTGCCGAGAGAAACTCGGAGGAAGGTGGGGATGACGTCAAGTCAGCATGGCCCTTACGCCCTGGGCTACACACACGCTACAATGGCCGGTACAACGGGTTGCCAAACCGCGAGGTGGAGCTAATCCCATAAAGCCGGTCTCAGTTCGGATTGCAGGCTGCAACTCGCCTGCATGAAGCCGGAGTTGCTAGTAACCGCAGGTCAGCACACTGCGGTGAATATGTTCCCGGGCCTTGTACACACCGCCCGTCACGTCATGAAAGCCGGTAACACCCGAAGCCGGTGGGCCAACCGCAAGGAGGCAGCCGTCGAAGGTGGGATTGGTGATTGGGACGAAGTCGTAACAAGGTAGCCGTACCGGAAGGTGCGGCTGGATCACCTCCTTTCTAGGGAGAGACGCGAACCGGTTCGCCGGGTCGCCATTTCCCAGGTCGATCGTTCAACCGTCCGCAAGGATCGATGCCGTCGTGGGGGCATCGGTGAGTCGGTTGGGCGCCCTCGAGATCCATGAGACCTGCTCGCTGATCACGCGGGCTCCTGTCACTCTTCAGCGGTCAAGCCGCGCCGGGCCGTCCCGCAGTATCGGGGCGGCTCTTCGTTTTCTCCGGCGCGTTCGCCGCCGCTCGAGGCGAGCGGTTGCGGAGGCGGCGCACGGCAGGGTACGATGCCGGCCCCGAGGGGGCGTTTAGCTCAGCTGGTTAGAGCACTGCCCTGATAAGGCAGAGGTCTCTGGTTCGAGTCCAGAAACGCCCACCATTCCCTCCCTCTCGCATTCGGACGGAGCGCCGTGGCTGACACCACACCGGACCAGACGGCCGCCGAGCGTCCGATGGGCATCCTGGACGGGCCGAACGAAGACCGCGCCCTCGAGGTTTCGCTCGACGGGCGCGTCTACGCCAGGCACCCCGTGCGCACCCACCTCGTGACGGCGGAGGATGACGCGCCAACCGTCGTGCGGCGCTATGCATCGCCCCTCCCGGACGCCGTGGCCTTCGTCGCCGTCAGCGAGCGCATGGTGGCCATCACGCAGGGCCGCTCGTATCCGATGACCGAGATCCGTCCCGGCCGGCTCGCACGCTTCCTGGTCCGATTCGTGACGCGCCCTGGCTACGGGATCGGGCTGGGAACGCCGCAGACCCTGCAGCTGGCCATCGACGAGGTGGGAGCGCCGCGGATCCTCCTTGCGGCGGTCGCCAGCGGGGTCACCAAGCCCTTCGGGATCCACGGGCTCTTCTACCGCATCGCCGGACCGCAGGCCGCGGCGATCGATGGCCCGACCTCGTACACCATCGCCCCCTACAACCAGGCTGCGACCCTCGGTCCGCGGGACCCCGACGGTGCCGCGAACGCCATCTCGGTCGCCATCGGGGTGCCCGTCGCGGTCATCGATGCCAACGATGCGGGGTGCAACGTCCTGGGGGCGAGCCAGGGCCTGGATCGCCGCGTGGTCGCCCGCCTCTTCGCCGACAACCCGCTGGGCCAGGCGCATGAGCAGACGCCCGTCGCGGTCGTGCGACTCCTCGACTGGCCGGCCGAGCAGACGCTGCCTCCCGAGCCGCGCTCCCGGCTCACGCCGCCCGGCTCGCGCCGCGGAAAGACCGGTTGACCCGCTTCCGCGCGCCGGGCTAGCATTCGGCGGCCGTTGGGGATGTAGCTCAGCTGGGAGAGCACCTCCTTTGCAAGGAGGGGGTCAGGGGTTCGAGTCCCCTCATCTCCACCACCATTCCGTCGAGCGTGGCAGCGATCATCAGGCGCCCTGCCCACGTTTTGCCAACATTCAATGCTTCGACGCCAACGTGTGCGCAGCGGCCGCTTCCGCCCCGTTGATCCAACTGCGGGCTATTACAGGAACCAGCATGGATGGAGCGTCACCTTCAGGCCGCTAGACGCAGGCAAGAAGGATGGGCCCGGTAGTGGCACGCGCGAATGTGCCGCGGCTTCCGCCCGGCCTTGGCCGGATTCTCTGTGGCTCTGCGGAGTCGGCCATCGAGCCGGGGGCTGGACGATGCGCAACGTGTAGGGCAGGACGTCGGCGTTGTCCGGTCCACCAGGACCGAACCAACGCCAAATGCCCGGGTCTCAGCACTTGACCCGGCCTCCCCAAGATGTGAACGTATGTGCAGTTTTGTTCTGTACGGGGACCGCTCGACGTGCTTCCGCTAACCGGCTACTTCAAGGGCCTGTTCAAGAACATCCGCCCGCCCCAGGACCGGCTCGATCTGGCCTACGACCTGCCCAGCCAGGTTCGTGATCACCTCGTCGCATCCGATCTCCTGCGGACCGTCGAGGAGGAGCCGAAGACCCACCTCGCTGGCTCCTACGCCCGACACACGGCCATCGGCAGACTCAAGGACGTGGACACACTGGTGTTCGTCGATCCGACCTATGAAACCGACGAGGCCGACGCGGAGGCGGTCCTCGACGATCTCGCGGCTGCTCTCAAGGACCTCGAAGTGGACGGGTATGGCATTGGCGAGGTGAAGGTCTCGCGCCGCCAGCGTCGAAGCCATCACGTCGAGTTCAAGCGCGACGGTGAGGAGGGACTCTCCGGGGGCTACACCCGCCCAAGCATGTAGCCGACGCAGGCGACCTCGAGCCAGGCTTTGGCGCTCTCGGCCGAACCCTCGAAGCAGCGCGCGAGTCGCCGCCAGCGGCCGAGTTGGGCAAAGGCATTCTCGACGCGCCAGCTTCACCGGGTCAATCTGAACCAGGTCCCTTTGGTGCGGCAGCCCGGTACCCTAGGGTACCGGGCTGTTTCGGTGACATACGGCACTACCTCGTCCGGGAGACCCGATGGAGTTTTCTACCGTCGCCATCGACTCGGCAGATGCCGAGCATGTGCCCCGGCGGATGTCCAGCTGCGCCCAGGGGAGGGGCGCATGGGAGGGAATCCATGAGATCTCGATGGAGCCTGGCTGTGGTTGTCATCGCCACGGTGCTCGCGCTGGCCGTCGCCTCGCCAGTGGCAGCCAGCGCTGGCGCTAGGGGCCCGCAGGGCCTCTCAATACGTGCGGGAACGGATGTGGCTTATTGCGAACCCGCGAACTCGTATTGGATGTCCTGGGGGACGATAAGCAAGCCTAACGTCGTCACTCATGCGACCAGGTACTACAACGGCACCTCAAGCAATGAATCCGGCACCTTCTCGGCCGCGTACCAGACGAGCGTGACCGCAACCGTGACGGTCACGGCCGGAGGCAGTCTCACCGCGGGCTTCGTGATCGGCAAGTTGGAGGTCCAGACTAGCCTGAGCCTCCAAGCCTCCGGTACGAGGACGGCAACCTACACGGAGAGCGTCACGGCGACGATTCCGCCCCATACGTACACGGTGATGTATGCCGGCACGCTGAAAGCAACCGGTAATTACACCTATTACCACTGCGACTCGGGAAATGGGCTGCGCCTCGTGCAGTCTGGAAACGCGCTCTCCTGGACGGTGATGGAGATCGGCGCGGCTCAATGCAACATCACCCAGCCACCAGGCTCGTTGGCCGCACTTGCAAAGTCGTACTACTGCTAAGCGTCAGGTCATCTGGGAAAGGGCGGCGGTAACTGGAAGCCGCCGTCCCTATACCTGCGGAGGGAACGATTGATGCGAGGACTAGTGTGGAGTGCCGGGCTCGCCTTGATCCTGGCGACCGCATGCAGCTCTCCGAGCCCCACCCCCACCAAGAGTGAGACACCGTCCGCGACGGCAACCGGGGGCGGCGTGTCGTGCACGACAGGTCGCGCACAACTGTCGTGGATGCCGCTGCAAAAGACTCACGTATTAACGGGTGCTCGACGGCTTACGGTCGCCAAGAGTGGCACGCGGACCATCGGGGATGTCCTTGGGGATTCCCCGATCAGCGCCGCCGTAACTGGGCTGCCCCAGGGTGACGGCTGGGCTGCATGGCTGGAGTCGAAGGCAACAGCGGAGGGGATTGACGTGCGCCATCAGGCCAGTGCGTCGCTAGACCAGGCAGACGTCCTAATCGGCAACGCGAAGGGCCCAGGCGTCTATGTGGGATATGTGGGGGTGGAACGACTGGAGGCCGCGTTTGCGGTTGAATGCCTGGGCCAACCGCCGATGAACGGCAGCATCGTCACGTGGGTTGGCGTCAACGAAATTGGCATATTGATGTGCGGGCAGCCGACATCCGATCCGTTCGCAATCCTCGCTCGTTCGTACTGCACGACACAATAGGGCGCTCGGGTCGCAACGCGGGACCTCGCATGCCGATATCCCGGCGCCGCCCTAGGACCGCAATCTCGGTCGCAATAGGGTTGCCTCGCCCAGACAGAGGCGTGGACATAAAGACGGTGTCCATGCTGCTTGGGCACTCCAGTGAGGCCTTCACCCTGCAGACCTATGTGCATCTCATGCACCCTGTGGACGATCCAAAGGTGCTGCAGATGCAGACAGAGCTCCTTCTGCATGTGTTCGCGCCCATGGCCCTTGGAGGTGGATCCACATTGCCGCCCGCGGACCCAACCAGGGAACCCCTGCCCACAATCTGACCATTGACCGGCGCGAAACAGTAGGCCCACGAACGCATCGAGGGCCTACTTCTTGCGTTCGCCGCGCCTAAGGCGCGATGGGTTCGGGGGCACGCGCGACCTTGGTAAGGAGGCTATGGGTCCGCAACGTGCCCAACGATCGCGGTCCAGCGACGCTCAGGAGCATCCTCGAAAGAGGGATTGTGGCCAGAAGATGACCGCACAGAGGGGACGCCCTCTGGCGACTACCGGGGGTAGCTGGCCGGAGGTAGCGCGTTGTGGCCAGGCTGCTAACGTAGGGAATGTGGGCTCGGAGCCTCCTTTGCAAGGAGGGGGTCAGGGGTTCGAGTCCCCTCATCTCCACCATTCCATCCGGTAAGCGAACCTCGGGCGGCACGCGATAGGTGACCCGCACCTCCGCGCCCGAGACGACCCGCACCTCCTCGATCAGCTGCGCCAGCAGCGCCTTGCTGCGTTCGGGCGGCAACTCGTGGGCCAGGATCGCATCGAGCGAGACGCCGAGCAGGGCTGCCGCCAGGTCGAGGTCGGTCGCTGCCCAGTCCTCGGGCGCGGCCTCCGCCGCCAGCTCCGTCTCCTCACCGCTGATGGTTTGGAGCCGGATCTCGATGGTGTCGATCCGGGCCTGTGCCGTCTGGGGCCGCAGGCTGCCCTCCTCGAAGGCGACCAGGTAGCGCTGCAGACGCCGTTCGAGATCGATGCGCTCGACGGCGAGCGCCGCCAGCCGTCCGCGGCGGGTGCCCTCCTCGGCCCGCCACTGGCGATCCGCGGCCTCCACCGACTGGCGCAGCAGCGTGCTGTTGGCATACACCTCGGCCAGCTGACCGAGGACCGCCGCCTCCAGCTGGTCGCGGCGCAGGCGGTCCTGGTCGCACGCAGCCTTCCCATGCCGTGAGCGGGTGCTGCAGGTGTAGTAGTCGTAGCGGCGCGAGCGGTTGTGGGCGGCGGTGCCCACCAACGGGCTCCCGCAGCGATCGCACACCAGGCGCAGGCCACTGAGCAGGAAGGGGCTGGCGTTCGTGCGCCGCTGGGCGGGCTTGGTGGCCCGAGCGGCCCGCAGGCGCTCGGCCGCTCGAAGAGCTCCGAGTCGACGATCGCTGGATGCTGCCCCGGATGCCAGATCGCGCGGAAGGGGACCTCGCCGAGGTAGACCCGGTTGCCCAGCATCCGGAGCACCGAGGAGCGGATCCAGACTCCGCCATGGGTGGTGCGCAGCCCGCGCCGGTTCAAACCATTCCGCGATCGCCCCGCTCCCCTGGCGATCGGTGACGTAGTGCTCGAAGACGTCCCGAACGACCTGGCTCGCGGCCGGATCAGGGGTCAGGCCCGGGCCGTCCGGTCCGCGGTGGTAGTAGCGTGGGAATGACAACCCCATTTGGCCCCACCGTGATGGTCTGAACTGGCCCCACCCGATGGTCGGGATCAGTGCTTCTGGGCACCTCCCTTCCTGGTCCGGCTGACGCGCAGCCGATAGGACTCGCTGCCGGTCTCGATGATGTGCGCCCGGAACGTGAGCCGATCGACCACCGCGGCCGCCAGCCGGGCGTCGTTGAAGGTCTGGCCCCATTCGCTGAACGGGGCATTGGAGGCGACCGCCACCGAGGCGCGCTCCTCGCGCTCGGTCAGGATCTGGAACAGCAGCTCGGCGCCGCGCGGATCGAGATGGACGTAGTTGAGCTCGTCGAGGCACACCAGATCGAGCCGGCCATAGCGCGCCACCACGCGGCTCAGGGTCCGTTCGTCGGCCGCCTCGGCCAGCTCGTTGGCCAGCCCGGCGGCGGTCACGTAGCGGACGCGGCGGCCCTGCTCGGCGGCGGCCAGGCCGAGACCGATGAGCAGATGGCTCTTGCCGGTGCCCGAGTCGCCGAGCAGCACCACCGGCTCGCCGGCGTCGATCCAGGCGCCGGTCTCGAGGGTGGCCAGCGTGGCCGGCTCGACGGTCGGCGCCGCCGACAGGTCGAAGTCGGCCAGGCGCTTGAGGCGCGGGAAGCGGGCCTCGGCGATGCGCCGCTCGCGACGGCGTGCCTCGCGGTCGTCGAGCTCGGCGCTCAGCACCTCGGCCAGGTAGGCGCGGTGGCTGAGACGGTCGCGCAAGGCCGCCTCGGCCAGGGGCGCGGCCTGGGTGCGCATGGTCGGCAGGCGCAGCGCCCGGCAGGCGGCCTCGATCGACAGCGCGGCGGCCTGCTCGGTGAGCGGCGCGCTCATGAGATCCCTCCGCCCAGCAGCGCGTCGTATCCGGCCAGGGCCGGTGCTGGCCGGTCGAAGCGGCGCAGGGCCGAGTGCTCGACGGCGAGCCCGGTCGGCCCTCGACCGTCGGCGATGCGGCGCGCCTCGATGGCCACCAGGGCGGGATCGAGCGAGCCGACCCGGTCGACCGCGTCGAGCGCGGCATGGACCGCCACCGACGGCAGCACGCGGTGCAGCAGCAGGACCTCGATCAGGGCCCGGGTGCCGGCCGCGTCGCCCAGACGTCGTCGCGCCCGCCGCCAGAACCGCTCGTGGGCGGCGGTGAAGGCGCCGCTGGCGCGGGCCTGGGCCAGCGGCGTGGAGCCGGCGAGGGCGCCGGGCCGCCGCGACAGCAGCTCGAGGTAGTGGTCGAGGACGAGAACCTGCGCGCCCTTGTGCAGGCTGCGCTCGTGGCGGGCCACGATGTGGCCGTGGTCGCTGACCACGAGGATGCGCGCGCCGAGCGCGACCTCGACCCGCCTGCCGGCCAGGTGGGCCGGGACCGAATAGTGCGAGCCGCGCACCGCGATGCGGGCCTTGCGATCGACCTTGGGACGCAGCGGCAGGCTGGCATCGAACGGCTCGACCGGCAGTGCGCGCAGGAACGACCGCTCGGCCGCCGCGGCGGCTCCGACCGTTTCGAGCCGGCGGTCGATGTGGCGCGCCTCGTCGCGGCGGTCGGCGTCGGCGAGCCGGGCATTGAGCTCGGCCAGGCTGGCGACCCGCGGCACGGGCACCAGGTGACGCCGTCGGAAGCGACCGACTTCGCCCTCGACGCCACCCTTCTCGTGCGCACCACCGGAGCCCGGCTCGCAGAAGAGGGAGTCGAAGCCATAGTGCGATCGAAGGGCCACGAAGCGATCGGTCTCGATCCGGTCGCGGCCGGTCAGGATGCGCACCACGGCCGCCTTGAGGTTGTCGTATCGGATCCGCGCCGGCACCCCGCCGAAGTGCTCGAAGGCGGCCCGGTGACCTTCGAGGAAGGCCTCCTGGCCCTCGCTCCCCAGGCACAGGTGGAAGGCACGGCCCGAGTGGCTCAGGCGCATGACGAACATCGCCAGCCGGGTCAGCACGCCATCCAGCCACACGCTGACCTCGCCGAAGTCGACCTCCGCCTCGTCGCCGGGTGGGTGGGTCTGGGGCACGTGCACCAGCCGCGTGGCGGACTCCAGCTGGCGGCGGACCGCGCCGACATGGGCGCGCACGGTCGATTCGGCCAGGCGTGCTCCGCGTTCGTCGACCAGGCGTTCCCAGATGCGCCGCGCGGTGTGGCGCTGCTTGCGCGGCGCGGCGAGGTCGTCGGTCAGCCAGGCACGGATGATGGCCTTGTGCGGATCGAGCAGCGGGGCCGCTCGCGAGGGCAGCTTGCGGGCCGGCGGCAGCGCCGCGGCGATGGCCTGACGCACGGTTCGGCGGTGGACCCGATGGCGGCGAGCCAGGGCACGCACCGACAGGCCCTCCTCACGCTTGTCTCTGCGGATAACCTCGAAGAGCTCCACCCTCGACAACTCCTTCTCCCTCGCTCGGCGGACCTTGGACGGTCACCGAGGGTAGGGACTGGACGGTCGGGGGTGGGGCCAAATCAGGCCATCATTCCGGCCCCAGGTGGGGCCAGATTAGAGTGTCATAACCAAGTAGCGCCCCGAAGGCGGACCCCAGCTCATCTGCGACCTGGCCTGCGGCATCGGGTGCCAGCGGCACGAACGCCGGTGCCGCGAGCCGGATACCGCCCGCCGCCCGGCGCCGATCGCAACCGACGAACACGATGAACAGGAGCAGGATCAGCAACGCGCCGAGACTCAGGTCGGGGTTGCGCTCGGGCTGCTCGATGTTCCGCTCGGTGCTCACGACCCGCCTCCCGACCTGCTCTGCGCTCGCCAGAACAGCAGGCTCGCCGGCTGGCCGAGGAAGCCGCCGTTTCGCTCGTGGAAGCCGTGGGGCTGGTGATAGGTGGCAGACCCATTGCGCCACGGTTCCTCGGCCCACTCCGCCTCGGAGACCAGCTTGTCGCAGGTTGCGCAGTAGGCGTGGTGGACAAGGAGCGCCTCGGTAGCCTGTCGAGCCGCACCGGCTGCGTGCCGAGCGGCCGTCTCCTTGGCTAGCTTGGCCTTCGTCGCGCGCAGGTCGGCACGAGCGTCCTTCGTCTGTGCCTGGGCAGCCTTCAGCGCCTGGCGGCTGACGGCCAACTGCTCACTCACGGTGGCGAGGTTGGCTGCCGCCGCCTCGCGGTCCGCCTGGGCATGCTGCTCCGCGCCGGCGAGCTCCGCGCGCAGCTCGCTCAGCTGAGCCTCAAGTTCAGCGCTGCGATCCGCCTCCAGCCCGTGAAGGCCCGCCAGGACGGCGCCACGGATGGTGCCGTGTTGATCGGCCAGGCGGTCGAGCACGCTCGACTCGTCCGGCGTCAGCTCCAGCACTACCCGGCGGCGATAGCGAGGTTGGGCGGATCGTTGCCGAGGCATGGCATGTACATACCATAAGCCGGGCACAGTCGCAAGCGCAGCGTCGGCACCGCGCGCCGAATGGCGGCAACCGGCTGATTCGGGCTCGTAGACTGGGCCATGTCCCGGGATGCGCGTTTGGTGGTGGAAGGCTCGCGGCGAACGGGCTAGGAGGGCGTGTGTTCAGCTACAACGTGGCGCTGCAAGGCGCGGGTCGCGAGGGCGCGGTGATCGGGGCGATCGCCAACGCCGCGGGGACAGCCGACTACGATCGCCTCCGAGCTGCATATGCGTACGCAAGCGCTGGGGGCGCGGTCCTCTTCGTCAAAGCGTTGCGCGAGTCTCTTCCCGCCTGGGAAGCCGCGCGCAAGTCGTGGCTCATCTCACTGGACTGGGGACATACTCAACCAGAGGCTCTGGAATACCTGGCGTCCCTTCCTTTCTCAGAGGTGCGGGTACCGAACGCGCCCCAGGTGCTGGCCTCGGGACTCACGCCAAGGACGTGTTTCCACCCGAAGACAATCCTCCTCGATCAGACCCGTCACCCAAACTCGCCGCCCGCGGCTCTGGCAGTAGGATCCGCGAACCTCACCGTGAGCGGACTGCGTGTCGCCGATGAACACGTCTCGATTGCGACTTGGACCGACGGACGGCTGAGCGCAGCTGGACGGGCCGAACTCCTCGCGATGCGGTCTCAGGCGGTTCTATTGGATGCCACTTGGCGTCGGGCGTCGCGGCTCACAACGGCGCTCGTCTCGGACTATCGAACTATCCCGAAAGCGGCTGCGCGCCCGCCGCGGTACGTGGTTCGACGGTCGTGCCGAGGATGCGAGCGCGAGGGTGCGACAGCTGGAAGATGCGTGGCACTTTGACTATCAGCGCGTAGCGGAGCTTCTGGCGGCGAAGTCGTTGTGGATTGAGGTCGCCTCTGTCGTCGCCAACCGAGGCGTCGGAGTGCCCGGCAATCAGATAGATCTCGCAGCTGGCACTCGAGGTCGACGCGCTCCACGGCCAGGGCTGCCAGCCGACCGCGCCGCTCGCCCTCCTGCGCCCGCCACTGGCGATCGGCGGCATCCACCGCGGAGCGCAGGATCTGGCTGTCCGCATACACCCCCGCCAGCTGACCCAGGACCGCGGCCTCCAGCTCGTCGCGCCGCAGGCGGTCCTGGCCGCAGGCCCGGCTCCCGTGCCGGGAGCGGGTGGTGCAGGTGTAGTAGTCGTAGCGGCGCGAGCGGTTGTGGGCGGAGGTCCCCACCAGCGGGCTCCCGCAGCGGTCGCACACCAGGCGCAGGCTGCTGAGCAGGAACGGGCTGGCGTTGGTGCGTCGCTGGGCGGGTGCCCTGGCCCGGCTGGCACGCAGCCGCCGGGCGCGCTCGAAGAGGTCGGCGTCGACGATGGCCGGATGCCGTCCCGGGTGCCATTCGGCGCGGAACGGCACCTCACCCAGATAGACCCGGTTGCCGAGCAGCTTGAGGATGGATGCCCGGCTCCAGCGACCGCCGCGGGTGGTGCGCAGGCCGCGGCCGTTCAGCCACGCCGCGATCGATCCGCTGCTCTGGTGGCGGGTCACGTAGCGGTCGAAGACGTCGCGCACGACCTGGGCCGCGGCGGGGTCGGGCGTCAGGCCGGGGCCGTCCGGTCCGCGCCGATAGCCATAAGGGTAGGTGCCCACCGTCCATTCCCCGCGGCGCGCCTTGCGCTCCATGCCGGCGCTGATGCGCTCGATGATGCTGGCCCGCTCGAACTCGGCGAAGACGCCGAGCATCTGCAGCATCATGCGGCCGGCCGGGGTGCTGGTCTCGAACGGCTCGCTGGCTGACTGGAAGGCGACCTGGGCCTGCTCCAGCTCTTCGATGAGACTCGCCAACTGGCCCAGGTTGCGCGACAGGCGGTCGACCCGGAACACGAGCAGCAGGTCGAAGAGGCCGGCCCGCGCCGCCTGGCGGGCGGTGGTCAGTCCCGGACGTTCCAGGCTCTTGCCGCTGGCGCGGTCCTCGTAGATGGCGGTGATGGTCCAGCCCGGCTGGCTGGCGACGAAGGCTTCCAGCCGGTCACGCTGGGCACCGAGCGAGTAGGGCTGGTTGGTCTCGTCGGTGGAGATGCGGGTGTAGAGCGCGACCCCGCCGCAGCGTGGCATTCATGTCTGACGCTCCCGGCGCCGTTCCGCATCGATCAGCGCCGCGTAGGCGGTGCCCAGGTCATGGGCCACGCGTTCCGCACTCGCCGGTTCGAGCGGTACGAAGGCCGGTTCCGCCAGGTGGATGCTGCCCGCTGTGCGGCGTCGATCCCAGCCGCCGAAGAGAATGAACAGCAGCACGATCAGGAAGCCAGCCGCCCCCGGCCGAGCGAGTGGGCTCGGTGCTGCAAGCAGGCGATCGTGGGTCACGACGTCTCACCCGCTGCCGAGTCCTTGCGCCAGAACATGATGGTGACGGGCTGGCCGAGGAAGCCCGGCTTCTCGCGGAAGCCATGCGGCTGGTGATAGATGGCGAAGTCGTCCCGCCAGGGCTCCTCCGCCCACTCTGCCTCGGGCACCAGCTTGTCGCAGACTGCGCAGTAGGCGTGGTGGACCAGGCGTGCTCGCGCGGCCTGGTGGTGTTGCTCGGCCGCTCGTCGCGCATCGCGCTCGTTGGAGAGCTTCGCCTTCGTCTGTCGGAGGTCCGCCCGCAGCTCCCTGGCCTGCGCCTGTGCGGCCTTCAGCGCCTGCTGTGCTTCGGTGAGCTGTGTCTGGAGGCTGGCGAGCTCTGTGGCCCCGCGATCCTGCTCGCTGCCACGCGCCTGCTCAACCGCCGCCAGCTGCTTGGTGAGCTGCTCCACCTGCGCCACCAGCTCGGCACTCCGATCAGTCTCCAGTGCGGCAAGTCCGGCCAGGACCGCGGCCCGGATCGTGCCGTGACGATCGGCCTGTCGGTTGAGCAGTTTCGACTCGTCGGGCGTGATCTCCAGCACCACCCGGCGGCGGTATCGGGGCTCAGCGGAGCGTCGTCGTGGCATGTTATGTACATTCTATTCCACACGCTCAGGTCAGGCAAACTCGACTCCATGACGTTCGACACCATTGCGCTACGCGGTTTTGCAGCGGCGCCGTAACGTTCGTGGACGTTCGCCGACATCAGCAACATGGCTCACAGGCGAACTCGTCCGGCGATTCTGCGACCGCCGAGGTCCGCCCCTGTTGCTTTGCCGCACGGGCGGTCCCGCGCCGAGGGATCCACGGACACGGAGTCACGCCCCCTTGTACAGGAACTGACATTGGACCAACGCAGTGGGTCGATCCGGAACGAGCTATCGTTGCAGGATGCAGGGGACCCTACGTCAGAGACCATGGTCGCACACACGTACCCATGCGCTCCAGGTACTGCTGCGTGTGCGTTGATCCTGCCTTGCCAACGACCCAGGCCAGTCTCGCTGGGCCGCACTTGATGGCCCGGCGCCGCAGCTGCACCCCGGCCCTACCGGCCGCAGACCAAATGGAAAGGCCGAGCGCTTCATTGGCACCGCCCCTGGCCGAGTGGGCCTCACGATCTGCCTACTTCGACAAGGCAGAGCCCGCCTAGCCGATCTGCCCCGCTGGCTCCATACCACAATCGCCGCCGTCCGCACACCGCTCGGCGGCCTGATCCCGAGGAACCTTTGTCAACAAGGTCCTCAGGATCGCAACTAGCGGCCCTTCACGTTCCTGAAATGATCGTTCGGCGTCGACCCCGAAATCGGGGTCTCCTCCTGGAAGCCGTATAGGAAATTGCCGCTACTCGCGTCGACCACCTGGATCTCGCAGGACGACGCGGTATTCGGCGCCATGTTCGGCATCGGAGTCATCGCGATGAGATAAACGGTGCGGCTCCCGAATACGGTGTTACGTAGTTGTGCGAGACGGGATCCTAAGACGGTTTGCCCAGCCACGCCGTGCGCGAGCGCCACTTGCTTGGCACGGTCAGTCCCAATAGTCGCGGGCGATACGGGCTGGTCGAGCGGAGCCCACCCCTCGGATAGTGCCGTATCTGCCAGCGCGGAATCAGAAATGCAACTCCCCGCTCCTGCCTGAAGTGAACTCAAGCCTAACGAGAGCACGACTATCGCGGAGCCAATGATTGCGAGGTGCTTCAGCACTTATCCCACCCCTCTAGCCAGTTCGTGCCTGCAGAGTATCCAAAGTAAGTCGTGATGTCGCCGTCCGCGTACCGGCCATAGTCATTGGGATTCAAGATGTACCAGGCTGACGTCCCGTTGTAGTCGAAGCCCAGACGCTTGTCTACCTGACTGAAGTCCTGATGCTGACTGGCCGCTCCGGGCATCTGGTTTCTTAGGGCAAGAATCTCCTCTCCTGCTTGGGCCTCTTCAGTGTCCAGCCACGTTGCGGGTACGCTTGAGACCAGCGAGGAGTTCGCGTAATAGAGAAACTGGAGTTGCCCCGCTTTCGTGGACACGTCAAGGCTAGGTGATTCAGGCGGCCGGTGATGGTGAACGGTACCTCCTCTCGAACTCGGCCGGCGACAGCTGACCGGTGAAGGAGTGGCGCCGGTGGGGGTTGTAGAAGGACTCGACGAGGCCAGGTGGCTTGCCTGGATCGAGCGGATCGTGGAAGCGGAGGTGCAGCTTACGAGCGCGTTGTCAGCGAGCGATCTCCGGAACGCCGGCCCAGATGAGCGCCGCGCACTAGCGCAGGTGGGAATGCGGGACAATCCGGCTGCTCGCTGGCCCGGTGGCTCCGAGGGCCAACGTCAACTGGAGACGCTCTGGCGTGAGTTCCAGCCCATCGGTGAGGCCTGGGCGCAATCATTGACCTCAACCAAACGTCAGAAGCGCATCTCGGCTGGGCAGCAGCGCCGCTTGTGGCACCAGTTGAAGCCGCTTCTCGACCGGCGTATCGCCCTCCATGTCTATCCAGTGGACTACGTGCAAGTGGTCGCTCTGCCCATTGCACCGTCATCGTGCGTGGTCGGCATTGGGGCACCGGACCGTCAGGGGCGCGCCTATGTCGAAGCCGTCATTGCAGCCGCCAACGTCTTAGCTGGGATCGAAGGCAGGTAGCCGCAGGCGTATCTCCTAGTGAATGGCGCGCTGGACAGATCGATGATGCCGCGTACTCCCGCGCGTTCGACCGCGCCGTGGTGGAGTATCAGGCTCTGAGGCCTCCGTCACGAGCGTGGCGCAGGATTGTCGAGGAGCGCGTGCAGATCGAACAACGCTGGGGCGCGCTGTTCGCCCATCCGACTGCCGCCTCTCAGGAGGAACAAGACGCGCTCGCGAAGGCAGAGGCGTCTCTGCGTCGCCGGTTGGCGCAGATGCACTAGGGGACAACCTCGATCCGGCGTGGCGCAGGAACTCACACCTCGTGTACCCTCGACCAGGCGAAGGTCGCAAGTTCGCATCAATGCGGCCGCCGGACGCCGACCGTTGCCGTCGCCGTACTGGACGTTGCATTGTTCGCATACCGTGAGATGCGGACCACCACTTTTCACGCGCAATCGACGCCCCTGACCGCCGATGGCCGTCCGGCATGGACGGGATGGCATCGAGCACCGGAACCCGTTCCCCCGCGCCTGCTGAGCCATCGGGGCCCTCCGCACCGCCACGCCGCCAAGCTCGGCCGATCGGCCCGTCCTGGAAGGTCAGGGAGCGTCTGCCGGTGCCGTCCACGCTGCACTGACCAGGGCCACCGCCGGTCCATGTCTCCACCTGCGGTGTGGCCCTCCTGGGTCGCCCGGGCCGGCGGGCTGCATCTGTGCCTCCCGGCTCTCGTCCGGCCCCCTGATCGGGCCTCAGGCTCGGTTGACCGGACGGGTCGCGGGTGCT
>CAVZCE010000007.1:0-208002 GCA_963773695.1 uncultured Chloroflexia bacterium | reverse complement strand
ACGGACCTCAGGACGTCACTGACCTCGAGCAGCGGGTCGCTGACTTCGCCGATGCGCTGATCAACGCGCCAGGCACGCGCCTGACCGCCATGGGCAACGCCTTGGGCTATGACTACACGACCCAGACCTACCCGTCGATCACCTCGGCCCAGGCGCGGGAGCGCGCCGTGGACGCCTATCGGGAGGCGATGCTCGCTGCGTATGTCCACGATGCCGGGGGTGGGTTGTTTCAGTGGTATCGCTACCTCGACGAGGTTACGCCCCACACAGGACACAGTGGTTCTGTTGCCCCGTACCCGGCATCAACAGACCTGAGACTACTCAGTGAGGCCGCACCCCATACGTGGTCCGGACAGCACCTGCGAGCCGGCTCCGCGAGGGTCTACCAGGTCGGCCTGCCCGCGGGCACGCAGTCCGCGCAGGTCAGTCTTGCGCCGCCCAATGATCCCCGGGCGCGCGGGGACTTCGCTTCGCTTCGAGTCGCGGTCGTCCTTGAGAGTGACCTCAACGCAGGAGCCTCACGCACGGTCTGGGTCGCCGACGCGAACATGTTCGGCGGCTCGTCGGTTGCCGGGGAAACGCCCGGCCTTACGGTCAACGTTGGCTCGTGGCAACGGCTCGGCATCGTGGTGGTGGGTGGTCCGTCTCTCACAAGTAGCTACGATCTCAGCGTGACGGTGGACGGTGCCTCGCAACCGACTCAGCCCGCGAGCGCATTGTCCAACGTGGGGGAACTCACGGCCTCCGGCAGCGGACTGGCGGGCATGCCCGTCGATGTGGGCCTCAACCTCTCGGACGCCGTCGGACCAATCGCCGGGGCAGCTGTGACGGCCACCGTCACCGATCCCAATGGACAGACCAGATTCGTCCAGCTGCGCGACGAGGGGACGGCTGCCGCTGGGGCGCGCAACGATGGCGCGTACGGCGGTGCCTTCTGGGGCACCATGCCTCCAGGCACGTACCAGATCAGTGCGGAGGCCACCGGCATCGACAACTCGGGGCAGGCGTTCGACGACACCTATGCGACGTCGACCATCCTGGCGGCAGCGCCCGATTCGGACGGCGACGGTGTCGTGGATGCCCTGGAGACGGCCGTCGGCCTCGACCCGCAGGATCCGGCTGATGGGTCTGTGGACATCGACCACGACGGGTTGGGGTTTGCAGCCGAGTTGACGCAAGGGTCGGATCCCTTCGCCGCCGACACCGACGGGGCCGGCGAGGCCGATGGCTCGGAAATTGCGCGCGGAATGGATCCAACTGCTGCAAGCGACGATGATGCGCCGCCCATTGCCGCGCTCGCGATCAACCCGCAAGACGGCAGTCTCGTTGGCATAAGAGGAATGACCCAGGATCAGACTGGAAGCATCGAGGTCTACCGGACGGACTCCGCGACGTGGACGTCGCTCGGTACTCTTTCAGGTGCCGGATTCGAGTTCACGGATGGCCCGCTCATCCCTGGGAGCTACGACTACGTCGGGGTGCCTATCTCCGATGCGGGAGCTCGGGGTGCTCCTGAGCTGATGGAGTCCGTGACGGCGGCCCAGGATGTCACTCCGCCCACCGTGCGCATCGCGGTCAACGAAGGGAACTGGGAGGCACCCAGTACGGACGTCGGCGTTCGGTTCGTCGATCTGTCCGAACCTGCGGTGTCGTATCGGATTGCCGAGTCTCAGGACGCGCTGGAAACAGCCAGCTGGCAGCCCTTCACCGCGGTCGCGGACTTCAGCCTCACGCCTGATCTTGGCGAGCATGCGCTGGTTGCGCAGGTCAGAGACGCCGCAGGCAACATCTCTTCCCCGGCAAGCGGGGTGGTCTTCCTGGTCGACGAGACGCCGCCCTCGTCAGCCGTCGGACCCCTCGAAGCGCAGTACCCAACGGAGGCGATCGATGTCCCGTTCTCGGCCTCAGACGACCTCACCGGGGTAGCGTCGGTCAGTCTGTGGTGGCGGTTCAGCGGCGACGGCGGCGCGACGTGGACCACTTGGGCGGAGGGACCATCGGGCACTTCCTCACCGATAAGCTTCGCCTTCCCGTCAGGGCCAGGGCTCTACGAGTTCTACACGATCGCGACGGATGACGCCGGCAACCTTGAGCTTCCTCCTAGCGTGGCGGATGCCACCACAACCTTCGTCGCAGGCACCGCGCCAACGCTCAACGTCTCGGGTCAGTCGGCAATCACGAGTGGATCGTGTGGGATCATTCAAGGCCCCGCCTCACCCGTCACCACTTCGCCAGCCCAATGTGTTTCTCTGATCCTTAGTGGCGATGCGCACGCCGACCAAGTCATCGATTCGATCGAGGTGAGGGTGTACGGCGTCTTCGGAGGCGGCGGGTCTGCCCTACTGACAGACTGGCAAGTGGTCGAGCCTCTCGACGGCGCCTACGACTCGGGTGACGAGTCCTTCGCGGTCATCTACCCCTACGACGATGGAGGGTGGAGCGCGTTCACTGTCGATGCGCGGGCGTTCAGCCAGGGGGCGGAGGGAGACGTTTCGCTCTTCGTCCCGATTGACCGCACGCCGCCTCCACCTGCCGACACGACACCGCCCGTAACGCACGTAGACCAACTGCCAGGCACGACCAGAGATTCCTCGATTCTCCTCACGGGGAGTGCATATGACGACGAGTCTTCGTGGATCACTGTCGAGATCTTCTACCGCTTCCGCAGTTCTAACCACGTTGCGTGGGGTGATTGGATAGGCGGTATCACGTTCAGTGCGCTGCCCAACCCATCACCGTTCTCTCGTGCTTTCCTTTTCCCCGACGGCAAGGGTTACTACGAGTTCTACTCGATCGGGACAGACGAAAATGGGAACGTGGAGGCGCCGCCGGGTTCGGCTGACGCGTCGATTCAGAAGAAATAGGCGCCGTGCTCGCAGTCCTCTTGCGATTCCCCTGATCCTTGGATTCCTCGTTGTCGTCCTCGGCACCCACTAGCCGTAACGCCGGGGTCCGGCGTCGGCGCGCCCATGCCGACTCGACCGTCGACAACAATCTCGACGTACGACCGTACCGGGGAGCTATGTTCCCTGACCGATGCCAACGGCTCGGAGCGGTCGATAAGGATCACGTCCGCCGTCGGCGAGCCGCTCTGGCGCGCGCAACCGCAGCATAACTGCGCGTTCGCTTCAAGGCTCGCCGGCAGTTGGCGCAGTGCCGCTGCACCGGTGAGGTCTGGTCGACCACCTGGTGGCATATGGCGCAGTCGACCAGCGCGACCTTCAGCCAATCGCGAGAGCGGCCGGGACGGGGGAGCGAGATCTCGCTCGAGCTCTCGCCTCGCGAACGCAGTAAGTGCCCGGCTCCCGCCCGCCGGAGCCAATCTTGTCGTTGACTTCCTAAGTAGACTCTTGGATGTGAACGACAACATACGGATCGATAAGCCCGATCAGGGAGCCCTGTTCGAGACGGCCAGTGCTCAGGCGGGGTATGTCACGACACGCCCAGGCGCTTGATCACGGCTTCAGCTCGGGGCTGCTGACCCATCACACGAAGACCGGGCGCTTCCTGCGCGTCGCCCGCGGGCTGTACCGGCTGCGCGACTACCCTTCCGCGCCGCGCGAGGAGATCGTCGCCGCCTGGCTGCGCCAGGCACCCCGCGCGGTCGTGTCGCACGAGTCGGCGCTGGAGCTCCACGACCTGTCCGACGTCATCGCCGACCAAGTCCACCTCACGGTGCCTCGCGAGCGTCGCCGACTGGTTGCCCAGCCCGGGGTGACGATCCACACCACGACGCACCCACTCACCGATGCCGACGTCATCAGCCGCCACGGTGTTCGGCTCACGGCGCCGGCCCGCACGATCGCCGATGTCGCGGCGGCGGGCATGGCTCCCGACCAGGTCTCGGCAGCCGTCGGCCAGGCACTGCGGCGAGGGCTCACCACGCCGGCGCTTCTCCGCGAGGCGGCTCGCTCCCGGGGTCATCGGGTCCAGCGGCTGGTCGAGGCTGCGCTCGCTGGGGCTGGTAGATGAGGTACGCCTCCGCGGGCGCCTTCCGCCGAGCCCTCGAGATGCGTCTTGCGACGCACGCGCGCGACTCCGGCCGCTCGGTGGTCCGCCTGCGCAAGGAGGTCGCCTTCGATCGGCTGCTCGCTCGCCTGTCCGCCGTGGCCCCGGAGCGGTGGGTCCTGAAGGGCGCCCCGGCGCTCGACTGTTTTGGGGAGAAATGGCCGAGGATCTCGTCACTTCTTGGAGTCTCCATCGCTACGAATTAAGGTCAGCCGATGAAGATCCAACGCTCAGTGGTCCTAGGCACGGGGTCCATCCTCGCAGCGGCAGCCGTGTTACTGTCGCTGACGGGTTGCGCCTCCAGCCGTGGGCCATCGACCGGTACCGCAGAAACCTGCGCCTCAGATGGGTGCCCCGTAGCCCTCAAGACGAGCTCGCAGCCCGCCGGAACGAGTGAGCCGTGCGCCTTGATGGCGATCATTGGCGTCCTCGAGCCTGAGCCGACATATGGGCTTGGACTCCGCAACGATGCGGGGCACATCGGTGGGGTGATCTGGCCGTTCGGATATTCTGCGCGCCGCGACAGTTCGGGGATGATCCTGTTCGATCGGTCAGGCCGAGCGTTAGCGCATGACGGCGACACCGTGCAGATGGGTGGGTGGATCGACTCGAGCGACCTCGTCGTGCACCCGTGCGCATCACCGGAGCTTGAGGTCATATCTCACCTCACGACGCCGAACCCGTAAGAGATGCCATTTACGGTCGGTCTGACGGTTGGCTCGGGCCTCTAGCTTGTCCGTCCGACTAGTCACTCGCTTGCACCCGGCGTCCGATTCGTCTGCCGGACGCTTCCCGGCTTGCGCCGTGCCGGCCACGACAGCGCCTCATCGCCCTGCGGCTGGCAACCCGCTTGACGCCGGCTCGGCAGCCGGGACACACGTGTCGGATTGGCGAGCTCCGCTCGACGATCTGCTGACAGCGCGCGCACTCGATGAGGGCCACCTTCAGCCATTCGCGTGACCGCTCTGGGTGGGGAAGCGGGATCTCGCGTGCGGCTACGCCTAGCGAATTGGCGCCTGAGATCGCGTCGGTCAGACCTGGACCTGATCCCGCGGCAGCCAGGAGTGTCCGGCGGGGCGTCATCGCCGACAGTGTCGAGGCGACCGCCGGCAACCCGTACTTACTACCTCGCCGCCTGCGTGTGGGGGAGCGTGGTCAAGGCCCTGGAGCCGACGCTTCTCCACGAGCTCGATCTTGCGCCAGCCTCTTAGGGGGTCGGAGGCGCCGCCAGCGCCGCCGAGCCATGGTTCGTCGACTGCGCCGCTGATTGAGCTCCTCGCCGCCACCAGCGCAGGGGCGATGGGCCGGCGGCGCCCAGCAGCAGGTCCCGACGCGGGATACTGGTGCCGATGCCTGAACTCGCCGCGATCCGTGGCTACTACGACCGCATCGGCCGCGGCCAGGACACCCAGCGCTTCTACGAGGATCCGGCCACCGACCGGCTGCTCGAGCTCGGGGCCTTCAGCACGGCGCACTCCGTCGTCGAGCTCGGCTGTGGGACGGGACGCTACGCTCGCACGCTGCTGCACGATCAGCTGCCACCGAATGCGACCTATCGCGGCTTCGAGCTGAGCGAGCGGATGACCGCCATCGCGGCGGCGCGACTGCGACCCTGGGCCGATCGCGCCAGCGCCGAGTGCATTGCCGGGGAGCCACCCCTGTCGGTTGCCGACGGCACCGCCGACCGGTTCATCGCCAGCTACGTCCTCGACCTCATGACCCCGGCCGACGCCGGCCGCTGGCTGGGCGAGGCGCACCGCCTCCTCGAAGCGGACGGCCTCCTGGGCCTGGTCAGCATCACCCACGGTACCGGGCGCCTCCCGCGACTGGTGTCGAACACCTGGACCCGGATCTGGCGCCGCCGGCCGATGCTCGTCGGGGGCTGCCGGCCGATCGAGCTCCTGGACCTCCTCGACGAGCAGAGCTGGACGGTGATCCAGCACGCCGTGGTCACGGCCTGGGCGGTCAGCTCGGAGGTCGTCGTCGCGCGTCGGCGTAGCTGAGCCGCTGGTGCTCGAGGTCGGGCCGGCGCCGCGTGTCGGCCTTCAGCTCCCGCCTCCAAATCAGCGCCGCCAGACCGTCCCAGCACGGATGGCACCCACGGTGCGGATCGCGACGATGATCCAGAACGCCAGCAACCCGATGAACAGGACGACGGCCAGTCCCTCGAGCCAGCCGCTATGCCAGGCGCGCGCGAGCGCGAGCGTGCTCGCGACGTAGGCACCAAGCGGGAACGTGAAGGCCCACCAGCCCAGGCCGTAGGGGAGGGCGCCGCGACGCAGGTAGGCGCCGAGGAGAACGATCGATGCGGCCAGCCACCACAGCCCGAAGCCCCACAGCACTGCGGCCGCGATTGATGAGGCGATGGTGATACCCGGGGCTGCCGTGCCCCACAGTGGTGCGCCAGCCTGCGCCAGGCGCAGCAGCGCCAGGCTGCCGACGCCAATCGGGCCGAGCCCGATCCAGAGGGAAGGCGCGAGTGGCGCGGCCGGCAGGGGGTGGAACACGAGCCGGTCGTAGAGGAGCGAGGCGACGAGCAGGAACAGCAGAAAGCCCATGCCCCAGAAGGCGTAGCCGGCGACGACGAGGAGGGGCAGATCGGCCGCGGACACGTGCGGGACGAGCGGGACGAGGGCCAGCGGCACCACGATGTTGACGACCGGGGGAATGAACCACGCGCCATTGGCCAGGTGGGGCTCGACCCCGCGGCCGATGAACAGGAGCGCCGCAAAGCCGACGCTCATCGCGAAGGCAATGACGATCCCGAAGATGGCCAGCACCGCGACGATGGTTGCCGTGGCGGACTCTGGCAGCACCGACGGGCCGACGGTGGCGATGCCGACGGCCAGGACCAGAATCCCTCCTGGGAAGGTGCCGTACAAGGCGCCGGTCACCGGATCGGCGAGATCGGCGCGAGCGGCATCCCCATGCTGTAGCCAGCGGGCGAGGTACGGAAGTCCGAGGGATAGGGCCAGGAGCGCCGAGAGGGCGACCATGCCGACGCCGACGGCCCGCGCGGCACCGGCCAGCAGGCCGAGGTCCCCGGGGTTCTGGTAGGCGATGATGCCGACGATGGCGGTGCCCATCACCGCCCCGTACCAGCCGGGATGGAATCCGCGCAGCCGGGCAAGGGGCACGACCGCGGCCGGGTTGGTGAGTGTGATGCTGGCCACCAGGGCGAGCTCCTTTCAGGGTTGGAGTGGATGCCGTGGTCGGCTCACAGCAGGTCGAGCGCCATCTTGGCGGCGATGACCAACAGCAGGACGCCGATGAAGCGCTTCAGCTGCGGGCTGGTCAGGCGGGTGCGCATCACGTAGGCGCCCACTCCCGAGCCGGCCGCGGCGAGGACGGCCATCACGACGAGGAAGGCCGCATCGAGACTGCCGACCGCGACATGACCGAGGAAACCAGAGAGCGAGCTGAAGACGACCGCGAGCGCGGTCGTCCCGGCCGCCATCTTGGCGTCAAGGCCGGTCCAGGTCAGGCCGGGCAGGATGATGTTGCCGCCGCCCACGCCGAGCAACCCCCCAAGGAAGCCGGCGACACCGCCGACCCCCGCGCCGACACCGGCTTCTGCGGCTGCACCTCGTGCCTTGCGAGCGGCGCGTGGGCGGTACAGGAGCATCATCGCCCCGGCGAAGACGAGGAAGCCGACGAACAGGCCCAGCAGGACCTGGCGATCGACGCCGACGCTCAGCGCGGCGCCGAGCGGGGCGAGAACGACCGCCGCGAGCAGCACCGGGACGCCCGCTCGCCAGTCGATGAGGCCCGCCCGCGCGTAGCTGATGGTCGCCATGGAGAGGCTCACCGCGTTGAGCAGCAGCGCCGTCGAGGTGGCCTGCGCGAGCGGCACGCCGAGGTAATAGAAGAGGGGCACGAACAGGAAGGCGGCTCCGAGGCCGGCCATGGCCATCATCCCCGAGAAGACGAAGACCGTTGCACCGCCGACGAGGTAGAGGGCCATGGTCGTTGGGTCCGTGATCGGTTCAGCCCGGGTAGCCGGAGCAGGCGATGCACACGCTCGCGCCCTCGGCAACGCGCAGGTAGGGCTCCGCGACGAGCTCGCCACAGCGCGGGCAGACCGCGAAGCGGACGACCTCCTCAGGCTCGCTCCAGGCACGCGCCTCAACCGGTCCGACGGTCATGATCGCCTCGGCGGGCGCGTCCCACACCAGGCGCACCACCTCGTCCTGCTCCTCGTCGGGAATCTGCGTGGCGGGGATGCCCGCGGACCGCTTCTGCATGAACGGCGTCGCCTTGATCTGCGGCTGGAGGGTTGGCCGATACGCGACCCGCACCGCCCGGCCGGCGCCCTTGTCGATGAGGGTCACCGCGAACTTGCCCTCGCGGCTCTTCTCGATGTTGCCCTTGCCGAAGGTGCAGCCGGTGGTGAACTGGATCCCGTCGCCGAAGCACATCCCGCCGTGGTAATCGCCGATCTCGACGATGGCGTGGAGCTCCTTCGCCCCCGCTCGCTCGACCCCGAGCTCGCGCAGGGCCGCGAGGCCCAGGCGCACTCCGGCGGTGCTGGCCCAGCACTTGTGGCCGTGGAAGGCCAGGGCATCGGTCAGGATGGTGGTGTCATCGGACGTGATGACGGTCATGGCAAATCACTCCTTTGGGGCGATGGACTCCGCGTCGCAGTAGGTTCGTCGGCCGGGTAGATACTTGGAGGCTGCGCTGGGCCGACCGTTGCAGCGGGCCGGCCCTGGCCGCAGGGTTCGTCCTCGACCTGGAGAGTGGCGTGGCCAACGCCGATGCGACGCAGTTCCTCGGTCGCGGCCGGCAGGAGGCGGTGGCGGTCCGGACCGGGCGAGGTCTCGAGGTGCGCGGTCACCACCGGGAGGTCCTCGGCAAGGGCCCATACGTGGAGGTCGTGCACGCCGCTCACGCCAGGGATCGCCTGCAGCGTAGCGCTGACGATGGGCAGCGAGAGTGCCGCCGGGACGCCTTCCGACAGCACATGGACGATCCGGCCCAGCAGCCGGATGCCGGCCACTCCGAGCACCGCAGCGATGACCAGGCTGGCCACCGCGTCGGCCGTGGTGGGGCCGCCGGCCATGATGACCAGCGCCGAGCCGATCACCGCCAGCGCGCCGACCGCATCGCCACCGAGATGGAGGACGAGCACCCGGGTCGCCTCGGTCTTCCGCTCTGCGCCGTGGACGATGAGGGCCGAGGCGCCGTTCACAGCGAACCCGCCGACGGCCACGCCGAGCACGGCGGATGCGTTGATCTCGACCGGCGTCAGGAGGCGACCGATGCTCTCGGCAACGATCACCGCCGCCGCCGCGACCAGCAGGACCGCGTTGGCCAGCGCGCCGATGCTCTCCAGGCGGTGGAAACCGTACGTGTGAGCGGCATCCGGTTCGCGGGCCGCCAGGCGCGCGGCACCCAGCCCGACCAGCAGGGCGACGACGTCCACCGCCACGTGGCCGGCGTCGCTCAGCAACGCCAGGCTGCCGGTGAGCAGCCCGCCGGTGACCTCCAGCGACAGGACCGCCAGTGCCAGCAATAGCGCGATCCAGAGGCGTCGCGATGGCGCGGATCGGGCCACGGCCCGCGCATGGGAGGTCGGCGTGCTTGCGGTGGCGGAGCTCGTCGTCATCTCAGACCTGGCCCGGGAGCTGACCCGCGGGCGCCGGCCGCTGACCCTCGAACCAGGCGCGCACTCGCGGTGCGGCGCGAAGGTAGCCGACCAGCAGCAAGATCTGGAAGATCGGCATGGTGGCGGCCGGGATGGCGACCAGCGGCGAGAAGGCGGTGGTGGCGATGGCGATCGCGGTGCCGTTGTTCTTGCCGGTGCTGGCGAAGGCGAGGGCCATGTCCTCGGCATAGCCCAGGCCAAGGCGCCGGGCGAGCCAGGTGACGGCCAGCAGGGTCAGTCCGATGAAGATGGCGTTCGGCACCAGCAGCGCCAGGACCGTGCTCCAGCGGGTGACGATCAGTGTCGCCTTGCCGAAGAAGATGAGGAAGACGATGGCGTACATGGCCACGAGCGATGCGGCCGGGAAGAGGGGCTGAAGGCGTCCAAAGCCCTCACGGCCCAACCAGCGGACAAGTGCCAGCCGGGTCACGTAGCCGAGGATCATGGGCGCGATCAGGACGGTCAGGATCGAGGTCACCAGGTTCCCGAGCGGGACCGCCAGGTGGTAGCTGCCGGCGTACAGGAGCATCCAGGCGGGGACCGCTACGACGGCCAGCACGAAGCTGAGGGCCACGACGACGGTTGCCAGCTCCAGGTCGCCCTTGGCCAGCCCGGTGTAGCCGATGGCCATGCTTGAGCAGGGCACGACCATGACCAGCATGAAGCCCAACGCTAGCAGCGGCTCACCGATGAAGATGGCTGCTAGCAGCCAGCCGACGAGCGGCGCCCACACGAAGTTGAATCCCAGGGCCAGGCCCACGGCGCGGAGGTTGCGGCCGGCGCGAGCCAGCGCCTCGAAGCGGACGTTGACCATCATCGGGTAGACGATGAAGAACACCGCCACCGTGGTCAGTCCGCTGATCGCGCCACTGGCCGACGTGGTGACCGATGCCGCCGGGTAGCCGATCGCCAGGCCGGCGGCCATGGCCAGGGCCACGTAGGCCAGCATCCAGCGGTTGAGGTGCTCCTGGATCGAGCGCAGCTGGGTCATGATCGGTTGCTCCGGGGTTGCGGCGTGGATGGGCTCGGAGGGGTGAGCTCCGGGCTGTGCCGGGGTTGGGCGACGACCTCGCCGCTCACCTGACAGGCGGCCAGGAGCGTGTTGTAGATCGTCCCGAACCCGGTCAGGTTGCGCTCCAGCAGCGCGACCCGGTGCGGTGGCTCATCGGTCACCAGCCGGAGCTGGTAGCGGATCCGCGTGATCCGCGGCGGTCGATCCTCACGCTCCAGCTCGACGTGGACGGTCGCGCTGTCGTAGCGGAACGGGAGGATGTGCGAGAAGCGTTCGACGTTCTTCAGCAGGCAGGCCGCGAAGGCGGCGCCCAGCAGATCGGCCGGCCCAAACAGGGCGTCGGCGAGGCCGGCACTCGTGTCGAAGCTGACCTCTGCCCGGCGGGTTCTGGCGACCGACACCCCCGGCTGCGTGCGCCGGGCGTCGACGGTGTAGGTCAGCACCTCGCCCGCGGGGTGATCGCCGGGCATGATCGACAGGCTCCTTCGACTCCGCAGCTCAGTCGTCGAACAGCCAGGTGGCGATGTCGCCCGCCGATGGGATCCGCCCGGCGCTGACGACCTTGCCGTCGATGACCAGGCCGGGCGTGCTCATGATCCCGTAGCCCATGATCTGGCGGTAGTCGGTGACCTTGACGATCTCCGCCTCGACACCGGCCATGGCCACCGCCTGGCGGGCGTTGGCCTCCAGGTGCTGGCAGTTCGGGCAGCCGGGTCCGAGGACCTCGATCTTCTTCATGACATGGACCTCCTTACAGTCCGAGGGCGTTGAAGCCGAAGCCGACGGCGAGGATACCGACGACGACGACCGCAGCGAAGACGGCGATGAGCTGGGGGCGGATGACCTTCCGCAGGATCACGAACTCGGGCAGGCTGATGGCGACGATGGCCATCATGAAGGCGAGCGTGGTGCCCAGCGGCATGCCCTTGCCGAGCAGCGCCTCGACGATGGGGATGGTGCCCGCCGCGTTCGAGTACAGGGGGATGGCCAGGATGACGACGATCGGGACGGCGAACGGGTTCTCGCGACCACCGAGCGACGCCACCAGATCGGTCGGCACGAAGCCATGGATGAAGGCGCCGATGCCGATGCCGATCAGCACGTAGACCAGGACCTTGCGGACCAGCGCCCTGGTGTAGGTCCAGGCATCCCGCAGGCGCTGTTCGATGGTGGGGCGGAGGCCGATCGAGGTCGCCCCGCCTCCGGCGCGAATGTCAAGCACCCAGGGCTCCACCCAGCGCTCCACGCCCAGCCGGCCGAGGACGAGGCCCCCGACGATGGCGACGGTCAATCCGGCGGCCATGTAGAGCAGCGCGATGCCCGGACCGAACAGGCCCCACAGCAGCACCAGTGCGACCTCGTTGACCATGGGCGAGCTGATGAGGAAGGCGAAGGTGACGCCCATCGGGATGCCCGCTTCCACGAAGCCGATGAAGAGCGGTACCGCCGAGCAGCTGCAGAACGGCGTGATGACCCCGAAGCCGGCGGCAGCAACCGTCCCCGCCAGCGTGCCGCGCCCGGCCAGGGCCGCGCGCACCCGCTCCGCCGGGAAGTAGCTGCGCAGGAACGTGACCACGGTGATGATCCCCAGCAGGAGGAGCAGGACCTTTGGCACGTCGTAGGCGAAGAAGGCGACCGCATCGCCGATGTGCGTCCCGGGGGTCAGGCCCAGGAGGTCGTAGGCGAACCAGTTGGCGGCCGGCAGGTTGACGAACCAGGCAGCCAGCCAGGCAACCGCGGCGATGGGAGCGACCAGGCGGATGGACAGTCGACCCCGCTGCAGGGTGATGGCGCTCATCGAAGGACTGTCTTCAGCGACGTGAGGGCCGCGCGGCAGGCCTCGTCCTCGCGCTCGTAGTAGACGCGACGGGAGTCGGGGCCCCCGCGGGCGGTCCGAACCAGCCCTGCCTCGCGCAGGCGGGCCAGATGATTGCTGACGTTGTTCTGGCGCTCGCCGAGCGCCGCGGCCATCTCGCACACGCAGTGCGGCCCGTCGCGGAGCATGACGAGGATGCCGGCCCGGGTTCGATCGGCGAGCAGGGTTGCCACGTCGACTGGAGCAGCGACGTTGGGAGCGGTGAGGTGCATCCGCAGGGCGGGCAGGACCGGGAGCTCAATCGACATCGCAGACCTCCATGCAAGCCGTCGCCGCCGTCATGCGACGAGGATCCAGATGCGCTGCGCGGCGAGCGCCACGAGGGCGATCGCGAACAGGCGCGCGAGCGTGGCGCTCTTGACCTTGCCGGCCATGAACCGCGCCCCGAACCAGGCGCCGACGACTGCGGCGACCGAGGTCACGATGACGGTTGGCCAGTCGAACGTCGCCGAACCAAGGTGGCCGGCGAACGCGGAGAAGGAAGGCAGCGTCACCGCTACCGAATTCGTCGCGGCCGCCAGCCGGGCGGAGTAGCCGACCAGCGTGAGGGTTGGCATCAGCAGAAAGCCCGGCCCAACCCCCAGGAAGCCGGCGAAGACGCTGATGGGCACCGCGGCCACGCCGGCTCGCGTCCGGGCGCCGTCGCCGATGTCGGCCACGACCTCGGTGGCGGCCGGCTTGGGAAGCAGCATGCGGGCGGCAAGGAAGATAAGGACCGCGACGTACAGCCACCAGACGAGGTCGGTCGACGCGAACTGGAGCAGCCAGACGCCGATCGGCGCAGCAACCGTGGTGATCGCGACCAGGACGAGGGCGCCACGCCGGTCGACCATCCCCGCCTTCCAGAAGGCGATGGCGCCACTGATGGCGGTCAGCCCGTTGAGCAGCAGAGCCCAGGGCTGAATGACGTCCTTCAGGTCGAAGCCGAAGAGGCCGAGCACCGGGATGGCGACGAAGGCGACGCCGAGGCCAAGCATTCCCGACAGGAAGGAGAGGCCGAAGAGGAGGGGGGTGAGAATCCACAACATGTCAGATCCAACTGTGTCATCCGTGACTGATACGACCTACGGTCGAACGGCAGGTGTTTCGCGGGCCGAAGGTCCCGCTGAACATGCGGTGAGTCCTCCGCGCGCCAGCGCCAGGATCGCGGAGCGTCTGCGACGTCGGCGGGGCGCTGGGAATGAGCCCGGCGCTCGTCTCGCATCACCTTCGCGTGCTGCGCTCCACCGGGTTGCTTCGCGAACGGCGCAGCGGACGCTGGGCGTTCTACGCACTCGACGTCGATCGGCTTGCTCGCCTGCGGGCGGCGGTCACCGCGCTCCTGACGCCGACCGACGCCGTCGCCAGCGCCTGTCTGTGCTCGGACTGCAGCACGACGCGCACCCCAAAGCCGGTGCTCGATGAGCTCTCAACCCTGCCCGTCCTCACGGGCGCGGGCCGGTGAGCTCCTCGGTGCTAATCGTCGGCGTGCCGTCGCCGACCGGGTGCGCGCCCGCGGAGACCTCGCGTTCGGTGGCGGAGGTGGGCCGCAGGCGGCTGGCTGCTCGGTTCGGCCAGGTCGTCCGCGTCGAGTACGTCGAGCTGTTCAGCCCGGAGATGACCCACTACCCCGGGATCGAGGCGAAGGTCGCCTCTGGCGACGCGCTGCCCCCGCTCGTCGTCATCGACGGCCGGCTCCGCTTCTCGGGCGGCAAGCTCAACCTCTCGGCCATCGAGCGCGCGGTCGCGAACGCGCTGGCCGACGACATCCCCCAGCCAGATTCCCAGGAGGTCCTCGTCCCGTGATTGACCCCGTTGCCTCCCAGGCTGTCACCCCGCGCGTCGACACCCTGCGCAGCGGCGTTGGACGGGTGATGTCCGTTCGACGACCTGATGGCAGCGCTCGCATTCAAGAGGCGCGACCTTGAGCCACGCGCGCGAGCGCACAGGGCGAGGGAGCGAGATCTGACTCGTGGTCTCGCCTCGGGAACGCAGCAGGTGGCCGGCTCCCGCCCGCCGGAGCCACTCTGCTACTGAGTCCGAGCGGTCGGGCCCCCTCGTCGCCTACCTGGACGTGCTCGACCGAGCCCTGGCCTCCCGATCGACCCGCACCGATCACGTTGGTGGTGGTGCCCGAGTACGTTGCGCGCCACTGGTGGGAGTGCCCGCTGTACACTCGGGACACGAGGCGGCTTTCCACGCAGCACGATCCCCCAGCTGAACGCCAGGCGGGCGCCGCGGAACACGTAGGACAGCGGGCTGCCACGTTTCGGCAGCCGTCGACCGTTCGCCGGATGATGTACCCGGCCGACGGGGCGATCGATCGCACGGCAAGCCCCGCCGGAGCAGGGTCACGAGGGGTCGGGACGTGAGCGAACCGGGGGAAGAACGCGTGGGAGACGTTGAGCCGCGGGCCCGGTCGTCCGAGCCGCCGCTGGGCCTCCCGGAACGGACGGCGCGCAGGCCGGGGCTGATCGGCCGCGAGCCGGAGCTGGCTGCCGTCCGTCGCTTCCTCGACGGGATCGAAGCCGGTCCTGCCGCCCTCGTCGTCCATGGCCAGATGGGGATCGGCAAGTCCGCGCTGCTCCGGGTTGCGATCCTGATGGCCGCTGCCGCCGGATTTCGCGTCCTCCTGACCGCCCCCGAGTCTCCGGAGCTGGCACTGCCGTTCTCCGGCCTGTATGACCTGGTCGAACCGGTCCTCGACGTCGCGTCGGAGGTGCTGCCCGAGCCACAGGCACGAGCGCTCGGGGTCGCCACGCTGCGGCTGTCGCCCGACCTAACGCCGGTGGGCTCGCTGGCGGTCGCCGTCGGGCTGCTTGGGTTGATCCGGTCGCTCGGGGCTCGATCGCCGGTGCTGATCGCGATCGACGACGTCCAGTGGCTGGACCCCTCCAGCGCAGGCGCGCTGCGGTTCGTCGCCCGGCGGCTCCGCGATGCGCACGTCGGCTGGCTGGTCACGCTACGCTCGGAACGTACCTTCGAACCCCCCGCCCTTCTGGTGCGCGCCCCGGACCTACCCGTCTCGTCGCTGCCGCTCGGACCCCTGTCCGACGAATCGATGCTGGCTGCCCTCCGTGTCCGGCCCGGCCCGACCCTCTCGGCACGCCAGGCGCGTCGGGTCGTCGAGGTCGCTGCCGGCAACCCGCTGTTCGCCGCCGAGCTCCGACGGACCATCGCCGATCAACCCGATCATCCGAGTGCGCGGCCCCCCGCCGTGCCCCGGTCGCTGCAGGCGGCGCTGGAAGAGCGCCTCGCAACGTTTGATCCGGCCGCGACCGAGGCGCTCGCCGTCGTCGCCGCGATCGCGCATCCAGGATCCGCCCTGCTGGACCGGGTGATCGGCGGCGAGGCGGTCGCCCGCCTGGAGCCGGCATTCACCGACGGGATCCTGCTGCGTTCCGGGGACCGGATCCGGTTCGCCCATCCGATGCTTCGCTCGGCGGCCTATCAGCGCGTCGCGGTCGCCGATCGGGCGGCGCTTCATCGGCGCCTGGCAGACGCCGTCGATGACCCGGTGGAGTCTGCCTGGCACACCATCGCCGGGGTCGCCGGGCCAGATGCCCCGGCCGCCGTACGCATCGCCCGGGGAGCCGAGGCGGCCCGCCGGAGGGCCGCACCGGGTGACGCGGCGGATCTCTATCTCGAGGCGGTCGCCCGTGCGGCGTCGAGCTTGAGCCGGCGACGGCGAGCCTGGTCGGAGGCCGCCGCCGGGTGCCTGGTGGAGGCCGGCGAGCATGAGCGGGCGGAGCGGCTCCTCGAGCAGCTGGCAAGCCAGACGGGGCCCGGATCGGATCGGGCCAGCCTGCTGCTGAAGCTGGCTGCGCTCCGGTACCGGCGGGAGGATCCGCAGGCGGCGATCGAGATCCTCGAGTCCGCTTCGGTCGAAGCGGCCGGCGATACACGGGTGGCGTCGGCTCTCGAGCAGGAGCTCGCCCTGGCGCTCACGATGTCCGGCCGCCTGGAGGAGGCTGCCGTCAGCGCAGGGCGAGCCGTCGAGCATGCGGCAGCGTCGGGCGACGCGGCCGCCGAGTCCGGCGCTCTCGCCTTCCTGGTCATGATCGACTTCATCCGTGGACTCGGCGTCCACGACGACCTGCTCGCCAGGGCGCTCGCGCTCGAGGTACCGGCCTCCCCGCACCTGATCGAGTGGCGTCCGGGCATGATCGCCGCCCTGATTGCCACCTGGACCGGCGATCTGGATGGGGCGGCGCGGCGGCTCGAGCGGCTCCACAACGGCGCACAGGCCGACGGCGAGGATGACGCTATCCCGTACCTCCTCTATGCCCGCTGCCAGGTGGAGCTCCTGATCGGCCGATGGGACGAGGCCCGGGCGCTTGCCGCCGTTGGGCGGATGTACCTCGCCGAGCTGGACGGTCTGATGCGCGTGCTGCTGGGTGCGTCGGTCGCGCGCGTCGAGGCGGCGAGTGGGCGTATCGACGACGCCATCGCCCTGGCCGAGGACGGCTTGCGGCTCTCGATGGAGCGGCGGTACGGCCCGGGGATCCAGGACAACGCCGGCGTCCTCGGCTTCGCCGCCCTGTCGTCGGGCGACCCCCGCCGCGCGATCGAGGTGCTCCAGCCGATCCCGCCGTTCCTCGAGCAAGCTGGCGTGCGGGACCCCGGCCTGCGATCCTTCATCCCCGACCTGGTGGAGGCGCTCGTGGCGGTCGGCCGTCTCGAGGAGGCAGACGCGGTCCTGTGCCCGTTCGAGGTGGACGCGGAGCGTCTCGAACGGGCCTCGGCTCGCCCGCTGGCGGCCAGGGCTCGGGCGCTGATCGAGCTTGCATCGGGCGACCTGGAGCTGGCGCGGGCGACGATTCACCGGGCGATCCGCCTCCACGACGCGTTTCCAGCGCCGTTCGAGCGAGCTCGTGCCCTCGTCGTGCTCGGTCGCATCCGCCGGCGGCGTCGACAGAAACGAGCGGCGGCCGAGGTCCTCGGCGAGGCCATCGGGACATTCGAGCGGCTCGGGTCCCCGGGATGGGTTGCCGTGGCCCGAGACGATCGGGCCCGGGTTGGCCTCCGACCCTCGGCGCCCGAGACCCTCAGCCCCACCGAGCGGCGAGTCGCGGAGCTCGCGGCCAGCGGCCTCACCGGGCGCGAGATCGCGGCGGCAGCCTACCTGTCGCCGAAGGGGGTCGAGAAGGCGATCACGCGGATCTACCGCAAGCTCGGCGTCAGCTCGAGGGCGCAGCTCGGGGCGCGGATGGGCGAGCAGGCTCCTGCGGCCGGACCGGAGGATCCCGCCGCGTAGTCGCTCGACGCTCCGTCCGTGACCCGACTGATGGGGGGAAAGCCCCCCTTCATCGCTCCGTCGGTTCGCTCTAGGGTCAGCCACGATGGCCCCGCGTCCCAGCCAGCCAGCCGCCGTCTCGACGTTCATCGTCGAGCGCTACTGGCCGCACGCGCCCGACACGGGACTGGCCGAGGCAGCCACGGCGTCGAGGAATGCGGCGATCGACATGGCTGCCGAAGGCCGCGCCGTTCGCTTCGTGGACGCGTTCGTCGCCCGGCTGGACGAGATCGTCCTGACCGTGTTCGAAGCGGACTCGGCCGTGTCCGTGCGCGAGGCGACTGAGCGAGCAGGACAGCCCTTCGACCGGATCTCGCTGATCGAGCGGCTGTCAGCCCGCGTCACCACCGGATCCGAGATCGAGGGAGGCTGATCCATGCACGCCATCCGTCCCATCGCCGCGCTTGCCGGCGTCGTGCTGCTCGTCGCGGCATGCGGCTCCTCAGGCGTCTCACCGTCGGGGCTCAGCGGGGAGCCAGCCTCGGCCCCGGCCAGCCAAACAGCGACCGCCCCGGCCACCGGCGCCGCATCCGGTGCCCCGGCGACCAGCGCCAGCGCTCAAGCCAGCATGGCCCCTGCCAGCGGGACGTCCGCTGCCCCGTCGACAGCCGGGAGCGGCATGCCCGCGAGCATTCCCTACGGCAAGAACGTGTGCGACATCGTGCCGGACGCCACGATCAACTCGACTCTCGGCATCCATGTCAAGTCGCACGGGTGGGACGGGCACGTGTGCAGCTGGTACTCGACGTCGCCCGCCGGCGGCGCGACGATTGGCTGGATCAAGCCCGGAGACCCGATGCTTCTCGGAGCCGGGGCAGGCTGCCAGGCACCGACGACACCGGTCAGCGGGATCGGCCTCGATGCCTGCGCCCTGCTCCAGACGGGCCTCCCGGCACCCCTTCCGCCCTCCAGCGTGCTCATGACCGTCGACCTCGGCAGCCAAGGCGGGATGACGGTGCACCTGAGCGGCAAGGACGTGACCACCGATCAGGCGGTCGAGCTCGGTAACGACGTGCTGAACGGCGGCTGACCGCAGGCGCCGGGTCGAAGGGCCGGGGCCCGGCTGCGGTCGGTCCGGGTGCCGGCCCGGCCTCAGCTCGCCTGCGCGGCCGCCGTCAGCAGCAGGACAAGGAGGCCGAGCGCGGTCGTGCCCTCGGCGGCCAGATGCAGGACTCCGAGCGCGGTTCGGCGTGGCTCATCGCTTGTTGCCCGGCTGACGGCCATCGCCAGGCGATCAACGGCAACCGCAAGCACCAGCATCACGAGCACGACGAGGTGCTTCACCGTGATCAGCGTCGTCCAGCTCGAGGCGAACAGGTTGCCGAGCCCGTCGTATCGGCCGGCCGTTCGGTCGCACTCGAGGAGCACCATCCCGAGCCAGGAGCGTGAGCGCTAGGGCGGGGAGCGGGATCTGGGTCGCGGCGGCGCCCGCGGAATTCGGTACTCGGCTGACTCCGGCCGGCCGAGGGGTCAAGATGACTCATGGGCACGCTCGCCTGCAATTACCCTAGTCGGCATCCGGTCGGAGTGCTGCGGTGATGTCAGTTCGTCTCGCGGGGTTGTTCGATCAGCTGCGGTCGCGCCTGTGGTTCATTCCGGGCGTCTTCGTGGTCGGCTCCGCCGTGGCAGCGTTCGTCCTTGTGCCCGTCGACCGCCTCATCGACCAGTCCGTCGCCAGCACGCTTGGCGGCGTCCTCTTTGCCGGCGGTCCGGACAGTGCGCGCCTTGTGCTGTCCACAATCGCGGCAGCGATGCTGACCTTCACCGGGCTCGTCTACACGGTGACAATGCTCGTGCTTCAGCTCGCCAGCAGCCAGCTCTCGCCGCGGGTGATGCGGACGTTCCTCCGTGACCGCGTCAACCAGGGCGTTCTCGGGCTGTTCATCGCCACGTTCCTCTACGCCCTGCTGGTGCTGCGCGAGGTTCGCTCGGCGGGCAACGGCGCAGCGTTCGTCCCGGCCATGGCGGTGACGTTCGCCTACCTGCTGCTGATCGGCTCCGTCGCGTTCTTCGTGGTGTACATCCACCACATGGCGCAGGCCATCCGGGCTACGTCGGTGCTGCGCAGCGTCGGTGACGAGACGCGCAACGCGATCCTCCGCCTGTATCCGGAAGAAATTGGGGCTGGTCCGGGCGCCCCGTCTGCAAGGCTCCCCGATCGGGAGCCGGACGAGGTCGCCCTCCTCGACCGGGCGCCCGGGGTGATCACCTCGGTCGACGAGGAAACGCTGGTGAGACTGGCCGAGGAGCACCAGGTCACCATCGAGCTCGTGCATCACGTCGGCGATTTCGTGCCGACCGATGCCCCGTTGTTGCGGGTCTGGCGCGGGCCTCGTAGCGTCGCCGGCGCTGCGCTGCCGACCCGCGCCCTGGCAGGGGCGATCCGGACTGGCCAGGAGCGAACGATGACCCAGGACGCTGCGTTCGGCTTCCGGCAGATCGTGGACATCGCCGAACGGGCGCTCTCGCCGGGAGTGAACGATCCGACGACGGCGGTCCAGGCGCTCGACGAGCTCCACGACCTTCTCCGGCGCCTCGCCCGCCGCGAGATCCCCTCACCCCTGCGATTGGCCGATGACGGTTCGATCCTGCTGCGCGTCCCGCGCCTGGGGTGGGCCGATTACGTGGCCCTCGCCCTCGACGAGATCCGGGGGTACGGAGCGGGCTCGATCCAGGTCGCCCGACGGCTTCGGTACCTGCTTCTCGATCTCAAAGATGTCGCCCCGCGATTTCGCGAGGAGCCGATCGATCGCCAGCTGCATCTGCTGGATGCCGCGCTGGCAGGTGAGGCCGCGCCAGGCGAACGATGAGCTGCAGCTGGGGCTGGAGGCGCTGCGCGAGCCGCGCCCCAGCTTCTCCCGGATCGCAGCGTTGTCGTCGAGACCCAGGACTGCAGGAACCCGAGGATGCGGTCGCGCCGGTCGATCTCGAAGACGGCAACCAGCCCGACGACGCCTTCGAGCAGTGCCGCCTTTGAGTCGTAGTCGAGGGCGTTCAGCGCGAATGGCCAGGCAGGGCGTGTATCGGAATGATATCATCGCGCCATCAGGAGGACACATCGTGCGGGAACAAGACGGCCGCGCTGCCGCGGGTTACCCCGTCGTGATCGGGTTGCTGGTCGGACTCGTCGCGCTCATCGCCACGATCGCGTATGACCTTGCGAACGGCGGACCACCGGCAGTGCCTGGCGCTGGAGTGGTCCGTATCGGCGTGGGCGTGGTCGCCCTGGCGATGGTGCTCGGAGCAGCCGGCCTGACGGTCGTGAACCCGAACGAAGCACGGGCGCTCGTGCTGTTCGGGCGCTACAACGGAAGCCTCAAACGGCAGGGCCTGTGGTGGGTCAACCCCTTCACCCGGCGGCTGCGCATCTCGATCAAGATCCGAAACTTCGAGAGCCAGAAGCTCAAGGTGAACGACCACGACGGCAACCCCATCGAGATCGCGGCCGTGGTCGTCTGGCGGGTGGCCGACACGGCGGAGGCGCTGTTCGAGGTCGACGACTACGAGCAGTTCCTGCGGATCCAGGCCGAGGCCGCCATCCGCACGCTCGCCACCGCCTACCCCTACGACGGTCACGGCGAGGAGCAGTCCCTGCGCGGCAATCCCCACGAGGTGGGCGGGGAGCTGCAGCGCGAGGTGCAGAGCCGGCTGGACAAGGCGGGGATCGAGGTCCTCGACACCCGGATCAGCCACCTTGCCTACGCGCCCGAGATCGCCGGCGCCATGCTGCGCCGCCAGCAGGCGAGCGCGATCATCGATGCCCGCACGCGCATCGTGGGTGGCGCGGTGAGCATGGTCCAGATGGCGCTCGAGCAGCTGTCGAGCCAGCAGATCGTGGAGCTCGACGAGGAGCGCAAGGCGGCAATGGTCAGCAACCTGCTGGTCGTGCTGTGCAGCGAGCGCGAGAGCCAGCCGGTCGTCAACGCCGGGAGCCTCTACTAGCCATGGCCAGCATGAACGAGCGCAAGCCCTTCCTCCTGCGGCTCGACCCGGCCACGATGGCCGAACTGAAGGCCTGGGCAGCCGACGACCTGCGGAGCCTGAATGGCCAGATCGAGTTCCTGCTGCGGGGTGCGCTGCGCGACGCCGGTCGGTTGCCGGGCAGGACCCGGCACCATCGGGCCGATTCCGACGTCGACCCCGACCGATCCGAACCGCCTGGGGCCCGACGCACTCAGCGCCCGCGGTCACCCGCGACCCGCGAGCCGACCGCATCCGGGAGGACGGCGCGATGAACGACGACCCCCGGCTGCTCGAGGTCGACGGGATCTCGAAACGGTACGGGGACCTGGTGGCGCTTGAGAACCTGACCTTCGACGTCCGTGCCGGGGAGCTGTTCGGGTTCGTGGGCCGCAACGGCGCCGGAAAGACCACCACCATGCGCATCATCCTGGGCGTGCTGACGGCCGACGCGGGGCACGTGCGCTGGTCGGGCGCCCCGCTTGACTTCGCAACCCGGCGCCGTATCGGCTACATGCCCGAGGAGCGCGGCCTGTACCCGAAGATGCGGCTCACCGAGCAGCTGGCGTACCTGGGCGAGCTGCACGGCATGGCTCATGCCCAGGCGCACCGCGCGGCCCTCGGCTGGCTGGAGCGGTTTGATCTCGCGGACCGCCGCGACGATGAGCTCCAGGCCCTGAGCCACGGCAACCAGCAGCGCATGCAGCTGGCCGCCGCCCTGGTCTGCGCTCCGGACATCCTGGTCCTCGACGAGCCGTTCAGCGGCCTCGACCCGGTAGCCCTCGACGTGATGACCGGCGTCATCCGCGAGCGGGCGGACGCCGGGGTGGCGGTGGTCTTCTCCAGCCACGAGCTCGACCTCGTGGAGCGCATCTGCGACCGGGTTGGCATCATCGACCGCCACCACATGGTCGCGGTCGGCACGGTCGCCGCGCTTGGGGCCGGTGGCCCGCACCGGCTGTGGGTGGACGCACCGATGGCAGCGCCCGGCTGGGCGGCATCGGTCACCGGGGTCACCGAGGTCCGGACCGATGGGACCCGCAGTCTCCTGGAGCTGGCCCCCGGGACCGACGATCAGGCGGTCCTCGACGCCGCGCTCCGGACCGGGCCCGTCCACGAGTTCCGGCCGGCGGAGGCGAGCCTCGCCGAGCTGTTCCGCGACGCGATCGGGGAGACGCGATCATGACGAGACCGGGAGAACCGAAGCAGCGCGGACTGCCCGCCTTCATCCTCGTGACGCGGCGCGAGTTCCTCGTCCGCCTGCGCTCGCGGGTCTTCATCGGCGGCACCATCGCGATGGTTGCCCTCGTCGTGATCGGCATCGTCGGGTTCTCCCTCCTGGGCGGCCGGACCACGGCGGTGCGGATCGGCTTCAGCGGCGGATCGCAGGCGCTCGAGCAGGCCTTCGGTGCGTCGGCGAACGCGCTGCGGCAGCCGGTCACGGTCAGCAACGTGGCCGACGAGGCCGCGGGGAGAGCCCAGGTGTCCGCGGGAACGCTCGACGTCCTGGTAACCGGGTCCGCGACCTCCCCGACCGCCGTGGTGCAGAAGGCGGCCCCCTCGCTGGTGCAGGCCGCGCTCGAACGGGCCGTGCTGGCCGCCGACCTCGCGGCGGCCGGTCTCTCCCCGGCGGATCTGGCGTCGGTGATGAGCGGGGCGCAGGTCCGGGTGGAGGCCCTCCAGCCGACGAACCCCGGGCTGACCCAGGAGCGATTGGTGGGGCTGGCCGTCGGCATCCTGCTCTGGATCGCGCTGGGCCTCTGGGGGAACCAGGTGGCCCAGGGTGTGGTGGAAGAGAAGGCCACGCGGATCATGGAGATCCTCCTTGCCACCGTCCCGCCCAGCCAGCTGCTGGCGGGCAAGGTCGCGGGGATCGGCCTGGTCGGCCTGCTGCAGCTCGCGCTCGTCGCGACGGCGGCGCTGATCGCCAACGCCGCAACCCACGTCGTGACCACGCCTGCCCTCGGGGTGGCTGCGGTCCTCGGCTACTTCGTGTGGTTCCTGCTCGGCTTCCTGTTCTACTCGACGGCCTACGCGATGCTGGCCGCGCTGGTGTCGCGGCCGGAGGAGGTCCAGGCCGCCGTTGCCCCGTTCTCGATCTTCCAGATCGGCGCCTATCTGCTCGCCTACCTGTACCTGGCCAACCCGGCGAACCCGCTCGTCGCGATCGCCTCGGTGCTGCCCCCGTTCGCGCCGATCCTCATGGCGGTGCGCATCTCGGGCGGCGACGTGCCCGCCTGGCAGTTCGGGCTCGCGCTGGTCTTGATCGTCACCGCCATCGGCGGGCTCATCTGGCTGGCGGGGCGTGTCTACGCCAACTCGGCCATGCGCATCGGGGCCAAGGTGCGGTTCATGGATGCATTCCGTGGGTAGCGCCCGCCGTGGATCGCGCCTTCTGGCCACCATCGGTCCGCCCTGATTGGAGGAACTCCATGCCGTCCCGCGTTCGGTCTCATCCGTTCCTGACCCTGATGGCGGTGGTCTCCGCACTCCTCATCCTGTTCGGCCGGATCAACCGCCAGGAGTGGTGGGGCACGTGGATCTTCGTCGCGGGGATCGGAGTGCTCGTGATTGCCGGCGTCCTCTTCCTCCTGAGCGGGAGGTGAGCGAAGCGAACGCCGGTTCGCCCCGGCGGCGCACGTCCCGCTCAAAGGGGGACCGCGTTACGGCGGTTCGTTAGCGGCGAGCGGAACCGAGTGGCTGGCGGCGAGCCAGTTCTGAATTCGGAGGGACGACTCCTTATGGCTTGGTGACCATGAGCACCACGATGACGGCCACGATTGCCAGGGCCGCCATGCCCAGGAAGGTGCTCCGCTCGGCGGCCGATCGGTATGTCGTGGAGGTCGGGTCGCGCTCCGCCTCGTTCGCCTGGCGGCGGATGGCGGGGGCATACACCGCGATCCCCAGGATGACGAGGAAGACGTAGAGCGCCAGCGCGGCGAGGATCCAGCCACTCGTGAGCGGGAAGGCGCCGGCCCAGACCATTCCCAGTCCCGTCAGGAGCACGAGAACGTACGCCGGATTGGCGATCGTCCGGTCCAGCCGGCGGATCCCGTCGATGGCGAACCGCAGCCGGTCACGATCGGTCCCGGCCTGCCGCATCCAGAAGGCATACGTCACGTTGGCGCCCACCGCGACGATCGCGGCCGAGATGTGGATGAGCTTGAGCAGGGTGATCAACTGTGTCCGTCCGCTGCGGCCCTTGATATTTACGCCGCTCACCGTGCAAAATGCAAGTGATGGAACCCGAACCGCAGCGCTACCGCGTCCTCGGCAGCCCCAGCCGCTCGCACCTGCTTGCCGAGCTGCGCCGCGCTTCGGGCCCGCTCGACGTTCGCGAACTGGCCATGCGGGTCGGCCTCCATCCGAATACGGCCCGCGAGCACCTCGCCCAGCTCACGGTCGCGGGTCTCGTCGCGCGGGAGAAGGCCGCCCCTGTCGGGCGTGGTCGGCCTGCGCTCCTCTACCGTGCGGAAGCGCCGATGCCGGAGGACTCGCACGCACACCGAGGCCTGGCCCGGATCCTGGCCGACGACCTCGCCAGGCGCCCGGACGGCCGCGCGTCGGCGATCCGCGCCGGCGAGCAGTGGGGACAGGCGGTCGCAAGCACGCTCTCCCCGGGACCGAGCCGCGCCGTCGAGCAGCTCGTCGATCTGCTTGGCGATCTCGGGTTCGCACCCGAGCACGGCGGAGATGCGACCCAGATCCGCCTGCGCCGCTGCCCGTTCGGGTCACTGGCCCGCGAACGCGGCGAGGTCGTCTGTGGCGCCCACCTTGGCCTCATGCGCGGCGCCCTGCGGGAGCTGGCCGCCCCCGTCGATGTCCTCGCCCTCGAGCCGTTCGTCGCGCCGAGCCTGTGCGTTGCGCGTCTCGGCCCTGCCCGACGACCGGCGTGAGGTTGGACACGAGAGAAGCAACGCGACTCGTTTCGGAGGACGGCGTGGGCGTCCGCCAGGCGAGCGTGCCGCCGTCTTAGTTACGGTAGAGTCCGTGTAAATTAACTACCCGCTTGCCAGCCAGGAGACCAGGATGCCAACCAACGAAGAGGTCGCGCGCGCGATCGTGAGCCACCATCGGGAGCTGCAGGAGGGCCTCGCACAGCGTGTCGCTGCCCTGCACGAGGCCGCTCACCGCCAGGGCGCGATCGACGCCCCGCGCCACGAGCTTCTCGAGTTCCTGAGCGCCGAGCTGCTGCCGCACGCGGCGGCCGAGGAACGCACGCTCTACGTCGTGGGCGACGACAGCCCGGCGGTGATGCTCGTAGCGGCCATGATCGCCGAACATCGTGCGATCGGCGCCCGTATCCAGGAGCTCGAGCTCGCCGGCTCGGCCCTGGAGGCCGCGTGCACTGCCAGCTCGATCCAGGCACTGTTCGAGATCCACCTCGAGAAGGAGAATGACCGACTGCTTCCGGTCCTCGTCGCCGATCAGCGCGTCTCGCTGGTTGATCGGCTGGCCGGCATGCACGAGATCCTGGGGGAGGAGCCTGCGGTCGCGTCCGACTCGCAGGGCGAGGCGGTGGTCGATGTCCGCAGCGAGCCGCCGGCCCGGCGCCACGGCCTGATCTTCGACACCTTCGAGGCCCTCGCCCCTGGCGGCACGTTCGTCCTCGTCAACGACCACGATCCGAAGCCGCTCTACTACCAGTTCGCGGCCGAGCGGGACGGCGAGTTCAGCTGGGAGTACCTCGAGCAGGGGCCCGAGACCTGGCGGGTGCGGATCGGCCGCACGGCGAGTGCCCACGCGGGGCCGGTTCAGTGACGGGAAACCGGTCGGTGGTCGCTCGGGATGACCAGCCCGTGCCTACCTCTCGCGGGCGCAGGGCTGGGTCATCCGGTCATCGAGCTCCTCTGAGCCGGGATTGAGGTCGAGGGCCACCGCTCGCGCCGACCCCCATTCAGCGCGCGACAGCGTCCGCCGACGAGCCCCGGTAGATCGCTCGACGGACCGCAGGATCGCGCTGGCAGGTGTTGGCGTCGCGCTCGTCTACCTGGGCGCCTCGTTCGCCTCGCTCCTGCTTCCCTCGGACGTGAGAGGGGGCCTCTGGCTGCCGGTGCATCTGGCGCTCGCAGGCGGCGCGACCGGTGCGATCGCGGGCGTGATGCCCTTCTTCGTCGCCGCCCTGGCCGCGGCTCCGCCCGCGGACGCTCGGCTCAGGGCCAGCGGCCTCGGGGCGGTCGTGCTCGGCGCAGCCGGGGTTTCGCTCGGCGTCACGACGGCCGTGGATCCCGTCGCGGTTGCCGGCGGGACCCTGTTCGTCGTGGGCCTGCTCCTGACGGGCCTTGCCGTTGTCGTCCCGGTCCGCCGCGGGCTGGGTCCGAGCAGAGGCATCGTGACGGCCGCGTACCTGTTTGGCGTGGGCAGCGTGGCAACCGGCGCCAGCCTGGCGACCCTGTACCTTTCGGGTTGGGCGCCGCTCGTCGAGGCCTGGGGGCGAGTCCTGCCCGCCCACGCGTGGCTCAACCTCTTCGGCTTCGTGTCGCTGGTCATCGCAACCACGCTGCTCCACCTCTTCCCGACCGTTGTCGGGTCCAGGATCGTTATCAATCGATCCGCCTGGGTCGCCGTCCTCGGCCTGGGGTTGGGCGCAGTACTGAAGGCGGCCGGCTATGCGCTGGAGGTTGACCTCGCTGGATGGGCCGGCAGCGCCTGTACGCTGGTCGGCGCGCTCGCCTTCTGCGTCTGCATCGTCGGTGCGTGGCGGCGGCGCGCGAGATGGAGAACGGACCCGGGATGGCATCGCTTTGCCACGGGCTCGCTGGTGTCGGCGATCGGCTGGTTCATCATCGGGATCGCCATTGCCGCCGCCGGTACTGTCAGGAGCGGATCTTCACCAGACGGCTGGTCGCTCGACGCCATCGTCGCGCCCATCGTCGTGGGCTGGATCGGGCTCGCGCTCGTCGGCTCCGCCACGCACCTCGTCCCGGCTGTCGGACCCGGCGATGCAGTGGCCCATGCCGAGCAGCGTGCGCTCCTGGGCGCTGCAGCGGTCTCCCGCCTGGTCGCACTCGATCTCGCTGTTGCCGCCCTGACGATCGCGGTCCCGCTCCACGTCCGCAGCGTGACGGTCGCTGCAGCGGCGGTCGCTGCAGCGGGGTTCCTGGCGTCGGCTGCACTCCTCGTGCGGAGCATCGGCATCGGTTTGCGCCGGCGAGAACGTGAGATCTAGAGCCAGTGCGACCCGAAGTCCTCGGGCCGGGCCGGAGGACGAGTGGTCGCAGTGCCGGGCGGCATATCCTCCGCCGGGCGCGTCCGAGGCATGACGATACCGACATGCATTCCCACCGAGACCCGCTCGACCTTGCGCGAACTGCAGCGCCCGGAGGGCAGTCACCGCCGATTTGGTCCCCGCGACATGGAACGGCCGCACCACTCCGTGCCGCTCTGGCGGTGTCGGATCCCAGCGTCGCGACCTGACGACATGGCGAAGCTGAGTCATCAGCGCCGGAGCCGCCCCAAGCGGCCTACGTTGAAGCGGCGACCGACCGGGACGACCCGCGAGGACCTGGGGACCGATCGGTCGATCATCCCCACCATCAGGCTCGGCGAGATGGAGATTGACATCCTCAACCGCCAGGTTCACGCCGGCGACTCGGTCGTGCACCTCTCCGGCATCGAGCAGAGCCTGCTGTACCTGCTGGCCAGTCGTGGCGGGGGTCGTGACGAGGGAGCAGATCCTGGACGCCATCTGGGGAACGGACTTCGTGGCGGAGAGCAACATCGTGGATCGCCACGTCCGCAGCCTGCGCGTCAAGCTCCAGAACGACTATCGTCACCCGCGCTTCATCGCCACCGTCCCGGGGCAGGGGTATCGGTTCATCCCCACCTTCTCCAATCTCGGATGGAGCGGCGGAGAGGCCCGCAACTCCGACTGACCCGTCCGCGGTGAGTGCGGGGCGGCCACGAGGCATGGGTAGACTCATCCCGCGGGGGTCGACGCGGGATGGCGCCGCCATCACGAGACCGATGGTGCCGAAACCCAGAAGGAAGGCGGCGGTACGGGCGATGATCACAACCGGCGGGCGGTCGAGGCCGGCACACTCGGACGCGTTCGTCTTCTTTGGCGCGACCGGGGACCTGGCGTTCAAGCAGATCTTTCCGGCCCTTGCCGGGCTCATCCGCGACAGCGGCTGGAGGATGCCGATCATCGGCGTCGCGCGCCATGGTGACGTGGCGGGGCTCCGCGATCGCGCGGCGCAGAGCCTGGAGGCGCATGGGATCAAGGGTGCGGCCCTCCGCCATCGGCTCCAGCAGCAGCTTCGCTTCATCAACGGGTCGGATGACGACGCTGATACGTTCCGCCGGCTGCGAGCCGAGCTCGGAACCGCGAAGCACCCGCTCCACTACCTTGCGATTCCGCCCGCACTCTTTGGCGAGGTGGTGCGCCTGCTGGGCGCGTCCCACTGTGCCGATGGCGCCCGGGTCATCGTCGAAAAGCCATTCGGCCGGAACCTCGCAGGCGCCAGGCAACTCAACGCGACGCTTCACACCGTCTTCGGCGAGGACCAGATCTTCCGGATCGACCACTACCTGGGCAAGGAGCCGGTCCAGAACCTGCTCTACTTCCGATTCGCCAACCGGTTCCTGGAGCCGATCTGGAACGCAAACCACGTCGCTTCGGTGCAGATCACGATGGCCGAGGAGTTCGGCGTGGCCGACCGGGGGGCGTTCTACGACAGCGCCGGGGCGATCCGCGACGTCGTTCAGAACCACCTCCTGCAGACGGTCAGCATCCTCGCCATGGAGCCGCCCTCCGGGCTCACCGCGGAAGCGCTGCGCAACGAGAAGTTCAAGCTGCTCGATTCCATCCGGCCGCTGCGGCCGGAGGACATCGTGCGCGGGCAGTACCTCGGCTACCGCAAGGTCCGCGGCGTGGCAGCCGACTCCAGCGTGGAGACCTACGTGGCCCTTCGGCTCCGAGTCGACACCTGGCGCTGGGGCGGGGTGCCGTTCTTCATCCGCACCGGGAAGTGCCTGCCGCTGACCGCCACCGAGGTGCTGGTGGAGCTCAAGGCGACGCCGTTCAACGTCTTCGCCGAACGCGGGACACGGCACGGGAACCATCTTCGATTCCGACTGACCCCGGACATGTCGATCTCGCTCGGGGCGCGTGCCAAGCAGCCGGGCGAGGGCATGATCGGGGAGGAGGTGGAGCTGTACGCATCCCACCAGAGCGGCGCCGAGCTTCCGCCGTACCAGCGGCTCATCGGCGACGCAGCCCAGGGCGACCCGGTCCTCTTCGCGCGTGAGGACACGGTCGAGGCCGCCTGGCGCGTCGTGGATCCCGCGCTGGATCTCGCCGAACCGCCGCATCGGTACCGGCCGGGCACCTGGGGGCCGACGGCGGCCGAGGAGCTGATGCCTGCCGGCCAACGCTGGCACGCTCCGGCGCCGACCACGGGCGGCGGCACGCCGGCATGACCTGGAGGAAACGCTGAACCAGGCGTGTGCCCGTGTTCAGGGGCGAGCCGATCCAACCCGGGCGCGCCGGCGAGCCCGGTACCAGGCGAGGTACTCGACCAGCTCTGCGCGCTCGTCCTCGGTGAGATCGGCGAAGAGCGCGACGCTCAGCGTCCCGCTGGCGGCCTGGTCCGGCGTGCCGGGGACGTGGTACCCGCTGAGGTGCATCAGCTCCGCATAGGGCACCTGCAGCGCCTGACTCAGCCGAAGCAGGACGTGCGGCGACGGCTTCTTGACGGCGTCATTCTCGAGCCTGCTCAGGTAGGCGGCTGAGATCCCCGCTGCGCGCGCTGTGTCATTGACCGACAGCTGCCGTACTCCACGCGTCTGCTTCAGCACGGCTCCGAACGATGGTGCCACCCTGCACGACAGAGCGGAGGACGAACATGCGGCCCGGCGGCGCGGAGCTCAGCCGGCGGATTGTCGTCTTGCTCTTCGGGCTGATCCAGCTCGTGATCGGTCTGCGCGTGGTGCTGCTGGCGCTCGATGCCCGCACCGGGAACGCGGTGGTCTCGGGCGTCGTCAATGTCAGTCAGGTGTTCGTCGCCCCCTTCAACGGCGTCCTGCACACCAACGCCCTCCAGTCGGGCGGCGCGACCCTCGATCTGGCGGCCCTCGTGGCCCTCGTGGGCTGGACGGTTCTCGAGCTCGTCGCGCTGTGGGCCATCAGCGTGTTCCGACGCGAGCCCGCGTAGGCCGGCAGCCGTGAGCGCGGCCGCTGCCACGCCCGGGCAGTGCATCCACTTCCACATCGAAACGAGCCGCGACCGTCAGAAGGCCGGCCAATTGAAGAAGGAACGGAATCGTAATGGGATGGTTCGCATGGATCGTGGTCGGCGCCATCGCCGGCTTCCTCGCCAGCAAGGTCACCGGTAGCCGCCAGGGTCTGGTGATGATGGTCGCCCTTGGCATCGCGGGCGGCCTCGTCGGCGGCTTCGTGGCCACCAACCTGCTGCACGTCGGCTCGGTCAACGGCTTCACCGTTGAAAGCATCCTGATCGCCACTCTCGGCGCCGCGGCCGTCCTGGTGGTCATGCACGTGGCAACTCGCCCACGCAACCTGGCGCGCCTGTGGCGATGATCTTCGCCGGCCAGCCCCAAATCGGTGGAGGCGAGGCGACGCCGACGACTGGCGGCCCCGCCACGAAGTCAGTCCGTGACTCCGCGGTCCGGCCCTCGGTCGCGATCGCGGACTGGAGATGCGCGGGGTGCGATGCACGGATTCGTGGCGACGAGCAGGGTCTCCCTGCCTTCTGCCCGTTCTGCATGGCGTGGGCACAGTGGCGGCGGCGAGGCGACGAGCTGTGGGCGCGGGCGATCAGCGGGTGGGAGGACGACGGGGGCCCAGAAGTCATCTCGCCGGTCGTCATGATCGCCCCGCCACCGTTCAACGCTCGCCGGACGCCATGGGCCGGCCCGCTGCGCCCCGGGCGCGCACTGGCCTAGACTCGGTCTCATGGCCGAAGAGCTTCGACCCGAGCCACCGTTTGGCCTGAAGGGTGCCGATGAGAACATCTGGCACGTCGCTGCGGCAGAGCGCTGGGGCGACGGCCTGCTCATCGGACATCGGACCTTCTGCGGCCGCAACTACGCGCAGCCCTTCGCACAACACGACCTCGCAGGGCTCAGCGAGATCTGCTCGGACTGCAGGGCGCAGGTAGTCGAGCGTCATTAGTCCCCGCTGACCGGTCCTGCGCCTACCAGGCGTCGCCGTCCGCGCGCTGGCGGTGCTGCGGCGCGGATGCATGCGTCACGTAGTCGAGGACCTCCCCGAGCCGCGCGGTCGCAAGCCCCATGACGGAATCGCCACCTCCGTAGTAGAGGGAGAGCGTGTCGGTGCCCGGATCGTGCGCCCACCCGGTGGGGAAGACGACCTTGTTCACGTCGCCGCCCAGCTCATATGACGCCGATGGCCCGAAGATCCACTCGTCGGTCCGTCTCAGGACAACGCGCGGATCCTCCAGGTCGAGGAGGGCAAGGCCAAGCCGGTAGATGGGACCGGCGGCGGTGAGACGCACCCCGTGGTAGCAGATGAGCCACCCCTCGCGGGTCTCGAGGGGTGGTGGCCCCAGCCCGATCTTGCCCGCGTCCCACCAGGCACCGTCCCGTGCCTCGAGCAGCAGGCTGTGATCCCCCCAGTGCACCAGGTCCGGCGAGTACGAGATCCACATGTGCGCGTTGCCCTGAAGGGGCGACGGCCGATGGATCATCGCCCAGCGACCGTCGAACCGCCGCGGAAACAGGGCCGCGTCCTTGTCCTCCGGCGGCATGATCGGGCCGAGCCGTCGAGCCTCCGTGAAGTCGGTGCTCATCGCCAGCGAGACGAGCGGTCCGCGCCGCGAATATGCCGTGTACGCGATCGCCCATTCCTCGAGCTCGGGCAGCCACGTCAGGCGAGGGTCCTCGCAGCCCCAGATCTCCTCGGGATGGCGGTCGGGCCGGGGAGCGAGCAGCGGCGACGCGTCGAACCGCCATCCAGACTGGCCGTCGGCGCTGCGGGCAACCTGCAGATGGGAGATGCCGCGAAGGTCCTCGACGCGCAGCAGGAGGATGGTGTCCTCTCCGGCGCGGGCAACGCCGGCGTTGAAGACGGCGTTCGCCCGGTAGGGGAGCGAAGCCGCCGTGATGATGGGGTTCTCCGGGTGGCGGTGAAAGAGCTGTGTACCGTCGGCGGTCCTCACGGACGGCTCCCCACCCGGACGCCGACCGCCGGTCGGGGATCAGGGTTCCGTGGCCCGGTGGCTGTCTGCCGGCGCACCTGGCGCACCTGCTCGAGCGCCGTGAGCCACATGAGCGTCGATTCGGCTCCCTGGTTCAGGTTCACGCCACGGGGCGTCAGGCCGTCGTGACAGCTGCCCGTGTCGGCAACGGCCACCGGAACCTGGAGGTCGTTGTTGCCAAGGAACCACGCATAGGCCGACTCGATCGCCACCAGATCGGCCGGGTCGCCGGATTGCCGCAACGCCTCCCTGCAGGCGAGGATGAGCGCTGTCGCCTCGATCGGTTGCTGGTCGAAGCGGCTTCGCACACCGCCTCGCCGCCACCAGCCGTCGCTGCCGATAGGCGAGAACGTCCCATTCGGCGACGTCTGTACCCGAACCAGCCAGGCCAGGACGCGGCGGCCGGTCGTTCGGAGTGCATCGTCGTCGAGCCGGCGACCGGCGACGAGGAGGGCCCGCGGGATCAGCGCGTTCTCGTAGGTGAGCACGGGCTCCGGCCACGGCCAGTCCGAGTCGGTGTCCAGGGCCGCGAAGGGGTCGCGGAGTGCCGCCGCGAGCTGGTCGAATACGACCGAAAGGTCCGCGCGAAGGGCTGGCCGCGGCGGATCGGTGTCCAGCGCCATGTCGCAGGCGATGAGGGCAGACGAGATCGATCGGAGCGCGCGCAGCCGCACGGCCGCTGGCATGGCCTCGGCAAACAGGTCGCCCACCTCCTCGGTGAACCGAGCATCGCCGGCTGCACCCATCGCAAAGGCGAGCGCGAGAAATGCGCGCCCCTGGCAGTCCTCGGACCCGGCTTCCCGCTTCCACGAACCGTCACGGCCGCGGAAGTTGCGGAACCGCGCGTCCGGGGGATCGAACGCCTCGCGGAGGAAGCGCAGTGATCGCCATGCGCTCGTGCGAACGGCCTCCCAGCCGAGCTCCTGCGCATGCAGCAGGTCGACGACCAGGGCCCGTGCGACGTCATCGGTGCAGTAGCCGAATTCGATGTTCGGCTTGGGGCCGGACGCATGCTGCCAGATGCCGAGCTCGCCTGTCAGCACGTCGAGATGCTCGCGGTTGATCGGCGGGACCGGCTGCTCAAACATGAGCCACCGCGAACTCCCGAGCTGGTCCGACTGCCGGGGTCAGCGGCCTGACCGCCTGCCCAAGAATGCGGCGATACTCGGCGCCGACTTCAGACCAGACCATCCCGCGGGTGTACTCGTAGGCCCTGCGCCCGATGGCGGAGCGACGCATGGGGTCGCTGAGCAGGCCGATGAGGGCGTCCGAAAGGGCCGCGGACGAGCCCGCAGCGACGAGCGCCCCGCGGCCGTCCGCCAGCCGCTCCCTCGCGTACGCATACGGCGTGGAGACGACGGCCTTGCCGGCGCCCATGGCGTACGACAGGGTGCCCGAGACGATCTGATCGAGGTTGGGATACGGAGTCACGAAGAGATCGGCGGCCTCGAGCCACGTTCCGAGCTCGCCGCGGCTGACGAACCGGTCGACGAACCTGACGTGGTCGTTCATGCCGAGCGCGCTCGCCTCCGCCTGCAGCTTCTCGCGGTATCCCTCGCCCTCACGGAGCAGCAGGTCGGGGTGGGTCGCACCCAGGATCACGTACAGCGCTGACGGGATCTCCTGCACCACTGCCGGCATGGCGGCGATTGCCGACTCGTAGCCCTTGCCTGGGCCCAGGAGTCCGAAGCTCAGGATCACGAGCCGGCCGTCGAGGCCGAGCCGGGGCTTGACCGTGACCGGGTCCACGAGGGGGAGGTGCGGCACACCATGGGGGACGATCTCGAGACGAACCGGGTCGACGCCGTAGGCATCGACGAGGAGGGATGCGGCGGCCTGCGACATCACGACCGTCGTCGCCGACATTGCGATGAGCCCCACCAGGATCCGGCGTTGCGAGGGAGTCGGATCGCGGAGCACGGTGTGCAGCGTCGTCACTGCGGGGATGCGCAACGCGCGAACGAAGTCGAGAACGTACTCGCCGTCTGTACCGCCCCAGATGCCGTACTCGTGCTGGATCGAGACGACATCGACCCCCGAGGTGTTCAGGCTCTTCGCGGCCGCGAGGTAGTCGGCGAGCACGTCGCGGCGTACGCGGTGCCGAACCTCGGACGGGTAGCGCCCCTCCGCGCCGACCGGATGGAGGGCGACAATCTGGCGGCTGCCGACTGACGTGGCGAGATCGGACGTGAAGGTGGCGATGCCGCAGCGATGCGGCGCGTAGGTGGAGACGAAGGCGGTCTGCGGAATCGCGTAGCTCCTCTCGTGGCGCGTGCCCGAACGACGGGAGCGCGCGCTCATTCGCCGCCTCAGCCGCAGCGAGGCAGGCGGGCATGGGAGTCAGTGCCGGTCGCCTCGAGGCAACCCGCGCACATCCCGGGTGCGATGGCTACGCGGCTGTGACCTGAACCGCGCGCAGACCCTTGGGGCCTGTCTCGGTTTCGAACGAGACCGGCTCACCACCCGCCAGGCGCTCGAAGTCCAGCGGCGCCTGGAGGCCGCCGCGATGGAAGAAGTATTCCTTCCCGTCCTCGGCGGCGATGAAGCCGAAGCCGCGCTCGGCAACGACCTTCTTGATGGTTCCCGTGGTCATGTCTGACTCTTTCCTCTTCCCGAACCGCACAGAAGACGCACGGTCCGTTCGAGAAGGGCTCGACCACGCGAAGCGCCGCAAGCGGCGGCTATGGACCCACGGTACTCCCACCCGGGCGATTCCACAATCAACGCAGAGCTATCGGGCAGGCGATCGCCCGGTGGGCCGAGAGAACCAGATCCCTGTTGCGTCGACGCATCGGGGTTTCGGTACGCGGCCGGCTCAGGCTCGCCATGACCAACTGCCCTCGTCGGCAGGCGCGAGCACGGGGATCGCGGTTGTGACCTTGGGCACTGTGCAGGGGCTCCGCCGGTTCAGAGAGTGGGGCCATCTCGCGGCGGGCCTGTCGCTCAAGGCCGGATCATCCGCTCATCCAGGGCGGTGACCCCGCCGGACTCCGCCGCGTCGTGAAGCGGAGGGGATACGCCCATGTTCGGCTCATATCCGCTGGCGCGTGGATCGCGCGCGCTCTGGCGATCTGCCTGGCCCATGGGCCTCGCGCTCATCGCTGCGGCCGTCCTGATCCTGTCCACCGCCCACCCTGCCAACGCCAACTTCCGCGGCAGCAACGGCCTGATCGCTTTCGATACGGCGCGCGACGGCGATACGGAGATCTATGCCTACGCGCCGGACGGCACCTTCACCAATCTCAGCAACGACCCGGCCTACGACGACCGGGCCCCGCGCTGGTCGCCCGACGGCGCGCGGATCACCTTCTTCAAGCACCTGCCGGACGACAGGCAGACCTCCGAGATCTGGATCATGGACGCCGACGGCTCCAACCAGACGCAGCTGACCGACGGGAACCGGGCCGAGGTTCCGGCCTTCCTCTCGGATGGACGCATCGTCTTCAGCCGCCAGGCCGATGACGGCAGCTGGCACACCTGGATCATGAACCCGGACGGATCGGGCCTGGTTCAGGTTACCGCCGGGTCCGACGCGGAACTCTGGCCATCGCCCGCACCACACGGCACGCGGATCGCGTACAGCGCGGCCTATTCAGGCTCTATGCAGATCTACACGATGAAGGCCGATGGCTCAAACGTCCACCAGGTGACGTGGGCTCCCGGCAATGCCTACCAATCCGACTGGTCACCCAGCGGGAACACGATCGTGTACCGATCGGAGGTCGAGGGAGATCGGACGGAGCTCTTCGTGTCTCACCTCGACGGCACCGGCATCCGTCAGCTCACTGATTCTCCGGACGTGACGGAGACCTTCCCCAGCTGGGCTCCGGATGGAACGATGCTGGTGTATGCCGGCGAGTCGGAGGGCGGGATCGGCATCTATGCATACGATCTCGCCGCTGGCGAGTCGACGCTGATCATCCCTGACGCCGGTTATCCGTCCTGGCAGCCGGTGCTCGCGCGCTAGTCTCTGGGTCCTGGCGTGCCCGCGGTGCTGCCCGCGGGCCGAAGGGCCCGGCGCCGCGTTCTCGACCCACCAGGTCTTGTCGGTGGTCGCGGCGCCAGGCCCCCCTCACCGAGCGATCCAGCCGCCATCCACGTAGACCTCGGATCCGGTCATGTACGACGCGTCGTCGCTGGCCAGGAAGGCGATTGCGGCCGCTACCTCCTCCGGCCGCCCGAGGCGACCCATGGGCGTCATGCCGATGATCTCCGCCTCCATCGGCGTGCCCTTGGCGGCCTCGATCATGGGTGTCTCGATGAACCCGGGGTGGACCGAGTTGACCCGCACCCCGGCGGTGGCCCAGTGCAGGGCGGCGCTCTTGGTCATCAGGCGCACGGCGCCCTTGCTGGCGTGGTATGCGATCGAGCCGCCGAAGCCGCCGACCGCACCGAAGATGGAGCTGATGTTGACGATCGAGCCGCGGCCGCGCTCCCGCATCCGGCGACCGACGACCTTCATCCCCAGCCAGACGCCGGTCTGGTTGATGGCGATCAGGCGATCCCACCCCTCGCGGGTCTCCTCCTCGACATCCGCGAAGGTGCCGATGCCGGCGTTGTTGACGAGGACGTCGATCGGCCCGAGGGCCTCTTCGATCTGCCCGACGACGGCTTCCCAGGCAGCCTCATCGGCCACGTCAAGATGGACGAACAGCGCCCGCTGTCCGGCGGCGCTGAGATCGTCCGCCAGGGCCTGGCCCTCGGCGTCGAGAACGTCGGTGATCGCGACGGCGGCTCCGTCGCTCGCCAGGCGGCGAGCGCTGGCTGCGCCGATCCCGCGTGCGCCACCGGTGATGAGGGCGACGTGATGGTCGGATCGTTCCATGAGCGATACCTCTGCTTTCCTGGACCGCCATGTTCGCAGGCGAGCGCCGCGGCGTCGACGTCGAGGACGTCGGCGACGACCGGCCCCCCGATGACGGCGTGGTCGCCGATGTGGAAATTCGTATCGCGGATCCGGATCGTGATGCGATGGCCGTCGCCGCGGCCTACGCGGACGCGATCGCCACGCTGGCACGCTCGTCGCCCGGATGGCCACCGACGACCTGCGCGCATTGCTCGACGGCAGCCCGGCGTTCCGGACATCGGTCTTCCGGTACATGGGCGCGCGGTTCGTCGACTGCGTGACGGTGTCGGCCTGGTGGGCGCGACGGTCGCCGACTCAGCTCACGCCGAGGCGGTCCCTCCCCGCCGCGAGAGCGCGTCGATGGTGACAGCCGCGATCAGGACGAGGCCGGTTGCCACCAGCTGCCACTGGATCGGGTAGCCGAGCAGGTACATGCCGTTGTAGATGGCGCCGATGACGAGGCCGCCCAGCAGCCCGTGGAGGGCGCGCCCACGGCCGCCGAAGAGGCTCGTGCCGCCAATGACGGCCGCCGCCACGGCATAGAGGACGAGCTGGCCGCCCTGGATGTTCGTCGTCATCCCGCCCTGGATCGAGGCGTAGATGATGCCGCCCAGGGCAGCGGTCGCCGAGACCAGGATGAAGGCGATGGTCTTCACCCGGCCGACGTCGATCCCCGCGCGGCGTGCCGCCTCGACGTTGCCGCCGATGGCATAGATGTGGCGTCCGAACGGCGTCTGCTCCAGGAGGACGGTCCAGGCCAGTACCACGACCAGCACCACCGGCACCGCCCACGGAACGCCGGAGATCGGCAGGAAGATCCCGCGATCAACGCTGCACAGACCCACCACCGCGACACCGGCAACGGCCACCAACCCGATCTTCATGAACGTGACTCCCACGGGGGGAGCCACGAGTCCGCTGCGCCGCCGGCCCGCGTCCCGGTTGAAGAGGAACGCGCCGAACCCGATCACCACCACCGCCAGCCCGGCCCACCCGATCGGCACCGGGATGTTCGCGTTGGCGATCCCGTGCAGCATCACCTGGTTGTTGAGGGCCGTCGACGAGAGCGGTGCGGTCCCGGAGTTCCCGAGGAGCATGAGCATGACGCCGTACCAGATCAGGTACCCCGCCAGCGTGACCACGAAGGACGGCAGCCGGAGCGACGTGATGATCGCCCCCTGCAGCAAGCCGATCACGGCGCAGGCAGCCACCCCGGCACCGATGGCGATGAGCCAGAAGTAGTCGGTCGAGGGCTGGACGAGCATCGCGGTGACCGCGCCGCCGATGGCGGCCACGTACCCGACCGAAAGGTCGATCTCGCCGAGAAGCAGGGCGAATCCCTCGGCCATGGCGAGGACGATGAAGACGGCGCTCTGGAGGAAGAGGTTGACCAGGTTGCGCGGCGAGAGGAAGTTCGGGCTGAGGAACGCGAAGACGACGGTGACGATCACGAGCGCACCGATCACCGGGAGCATGCCCACGTCGCCCCCTCGGAGGCGGACCCCCATCCTGCCGAGGTAGTCCCCGAGCGTGGAGCCGACCGGTGCGGGCGAGATCTCGGTCGCGGCGGTGTGGTCCTGGGTCTCCTCCGGGTCCGAGGAGGCCGCTCCCGCCGCGGCGCCGCTTCGCCCTTCGATGTCCGCCATCGATCAGTCCTCCCGCTCGTCGGTCCGGCCGCCCCGGGTGGAGGCACCGGTCGTCATGTAGTCGACCACGCTCTGCCGATCGAAATCGGCAAGGTCCCCCTGGATCACCATGCGGCCGAGGTGCAGGATGCCGATCCTGTCGGCGACCTCGAACACGTCGTTGAGGTTGTGCGAGATCACCATCACCGCCAGCCCGTGATCGCGGAGGTTGCGGATGAGCTCCAGCACCATCTTCGTCTGGGCGACCCCCAGGGCTGCGGTCGGCTCGTCGAGCATGACGAGCTTCGAGTTCCACATCACCGCCTTCGCCACGGCGACCGCCTGGCGCTGCCCCCCGGAGAGCGTGGCGACCGGCTGGCGGATGGACTGGATGGTGGTCACGCGCAGGCTGGACAGCGTCTTCGCGGCCGCTCGCTCCATGTCGTCCTCGTTGAGGAACCAGCCGGCGCGGACCATCTCCCGCCCGAGGTACATGTTCTGGACGATGTCGAGATTGTCCGCCAGGGCGAGATCCTGGTAGACGGTCTGGATGCCGAGGTTCGCGGCGTCGCGCGGGGTCCGGATGTGCACCGGGTGCCCTTCCCAGCGGATCTCCCCCTTGTCGGCCGCATGGATGCCGGCGATGGTCTTGGTGAGCGATGACTTTCCCGCACCGTTGTCGCCGACCAGCGCGGTGACCTTGCCCGCGGGAAGGTCGAGGTCGACCTCCTGGAGGGCCTGGACCGCGCCGAAGTGCTTGCTGATCCCGCGCAGCTGAAGGAGCGGTACCCCGCCAACGGCCGGGCCGGCCGGTGGCTGCCCGGACGGGAGAGTGCTGTCGGGAGCCGAGCCAACCGAGCCATTCATCGCATCCACGTCTCCATCGTATCGGGCCGCTCCGGGAATTATGGGGCCGTGCCGCACCCGGAGGTGCGACACGGCCGCGTTCTGGGCAGCGCTCGGGGCGCTACCGGGAGCTCCTACTTGATGCCGTTGGCGTCACACACCGACTGGCCGACCAGGCCACACAGGTCGGATACCGTGACGGCACCATCCTTGATCACCGTGTCCTCCATGTTGGTCTTGTCGACCCACATCGGGGTGAGCAGGACGGCCGGCTCGGTGACGCTGGCGTTGGTCGGATCCGTCGTGGTCCCGTTCAGCAGCCCCGACGGAGGCGCCTGGCCGGACCGCAGGTAGGTGGCCAGGGCCACGGCGGCCTGGGCCTCCACGTAGATCGGCTTGTAGACCGATCCGCACTGGTAGTCCTGGAGGATGTAGGCCATCCCCTGGGTGGTCGCATCCTGGCCGGTGGTCGGGATCTTCTTGGCCGGCACGCCGGCCCGCTTGAGGACCTCGATCACGGCGCCGGCGAGGCCGTCGTTGGCCTCGACGGTGGCGTTGATCTCAGGATGCGCGGTGTACGCCTGGCTGAAGATCGTGCCGCCCTTGGCGTTGTCCCATCCGGGAGCGATCTCCTCGTTCACCAGGGTCCAGCCGTCGCTGTTGGTGGTCCCGGCATCGAGCGGGGTCTTCTCCTGGCCCCAGATGACCGAGTTGTAGCCCTTGGCGAAGTCGATCGCGTTCGGATCGGTGTCCTCGCCGCCGTCGAGCTGGTAGATCTTCGGGCTCGAGACGCCCCAGTCGGAGACGCACTGCTTGAAGCCTTCGCCGATCTTCTTGCCGACCTCGACGTTGTTGAAGCTGACGTAGTAGGTCTTGTCGCCCTGGAAGGTGGCGCGGTCATAGCTGATCAGCGCAACGCCTGCAGCGGCGGCCTTGCTCTGGATCTGCTTGCCGACGGTGCTGTCGATGGGGTCCATGATCAGGACCTTGACGCCCGCCGTGATGGCCGCGTCGGCCATGCTGAGCTGGGTGTCGGTGTTCCCCTGCGCGTTCTGGATCGAGAAGTCCGACGCGCTGTAGCCTGCCGCCTCGAAGGCCGACTTGAGGTTCGGCGCGTCGAACTGCGTGTACCGCGCCGAGCTGGTCGTGTCGGGCAGGAGCACGGCGACCTTGCCGGAGCCGGACGAGACCATGTCCTTGAGCTGAGCCATCGCCGAGTAGTCGGCGGTGAACGAGTCGATGGTCAGTTCGGCGCCCGCCGAGGCGCTGGCCGAGGCGCTGGTCGAGGCCATTGCGGTCTCGCTCGCCGCAGTCGTTGCGCTCGGTGAGCTGCCGGTGTTGCTGCAGCCCGCCGCCGCAAGGGCGACCACGGCCAACACTGCCATGAGCTTTCTTGTGTGCACAGTTCCCACTCCTCATTCGCGGGAAAGCCGCCCGCCACCTGGCGCAGGCGCATCCCATCTCTGCCTTCTGCGGCGAAGGCCCGTTGCATCTGATCAGGTTCCGGCGCCACCTCCTTGATGAAGTGCTGTCTCGATCGCCGCGGGCGAGCGGCGTGCGTCATCGATGGACGACGAAATGACGGGCATGACCACACCCGGCCCGGCGGGCGCCACCTCCGCCTCGGCCTGGAGGATCGTCGGATCCTCGAGGAACGGCGTGAAGGCCAGTTCGGCCGCTCCGAGCAGGAGCGCCTGGGCCCCAAGCTGGACCGGAAGGATCTTGACCATTCGCCTCGGTGCACTCATGGCGCGGACGGCGACCTCGCGCTCCAGCGCATCGCGGACGTAGGGATAGATGCGGGCATACATCCCGCCGAGGGCGACCCGGGTGGGATTGAAGACGTTGATGAGGCCCGCGATACCGATGCCGAGCCATCTCCCGGTCTCCTCGAGCGCGGCGCGCGAGGCGGCGTCGCCTTCGTCCACCATGCCGAGGAGCTCGTCGAGGCCCTGGCTTCCGGCCAGGGGTGAGCGGCCCGAGCGTCGGAGAAGCGCCTCCTCGCCGACGACCGCCTCCCAGCATCCCCGCGAGCCACAGTGGCAGGTTGCACCGTCGGGGTCCACCGTCAGGTGACCCACCTCGCCGGCCAGGCCAGCGGCCCCGGCGAGCGGCCGGCCGCCCGTGACGAATCCCGCACCGATGCCGCCCTCGCCCCACAGGCAGATGAAGTCCGAGGCCCCGCGGCCGGAGCCGCGCAGGTGCTCCGCGAGGGCGGCCAGGTCGGCGTCGTTTCCGACGACGACAGGCATGCCGTCGAACTGCGCCCGCAGCAGCTCCCCGAACGGCTCGCTCAGCCAGCCGATATTGGGGGCATGCGTCACGAACCCGTCGTCCATGCGCACGCCGCCGGGCACGGAGGCGCCCACCGCCAGGATCGTGCGGTGTGCCGTCTCGGCGGCGACGAGCGGCGCGGCGAGGGCGTACAGCTGCGCGGCCGTCTCGGCGGGGGACATGAGGGCGACCTGGCGGTCGTCCGTGGTCGAAGCGATCACCGCGCCGCCCATCGAGACCACCGCCGCGCGCAGCCAGTCGGTGGAGAGCTCGAGCGCGACGACGGCCGGGCAGTCGGCGCGCAGCTCCAGGATGGGGGAGGGGCGTCCAGGGCTCGAGGCAGTGCCCTGCGGAGCGCGTCGCTCGGAGACGTACCCCCGCGCAGCGAGGTCGGTGGCCAGCGAGGCGATGGTGCTGCGGTTGACGCGCAGACGCCGCGCGAGCTGGGACCTCGTGTGCGGCCCGTCCAGGTGGAGAGTCGTGAGGAGCCGGCTCAGGTTTCGTCGCCGAATCTGCGACTGGATTGCGGCGTCATCGCGAATCGCCGGATCGGGTATCGCCAATCGTCAGATCCTCCCAGGAGAGCCTCGGGACCGAGACCACCCGGACGCAGTCGCGTGCGGCCGGAAGGATTTTCGCTGGCCGCGCAACAAATGGGCCGGGAGGATGGTCCAGCAAACCTGGCCGGTTGTCAATCCCTGTCCGGGTCGGCCTCGAAGGAGGGAGCCGATACTGCGCCGATGCCGCGGTCGCTGGCGCTGAGGAACGCGAGAATCTCGCGCTCACTCGGCATCGCGATGCGGGCACCCGCGCGCGCGACCGAGAGGGCGCCGGCCGCGTTGGCGGCGACCACGGAGCCCATGAGCGGCCGGCCGCCTGCCAGCCACGCGGCGAGGGCGCCGATGAACGCGTCGCCGGCGCCGGTGGTGTCGACGACGTCCGCGACCGGGAAGCCGGCAACGGAGCGGTGCTCGTCGCCATCGGCCAGGATGGCGCCCCCGGCGCCCCTGGTGACGACGACCGGCCCACGGTTGCGGCCACCCAGGAGCTCCAGGGCGCGCGCGGCGTCCTCGAGGCCGGCTGCCACGCACAGCTCGTGCTCGTTCGGCACCAGGATGGCGCCGAGCTCCAGGAGATCGTCGGCGAGCGGCATGGCCGGAGCCGGGTTCAGGATGGCGATCCATCCGGCGTCGCGGGCCAGGTGGAGCGCCTCGGCCGCAACGGCCGGCGGAATCTCGAACCCGGTGACGAGGACGCCGCCCTCCCCGGTGGCGAGGAGCGCCGGCAGGTCCTCGAGCGTCACCATCGCGTTGGCTCCCGGCGCGACGACGATCTGATTCTCTCCGCCGCGGCCGACGGCGATGATGGCCACGCCCGTGGGGGCGGCCACGCGGGACACGCTCGAGATGTCGACTCCCTCGCCGGCGAGCGCGTCGAGGGACGGCTCCGCCAGGTCGTCGTCGCCCACGGCGCCCACCATCGCAACGATTGCTCCGGCACGAGCGGCGGCGACCGCCTGGTTCGCTCCCTTGCCACCGAAGTGCCGGGCGAAGCTGCCGCCCAGGACGGTCTCACCGGGTGCAGGGAGGTGATCCGCCGCAACCACCAGGTCGACGTTGATGGATCCGACGACCACCACGCGTCCGCTCACGTTGCCGGCTCCGGCGGCGCCGCCCTCCTGCCCCGCGCTCCGGTGCACGCGGCCGCGCCGTCATTCACCCGGCCGGGTCGACGAGCTCGTAGGTCACCACGTAGGTGGCGATCCCGAAAGGAGGAAGGGAGCGTTCCTCAGACGAGACGACCCGGTAGCCCTGCCGCCCCATCGCGACGGCATCGTCCTCCATCTCTTGCAGCGCGCGCTGCTGCCAGCCGTTGAAGCCACGGGAGGCCATGAAGAAGGACACCAGCGGACTGATGAGTCCGAGGATGCTTCCGCGCCCGTAGGACCGGGTGATTCGCCGCGGTCGGCGCCCCGTCGGATCGGCCATCGTGTCCACATCCTACGCCGGCCCACCCGCCACGGTCCGGTCTCAGCGGTCTGTCCCCGGGGTCCCGCGCAGCTGGAGCTGCCGGATGACGTCGGCGCGCACCAGGGTGCCGACCAGGGCCCCGTCCTGCACGACCGGCAGCTGCTGGTGATCGCCCGCGCTGAAGAGCTCGAGGGCGTGGCTCAGCGTGTCGTCCAGACGGAGCGTGACGAGCTGCTGACGACCGCCCATGACGTCGGTGACGCGGGTCGTCGCGCGATCCCGCATCGGGACGGTGCGTACGTCGCCGACGGTGACGATCCCGACCGGGTGTCCGTCGGCGCAGACCGCAACAGCCCGACGGTTGCGTCCGGGCAGATACCCCTCGATGACCTCTGCAGCCGTCGCGTCCGGATCGACTGCCACGGGATCGCGGCGCACCAGGTCGCGGACCCGCATCTCCTGGAGCCGTGCGCTCATCACGGTCTGGTCGCGGCCGGCCCGGGCGGCGTTCTGCAGGAACCAGCCGATGGCGGCAATCCACAGCGCACTGAAGAGGTCGGCGGGGGAGAAGAAGAGGGTGACGAGTCCCCAGGCGATCAGGCCGAAGCCAATGACCTGGCCCACCCCTGCGGCGATCTCGGTCCCGCGCCGCAGGCTGTTCGTGACTCGCCAGACGACCGAGCGCAGGACCCGGCCGCCGTCGAGCGGGAAGCCGGGGATGATGTTGAAGGCGGCCACGAGGGCGTTCACGACCGCGAGATAGCCGAAGACCAGGCGCGAGTAGGGATTGGCCACGATGATCGCGCCGCCGAAGGCGACGCCGGCCAGGACGAGGCTGGTGAGCGGTCCCACGATCGCCACGAGGAACTCCGTGCCCGGGCTCTCGGAATCCGATCCCAGGTTCGAGACGCCGCCGAAGAGGAAGAGGGTGATCGACCTCGCCTCGAGACCGCGGGCCTGCGCCACGAACGAGTGGGCGAGCTCATGAACCAGGACCGACGCGAAGAGAAGGAGCGACGCAACGGCGCCGAGGGTCCAGGCCGCCGCCGTGGAGAGATGCGCTCCGCCGGTCACCTCCGCGTACGCGGTGGGGAAGGAGCCGGTGGCCAGCGACCAGGTCACCAGCCCGAAGACGGCGAGCCAGCTGTAGTGGACGCCCACCTCGATGCTGCCCGCCGTGAAGAGGCGTACCGAATTGCGGAGCACGCGTCCTCCCCGCGCATTCCGTGTGCCAGCGACGCCGGTCGCCCACGGCGAAAGCCGATCCCCGGGGGTGTGACGGATCGCCGAGAACGCGGTACGGTCACGACGTCGAGCCGCCCCAGCAGCCGGAGGTGCCGCACATGGCGAACGCCAGCGTCCGCTACATCGTCAACGACGTCGACGAGGCGATCGCGTTCTACCGCGACCTGCTCGGGTTCCGGCTCGAGATGCACCCGAACGAATCGTTCGCAATGCTCTCGTCGGGCGCCTTGCGGCTCGTCCTCAGCCGGCCGGGCGGCGGACCGGGCGGCGGGCAGGCGATGCCCGACGGCCGCGTACCCGAGCCCGGCGGCTGGAATCGGTTCCAGCTGCAGGTGAGCGACCTGGCGGGGACCGTGGAGCGATTGCGAGCGCAGGGAGCGCGCTTCCGCAACGAGATCGTGAGCGGGGTGGGCGTCAGGCAGATTCTCGTTGAAGACCCGTCCGGGAACCTGGTCGAGCTCGATGAGCCGACCATGGAGGCGGCCCGCCTCGAAGCGCCTCCGGGCTAGGACGTGGAACCGCTTGCCGTGGTGCCGCGTCCTGCCTCCATGCGCACGTGCTCCGCGATCCTGCTCGCTGCTGCGGGTCTCCTCCTCCTCTCCGCCTGCAACGGCGGGGGAGCGGGCGCGTCGGGCTCGGCGGGGCCGGCCCGCGAGGTCGTCCGGGGCCGCGTCACCGCCGGGCCCACCTGCCCGATCACTCGGCCATCCCCGGCGCCGGCATGCACGGACCGACCGGTGGTGGGAGCGGTCCTGGAGGTCGTCGACGACTCCGGAGCGCAGGTCGCGAAGGCCATCTCCGGGACCGATGGGGCATTCCAGCTCAGCCTTCCGCCGGGTGACTACCGCATCGTGCCCCAGGCGGTGGCCGGACTGTCCCAGGCGCCCGGTCCGGTCGACGTGGCCGTTCGCGCGGATGCCACCCCGTCACCCGTCTCGATCCCCTATGACACGGGCATCCGCTGAGCACGGATGGGGGTGCGGCAGCCGGATGGCCTAACGCCAGACGGGCTAGGCCGTTAGTACTGGAGAGCCGGGGCTCTGTGTTAGCGGGCAACCGCTAGGGCAGCCACAGAGACCCCGGCATCTACGTGCCCAGGGCATTCGTGGCGGCGACGGCGCGGTTCACGCCGGTGGCGCTAGTCGCGCGGTGTCGGCTCCCAGTCCGGGTCGACGGGGGCCGTGGGCCCGACGTCATTCGCCGAGGGCAGGAGGATCGATCCGTACAGCCCCATGGCGATCCCGAAGATCGCGAGCATCACCGTGCCGGCCCAGTCGTAGCTCAGGAACCAGTACGCGGCCGCAACCGCGAGGATCCCGGCGGGAACGATGAAGAAGCGCTTGGACATCCCGGCGATTCTACCCGACCACCCCGCCCCCGCGGGTGCCCCCACCGGCCGTCGGCCCGGAATCACCTAAATCAGCGTAAATCTACGCGAGATTCAGACGATCCAGCCGCAGTCGGTCCGATGCATCGGCATGGGGCCCTCTGCCCCCGTACCGGGCAGCGGGGCATGACCGCGGACCAGCGGCGGCCCGCCGGCGGTCTCGCTGCTGGCCTCCAGGGTTCCGCGCCGGATGGAGGGTTCGGAGACTGAGGACGCCGGCTCGGCCGGCTCCGACACGGTCTCCGGCCGGTCCGGGGTCTCCTCTCGGGCGGTGACGACCGTCCCGTCGGGATAACTCAGCCACAGACCGCGCAGGCGGGCGATGAAATGCTCGGCCATGCCCGGTACCAGGAAGTCGACCTGGCCACGGGCGCTGCGACGGTATCCCCGCGGGCGCTCGTCGGCCTGCACGCGGTCCACGAACGGGCGCTCGAGAAGCTCGCGCACGGAGACGGCCACGCGATCCTCCGCCTGGACCGATGTGCGGCCATCGTCGAAGACGGCACGACCGATGATCTTCGGCGCGCCGCCGCCAGGGCCGCTGAGGAGCAGCTCGAAGGCGATCCTGTCCCCCGTTCGCGGGTCGGCAGCACGGTTGATCACGGCGCGAGGATAGCAGGGGATCGGGGCCATCCGCGGCCCCGGCCCGCACGGCGCAGAGGCGCGATCGCGGTCCGGTGCGGCTCGGCTATCATCGGGCCATGAGCAGCGCCACCATCGAGGAGCAGCCGTACCGCGAGATGGTCGCGGCCCAGGAGGACGACCAGATCGACCGCTGGGCCGCGGATCTCTTCGTCGACTTCGCGAAGCGGATGGGCGTCGGCACGGCGATCGCCGCCTTCTGCGGCGTCGCAGGGCTGGACGAGCGGGGGTTCCAGCGGGTCTTCCTGGTGGGCGGCGGCGCGGACCACGTGATCGGGATCGACACGGCCGGACGCCTGGCCGCCCCCATATTCGAGCTGCCGAAGGCCATCGCGGGACTGCGGCGGATCGATCCGGGAGCCCGCCAGCACCTCATCGACTTCCTGGTGGCCCAGCGCGAGGTGATGTCCTACACCCCGTAGGATCCGCGCCCCGGCCGGGGCGCGGGCCGTGATCCTGGCGTCGCGGGCTAGTCCCCTGTACCCGAGCGGAGAATGGCGATGGCGTTCTCCAGCTTGAGGCGTGTGATCGTCAGGTATTTCGCCAGGTTCGCCCGGTTCACCTCGGGGATCTGCTCCAGCACATCGGGGTGCCGCATCAGCTCCACCAGCTCGTCGACGGCACCGGTCAGCCTCCCCTTGGTGTCCATGAGTGCGTCGTCCGTCTGCCGCGCCGCGACCACCGCGCCGGCGGTCGTGCGTCCCCGCCGCCGTGTCGGTGCCGCGGTCTCGCCTTCGGCAGCCTCGCCGCCGGTGATGGCCCGCAGCCTGGCGAGCGTCAGGTCGCCGGCTGCGACGCGTTTCGCAAGCCGGCGGCGCAGGCGGTCGTCGGTCACCCGCATCAGCTCGTAGGCGTGGCTGATGGTGTCTTTGCGCACGGACACCAGCTCGCGAACCTCGGGCGGAGCATCGGCCAGGCGCAGGCGGTTCTCCACGTACCCCTTGTCCTTGCCGATCTTCTGGGCCAGCTGGCGGACGGAATATCCAAGGTCAGTCATCTTGCGGTACATCGCCGCCTCTTCGAGGGGCGAGACATCCTCCCGCTGGAGGTTCTCGATGATCGACACCTCGAGCGCCGTCTGCTCGTCGAACTCCACGACGATGGCGGGGATGGTCTGGCGCTCCGCGAGCCGGGAGGCGCGCCATCGCCGCTCGCCGGCGATCAGCTCGAACTGGCTCCCGACGGGCCGGACCAGGATCGGCTGCAGGACGCCATGCTCCCGGATGCTGTTGGCCAGCTCGATGAGGGATTCCTCCTCGTACGAGAGGCGCGGCTGCGCCGGATTGGGGAGGATCCGGTCAACGGGGATCTCGCGGATCTGCGCGTGGGTCGCGCGCGATTCAATGAGCGAGACGACCCCCGGACCCAGGTCCATGGCGGCTGCCTCGTCGAAGAGCCGGTGGATGTTCTCCCGAAACGCGGGACGCTTGCTAGCCAAGTTCGACAACCTCCCGAGCCAGGTCGCGGAAGGCACGCGCCGCTGTGGAGTTGGTGGCGTACTCGGTCACCGGCTTGCCGGTCAACGGTGCCTCGCCGAGCTTCACCGTGTTCTTGATCATCGTGTTGAAGACGCGGTGGTCTCCGAGCTCCCGCAGGTTCTCCAGCATCTCCCGGGCGAGCACCGTCCGTGCGTCGAAGAACGTGGCCAGCAGTCCCAGGATCTCCAGGTCGTGGTTGAGCTTGAGCTTGATGGTGTTGATCACCTTGATGAGCGCGGTCAGACCCTTGATTGCGTAGTACTGGGTCTGGACCGGGATGATCACGCGGTTGCTCGCCACCAGGGCGTTGATGGTGAGAAGCCCCAGGGTGGGCGGGCAGTCGATGATGATGACGTCGAACGTCGATTCCGCCCACCCGGCCAGGGCATCGCGGAGGACCATCTCCCGGCCGATGGCGGTAAAGAGCTCGACCTCCGTCGAGGCGAGCTCCAGCGTGGACGGTGCAGCCGCGAGCCCGGCCATCTCCGTCGGCCGGACAACCTCCTCGAGCGGGACGCGACTGTCCGACAGGACATTCGCCATCGACTGTCGAACATCGGAGAGCGAGATGCCCAGCCCCACCGTCAGGTTCGCCTGTGGATCCATGTCCACGCACAGCACCCGGTAGCCGAGCTCGGCCAGCGCGCCGCCGAGGTTGATGGAGGTCGTCGTCTTGCCGACGCCACCCTTCTGATTTGCAATGGCAATGACCTTGGTCAACGCAACACCTACGTGTGGCTCGAGTCTGGCGGGGAAGGCCGCGGCTGCGGTGCGGCCGATGATACGCGCGCGGCGATGCGCGGGTCCACGGAAGTTATCCACAAGCTGGCCCGCGCGCAGCGTCTTTGTGCAAAGACGACCGCCTATACTCGGACTTGTCCACCAGCAGCGACGGGCCCATAGCTCAGTGGTCAGAGCATCCGGCTCATAACCGGCTGGTCGCAGGTTCGATCCCTGCTGGGCCCACCACCACGTCGGAGGAGTCCCGTGTCGACAGCCGACAAGCTCGCGCGTCTCGCGGAGCTGCGTGCCCAGGCGCTCCTGGGCGGAGGACAGGAGCGGATCGCGCAGCAGCACGCGCGCGGCAAGCTCACGGCGCGCGAGCGGCTCGAGCTTCTCCTCGACGAGGGCACCTTCTCCGAGCTCGACGCGCTGGTCACGCACCGCGCCACGGATTTCGGGCTCGACTCGCGCCGCTACCTGGGCGACGGCGTGGTGACCGGCCACGGCCGGATCGACGGTCGCCTCGTCTTCGTCTACGCGCAGGACTTCACCGTCTTCGGCGGTTCCCTCTCCGAGGCGCATGCGGAGAAGATCTGCAAGGTGATGGACCTGGCCATGGAGGCGGGAGCCCCGATCATCGGTCTCTCCGACTCGGGCGGTGCCCGCATCCAGGAGGGCGTGGTGAGCCTTGGCGGCTACGCCGACATCTTCCTGCGCAACACGCTGGCCAGCGGGGTGGTCCCGCAGATCTCCCTCGTCCTGGGACCATGCGCCGGGGGTGCCGTCTACTCGCCGGCCATCACCGACTTCACCGTGATGGTCGACGGCAGCAGCTACATGTTCGTGACCGGGCCGAACGTCGTCCGCACCGTGACCCACGAGGAGATCGACTTCGAGGGGCTGGGCGGCGCGCGGATCCACAACGAGACGAGCGGCGTGGCGCACTTCCTGGCCTCCGGCGAGCCCCAGGCGATCGAGGTCGCCCGTCACCTGATCGGCTACCTGCCGCAGAACAACGTCGATGCCCCGCCCAGGATGGGGGAGTGGTCGGCGCCGGCAGTCGACGGCGAGACGCTGGACACCCTCATCCCGGACTCGCCGCAGCGTTCGTACGACATGCACACGGTCGTCGGCGGGATCGTCGACGCGGGCTCGTTCCTCGAGGTGCATGCGGAGTTCGCGCGGAACATCATCTGCGGCTTCGCGCGGATCGAGGGGCGCAGCGTCGGCATCGTGGCGCAGCAGCCGGAGGTGCTGGCAGGCGTCCTGGACATCGACGCATCCGACAAGGCGGCGCGCTTCGTCCGGACCTGCGACGCCTTCAATGTCCCGCTCGTCACCCTGGTCGATGTCCCCGGCTTCCTCCCGGGTGTCGACCAGGAGCATCGCGGGATCATCCGCCACGGCGCGAAGCTCCTCTACGCCTACTGCGAGGCGACCGTCCCCAAGCTGACGGTCATCACGCGCAAGGCATACGGGGGCGCCTACGACGTCATGAGCAGCAAGCACGTGCGCGGCGACCTGAACTTCGCCTGGCCGACGGCCGAGATCGCGGTGATGGGCGTGGAGGGGGCGGTGAACATCATCTTCCACGACCGGATCGAGGCCGCCGACGATTCGGCTGCGGAGCGCGAGCGCCTCGTTGCCGAGTACGAGGAGCGGTTCGCCAACCCGTACATCGCCGCGGCGCGCGGCTATGTCGACGAGGTGATCCTGCCCTCCGAGACACGCGGTCGCCTCGCGAGCGGCCTGGCCATGCTGGAAGGCAAGCGACAGTCGCTTCCGCCCAGGAAGCACGGCAACATCCCGCTGTGATCGCCCTGCTGTCCGTGCGCAAAGACACCTGCCCGGGTCGCGACTAGATCGATGGCGCCGCCATTCCGCCGCATCCTCGTCGCCAACCGGGGCGAGATCGCCATCCGGATCATCCGGGCCTGCCGCGAGCTGGGAATCGAGAGCGTCGCCGTCCATTCCGACGTGGACGCGGACGCCATGCACACGCAGATGGCGGATGTCGCGGTCGAGATCGGACCGAGGAGAGCCTCTGAGTCGTACCTGAACATCGGCGCGCTGGTAGAGGCCGCGCGGGCCAGCGGAGCCGAGGCGGTCCATCCCGGCTACGGGTTCCTCTCCGAGAACGCGGCCTTCGCCCGGGCCGTGATCGCGGCCGGCCTCACCTGGATCGGTCCCGCTCCCGAGGCCCAGGAGGCCCTCGGCAACAAGCTGGCGGCGCGTCGGGCGGCGGCGGTGGTGGATGTCCCCATCGTGCCGGGCCTGACCGTCGCACTCGACGGCGAGCACCCGGCGGACCTCGCTTCGGTGGGCTTTCCGGCCATGGTGAAGGCGGCGGCCGGGGGCGGGGGACGGGGGATGCGGCGGGTCGACCGGCAGGAGGATCTCGCCGAGGTTCTGCCATCCGCCCAGCGGGAGGCGCAGGCCGCCTTCGGCGACGGGACCGTGTACGTGGAGCGGCTGGTGTCGCCGGCCCGCCACGTGGAGGTCCAGCTGCTCGGGGACCGCCACGGGAACCTCGCCTGCCTGGGAGAGCGGGACTGCTCGGTGCAGCGGCGGCACCAGAAGCTGGTCGAGGAGACTCCCTCGCCGGCAGTCACGCCGGCCATTCGATCGGCCCTCTTCGAGAGCGCGCGCCGTGTTGCGGGCACCGTCGACTTCTCCAACGCGGCGACGGTCGAGTTCCTGCTCGACATGGAGGGAAACCACTACTTCCTGGAGATGAACACCCGGCTCCAGGTGGAGCATGGGGTCACCGAGCTCGCGACCGGCATCGATATCGTCGCCTGGCAGATCCGGATCGCCGCGGGCGAGACCCTGCCGCCGGAGGTGCTCGACGTCTCGCCGCGCGGCCACGCCATCGAGGTTCGCCTCTATGCGGAGGACCCGTATGCCGGCTTCCGCCCGGTGGGTGGGACGGTGGGCGCCTGGCGCCTGCCCCAGGGACCGGGGGTCCGCGTGGACGCCGCGGTGAAGCCCGGCCTGCACCTCACGCCGGAGTACGACCCGCTGCTTGCGAAGATCATGGTCCACGCCAGCGACCGGCCGGCCGCGGTCGCCCGCCTGCGGCGGGTCCTGGACGAGACGGCGGTCGGCGGCCTGCAGAGCGACCTCGGGTTCCACCGCTGGCTGGTCGACCAGCCGTCCTTCGCCTCCGGTGACTACGACACCGGCCTCATCGCGGAGCACTGGGGCGACGGGCCGCCGCTGCCGGAGAGCGATGCCGCCCTCGCCGCCTTCGCCGCCGCGGAGGGGCGCAGGCGGAGCGGCACCCCGGGCGGCGGGAGGCGCATCGCGGCGTCACCAGCGGCGGAGTCGGCCTGGGCGCGGCTCGCCCGGCGCGAGGCGATCGGGGAATGAGCGACTACGGGATCCGGATCGCCGGGGAGCCGGTCGAGCCGGCCGCCGGATGGCGGCTGACATGGACCGATCCGGCCAGGGGGGTGGGGCACCTGACGAACGGGTCCACGTCCCTGACCGTCGTCGTGGAGGGGTCCGGCAGCGAGTGGTACGTCACGCTGCGGGGCCGGCGCATCCCCGTTGCGGTCCGCACCCGGCGCGAGCAGATCCTGGCCGCGGCGGTCGTGGCGGCCCGCGGCCAGGGCGGGCCGACAGAGGTCAAGGCCACGCTGCCCGGGCTCGTGGTGGCGATCGAGGTCGAAGAGGGGAGCGAGGTCGAGGAGAACGACCCGCTCCTCACGCTGGAGGCCATGAAGATGCAGAACGAGGTGCGGGCCCCCCGGGCCGGGCGCGTCCAGGCCATCGCGGTGGAGGCCGGCCAGGCGGTCGCCACCGGCCAGCTGCTGGTTCGCCTCGTCTGACCGCCCACCGCCCTGCGCGGCGCATCGCTGCGCGGAGAGCGCCGGGACCGGGTCGCTAGATGCGGGGTCCCGTTCCGAGGCGTCCGATCGCGGCCACGGCGAGGGCCACGGCGAGGGCCAGGACGAGGTCGAAGAGGAGCGAGACCTGGAACCCGAAGAGCTGGGTGCTCGGACCCAGCTCGATCTGCAGACGGTGCCCGGAGACGTAGAGCGCCAGGAACGCCGCGACGATCGGCAGCAGGGGACCGAGCGGCAGGCGGGAGCCGAGCAGCCACCAGGCGATGAGCCCTGCGGCGATGGCGGCGGCAGTGAAGACGGCGAGGACGCCGAACGCGGCGGCAGGCATCACGATCCTTTCAGAACGGATTGCGAGGTGAGTGGCGCTCCGCAGAGTCTGCCATCGCCGGCCCCTCGGTACAATCGCGCCCGTGACGTCGGACCGCCAGGACCCTCGCGCGCCGGAAGCGCCGCCAGCCCCGCACCACGACCGGACCACCTCCGGGATCGACGTCGCGGACGTCTACGTCCCCGAGGGGGGCGCCCCCGAGTCGCTCGGCGAGCCGGGCGCCTTCCCCTTCACGCGGGGGATCCGCGTCACCGGCTATCGAGGCCGGCCGTGGACGATGCGCCAGTACGCCGGCTTCGGCTCCGCGGAGGAGACGAACGCACGGTTCCGCTACCTGCTGGCGTCCGGCCAGACGGGGCTCTCGGTCGCCTTCGACCTGCCGACCCAGATCGGCTACGACAGCGACGATCCGCTGGCGGCCGGCGAGGTGGGCCGCGTCGGGGTGCCCATCGACTCGATCGCCGACATGGAGCTGCTCTTCGACGGCATCGGTCTCGACGACGTGAGCACGTCCATGACGATCAATGCCACCGCGGCGATCCTGCTCGCGCTCTACGAGGCGGTCGGCCGGCGGCAGGGGGTGGACCCGCGGCGCCTGCGCGGGACGATCCAGAACGACATCCTCAAGGAGTACATCGCGCGCGGGACCTACATCTTCCCGCCCGAGCCGTCGATGCGGCTGGTGACCGACACGTTCTCCTACTGCCGCGCCGAGCTGCCGTCGTTCAACACGATCAGCATCAGCGGCTACCACATGCGGGAGGCCGGCGCGACGGCGGCCCAGGAGGTCGCCTTCACGATCGCGGACGCGATCGCCTACGCCGATGCCGCCCTGTCGGCGGGGCTCGCCTTCGACGACTTCGCCCCCCGGCTCTCCTTCTTCTTCGCCGCCCACAACGACCTGCTCGAGGAGGTCGCCAAGTTCCGGGTCGCCCGGCGGGTCTGGGCGCGCATCGCGCGCGACCGCTACGGCGCGCGCGAGCCGAGGAGCATGGCGATGCGCTTCCACGTGCAGACGGGAGGATCCACGCTCACCGCCCAGCAGCCCGACGTCAACGTCGTGCGGACGACGGTCCAGGCGCTCGCCGCCGTCCTGGGCGGGGCCCAGAGCCTGCACACGAATGCCTTCGACGAGGCGCTGGGCCTCCCGACGCCGGAGACGGCCCGGCTCGCCCTGAGAACTCAACAAGTGTTGGCTTACGAGTCCGGGATGGCGGCACCCGTGGATCCGCTGGGCGGCGCCCCGTATCTCGAGGCGCTCACCGACGCCCTCGAGGAGCGGATCGACGTGGAGCTGGCGGCGATCGAGGAGCTCGGCGGGACGCTGCCCGCCCTGGCGGCGGGGTACCAGCAGGACCGGATCGCCGACGCGGCCTACGAGTTCCAGCGGGCCGTGGAGCGGCGCGAGCAGATCGTCGTGGGGGTGAACGCCTTCGAGGAGGGGGAGGCGCAGCATCCCGCGCCACAGCGGATCGACCTCGAGGCGGAGCGTCGGCAGGTCGAGCGCACCCGTGCCCTGCGCGCCAGCAGGGATGCGGCGGCCGCCACGAGCGCCCTCGCCGCGCTCCGGCAGGCGGCCGCCGGCACGGAGAACCTGCTGCCGCGCATCCGGTCCTGCGTCGAGGCGAGCGTCACCCTCGGAGAGATCGCGGGGACGCTCCGTGAGCTGTGGGGGGAGTACCGCGGATGAGCGGCCGGCCCGCTGATCGCCCCGCCATCGGTCCGGTCGACCACGTCGCGATCGTCGTGCACTCGCTGGAGGCTGCCCTCCCGCGCTACCGGGAGCTGTTCGGGATGGAGGCCGTGGCCCCGCCGCTCGCGATGCCGGCCCAGCGGGTCCGGCTCGTCTTCCTCTCCAGCGGGCCCGAGCCCGCCGCGCGGATCGAGCTGATCGAGCCGCTCGACGCGGAGAGCGGGGTGGCACGCTTCCTCGCCGCGCACGGAGAAGGGCTCCACCACGTCTGCCTGCGAAGCGCCGACCTGCCCCGTGACCTCGCCGCCCTGGCGGCCGCGGAGGCGGAGCTCATCGACGCCGCTCCGCGTCCAGGGGCGGATGGCCGGGTGGCCTTCATCCACCCCCGCACGCTGAACGGCGTCCTCTGGGAGCTCCTCGAGCGTCATGGAGAGCACGAATGACCGATGAGAGCGCCGGCGTACCGGTCCCGGAGCGACCGCTCCTGCGCGGTGAGCGGGTATGGCTGCGTCCGCTGGAGACGCGCGACCTGCCGGCCTACGTGGCCGGTATCAACGACAGCGAGGTGGGCGGCTGGGCCGGATACGCGGTGCCCATGAGCCTGGAGCAGGCGACCGAATGGCTGCGCCACGTCAACGAGGAGTCGCGCAGGCGGGAAGGGGCCTTCTTCGCGATCAGCGAGCTCGGTGAAGACCGCTTCGTCGGTACCTGCTGGCTGAAGGACGTGAACCCGTTCTTCGGCAGCGCCGAGCTGGCGATCTGGATGGACCGCGAGCACATCGGTTCTGGATGGGGCACCGACGCGCAGCGCGTGCTGCTGCGATTCGCGTTTCGCAACCTTGGCCTCAATCGCGTGTGGCTGGTGGCTTACGCCAGGAACGAGCGCGCCATCCGCTCCTACGAGCGCCTCGGATTCCGGCACGAGGGCCTGATGCGCCAGTCCTGGCGCGGCCCTCGAGGCCTGGAGGACAGCGTGCTGATGGCGATTCTCCGCGAGGAGTGGGACGCGCAGGAGGGCGAGCGGGGCTCCTAGCCCCGGACGCCGGCCGCCCGCAGCAGCTGCGGGATGTGCGAGGGTGAATCCGCCACCGCGATCCCCGCCGCCTCGAGCGCCCGCCGCTTCGACTCCGCGGTCCCCGAGCCGCCGGAGATGATGGCGCCCGCGTGGCCCATCCGTCGCCCGGGCGGGGCCGTGCGTCCCGCGATGAAGGCCGCCATCGGCTTGCGCACCTCGCGCTGCACGAAGGCCGCCGCCTTCTCCTCCTCCTCGCCGCCGATCTCGCCGATCATCACGATCGCCTCCGTCTCCGGGTCGGCGTTGAACGCCTCGAGAACCGCGGTGAAGTTGGTCCCGATGATCGGATCGCCCCCGATGCCGACGCAGGTCGACTGCCCCATGCCGGCATCGGTCATGGCCTGCACCACCTCGTAGGTGAGGGTGCCGGAGCGGCTCACCAGCCCCACGGAACCGGGGCGGTGGATGTCGTTGGGAATGATCCCGACCTTTGCCCGCTCGCCCACGCTCGTCAGCCCGGGGCAGTTGGGCCCGATGAGGCGCGTGCCCTTGGGGTGCAGGACGTGGTAGACGCGCAGCATGTCGAGCGCCGGGATGTTCTCGGTGATGCAGACGACGAGGCCGATCCCGGCGTCCGCGGCCTCCAGGATGGCATCCGGCGCAGCCCCCGCGGGGACGAAGATGCAGCTGGTGTTGGCGCCGGTCTCACGGACCGCATCCGCGACGGTGTCGAAGACCGGCACCCGTCCGTCCAGGGCGGCCTGCCCGCCCTTCCCCGGCGTCACGCCCGCAACGATGTTCGTGCCGAAGTCGAGCATCGCGCCGGAGTGGAACTCGCCCTCCCGCCCGGTGATGCCCTGCACGACGAGACGGGTCTCGCGGTTGACCAGGATGCTCACGCTGCACCTCCCGCCGCTGATGCCGCGGCCACTGCCTTGGCCGCCGCGTCGTCCAGCGAGTCGGCGGTGATGAGCTTCGCTTCGGCGAGGATCGGCGCGGCCTCGGCCGCGTTGGTGCCGACGATGCGCACCACCATGGGCACCTCGCGGGTCAGCGCGCGTCGCGCCTCCACGATCCCGCGGGCGACCTCGTCACCACGGGTGATGCCGCCGAAGATGTTGATGAGGATGGCCCTGACGTTCGGGTCGTCGAGGATGATGCGGAAGGCGGCCGCGACCTTGTCCGCCTTCGCCCCGCCACCGATGTCGAGGAAGTTGGCCGGGTCTCCGCCGGCGAGCTTGACGAGGTCCATGGTGGTCATGGCCAGGCCCGCGCCGTTCACCATGCAGCCGATGTTGCCGTCGAGCTTGATGAAGTTGATCCCCGCCTCGCGCGCGGCGATCTCCGACGGCTCCTCCTCGTTGAGGTCGCGCATCGCCTCCAGGTCGGGATGACGGGGGAGCGCGGAGTCGTCGAGCACGATCTTGGCGTCGAGCGCGAGGAGCCGGTTGTCGGTCGTCACGACCAGCGGGTTGATCTCCGCGAGGTCGGCATCGGCCCCCACGAAGGCGTCGTACAGGCCGCGCATGACGGCCCGGAAGTCCCGGCGCAGCGGTGCCGGGATGCCCAGGAAGAACGAGGCGCGGCGGACGTCGTGCTCCTGCAGGCCGATGAGCGGGTGCAACGGCAGGCGGAGGATGGCATCCGGCTTGGTTCGCGCCGTCTCCTCGATCTCGACGCCGCCCTCGGCGCTCGCGATGATGGTGATGGCCTTGGCGCCACGGTCCAGGATTAGGCCCAGGTAGTACTCCTGCGCGATGTCGGCGGCCGGCGCCACGAGCACGGTCCGGACGGTGATCCCCTTGATCTGCATCCCGAGGATCTCGGAGGCCCGCGCCTCCGCCTCTTCGGGCGTCGCGGCGAGCTTCACGCCACCCGCCTTGCCGCGTCCGCCCACCAGCACCTGGGCCTTGACCACGACCGGGCCGCCGATCCGTTCGGCCGCGGCCCGTGCCTCGGCCGGTGTCGTCGCCGTCGCGCCGACGAGGAGCGGTACACCGTGGTGGTCGAGGATCTCCTTCGACCGGTACTCCTGGAGCTTCATGCGCTCTCCTGTCTGCTCATGACCTGTCCGCCGGGCGGCGCGCGCGCACGGGAGAGGGGCAGCAGCCGCGGGCGGGGAACGGGTCGATTGTACCGGGCCGGCCGCCGCCTGCCCTCGCCACCCGGCGGCCCGCGGCCGGGCGGCCAGGTCTTCAGAAGACTTGAAGACTTCGCAGCGGGGGAGCGCAGGCGGAGGGCGGGGCCGTACACTGCCGCCGCTGCGCCGACGCTTTGATCGGCTCGACATCGGAAAGGACCACACCCATCGTGAGTTACGCCGTCACGCTGATCCCCGGTGACGGGATCGGGCCGGAGCTCGCCGATGCGACCCGCGTCGTCCTGGAGGCGACCGGCATCGGCTTCGAGTGGGACGTCCAGCAGGCCGGGGAGGCCACGATTGCCGCCGAGGGGACGCCGCTTCCGGAACGCGTGATCGAGAGCATCCGGCGCACCGGCGTGGCGATCAAGGGTCCCATCACCACCCCCGTCGGCTCCGGGTTCCGGAGCGTCAACGTGGGGCTGCGGCAGGCGCTGGAGCTCTACGCCAACGTCCGTCCGGCCCGCAGCATGGCCGGCGTCAAGACGCGCTACGAGAACGTGGACCTGATCATCGTCAGGGAGAACACGGAGGACCTCTACGCGGGGATCGAGCACCGGGTCGGGCCGGATGCCGCGGAGAGCATCAAGATCATCACCAGGGCCGCCAGCCAGCGGATCGCGCGCTACGCCTTCGAGTACGCGGTGCGCAATGGCCGCTCGAAGGTCACGGCCGTGCACAAGGCGAACATCATGAAGCTCTCCGACGGGCTCTTCCTGGAGAGCTGCCAGCAGGTCGCCGCGGAGTACGAGGGGCGCATCGCCTTCGAGGACCGGATCGTCGACAACATGTGCATGCAGCTCGTCCAGAAGCCGGAGCTGTACGACGTCCTGGTGCTGCCGAACCTCTACGGGGACATCATCAGCGACCTGTGCGCCGGGCTGGTCGGGGGACTGGGCGTCGCGCCGGGCGCCAACATCGGCGAGCGGGCGGCCGTCTTCGAGCCGGTCCACGGCTCCGCGCCCAAGTACGCGGGCCAGAACAAGGCGAACCCGACGGCGCTGATCCTCTCGGGTGCCCTCATGCTGCGTCACCTGGGCGAGATTGCAGCGGCCGATGCCGTCGAGTCCTCGGTGCGCGCCGTCATCGCGGAGGGGCGCACGGTGACCTACGACCTGGGCGGGAGCGCCGGCACCCGGGAGTTCGGCCAGGCGGTGGCCGAGCGCGTCCGGGGGGCGTAGAGCCGTCGCGGCGCGCTAGAATCGACCCGCCCATTGTCGTCAGTGACGCCCGCCGCGCTGTCGCCTCTGGCGTCGTGCGGGGCGGAGACCGGAGTCGAAAGGGGATGATCGAGGCCGAATGATCGGGTTGCGCTATCGCGTCTCGTGGTCACAGCTGGCCTGGTTCGGTCACCGCTTGTCGGGGATCGGCGTCCTTATCTTCCTGTTCCTCCACATCGTGGAGACGGCCACGATCTCGTTCGGGCCGAGCGTCTACAACTGGACGCAGACCCTCTATGACAACCTGCCGATGCGCCTGTTCGAGGTGCTGCTCATGGCGGCGCTCGTCTACCACTCGTTCAACGGGGTGCGCGTGATCGCCATGGACTTCTGGCCGCGGCTGACGATCTACTACCGGGCGCTGACCTACGCGGTGATCAGCTCGACGGTGGTGGCCATGATCCCCCTGGGCCTGATCATGATCACGCCCTACATGCCGTGGGGCCACGCATGAGCCGCGAGCGGACGATCTACCTCTCGGGCACCAACCCGTCGCAGGCGGCGAAGACGCGACCGGAAAACGCCGGCTTCGAGCGGTTCATGTGGTACTTCATGCGGATCAGCGGCCTGCTGCTGGTCGTGCTGGCCCTGGGCCACATGTTCATCATGCACATCCTCACCGAGGTCAACGGCGAGGCGGTGAACTTCGCCTTCGTCACGCACCGCTGGGGCTCCCCGTTCTGGCGAATCTACGACCTTCTCCTCCTGCTCCTGGCGCTGGTCCACGGCGTGAACGGGGCGCGGATCGTGATCGGCGATTTCGTGCGCAGGGGTGGCTTCCGCCGCTTCCTGATGATCGCGCTGGGCGCCTTCACCCTCGTCTGGCTCCTGCTGGGCATCTTCGTGATCGTCGCCTTCAACCCCGACACGGCCCCCGCCGGCCTGAGCCTCTTCTAGCCCGATGGCGCAGCCACAGCGGTACTCACCGCCCGCAGGTCTCAACGTCCACGAGCTCGACGCCGTCGTGATCGGCGCCGGCGGGGCCGGCCTGTACGCGGCGCTCGAGCTCAAGCGCGACCTGGGGCCTTCGGCGAAGGTCGCGGTCATCAGCAAGCTCTATCCCTCGCGGTCCCACACCGGCGCCGCGCAGGGCGGGGTCTGCGCGGCCCTGGGCAACACGGAGGAGGACCACTGGGAGTGGCACTGGTTCGACACCGTGAAGGGCGGGGACTACCTGGTCGACCAGGACGCTGCCGAGGTGATGTGCCGCGACGCCATCGAGACGATCATCAACCTCGAGCACCTGGGGATGCCGTTCGACCGCACGCCCGAGGGCCTGATCGACCAGCGGCGCTTCGGCGGGCACACCCGCAACTACGGTGAGGCGCCGGTGCGGCGCAGCTGCTTCGCCGCCGACCGGACCGGCCACGCGATCCTGTACACGCTCTACCAGCAGTGCATCCACCACGAGATCACGTTCTTCGACGAGTACCAGGTCCTGGACCTGCTGATGCCGGCAGGCCCCGAGGGTCCGGTCGGCGGCGTGGTCGCCATGGAGCTCGCCACCTCGGAGCTCCACGTCTTCCGGGCTCGCGCCGTGCTCTTCGCGACCGGCGGCTACGGCAAGCTCTTCAAGGTCACCACCAACGCCCACACCCTGACCGGTGACGGGATGGCGATCGCCTACCGGCGGGGCCTCCCCCTCGAGGACCTGGAGTTCTACCAGTTCCACCCCACGGGGATGTATCGGCTGGGCTTCCTCCTCTCGGAGGCGATGCGCGGCGAGGGCGGGATCCTCCTCAACGACAAGGGCGAGCGCTTCATGGAGCGCTACGCGCCGACGATGAAGGACCTCGCCAGCCGGGACGTGGTGAGCCGCTCCATCTACCTGGAGATCGCGGAGGGCCGCGGGATCGGCGGCAAGGACTACGTCCACCTCGACGTGCGCCACCTGGGCGACGAGGTCCTCAACAAGAAGCTTCCGGACATGACCGGCTTCATCAAGACCTACTTCGGCCTGGACCCGCTGCACGACCTGGTGCCGATCCAGCCCACCGCGCACTACGCGATGGGCGGAATCCCCACCGACGTGGACGCCCGCGTGCTCGGTGGGCTCTCGGAGGACCGGACGCAGGCGGTGGTGCCCGGCTTCTACGCAGCGGGGGAGTGCGCCTGCGTCAGCGTCCACGGCGGCAACCGCCTCGGCACGAACTCCCTGCTGGATCTCCTCGTCTTCGGTCGGCGCGCCGGGATCGCCATGGCCCGCTTCCTGCGCACGGCGCCGGCGGTCGAGCCCGATCCCGCGGCGGAGGCCCGGGTCGGCGACGAGGTGACGACCCTCATGAACTCCACGGACGGGGAGCGACCGGCGGTGATCCGCGAGGCGCTCCAGGCGGTGATGTTCGACAAGTGCGGCGTCTTCCGGACGCAGGAGCTGCTCACGGAGGCACGCGATGCGGTGATCGAGCTGCGCCGCCGCGCGCAGCGTCTCCACGTCCAGGACAAGGGATGCCGCTACAACACCGACCTCGTCGACGCACTGGAGCTGGGGTACCTGCTCGACATCGCCGAGGCGACCGTCGCCTCCGCCCTGGCGAGGACGGAGAGCCGCGGCGCCCACGCGCGGGAGGACCATCCGGAGCGCGACGACGTGAACTGGCTGAGGCATTCGCTTGCGTGGCGCAACCCCGACGGCGGCACGCCGCGGCTCGGCTACAAGCCGGTGACGGTCACCAAGTTCCAGCCGAAGCCGCGGGTCTACTAGGCCAATGGACGTTCAGCTGCGCATCCGCCGCTTCAATCCCGAGCTCGACGCGGAACCGCACTGGGAGGAGTACCACGTCGACGCGGAGCCGACCGAGCGCGTCCTGGACCTGCTCCAGAAGGTGAAGTGGTACCAGGACGGGACCCTCACCTTCCGGCGCTCCTGCGGCCACGGCGTGTGCGGCTCGGACGCCATGCTCATCAACGGACGCAACCGCCTCGCCTGCGAGTATCTCGTCAAGGACGCGGGCCGGAAGATCACGGTCGAGGCGCTGCGCGGGCTCTCGGTCATCAAGGACCTGCTCGTCGACCAGGAGCCGTTCTGGGAGAAGTACCGGGCGGCCATGCCGTACCTCGTCAACGACGAGATCCCGGCCGACGGGAAGGAGCGACGCCAGTCGCAGGCGGACCGAACCCTCTACGAGGACACCTCCCGCTGCATCACCTGCGGCGCCTGCACCACGGGCTGCCCGGTCTTCTGGACGAACGCGGACTACGTTGGCCCGGCGGCCATCGTGAATGCCCATCGGTTCATCTTCGACACCCGGGACCAGGCCCACGAGGAACGGCTGGAGCTGATGGCGGATGCGGACGGCGTCTGGCGCTGCCGCACCGTCTTCAACTGCGTGGAGGCCTGCCCGCGGGGCATCAACGTCACGCGGGCGATCCTCGAGGTGACCCAGGCCATCAAGGGCCGGCGTGCCTGACGCCCGCCGCGGCCTTCGCCTCCTGATTCACACCGATGGCGCCGCCCGGGGGAACCCCGGTCCGGCGGGCCTCGGTGCCGTGCTGCGCGATGCGCAGACCCACGAGATCCTCGCGGAGCTCGCGACCTTCCTGGGGATCCGCACCAACAACTACGCGGAGTGGACCGCCGTCGAGGCGGCGCTGGAGAAGGCGCTCGAGCTCGGAGCGACGCACGTGGACCTGCGAATGGACTCGGAGCTCGTCGCGCGCCAGATCTCGGGTCGCTATCGGGTCAAGCACCCCGACCTGAAGCCGATCCACGCGCACGTCATGGCGCTCCTCTCCCGCCTCGAGGGGTACAGCGTGGGCCATGTGCCGCGCGAGCTCAACAAGGATGCCGACCGCCTCAGCAACGTGGCGATCGACGAGCCGCGCGCCATCCGCTGAGATCGCAGCCGGCCCGCGTCCGAACAGGCGTTCTGTCGCGTACAATCGGCGTCCCTGGAGGCGGCCGGACGGCCGCGGGCGCGATCGTCGAAAGGCGGCGCTCGAGGAAAGTCCGAGCTCTACAGAGCAGGCTCGCGGGTAACGCCCGTCCGCCGTGAGGCGAGGACCAGCGCCACAGTGACGATGCCGCCCCGCGTCAGCGGGGCGGAGTGAAACGCGGCAAGCTCGAGCCGGAGCAAGACCGAATAGGAGGGCGAAACCCGGCGTTCGCGCCGGAGCAGGCTGCTCGTTCAGCCCTCGGGTAGGTCGCATAGATGGATGGCCGTCCCCGGGCCGGTGGCGACATCGGACCGGGACAGAACTCGGCTTACAGGCCGCTCTCCAGGGGCGTCCCCCTTCGGAATCTCGCCTCGCGTCCCGTCTCGTCCCGGCCGGCGTGACGGCGGCGACTCCCTAGTCCTCGTCCGCTCGCCAGACCGTCGTGGCCGTGCACGCCTTGCAGATGGGCCGGGCCTCGTCCATGGTGCCGAGCGGCAGGGGATGGTCGCGGCCGCCGAGCAGGCAGTCGACCTGGACCCGCCTGCCGCCGGGGGAGGGGAGGAGTGAGACGTGGCGGACGGTGCAGCGCCGGATCCGACCCCCACGGGGGATCGGCTGCCGCTCCCCCTGGTCGATCGGTTCGAGTGCCACGAGACGCCTGCTCTCCACGTCGCGGCGTCCGGATGACGTCGCGCCACGCATAGGCTACGGCCCGGACCCGACAGGACCTCAATGGCGCATTGGTACCCCCCCGCGCGGCCACTCCGGCCCTCCCACGTTCCCGATGTGGGACGCTAGACTCTCTGGCGGCCCGGGCTGGATCCGGGCCGGGGATCCTGGCCGACAAAGGAGGGAGTGTGTTCGGACGGCGCAAGCGGAGCGAGCAGGCGGCCGAGGCCGCGCGCGAGGCCGAGCGCCGTGTCCTGTTCGCGGAGCTGGCCAACCGCCCGGACAGCGTCTGCCCGTTCCTCGGCCTCGTCGACGCCCGCGCCGGCTACCGGCCGGAGCCCAACGCGGAGCACCGCTGCTACGCCTTTGGGGATCCGGCCCCGCTCTCCGATGAGCAGCAGCGCCACGTCTGCCTGGAGCGCGGCTACTCGAACTGCCCGCGCTACCTGCGCGGCGTGCTGGTCATCCCGAGCGAGGAGCTCGAGGCGCTGCGGCGTCCCCAGGCTCCTGCCCCGCCACCGCCCCCCGCTCCCGCCGCACGGGGACGCCGCCGCGGCCTGCTGATCCTGCCGCTCCTGCTGGTCCTCGTCGCCGCGGTTGCCGTGGGCGGCTGGTACGCCATGGGAGGCGGCCTGCCCGGGATCGGCCGCGCATCGCCGACCCCGGACGCGACGGCGATCCCGTCGCCCGTTGCGTCCTCCTCCCCGTCGCCCACGGTCACGGCCGCTCCGGCGTCGCCCACGGCCACGTCCGCCCCGACGCCCATCGTCATCCCATCCAGCGGGGTGCTGCCCACGCCCGGGCCGTCGGACACGCCCACGGGGACCTACGCCGTGGTCGTCAAGACCGGCTCATACCCGGTCTTTGCCGTCGATGACAACGGAGTGGTGGGCGCGCAGAAGACCGCGGTCTTTGCACCGGAGGGCGTCCCGTATTCCGGTGCACCGGTGAAGCGGATCCAGGGCCAGGACGGCCGGCTCTACTGGCGGACGGAGGCGGGGACGTACAGCGGCCTGGCCTACACGAAGGGCCTGTCGGGCGATTTCGCGATCTACGAGGTCTACGCGACCGCGCAGCAGGACGTCTACACCTACCGCAAGCTGCCCGACGCCCAGCGCTGATCGGGGCTGCCTCCGCTCCCCCGAGGGGTCCGCCCCACGCCGCAGCCAGCGCGTTCCGGCCAGCCGCAAGAGCGGCTCGCTTCGCCCCCGAGAGTCCCACCCCTGAGGGGGTACGAAACTCCCTGGTCACCAGCGCCGATTTCCCTTGACGGGAGGTCCTTGCCCTGTAGAATGGCGTCCTGTGGGTCCAAGTGGGGCCAAATGGGGAGTAGTGGAGAGGCCCACCTATGGGGCAGGCGTCCTTCCTCACCGGGGAGTTCCGGCATGCGCTGGACGATCGCGGTCGTGTCGCGATCCCGTCGCGCTTCCGTGGGCGCCTCGCGGAAGGGGCCACGCTGGCCCGCTGGCTGGATCGCTGCCTGGGCGTCTTCCCGGCCGAGGAGTGGAACGTCCTGGCCGAGAAGATTCGCGCGCTCCCCATGACGAACCCGAACGCACGGGAGTTCGCGCGATTCATGTCGTCCGGGGCGGTGGACGTGGAGCTCGACCGCCAGGGACGCCTGCTCGTGCCCTCGTACCTGCGCGAATACGCCGCGCTCACCGAGGGCGAGGTCGTGGTGGTGGGAGCGCTGAACCGGCTCGAGATCTGGGCGCCATCGGCCTGGCAGCCGTACCGGACCCGGATCGAGAACGCGCCGGAGGAGCTGGCGGCTCACCTGCAGGACCTCGGGATCTAGGCCGCGCGACGCCATGACGCACGTCGCGCAGCCCCCATTCATGCGTCTCCGGGCCGGTCGGCCCGCCATCGACCTGAAGAGGTGCGGCTCATGGGAGAAGGGCACCTGCCGGTCCTCGTGGAGGAGGTTCTCGCCCTCCTCGACGTCCGGACGGGCAGCTCCGTGGCCGACTGCACGGTCGGAGGCGGTGGGCACGCCGAGCGGCTCCTGGAGGCGACGTCACCGGATGGTCGCCTGCTCGGCCTCGATGCCGATCGGGCGGCCATCGCGGAGGCGTCACGTCATCTGGCGCGGTTCGGCGATCGCGTCGAGCTGCGCCAGGCCAACTTCTCGGCCCTTCTCGACGTGGCGACGACGACCGGCTTCGTGCCGCTCGATGCCGTCCTCTTCGACCTGGGCCTCTCCAGCTACCAGCTCGCCGACCCGGCGCGGGGCTTCAGCTTCGCCAGCGGGGCGGCGCCGGACATGAGATTCGATGAAGAAACCGGCCTCTCGGCCCTCGACCTCATCGACGCCACCTCGGAGCGAGAGCTCGCCGCAATTCTCGCTACGTTTGGTGAAGAGCGCCGTGCAGGCCGCGTCGCGAAGGCGATCCTGGCGGCGCGCCAGGAGGGTCGCCTCGTGAGCGCCGCCGACCTCGCCGATGTCGTCGCCGCCGCCGTCGGCCGCCACGGCGCGGACGCTCGTCGCATCCACCCGGCGACGCGAACCTTCCAGGCGCTGCGGATCGCCGTGAACCGGGAGCTCGAGGTGCTCGGGGCCGGTCTCGCCGGAGCGCTGGCGGCGCTGCGGCCGGGTGGACGGCTCGCCGTCCTGAGCTACCACTCCGGGGAGGACCGCATCGTGAAGCGGTTCATCGTCCGCGAGAGCCACGACTGCATCGAGGATCCGTTACCGCCGGTCTGCACCTGCGGCCACCGGGCGCAGCTGCGCCCGGTCACGAAGGGAGCGGTCACCGCGTCCGATGCCGAGATCGGACGGAACCGCCGTGCCCGCAGCGCCCGGCTGCGGGTCGCGGAGAAGCTCGCCTGACGCGAGCACGCATCAAGGAGGCACCATGAGCAGAGGACGACCCCAGCACCAGGCCAGCCGTCGGCGCACCTACAGCGTTCGGCAGCGCGAGCTCCGCGACCGCCGCACCCGCGCGATCGTGGACGACCGGCGCTGGCTGGAGGAGAGCGTCGCATTCGAGATCGAGGAAGGGCTGGACTTCGAGTCGCCGACCTCCTGGGGGGTGAGACTCCACGGTCGCCCCACCGCCGCCTAGAAGCATGGCGGTCATCGGCGCACGCCCAGCAACCGGAATCGGCGGCCTCGGCCGTCGCACGCGCCCACGGCCGGTCCGCGGGACGCAGCGGTCGCGCACGCGTCACGCCGGTGCGCTGCGGCACAGGCGTCAGGCGGGCGTCGCCGGGCTCCTGACCACCATCGTGGCGGCCGCCGCGCTCGCGTTCTTCTACCTGTCGCAGTCGAGCAACGTAGCGGCGGTCGGATACCAGATCGACAGCCTGCAGGCCCGCATCGATGCCCTGCACGCCGAGCAGCAGCGGCTCGTCATGCAGATCGGCGCGGCCCGGGCGCCGGCGCAGGTGCTTCACCGAGCTCGCGGCGACCTCGGGCTCGTGCCGCTCTCCCAGTCGACCGTCACCTTCGCCACCCCCAGCAGGGGCGCCGCCAGCGGCGCCAGTCCATCGCCAGACACCGCCCATTGAGCCGGGCGTCCGATGAGGACGTCCGATGGAGACGCGCATGCTCGCCAGGACCGATAGCCGGGGTCGTGCCCTCTTCCTGCTGGTGGTGATGGCGCTGATCGCCGCCGCGATCGGCGGGCGTCTCGCCTGGTGGCACGTGATCCAGCACGAGCGCCTGGCGGCCATGGCCGCCAGCCAGCTCGCGCAGAGCGAGCAGATCCCCGCGGAGCGCGGCGAGATCCGCGACTCCCGGGGCGTCCTGCTGGCGATCTCGGTCCAGGTCGAGTCCGTCTACGCCACGCCGCCGCAGGTCACCGACCCCGAGAGCGAGGCGGCCGTCCTGGCGGACCTGCTCTCGCTCCCGGAGAGCGATCTGCGCGACCGGTTGACGAGCGGCAGGGCATGGATCTGGCTCGAGCGCCGCGTCGACAAGAGCGTCTCCGACAGGATCAAGGCCCTGGACCTGCCGGGCATCGGGCTCCTTCCCGAGACGAAACGCGTCTATCCGACCGCAGGGGCGGCCCCCGGCTCGACGCTGGCATCGCAGGTGCTCGGCTATGTCAACGTGGATGGGACGGGGCAGTATGGCGTCGAGGGTGCCGAGAACGGGGTGCTGGCGGGAACACCCGGCCGCGTCGTGGCGCAGGCGGACGTGGCCGGCCGCCAGATCGCCGACTCGATCGTCTCCTCGAGCGCGCCGAAGAACGGCGCCGACCTGACACTGACCATCGACGCGGGCCTCCAGCAGCTCCTGGAGCAGCGGCTCTACGAGAGCTACGCGAAGAACCTGGCCAAGGGTGCCACGGGGATCGTCATGGACGTGCACACCGGAGCCATCCTGGCCATGGCCACCTTCCCGGACTTCAACGGCAATGACTACGCGAGCACGTCGGACACCTCGCTCTTCGACAACCCCGCGGTGGGGCACCCCTACGAGCCGGGGTCGGTGATGAAGGCGTTCACCATTGCCGCCGCGCTTGACGCGGGTGCCATCACCACCGACACGAAGGTCCTCGACAACAACAACCTGCGGATCAAGGGCGTCAGGATCCAGAACGCCGACCGTTACAACTACCCCTACGGCCACGGTGAGATCACCGCCCAGCAGGTGCTGCAGCTGTCGAACAACAACGGGGCCGCCCGCATCGGCCTGAAGCTCGGCGGCGAGAAGCTGTACCAGGCCTTTCTGCGCTACGGGTTCGGGCAGCCGACCGGCATCGACATCGCCGGCGAGGTGGGCGGGACCGTCTGGGATCCGGCGAGCAAGAACGCCTCGGGTGACCTGACCACGGCCCAGAACGCCTTCGGTCAGGGACTGACCGTCACCGCCGCCCAGCTCGTCGCCGGCTACGCCGCGATCGCCAACGGCGGCACCATGGTCACCCCGCACGTCATTGCCGGCTGGACCGATGGCAACGGCACCTACCACCCCACCAGGCAGCCCCAGGGCGAGCGGATCATGAAGCCGGCGACGGCCCACACCGTGGTTCAGCTTCTCACCGGGGCCATCGACGGCGGGATCGCCCACGGGGCGGGGATCGACGGGTACGCCATCGCCGGGAAGACCGGGACCGCGCAGATCGCCGGGCCGGTGAAGGTCCGCGACGCGAATGGCAACGTCGTGACGCGGATGGAGTACATCGACGGCTGGATCGACTCGTCGTTCATCGGCGTCTACCCGGCCACCGACCCGCAGCTCGTGACCCTGATCCTCCTCCATCGGCCGGCCACCTGGGGTCGCTACCAGGTGGTCGAGCGGCCGGAGACCGTCTTCCACGACCTGGCGCCGCAGATCCTCGACTACCTGGCCATTCCGCCGGATCGCCCGGCGACCCAGGTCGCCTCGCGGTGACCGGCCCGGAACGGTCGGGACGGCCCTCTGGCGGCCGTCCGCGGGCGGGCGGGCTGGTAGACTCCGCGGGACTCTCCGCAGGGTATCGCGTGGCTCCGCAGATCCAGATCGAGGACCTCCTGGCCGTGACCGGGGGCCGGCTGGCGGCCCCCACTCGAGTGGCCTCGTTCGCCGGGGCCGGCGTCGACTCGCGGACCGTCGCTCCGGGATCGCTCTACGTTGCGCTGCGAGGCGAGCGCGTTGACGGCCATCGCTTCGTGGCCGACGCGCTCCGCGCCGGGGCTGCCGCCGCCCTCGTCGACGAGCCGGTCGAGGCCCCCGAGGGAGTCGACGCGGCCGTCGTCCGGGTCGCCGACGCCCTCGTCGCCCTGCAGGAGCTCGCCGCATGGTGGCGGTCCCGGTTCGACATCCGGGTCGTGGGCGTCACCGGCTCGACCGGCAAGACGCTCGCCAAGGAGACGATCGCCGACGTCCTCTCGCGCTGCCACCGGGTGCTGCGCAACGAAGGCAACCTCAACTCCGAGAGCGGACTGCCCATGACCCTCCTGCGCCTCGATCCCGGCGACGAGCTCGCCGTGCTCGAGATGAGCATGTACACGGTCGGCGAGATCGCGCGGCTGTCGGAGATCGCCGTCCCGGAGGTCGGCGTGGTCCTCGCCGTGCACCCCACCCACCTCCAGCGCGCGGGGAGCATCGAGCGGGTCGCCCAGGCGAAGTCCGAGCTCCCGCGGGCCCTTCCGGCAGACGGGCTGGCGGTCCTCAACGCCGACGATCATCGCGTCGCTGCCATGCGCGACGTCACTCCGGCCACCGTCCGGACCTTCGGAGTCGACTCGCCCGCCGACGTGCGCGCGACCGATGTCGTGAGCCACGGCGTGCAGGGCACGGAGTTCACCCTCCACGCGGCCTGGGGCGAGCGTCGCCTCCGGAGCGGCACGCCGGGCCGGCATCTCGTGCCGCACGCGTTGGCCGCGGCGGCCGTCGCCGAATGGTTCGAGCTGCCGCTCGACGAGGTGGCCGCCGGGCTCGCACAGGGCAGCAGCGCGCCGCACCGCATGGCGATCACCGAGACCGCGGGCGGCGCGGTCCTCGTGGACGACACCTACAACGCCTCGCCGGTGAGCGTTCGCGCGGCGCTCACCTTCCTGGCCGAGACACCGCTCCCGGCCGGGCGGCGCCGGCTGGCGGTCCTGGGCGACATGCTGGAGCTGGGACCCGAGGAGGAGCGCCTGCACCGGGAGATCGGGACGGAGGCGGCAGGCGTCCTCGACGCGCTTGTCGCGGTGGGCCCGCGCGGGCGCTGGATCGCGGAGGCTGCCCGCGCCGCGGGGCTGGGTCGCGTCCTCCTCGCCGATGACGCGGACGAGGCAACACGGACCGTCGAGCGGGACCTGGCTCCCGGCGTCGGCGACATCCTGCTTGCCAAGGGTTCGCGCGGTGTCGCGCTCGAACGGCTCGTCGAGGCCCTCAGCGGACCGGGTCCGGCGCGCTGATGCTGCAGATCGTCCTCGGCCTCCTCCTCGCCTTCGGCGGCGTCGTCGTGCTGGCGCCGCTCTACATCGGCCTCCTCCAGCGCCTCGGCTTCGGCAAGCAGATCCGGATCGAGGGGCCGGAGGGCCACTACAGCAAGGCGGGAACGCCCACGCTGGGCGGGATGCTCATCGTCGGGGTCGTCATGTTCCTCGCCATGGCGATGCGCATCGAGGACGTGAGCACCCTCACCCCGATGCTGACCCTGGTGGGCGTGGGGATCCTGGGCGCCGTCGACGACTACGTGAACGTGCAGACCGGCCTCGGCATGCACGGCCGCTACAAGCTCATCTGGCAGACGGCGGTGGCCCTCCTGGCGGCGTTCTACATCCAGCGCCACTTCGGGATCAACCAGATCAGCGTGCCGCTCGTCGGGAACCTGCCGATCCTCCCGGTGGTGTTCATCGTGTTCGTCGCCTTCGTGATCGTGGCGATGAGCAACGGGGTGAACCTGACCGACGGCCTCGACGGGCTTGCCGGCGGGGTCCTCATCTTCAGCTTCGTCGCCTACCTGCTCATCGCCCTCGTCGCCATCCCGGAGATCGACAAGCACTCGCAGCCGAACCTGGCGGTCTTCTGCGCCCTGATCATCGGTGCGCTCATGGGGTTCCTGTGGTTCAACGTCCACCCGGCCCAGATCATGATGGGCGACTCCGGCGCCCTCGGCCTGGGGGCGACCCTCGCGGTGGTCGCGACGATCACCAGCCAGCTCCTCCTGCTGGCCATCATCGGCGCCGTCTTCCTGGCGGTCACGCTCTCCGTCGTCCTGCAGGTCGCGTCCTTCCGGCTGCGCGGGAGGCGCATCTTCCGCATGGCGCCCCTTCACCACCACTTCGAGCTGATCGGCTGGGCGGAGGAGAAGATCACCGTCCGCTTCTGGATCGTGGCGGCCCTGGCCGGCCTGCTCGGTTTCAGCATCTTCCTCGCCAGCGTGAACGGGCTGTAGGTGGACCGATGACGACCGCCACCCGCCCGATCCGGTCCCGCTCCGACCTCGCCGGCCGCAGGGTGCTCGTGCTCGGCCTCGCCCGATCCGGCGTGGCCGCCGCGCGCTACCTGGCCGATGCCGGTGCGATCGTCACCGCGTACGACCGCCGCGACGCGGACGAGCTCGGCGAGGCGGTCCGATCGCTCGGTGCGCGCCCCGTCCGCCGCGCCCTGGGGGTCACGCCGATCGAGGCGTCGCACCTGGTCGCCGATGCCGAGCTCCTCGTCGCCAGCCCGTCCATCTCTCCGCGCTTCCCGACCACCGACCCCTGGCTGCGCGACGCGCTGGTCCGCGCGGAGGCGAGCGGATCGGAGCTCGTCAGCGAGGTGGAGCTCTTCCTGCGCCTCACCCGCGCCCGCATCCTGGGAGTCACCGGGACCAAGGGCAAGACGACGACGACCGCGCTGCTGGGCGCCATCCTGGAGGCCGCGGGCCTGCCGCACGTCGTCGGGGGGAACATCGGGACCCCGCTCATCGAACGGGCCGACCTCCTCGACACGGGAACCTGGGCGGTGCTCGAGCTGTCCGAGCTGCAGCTGCCGACCATCTCCCGCGGGGCCGACGTCGCGGTCTACACGAACATCCTCGCGGACCACCTGGACCGGCACGGAACCGTGGCAGCCTACCGCGCGGTGAAGGCGCGCCTCGCCGAGCTGACCGCGGAGCACCGCGGCGCGGTCGTCCTGAACGCGGGCGACCCCGGCTCGCGCGATCTGGCCGCCCGGCTCCCGGCCGGCTGCGTCCACTGGTATGGCGCGTCGCCGGCCGAGGGTGTCGCCGGGCTCGAGGCGGCCGTGCGGGACGGACAGATCGAGCTCGCCGGCGAGGCGGTGCTGCCGATCGAGGCGGTGCCGCTTCCCGGTGACCACCTCCGCGCCGACGTCCTGGCCGCGGCGCTGGGCGCCAGCCTGGCGGGTGCCTCGCCGGAGGCGATCGCCACGGGGGTCCGCGGGTTCGGCGGCGTCCCGCACCGGCTCGAGATCCTGGGGATTCGCGACGGCGTGCGCTGGGTGAACGACTCGCAGGCCACCATTCCGCCCGCGGCGATCGCGGGCCTCGACGCCTTTGCGCCCGCCCCGGTGGTCCTCATCGCCGGCGGCAAGGACAAGGGCCTCGACTACGCCGCCTTCGCCGAGGCGATGGCGGAGCGGTGCCGGGCGGTGGTCCTCATCGGGGAGACCGCCGACGAGCTGGACCGCCTCGTGGCCGCACGGGTGCCGGTCCACCGCGCAGCCTCCATGGAGGCCGCCGTGGCGACGGCCGCCGGGCTAGCCCGGCCGGGCGACGTCGTGCTCCTCTCGCCTGCGGCGGCGAGCTTCGACATGTTCACCGACTACGCCGCCCGCGGCGATGCCTTCCGGGCGGCTGCGACAGCCGCCGGGGTCCGCCGCGAGCCGCCGGCAGGCGGTGCGGCTTGACGGCCGGCGCAATGGCAACCGCCGCCGGTCGTCGCCGGAAGGAACGGACCGGGGTGCAGCGCGAACGCCATCAGCCGGCCTACCCGCTCCTCGTCGCGGTCATCGGTCTCGTCGCCGGCGGGGTGGTGATGGTCTACTCGGCCTCGTCGGTGCGCGCCTACTTCACCTCGGACGATCCGTCCCTCTACGGGATCCAGCAGCTGGTCTGGGCGATCCTCGGCATCGGTGCCATGGTGCTCGCCAGCCGGATCGACTTCCGCTGGCTGCGCCACCTGGCGATCCCGGTCTACCTCCTCACGCTGGCGCTGCTCGTGGCGGTGCTCATCCCCGGGTTCGGAACCAGCGTGGCCGGCTCCCGGCGCTGGATCGTCCTGCCCGGCATCGGAGGATTCCAGCCGGCAGAGCTCGCCAAGCTCGCCATCGTGCTCTATCTCGCGCACTGGCTGGACCGCCGCGGGAAGCTGGCGGGCACCTTCTGGAATGGGCTCGTGCCCTTCACGCTGCTCGTGGCCCCCGCCTTCGTGCTCATCGCCATGGAGCCGGATCTGGGGACCGCCGGGGTCTTCGTCGTCGCGGCGCTGGCGGTCTTCTTCATGGCCGGCGCGAACCTCCTCTACCTGGGCGCCATCGGCTCGGCGGTGGTTGCGAGCGCGGCCGTGATGGTCATGAGCACGCCGTACCAGCTGCAGCGAGTCGAGAGCTTCCTCGATCCCTTCCGCGACCCGCTGCAGACCGGGTACAACGCCGTCCAGTCGCTCATGGCGCTCGCGCTGGGCGGGGTGACCGGGCTCGGGCTCGGGGCCAGCCGCGCGAAGTTCCTCTACCTGCCCGCGCCGTCCACGGACTTCATCTTCGCCATCATCGGCGAGGAGTGGGGCCTGATCGGCACGCTGGTCGTCGTCGCCCTCTTCCTGGTCATCGCGTACCAGGGCTACAAGATCGCGATCCATGCCCCGGACACCTTCTCGGGGCTGCTCGCGTGCGGCCTTACGACGTGGCTTGTCGTGCAGGCCTTCGTCAACATGGCCGTGGTGACCGCGCTCGCGCCGGTCACCGGCATTCCGCTGCCGTTCATCAGCTACGGCGGCTCCGCGCTCACCATCAACCTCGTGGCGGTCGGGATCCTGCTCTCGATCAGCCGCGAGACCACGCAGTCAGGATCCTTGCTCGATGCGGTGTTCGGTGTCGGGCGGCGGGACAGGCGGGCACATCTACCCCGCGCTGGCCGTCGCCAGGGCTCTGCGCGACGCGCGGCCCGACCTTGAGCTGAGCTACATCGGCGGCGTCCGGGGCCTGGAGCGCAGGCTCGTGGGCGACACCGGCGTGCTGCCGTACCACCAGCTGGCGGTGCGGTCGCTTCGCAGCGCCGGCCGCGATGCGCACCTGGTCCTGGACCCGGTGCGGGTCGTCCTCAGCGCGCCGCAGGCCTGGTGGCTGCTGGGACGGCTGCGGCCGGCCGCCATCTTCAGCACGGGGGGGTACCTGGCGATGCCCCTCGTCCTCGCCGCACGCTCCCGCGGCATCCCCACCCTGGTCTGGGAGGGCAACGTGGTCCCGGGCCGCTCGACACGCGCCATCGGCCGGGTCGCCACCCGCGTCGCGGTCTCCTTCGCGCCGACCCTCGCGGCCTTCCCGGATCGAGCCTTCGTGTCCGGCACCCCGATCCGCACCCTGGCCGGGATCGACCGCGCGGCGGCCCGGTCGGCGCTGGGCGTCCCGGAGGACGGTCGCCTGATGCTCGTCTTCGGCGGCTCGCAGGCAGTGACGACGCTCAACACCGCGCTCCTCGCGACGCTCCCCGCCATCGCCGCGGACTGGCACATCCTCCACGTAGCCGGCGAGCGCGGGCTGCCGGAGGCGCGGGCCGCCCGGGCGGCGCTGGCGGAGGGGCTCCGCGAGCGCTACCGCCCCGAACCGTTCATCACCGACGGGATGGCCGAGGCGCTGGTCGCGGCCGACCTCGTCGTCGGCCGGGCCGGCTCGTCGACCTGCGCCGAGGTCGCCGCGGCCGGGGTTGCCTCGATTCTCGTGCCGTATCCGTACGCGGGCTCGCACCAGGCGGCGAACGCGGCCTGGCTCGCCGAGCAGGGCGCCGCGGTGGTCGTTCGAGACGAGGAGCTCTCCGGGGAACGCCTGGCGGCGGAGGCGGCCCGCCTGTGCCCCGCGGAGGCGCGGGCGCCGATGGCGGCGGCTGCACGCCGGATCGGGCGGCCGGAGGCGGCTCGCACGATCGCCGAGGAGCTCCTCGCCATGGCGGAGCGACGGCCGCTCCCCTCGCTGGCGAGGGCCGAACCATGAGCCGTCCCGATCTCTCCCGGCTCGATGCCCTCGCGGGCGCTCGCGGCATGGTGCTGGAGCGCGACGTCCCGATGGCGTCGCTCACCACCCTGCGGGTCGGCGGCCCGGCCGACCGTCTCGTGGTGGCGCGGGACGGCGCAACCCTGCTCGCTGCGCTGCGCCTGGGGCGCGACGCGGAGGTCCCGGTCTTCATCCTCGGGAACGGGAGCGACGTGGTGGTGGCCGATGCCGGCATGCGCGGGCTGGTGGTGCGGAACCGGGCGCGCCGGGCGGTGATCGAGGGGACCCGCCTGCGCGCCGATGCCGGCGCCGCCATGGCCATGCTCGTCAGGCGCTGTGCGGGCGCCGGGCTGACCGGCCTCGAGTTCGGCATCAGCATCCCGGGCACGCTCGGCGGAGCCGTGTGGGCGAACGCCGGCGCGCACGGGCGGGAGATGCGCGACGTGGTTCGCAGCGTGACCGCCTGGGCGCCGGACGCGGATGAGCCGATCGAGCTCGGGGCGGAGGACTGTGCCTTCGGCTATCGCGAGTCCCGGTTCAAGCATTCGGGCGAGCTCGTCCTTTCCGCCGCGCTCGACCTGGCGGAGGGCGACCCCGGGGCCATCGCGGCGCAGGTCGGCGCGCACCAGGCGCAGCGCCTGGAGACGCAGCCGCTCGCGGACCAGAATGCCGGAAGCGTCTTCCGCAACCCGCCGGGGGACTACGCCGGGCGGCTCGCGGACGCCGCCGGCCTCAAGGGGTTTCGCATCGGCTCCGCCAGCGTCTCGACCAAGCACGCCAACTTCATCGTGAGCGACCGCGGCGGATCGGCGGCCGACGTGCGCGCGGTGGGGGACCACGTGCGCCGGGTGGTGGCGGAGCGCTTCGGCGTGACGCTCGAGTACGAGATCGAGTTCGTCGGTGACTGGGCCGGCGTGGAGGTGACGGACTGATGGCAGACGGACCGCCGCGCCGGCTGCGGGTCGGCATCTTCGCCGGGGGTCGCTCGGCGGAGCACGAGGTGAGCATCAGCTCCGCGGAGGCCGTGCTGCGCGCCATCGACCGCGAGCGCTTCGATCCGTACCTGATCTTCATCGACCGCGACGGTCGCTGGCATCTCCCGGCCGGGCCGGCCCCCGAGCTCGGCGACGGCTCGCTGGCCGGGATCCTGGGCGTGGAGACGCCGACGACGCAGGCGGTCCGGCTCCGGGAGCACGCCGGCCTCCCGGTGCCGGCGGGCCGCGACGCGAGCGCCCTCGACTCGCGCCAGGCGCTGCACTCGCTGGCAGAGGCGATCGACATCGCGTTCCTCGTCGTCCACGGCCCGTTCGGAGAGGACGGGACCCTCCAGGGGTTCCTGGAAATGGCAGGCATTCCGTACACCGGCGCGGGGGTGCTGGCGAGCGCGGTCGCGATGGACAAGGTCGTCTTCAAGGACCTCATGCGCGGGCACGGCCTGCCGGTCGTGGACTCCACCTGGTTCCGGCGCGGGACCTGGCGGCGCGCCCCGGAGCGGGTCCTGCGCGACGCGCTGGCGGCGGTCGGGGAGCGGTGCGTCGTCAAGCCGGCGCGCCTCGGCAGCAGCGTGGGGATGACCCTCGTCCGCGCGTCGAGCGAGCTGCCGGACGCGCTCGACGAGGCGTTCCGGTTCGACAGCAAGGTGATCGTGGAGCGGTACCTTGAGCATCCCCGCGAGCTCGAGTGCGGCGTCCTCGGGAACGACGATCCGGTCGCCTTCGAGCCGGGCGAGGTCCGCAGCCACCACGAGTGGTACGACTACGAGGCGAAGTACGTGGACGGGCTGGCCGATGTCATCCCGCGCGCGGACCTGGACCCGCTGCTGGCCGCGCGGGTCCGCGAGCTGGCGCTGTCGGCCTACCGTGCCGTCGACGCGGCGGGTCTGGCGCGCGTCGACTTCCTCCTGGCCGATGGCGACCTGTACATCAGCGAGATGAACACCCTGCCGGGATTCACCGAGACGAGCATGTACCCGAAGCAGGCGCAGCTGGCCGGCCTCTCCTTCGGGGAGCTCATCGCCCGCCTCGTGGAGCTGGGCCTGGAGAGCGCCGAGGAGGCGCGCGACCGCGCCGGCGAGGAGCGCGAGCCGTGAAGGTGAAGCGCGCCCCGACTGCGCGAGGAGCAGCCCCGGCCGTTCCCGACCGGGCACGTCCCCCGAGGAGCCGCCCGCCGGCCGCGCGCCCCCGGCGGGGGAGCGGCCCCCATGCCCGCCGGCGCGGACCACACCTGCGCGTCCCCCGCCTGCGGGGCGGAACGACCGGCGGTCGAATCCTCGCGTCCCTCCTCGCCGTGGGCCTGGCGGCCGCGCTCCTGATGCTCGTCGACGGCCCGTGGCTGCGTGTCTCCACCGTCGCCTGGACCGGCGCGCACTACACGTCCGACCAGCGCATCGGGGCGCTCCTCGATCCGCTGCGCGGCACGAGCCTGCTGGCCGTCGACGCCGGGGCGGTCGCCGAGCGGCTGAGCGCGCTCCCCGCGGTCGCCTCGGCCCGGGTCGAGACGCGCTTCCCGAGCGGCCTGTCCGTCCAGCTCGCGGAGAAGGCCCCGGCGTTCGTGTGGACCACCCGCGCGGCGCACCTCGTCGTCGCCGCGGACGGGACCGTCATCGGCGTCGAGCCGCTGTCGGGCCCGCTCCCGAAGTCGCTGGCGAGCCTGCCCGGCATCGTGGACGAGCGGGGCGCGTCGCTGGCGATCGCGGCGGGCGACCGCATCCCCGCCGACGCCCTGGCGACCGCGCTGGAGCTGCGGGCCATCGTGCCGGCCGCGCTGGGCTCGAGCGCACGCTCGGTGGGCGTGAGCATCGACGACGTCTGCGGGTACCTCCTGCGGCCGCGGCCGTCGGGCACCTGGACCGCGGTCTTCGGTTCCTACGAGCTCGAGGCCGGCGACGCGCAGGCGCGCGCCGCCCGGATCGCGGACCAGGTCGCGGCGGTGCGGACGCTCTTCGCGAACGAGCGCGAGAGCTCGGTCGGCTGGCTGGATGCCCGCAACCCGGGGAAGGTATATTGGCGGCCGAACGGCCGGGGCGGCGAGGGCACATGCTGAGGTCGGCCCGCGGTCCCCATCCTGCGGTTATCGGTACCGTCCCTGATGTGGCTTCCTTTGGTCGGCCTTGCGGTCGGCGTCGCACTCGGGCTCATCTTTGGCGTCAACGTCAGTCCCGACCTGGCGCGCTACAGCGCTGTCGGGATCCTGGCCGGGCTCGACTCCGTGCTGGGGGCGGTGCGGGCCGAGCTCGATGCCCACTACGACAACCGGGTCTTCCTCTCCGGCTTCGTGACGAATGCGTTTGTCGCGGTCCTGCTGACGTTCGTGGGGGATCGTCTGGGGATCGACCTGTACCTGGTCGCCCTCTTCGCCTTCGGGCTGCGCATCTTCCAAAACGTGGCGCTGATCCGGCGCCACTTCCTGTAAGGTCGAATCATCTCTAGCGCCCTCGGGACGCGCGATCAGGAGGCAGCTTGGACAGGGAAACGGTCCTCGTCGGCATCGACGCCGGCACGACCAAGGTGACGACGCTCATCGGCGAGGTCGGCCGCACCGGCGACATCAACATCATCGGCTACGGCATCGGTCCGTCGGTCGGGATGAAGAAGGGCATGGTCGCCAACATCGACCAGACCGTGAACTCGGTCGCCCAGAGCATCGAGAAGGCCGAGCGCCTCTCCGGCTACAAGATCAGCTCCGCCTTCGTCAGCGTGGGCGGGAGCCACATCACGAGCCAGAACAGCCGGGGCGTGGTCGCGGTCTCCGGGCACAAGCGCGAGGTGAGCCGCGAGGATGTCGCGCGCGCGACCGATGCCGCCAAGGCCATCCAGGTCCCCTCGAACCGGGAGCTGCTCCACGTCATCCCGCGCGGCTTCATCGTCGACGGGCAGGACGGGATCAAGGATCCGCTGGGGATGAGCGCCGTGCGCCTCGAGGTGGAGACCCACATCGTCGCCGGCGCCGCGACGTCGGTGCAGAACCTGACGAAGTGCATCACCAGCGCGAGCGTCCAGATCGACGAGCTGGTGATCGGCTCGCTGGCCGCGGCCGAGGCGGTCCTCACCGACACGGAGAAGGACCTGGGGGTCCTCGTGGCCGATATCGGCGGCGGGACCACGGACATCGCGATCTTCGTCGATGGCGCCATCTACCATTCCGCGGTCCTGCCGGTCGGCGGGATCAACGTCACGAATGACGTGGCGATCGGCCTGCGCACGAGCCTGAACCTCGCCGAGGAGATCAAGATCAAGCACGGGACCGCCAACCTCGCGGACGTCCAGCCGGAGGAGCTGCTCAGCGTGGCGGTCCTGGGCGAAGAGGCCGGGCAGACGATCCAGCGCCGGCGCCTGTCGGAGGTGATCGAGGCGCGCATGGGGGAGATCTACTCGCTCATCGCGGAGGAGGTGAAGCGCTCCGGCCACGCGGGTATGCTCCCCGCCGGCGCGGTGCTCACCGGCGGTGGCGCGCGCCTTGCCGGAGCCGCCGAGCTCGCTCGGGAGGTCCTGAACATGCCGGTGCGCATCGGGTCGCCCCAGGGCGTGGGAGGGCTGATGGACCAGCTCTCGAATCCCGCCTTCTCGACCCCCATCGGTCTGCTGCTCTGGGGCGCCGAGCACCTCGGCGACGAGCCGATCGGCTACACCCCGGGACCGTCGCTGGGTTCGGGGGTCGGCCGCGTCGTGGACTGGTTCCGGGGTCTCTTCCCCGGCTGACCCCTCGCCGACCCGTCCCGGCTCGGTCAGCTGACCAGCCGGAGCCACTCCTGCGCGGTCTTCTCCGCGCGCTCGACCGAGACGTCCGCCTCGCGGCTCGCGTCCTCCAGCTCGCTCAGGTCGACGACATCGCCCCGCGCGTCGATCGCCGCCGCGACGGTCCGCGCCACCTCTCGGGCACGCATGCTGCTGGCGCGCACGTCCTGCAGCATCTGCAGGGCGCGTTCGCACCACAGGCGCCGCAGGTGGAGCTGCGCCTCGTCGTCCGGCTGCGCCGCGGCGGTCTGCCTGGCATAGTCGTCGAGCGCGGAGACCAGGGTGACGCTGATCGTCCGGGTTCGGAGGGTCACCCGGCGCTGCTCCACGATGAGCGCCCGGACAGCCCTGGCCTGCGACCGCCGGTTCACGATGCCCGCCTGGAGCGCGGAGGCGGCGGGGGCGGGATCCGCGCGACCAGCGGCGCCGGCTCGGGCTCGAGCCACCCTCCCTCGCGCAGTGCATCGCGGACGAGCACCGAGAGGCTGTCGAGAGAGAACGGCTTGGTCAGGAGCCGCACGCCGTCCATCTCCGCCGCCTCCGCGATGTGGCTGCGCAGGGTCGGGTAGTCCGCGGAGACGACCAGGATCTGGACACGGGTGAGCGCGCGATGCGACTTGACGAGGCGTACCAGGTCCCATCCCGACAGGTCCCGGCCCTCGTCGCTCAGCAGCAGGTCCACGATCAGCAGATGGGGCGCGGCGGCGACGATCTCGCGGAGGTCCGCCGACACCGACGGCAAGCAGCGGACGTCGTAGCCATCCCCGCTCAGGATCTCGTGCATGAGGTCGAGGGTCGCCTGGTCGTCGTCCACGACGACGAGCCGCGCGGCCGGCACTGCGCCCTCGCGATCGTCAGGTGCCATTCGCCATTCCCTCCCTGCCGGAGGTCGCGGGATGCCGCGGCGGCAACGCACGCGGCCTGTTCAAGGATCGCTCGGATCATCTCGGCCCGTTTCCGTGCAACGCGTTCCTGCTCGTCGAACCGATTCGCCGCGCTCGTACGGCCCTCGATCCTGGCGGTGTTCCCCAAGGTGCGTGCCAATTCGGCCTGCTCCTCGAGCGCCCGAAACGCCTGCCAGAGACCATTCTCCACCTCGTCGCCCTGTGCGTCCAGCAAATGGCGTGCCGTGTAGCTGTGCCCGATCCGGCAACGGAAGGCGAGGGCCCCGTCGCGGTCGGTCGGGGCCGCCGAGACGATCCGCACGAGGAGGTCGGGGATCTCGCCGGCCGGCAGGACGTGGGCGGGGTCCGCGTGGACCGCGGCGGAGCGCGGCATTCCCGAGAAGGTCGCTTCGTCGGGGTCCTGGACGATCGCGATGCCCCCGTGTCGCCTGATCGCCGCAAGCCCCGCGCTCCCGTCGTCGAGGCTCCCGGAGAGCACGACGCCGATGACCCCCGGACCGTGCGCCAGGGCGGCGCTCTGGAAGAGCGGGTCAACCGCCGGCCGGGCGTGGTTCACGCGCGCCCCGGGACTGAGACGCATGACGCCGTCCTGGAGGATCAGGTGTCGGTCCGGGACTCCCACGAAGACGCGACCCGGACGGATGGCCGTACCGTCGGCGGCGAACTCGGCCGGGAGGGACCCGGCGGTCGCCAGGACGCGCGGCAGCGAGCCGGTCCCCGACGAGCCGTGGACGACGACGAGGAGCGCTGCCGGGAAGTCCGGCGGGAGTCCGCCGAGGATCGTCCTGAGCGGCTCGATCGAGCCGGCAGATCCCCCCACGACGACGACCCGCCCCGCGGCGGATGGCTGTTCCATTGCAGCCGTGCGGGCGTGTGCAAGAATGCGACCATGCCGCGCGGACGGGGAACACGGGCGGAGGCGGGTGGCATGAATCTTTCCTCATCGACTGATCAGGACGACGTCGAGCACCTCGTCGTCATCGGTTCCTCGGCGGGTGGAATCGATGCACTCGGCGAGCTCGTATCGACGCTGCCCCTCGACTTTCGGGCGCCGATCGTCGTCGTCCAGCACCTCGATCCGCGGCGCGAGAGCCACCTTGCGCAGATCCTCCAGCGTCGCACCCGGCTTCCGATCAGGATCGTCGCCGCCCGCGAGCGGCTCGATCCGGGGGTCATCTTCGTCATCCCCGCCGACCGCGAGGTCGTCATCGGCGACCACGAGATTCGTGCCCGGAGGGTGCGTCAGGGCCCCGGCGATGCGCCGAGGACGAGTCCGCGGCCGTCGGTCGACGGAGCCCTGGACTCCGCCGCCGAAGCCTACGGCGAGGGGCTGATCGCCGTCATCCTCACCGGCGCAGGATCCGATGGCGCCGCGGGAGCCCGCCACGTCAAGGCGGTCGGCGGAACGGTGGTGATCCAGAATCCCGAGACGGCGAGCTACCCCGCCATGCCGCTCTCGCTCTCGCCGACAACCGTTGACATCGTGGCCGACCTTAAGGCGATCGGCCCCCTCCTGCAGGATCTCCTCGCCGGGACGTTCGTGCCGCGGCGCTCCGACGAGGAGGGAGTCCTCACCACGTTCCTGGAGGCGGTTCGCGAGAGCACCGGAATCGACTTCGCACAGTACAAGCGGCCAACGGTGCTGCGACGCCTCCAGCGCCGCATCGTCGCGACCGGCCAGGATGGATTACGGGAGTACGTCCGCTACGCGCACGGCCACCCGGAGGAGCTGCAGCGGCTGGCGAACAGCTTCCTCATCAACGTCACGGAGTTCTTCCGGGACCCCGACCTCTACGAGCACCTCCGCGCCCAGCTCCTTCCCCAGCTCTTCGCGCACGCCGGCGAGCACAGCGGCGAGGTCCGCATCTGGTCGGCCGGCTGTGCGACGGGCGAGGAGGCGTACTCGCTGGCGATCGTGGCCACGGAGGCACGCGAGGCCGGCGGCGGAGATCTGCGCGTGCGGATCTTCGCCACCGACGTCGACGGGGAGGCGATCGCGTTTGCCCGGCGCGGCATCTATCCCGCCGCGGCCCTCGCGCGGCTGCCCGAGGCGCTGCGCCAGCGCCACTTCCTCGAGCGCGACGGCCAGTACGAGGTAGCCCCCGCACTCCGGACGCTCATCGCCTTCGGCCAGCACGATCTGGCGCAGCGCGCGCCGTTCCCGCGCATCGACCTCACGGTCTGCCGGAACGTCCTGATCTACTTCACCGCGGAGCTGCAGCGACGGGCCCTGCAGCTCTTCGCCTTCGCCCTCCGGGATGGCGGCTACCTCGTCCTGGGCAAGTCGGAGACGACCACTCCGCTCGCCGATGCCTTCGTCCTGGCGGACCCCCGCCTGAAGATCTACCGCCGGCGGGGGACGCGCGTGGGCCGACCGTCCGGCCGGATGGGCAGTGAGCCGCTCCGACCAATGACGGTCCTGCCGCCGCCCACCACGCCACGTGCCTCCCTGGCGCGCGGGATCGCCCCCAGCCGGGGGGCGGCCGAGCTCGACCGGGCGCGGACGCACGCGGCGCGAGCGGATCGCATCGTGATGCAGCTGCCGGTGGGCATCGTGGTGGTGGACCGCAAGTACGACATCGCCCTCATCAACACCGCCGCCCGCAACCTGCTGGGGGTCCACGGCGCGGCCATCGGGCAGGACCTCGTCCACCTCGTGGAGGGCGTGCCGAACAACGAGCTGCGACGCGAGATCGACGACGCGTTTCGCGGTGAGCCCGCGCGTCGCATGTGGGACATCCCCGTCGCCGACAGCACGAGCGGCGAGCTGATGTCCCTCGAGGTGACCTGCTACCGCCAGGGAGACGGGACGAGCACCGCCGAGACGGTCGCCATCCTCGTGCGCGACGTGACCCGAGAGCACGCCGACCTTAGCGGGCTGCGGCAGGCGTCATCCTCCCAGACGGATCGTGCCGAGCGGCTCGCGGTGCAGATCAGGCGCATGACCGAGGCCGCGCGCCGGCTGCGCGAGGCGAATGCCGAGCTGACGATGGTGAACGCCGACCTCAGGAGCCAGAACGACGACCTCGTCGTCTCCAACGAGGAGGTCCAGTCGGCAACCGAGGAGGTCGAGACCCTCAACGAGGAGCTGCAGGCGACGAACGAGGAGCTGGAGACCCTCAACGAGGAGCTGCAGGCCACGGTGGAGGAGCTCAACACCACGAACGACGACCTGGAGGCTCGCAGCACCGAGCTGCAGGACCTGGCCATCTCGGTGGAGCACCAGCGGGAGCTGAGCGAATCGGAGCGGGCGCGCCTCGAAGGCGTCCTCCTGTCCATGGCCGATGCGGTGGTCGTCACCGACCCGACCGGAGCGCCGGTCCTGTCGAACGGTGTCTTCGACAGAACCTTCGGCTCCGCCGTCGAGGTGCGGCTGGAGGACGAGGCGGGGGAGGAGATCCCGCCGGATCGGGCGCCATGGCGGCTGCCGGTGCGCGAGGGAACCTTCCTCGTGCGCTTCACCGGCACCGAGGCCTCGGGCGAGCGCCACTGGTACGAGGCCCGCGGGCGTGCCCTCGACGACGATCCCGCCGGCGGGGCGGTGACGGTCATCCGCGACGTCACCGCAACCAGCCTGCAGCATCTGCAGGACGAGTTCGTGGCCATGCTCAGCCACGAGCTGCGCACGCCCGCTCACCGGGGTGACCGCCTACCTGGAGCTCCTCGAGCGCGAGCTTCGCGGCAGCCGGCGCGGCAAGTCGCACCGCTATGCGGAGCGTGCGCTCTCGCAGGTCCAGCGCTTCTCCTCGCTCGTGTCGGACCTGTTCGATGCGAACCGGCTGCGGAGCGGACGGCTGCGCTTCAGCTTCCGGGAGGTCGACCTGGTGGACGTCGTGGAGGAGGCGGTCGTCATGTCACGGCCGCTCGCCGGCAGGCAGGAGATCGTCCTGCATCGGCCGTCACGTCCCATTCGCCTCGCCGCCGATTCGGACCGTCTCCAGCAGGTCGTGCTCAACCTGATCTCGAACGCCATTCGCCACGCGTCGAGCTCGCCGACGATTGACGTGCGGGTCGCCCGTCGCCGCGGGACGGCGGAGATCAGCGTCAGCGACCACGGACCCGGGCTTCCGCCGGGCCTCGCGGAGGCCCTCTGGGCACCCGGCGCCACGGGCGACGCGACGGGCCCAACCGAAGGGTTGGGGCTCGGCCTCTTCATTGCGCGATCCATCGCGGAGGCGCACGAGGGAACGATCTCGGTCGACTCGCAGCCCGGCGAGGGCACCACCTTCACGGTTCGGCTCCCGATCCGCTCGGCGGGCGGGGATGGTGCAGCGTCCGACACGACACCCTGAGCAGCCGCCCTTCGCCTGTCGCCTCGACAGCCTGTGGAGAGGCGCTGCGCTCGTCCACCGCCGACCGGCGCGGGTGTGGATAACTTCGGGAGGACCTGTGGAAAAATCGCCAGCGGCAGCGTCGGCGGGCCGGTAGAATCGGTCAAACCCGCGCGAGACGGGTTCATGCCACCATACCGCGCAGGAGAACCCGGAAGATGCCGCTCCGTTCGGACGCAGAACACTTCGCATTGATCAAGGTCATCGGCGTCGGCGGCGGCGGCTCGAACGCCGTGAACCGGATGATCCGCGCCGAGATGATGGGCGTCGAGTTCATCGCGGTGAACACCGACGCGCAGGCCCTCCTCCAGAGCGATGCGCCCCATAAGATCCGCGTGGGAGACAAGCTCACCCGCGGCCTCGGCGCGGGCGCGGACCCGATCATCGGGCAGCGCGCGGCGGAGGAGGACTCGGAGAAGATCTACGAAGCGCTCAAGGACGCGGACATGATCTTCATCACCGCCGGCATGGGCGGTGGCACCGGGTCGGGCGCAGCTCCGGTCATCGCCGAGATCGCCAAGGACCTCGGCGCCCTCACCGTTGGCGTCATCACCAAGCCGTTCAGCTTCGAGGGTGTCCGCCGCAAGCTCGTGGCCGAGCAGTACAGCGAGCAGCTCAAGGAGAAGGTCGACACCCTGATCACCATCCCGAATGACCGGCTGCGCGAGGTGGTCGACAAGAAGACCTCCATCCTCGACGCGTTCCGGGTGGTGGACGACGTCCTGCGCCAGGGCGTGCAGGGGATCAGCGACCTGATCACCGTTCCGGGCCTCATCAACCTCGACTTCGCCGACGTCAAGACGATCATGCGCGACGCCGGCAGCTCGATGATGGGCATCGGCACCGCAACCGGCGAGAACCGGGCCGTCGAGGCCGCCCGCGCGGCCGTCATGAGCCCGCTCCTCGAGGTGAACATCCAGGGTGCCCGCGGCATCCTCTTCAACGTCACCGGCGGCAGCGACCTCGGCCTCTTCGAGGTGAACGAGGCGGCCGAGGTGATCAAGGAGGCGGCCGATCCGGAGGCAAACATCATCTTCGGCACCGTGATCGACGACCGGATGCGGGACGAGGTCAAGGTGACCGTCATCGCAACCGGCTTCGACGCCGCGAAGCCCGTCAAGCAGGCCGGGCGCCAGGCGGCGGCCGAGGCCTCGAGGGGGATGGAGACGTCCCTCGACGAGCGGAGCCGAGAGATCCTCGCCGAGATCGAGCGCGAGCGCTCCGAGCGAGCGGCACTCGAGGAGCAGATGGGGACGGAGTCGCCGTTTGCGCGGCCGTCCCAGGCGGAGCCGCGGGAGTCGCGCGTCAGCGAGCGGCAGCCGCTCCCGGTGCGTCCCAGCCTCGAGCGCCCGTCGTACGGCGAGACCGACCTCGACATCCCCAGCTTCCTCCGCCGCAAGGCCGACTAGCCGGCAGGCAGATGCTGCCGGTCGACGAGCCGGCGCTCGACGAGCACCTCGTTCGCGACCGCCTCGCCTCACTCGGGGCCCGGCTGCGGTCCGCCGCCGAGCGGGCGGGGCGTGACCCGGACGGCTTCCGGATCGTCGCGGTGACCAAGGGCTTCGGACTCGAGGTCGTGGACGTCGCGGCGCGGGCCGGGCTCACGCGCCTCGGCGAGAACCGCGTCCAGGAGGCGCTGCCGAAGGTCGAGGCCCATCCCGAGCTGGAATGGCACCTCATCGGGCACCTCCAGTCGAACAAGGCGCGCCGGGCGGTCGAGGCGTTCGGGTGGATCCACTCCGTCCACGACGGGGCTCTCCTGGAGCGGCTCGAGGCGCTCGCCCACAATGCGGGACGGGAACCGCGGGTCCTGCTGCAGGTCAATCTCACGGGCGAGGCGGCGAAGTCCGGCTGGGACGCCGAGCGCTTCGCCGAGGCGGCACGTCCCGGAGGCGAGATCGTCACGGCGCTGCGGCGCCTGCACAACGTCGCCGTGGTGGGCCTCATGACCATCGCCCGCTTCGGTTCCAGCGCCGAGGAGGCGCGACTGACCTTCGGACGGCTGCGTGACCTGCGAGATCGCCTGCGCGAGGCCAGCGGAGCGGCGCTGCCCGAGCTGTCGATGGGGATGACGGCCGATGCCGAGGCCGCCGTCGCGGAGGGTGCCACGCTCGTGCGGATCGGGACCGCCCTCTTCGGCAGGCGACCCGGCTGAGGGAGATGCCCGTTCGCGGCCGTCGGCACCGCGCTATGCTTGGAGCCCGATGAGCAACGTCCTGGCGTCCTTCGTGACGCTGCTCGGCGCGCTGTACTCCGTCCTGATCCTGCTGCGGGTGGTCCTGAGCTGGACGAACCCGATGGGTGGCGGGGCGTTCACCGCGTTCGTCTACCAGCTGACGGAGCCCGTCCTGGCTCCGATCCGTCGCCTCCTGCCGCCCATGGGCGGGCTCGACTGGTCGCCGTTCATCGCGCTCTTCCTGCTGAGCTTCCTGCTGCGGATCTTCGCCCGGCTGTGATGGCAGGCCCCGGACAGTCGTCGGTCCTCGAGGTGGTGGTGGTGGCGCGCGCCGCCGGCGATCGAGTGAGCCGCGGCCCCGACGGCGGGGTTCGAGTCCACGTCACCCGACCCCCCGCGCAGGGCGAGGCGAACCGAGCCGTCGTGCGCCTCCTCGCGCGGGTCCTGGATCTGCCGCCATCGGCCCTGGAGCTCAGCGGCGGGCAGCGCTCCCGGCGCAAGCGCTTCACGGTGCACGGGCTGGACGCCGCGGCCCTCAGGGACCGGCTGTCAGGGCTCGAGGAGGGATAGGGCCGACAGGCCCGCCTTGGCCGGGAGGAGCCCGGTTGGCTATACTGCGGCTCCCCGCGTGGGCGATTGGCTCAGCTGGTTAGAGCGCACGGTTCACATCCGTGAGGTCACTGGTTCGAATCCAGTATCGCCCACCAATCACACGCTTCCTCCAGCGAGGCGAACCCATGCTTCCCGCGCGCCTGCGCGCTCGCGTCCGGGCCGTCAGGCTCCTCGAGCCCCTCTCGGACCGCGACTACCGCTGGCTCACCGCGGGATCCCTGGTCTCCCTCCTCGGCGACGGCTTCTTCACCGTGGCGCTCGCCTGGCAGGTCTACCAGATCAGCAACGTCCCGACCGCGCTGTCGGTGGTGGGCGTGGCCTGGAGCCTTCCGCTCGTCCTGCTGCTGCTGTTCAGCGGGGTCCTTACCGACCGCTACGACCGCCGTCGCCTGATGATCGGCGCGGACCTCCTGCGGGCGGCGACCATCGGCGCCCTCGGCCTCCTCTCGGCGCTCGGGGTGCTGGAGCTGTGGCACGTCCTGGTGCTCATCGCCTTCGTCGGCGTGGGGGACGCCTTCTTCAACCCCGCGTCCACCGCCATCGTCCCCGACCTGCTGCCGGAGCACCGGCTGGCCCAGGCCAACGCCCTGCAGGGGCTCATCCGGCCCCTCATGATCCGCCTCGTGGGTCCGGCGCTCGGCGGTTTCGTGGTGGCCGTGGTGGGGCCGGGCACCGCCTTCGGCGTCGATGCCGCCAGCTTCCTGCTCTCCGCGGCCGCCATCGGAACGCTCCGTCCGCATCCGGTGCGTGCCATCGTCGAGCGCGGCCTGCGCCGGACGCTGCGCGAGATGGGGGAGGGGCTGGGCTTCGTCCGCGCCAACCCCTGGTGCTGGGCGACGCTCGTTTCCGCGATGTTCAGCCTGCTCGTCTTCGTGGGTCCCGTGCAGGTCCTCCTGCCGTTCCTCGTGAAGAACCGCCTGGGGCTGGGGCCGGCGGCCTTCGGGGCGATCCTCGCGGTCGGGGGCGCCGGCTCGGTGATCGCGGCGGTGGCGGTCGGCCAGCTCGGGCTGCCTCGTCTGCGGGTGACCGTGATGTACGCGGCCTGGTCGCTCGGCGTGGCGCTTCTCGCCGGGTATGGCGTCATGAACTCGCTCTGGCAGGGAATGGCGATCGCCTTCGCGTCGTCCGCCCTCTTCGCCATCGGCCAGATCATCTGGACGACCCTCCTCCAGCAGCTCGTCCCGCGCCGCCTGCTCGGCCGCGTCTCGAGCCTCGACTGGCTCGTCTCCTCCGGTCTTGTCCCGGTCTCCTACGGCCTCACCGGCCCGGCGGCGGGGGTCCTGGGACCGGGCGCGACGATGATCGGCGGTGGCCTGGTCGGGGCCGTGCTGATGGGGGGCCTGCTCTTCGTCCCCGGCGTACGCGATCCCGAACGGCGCCCGCCGCCGTCGGACGTGCCGGTTGATGCCGTCGAACCGGCGAGCGCCGGGCGATGATGGGTTGATGCGCGCGCACGGGAACCCCGCGGCCCCGGACCGGGTCCGGGCCATGTTCGATCGGATCGCGCCGGTCTACGACGCCATGAACACGCTGATGACCGCCGGTCTCGACGGCCGCTGGAGGCGCGCCGCGGTCGTGGCCGCAGCGCTGCGTCCGGGGGAGCGCGCGCTCGATGTGGCCTGCGGGACCGGGCGCCTCACCGAGGCCCTGGGCCTCGCCGTGGCCCCGGGCGGGGAGGCCGTGGGCATCGACCGCTCGCGCGCGATGCTCGCGCGAGCACGGCGCCGCGCGGCCGGACGCCACCGGTCGGCCGGGGGTGCGTCCCGGCCGCTCCGCTACGTGGAGGGCGATGCCCTGGCGCTGCCGTTCGACGACGGCAGCTTCGATGCGGCGACGATTGCCTTCGGCCTGCGCAACCTGTCCGACTATCGGGCCGGGCTGGCGGAGATGGCGCGCGTCGTCCGGCCCGGCGGACGGGTGGTGGTCCTGGAGATCGCGGTCCCGGAGCGTGGCGTGGCGCGGTTCCTCTTCGAGACGTGGTTCCGCCGGGCGGTACCCGTCCTCGGCCGGCTCGTCGGCCGCCAGGCCGCGTACCGCTACCTGCCCGCCAGCCTGCTCGCCTATCCGTCCCCGGCGGCGGTCGGCGAGCTCCTCCGCGCGGCCGGGGCGGTGCAGGTCCGATGGCGGCGTCTCCCCTCGGGGATGGCGACGTTGCACGTCGGTAGGGTCGGGTCGTCATGAGCCGGTCCCGGTCGTCCGCCGCCGGACCGCTCACGGTCGCGGTCTTCGGGGAGTCGTACCTGCCGTACCTGTCGGGAGTGACCGTGGCCACCGAGGCGCTCGCCCGCGGCCTGACAGCCGCGGGGCATCACGTCATCCTGGCCGTCCCGCGTCCGGCGGCGCCGGCGGGGACCTCGCCGTCCCCTGCCAGCGCAGGCGGCGGCGGGCCGGACCCCGACATGGCGTGGCTTCCCTCCTACCAGCCTCCGCCGCCGGCGCCGCCCGGGTACCGGATGCCCTGGCCCCTCGGGTCGCGGTCGCTGGCCGCCGTGCGCGCCGCGCGGCCGGACGTGGTCCACGCCCAGTCGCCGTTCGTGTCGGGAATCATGGCCATGCGGATCGCCCGGCGGGTCGGCGCGCCGCTCGTCCTCACGCATCACACCCGTTTCGGCGACTACCGCCACTACCTCGGCCCGGTCGCAGGACCGGGGGCCGCCGCCCTTGGCGCCTACCTGCGAACCTATGAGCGTGCCTGCGCCGCCATCGTGGCGCCCGCGTCCGACCTGGCGGCGGAGATCCGCGCGACGCTCGGATCCCCCACGGCCGGCACCTCGCCCCTCGTGCGCGCCATCCCGACCGGCCTCGACGTGGACCGTCTGCGCGCCCTTCGCCCGGTCGACCCGCGGCCGGGAGCGAGCTGGCCGGCGGAGACCGTCGTGGCGGTCTCGGTGGGCCGGCTGGCCCGTGAGAAACGCACCGACCTGCTCCTCGACGCATTCGAGGCCGCCGCCGAGTCGGACCGGCGCCTGCGCCTGCTCCTGATCGGCGACGGACCCCTGCGCGCCGAGCTCGAGCGGCGGGTGGCGGCCGGCCTGGCAGGGCGCGTCCACCTCGCCGGACGCCTGCCGCGTCTCGAGGCGCTCGCGCTCGCCGCGGGGGCGGACCTGTTCGCGTTCGCATCGCAGACGGAGACCCAGGGGCTGGTGCTCGCCGAGGCGCTCGCCGTGGGCCTGCCGGTCGTGGCGCTGGACGGACCGGGTGTGCGCGATTCGGTCCGCGACGGCATCGACGGCCTCGTGGTGGCGCCCGGCTCGCGGCCGGCCGCGGCCCTGGCCCGGGCCATCGCCCAGCTCGCCGCCGACAGCCCCCGTCGTGCGGATCTGTCGCGGGCCGCTCACGCGGGGGCGGACCGCTTCGCAGCGGCCAGCTGGATCGAGCGGATCGTGGAGCTGTACCGGACGGTGATCGCCGGCCGCGGCTGAGTCTCCACCCGGCTTGCAGGGGGTGATCTGCCGCGTACAATGCGGGGCATGCGAGTGAGTCTCACGGCCCGCCTCGTTTCCCATCCCACCGTCGACTTCGGAGCCGGGCGCCGGAACCGTGGGCGCCGCCGCCTGGGATTGCGGACGGGGACGACGGTCTACCATCGGCCGCGCCAGCAGCTCGCCACCGTGATCGTCCTTCGTTCCCAGACCAGCCGCTTCAGCTTCCCCGCGGTCGGCAGGGTCGGTCGCGTCGATTCACGCCGCCAGGTCCCGCCGCTCGGGCTCCCGCGCGCGCACCGCGGCTGAGGCGGGCGTGCCGCCGCTCCGCAACGCGCGCGCCACGTCGGCCGGCGGGGTCGTCCACCGGATGGCCGGCGACCTCGCGGAGGTCCTCCTCGTCCACCGCCGCGCACCACGGCTGTGGGCCCTGCCCAAGGGAACGCCCGACGCGGGAGAGTCCATCCTCGAGACCGCGCTGCGCGAGGTGCGCGAGGAGACCGGTATCGAGGCGGAGGCTGAGGAGCCCCTGGGAGCCATCACCTACTTCTTCGTCCGCGACGGCACCCGCTACCACAAGACCGTCCACTTCTTCCTGATGCGGCCCGTCGGCGGGGACCCCGAGCTCCACGACCACGAGTTCGACGAGGTCAGGTGGTTCCAGCTCGAGGAGGCACTGCAGATCATGACCCACCCCACCGAACGCGACGTGGTGGAGCGCGCGGCGCTCCGCCTCGCCACGGGACCCGGCCCGCAGAGGGCGAGCGGGGCGGCACCGGCATGACCGAGACGGTCGCGGCCCTGCGCCGTACGCCGCTCTACGACGTCCATCGCGCGCTGGGGGCCAGGATGGTGCCCTTCGCGGGCTGGGAGATGCCGGTGCAGTACGCGTCGATCATCGACGAGCACCGGACCGTCAGGAGCGCCATCGGCCTCTTCGACCTGTCGCACATGGGCGAGCTCCACGTCTCCGGACCAGACGGGCTTGCTTTCCTGCAACACGCGGTGGTGACCGATCCGGCCAGCCTGGTCCCGGGCCAGGCGCAGTACTCGATGATGTGCCTGCCCGATGGCGGCATCGTCGACGACCTGATCGTCTACCGCATCGCGGACGCGGAGTACCTCGTCGTCTGCAACGCGGCGAACCGCGACGCCGACGTCGCCCACCTTCGCGCCCTGCTGGGCGAGAGCGGGATGGATGCGGTTCTCGAGGACCGGAGCGACGCGACTGCGCTCGTGGCGCCCCAGGGGCCCCGCGCCGCGGAGCTGCTCACGACCATGACGGACGCCGACGTCGACGGCCTCGGCTACTACCACTGCACGCGGGGAGCGGTCGCCGGCATCCACTGCCTCATCGCGCGCACCGGCTATACCGGTGAGGACGGCTTCGAGCTCTTCTGCGATCCGGCCGACGCCGTCGCCCTGTGGGATGCCGTCGCGGCAGCCGGCCGGGCGTTCGGGATCAAGCCCGCGGGGCTGGGCAGCCGCGACACGCTCCGCCTCGAGGCCGGGATGCCGTTGTACGGCAACGAGCTCGACCGTCAGACGAATCCGTACGAGGCGAACATGGGCCGGCTCGTGAAGCTCGAGAAGGGCGACTTCAACGCCTCGGACGCCCTGCGGCGGGTCCACGACGAAGGGCCGAAGCGACGCCTGGTGGGGCTCGAGATGCGGGAGAGCGCCATTCCGCGGCACGGCTACCCGGTTCTCGTGGAGGGGGACGAGGTGGGCGTCGTCACGAGCGGCACGGCCTCGCCGACGCTCGGGGAGAAGATCGCCATGGCGTATCTCCCCGCGGAGCTCGCCGCCATCGGTGCGGAGGTCCAGGTGGTCGTCCGGGACCGCCCGTATCGCGCCGAGCAGGTAAAGTTGCCCTTCTACAGAAGGCCGCGCTGAGCGGCGCCCGGGTCTCGACGGCTCGTCCGTCGCCGGCGCCATCGGCCCAACCGCGCGCATCTGAGGTGAAGCAGGAGGTTCGGTGAGCTATCCCGCAGGGCTCCGCTACACGAAGGAGCACGAGTGGGTGCGCGTCGAGGGGACGAGCGCCACCATCGGCATCACCAGCTTCGCGGCCGAGGAGCTGGGAGACATCGTGTTCGTGGAGCTGCCCGATGTCGGTGCCAGCCTGAAGCAGTTCGGCGGTTTCGGGGTGGTCGAGAGCGTGAAGGCGGTGAGCGACCTGTTCGCACCGGTCTCCGGGACGGTATCGGCCGTCAACGAGCGGCTGCGAGACGAGCCCGAGCTGCTGAACAGCGACGCCTTCGGGGACGGCTGGATCGCGACCGTGGAGCTGGCCGATGCCGGTGAGCTCGACGCCCTCCTGGATGCCGAGGCGTACGGCCAGCTGACCGGCTGACCGCGGAGGTCGCCATGAGCTACAGCCCGCACACCGATGCCGACCGCGCGGCGATGCTCGGCGCCGTCGGCGTGGAGAGCATCGACGAGCTCTTCGCCGACATCCCGGCGGCGGTCGCGCCGCGCTCCTTCTCCCTGCCCGCGCCGCTCAGCGAGCAGGAGGTCCGCGGCGAGCTGGCCCGCCTGGCGGAACGGAACCGGCTTCCCGACGTGAGCTTCCTGGGCGCCGGCGCCTACCGGCATCTCGTCCCCGCCGTCGTGAACGAGGTCATCGGGCGCAGCGAGTTCTCCACGGCGTACACCCCCTACCAGCCCGAGGTGAGCCAGGGAACCCTCCAGAGCATCTACGAGTTCCAGTCGCTCGTCTGCGAGCTGACGGGCATGGAGGTGGCGAGCGCGAGCCACTACGACGGCGCAACGGCGACCGCCGAGGCGGCGCTCATGGCCTGCCGCCTGACCCACCGCGACCGCGTCGCCGTCTCGACGGCGGTGAGCCCCCAGGTGCGGCGCGTCCTCGCCACCTACTGCTCGGGACCGGGCATCGAGGTCGTGGAGGTCGCCGCGGACCTCGGCGAGGGCGGGAGCGGCCTGACCCCCGTCGAGGCGGTGGAACGCCTCGTCGACGGCTCGGTCGCATGCCTGGTGGCGGCGCAGCCGAATGTCTTCGGCGGGATCGAGCCGATGGCCGCGCTCGCCGAGGCGGCGCACACCGCCGGGGCGCTGCTCGTCGCCATGGTGGAGCCGACCTCGCTGGCGGTGCTGTCGGCGCCCGGCAGCTACGGGGCCGATATCGTCACCGCCGAGGGACAGCCGCTCGGGATCCCGCTCTCGTTCGGTGGACCGTACGTGGGACTGATGGCGGCGAGGATGGCGTCGGTCCGGCAGATGCCCGGCCGGCTGGTGGGAGCGACGCGGGATGCCGCGGGTCGCCTGGGCTACGTCCTGACCCTGCAGGCTCGCGAGCAGCACATCCGCCGCGAGAAGGCGGCGAGCAACATCTGCACCAACCAGGCGCTCTGCGCCCTTGCCGCCACGACGTACCTCTCCGCGGTGGGACCCGACGGGCTCCGCGAGGTCGCCGAGCTCTCGGCGGTGCAGGCGCGCCACACGGCCGCGGCGATCGAGGCCGCCGGGGTGGGGGAGCGTCGCTTCGGTGCGCCGTACTTCGCGGAGGTGACGGTCCGCGTGCCGGACGCGGCGCGACGCCATGCCGCGCTCGCGGAGGGTGGGATCGTGGCCGGGCTCCTCCTCGAGCCGCACTACCCGGAGCTGCGTGACTGCCTGCTCCTCGCGGCCACGGAGCTCACGACCGACGAGGAGATCGCGCGCCTGGTGCGCGCGCTGGAGGAGACCCGATGAGCGTGACGGAGCGTCCCGCCCCGCCCGGCGGCGCGCCGGAGGTCGACGACGCCTCCGGACGCGGGGCGGCATTCACGTCCCCGGAGGCGGGCGTGCCGCTCACGGTCGTCGAGCCGCGCATCTTCGACAGATCGCGACCCGGGCGGCGCGCCGTGCGTTTCCCGGCGCCGTCCGGCCAGGCGCTGCGGGCGGCCGAGAGCCAGCCGGAGCTCCCCGCGCAGGCGCGGCGCGCGGTGGCGCCGCGCCTGCCGGAGGTGAGCGAACTGGAGCTCCTGCGGCATTTCAACCGCCTCAGCCACCTGAACCACTCCATCGACCTCGGGTTCTACCCGCTCGGCTCGTGCACGATGAAGTACAACCCGAAGGTGAACGAGTGGGCGGCTCAGCTCCCCGGATTCGCCGCCTCGCACCCCCTCGACCCGGCCGTGCTGAGCCAGGGGAGCCTGGAGCTGCAGTGGCTCCTGGCAGAGCTGCTGCGCGAGGTGAGCGGAATGGCGGCCGTCTCGCTGCAGCCGGCGGCCGGCGCCCACGGCGAGCTGACGGGGATGCTCATGACGCGCGCCTACCACCGCTCGCGCGGCGAGGGCGACCAGCGAACCAAGGTGCTCGTGCCCGACAGCGCGCACGGTACGAACCCCGCGACGGCCTCGATGGTCGGCTACCAGACCGTCACCATCCCGTCCAACGAGCGCGGCGGGATCGACCTCGACGCCCTGCGTGCGGCGCTGGGGCCGGACACGGCGGCGCTCATGATCACCAACCCCTCGACGCTGGGGATCTTCGAGGACCAGATCGACCAGGTCGTGGCGGCGGTTCACGCCGCGGGCGGCATCGCCTACATGGACGGGGCGAACCTCAACGCCATTCTCGGCCGGTTCCGGCCCGGAGACGCCGGGTTCGACGTCGTCCACATCAACCTCCACAAGACCTTCTCCACTCCCCACGGGGGCGGCGGTCCCGGCGCCGGCCCGGTCGGCGTCAGCGAGCGCCTCGCGCCGTTCCTGCCGGCGCCGCTGCCCCTCCTCGTCGCCGGGGACGCGGACCAGGTGCGCGCCAACGCGTGGGCCGGGCGCTCGACGCCCGGGGCCAGCTTCGCGCTCGAGGCGGATGACGCTCGGCCCGCCGCCATCGGCAAGGTGCGCGCCTTCGCAGGCAACTTCGGGATGCACGTCCGGGCCTACACCTACATCCGCTCGAACGGCGGCGAGGGGCTGCGCGAGATCAGCAACGACGCCGTCCTGGCCGCCAACTACCTCCGCGTGCGCCTGGCGGATGCCTTCGACCTGCCCTACGACCGGATCTGCAAGCACGAGGTCGTCTTCTCCGGACGCCGGCAGAAGCACGAGCACGGGGTCACCACCCTGGATATCGCGAAGGCGATCCTCGACCACGGGATGCACCCGCCCACGATCTACTTCCCGCTCATCGTCGAGGAGGCGCTCATGATCGAGCCCACGGAGACGGAGAGCCTCGAGACGCTCGACCGCTTCGTGGAGGTCATGCACGAGATCGCGCGGACTGCGGCGGCCGATCCCGCGGCCCTCAGGGCAGCCCCGTCCACCACGCCGGTGGGACGGCTCGACGAGGCAGGTGCCGCTCGCCATCCCGATCTGCGCCACGACTTCGAGGCGGCTGCGGCGGGCCGTTCGAGCGAGTCGCATTGAACCGATCCGTGACCGGCAACGTATATCTAGTTGCTCGGGCGTATGTGATCACGGGGTGCCAGTGAAAACGACGCAGCCGGACGGGCTCGTCGAACGTATCCAGTCGGGGGACCTGGATGCCTTCGAGGAGTTCTTCCACAGATACAAGCGGCCGGTGCACGCCACCGCGCTGGCGATCACCCGTGACCCGTTCCTGGCGGAGGAGGTTCTGCAAGATTGTTTCGTGAAGGCGTACCGGCATCGGGATCGCCTGCGGCGCGATGTCTCGCCCCTCCCCTGGCTGCAGCGTGTGACCACGAACCTGTGCTACACGCGCATCGCGCGGCGGCGGGCGATCATGGAGCCGCTGACCACCCTGATCACGAATATCGTGGCGGACCTGCGCGCCCGGCCGGAGCAGATCGTCGAATCCCAGGAGATCGTCGAGGTCCTGCAGCGTGGCATCGACGCGCTGCCACCCAAGCATCGGACCGCCGTCATCCTCTACTACCTCCACGGCTACTCGCTCGCCGAGGCGGCGGAGATCGCGGACTGCAACGTCGGGACCATGAAGTCCCGCATCCACTATGCCCTCAAGGCACTGCGCGCCCGGCTCCCCGAGGAGCGGCTGGCGCCGGCGCCCAAGTCGACGAGGCTCGCGATTGATGAGCTGCCGTAACGCGTCTCGCCAGCTGCCTCCGCGGCGGTGCTTCGCCGGCGACCGTGATTCCGGTTCCGTGCCGGACTCGGAGCACCTGCTCTCATGCGCTGCGTGCCGCAGCGAGTGGGAGATCGACCGGGCGCTGGGAATGCAGCTGCGACGCGCGCTGCAGGCGCGCGTCGCCTACGCGGGTCCGTCGGCCATCACCTGGCAGCTTGTGCGCCAGCGGGTGCTCAGTCCGGAGACGGACTGGGACGCCCCTCCAGAGGCACTCGCCAATCCGGAGGCCACGCCCCAGGACCGGCCGCTGCTGGCCGGCGGGTGGTGGACGCAGCCTGCACCGGCGGACCACTCGGGCCGCCCGGCGACGTCCGAATGGATCGTCTGGTCGGGCCGCACGCCAAAGTTCGGACTATGAGAGCGAGCACGACGTGATACGCTCCCGCCGATGGTAGCCATTCAGGACGTGGCCGGCTTCTCCGGTGAAGCCCAGACCACCGCTGGTCGTAGCCTCCGCCAGATCGTCTGGACGCGTCTCCGCCGAGACCGCCTGGCAATGATCTGCCTGGTCGTTCTCGTCGTGATGTACCTGACCGCCATTCTCGGTCCCATCATCGGCGGGATGGTGGGCGTCGACCCGTACCGGTTCGACTTCAGCTCCATCAGCGACCTGGGCGGCCAGCCGAAGCTTCCCTTCGGCGGGGTCAGCCTGCACCACCCGCTCGGCGTCGAATGGGGGACCGGACGAGACATCTTCGCTCAGCTCCTGTTCGGGCTGCGCATCTCGCTTACGATCGCCACCAGCGCGACGTTCCTGACCGTCAGCATCGGCATCGTGGTCGGCATCATCGCCGGCTATGCCAGCGGCTGGACCGACATCATCATCGGGCGGATCATGGACCTGGTCCTGGCCTTCCCGTTCCTCCTGATCATCCTCGCCCTGTCCGGGGTCCTCACCCAGCGCCTGACGCAGATCGGCGTCCCCGAGGGGAATGCGTCCCGCATCCTCTACCTGATCCTGGTGATGAGCGTCTTTGGCTGGCCGTACCTCGCCCGCATCGTGCGCGGCCAGGTGCTCAGCCTGCGCGAACGCGAGTTCGTCGAGGCGGCGGTCGCCATGGGCTCCAGCCGGCGGCGGATCCTCTTCACGGAGATCCTGCCGAACCTGTGGGCCCCGATCATCGTCTACGCGACGCTCACACTGCCGGCCTATATCGGCCTGGAGGCGGCGCTGTCGTTCCTCGGTGTTGGCGTGATTCCGCCAGACACGACGTTCGGAGCAATGCTCGCCAACTCGGTGAGCTACTTCAACGTGGTGCCAACCTACCTGTTTATTCCCGGAACGCTCCTCGTCGTGCTGGTTGTCTCGTTCAACCTGCTCGGCGACTCGCTCCGGGACGCGCTGGATCCGAAGGCCATTCACTGAACCGGCGACATCCAAATTCAGTCGCGAGGAGGAGCCGCTGATTTTTGAACATGCCCGGCAGTCAATGTGTATGATCTGGCATCAATTTGCGCGGGGCCTTCCGGGGCCTCTCTCGTTGGAGGACGGAATATGGTGAGATCACACGGACGGTTGCTCCGTGGCTCGGCACTGGGTGTCGCCATCACCCTTGCCCTAGCCGCGTGCGGCACGTCGGGTACCTCGACGACGCCGTCGACAAGTGGATCGCAGCCTGCAGCGACTTCGAGCACTGCGCCGAAGGCGGGCGGGACGATCTACATCTTGACGCAGGGCGAGCAGTGGGATCAGGTCGATCCGCAGCGCGTCTACACCGGCGAGGACCTCGCCTTCTTTGGGGCGACGATCTACCGGTCGCTCGTGTCCTACAAGTACTCGACCGACAAGGCCGAGGCGGACACGCTGGTCCCGGACATGGCGACCGACACCGGCCAGGCGAGCCCGGATGCGACGACGTGGACCTTCACCCTGCGTGACGGCCTGACGTTCCAGGACGGCTCGCCGATCACCTGCGCGGATGTCGCGTACGGTGTCTCGCGGACGTTCGCCACGGACGTCATCAACCAGGGACCGACCTACCAGATCCAGTACCTGGACATCCCGACCAATTCGGACGGGACCTCGCAGTACCCCGGGCCCTACAAGGCCACGGCAGCACAGCAGGCCCTGTACGACAAGGCTGTCTCATGCTCGGCCGATGGCAAGACCATCACCTTCAAGCTGAACCAGCCGGTCGCGGACTTCAACTACACCACGACCCTCGGCTTCAATCCTGTGCCCAAGGCCCAGGACAAGGGCGAGAGCTACGGTGACCACCCGGTCTCCTCGGGCCCGTACCAGATCGACAGCTACACCACCGGCAACGGCGGCAAGATGATCCTGGTTCGCAACCCGAAGTGGAACGCCTCCAGCGATCCGATTCGGAAGGCGTACCCGGACAAGTGGGAGATCGACTTCGGCCTGGATCCCAAGGTCATGGACCAGCGGCTCATGCAGAGCAGCGGGAACGATGCCTACGCGATTCAGTACGGCAACGTCCAGACCGAGAACCTGACCACGATCTTCAAGGACGCGGAGACCCCGAATCCTGACTATGCGGGCCGCGCGATCAGCGATCTCGACCCGTATGCCCGGTACTACTGGATTGACGTCCAGAAGGTGCCGAACGTGAAGATCCGGCAGGCGATGGCAGTCGCCCTCGACCGTGCCGCGATCCGCGCCAACGCCGGCGGCGCATTCGCCGGTGACCTGGGCGACGGCCTGATCAAGCCGAACCTCGGCGACCAGTACGCGCCCACCGGGATGTGGACCGGTCTCCTCGGCGAGAACGTTCCGGATAACGGCGATCCCGCATTCGCCAAGCAGCTGATCCAGCAGTCCGGCGAGGCGGCACCCGCCCTGACGTGGGACTACCCGACCACGCCGACGCGTGACAAGGAAGCGGCCATCGTCAAGTCTTCGCTCGAGAAGGCCGGCTTCAAGATCACCCTCAACCCGATCGAGCCCGGCCAGTACTACAGCGTCGTGTTCGACAACCAGAAGGCTCACCAGTTCGGATGGGCCGGCTGGGGTCCTGACTGGCCGAACGCCTCCACCATCATTCCGCCGCTCACCACGGTGAAGGGCGGATGGGACCTGTCGCGCGTCTGCGATCCCAAGTGCAGCGCTGCGGATGACCCGCAGTGGCTGGACAAGATCAAGGCCGCCCTGAGCGAGCTTGATCACGCCAAGCAGGCGACGATGTGGCAGGACCTCAACAAGGAAGCCTCACAGAACGTCTTCACCATCCCGACGACCTTCGGCCGGACCCAGGTCCTGGCCGGCACCAAGGTCAAGCCCGTCTACCAGTGGGCACCGTACGGCTCCTGGCCGTATGGAGAGATGTACGTCGTCCAGTAGGCACCAGCGTCCGGTTCCGGGGAGCGGCGCAGCGCCGCTCCCCGGAGCACATCCCTGATAGAGTCGCAGGAGAGCAAGCAGCGTGTTCGGGTACATCGTTCGCCGGGTTCTTGGGATGCTGCTGCTCCTGTTCCTGCTCAGCATCGCCGTCTTCTTCCTCTTCAACCTGCTGCCGGGCGACCCCGCACGGCTGACGTGCGGGAAGGCGTGCTCCCCGCAGATCATCGCGGCGAACCGGCATCGGCTCGGGCTCGACGAGCCGGTGGTGACCCAGTACACCAAGTTCCTGACGGGCATTTTCTTCGGGCGGACCTTCTCTCCCGACTCCCCCGAGCCGATCGTGTGCAACGCGCCATGCCTCGGCTACTCGTTCAACCGCCGCCAGCTCGTGCTCGATCTCATCGCGCGGGCCGCGCCGGTCACCTTCTGGCTCGCGCTGGGCGGCTTCATCCTCTGGCTTGTGACGGGCATATCGCTCGGCATATACGCGGCCCTCAGACGAGGGCGCTGGCAGGACAAGACGGTCATGGGGGTTGCCCTCATCGGCTACTCCATGCCTTCGTTCTTCATCGGGCTCGTGCTGATCTTCTTCGTCGTGCTCAAATGGAACTTCCTGCCATTCCCGACCTGGGTATCGCCCTTCGAGGACCCCGTCCGCTTCCTGCAGACGATGATCCTTCCCTGGATCGTCATCGCGGTCCTGAACGCGGCGTTCTACATGCGACTCACGCGCAACCAGGTGCTCGAGGTGTTCAGTGACGACTTCGTGCGGACCGCACGTGCGAAGGGGCTGCCGGAGCGCGTCGTGGTGGTCAAGCACGCGCTGCGCGCCGGCCTGACCCCCATCGTGACGGCGGCCGGACTCGACCTGGCCTACCTCCTCGGTGGCGCCATCATCACGGAGAGCATCTTCAGCCTGCCCGGCCTGGGTTCGCTCGCGGTCGGGTCGGTCCTCAACTCCGACCTCCCGCTGATCACCGGCATCACGCTGGTGTCGGCGACGTTCATCATCGTGGCGAACCTGGTCGTCGACCTGCTGTATGCGATGATCGACCCACGCGTGAGGGTTGCATGATCTCTGACGTGTCCCTGACGCGCTCGGTGGGCGCGTCGACAGACCGACCCTTCCTGTCGGTCTCGGATCTGTCCGTCCGGTTTCCCACCGAGGACGGGCTGGTGCTCGCGGTGGACGGCGTCTCCTTCAACCTCGAGCAGGGCAAGACGCTGGCGATCGTCGGCGAATCCGGCTCCGGCAAGAGCGTGACCGCCCAGGCGGTCATGGGCCTGATCGATCGCCATGCCTCGCAGATGGCCGGAGAGATCTGGCTTGACGGCCGCAACCTGCTCGCCATGTCGCCCGCAGAGGTGCAGGCCCTGCGCGGCTCAGAGATGGCCATGATCTTCCAGGACCCGATGTCGAGCCTCCATCCGTTCTACCGCATCGGCGACCAGATCATCGAGGCGATCAAGGCGCATCGCCAGGTCAGCCAGGCTCAGGCCCGGCGCGAGACGATCGAGATGCTCCACCGGGTGGGGATTCCCGCCGTGGAGCGGCGCGTGGATGCCTATCCGCACCAGCTCTCCGGCGGCATGCGGCAGCGCGTCATGATCGCGATGGCATTGATCAACTCGCCCGCCCTGCTGATCGCCGATGAGCCGACGACCGCGCTCGACGTGACGGTCCAGGCGCAGATCCTGGAGCTGATCCAGAGTCTGCAGGCGGAGTTCGGAACGACGGTCATCCTCATCACCCACGACCTCGGAATCGTGGCCGACGTGGCGGACGACGTCGCCGTCATGTACGCCGGACGCATCGTGGAGCTGGCGCCCACGGGGGTCCTCTACGACCGCCCGGAGATGCCCTACACGCTCGGGCTTCTGTCGTCGATCCCGCGGATGGACGGGGGGCAGGCAGAGCGGCTCGAACCGATCCGCGGAAACCCGCCGTCGCCCATCCGGCTCCCGAAGGGCTGCGTCTTCCATCCGCGCTGCAACTACGCGGACCGGACGCACGGCCTGTCGCAGACGGAACGTCCCGAGCTGCTGGAATCCGAGCCGGGGCACTTCGTTCGCTGCCACCTGCCGACGGAGGAGCGCCGGCGCATCTCGGCCGAGATACTTCAGGCGCTCTCGGGAGACGAGGAATGACAACCATGGCCGCTCCGGAGGCGCCCTCGACCGAGAAGGAGATCCTGCGCGCCACCGACCTGCACACCTACTTCCCCGTCAAGTCGCGCGGGCTCATCCCGCGGACGGTCGGCTACGTGAAGGCGGTGGACGGCATCGATCTGTACATCCGCCGCGGCGAGACCCTGGGACTGGTGGGCGAATCCGGGTCCGGGAAGACGACCGCGGCGCGCTCGGTCCTGATGCTGGTGGAACCCACCAGCGGCAGCATCAAGCTCGACGGCGATGAGCTCATGGGCCTCTCCGACAAGCAGATGATGCCGCTCCGTCGGAAGGCGCAGATGATCTTCCAGGACCCCTACAACGCCCTGAACCCGCGGCACACCGTGGGGGGCATCATCAGCGCGCCCTTCAGGGTGCAGGGGGTCGAGCCCCCGGGCGGCGTCAAGAACGCCGTGATGGAGCTCATGGAGCGCGTCGGCCTGAACCCCGAGCACTACAACCGCTATCCGAACGAGTTCTCGGGTGGGCAGCGGCAGCGCATCGGCATCGCGCGGGCGGTCGCCCTGCGGCCGGAGCTCATCGTCTGCGACGAGCCCGTCTCCGCCCTGGACGTGTCGATCCAGGCCCAGATCCTGAACCTGCTGCGCGACCTGCAGCAGGAGTTCGGGATCGCCTACCTGTTCGTGGCCCACGATCTCGCCGTGGTGCGGCAGATCACCCACCGCGTGTCGGTGATGTACCTGGGGCACGTGGTCGAGAGCGCCCCGCGCAAGACGATCTACACCGAGCCGCTGCACCCCTACACCCACTCGCTCCTCTCCGCGGTGCCGATCCCGGATCCCAAGCGGCAGCGGGGCCGGACCCGCATCGTGCTGCAGGGGGATCTCCCGAGCCCCATCGATCCACCAAGCGGCTGCGTCTTCCGCACGCGCTGCTTCCAGGCCCAGGAGCGCTGCGCGGTGGAGGAGCCGCCACTCGTGGAGCTGGCACCCGGTCACCAGGTGGCCTGTCACTTCCCGGTGTCGGTCGGCGAGCTGCCCGAGCGGATCAAGAGCGGCAGGGTCGCCTTCGGCGACGGCGAGGAGCCGACCGTGGACGTGCTGCCGCCCGCGGCCGAGGACATCGGGATCCACACGCCCCACATGTAGCTTCCCGGGGCCGTCGGGGCCGGGCACGGCGCCCTCGCGTAGGCTAGGCTGACGGCGTGGAGTACCGCATCGCGCTGGCACAGCTCGCCCCGCACCTCGGCGAGGTCGACGCGAACCTGGAACTCGCCGCCAGATGGCTGCGGCGCGCCGCCGACGATGGCGCCGCACTCGTCGCGTTCCCCGAGCTCGCGCTGACCGGCTATCTCCTGCAGGATCTCGTCCCCGAGGTCGCGATGCGTGCCGGGGAGCCGCGGCTGGCCGAGCTGGCACGCATGGCGCCCGGCGTGCTGGTCGCCATCGGCTTCGTCGAGGAGACGGAGGACCATCGCTACTGCAACAGCGTCGCACTGCTGCGCGACGGGGACCTTGTCGGGCTGCATCGCAAGCTCTACCTGCCGACCTACGGGCTCTTCGACGAGGGGCGCTTCACCCGTGCCGGCGACCGCATCCGGACCCATGCCGTGGGGCCTCCGCTCGGCCGCATCGGCCTCTCGGTGTGCGAGGACTTCTGGCACCCGTTCGTCCCCATGCTCCAGGCCCAGGACGGGGCCTCGCTTCTCGTCAACGTGGCCGCCGGTCCGGCCCGGGCTCCCGGCTCGGCGGCCGGGATGCAGGCCATCGCCGGCTGGCGCTCGATGCAGGACGCCTATGCCCTGCTGGGCACGGTGGCCATCGCCTTCTGCAACCGGGTCGGGAACGAGGAGGGCCTCACCTTCTGGGGCGGATCGCGCCTGCTCGGGGCAGACGGCGCCACGATCGCGGAGGGGCCGCTCTACGAGGAGGCCCTGGTGATCGGGAGCGTCGAGAGCGATGACATCCGCGTCCAGCGCTACCAGCTGCCGCTCCTCGCCGACGAGCGCCTGGAGCTCGTTCGACGCGAGGTCGACCGGATCGTGGGGGAGCGTGCCGGGCTGCCGCAGCCCGAGCACGATGGCGGCGCCGTCCCGTGAGCAGGCCCGGTCCGGATGCCGCACCGCTCCCCGAGATCGATCCAGCCCGAACCACCGAGGTGATCATCGGCTTCATCCGCTCCCAGATGGCGCAGACCGGGTTCGAGCGCCTGGTCGTCGGCCTCTCCGGCGGCGTCGATTCGGCCACCGTCGCCTTCCTGTCCGCGCGCGCGGTGGGACCGGAGAACCTGCTGGGGCTGCGCATGCCGTACCGCACCAGCTCCGCGTCCTCGGAGGAGGATGCGTTGCGCGTCGTGGAGGCGCTCGGCTGCCGCACCGAGCGGGTCGCGATCACGCCCATGGTCGAGCCGATGCTCGCGCTCATCCCCGACGGCGAGACCCCGGAGCTCCGGATCCGACGTGGCAACGTCATGGCCCGCCAGCGCATGATCGTTCTGTACGACCGCTCGGCCGGGTTCGATGCCCTCGTCGCGGGCACCTCGAACAAGACCGAGGCGCTCCTTGGCTACGGGACCCTCTACGGCGACATGGCCTGTGCCTTCGCTCCCATTGGCGACCTGTACAAGACCCAGCTGCGCGCCGTGGCGGAGGGGCTGGGTGTCCCGCCCGAGATCGTGGCGAAGCCGCCATCGGCCGATCTGTGGCCCGGCCAGACCGATGAGGGCGAGCTCGGACGGTCGTACGAGGAGCTCGACCGCGCGCTCTTCGCGCTCGTCGATCGCCGCTGGAGCGTGGAGCGCTGCGTGGCGGCAGGCATGCCCCGCGAGCTCGTGGCGTGGGTTGACCGCCGCCTCGCCCGGATGGAGTTCAAGCGGCAGACGCCGCCGGTGGCGAAGATCAGCCTGAGGACCCCGGGCATCGACCACCTCTACCCCCGCCGGCGCCCCGGATCTCGCCGGCCGGCCTGACGCGTCGCGCGGGGAGTGGACCGTGCAGATCGCCGGCGAGCAGGACCCGATAAGCCACCTCTAACCGGGCGGTAAGCGTGCGCCGCTACCGTCCTCGGCGAGCGACCGCCTCGCCCGGTCCGCTCTGGAGCCCGGGAAGCGGGCAGGAGGTGCGGTTTCATGAACAAGGTGATGCTCGTCGGGCGGTTGACGAGGGACCCCGAGCTGCGGTCCCTCCCGAGCGGAAAACCGCTCGCGACGTTCGTGGTGGCCACGAACGAATACCGCGGGGCCGGCAATGAGCGGACGGAATACCACAACGTGGTGGCCTGGGATCGCCTCGCCGAGATCTGCGGCCAGTTCCTTTCCAAGGGACAGCTCGTGGACATCGAGGGCCGGCTCCAGACCCGCCAGTGGGACGACGACGCGGGGATTCGTCACTGGAAGACGGAGGTCGTGGCAGGCTCCCTGGAGATGCTCTCGGGACGCGGCAAGAAGGAGTACGCGCGTGAGGTCCAGGCCGCGGTGACGACCGACGCGCCCGCGGGCACGTCGCCCGGCGACGGGGCCGACGGGACCGGTGAGTCCGGGGAGGAGGAGCTCGCCATCGCCATGTGAGACGCCTCGTCTTCACACGCTCCGGCGGTCCGCGAACCGCTGTGCGTCCATGGTGGCCGGGCCATGGAACCCGGCCCGGCCACCGGAGTCCCACGACTTCGTTCTCGAGGAGACTCCCTGATGAGAAACCTGCTTCGTGCCGCCCGGCGCCTGATGCCGAGTGCCATGGCCGTCTCGCTCGTCGTTGCCCCCATGCTGGTCCTGGCTCCGAGCGTGGCCGCGGCGACCCCGAATGGGGGCGCACAGCCCGCCCATGCAACCCTGACGCGCCAGGTGGCGATCTCCACCGCCGAATGCGCGGTGATGGCCCGTGCCGCGGGAGCTGCGGCGCCATCGAGCACACGGGCCGCCACCTGCGCGGCGGTGCTCAGGCTCACCGTCGACGCGGTTCCCGTCAGGACGCGACCGCTGTCGACCGGCCTGTCAAACGACCAGGCCGCCGCGTCCTCGACCGGTTGCACGACGACCTGGGTGATCAGGAGCCTGACCGCGACCGTGCAGTCGCTGTTCTGGGGCGTCTTCTGGTCGGCGACGGCCAATGCGACCGGGTACGGTGACAGCTGTGGCCGCGTGATGTGGACCTCCGTCACCTGTGATTCGCACGGCATCGGCTACACGGTGACGACCGGCTGGTGCGGCGCCTATCCGCGCACCTGGGCGTGGTACGGATACACGTCGACGAACATGGGCCTCAACATCACGGTGTCGGCGGTGACCAACGGCACGCCCGTGTCGTTCACGCACGGCGCGCGCAACGGCTTCAACCCCTACACGGGCACCCAGTACGGCTTCTTCGCATGGTGATGAGATGAGACGGCTCTACCTCGTGATCGCCATCATCGCCATCGTGGTGGTGGTCTTCGCCATCGGTGGATGGCTGACCACCGGTGGCGGATGGCTGCGTGCCGAGCCGGCAGGCTCGGGACAGGTACAGAGCAGCGCCGCGCCCTGACCCGGCCGGCCCCCTGCGCTCAGCCGGCGGCGACGGGGTGGTGTCGGCCCTTCGCCGCCTCCGCCTCCTCGCCCGGCGGCGGGTAGGTGCCGGCCAGATATGCGTCGATGGCGCGCGCGGCTCGCTTGCCGTCGCCCATGGCGAGGATGACCGTGGCCGCGCCGCGCACGATGTCCCCGCCCGCGAAGACGCCGGGCATGGAGGTCATGCCGTGCTCATCGGTCTGCAGGTAGCCGCGCTCGTTGACCGCGAGGTCGGGGGCGCTGCTCGTGAGGATGGGATTGGCCCGCGTGCCGATGGCGACGACGACCATGTCGCACGCGAGGTCGAACTCGGAGCCGGGGATCGGCTCGGGCCGGCGCCGGCCGGACGCGTCCGGCTCGCCGAGCGCCATCTCCACGCAGCGCAGGCCGGTGACCCAGCCCTGCTCATCGCCGATCACCTCGACCGGCGCCACCTGGAACCTGAACTCGACTCCCTCCGCCTCCGCGTGATGGACCTCCTCGATCCGCGCCGGCAGCTCCTCGCGGCCGCGGCGATACACGATCGTCGCCTCCGCTGCGCCGAGGCGCCGCGCCGTGCGCACCGAGTCCATGGCCACGTTCCCGCCGCCCACCACCGCCACCCTCCGGCCGTGGAGGACGGGAGTGTCGGAATCCGCGGTCCAGGCGCCCATGAGGTTCACCCGGGTCAGGTACTCGTTCGCGGAGTAGACGCCCTTGAGGTTCTCGCCGGCCACGTTCATGAAGACCGGCAGGCCGGCGCCCACCGCGACGAAGATCGCGTCGAACTGCTCACGGAGCTCCGGCAGGGTGTAGGTCTTGCCGATGATGGCGTTGGCCTCGATCCGGACCCCCATCTCCTTGAGGCGATCGACCTCGGCCTGGACGATGTCCTTGGGGAGCCGGAACTCGGGGATGCCGTAGATGAGGACGCCGCCCGCGGCGTGGAACGCCTCGAAGATCGTCACCTCGTGCCCCCGTCTGGCGAGCTCGCCGGCAGCGGTCAGGCCGGCCGGTCCGGAGCCGATGATTGCCACGTTCTTCCGGGTGCGGATGGCGGTCGCGTGCTCGAGCTGGTCGGCGTGCTCCTGCGCCCAGTCGGCGACGAACCGCTCCAGGTACCCGATGGCGACCGGCTTGCCGGTCTTCCCGCGCAGGCAGACCGCCTCGCACTGGGTCTCCTGGGGGCACACCCGGCCGGTGACGCAGGGGAGCGCGTTATCGCCGAGCAGCGAGTTCGCCGCCCCGGCGATGTCGCCGTCGCGCAGGAGGCGAATGAAGCGGGGGATGTTCACCGAGACCGGGCAGCCCTCGATGCAGTACTCCTTGGGGCACTCCAGGCAGCGTTCCGCCTCCAGCAGGGCGAGCTGGTAGGTGAGGCCCTGGTTCACCTCGAGGAAGTTGGTGGCGCGCAGGTCGGGGTCCTGCTCGGGCATCAGCACCCGGTCGATCGCCATCCGCTCCTTCTTGCTCAGCGGTGGTCGCTGCTCGGTCATGACCGCACCTCCATCGGCGCGGCGGCTTCCGCCGAAGCCTGCACCCGACACGCTTCGCGCCTGGCCAGCGCTTCCTGCTCGAAGCTCCGGTACGTGCTCAGCCGATCCGAGAGAGCCCGGAAATCGACCTGGTGCCCGTCGAACTCCGGGCCGTCCACGCAGGCGTAGCGGGTCTCGCCGTCGATGCTGACCCGGCAGCCACCGCACATCCCGGTGCCGTCGAGCATGATCGCGTTGAGGGACACCGTCGTGGGCACCTCGTAGGGGCGCGTGAGCTCGGAGCAGGCCCGCATCATGGGGACCGGCCCGACCGCGTAGACCGCGTCGATCCCTCCGGCGTCCAGGGCGTCCCTGAGCGCCTCGGTGACGAATCCGGGACGACCGTAGCTGCCGTCGTCCGTGCAGGTCACCACGTCGCCCGCCGCGCGCAGCTCCTCTTCCAGGATGACCCACTCGCGCGAGCGGCCGCCGATGATCGAGGTGACGCGGACGCCGCGTCGCTGCAGCTCCTGGGCGATGGGAAGGATCACGGCGGTCCCGACACCCCCGCCCACGCACAGGGCGTGGCCGGAGTCGGGGAGCTCCGTTGCGCGGCCGAGGGGCCCGGCGATGTCGGCGATGGCATCACCCGGCTCCAGCTCGACGAGGTCGTAGGTGCTCTTGCCGACCGACTGGATCACGAGGCTGATCGTGCCCGCCGCCGCATCAGCGTCGGCGATCGTGAGCGGGATCCGCTCGGATCGGGGGCCGAGGTGAACGATGACGAACTGGCCGGGTCGACGGATGGCCGCGATGCGCGGCGCATCGACGACGAGGCGCCAGACGTTCGGAGAGAGGTGGTCCTTCGCCCGGATCGTGTGCATGAGGCTCCTGCATCGCGGATTGACCTGGGTCCATGGTGAACCTCCGCATGTGCGCACTCATGCACCAGAGCGCACGGATTTGGCGGGCCGAAGGTCATCACCCGGTGGGACGGGTCGACCGCGAGGTTCGGGATCGCCTTCCCCGCCGAACGGGATGGAGTCGCGATGGCGCTAGGCGGTGGCCTCCGCCGGGGCCTCCGCGGGGGCGGCAGTCTTCCCCTTGGGCCAGTAGAGCTCCTTCTTGACGTGGAACTCCGGGAAGCCCGCGTCCAGCAGGATGCGCTCGGCGTTGATGATCATCTCCGGGTTCCCGCAGATGTAGACCACGGTCCGGTCCGGCTCCAGGCCGAGCTCGGCGCTCACCGACTCCACGATCGACTCCACGCGCCCGGTCCGTCCACTCCAGGCCGCGTTGCGCGGATCGTTCGGCCGCGACACGGTCGGCACGTAGTGGAGCGGATAGGTGCCGTCCGCCTCCCAGGAGCGGAGCAGGTCGGCGTAGCCGAGCTCCTCCGCGTAGGAGCAGCCATGGAGCAGGACCGTCCGTCGCGGGGCTCCGGCCGCCAGGGTCTCGCGCATCATGGCGATGAAGGGCGCGATCCCCGTGCCCGTCGAGACGAACAGGTGGGTGCGCGCGTCATCGGGCTCGAGCATGAACTTGCCCTTGGGTCCGATCATCCGCATGCGGTGCCCCACCGGCAGGCGCCAGAGGAGCGTCGTGAAGCGCAGGATCGGCACGAGCTTCACGTAGAACTCGTACCCGGTTCCGCCCGCCTCGCGCGGAGCGGATGCCACCGAGTAGGGACGCTGCACGATCTTGCCGTCGGCGTAGACGCCGATCGTCATGTACTGGCCGGGCTCGAAGGGGGTCGCCTCGTCATCGAAGCGGACCCAGAAGTAGCCGAGGTCATCGGTCTCGTCCACCCGCCGCACGAGGGTGGCGTTGTAGGCGGGGTGATCTGCCTCGATGGCCCGGGTGTCCGGTTCGGGATGGTTCATCTTCAAACCCAAGTGTAGCCTCGCGGCGGGTAGAATCGCGGCCGACCATGCGCGATCCAAACCGCTTCTACGTGACCACCGCGATCTTCTATCCGGCCCCGCGTCCGCCGCTCCACTCCCTCTTCGAGGTGATCGGCACGGACGTCCTGGCCCGCTATCACCGCCTGCTCGGCGACGAGACGCGGTTCCTGACCGGCATGGACGAGCACTCGGCGCAGGTCGAGCCGCTCGCGCGGCAGCATGGGACCGATCCCCGGCGCCTCGTGGACGGCTGGGCACCCGCCTGGCGCGAGGGATTCGATCGGTTCGAGATCAGCTACGACCGCTTCATCCGCACGACTGACCCGGACCACGTCCGGGCCTCGGTGGAGATGATCCGTCGTGCCCGCGCCAACGGCGATATCTACAAGGGCGTCTACTCGGGCTGGTACTGCCCCGGGGACAACGAGTTCAAGACCGATTCCCAGCTTGTCGACGGTCGCTGCCCGGACCATCCCACCCTCGACCTGCAGTGGCTCGAGGAGGAGAACTACTTCTTCCGGCTCTCCGCCTACCAGCAGCGGCTCGAGAAGCTCTACCGGGAGGACCCGCACTTCTGCGAGCCGGAGCACTTCCGCAACGAGGTGCTCGCCTGGCTGCGGGAGGGGCTGCGCGACTTCTCCATCAGCCGCGCAGGCACGGAGTGGGGGATCCCCTTCCCGGACGATCCGGACCACCGCATCTACGTCTGGTTCGACGCCCTCACCAACTACGTGACCGGGGCCGGCTTCCCCGACGACGCGGAGATGTTCGCGCGCTGGTGGCCGGCAGACGTCCACGTCATCGGCAAGAACATCACCCGCTTCCATTGCCTCTACTGGCCCGCCATGCTGATGAGTGCCGGGCTCCCGCTCCCGCGCCGGGTCTTCGCCCACGGGTTCATGCTGCTGCGCGGCGAGAAGATGTCGAAGACCCGTGGCAACGTCCTCGACCCGGACGACGCCGTGCGTCTCTTCGGCGTCGACGGCACCCGCTATCTCGTGCTGCGGGAGATCCCGTTCGACCGCGACGGGGACATCACCGTGGAGGGGCTCGTCCGGCGCTACAACGCCGACCTGGCGAACGACCTGGGAAACCTGGTCAACCGCGCGGTGAGCATGAGCGCCCGGTATGCCGATGGCGACCTCCCGCCGGTGCCGGCGGCAGGGCGTCCGGCCGACGTGGAGATCCGCGCCAGCGCCGAGCGCGCGGTGGCGGCGTATCACGGCGCGATGCAGGCGCTGCACTTCGACGAGGCGCTGGCGGCGACGATGGAGCTGACGCGCGCGGGCAACGGATACGCGGAGTCCCAGGCGCCCTGGAGCCTCAATCGGGCGGGGGACCACGAGCGGGTCCGGGAGGTCCTCTCGGTCATGGCCGAGGTGTGCCGGATCCTCGGCCACCTGATGGCGCCCTTCACGCCGACGGCGGCGCGGCGTCTCGCCGACCAGCTCGGCACGCCGCAGCCCTACGACGGACGGGGCGCCGGGGGTCCGGGGCTGGAGACCCTGCTCGCCTGGGGTGGCGGTCCGGATCGCTGGCAGACCGGCCAGGCGTCGCCGCTCTTCCCGCGGACGGAGCTGCCGGAGACCGTGGAGACGCCGGGGGGCGCGAGCTGAGCCGGCGCCACGGACCCGGGCGGCTGCCGGGCATCGTCGACTCGCACTGCCACCTCCAGCACGAGGACTTCGACAGCGACCGCGACGCGGTGCTGGAACGCGCCAGGGAGGCCGGCTTCGTCCGCATCCTGGTGCCCGGCTGGGACGTGGCCTCGTCCGCCGCGGCGCTGGAGCTCGCCGCCCGCCATCCCGACCTCCTCGTCGCCGCGGTGGGGATCCATCCGCATCATGCCGCCGACGTGACCGAGGCGGCGTGGGCCGAGCTCGAGGCGCTCGCGGCCGACACGCGGGTGCGGGCGATCGGCGAGATCGGGCTCGACCACTATCGGCTCCTCAGCCCCGTGGCGGTCCAGCGGGCGGCGCTCGATCGACAGCTCGCGCTTGCGGCGCGCACCGGAAAGCCCGTCCTCGTGCACGATCGTGATGCCCACGCCGAGGTGGAGGAGGCCCTTGCCGGCTGGCCCGGCCCCTCGGGACGCGCGGTCCCGGGCGTGCTGCACTGCTTCTCGGGGGACGCGCGGATGGCCGACCGGCTCAGCCGGGCCGGCTTCCTCGTCTCGTTCGCGCTTCCCGTCGCGTTCCGCTCGGCCGTCGGTCCACGGGAGGCGGCCGCCACCCTCCCGCTGACCTCGATCCTCATCGAGACCGACGCGCCGTTGCTGGCGCCAGGACCGGGCCGTCGGAACGAGCCGACCACCGCCCTCCGTGTGGCGGCGGAGATCGGGCGCCTGCGCGGCATCGAGCCCGCGGAGGTGGCGCGCGCCGCGGCGCAGAGCCTGGGCCGCCTGGTGGGCGAGGCCGGCTGAATGGCACACCGCTTGCGTGAATCGTGCATCGGTTCGCGCGAGAGCGCGGAGCGATGAAAGGAGGGCCCGACGCGTCATGAGCCAGATCAACGTCAACACACCCGGTGGGGGACCGGAGCCCGCCGGGCCGGCACCCACCGGCCCCGCCCCCGCCGGGGGCGGCGGCTACGGCTTCATCCTCGGCATCCTCGTCGCCCTGGTGATCATTGCCATCCTCGTCTACTTCCTGTTCTTCAGCACCGGAACGACGAACAATGGCGGCGTTCCTTCACCGGGAGCCAGCGCCGCGCTCCTCCTGCACCTCGCCTGACGGAGCGGCAGCGCGGGGAGACCCCCCGCCCCGGCTGCCCCCAACCAGAGACTCGCGCCTTCTCGTTCGCGGGGCGTGACGCGAGCGATCTCCGGCGGCATCGGCGGCAGCCGATGCCGCCGTTTGCGTCCTCCTCCCGACGCACTCGTCGGTTGACAACGCACCTCGGCAGACGGTACGCTGCTGGCACTCTCAGTGGTAGAGTGCCAGCGCGGTCCCATGGGCCGGCGGCCTCCCGCGCGAGGGATTGGCACACCATCGGACAGAGCGGACCTGCGACACGATGTGAGGAGGCACCACGCACACATGGCCACCACGGTAGCCGGAGCGACCCAGCTGAAGCCCCTGGGCGATCGGCTCGTCGTCAAGCCCACGCCGCGCGAAGAGACGACCAAGAGCGGCATCGTCCTGCCCGACACCGCCAAGGAGCGCCCGCAAGAGGGCACGATCCTGTCGGTCGGGCCGGGCAGAACCCTGGACGATGGCTCGCGCGAGGCGATGGACGTCTCGGTGGGTCAGAAGGTCCTGTTCCAGAAGTACGCCGGGACCGAGTTCAAGCTGGACGACGAGGAGCTGCTGATCCTCTCCCAGAAGGACGTCCTGGCGGTCATCGAGTAGTCGTCCCGGGTCGTCGACAAGCGACATCCGCGGAATGATCAAGGAGGAAACAGACACCCGTGGCGAAGCAGCTGCTGTTTGATGAGGAGGCGCGTCGGGCGCTGAAGCGCGGCGTTGACAAGATGGCCGATGCCGTCAAGGTCACGCTCGGTCCGCGCGGCCGCTACGCGATCCTCGACAAGAAATTCGGCGCGCCGACCATGACGAATGACGGCGTCACCATTGCCCGCGACATCGAGCTCGAGGATCCGTACGAGAACATGGGCGCGCAGCTCCTCGAGGAGGTTGCGACCAAGACCAACGACGTCGCCGGCGACGGCACGACCACGAGCATCGTCCTGGCGCAGGCGCTCATCGCCGAGGGCCTCCGCAACGTCACCGCCGGGGCCAATCCCATGGGCCTCAAGCGCGGGATCGAGCGCGGCGTCGCCGCCCTCGTCGAGGAGATCCGGAGCCTGACGAAGCCGGTCGACAACCGTGACGACATCGCGCACATCGCTTCGATCAGCGCACGCGACCCCGACATCGGCAACACCATTGCCGAGGTGATGGAGAAGGTTGGCAAGGACGGCGTGGTGACCGTCGAGGAGGGCCAGGGCCTGAAGCTCGACATCGAGTACGTCGAGGGGATGCAGCTCGATCGGGGCTACGTCAGCGCCTACATGGTCACGAGCAACGACGCCGGCCGCATGGAGGCCAGCCTCGACAGCCCGTTCATCCTCGTCACCGACAAGAAGATCTCCGCGGTCGCCGACATCCTGCCGGCACTGGAGAAGGTCGTCTCGATCGGCCGTCCGCTCCTGATCGTGGCGGAGGACGTCGAGGGCGAGGCGCTCGCGACGCTCGTCGTGAACAAGCTCAAGGGCACGCTCAACGTCCTCGCCGTCAAGGCTCCGGGCTTCGGGGATCGCCGCAAGGCAATGCTCGAGGACATCGCGATCCTCACCGGTGCTCGCGTCATCAGCGAGGAGGTCGGGCGCAAGCTCGACAGCGTCCAGCTCGAGGATCTCGGCCAGGCCCGTCGCGTGACCGCCACCAAGGACACGACGACGATCGTCGACGGCAAGGGGACCGAGGACGCGATCAAGGCCCGCATCGGCCAGATCAAGCTCCAGATCGAGGACACCACCAGCGACTTCGACCGGGAGAAGCTCCAGGAGCGCCTGGCCAAGCTCTCCGGCGGCGTCGCCGTCCTCAAGGTCGGCGCGGCCACCGAGGTCGAGCTCAAGGAGAAGAAGCACCGCATCGAGGATGCCCTCTCCGCCGCTCGCGCCGGGATCGAGGAGGGCATGGTCGCCGGTGGCGGCTCGGTCCTCATCCACGCGGTGCCGGCGCTCGACAAGGTCGAGGCGCTCGGTGACGAGGCGGTCGGCGTGCAGATCCTTCGCCGCACGCTCGAGGAGCCGCTGCGCCAGATCGCGGCGAACGCGGGGCTCGAGGGCTCCGTGGTCGTCGACGCGGTCCGCAAGATGGAGCCCGGGCACGGGTACGACGCCGCCAAGGGCGAGTACACCGACATGTTCGCGGCCGGGATCATCGATCCGGCCAAGGTGACCCGCTCGGCCCTCGAGAACGCGGCCTCGGTCGCTGCGCTCCTCCTGACGACCGAGACGATCATCACCGACATCCCGGAGAAGGAGAAGGCCGGCATGCCGGGCATGCCGCCCGGAGGCATGGACTACTAGTCCGGCCCCGGTTCACGACGCCCGAACGGCCCCGGCGGAAACGCCGGGGCCGTCGTTTGCCTGTCCGGCCATCTCGTCGACGCGCGGCGCCGGCCACCCGCAGTCGTGCCGGAGTGCGATGATCACCGGTGCGACTCGCCTGGGGACCCGGCGCGGCTGATCGGCTCGCGCAGAGGCAGGCTCGACGTCTGGGCTAGAGGAGCAGATGGAAGCAGTTCGCGATCGAGACGCCGCTGCACTGAGTCGTCTGATCGTCCTCGCCGTCGTGGGCTGGCTGGCCTACGTCGGGCTCCTGATGATCCTCCTGCACGGGCAGTTCACCGCCGATCTTCTGCCGGTGGTCGCCGGCCTGGTGCTGATCGCGCTCCTCGCCAACCGGCCGTGGTTCCGCGAGGTGCTGCCACTTCCGCTCATCGCGCTCACGTGGGAGGCCATGCGGGGGCTCGGGCCGAGCCTTGTGGCGCGGGTCCACGCGGCGGACATCCTGAGCCTGGAGCGGACGCTCTTCGGGCCACTGGCCGGCGGCCGGACGCCGACGGAGGCTCTCCAGTCCGCGCTCCACGTCTCGGGCTCGATCAGCACCCTCGACGCGGTCATGACCGCCGTCTACCTTGGCCATTTCGCGGCGCCCGTGATCTTCGGATGGGTGCTGTGGCGCCACAGCCGACCCGTGTACTACCGCTTCGCGATCGCCATGATCATCGTCGCCCTGGCCGGCTACGCCACGCAGCTGCTCTTCCCGGTCGCCCCCCCGCGCCTGGCCGCCCAGTTCGGGGCCCCGATCTCCGTCCAGGACATCGCCGCCCAGGTGCTGGCGGCCTTCCGCGCCTTCCCCATTGCCTCGTGGGGATATGGCAACCTGTCCGGGAACGAGCTTGCCGCCCTCCCGTCCCTGCACGCCGCCTTCCCCCTGGTGGGTGCCTTCTTCCTTGCCCAGGTGAGCACCCGGTTGGCCTGGATCGCGCTGGCGTGGTCGGCGATCGTCTGGTTCGCGATCGTCTACCTCGGGCAGCACTACCTCCTGGATGCGATCCTCGGAGCGGTCTACATGGCGGTGACCTGCGCCCTCGTCAGCCACCCGGTCTTCGACCAGGTCAGCGAGCGCCTGGCATCGATTCGCGTCCCGGTCCGGGTGCCGCCGGGCGATTGAGGTGCCCCGGATCGGTCAGGGGACGATCTGCGTGCCGGCCTCGCCGTCCAGGGCGCGCTCCAGGTTCTCCGGGCTGGTGATGATCGCCTTGCTCCCGCCCCGCTCCAGGAAGCCGATGCACGCCGAGATCTTCTCGACGCGCACGGGTACGCGAGCGCCCGGGAGCTGACCGCCCACGGGCGGCGTGCCGCTCGCGACCGAGGTCCGGTGGGGCTTCCGATCGTCGATCCGGACGCCTGCAACGGGTGCGGCGTGTGCGTGACCTCATGCGTCTGCGACGCCATCCACGTCGTGGACGGCCGCGCCGCCCTCGCCGGCGAGCGCTGCACCCGCTGTGGCCTCTGCGTCAGCCGCTGCCGGCTCGATGCCGTTCACTGGTCAGCCTGACGCCGCTCGGCCGGCGGCGCGGTCTCGGCCGCGCTCCTCAGGCGCGCCGCCTGCCCCAGCGTTCGTAGTGGACGGTCTCGTCCAGCGGACGCCGGGCCTCGCCCGGCGGCGACTTGGGCCTGCGGCCGGCCTGGTTCGCGTGACCGATGGCGATCGCCGAGCGAAGCGTGCGCTCGGCGGGGACACCGAGCAGCTCCCTGGCGGCCTCCGCTCCCGGCGAGACCCAGGCGATGCCGCTCGCCAGGCCGCAGGCCCGCGCGGCGAGCATGATCCGCTCCGCCATCCGGCCCTCGTCGAAGGCGTCGGTGATCTTCCGCTCGCCGGGCATGACGATGGCGATCGCCAGCGGCGCCCGCGCGAGGTGCGCGGCGGTGGGGCTCGTCCGCGAGAGCTGCTCGAGCGTGCCGGCATCGGTCACCACCACGAGCTGCCATTCCTGCTGGTTCATGGAGGAGCCGCTCCAGCGTGCCACCTCGAGGATGTCGGCGAGCGCCTCGGGGCTCACCGGCTCGTCGGTGAAGGAGCGGGTGGCCCGCAGGCCGCGCAGGAAGGCGACCGGATCGATCGGCTGCTCGTCAGGCATGCCGCGATCCTACGCCGGTCCGAGCGGCGCGGCGAATGGGGGCCGTCCGGCACTGGTCGCGGTGCGAACCGGCGCCATCCTCAGGGAGCCGGATCCAGAGAGGGAGCGTCATGACCGTCACCGTCCCGCCCGAGACCGAGTTCGAGCATCCCGCCGCGTGGGAGGATCTTCTCGTCGCGTCAGCCGATGAGGCGCGCTTCGTCTACGTCCCGTTCCGCCGCTACCTCGCCATCGAGGGCGACGCCGCCCCCGGATCGCCGACGTTCCAGGCCGCCATCGGCACGCTCTACCCGGTCGCCTACGCCCTCCACTTCGCCCTCAAGGAGCGCGGCCTCAACCCGCCGGTGGGGATGCTCGAGGGCGTGTACTGGTTCGAGCAGCCGGCCCCGATCCCGCTGAGCGTCTTCGCACACGAGAGCGAACTGAGCCCGATGCACTGGCGCCTCCTCGTCGTGGTCCCGGAGGATGCGACCGAGGCGGAGGTGCAGGAGGCTGTTGCCGAGGTGTCCCGGCGGGGATCCGCCTCGCCGGAGCAGCTGGCCCGGCTGCAGGTCAAGTGCTGGCTGGAGGGGGAGGCCGTCCAGATCCTGCACGTCGGTCCGTACGACGCGGAGTACCCGACCGAGGCCCGCCTCCACGCGGCCATGGCGCAGGCCGGCCTCCGGCCGCGCGGGTGCCACCACGAGATCTACCTGAGCTCGCCGTCGGCCCCGCCGGAGAAGACCCGGACGATCCTGCGGCAGCCGGTCGAGGAGATCGCCTGGTAGGGGACGATCCGACCGGTTTGCGAGCACGGGGATTCATGACGGGAACTGGCAGGTTCGACCGGTACGCTGTCGCCTGAGCCGACAGCGAGGAAGAGTCAGACCCATGTTCCCAAGCCACCTGTACCGCCTCCTGGCCGATGAGCGCGAGCGCGAGGTCCAGGAACTGCTCAGGGTCCGGGCCCTGGTGAGCGGCAACCGCCGTGGGCGCGCCGTTCCCGCATCCCGGTCCCCCGAATCGCGGGCGCACGTCACTAGGGGAGGCACCCGCCCCTAGGCCGAAGCGCCGTGCCGGGCCAGGGAGCTGCGGGCGAGGTCGATGACCTCGTTTCGCAGCTCCGACGGCTCGATCACCTCCGCGAAGCCGCCCATGCCGACGAGCCGCATCGCGGCGTCGCGCGGCCAGTCGATAGAGACGCGAAGCCGGATCCAGCCCTCCGGATCGTCCGCGGCGGGCAACCGCTCCGCCTCGTCGGCCGCGGCCCCGCCGATGAGCGTGGCGAGCAGGTCGAGCCGCGCGGGGTCGACGCGGATGATCACCTCGATCCTCGGGATCTCGCGCTCGTATGCCGCGGTGGAGCTGCTCCAGTACGCGGCGAGGTCGAAGTCCGGCGGGCGCTCGAACCGTTCGTCGAGGGCCTCCGCCTCCTCGATCCGCGAGACACGGTAGGTCCGGGGCTCTCCGGCCCGCAGCGCCACGACGTACCAGACCCCGCTCTTCAGGACCACGCCGAGCGGATCCAGGATCCGCTCCGGCTCCACGGTCGGGCGGCCGTAGCGGACGCGGAGCCGCCGCTGGTTCCAGACGGCCTGGGCCACGGTCGCGAGCTGCGGCGCCTGGTCGGCGCTGCGGAACCAGCCGGGCGCGTCGAGGTGGAAGCGCTCGCGGATGCGCCCGGCGCGAGCCCGAAGCTCGGCGGGCAGGGCGGCGAGCAGCTTGAGCTGCGCCGTGGCGAGCACGGTTCCCAGCCCGAGGTCGGCGGCGGGGCCCGGCATCCCTGCCAGGAAGACGGCGCCCGCCTCGTCCATGGTCAGGCCCGTGAGGCGGGTGCGATAGCCGTCGAGCAGCTGGTAGCCCCCCGTGGGGCCGCGGTCCCCGTAGAGCGGGACGCCGGCCTCGGCGAGCGAGTCCACGTCGCGATAGATCGTCCGGATCGAGACCTCCAGCTCCGTCGCCAGCTCGCGGGCGGTCATCCGTCCGCGTGTCTGGAGGAGGAGCAGGATGGAGAGCAGCCTACTCGATCGCACGCGCAGATCCTACGCCGTATTGGTGTCATCCGATGACAGGATCCCGCAGCCCGGTCGCGGCGCCGCGGGGCCCGTGGCCCCGGTCGCGGGAGGGACGCGGTTGGGTCCGGACGGCACTGGTCGCATGCCGTCGCGCACAGCACCCTGACCGGCGTGCGGGAGCGGCCCCCGGTCTCTCGCATGTCGGGTGGAGGAGTGGATATCCTGTGACCATGCCCGTGCGGTTCCCGCGCGCCGGCGCCACGCGCCCGGCCGTTGCTGCTTTCCTGGCCGGCCTGTTCGTCCTGGCCCTGGCGGCCGGGGCCTCGTCCGCCGCGAATGCGCCGAAGCTGACGGAGCGGGTGACCGATCTCGCCGGCGTCCTGACGTCCAGCGACCGGCAGACCGCCCACGAGGGGATCGACCGCCTGGACCAGCAGCACAACATCCAGCTCTGGGCGCTCTTCGTCGACACGACCGGTAACCAGACCGCGACGGACTATGCCGGTGCCGTCTTCAGCGCGAACGGCCTTGGTGGCAACGATGCGCTGCTGGTCGTCGCCACCGGCGACCGTCGCGATGCGCTCTGGATCGGCAGCCTCCTCACGGACTCCATCACCGAGGCGGAGCAGGCACGAATCCTCGCCGATTCGGTCGAGCCGGACCTGGCCGCGGGCGCCTGGGGCACCGCGGTCGCCGACGGAGCCGATGCGCTGGGCGCTGCGTCGAGCGGCGGCGGCACGAACGGCGGCGGGACGACGCCCGCGCCGTCTCCCGCGGACTTCGGCTGGCTTGCCTGGTTCCTGTCGCTCCTCCTCATCCTGGTCGGCGTCGCGATCGTGTGGTGGTGGGTCCGGGGCTGGCTGGCCGGCCATCGCGAGGCGGAGGAGCGGGACCGCCGCACGGGGGAGCTGGCGCGCAGGGCGAACGCCCTCCTGGTGGCGACCGATGAGCTGCTGCGCAACGATGTCCAGGAGCTGGGGTTCGCGGAGGCGGAGTTCGGCGCCGACGCGGTGAAGCCCTTCCACGAGGCCCTCGACGCGGCCCGCAAGGAGCTGCAGGCGGCCTTTACCGTCCGCCAGCAGCTCGACGACGACGTCCCGGAGGACCCGCCAACGCGCGAGCGTATGCTCAACGAGATCGTCAGCCGCTGCCAGAACGCACAGGCCGCGGTGGAGAAGGAGACGGACCGCTTCCGCGAGCTGCGCGACCTGGAGCGTCGAGCTCCCCAGATCCTGGCCGCGCTCCCCGCGGAGCTGACCAGGATCGAGGGCCGCATCCCCGGCGTCGAGGAGGCGCTCGCGGGGCTGGAGGCGGATGCGCCCTCCGCAGCGGCCCCGGTGCGCGGGAACGTGGCGGAGGCCCGCAAGCGACTCGCGCTGGCACGGGAGGCGGAGCAGCGCGGCCGTGCGGCCGGCGCGGACAAGGGAGCTGCTGCCAGGGCCGCGAAGGCGGGACCCGACGCAGCTGCACAGGCCGGCGGCCTGCTGGACGCCATCGACCGGGCCTCGCAGGGTCTCGATGCGGCCCGCACGCAGCTGCCGGAGGCGCTGGCCCGGGCGCGGACCGATGTCGAGGCGGCGGCGAACGCCGTCGCCGCCGCGAAAGGCACGGTGCCTGCGACGGATCTGGCCACGGCGCAGTCGCGGCTCAAGGGGGCGAGCGAGGCGGCGACAGGTGAGAAGCATGACCTCGTCCTGGCGCTGCGCCTCGCCACGGAGGCGCAGGCCGCCGGCGCTTCGGTGCTTGCCGCCATCAAGGCCGGGGAGGAGCAGCGCGCCAGGGTCGCGGCCGCGGCCGACGCGTCCATCGCCGCCGCCGCTGCCAGCGTCGAGCGGGCGAGCGACTACCTCGACGGTCGGCGGCACGGAGTGGGACGCCAGCCGCGCACCCGGCTCTCCGACGCGGTTGCAGCGCTCGACCAGGCGCGCGCCGTCCGCGAGTCGGATCCGGCCCAGGCGCAGGCACAGGCGCAACGCGCCCTCGGCCGCGCCGACGAGGCGTACCGCATGGCGAGCGACGAGTTCGAACGGACGAACGCGGCAGGGTACGGTGGGACGGTCGTGCTCAACGGCCGGCCGTACTCCATGGGCCGGCGTGGCGGTCCCGGCTGGGGCAACGACGTGGGGGCCGCGATCCTCGGCGGCATCATCGGTGGCATCCTCAGCGGTGGCGGGCGCCGCGGCGGGGGATGGCGCGGCGGCGGAGGGTTCGGGGGCGGCGGCTTCGGCGGCTTCGGCGGCGGCGGAGCGGGGACGCGGCATGGGAGGAGGCTTCGGCGGCGGTGGCGGCGGGGGACGCGGCGTCGGAGGCGGATGGTGAACGAACGACGGGCCGCCATCGGCCCGGGCTGACGAATCGATCGAGATACCAAGGAGGGTTACGCAAGCCATGGCACAGACCACGATCCTCGGCAGGATCGGCCAGCTCGTCCGGGCCAACGTCAACTCGCTGCTCGACAGCGCGGAGGACCCGGAGAAGATGCTCGACCAGCTCGTCCGGGACTTCACGAACAACATCGCGGAGGCCGAGGACGCGGTCGCCCAGACGGTCGGCAACCTGCGCCTCATGGAGGACGACCAGCGGGAGGCACAGCGGGCCGCCGCCGACTGGGGCGACAAGGCCGCCGCCGCGGCGCGCAAGGCCAAGGAGAGCACCGGCGCGGAGGCCGATCGCTTCGATGAGCTGGCGAAGATCGCGATCCGCCGCCAGATGAGCTACGAGGCGCAGATCCAGACCTTCGAGACGCAGATCACCCAGCAGACGGATCTGACCGACAAGCTCAAGGACGGCCTGAACAAGCTCCGCGTCAAGCGCGAGGAGCTCGTCCAGAAGCGCGACGAGCTCGTCAGCCGCGCAAAGATGGCGGCCGCGCAGCGCCAGGTCCAGGATGCCGTGCGCAACGTCTCGGTCATGGATCCCACCTCGGAGCTGAACCGCTTCGAGGACCGGATCCGGCGCGAGGAGGCCATGGCGCGCGGCATGGAGGAAGTCAGCGCCTCGTCGCTCGAGGACGAGTTCGCCTCCCTGCAGAACGACGAGGACGAGACGGAGGTCTCGGCTCGCCTGGCGAGCCTGAAGGGCGCCTGAGGCGCGGCCTTCAGGCGGCGGGCGCGGTCCGCTCGCGCCCGCCGTCTCGTCGTGCCCCTCCCGAGCCCCCGGACACCGAGCGTCGAGACCACCTGCCTCGTGTGTGCGGCAGGCGCTCGTGACGCAGGCGCTCCGGCGGGCCGCGACAGACTGGAACGGGGCCCGGCTGGTCCGGGGCCCCGTCGGCTGCCTGGTCCCCAAGTGCCGGGTGGCACTCCGGACACTCCGGTCGCGACCGGGTCGTCCACGGCGGGGACCGGTAGAATCGGTGCCCCGATGCCTGCCAAGCGCCAGACCACCCCCTCCCCTGCCGTCCCGCAGCCCGCTGCGGCGAGCCGTGATGCCGCCCGCGCCGCCCGCCTGGAGGCGATCCTCGCCCGCCTGAACCCGCCGCAGCGCGAGGCGGTCGAGCACATCAAGGGTCCGCTCCTCATCCTGGCCGGGGCCGGAAGCGGCAAGACGCGCGTCCTGGCCCATCGGGTCGCGTATCTCGTGGCCGCTGGTTTCAAGCCCTGGCAGCTCGTGGCCGTCACCTTCACGAACAAGGCGGCGAACGAGATGCGGGAGCGGATCGCGGCCCTGATCGGAGAGGAGGCCGCACGGGAGGCCACCATCGGGACCTTCCACGCCATCTGCGCTCGCATCCTGCGACGGGATGGCAACGCCATCGGCCTGACACGCAGCTTCACCATCTACGACCGGGCGGACCAGGTCGCCCTCGTCAAGCAGGTGCTGCGCCGCCTGGACCTCGACGAGAAGCGCTTCAGCCCTGCGGGCATGCTCGCCTGGATCGGCCAGCGCAAGGACGAGCTCGCCGATGTCGCCACGGCGCGCAGGCAGGCGGCCAACTTCTACGAGGAGACCGCCGCCCGGGTCTACGAGGCCTACCAGGCCCAGCTTGCGGAGGACGACGCGGTCGACTTCGACGACCTGCTGATGAAGGTCGTCCTCCTCTTCGAGCAGCATCCCGATGTGCTGGCGAAGTACCAGGACCGATGGCAGCAGATCCTGGTGGACGAATACCAGGACACGAACCGGGCCCAGTACCTCATCTGCCGCCACCTCGCTGCAAAGCACCACAACCTGGCCGTGGTGGGTGACGACGACCAGAGCATCTACTCGTGGCGCGGAGCGGACCTGCGCAACATCCTCGATTTCGAGGCCGACTATCCCGACGCCCGCGTGGTGAAGCTCGAGCAGAACTACCGCTCCACGCAGACCATCCTGGATGCCGCGCACGCCGTCGTGAGCCGCAACGAGGGACGCAAGGACAAGAAGCTTTGGACGGACCGGGGATCCGGGACGAGCATCACGGTCTTCGACGCCTACAACGAGTACGAGGAGGCGGAGTTCGTCGCCCGCCAGGTGGAGCGGCTGACGGGCGGGGCGGCGTCGGGCTCCATGAGCCGTCTGCTCACCAGCCGGGCCGATGACGAGGACGGCGCCCTCCGCTATGGCGAGGTCGCCGTGACCTACCGCATCAACGCCCAGAGCCGGGTCCTGGAGGAGGCGTTCATGCGCTTCGGGATCCCGTACCAGCTCGTGGGCGGCACCCGCTTCTACGAGCGGCGCGAGGTGAAGGACGCCCTGGGCTACGTCCGGCTGGCGCGCAATCCCGCGGACCGCGTGGCGCTGGAGCGGGTCATCAACGTCCCGGCGCGCGGGATCGGGGAGCGGACGCTCCAGGAGCTGCGGGCGTGGGCGGAGTCGCACGCCACCACGCTCTGGGAGGCGGTCGAGGCATCCGGGGACAACCCGAACCTGGCTCTGCGGGCCCGTGCCTCGCTGGCGGTGTTTGCCGCGATCATGCGGCCGCTCATGGAGATGGCCCGCGCCGAGGCGCCGTCGGCGGTGTTCGACGCGGCCCTGGAGCGTTCGGGGCTGGCGGAGTCCGTGAACGACGGGACCGACGAGGGGACGGACCGCTGGGCGAACGTCATGGAGCTGCGCAACCACGCCGCCGAGTTCGACGAGATCGCACCGCCCGAAGGGCTGGCGCGGTTCCTCGAGGAGGTGGCGCTGGTCAGCGACCAGGACACCCTCGAGGACCGCCCGGACCGGGTCACCCTGATCACGCTCCACGCGGCCAAGGGCCTGGAGTTCCCGGTGGTCTTCATCGTGGGGCTCGAGGAAGGGCTCCTGCCCCACCGCCGTGCCCTGGAGGACGAGCGGGAGCTGGAGGAGGAGCGCCGGCTCGCGTACGTGGGGATGACGCGGGCCAAGGATCGGCTCTACCTCGTCCACGCCCATCACCGATCCACGTGGGGCGTGGGTGCCATGACCGAGCCGTCGCGGTTCCTGTCGGAGCTGCCGGAGGAGCTGCTCTCCGCGGAGCGCGCCTCGGCGCCCTTCCGGCGCGGCTGGGGGGAGCGGCGGGGGGTCGACGACGACGGCGACTGGCTGCCCGGCGGCTACCGCGCTCCCCATCGCTCGCCGCGCAACGAGCCGTTGCGGCCGGTGAGCCTGCCCGACCTGTCCGGCCCGCCGGCGTCCCGCGCGGGCCGCGCCGGTCGCGCCCTGGATGACGCGCGCGAGCGCGTGGCGGGAGCGACCGGCTATGCCGGATCGGAGGTCGACCTGGGGAGCGGCGCCTTCGGCGGTGCCGCGCCGCAGCCCGCCGGCGCAGGCGCTGCCGCGGAGGGAGCGCTCGCGTGGCGCGCCGGCGACCGCGTGCGGCATCGGCGATTCGGGGAGGGGATCGTCGTCTCCTCCCAGCTCGTCAAGGGCGACGAGGAGGTGACCGTGGCCTTCGTGGGACAGGGGGTCAAGCGGCTGATCGCGACCTACGCCGGCCTGGAGCGGGAGTAGGCTCCTCGCGAGCATCGGTCTCGACTGGATGGCACCCGGATCGGCAGGAGGTGGAAGCCATGGCGGAGCCCGGGATCCCGGAGGCTTTGGCGGCTGACCTCGTCGCCGCCCGCGACGAGTTCCGCGCCGAGTTCGCGACCCTGGACGTGGCGCAGCTCAACACCCGGTCCCTCGTGGGAGAGTGGGGCGTGCGCGAGCTCATCGCCCACCTGGCCTACTGGGCCGGACATGCCGCGGAGGCGCTCCATCTTGCCGCACAGGGCCGGGCCGACGAGTTCGGGGAGGCGGGCCTGGACGTGGAGGAGCGCAACGCCGTGGTGGCCCGCGTCGCGCGGGAATCGGACCTCGCCACCGCCAGCGCCCGGGAGGAGGCGGCCTTCGGGGCGCTCGTGGCGCGGGTGCGCAGCATGGACCCCGCATGGCTCGAGGAGCCGGTCGGGTACGGCGACACCGTCGAGCAGGTGATCCGCGACGACGGCGCCGATCACTACCGCGGCCACGCCGCCGAGCTCCGCGCGCTGAAGGACCGCACGAGATGAACCTCGAGCGGCGAGCAGCGCTCCTGGCGGAGCTGGAGCGTGCCCGCGGTGCGTTCAGGGCGGCCCTCGCCGACGTCGATCCGGATCTCGCCACGACCCCCGGACTCCTCGACGCATGGAGCGCCCGCGACCTCGTGGCGCACGTGGCCTTCTGGTCCGACCACGGCGCCGCCGCCCTGGCCCTGGCCGCCGCGGGGCGCGGTTCCGAGTACGACTACGACACCAGCCGGACCGATGCCATGAACGCCGAGGTCCTTCGCGAGGGCGCCTCCCTGACGCTGGCGGATGCCGCCGACCGTGAGTCCGGGGCCGCCGATCGCTTCCGCACCGCGCTCTCCGCGCTCGACCCCGGGCTGCTCGACCTGGCGCTCGGCAACGGCCACACGGTGGAGCAGGTGATCCGCTACGACGGCCCCGACCACTATGCCGAGCACACCGCGCACCTGCGCGCCTGGTTCACCGGGGAGGCGGAACCCGACGAGGAGTAGCCCGGGACCGGGGTGGCGTCCGTCCGTAGAATCGGCACATGCCCGAACGAGCCTCCGGGGCGCCTGCCCCCGATCCGGCCCAGCGTGCCGCGGAGCTGCGCACCGCCATCGAGGAAGCGAACTACAACTACTACGTCCTCGACGCGCCAACCATCGACGACCAGGCATGGGACCGCCTGCTCCGCGAGCTGCAGGAGATCGAGGCCGCCCACCCCGAGCTGGTCACCGCGGACTCGCCCACGCAGCGGGTGGGCATTGCGCCGCAGGCCGGCTTTGCGGAGGTCCGCCATCGGTTTCCCATGCTCTCGCTCGGCAACAGCTTCGGCCACGACGAGCTCCGTGAGTTCGACGCCCGCGTGCGGCGGGGGCTGGGCCTGGCGGACGACGGCGACCCGGTCCGCTACGTCTGCGAGCTCAAGATCGATGGGCTGGCCATCTCCCTGCGCTACGAGGGCCGCAACTTCGTCCTGGGGGCCACGCGTGGCGACGGGACGACCGGCGAGGACGTGACGGCCAATCTCCGGACGGTCCGGGCCATCCCGCTGCGCCTGCGCGAGGCTCCGCCGGCCGAGACGCTCGAGGTGCGCGGCGAGGTGTACATGCCGCGCGGCGCCTTCGCGGAGCTCAACGAGCAGCTCGAGCGGGAGGGCAGGCCGCTGTACGCCAACGCCCGGAACACCGCAGCGGGGACGCTCCGCCAGAAGGACCCCGCCGTCACCGCGAGCCGCAGCCTCTCGGTCTGGTGCTATCAGCTGGTGGGAGCCCACGGGCTGGAGACGCACTGGGAGTCGCTCGAGCTGGTGAAGCGGCTCGGCTTCCCGGTGAACCCGAACATCCGCCGGGTGGAGGGGATCGAGGCCGTCCTGGCCTACGTTGACGAGTGGGGCGAGGCGCGCCACAACCTCGACTACGAGACCGATGGCATCGTGATCAAGGTCGACTCGCTCGCCGAGCAGCAGCGGCTCGGCTTCCTGTCCCGCTCGCCGCGCTGGGCGACCGCCTACAAGTTCCCGGCGCAGCAGGTCACCACCAAGCTGGAGGCGATCGAGGTCTACGTGGGCCGGACGGGAGCGTTGACGCCGGTGGCGCACGTCACCCCGGTGTTCGTGGGCGGCACGACCGTCCGCAACGCCACGCTCCACAACATCGACGAGATCCGCCGCAAGGACCTGCTCGTCGGCGACACCGTGGTCCTGCAGCGCGCCGGCGACGTGATCCCGGAGGTCGTCGGGCCGGTCGTCGAGGCGCGCGACGGCTCGGAGCGCGAGTGGCAGATGCCGGAGCGCTGCCCCGTCTGCGACACGCCCGCCGAGCGCGAGGAGGGTGGCGTCGTGTGGCGCTGCCCCAACCCGTGGTGCCCGGCACAGCGGGTCGGCGGCCTGCTGCATTTCACGGGCCGCAGCGGCATGGACATCGAGGGGGCCGGCTACGCGGTCGTGATCCAGCTGGTCGATCGCAAGCTCGTCACCGAGCCGGCGGACTTCTTCCGCCTCTCGGTGGAGACGCTCGAGAGCCTGGAGCGGTTCGCCCGGAAGAGCGCGGAGAACCTGTTCGCGGCAATCCAGGCCGCCCGCCGTCGTCCGCTGGCGCGCATCGTCAATGCGCTCGGGATCCGCCATGTTGGGGAGCAGACGGCGATCGATCTCGCGGCGTGGATCACCCGCGAGACGCCGCGCGACGAGGAGGAGCCCGAGGCCGCATGGACGGCGCGGGCCGTCGGTCGCCTGGAGCGGGCGACGGCCGAGGAGCTGACCGCCGTGCCGGGGATCGGCGCCGTGGTCGGCGAGTCGATCGCCGGGTACTTCGCCCACGAGCACACGCGCGACACGCTGCGGCAGCTGGTCGAGGCGGGGGTCGTGGCCGAGGCCCCGGCACCCGGAGCCGCCGCGGACGCGGCGGACGCCATCGGTCCGCTCTCGGGGAAGACGCTGGTCGTGACCGGGACCCTCGCAGGGTTCAGCCGTCAGGAGGCCGAGGATGCGATTCGCGCTGCGGGCGGCCACCCGGCGAGTTCGGTGAGCGCGAAGACGGACTACCTCGTCGCCGGCGAGAAGGCCGGATCGAAGCTGGCGAAGGCCGGGCAGCTCGGGGTGACGGTGCTCGACGAGGAGGCATTCCGCCGCGTCCTGGCCGGGGAGGATCGCCCCGGCTAGCGGCGCCCGTCGGCCATGCGCAGGGCATCCGGCCGGCGGCGCAGGCGCCACATGGCGGCGATCCCCAGCGCCGGACCGATGGCGAGAATGGCGAACGCCACTCGCCAGCCGCCCTCGTCTGTGGGGCTCAGCAGCCCCACGGCGACGATCGTGACGGAGGTCAGCAGGAACCCCGCCGCGGTCTGAAGGGTCAGGGCGGAGCCGGCCGTTCCCGGCGGGGCCAGCTCGCTGATGGCGGTCGAGAACTGCGCGGAATCCGCCACCACGGTCACCCCCCACACGAGGCTGGAGGCGAGGATGAGCCAGGCCGGCGCCCCGAACAGGAGGCCGGTGATGATCGCGAACGAGCCGGAGAGGCCCATTGCGGCCATGGTCGTCGCCGTCCGGCCGAGGCGGTCGGCGATCGCGCCGGCGACCACGCAGCCGACCCCGCCGGAGGCGATGACGGTGAAGGCGCCCAGGCTGGCGAGGCCCGGGCTCGTCACGCCCGTCGCCGCCAGCGCCGCCACGAGGTAGGTGGGGATCCAGCTCCACATCGCGAAGAGCTCCCACATGTGGCCGAGGTATCCGAAGTTGGCGAGCAGCACGGAGCGCTCGCGGAGGGCCGCGGCGGCGACCTGGGGGCTGAAGCGCGGCGCCGGCACGTTGTCCGGCCCCTCGCGCACGCCGATCGCCGCCGCTATGGCCCCGACCAGTGCGATGCCGGCGGAGACCAGGATCACGCTGCGCCAGTCGAGGGCGACGAGCGTCCCGGCGGCGCGCAGCAGGTGGGGGAGCGCGGACCCGACGGTGATGGCACCGATCAGCGTTCCCACGGCCAGCCCGCGCTGCCGGTGAAACCAGCCGGCGAGGACCTTCATGCCCACCGGGTAGACCGCCGCCACGCCCACCCCCGTCAGCGCCCGCCAGGGGATGGCGGCCAGGGGACTGTCCGCGAACGCGGCGAAGGCGGCGGTGGACAGGGCCGCGGTCAGCGCGCCCGCGGCCATGAGCACCCGGGCCGGGAGGACGTCGGGGGCCCCGATGGAGGCGAGCAGGACGGCCCCGGCGGCGAACCCGAGCTGGACCGCGATGATGAGGCTGGCGACCGCGAGGCCGGATGCCTGCCACTCGTCCGCGAGGGCGGGCGCCACCGCCGCCGCACTGAACCAGGTGCCCAGCGCGCAGAGGACGACGAAGGAGAGGATGCCGAGCTGAGCCCAGCGCTCACGGGCCCGGGGCTGCTCGGCGACGGGGGTCGCGGCCACGCGCCGATTGTCGCCGCGCCGGTCAACCCGACGAGGGCACATCTCCCTGCGCCAGGAACGCCTCCACAAGCTCGTCGTACCCGCGGAAGGACGACCGCACCGTGTGCCCGCTCTCGGGGTCCGCCTGGAAGCGAGCGCCGCGGATTCCCTCGGCGACCTGCCGGGTGCGCTCGACGGGGACGACCTGGTCCCGCTCCCCGGCGAGGACGAGCGTCGGGATCGTGATCTCGTCGAGGCGATGCGTGACGAACGAGGAGGGATCCAGCGTGGCTCGCAGCTCCCCGATGAAGCGCGCCGGGGTCGAGGGATGGGGCTGGAGCCGTGCCGCGGTGTCGAACGACCCCTCGCCGGCGGCAGCAGCGGGGCGCATCTGCTGCGCGAAGCCGGAGAAGAGCCTGCCCCAGTCGTGCGCCTCGGCCAGGATCACCCAGCGCCCCAGGCGCTCCGCCATGGGCGTCCGCGGCGGCGTCTCCGAGGCGACCGACGAGAGGACGAGGCGGGAGACGAGCTCGGGATGGTCCACGGCCAGCCACAGCGAGATCCGGCCGCCACCCGACTCGGCCTCGATCGCGGCCGGATGGGGGAGGGAGGCGAGCACACCGGCCACCGCGTCGGCGATGACCCGGGGATGGAGCAGGAGCGGAGCGTCCGTCGGGTCGTCCGGGAGCGGACGGCCCAGCACCGTCACCGGCCTCCGCTGGGCTCGCTTCGCCCATCGACGGAGCATGACGTGCTCCGTCCCGGCAAGCGGTCGCAGGCCCATCTCCACGCCACCCAGCACGACCAGGGGAGTGCCGGGTCCGCCGGGCAGCTCGAGCAGCTCCAGGCGGCCGCCTTCGATCGGGAGGGAGCGCACGCGGGGGGAGGGCTGCAGCTCGGACATCGGTGCCCCGAATCGTAGCCTGCTAGCATCGGCGCATGATCAGCCGGGCCGATGTCGAGCACGTCGCCGTCCTCGCCCGCCTGGGTCTCAGCCCGGACGAGATCGAGCGGATGGTGACCCAGCTCAACTCCATCCTCGAGGCGATCAACGTCCTGGCCGGCGCCGACACCTCCATGGTCGGACCGACCGCCCAGGTCATCCCGCTCGAGAACGTCATGCGCGACGACGTCGCCCGTCCGGGGCTCGATCGCGAGGCGGCCCTGGCCAATGCGCCGCTCCGGGACGGCGATCACGTTCGCGTGCCGGTGGTCCTGGAGGAGGGCCGCTGATGGGCGCCGCCGGGCCGCCGGAGACGATGCCCCTCGCCGACCGGACCATCGAGGAGGTCGCTGCCCTCCTGACCGCCGGCGAGGTGAGCTCCGTCGACCTCGTCCGCGCCTGCCTGGCTCGCATCGAGCGCGACGGCGATCGACTGAACACCTTCCTGTCGACGCGACCCGATCAGGCGCTCGCCGATGCGGAGGCCGCGGATCGCGCCCGGGCCGATGGCGACCATCGCCCGCTGCTTGGCATCCCCTACGCCCTGAAGGACGTCTTCGTCACCCGCGCCCTCGACGATGACGGCCGGCCCATTGCCGGAGGCCTGCCGACCACCGCGGGCTCCCGCATCCTGGAGGGCTACCGGTCTCCGTACGCCGGGTCCGCTGAGGAGCGGCTGGGCGCTGCCGGCGCCATCCTCCTGGGCAAGACGAACTGCGACGAGTTCGCGATGGGCTCGTCGAACGAGAACTCCGCCTACGGGCCGGTGCGCAACCCCTGGGACGAGCGGACGGTGCCGGGCGGCTCGTCCGGTGGCTCCTCGGCGGGAGTGGCCGGCGGTCAGGCGTTCTTCGCCCTCGGGACAGACACAGGCGGCAGCATTCGGCAGCCTGCGTCGCTGTCCGGGATCGTGGGCATGAAGCCCACCTACGGGCGGGTGAGCCGCTTCGGGATGGTGGCCTTCGCCAGCAGCCTGGACCAGTGCGGCCCGCTCACCCGCTCCGTGCCCGACACGGCGCTCGTCCTGGGCGCGGTGGCCGGCCACGATCCGCGCGACTCCACGAGCGTGGACGTGCCGGTTCCGGACTACCTGGCGAACCTGGCGGGCGGGGTCCGGGGGCTGCGCCTGGGCGTGCCGCGCGAGTACTTCGTGGCCGGGATGGAGCCCGGCGTGGAGTCGGCGGTGCGCGCCGCCATCGGCACCCTCGCCGAGCTCGGCGCGGAGATCGTGGAGGTCTCGCTGCCGTCCACCGACCTGGGGCTGGCGACCTACTACATCATCGGCCCGGCCGAGGCCAGTGCGAACCTGGCCCGCTACGACGGCGTGAAGTACGGCCGCTCCGCCGGCGACGACGACCTGCTGGAGAACTACCTGCGCACCCGGGGCGCCGGCTTTGGCCCGGAGGTGAAGCGCCGGATCATGCTCGGCACCTACGCGCTCTCGGCCGGCTACTACGACGCGTACTACGTGAAGGCCCAGCAGGTGCGCACGCTCATCAAGGCGGAGTTCGACCGGGTCCTGACCGATGTCGACGCGCTCCTGGCCCCCACCTCCCCCAGCGTGGCGTTCAGGATCGGCGCCAAGGTCGACGACCCGCTCCTCATGTACCTCAACGACGCCTGCACGCTCCCGGTGAACATTGCCGGCCTGCCCGGGATCAGCGTCCCGTGCGGCCTCTCGGACGGTCTGCCGGTCGGGCTCCAGGTCATCGGCCCGGCATTCGACGAGCCGATGGTCCTGCGGATCGCGGCCGCCTACGAACGCGCCGCGGGCTTCGACCGGCTGCGGCCCCCCACTGCCTCGGCCGCACCCGCCGGTGACGAAGGTGCGGGACGTGCCCTCCACGGCTGAACGGCGTGGCTGACGGCTGCGTCTTCTGCTCCATCGTCCGCGGCGAGGAGCCTGCGGAGGTGATCCACCGCGACGCGGAGACCATGGCCTTCCTGGACATCGCGCCGCTCACCCGCGGCCACGTCCTGGTGATCCCGCGGCACCACGTTGCCTACCTGTGGGACCTCCCGGAGGATCTCGCCGGACCCCTGATGCGCACGACCGTGCTCATGGCCGGTGCAGTCAATCGGGCCTTCCAACCCGACGGGATCAACCTCTTTCACAGCACCGGCGCGGAGGCGGGACAGACGGTCTTCCACGTCCACGTGCACGTCGTTCCGCGCTGGCGCGGCGACCGCTTCCGGCCACCCCTCGTGCCGGATCGTCCACCGGACCGGGAGGCGGCAGCGACGGCTGCACGGCTTCGCAGCGCCCTGGCGGGCGGCGGTGGAAACGGGGCCCCGGAGCGCTGACGGTCAGTTGACGCGCAGGATCGCCCCGACGATTGCGGCGGCGATGGCTGCGCTGCCCGCGATCAGGACCAGCCGGATCCCGTCGCGGACCCGCGAGCGACCGGTGACCGACGCCGTCCATGTCCCGAGCCCGAAGAGGGCGAGGATCGAGATGCCGACGCAGACCCCGATGGCGGGCAGCAGCGGGAGCACCATGAAGGGGACGAGCGGGACGAGGCCCGCCACCATGCCGGCGGCGAAGGTGACCGCCCCCGCCTGGAGCGGCGTGAGCCGCTGTCGTGCGACGGGTCCGGGGACGTTGCCGACGGCCTCGCGGGCCGCCTGCTCGTCGAGGTCCCGGTCCGCCTGGGTCCCCGTGTAGAGGACCCCGCCCATCGAGATCGCCTCCGCGATCCCGGCCGCCAGGCCGGCCAGGGCCACCATGTCCGCGCGCCCGGCGCCCACGGCGACGCCCAGGACGACGGCGAGCACGTTGGTGAGATTGTCCTGCGCCCCCATCAGGACCTCCCGGAGCAGGGCACGCTCGACGGTACGTCGAGTCGCCAGCGGTTCCGGGCCGATGGCCGCGTCCACGGTCGTGGGGTGCGCCGAACGTGTCGCGGGCTCGGAGAGAACGTTCATGACTCCTGTGTACGCCGGGTCCCGGCGCCCTGGGCAGGGCCGGATGGGCCTTGACAGTGAGGCGAAGGGTCCGGATTCGGCGGGACTCTTCGGCACCGGGAGGAGCGGTGGAGCAGCTCCTCCCGGCCGGGGCCTCTCCGGAGAGGTCCTGAGGCCCACCCGCCATTGGTACCGTTGGCGGCCCGTTCGCGGAATCCGAGACTGGCGGGCGAACGTCAGGCTCGGAGAATCCAGCCTGGCCCTTCTGAGGGGATTCGACCCGGATGACCACGCTGGCATGGCGACGGCACGCTGAGGAGGAGGCTCCTCCTCTCGTCCAGGAGGCGGACACCCCGGTCTGGCCGGTGCTCGCCGAGCTCGAGGTCACGACCGCCACCTCTCGTACGCGCGGCTGGATCGCTCCGGAGGGGGAGCGGACGAGCGACTGGATGAATCGCGGGGCTGAGATCGAGCTGATCGCCCCCGTCGAGGAGGTGACCTCCGAGACGGCCGGCAGCCTCGCCGAGCCTTCCCGCGACCCCGCCCGCGTCCGCCTGCAGGCAGACGAGATCCTCTTCGCGGTCCCGCCCGAGCTGCCGGTCGGCCGGCACCTGAGGCTGCACCGGCGGATCTGCGGCATCCATTTCGAGATCGGGCCCTACGAGGTCCGCGGACGGATCCACGTTCGGCCGGGCGCCGAGGTGGGGGACTACCTTCTGCGCTCCAGCCGGCTCTTCGTGCCGGTCACCGAGGTCGAGCTCGTCCACCACGCGGCGCCCGCCTTCCATCGGCGTCTGCCGGTCCTCGTCGTCAACTCCCGCCGTGTCACCCGGCTCTACTCCGAGGACGGCGAACCGGTGCGCGCGACGGCCGGAGACCTCGGTTTCCCGGGCCACGTGGGGACCGACGCGGACAGCGGCACGAAGGCCGTCGCCGAGGCGGCACCGGCGTCGGCGGATCTCGACGCAGATCCGCCGCCCGTCCGTGGCGAGATCCATGGTGCCCTCGCCCAGCTGGCAGCGCTCCTCGAGGACGGCCTGGTGACGGAGCGGGAATACCGTGCCAAGCGGCGCGAGATCCTCACCCGCCTCTGACCTGCCCGGGCTCGGGCCGCTATCCTCTGTGAGCTCATGCCTGAGATCAGTCACGTCCGAATGGCGGTCCCCGAGCAGCGGATCCTGAACCGGATCCTCCGCGAGGGCGGCGCCCAGCTTTTCCCGCAGTGGCTCTACGCCGAGCCCGGCCCCGAGCCGCGAATCCTGTGGTGGGGCCTGCGTGGCGCGCCGGTCCCCGACGAGCTCCCGGAGGGCGTGAGCCGGGGCCTCCTGCCGCGCCCGATGGACGACTGGAGCGAGTCGCCCCGCGGCCTCGTCCTGGCGACGGTGGACGCCGAGCGTGCCGCGGCGGACCTGGCACCGCTGGTGGGCGGCGCCTGGCACGATGTGGGGGTGGATGCGGCGCTCGGCGCTCGCTGCCTTCGGCTCGCCCTCGAGCGCAGCGTCCTCGTTCTGGCGGAGCCCACGACCGAGGGCTACGCGGCCGCGTGCCTAGCCCGCTTCGGGGAGGGACCGGTGGCGGTCGCCATGGATGGCAGCACCGAGGGCGGCCGACCCGTCCTCGGCAACCCCGTCACCGACGGCCCGGCCACCTACCTTCGCATCGGCCCGGGAACGGCGCCGACCCTCATCTTCCTCCCTCCGCAGCGCTGAGCCGGGCATGCCGGAGCCCGACGCCACGGAGCACGCCCGTCGGGTGGCGTTGATGCGCGAGCGTCGGGAGGCGGGACTGCGGAACCCGGAGGGATGGCTCAGCCTCGTGGGCCTCCACTGGCTCACCCCGGGCACGGTCGAGTTCGGCGGGGAGGTGACGTCGGGGATCCGCCTTGCGTCCGCGGCCGGGCCGCTGCCGCCGATCGCCGGGAGCTTCGAGATCGGGGAGGAAGGCGTTCGCGTGCACCCGCTCGCCGGCTCCGGGCTGGAGCTGCCGGACGGCGCACCGGTTCCCGACGGGCTCCTCCTCGTGGACGACGCCCGGGACGATGGCCCCACCGTGCTCGCCCTCGGCTCCCTGCGCCTCTCCCTCATCCGCCGGGGCAGCGATCGCCTCGCGATCCGCGTCCGGGACATCGCTTCCCGCGTCCTTCGCGAGTTCACCGGCCTTCGCTACTTCCCGGTGGACCTGCGATGGCGCACCACCGGAAGCCTTGAATCGGCGGAGCCGGGCGCGACCATCGCCGTCCCGGATGTCATCGGCGAGCGTGTCGACGAGCCGACGCCGGGCGACGTCGTGTTCGAGATCGACGGCGCCGTCCATCGCCTCCACGCCATGGAGTCGCTGCCGGGCCACCTGTGGCTCGTCTTCGGCGACGCCACGAACGGCGTGGAGACCTACGGCGGCGGACGGTTCCTGGTGACCGGGCCGGTGCAGGCGGACGGCAGCGTGGAGATCGACTTCAACCTCGCCTACGACCCTCCGTGCGTCTTCACTCCCTATGCCACCTGCCCCCTTCCGCCGGAGGGCAACCGCCTGCCGATACGGATCGAGGCCGGCGAGCGCGGCCACGCGGGCGCTGCCGGGACCGATGCCGGCCACCCCATCGGTCCGCGCTGATCGCGGGGTACACTCACCGACGTGAGCATGACCAGGCGTTCACAGGAGGCGTTCCTCGCGGAGCGCGTGCGGACCCTCACCCCTTCGGGGATTCGCCGCTTCTTCGACATGCTGGCGGAGATGCGCGACGTCATCAGCCTGACGATCGGCGAGCCGGATTTCACGACCCCGGAGCCCCTGACGCGCGCCGCGATCGAGAGCCTCGAGGCGGGGGAGACCCACTACACCGCCAACGGCGGGATGGTCGAGCTGCGGGAGCTCATCAGCGAGAACCTGCGGAACCGCTACGGCGTCGACTACGACCCGCGGGCCGAGCTGATCATCACCGTCGGCGCCTCGGAGGCGGTCGACGCCTCGCTGCGAGCCCTGCTGGATCCGGGTGACGAGGTCATCTACCACGACCCGTGCTTCGTCGCCTACGCCCCGTGCATCCAGCTGGCGGGCGGCGTGCCCGTGCGGATCGGCACGAGCGACGCCACGAGCTTCGAGGTGCGCGCGGACGAGATCGAGGCGGCCGTCACGCCGCGCACCAAGGCCATCTTCCTGGGCTACCCGAACAACCCCACCGGCGCCGTGCTCTCGCGAGAGAAGCTGGCCGCCATCGCGGAGGTCGCGGAGCGCCACGATCTGATCGTCATCAGCGACGAGATCTACGACCGGCTGGTCTATGGGGACCACGTCCACACCGCCTTCAGCGCGCTGCCGGGCATGCGCGATCGCACGGTGCTCATCGGCGGCTTCTCCAAGAGCTACGCCATGACGGGCTGGCGGATCGGCTACGTGGCGGCGCCGGCCGGGCTGATGACGGGGATCGCCAAGGTCCACCAGTACGGGATCATGTGCGCGCCGACGGCGGCCCAGTACGCCGCCCGCGAGGCGCTCAAGGTGGGTGAGCCGTTCGTGGTTGCCATGCACGACGAATACGACCGGCGCCGGCGCCTCATGACGGATCGCCTGAACCGCATGGGCCTCCTCTGCTTCGAGCCCAAGGGCGCCTTCTACTGCTTCCCCAACGTCACCGATGCCACCGGCCTGGACGACGAGACGTTCGCCCAGCGCCTGCTGGCGGAGGAGCGGGTGGCGGTCGTCCCGGGCACCGCCTTCGGTCCCTCGGGCGCGGGTCACGTGCGCGCCTGCTACGCCACCGCCTACGAGGAGATCGCCGAGGCGATGGACCGCATGGAGGCGTTCGTCCGCCGCTGCCGGGCCTAGCCGGGTCGCCGTCCGCCGTCCCGCGGCACCCTGCGGCCGCCTGGCCGCCGTCAGATTCTCATCCGGCGCACCCTTGCGCGGCCGGCCGCCCTGAATCCGAGATGTCGTCGGGCGCAATCGGCCGGCGGCCCGGCCGGTCAGCCCAGGCCGGCGTCGTGGAGGAACCCGGTGACGAGGCGCGTGAAGCGCTCCGGCTGCTCCAAGTTGACCATGTGCGCCACGCCCTCGAACAGCTCGAGCCGCGCATCGGGGATGTCGCGTGCAAGGCGCCGGCATGATTCGATCGTGGCCGGCTCGTCGAGGTCGCCGACCATGACCAGGGTGGGCACGCCGATCTCCCCGAGGCGGTTGACGGCGGCCGGCCGGAGCTGCTCCGGCTGGGGCTCCTCCCCGCCGTGGTCGCGGTAGCTCGCCGCGATCCAGTCGTGGACCTGGCGCCGGATCTCCGTCGGAACGCGGTCCGCCGGCTGACCGGGACCGTCCACCCAGAAGGCGGTCTCCGTCTCGATGATCCAGTCCCAGTCCTTCGCCTCGTAGCGGCGGTCGTACTCCTCCCAGAGGGCCGCCTCCTCCGCCGTGGGCTCGACCTCGAAGCCGCCCACGCCGGAGGCGACCAGGATCAGGGCGCTCACCTTCTCCGGGTGCTCCAGGGTGAAGTCGACGGCGATCGAGCCGCCGCGCGAGGTGCCGAGCACCGCCGACTCGATGATGCCCAGGTGGTCGAGCAGCGCGTCGAGGTCGCCCCGGTTGGAGAACGGCACGTCCCCGGTGGTGGTGAGCCCGAAGCCTCGCGTGTCGTAGCGGACGACGAGGTTCTGCTCGGCCAGAGTCGGCACCTGCCCGTCCCACTGGCGAAGGTTCGCCACGCCAGCATGGATCAGCGTTAGGGGATGGCCGGCGCCCTCGACCTCGTAGTAGATCCTCCCGCCGTTGTACTCCAGGAATCCGCTCTTCGTCATGAACCGATGCTAGGGCCGCCTACCTGACAGCCCGCGGCAGTCATTGGGCCCCGGCGTCTCTCAGCCGGCGAGCTGCATGCACGCGCGTGCGAACGCCAGGAGGGCGGGGAGCGCCTTGTCGCCGGCATCGGCCCCTTCGCTCGTCGCCGAGAGCTCGATCTTCGGATCCTCGGCCACGAGGCGCCAGACCGACTGCATCTTCTCGTACACCGGGTCGAACTGGGCGTCCGTCTGGAGCCGCAGGCCGCGCACGCTCTTCCAGCGGGTGAGGCCGCCGCGCAGGAACCAGACGGCGTCAGGCTCGAGGCTGTTGGGTCCCCACGAGAAGTCCAGGAGGCCGATGTCGGTGGCCACCAGGATCCGCTGCCGGCCGTTGTCGTGGACGGTGACGTGCGCCGCCAGCTCGTGGGCGTCGAGCTCCCCGAGCTGGTGGGCGATGAGCGCGCGGGCGCGGCCGATGCCGTCCCATTCACCGATCTTCATGGGCGGCAGGATAGCCGCCTCGGGAGCGGCCCGGGCGGCATCGGTACAATCGGGAGCGATGGCCGTGACCACCCGCTACGAGACGATCATCGGGATCGAGGTCCACGCACAGCTGCGCACGGACTCGAAGATGTTCTGCGACTGCCCCACGTCCCCGCCCGAAGGGATGCCGGACGAGCCGAACACGCGCGTCTGCCCCGTCTGCCTGGCCCTGCCCGGCACCCTGCCGGTCATCAACCGGCGCGCCGTGGAGCTCGTGATTCTCACCGGGCTGGCGCTCGGGTGCCATGTCGAGACGGAGGCGGTCCGCTTCGAGCGCAAGAACTACTTCTACCCCGACCTGCCGAAGGGTTACCAGATCAGCCAGTACGCGCTGCCGCTGGCGAGCCGGGGCCGCCTTGCCGTCCCGGTTGCCGCGGAGGACGCGGAGGTGATCGTGGGGATCACCCGCGCCCACCTCGAAGAGGACACCGCGCGCCTCCAGCATGGCGGCCGGGGCCATACGCTCGTCGATTTCAACCGCGCCGGGATCCCGCTCATGGAGATCGTGACCGAGCCCGACGTCCGCTCTCCGGCCCAGGCGCGCGCCTACGGCGAGACGCTGCGCGACATCCTCCGCTACATCGGCGCCTCGAACGCGGACATGGAGGCGGGGAGCATGCGGATCGAAGGAAACGTCTCGATCCGGCCGGTCGGCGCCCAGGCGTTCGGGACGAAGGTGGAGGTCAAGAACCTCAACTCGTTCCGTTCCCTGGAGCGTGCCATGGAGTACGAGGTCGCGCGGCATACCGAGGCGCGGGAACGGGGCGAGGCGATCCTCCAGGAGACGCGGGGCTGGGACGAGAGCGGGGGACGCACGATCGCCCAGCGCTCCAAGGAGGAGGCGAACGACTATCGCTACTTCCCCGAGCCGGACCTGCCGCCGCTGCGCCCCTCCGAGGCCTGGGTCGAGGCGATCCGCGCGCGGCTGCCGGAGCTGCCGGCGGCCCGGCGCCAGCGGTACGTGACCGAGCTGGGCCTCTCGCCGTACGACGCAGGCGTGCTCACCGCGGACGTGGCCCTGGCCGGCTACTTCGACGCGGTGATCGCCGCGGGAGCTCCCGTCAAGGCGGCGGCGAACTGGGTCGCCGGCGAGTTCAGCCGGCTCCTCAACCAGCGTGCCGCCGAAGGGCTGCGCGCGTCCGCGGTGGCCCTCTCGCCGGCCGGCCTCGCGGAGCTCGTGGAGGACGTGGAGGCCGGGAGGGTCTCGGGGACGAACGCCAAGGCGGTCCTCGCGCGCGCCTTCGCGTCGGGCGAGTCTCCCCGCGCGATCGTGGCGGCGGAGGGACTGGGCCAGGTCAGCGACGCGGGAGCCATCGAGGGAGAGGTTGCCGCCGTCATCGCGGAGCATCCGTCACAGGTCGCGGAGTATCGCGGCGGCAAGCAGCAGGTCTACGGTTTCCTGGTGGGCCAGGTGATGAAGCGCACTGCCGGGCGTGCCGACGCTCGCCTCGTCCACGAGGCGCTGCGCCGCCGGCTCGGGCAGCAGGAGGAGGATGCATGACGACCGGGCCAGCCGACCGCCGCGACGAGATCCGCCGCTGGTGGGACGAGGACGCGCAGGTGTACGACGACGTGCCGAACCACGCGCTCTCCGATCGTGCCGAAGCCGCCGCCTGGCGCGAGGTGCTCGCGCGGCATCTGCCGCCCACGGGCGCGCGGGTGCTCGACGCCGGGGCCGGGACCGGGGCCATCTCCGTCCTGCTCGCCCAGCTCGGCTACCGGGTCACGGCCCTGGACCTGTCGGAGCAGATGCTGGCCCGCGCACGCCGGAAGGCCGAGGCGCGCAGCCTCGAGATCGACTTCGTGATCGGTCCGGTCGAGGAGCCGCCGCCGGGTCCGTTCGATGCGGTCGTGGAACGGCACGTCCTGTGGACCACGCTCGACCCCAGGGCCGTGCTCGCCGGATGGCGAGCGGTGGCTCCGGGCGGCCGCCTGCTCCTGCTCGAGGGCCACTGGGGCGGAGATACGGTCGTCGACCGCGCCCGGGCCATGCTGGCCGAGCGCGTGCGGCAGGCCCGTGGAGAGCGCCACGGGCACCACGGCGACTACGATCCGGCCCTCCTGGAGCAGCTGCCGCTGGCCCGTGCCAGGACGCTGCGCCCGTTGATCCGCGCCGTCGAGGAGGCCGGATGGGGCGCCGTTCGTCTCGAGCGTCTGCGTGACGTGGAGTGGGTGCGCCAGATGGCGGCCGGCCAGGTGCTCGGCCTGCTGCAGGCCGCCCCGCAGTTCGCGATCTCCGCCGACGATCGCTAGGCGGGCAGCGACAGGTCGAGATCGCGGGCAACCGCCTCGCGGAGGGTCGTCAGGGGCAGCGCGCCGTGGCCGAGCAGCGCATCGTGGAAGGCGCGCACGTCGAACGCGTCTCCGAGGGCGGCCTCCGCGTCCGCGCGGAGGCGTCGCATCTCGAGCTGTCCGACCTTGTAGGCGAGCGCCTGGCCCGGCCAGCCCAGGTATCGGTCGACCTCGTTGGTGATGTTGTTGAGCGCGAGCGCGGTGTGCTCGGTCATGAACCCGATGGCACGGTCGCGCGACCAGCCCAGCGCGTGCATGCCGGTGTCGACCACGAGCCGGCACGCGCGCCATCCGTCCTGGCTCAGCATCCCCATGCGGTCGAGGTCCCCTGAGTAGAGTCCCATCTCGTCGGCGAGACGCTCCGCGTAGAGACCCCAGCCCTCGATGAAGGCGGTGACGTCCGCGTGGCGCCGGAAGGCGGGCAGTCCGGTGAGCTCCTGGCCGATGGCGATCTGGAGGTGGTGCCCGGGCACGGACTCGTGGAAGGCCAGCGCCTCCGCCTCGTAGCGCGTGCGCGTTTCGGGAGCCGAGGTGTTGATGTAGTAGCTGCCCGGCCGCGAGCCATCAGCGGCGGGTTCGCGGTAGTAGGCGACGGTCGAGTGCTCCTGCTCGTGCGGCGCCATCTCGATGACCAGGCAGGGGGTCCGCGGGGTGCGGCCGAACCAGTGCGGCACTGCCTCCTCCGCGGCTCGCAGCGAACGCTCGGCGACCGTCCTGACCTCCTCCCCGGTCGAGAAGAAGAGCGCCGGGTTGCCGCGAAGCGCCTGGAGCGTGGCGCCGAGCGTCTCCGCCCCCAGGGCTCGTGCACCGAGCTCGGCGAGCTCGGCATCGACCCGGGCCACCTCTGCGAGGCCGATGCTGTGGATCTGCTCCGGGGTCAGCTCGGTGGTGGTGTGCATTCGCACGAGCGGCCGGTAGCGTTCGATTCCGCCCGGCAGGAATCCGATGCCGGCGTGCTCGCCGTCCCGGGCGGAGGGAAGCGCCTCGTCCGCCAGGTAGGCGCGATATCGCGCGAGGGCGGGACGGATCTCGTGGGCCACCGTCTCCTCGATCTCGGCGGCGAACCGTCGCCAGGCGGTGTCGCTCCACGCCGAGTGGTCGGCGGCGAGGGGCGCCGTGAGCGGCCAGTCCGGCACCGCCCGGTCGAGGAGGTCGTCGACCTCGGCAACGACGCGCCGGACCTGGATCGCGATGGGCGTCAGCCCCTCGGCTGCGCCGCGGCGCAGCGACGCGATGGCTTCGTCGAGCCAGGGCGCCATCGCGCGCCAGCGGGCGAGGAGGGCGACACCATCGTTCTCGTCGCGGAGGGGCTGGAGCGCCGGAATGTTGAGGAAGGCGACCTGGGGGCCGTTCATGGCGTCCACCGTGTAGGCGTCGCTTTCGGCCTCCAGGATCGTGCGCTGCGCGGCGATGGCATGGGCCAGGGAGGAGCGCGTGAGCGCATCTTCGGCATAGAGGCCGTCGGGGGCGATCTCCGCGAGCCGGGCCGCCAGCTCGGCGAGGCGATCGGCCAGGGCGGCACGCTCATCGGGGCGGATCGGCTCCAGGCGGTCCGCGTAACGCTGGTCGCCGAGCACCGTGCCCTGCACCGGGTTGGCGGCCAGGTACGCGTCCCAGTAGTCGTCGGCAAGCCCGGAGAGGCGGGTGTTCGTCATGCCGCAATGCTACTCATCGTGCGACACTTGGCACGTGCACGACGACCCGGCGTCCCTGCTCGCGTTCGCGCACCGCCTCGCCGACGAGACGGACCCGATGGCAGCCGCCCATTTCCGCGGCGAGCTCGAGGTACGGGCCAAGCACGACCGTACGCTCGTGACCCAGGCCGACACCGGCATCGAACGTCTCCTGCGGGCCCGAATCGCCGACGGCTTCCCGTCACACGGCGTGCTGGGAGAGGAGTTCGGGTCCGAGGCCGGGGATGGCGAGACGCGCTGGATCATCGACCCGATCGACGGGACGCACAACTTCGTCCGCGGGATTCCGATCTGGGCGACGCTCATGGCCGTCGAACGTGCCGGCGAGCTCGTGGCTGCGGTCGTCTCCGCCCCGGCGCTCGGTCGCCGCTGGTTTGCCAGCCGGGGAGGCGGCGCCGGGGTCCGGGAGGCCGGCCAGGAGCATCTCATCCATGTCTCGAGCGTGGCGCGACTGGCGGAGGCGCAGGTGGTCTTCTCCACGCTGCGGAGCATGAACGAGGCCGGCCATGCCGAGGGACTCCGCCGGATCGTGTCGGGAGCGTGGCGCGACCGCGGGTTCGGTGACTTCTGGGGCTACGTGCTCGTCGCCCAGGGATCCGCGGAGGTCATGCTCGAGATCGGGCCGACGCTGTGGGATCTCGCCGCGCCGGCGCTCGTCGTCCGGGAGGCCGGCGGCCGCATGACCGACCTTGAGGGGAGACCCTCCCACGCCGGGCCGGGTGCTCTCGCCACGAACGGCCTCCTCCACGACCGGGTCGTCGAGATGCTCGCTGCGTCGTCGTCGGCGGCGCCGCTCGCCGGCGCCTAGCCGGCGTCGCCGCGATCGCGCCAGAGACGGACCGACAGCCAGGAACGGAGTCCGGGGCTCCGCCTGGCGGCCTCCGTCCGTCCGCCCTCGCGATGGCGGAGCGCCGCGTCGGTGATGGTGAGCAGGTGGGCCTCCCGCTCGCGGACCCGGCTCAGCTCCGCCTTCAGCCGGTCGATGGCTTGCTGCGCCCCGGACCGCTGCTGCTCCGCCTCGAGATACTGTGCGCGCGCCTCGGCGATCTGCTCACCGGAGACGTCGCCGGCGGTTGACGGCCGCATGCTGCGCCAGAGGACCTGCTCGGCCGCAACGCGGCGTTCGGTGGCGTCGTCGAGGCTCTGCTCGGCGGTCCGCAGCCGGGCCTCGAGCGCTTCACGGAGAGGGGTCACGCCTCGATGCTTCAGCACGTGGCATGCCGTCCGCGCTCAGGTTCCGTCGAGCCCCTTGTAGCGCTTCCAGGCCTCGGTCGACGGCGCGCGACCCACGAAGTCGCGGAACATCTCGTCGCCGCTGCGCGCGCCGTTCGGCTCCAGGATCGCGCGACGGTAGGCGGCGCCGACCTCCGGTGAGAGGATGCCCTCGCGCTCGAAGCGGCTCCACATGTCGTCGCCCAGGGCCTCCGCCCAGAGGTAGCCGTAGTAGCCGGCGTCGTAGCCGCTCATCAGGTGCGCGAAGCTGGCGAGCAGGAAGGTGTCCTCCGGGTAGGCCAGGCGCGTCACCTCGTACATCTCCCGGGTGATCGCGTCGAGGTCCGGCGCCGGATCACCGGCGTGGATGCCCAGGTCGGTCCTCCCGTAGAAGACCTGGATCGCCGCCCGCTGCCCCGCGTTGAGGTTCCGCGCCCCCACGAGCTGCTCGACGAGTGCGTCGGGGATCGGCTCGCCGGTCTCGTGGTGGTGGGCGAAGCGCCGGAGCGCCTCGGGCTCCCAGGTCCAGTGCTCCATGATCTGGGACGGGGCCTCCACGAAGTCCCACTCGGTCTCGGCCCCCGAGAAGCGCGCGGACTCCGCGCGGGTCAGGGACATGTGCAGGATGTGGCCGAACTCGTGGAAGAGCGTCTCGACCTCTTCGTGGCGGAGGAGGGACGGTCGTGAAGCCGATGGCGGCGTCAGGTTCGCCACGATGGCGCTCACCGGGCGCTCGTACTCGCCATCGGCCCGGCGGTGTCCCACCACGAGGGGGAACGCGGCCGCGTGGCCGTACTTGTCCGCCCGCGGGAAGAGGTCCGTGTAGAAGTGGGCGAGCACCTCGTCGCTGGCCGCGTCGCGGATCTCGTAGAGCTCGACCGACGGGTGCCATGCGTGGGCCTCGGGGAGGCGACGGTAGCGGAGTCCCAGCACCTCGGCGGTGATGGCGAAGAGCCCGTCCAGGACCCGGTCGAGCGGCAGGTACTCGCTGACCAGGCTCGCGTCCACTCCGTAGTCGTCGCGGCGCTGCCGGAAGTCGTAGTAGCGGTTGTCCCAGATCCCGACCCGCCCCTCGCCTCCGTCGGCTTCGAGGAGGGCCTGCATCGCGGCCGCCTCTCGCTCGCAGGCGGCGGAGACGGCCGGGACGATCTCGTCGTAGAAGGCATGCACCCGTTCGGGGCGCTCCGCCATCTTCACCTCGACGGCGTGGTGTGCCCATGACGGGCGACCGTGGAGCTGTGCCATGCGGTGCCGGATGTGGATCGCCTCCTCGAGGAGCGGACGGTTCGCGCCGATTGCCCGGCTCCAGTAGCGACGATGCAGGTCGCGGCGCGCGGCGCGGTCGGGCGACTGCTCGAGGAAGGGAACCATGTCCGGCGTGTCCAGGCTGACGCGCCAGGTGCCCTCGCGACTGCCCGCCGCCAGCCGGTCGACGTACGCCTGCGGCAGGCCGTCGAGCTGTGCCGGGCCGACCTCGATGCCATCGTCCCACTCGTTGACGTTGCGCTGGAAGGCGATCTCGAGCTCGACGAGGCGCTCGCGGAGCTCTCCGAGCTCGCGCCGCACGTCCGGGGCGAGGGCCTGCCCGGCCCGTCGGAAGTCACGCAGCCAGTGGTCCAGGAGCCGGCGGCGCTCCCCCTCGAGACGGCTCGCCTCCTCCGTGTCCGCGAAGGCGCGCACCGCCTCGTACAGGTCGCGCCGGAACGCGAGGCCGACCCGCCACTTCGTGAGGCGCTCGTCGGCGGCGTGGCCGGCCGCGCGCGTCTCGGCATCGGTGCTCACCTGGCCCAGGAAGGCGCCGCGCCCGTAGGCATCGGCGGCACGGCCCCAGGCCAGGTCGATCGGCAGCATCGTCGCCTCGAAGGACGGTGCGGAGGCGGAGGCGGCGGCCCGCGCCATGAACGCGTCGGCCTCCCGCAGCGCCTCGGCGGTCTCCCGCTCGACGCTGCCCGCGGACGCGTCACGGTAGTCATGCAGCATTCCGCCAATCGTACGCGACCCGCAGGCTGCGAGGGCTACCGCGCCGACCCGGGTCACTCGTCGGGGCCCAGGACCTCGCGCAGCCTCGCGGCGAACGCTTCGGGCTTGGCCATCCGGCCGTACTCGCCCCCCAGGAAGCCGTCGTGGCCCCCGGGGAACGTCACCGGTGCCACGCCGAGCCGTTGGGCCACCGCGGTTGCGCCACGTCCCGCGATGGTGCCGGGCGCGTCCTCGCTGACGCCGATGACGATCCTGGTCGAGGCGGCGCGCAGGGCGTCGAAGTCGTGCTCGTACGCGGTGTTCGACACCACGTTCTGACCCAGCAGCGGGTCCGTCCGGCTCCCGTCATCCTCCGCAGGCAGGCCGAACATCGCCGGATCGGGTGCTGGACGGTCTAGGTAGTCCGCGGGGAGCGGTCCGTCGAAGCTGACGAGGGCGATGAACTTCGCCATGGCCGTGCCGAAACCGGCGCGCCGGTACGTCTCCGCGATGTCGCGGCCGGCTGCGAGCACGAGCTCACGGTCCGGAAGGGCGCTGGCCGCCGGCGGCTCGTGGGCGACCAGGGTCCGCACGTCCTCCGGATGCGTGGCGACCAGGGCGAGCGCGTTCACGGCGCCTCCACTGCTGGCGAACAGGTCGACCGGTCCGCCATCCACCTCGGCGATGAGCCGATGGAGGTCGTCGGCGTGCTCGTCCGGCGTGGACTCGCTGGCCGGGTCCGCCTTCGTGCTGCGCTCCGCGCCGCGGGGGTCGTAGGTCACCACCGTCCGATCCGTGAAGTGCCCGGCAAGGCTCACGAACCCAGCCGCGCCCATGGGAGAGCCGATGATGAGCATCGGCGGCAGGCTGCTCGCCTCGTTCGGTCGAATGTCGTAGGTGAGGGTGGCCCCCGGCACCTCCAGGGTGCTCGTGGTCATCCCGATCGTCGCGGTCATGCTGGCCTCCTCGGATGCAGATGTGGTGTCCAACGGACGGTGCGGCGGCACCGGACTCATCGATCGTCAGGCCGCGGCCAGGATCGCATCGACCTGGCCCACCGCCTGCTGCATGCCCTCCTCCATGCCCATCGCCAGGAGCTGCTCCATGGCCTCCACGCTCGGGAAGCGGCTCTCGATGGACATGCGCGTCCTGTCTTCGGCGACCTGCTCGATCGTCACCGTGGCGGACGTGGTCGGGAACTCGGTGCTGGGGCTGCCGTCCGCGTTGGCGAAGCCGTCGCGAAACGCGATGCGACGCGGGGGATCGACCTCGTCGACGTCCCAGTAGCCGTGCGGCTGGTCACCCTCCGGCCCGGTCATGTGGTACTCGACGCGGCCGCCGGGGCGCAGGTCGTGCGAGGTCACCGTGGCGGGGTAGGTCGGCGGTCCCCACCAGCGCTCGAGCTGGCGCGGATCGGCCCACAGCTGCCAGACGCGCTCGGGCGTCGCGGTGAACTCGGCGGTGACGGTCATGGACAGTGCCCTGGGATCCTTGGTGACGGCGGTGACGGTCATGGCCCGGTCTCCTTCGTGTCGGCGATGAGCGCGCTCATGCGGTCGATCCGCTCGCGCCACAGCTCCTCGTACTGGTCGAGCAGGCGCCGCGCAACGCGAAGCCCCTCGAGATGGGTGCGGACGACCTTGCGACGCCCGATGCGGTGCTTGGTGACCAGCCCCGCCCGCTCGAGGATCGCGACGTGCTTCTGGACGGCGGCGAAGCTCATGGGGTAGTGGCCGGCGAGCTCGGCGACGCCCTCGGTACCGTCGATGGCACGTCGCACGATGTCCCGGCGGGTGGCGTCCGCCAGGGCCCCGAAGATGCGGTCGTGCTCGAGCGCGATCACCATGAGGTACAACCATACGGTTGTACATCAGTCCTGTCAATACCTGGGCAACGGCGCGACGGTCAGCCGTCGCCGGCGGCGGGGCGACCGGAATCCGGGCGCGGATGGGCGATCTGCGGGAACTGGCGCCACAGGACCGCCACCAGAAGCGCGGAACCGGCGAACGCGAACCAGAACGGCGCCGTGAGGGCGAAACTGCGGGCGAGGAGACCGCCGATGGGCGCACCGATCACCAGGCCGCCCATCATCCCCACCCGGTACACGCCACCGATGCGGCCGAGCAGCTCGTTGGGGACGGCACGCTGGCGGACGGTGGTCGCCGTCGTTCCCCACACGAAGGCGTGCGCGCCGAAGACGACCATCACCGCGAGGGCGACCGCGGGCGTGGTGGTGAGCGCCAGCGCCAGGTGGGTGCAGGTCTCGATGACGAGGCCCACCCGCATGATGTCGCCCAGGGCGAAGCGGCGCTCGAGCCAGCCGTAGGAGAGCGTCCCGATGACCCCACCCACGGCGGCGGCCGTCGTGAGCAGCCCAAAGCCCACTTCGCCCATCCGCAGCCGCCCCATGGCGTACAGGACGAGCACGCTCCAGGATGCCCCGTAGGTCACGTTGAAGCTGAAGATCGTGAGCGCCAGGGTCCGCATGGGCGGATGCCCGATGAGCCAGCGCACTCCCTCCATCGTGTCGGCCCAGACGCCGGAGATCTCCTCGCGCTGCGCCCGCAGGCTCCCGGCAATGCGGCTGATGAGCAATGCGCCGATGGCGAAGGCACCCGCGTTCGCCATGAAGGGCAGCGACGCGCCCAGGGTGAAGAGGAACGCGCCGATGGGCGGGGCGAGCAGCTGGTTCGTCAGCAGGAAGGCTCCCTGCAGCCGCGCGTTCGCGACACCCAGGTCCTCGTGGCGGACGAGGCTGGGCAGGAGGGTGCTGCTGGCCGAGTCGGTGAACGTCTCCGCGGTGGCCAGCACGAACAGCGCGCCGAGGACGAGCGCGATGCTGACCGCGCCCGTGAGGATCGTGAACGCCAGGACGACCAGGACCGCCGCACGCAGAAGGTCCGCGACGACCACCATCCGCCGCCGGTCGACGCGGTCGGCGGCGACGCCCCCGGCGATGCCGAACAGGAGGGGCGGCAGCCACTGCACCAGGACCGCCAGCGAGACCAGGAAGGGATCGAGGGTCAGGGAGGCGACCAGCAGCGGGCCGGCAGCCAGCGCGATCCCGTCGCCGGCGTTGTTGACGACAGCGGAGGCGAACAGCCAGCGGAACCGCGGCCCCAGCCGGCGGGGCAGCAGCATCGCGAGTGCCTCGCTCACCGAATGTCGGCCTGGCGTCCGGCGGATGGAACAAGGCGGTACTCGACCGCGCGACCCCGGGCGCCGACCGCCTCGACGACCCCGACCCTGCGCAGGCAGTAGGCCAGCTGCTGGGCCGTGCGCCGTGGCCGCCCCAGCCGCAGGGCGAGATCGGCGGATGTGAAGCAGTCGGGCAGGCCGGGGGGCAGAAGTGCGGCGAGATCCGCGGGACCCGCGATGATGACCGACTCCAGGACATCGAGCAGGCCGCGCTCCACGGTGGTCCATCCGTGGCGGCGCCAGGATCGTGAGGGGTCGTGGCGGCGCCACTCCTCCTCGACGGTCATGAGCACCTCGATCTCGAAGCAGGGGTGAGCCAGCAGGTCCGGGAAGCTCACGAGCTCGGCGACGAGGTCTGCCGGGATGCCGTGCCTCGGCGACCGTCGCCGCGAGAGGATGGCGCCTCCGGCATCGGCCTTCACGATCCAGCGATCCACGGCGACCGGATGGACGAGGCGAATGCGGTGGCCCCCGGCGAGAAGGGCGGTCATCTTGGGCCGGATCCCGGAGAAGCCGCGGGTCTGGATCTCGATGAGCAGATCGCCGCGGACCACGTCCACGACGTAGCCGTCGACCTCCACCTCGACCCGGTCGCCTGCGTGGGCGCACCAGCGCTTCAGTGAGGCGTGGAGCGGCTTCTCCCGCAGCGTCCCGATCCCGCTGGCGACGTCCGGCACGCGCGGATGGTAGCTCGGACCGATGGGGGTCTGACTCCGGTTCGCCTGTCTACCGCCCGGCGTCGGCCGGAACCCGGATCACAAACCGATGAGTCTCCCGGCCAGGAGGGGTCGATAGGCCATGAGCAAGGTACGAGTCCACATCTCCGTTTCCCTGGACGGATACGTCGCCGGTCCCCACCAGACGGTCGAGGAACCGCTCGGCGAGGGCGGCGAGCGCCTGCACCACTGGGCGGTCGAGCTCAAGGCATGGCGCGAGCTGGCCGGCATGGACGGCGGCGAGGAGAACGCCAGCAGCGCGATCATGGAGGAGGTGCACGCCAACGTCGGCACCGAGATCATGGGTCGCGGCAAGTTCGGCCCGCCGAGCCGCGGTCCCTGGGGCGACGATCCATGGAAGGGCTGGTGGGGTGATGACCCGCCCTTCCACACGCCGGTATTCGTCCTCACCCACCACGAGAGAGCACCCCTGACCCTCTCGGACACGACCTTCATCTTCGTGACCGATGGCATCCATGCCGCGCTTGAGCGGGCGCGCGAGGCCGCCGGTGCGAAGGACGTGCTCCTCGGGGGCGGCGCGGCGTCCATCAACCAGTACCTGGCGGCAGGCCTGGTCGACGAGCTCGAGCTCCATGTCGTCCCGATCCTGCTGGGCGGCGGCGAGCGTCTCTTCGAGGGCGTCGGCCCGGACCTGGAGCTGGAGCTGATTCGCGTGGTCGAGGGACCCGGTGTCACGCATCTCAAGTACCGGGTCGTGCGCTAGCGTATCGCTCGGGCCGTCTCGGAGGTTGCACGCCAGCACGGCGCCGCGCCGGACCGCGGCGCCGTCCAGGAGGTTCAGCTGGCCGTCGCGGCCAGGGACGACATCGACATCGACATCGGCTTCTGGCGGGCCGTGCAGGGCTATGCGCCCATGCACGAGGACAACGCCATCGACCCCCTCGGCCACGGTCCACGGTCTGGATGCAGGACCTCGACCCCGAGAAGAGCCTGCGCCACGCGATGCACGTGGACGTTTCGGTCGCGCGCGAGGTCGCGGAGCGGCGGCTGGTGGCTGCCCTGGAGGCCGGTGGCCGCATCGTCGAGGAATCGGAGGCGCCCGCCTCGTGGATCCTGGCGGACCGCGCCGGGAACAAGGTCTGCATCGCCGCCTGGCCCGACGGTGCCTCCGCCTCCGAGTCCCGCGCGTCCGGTTGAGCCGGGCGAGCCTTCGGATACGTGGCAGGTGATCGTCGGCCACGCAGGATTCCGCTTCAAAGCGACAGGAAGGGGCGAGAACGCTGGCCGTACCAGCGCGGAGGCCCCGAGGCGGACATCTTTCCGCTTGAAGCGGACGATTGGTCGCTCCAAAGGGACCGCGGCCGGCATGGCATAGGCCAACGGGCGGGGACGTGTCGGTTTGAAGCGGAATCTTGGGCATTGGCGAGTTGCTGTCCGCGGAGAGCCCACCGGGCCCGGTTGATCTCGGTACCATCGACCGGTGACCCAGCGACCCGAGATTGCCCGCCCGGACTCCTTCGTCCACCTCCATGTTCACTCGGAGTTCAGCCTCCTCGACGGCCTCTCCCGGATCCCACAGCTGACCCGGCGCGCGGCGGAGACGGGGATGCCGGCCCTGGCCATCACCGATCACGGGTCGATGTACGGGGCCATCGAGTTCTACCAGGCGGCGACCGCCGCCGGGATCAAGCCGATCATCGGCGTCGAGGCGTACGTTGCCCCCCGGCGGCACACGGACAAGGAGCCGCGGATCGACGCCAACCCGTACCACATGGTGCTGCTGGCGAAGGACCTGACCGGCTACCGCAACCTCATGGAGATCATCACCCGGGCCCACCTGGACGGCTACTACTACAAGCCCCGGATCGACAAGGAGCTGCTGGCCGCCCACAGCACCGGGCTCATCGGCCTCTCCGGCTGCCTCTCAGGCGAGGTCCTGCGGCGCCTGGGCGAGGGCGACGAGCGGGCCGCCGACCGCGCGGCCGACGAGTATCGGTCCATCCTGGGCGAGGGCAACTTCTTCATCGAGGTCCAGGATCACGGCGTTCCCGACCAGGTTCGCCTGCACCCGCAGCTGGTGGAGCTGGCGCGGCGGATGAACCTGCCCCTGGTCGCCACCAACGACACGCACTACACCGTCCCGGAGCAGCACGAGGCGCACGACCTGCTGCTCTGCATCCAGACCGGCGCCAACCTCGAGACGCCCAACCGGATGCGGTTCGACACGAACGAGTTCTACCTGAAGACCCCGGCCGAGATGCGGGGGCTCTTCAATGGCGAGCTGCCCGAGGCCATGGACAACACGCTGCGCATCGCGGAGATGGTCGACCTGCACCTGGAGTTCGACCAGCTGCGCCTGCCGCACTTCCCGGTGCCGGAGGGCGAGACCGCCGCGACCTGGCTGCGCAAGGAGTGCGAACGCGGCCTGGCGACGCGCTACGGGGAGCCGATCCCCGAGACGGTGCGCCATCGGTTCGAGTACGAGCTGGGGATCATCGACCGCATGGGGTACTCCGCGTACTTCCTCATCGTGGCCGACTTCACGCGGTTCGCCCGGGAGCAGGGGATCATGACCACCTGCCGCGGCAGCGCCCCGGGCAGCATCGTGACCTACTCGCTCGGCATCACCCCGGTGGATCCGCTCGAATACGGCCTCCCCTTCGAGCGCTTCCTGAACCCCGACCGGGTCACGATGCCGGACATCGACATCGACTTCCAGGACTCCCGCCGCGACGAGGTGATCGAGTACGTCACCCGCAAGTACGGCGACGACCGCGTGGCGCAGATCATCACCTTCGGGACGCTCGGGGCCAAGGCGGCGATCCGCGACACGGGGCGCGCCATGGGCCTGACCTATGCGGAGGGGGATCGGGTGGCGAAGGCGGTCCCCAACGAGCTGAACATCAGCCTCGAGCGTGCCATCGAGACGAGCCCCCAGCTCCGCGAGCTCATCGCCGGCGACGAGCGGGTCGACAAGCTCATCACGATCGCCAGGCAGCTCGAGGGGGTCAGCCGCCACGCCTCCACCCACGCGGCCGGCATCGTCATCAGCCGCGAGCCGCTCACCGAGATCATGCCGCTCCAGCGCGCGACGGACGGCCGGACGACGATGACCCAGTTCGAGATGCACGCCTGCGAAGCGCTGGGGCTCCTGAAGTTCGACTTCCTTGGCCTGATCAACCTCACGATCCTCGCCGACGCGGTGGAGCTGATCCGGACCCACCGGGGAGTGGCGATCGACGTCGACCACCTGCCCCTCGACGACACGAAGACGTTCGAGCTCCTCTCCACCGGCGAGACGACGGGCATCTTCCAGCTGGAATCCGCGGGGATGCGCCGCTACGTCAAGGAGCTCAAGCCGACCGAGGTCCGCGACCTGGCCGCCATGGTGGCGCTCTTCCGTCCGGGACCGATGGCGAACATCCCCAGCTACATCCGCCGCAAGCACGGGGAGGAGCAGGTCACGTACCTCCACCCGTCGCTCGAGCCCGCGCTCCACGACACCTACGGGATCTTCGTCTACCAGGAAGACATCATGACCGCCGCCATTGCCATGGCCGACTACACGGGGCCGGAGGCGGACAACCTGTGCTACGCGATCCGCAAGAAGAAGGAGAAGGTCCTCCACGAGCACGAGACGAAGTTCAAGGCTGGCGCCAAGCGCAAGGGGATCAGCCCGGGAATCGTGGACCAGGTCTTCGCCGCCTTCGAGCCGTTCGCCCGCTACGGATTCAACAAGGCCCACGCCACCTGCTACGGCCTCATCGCCTATCAGACCGCGTACCTGAAGGCGAACTACCCCGTCGAGTTCATGACCGCGGTCCTCAACGGTTTCCGGGGCCGGGCCGAGAAGGTCGCCGGAGCGGTGGCCGAGTGCCGGCGCCTGGGGATCGACGTCCGCCCGCCCGACGTCCAGCGCTCGCAGGCGCTGTTCACCGTGGAGACCGACGCCGCCCGGGTTCCCGAGGCGATCCGCTTTGGCCTCGTGGCCGTGAAGAACGTCGGCGAGGGGGCGATCGAGTCGATCGTCGCTGCGCGGGAGGGGCGCAGCGAGTTCAGCGACGAGACCGGCGAGTTCCGGTCCATCGACGACCTGGCGCGGCGGGTGGACCTGCGCACGGTGAACAAGCGCGTCCTCGAGTCGCTCATCAAGGCCGGCGCGCTCCGCTCGCTGGGGAGCACCGGGTCGCTCCTCAACCGGCTCGACACCGCACTCGAGACGGCGGCGCGTCACCAGCGGGACGTGGCCGCCGGGCAGGGGACCCTCTTCGACCTGTTCGCCGAAGCGGCGCCCGCACCGACCCCGGCCGCGGGGCCGCCGGACGGGTCGCCATCGGCCGAGGCCACCGAGGAGGACGAGATTCCCCAGCGCGAGCGGCTGCGATGGGAGAAGGAGCTGCTTGGGCTCTACCTGACGGAGCACCCGCTCGGCGAGATCGCCGGTCAGCTTCCCGAGTACGTGACCGCCTACTCCGGCGACCTGTCGGAGGAGGACGACCAGGCCCGCGTCACCCTGGGCGGGATCCTCCAGGGCGTCCGACGGGTCATCACCCGCGCGGGCTCCACGATGCTCGTCGCCAATCTCGAGGATCTCCAGGGGACCGTCGAGGTCATCGTCTTCCCCAAGGTCTTCGCGGAGACGGCGAACGCCTGGGCGGAGGATGCGGTGGTCCTGGTCAGCGGACGCGTCGACCATCGCGACGAGGAGGCCAAGCTCCTCTGCGAGGCAGTGCACGCCTGGGACGACGCGGTGCGGATGGGACCGGTCGCCTTCTCGGCCGAGCGCGACCGCCTGCAACGCGCGCGCGGACGGGCATGGGGCGGGAATCGACCCGGCGGCAACGGGAATGGCGGCAACGGGAATGGCGGCAACGGGAGCACCGGCGACGGACCCCGGCTGCAGGGCGTCTGGAACCGCCCCGAGGCGGCGCCCACCGCGGAGCCAGCCGCTCCGGCCAGTGTGCAGGCCTCCGCGGTCCCGTCCGAGGCGGGGACGCCTGCGCAGGTGAGCCCCGTGAAACCGGCTGTCGCGGGGCTGCGAGAGCCCGCGCCCTCCGCACCCGCGAGCGCGACCGGCGAACCGCGGGCCGTGGCGTCCGAGCTGCCCGAGCCCGCCGACGACGCGCCGGTTCCCGCCGGGGCGGTCCCGCTCCATGCGGCCGCCGCAGGCGCGGCTCTCGTGGAGGTGAGCTTCGAGGAGAGCCTTCCGGTCGACCGCCTCCTGCCCGCGATCGAGGCGGTGACCGAGCTCCTGCGCGGGAGGCCGGGTACGCTCCCGGTCCTCCTGGAGGTGCCCGTCGCCGGCGCACGTCGCCAGATCCGGCTCCCCGCCGGCGTCAGCTGGGACGAACGGCTGCCGGAGTCCCTGCGCCGCGCGACCGACCTACCCGTGGCGGTCGTGCTGCGGTCGCCATCGGCCAGGTCCTGACGCGGCTGCTATCCTCCGGGTCGTGACAAGGCCTTCACCCCGCGGCCGGCGGCGCGCTGCCCCCGATCCCGCGACCGTCTCCGCGCAGCTCGCACTCCCCGGGCGGCGACGAGCTGGACGCCGCGATCCTGCGCTTCCTGCGCCGGACACCGAACCGCTTCATCGACCTGGCGCCGCTCGCCGCCGAGCTCGGGATCGACCCGTTCATCCTGCAGCTCACCGTGGAACGCCTCCATCGGCGCCGGCTCCTGCAGGCCCCGTTCGTGGAGCCGGGCACCGCGGGGGGTGCGGAGCTGACCGAGAAGGGGCTGCGCTGGCTCATCGCGCGGGAGGGCGGAAAGCCGTCCGAGGTGCCCGCCGCACTGCAGCCCGCGAAGAAGCGCGTCCGCGCCGAGGCGGAGGCGGCCAGACTCCCTCGGGCGCAGGTCTACGGCGTCAAGGGGACCTGAGCAGACGGCGCGGATGAGCTGGACAGGCCCGGAGCGCGAGTGACAGGACGTCAGAGGATCTTCGACAGGAACGCCTTCGTGCGCTCCTCGTGCGGATCGGAGAACATCTGCTCCGGCTCGCCCTCCTCCACGATCTGACCGTCGTCCATGAAGATGACGCGGTCCGCGGCCTCGCGGGAGAAGCCCATCTCGTGGCTCACCACGACCATGGTCATCCCCTCGTGGGCGAGCTCGGCCATCACGTCGAGCACCTCGCCGATCATCTCCGGATCGAGAGCCGATGTCGGCTCGTCGAAGAGCATCAGGGCGGGCTTCATGGCCAGCGCCCGGGCGATGGCGATGCGCTGCTGCTGCCCGCCGGAGAGCTGCGACGGATAGGCGTCGCGCTTGGCGCTGAGGCCGACCCGTTCGAGCAGCGCCTCCGCCATGCCCCGCGCCTCCGTCTCGGCGATGCCTCGCACGTGAACGGGGGCCTCCATGACGTTCTGCAGAGCCGTCATGTGCGGGAACAGGTTGAAGCGCTGGAAGACCATGCCGATCTCCTGGCGCTGGCGGGCGATGTTCCGCTCGCGATCCTCGTGCAGCTTCCCGTTCTGCTCCCGGTACCCGATGAGGTGCCCGTTCACCCGGATCTGTCCGGACTGGATCTTCTCCAGGTGGTTGATGCAGCGCAGGAACGTGGTCTTTCCCGACCCCGAGGCGCCGATGACGACCACCGTCTCCCGTCGCCTCACGGTCAGGCTCACGCCCTTGAGGACGTGCAGCCGCCCGAAGTACTTGTGGACGTCGGTCGTCTCCACCACCAGCTCCGTCCCGGCGACCGGTCCGCCGATGACCTCGAGGATGTCGTGCGGCTGGTGCTGGACGCCGGTCATCGGCTCAGGCCGCCGGCGCCGGACTCGGCCTCGCGCCCCCGGCCGAACCCGAGCATCCGTGCGCCCCATCCTTCGCCGCCGCCCGATGCGCCCGCCGCGCCGCGGCCCAGTCGTCGCTCGATCCATCCCTGGATGAAGCCCCAGATGGTGGTCAGCAGGAGGAACCAGACCGCCGCGGCCAGGTACATCTCGAAGGGCTGGAAGTTGTTGCCCTGCTTGATGACGAAGGTGTTGTAGAGCTCCTGCACGCCCAGGACGAACAGGAGCGACGTCGTCTTGAGCATGTTGTTGAACTCGTTCCCCAGCGGCGGGACGATGACCCGCGCCGCCTGCGGCAGCACGATGCGCCGCATCCCCAGCCCGTACGTCATCCCCAGCGACTTCGCTGCCTCCATCTGGCCGGGATCGATGGAGATGATGCCGGCACGGACGATCTCGCTCATGTACGCGCCCTCGTTGAGGCCCAGGGCGAAGATCCCGGCCTGGAGGTCACCGGGGAGCGTGAGGCCGAACAGCGTGATGGGCGGCCAGTTGTAGAGGTGCGCGACGCTGAGCCCGTAGTAGAAGAAGACGAGCTGGACGAGCAGCGGCGTACCGCGGAAGACCCAGATGTAGAAGCCGGCGAGGATCCGGATGGGGGCGAGGCGCGAGAGGCGGCCGAGCGCCCCGAAGACCCCGAGCACGACGCCGATGACCTGGCTGACGACCGAGATCGAGATCGTCAGCCAGAGGCCGTGCAGGATCAGCCCGTCGGGCGAGAAGATCTGGCTGGTGAAGACGGGCCAGTCGAAACGGAAGTTCTGCACCCCCTGACGCGAAGCGCAACCGGTCAGGAGCAGGGCGAGAAGCACGGCCCCGGCCGGCAGGATCGCCGGCCGGGGAACACGAACGCCCAGGACGCGTCGAACGGCGTCCATGAGTCCGTCCTCGTCCGTCCTAGTCCGTCTTGTTGACCTGCTGCACGAGGTCGGCGCTGATCCCTCCCGACTCGACCCCGTACTTCTTCAGGATCGTCGTGTAGGTCCCGTCGTCGATCATCGAGGTCAGCGCCTTCTGCACAGCCTGCTCAAGCGCCTTGTGGTCCGGGAGGACGCTGATGCCCTCGAGGGCAACGTCGAGCGTCACGCCCGAGAGCTCGAAGAGATCGGGCTTCTGCACCGTGTAGTAGCCGGCCACCGGCGAGTCCGCGAAGTAGGCGTCGACCTGGCCGCTCTGGAGGGCGAGCAGGGCGTCGGAGTCCTTCGAGAAGGTCTTGAGGGTGATGGCGCCCTTGCCCTTGGCGGTGCAGCCGGCCGACAGGCCCTGGCCCTTGTAGTCGCCGGTGCCGTTGACGTAGTCGGCCTCGGTCGTGCCCGTCTCCGCGGCGATCGTCTTGCCGCAGATGTCATCGGCCGTCTTGATCCCCTTGGGATTGCCCTTGGCCACGACGAATGCCTGGCCGGCCTGGAAGAACGGGATCATGTCGACCTGCTTGACGCGGTCCGCGGTGATGTTCTGGGCGCTGATGATCACGTCGCACTTGCCGCCCTGCAGCGCCGCGATGATCGTGTCGAAGACGGAGTTCTGCACCTGGGCGGCGAGTCCCAGCCGCTTCGCGATCTCCTGGCCGATCTCGATGTCGGAGCCGATGGGGTTCCCGTTGTTGTCGAAGTACTCCTGCGGCGGATAGGGGATATCCGAGCAGATGACCAGCTTGTCCGGGAAGAGCAGCTGGTCGCTGGGAACCGTGGCGACGGGGCTCGCCGCCGCCGACCCGGACGCCATGGCCGATTCGCTCGCCGTGGTCGATGCGGGTACGGTCGCGCTGGGGCTGCTGCCGCCGTTCGAGCAGGCGGCGAGGAACAGGACGGCGACGATTCCCCCGATCGCGCCCTTCCTCGGGGAGATGAACATGACCGGTCCTCCGTTGGCCTGCAGTGCACGTCCGTGCCCGGGCCATCATTTGGTTGAAGCGTGAAGGGTAGCGTTCCGAGTGCGCGCCTGTCGAGAATGTGCACCAGCCGACAACCGATGGCGGTCGCAGGTGCGCCGTGAATCCGCGGTCGGTGATCCACCGCGCTACGCTTCACCTCGATGACCGATACGCCCTTCCCCGTTCGCCGCGACGGGAAGCTCACCGTGGCGCTCGTCTCCGAGGTCTTCTGGGAGCCCGACGGCGCCGTCCGCCTGGAGCAGCGCCTGGAGGAGGCGGCGGGACGCGGCGCCGACCTCGCCGTCCTGCCGGAGATGCCGCTCAACCCGTGGCGCCCGGCCACCAAGGACGCCGCCGACGACGATGCGGAGACGGAGGGCGGACCCAGGACGCAGACCATGGCCGCGGCCGCCAATCGCGCCGCCATCGGCCTGGTGGGAGGGATCATCCACCGCGATCCCGACACCGGTCGCCGGACGAGCCGCGCCCTCGTCTTCTCGCCCAGCGGCGGCATCGTGGCCCGCTACGAGAAGCTGCACCTCCCCGAGGAGCCCGGCTTCTGGGAGACGAGCCACTACGAGCCCGGGAACGAGCCGCCGCATCGGATCGACGCCTTCGGCCTGTCCTTCGGGGTGCAGGTCTGCTCGGACACGAATCGTCCGGAAGGGACGCACCTGCTCGGTGCCCAGGGCGCCATGGCCGTGCTCATCCCGCGGGCCAGCGAGGAGCGCACCTACCAGCGCTGGAAGACGGTCTTCCGCGCGAACGCGGTGACGAGCGGGCTCTACGTCCTCAGCGTGAACCGGCCGTCCCCGGAGGACGGCGTGCCCATCGGCGGACCGTCGATCGCGGTCGGTCCCGGCGGGGAGGTGCTCGTCGAGACCACCGACACCATCGGTCTCGTCACCCTCGACAGCGCCGCGGTGCGACGGGCCAGGGCGGACTACCCCGGACACCTGCCGGTTCGCGCCCGCCTCTACGCCCGCGGCTGGTCGGAGATCGCGGGGGGCGACGGCTGAGGGATCGGCCGGACCGGACCGGACCGATGTCGGCTAGCTCGAGGTGAGGGTGAAGCTGCCCTGCGCGAAGAGCGTCTGATCCTTGTAGATCCGCATCACGAAGTTGCCGCCGCTCTTCCAGTCGCGCAGCAGGCTGTTGGTGCTCACTACGAAGCCGACCACCTTGGCCTTGGAGCTCACCGCGACCGGAGAGCGCGTCTGGACCGCCGTCTCCGTCCCATCCGCGGCGACCCGCACCACGGTCTCGAAGAGGCGCGTGGTGCCGAAGGCCTCCGAGGACTGGATGGAGTGGGCGAAGCTCGTCCCCGGGCCGAACGTGTCGGTGGCGCCGGTGACGTGCTTCGAGGCGTCCAGCCCCGTGCCGAAGCTCACCGTCCCGGGAAGGGACGGGGTGGGAGCGGGTGTCGGCGCCACGGTCGGCGAGGGCGTGGCCGGCCCCAGCGACGGCGAGAAGGAGGGAACCGGCGAGGGGATCGGCGTGGACGAGACCCCGACCGTGGGTGGCGTGGGGTTCACCGCCGAGAAGATGACGCCGAGCACGATGGCCAGGACGATCGCGCCCACCGCCGCACCCATGGAGAGGAGCGATGCCTGGTCGGTGGGGAAGGGGCGGCTCGGCTTGCCGACGGAACGCGTCAGCTCCCGCCGCAGGGAGTAGCCGCAGGTGCGGCAGACCTGGGCCCAGCCGGGGTTCGGGCGCCCGCAGTTCGGGCAGTCGATCGTCTCGCCGAGGTCGTCGAGCATGGGGCGCGATGGTCCTCCAGCAGGCGGGTCGCCGCGAGGGCGGTCAACGGTGGTCAGCCTAGCATCTGGAGAGCCGCCGGCGGTGAGAACGCCGACGGCCCGCGGCCGCCTGCGCAACCAGCCGGCCGAGCGGATCGTACGGCATCGGGCAGTCCGTGGGGCGTCCCCGCGCCGCGCGGCTACCATTCGGAGGCTCATGCGCGCGGTCGCCTCTCTCCAGCGGCGGATCACGCGGCGCCAGCTGCCCCGCGCCGCGGGGCTCGGGGCTGACGGCGCGCTCATCGTCGCGGTTGCTCCAGTGCCCTTCCGCTCCGCATCGGTCCTCGGCTGACCGCCCATGGAGGCGCTCCTGGTGCTCGTGGGCTTCACCTTCGTCGCGGCGGTCACGCCCGGACCGAACAACGTGGTGCTGTGGGGGATCGGGATCCGGTACGGCGTTCGACCCGCGCTGCCCTACGTCGCCGGCGTGGTGGTCGGCGTGGGCTGCATGGTGCTGGCGGCCGCCGCCGGCGTCGGAGTGCTCATCACCGCCGCGCCGGCCCTCGAGGTTGCGCTGAAGGTCGCCGGGTCGCTGTACCTGCTGGTGCTCGCCTACATGGTCGCCGGGAGCGCCGCCGTGCATGAGACGGATGTCGCCCGACCCCCGACGTTCGCCCAGGCGGTCGCATTCCAGTTCGTGAACCCCAAGGCGTGGTTCTTCGTGCTGACCGCCGTGGGCGCCTTCCGGCCACCGGACCTGGACGTCCTGACGGGCAGCCTTCTCATGGCCGTCGTGATCATGGTGGTCGTCCTGCCGTCGGCATCGGCCTGGGCGGTCGGTGGCCGGGCCATGAGCCGCTTCGTGAGCGGCCCGCGGAGCCACCGGGCGGTCAACGCCGGCCTGGCGCTCGTCCTGGTGGGGATGGTCGTCCTGATCTGGCTGTGACCGACGTGGATGGTGCCGGAGGTGAGACTTGAACTCACACGAGCTTGCGCTCATCGGTGTTTGAGACCGACGCGTCTGCCGATTCCGCCACTCCGGCTCGCAGGGGATGTGATTATAGGGAGCCGATGGCGGAGCCCGATCGCGCCCAGCATGCCTCCCGCGTGCAGCCACTCCCCGACGAGGCCGACCTCGTCGCAAGGGCGGCCGCCGGTGACCGCTCCGCCTTCGCCCGCCTGGCGGAGCACTACCAGTCCGCCTGCTACGGCCTGGCCCTTCGCCTGCTCGGGGACCCGGACGCCGCGTTCGACGCGACGCAGGACGCGCTGATCCATGCCTACGACGGGATCGCGCGCTACCGGGGCGGCATCTTCCGCTCGTGGATCCTGCGGATCACCGCCAACGCCAGCTACGACATCCTTCGCCGGGCCCGACGCAGACCCACCTCCGAGCTGCCCGGCAGTGAGGAGGGGGAGGCGGAGCTCGCGGATGCCCGTGCCCCGAACCCCGTCGAGATTGCACAGCTCGGTGAGGCGTATCGGTACCTGGAGGCGGCCCTCCGCCGGCTCCCGGAGGACCAGCGAGTGGCCGTGGTCCTCTGCGACGTGTACGGCATGGACTATGCCGAGGTCGCGCTCCTCACCGCCTCGCCGATCGGCACGATCAAGTCGCGGATCCACCGCGGGCGGCTCCGGCTCCGGGAGCTGCTCGCGCCGCACCGGGAACTCTTCGAATCCTGAGGGCGTCTGACCCGATGAACATGGCCCCCACCAACGATCCCCAGATCCACCCCGATGCCGAGCTGCTCGCGGCGCTCGCCGCCGACGAGCCCGAGGTCGCAGCGGACGCGGCAGTCACGAGGCATGTCGAGGGCTGCGCCGCCTGCACCGCCATCGTCGACGAGGTGCGCGGGCTGCGCACTGCCCTCGCGGCGCTCCCGGACGTTGCTCCACCTCGTCCGCTCCGCCTGGTCCCGGCCGTCCCGGCCGCAGCGGTTCCCGCGGTCGGGCTGGCGAGCCTCCTCCGCCGGCTCACCGCGCCGGCCATGGCCGTCGCCGCGCTGCTGATCGTGGTCGGCGCGGTCGGCAGCGCCTCGTCCTTCGTCGCCACTGCCGGCGGAGGTTCCACCGGCGCTGCGGGGAGCGCCATGTACCAGCCGGTCTACGGTGACCGCGCCGCCGCCGCGAGTGCGGCCGCCGCCGCGAGCGCGGCGCCCTCCATCATCAAGGGGGGCGGCGCGCCCGCGTCCCACGGACCCACGGCTTTGCCCACGCCCACGCCCCAGGCCGCGGGCGCGCAGGAGCAGAATGCCGTCACTCCGACCGGCGGCTCGGCGAACGACCTGCTCGCCGTCATCGGGGACGCCCCCTACGGCTGGCTGCTGGCCCTCGGCGTCGTCCTCCTGGCCGCTGCCTTCCTGACCCGCGGCTACCTCGCCCGGCGGGCCGCGTAGCGCCCCCCACTCAGCCGAGCCGCCCGGCCGCGGCGGCGGCCAGCAGCAGGAGGAGGATGAGGGCCGCAACGAGGAGCGCGGCGAGCCCTGAATCGCGGAACCTGTGCTCGCTCGGCTGCAGGCGCGGCGGACGACGGGTGGGCGGGACCGGGAGCTCGCCCGGCGCCCGGCGCGTTCGTGGCGCGGCGCGCGTCTCCTCGGCCGAGGCACGCCAGCTCGCCCACGAGCGATCCGGGGCCGTCCCCTCCCCGCGGATGTGGCGCGGCGGCGGGACCCAGTGGGCGTTGGAGGTGCCCGCACCGGCCGGGTGATCACGGTCGTAGGAGGCGCGCGCGTCCGGGCTCGAGAGGAGCCGCCAGGCCTCGTTGATGCGGCGCATTCGCTCCACCCCGTCCCCACCGGGGTTCAGGTCAGGGTGGTAGCGCTTCGCGAGGCGGCGATGGGCGCGTGCCACCTGGAGGGTCGTGGCCGTCCTGGGCACGCCGAGCACGGCATAGGGATCGAGTCGCGGAGCCTGCCCCATCGTTCGATTCTACGGCGATCGGCGGACCGCTCCGGGGCGTCGGCGGGAAGCCGGAAGGGCGGGCGGAGGGGGCCATGACGGCGCCCCCATCGGTCTAGACTCCTCCGCATGCAGGAGCGACGCCGACCCATCCTCATGCTCATCGACGGGCCGAGCCTCGTCTACCGCGGCTACTTCGCGCTGCCGCCGCTCACGACCTCGGACGGGATGCTCGTGAACGCGGCCTTCGGCTTCCTCCAGATCGTTCTGCGCGGCATGCAGGACCTGAAGCCCGAGTACGCCGTCGTCACCTTCGACCTGGGGCGGCCCCAGTTCCGGTTCACCGCCTACCCCGAGTACAAGGCCGGGCGTCCCTCCATGCCGGACGACCTGCGCGCCCAGTTCCCGATGGTGCGGGAGCTCTGCCGGATGATGGGGATGCCGGTCCGCGAGCTGGAGGGCTACGAGGCGGACGACGTCATCGGCACCCTTGCGGGCCTGGCCACCGGTGCCGACGTGGACACCATGATCGTCTCCGGCGACCTCGACGGCCTGCAGCTGGTCAACGACCACGTCCGGCTGCTCACGACGCGGATGGGTGTCGCCTCGACGGTGATCTACGACATCGCCAGGGTGAACGAGCGGTACGGCCTTCGGCCCGACCAGATGCTCGACTACAAGGCGCTCAAGGGCGACACCTCCGACAACATCCCGGGGGTTCCCGGGGTGGGCGAGAAGACGGCCGTCGGCCTCCTCCAGCAGTTCGGGTCGCTCGACGCCATCTACGAGCACCTCGACGAGGTGAAGGGCAAGCTCCGGGACCGCCTGGCGGAGCACCGGGAGTCCGCCTTCCTCTCGCGCGAGGTCGGTCGCATCGTCACCGACCTGCCGCTGGAGCTGGAGCTCGAGGCGGCCCGGACCGGCCGCTACGATCGTCGCGCCGTGGCGCAGCGCTTCCGCGAGCTCGAGTTCCGCTCGCTCATCGACCGGCTGCCGCCCTCGACCGTCGCGCCCAGCGGGCCGGAGCCGGCGGATCACGAGACAGCGGGGGGCCTGCAGCTCTCGCTCGACCTGCTCGGCGGCGCCGCCGGCGGGGTCGCCCAGGGCCGCTCGGCTGGCGGTCCGGGCGAAGCGGCGGCGAACGGGCGGCCTGCCGGTGCAGGTGCCCTGCCGGAGGCGCCGAACCCGCTCGTGGACCCCGGCGGGGCGATCGAGCATGCCGATCCGCGAATCGCGCGTTCGGCCGCCGACCTCGCGGAGCTCGACCACTGGCTGGCGGCACATGCCGACGGCGTCGCCCTGGGCTGGGCGACCGGGACGGGCCGTCCGCTGGAGCGCGTCCTGGTGGGGATCGCCCTGGCGGGGAGCGACGGATCGGGCTGGTACCTGCCGTGGGACGAGAACCCCGGCACTCGCCTGGCGCTGCCCGCCTGGTTCGGCCGGGCCGACCGCGAGCTCGTCGGGCACGATCTGAAGCAGCTCGTCGTCTCCCTGGGCTGCCGCGACGTGACGCTCGACGGCCCGGCGTTCGATACGCTCGTCGCGGGGTACATGCTCAACCCGTCCCTGCGCTCGCAGACGATCGACGACCTGGCGGCCACGCGCTTCACCAGCGAGCTGCCCCCGCGCCCGACCGCACCCGAGACCGGCGCCGAGGAGCGCGCCGTTGCCCGGCGCGCCGCCGCGGAGGCCCTGACGGCCCTGCTGGCCCGGCCGGCCCTCGAGCGGGAGCTGACCGATGCCGGCCTCGCCGACCTGTTCCGCGAGGTGGAGATGCCGCTCCTCCCGGTCCTCGCCCGCATGGAGCTGGCGGGCGTGGCGATCGACCGCGAGGCACTGGGCGCCATGGCCGTGGAGTTCGGCGACCAGCTGGCGAGCCTGGAGGAGCGGATCTACGCCTCGGTGGGGCATCCGTTCAACATCGGCTCGCCGAAGCAGCTTGAGCAGCTGCTCTTCCACGAGCTGGGCCTCCCGGCCACGAAGCGGACGCGGACCGGATACTCGACCGATGCGTCGGTCCTCGAGGAGCTCCGCGCGGAGCACGAGGTGGTCGGCCTGATCCTGGAGCACCGCCAGATCGCGAAGCTCAAGTCGACCTACGTGGACGCGCTTCCGCAGCTCATCAGCGGCGACGGGCGGCTCCACACCACCTACCAGCAGGCCGTGGCCGCCACCGGGCGCCTCTCGAGCATCGATCCGAACCTCCAGAACATCCCGGTCCGCACGCCGCTCGGCCGCCGGATCCGCCGTGCCTTCGTGGCGCCGCCCGGGAAGCTCCTGCTTGCGGGCGACTACTCCCAGCAGGAGCTGCGGATCCTGGCCCACGTCTCCGGGGACGCGGGCCTGAAGGCGGACTTCGCGTCGCACTCCGACATCCATCTCGCCGCGGCCGCGCGGGTCCTGGGCCTGGCGCCCGACCAGGTGGGGCACAAGGAGCGCAGCGTGGCGAAGATGATCAACTACGGGATCGCCTACGGCCTCTCCGACTTCGGGCTGGCCGACCGCCTCAAGATCCCGCGCGAGGATGCCCAGAAGTTCATCGCCGACTACTTCGAGGCGTACCCCGGCATCCGTCGCTACACGATCCAGATCCGGATGCTCGCGCGGGACCAGGGCTTCGTCTCCACGCTCCTCGGGCGCCGGCGCTACCTGCCCGAGCTCACCGCCCGCAACAGCGCGCTGCGCTCCGCCGGGGAGCGGATGGCGATCAACATGCCGATCCAGGGCACCGCCGCCGACGGGATGAAGATCGCCATGAACCGGCTGGACGCCGCGCTTCGCGACGAGGGACTCCGCTCGCGGATGCTTCTGCAGGTCCACGACGAGCTCGTCTTCGAGACCGACGAGGAGGAGATGCCGCGGCTCGCCTCGCTCGCGAAGGAGATCATGGAGACAGCCCTTCCGCTCGACGTCCCGCTCGAGCTCGATCTCAAGGTCGGGACGAACTGGGAGCAGATGGACCGCCTGGAGCAGGCCGATGGCGGCTGGCGACGGGTCGGGCGGGCGCCCGAGCCGGAGCCGGAGCTCGACGAGACGGCGGCCGCCGAGCTCGGCGTCTGACCGCGGAGGACCGATGCCGGAGCTCCCCGAGGTCGAGACGGTCGCCCGCGACCTGCAGCGCTGGGTCGCGGGCGCGACGATCGCGGGCGTGGAGGTGCGCTGGGAGCGGACGATCGCCCACCCGCTCCCCGCCGAGCGCTTCGCGGCCGAGCTGGACGGCGCCTCGATCGCCCGGGTCGGGCGGCGGGCGAAGACCGTCCTCGTCCATCTCGCCGACGGCCGGGTGATGACGGTGGCGCTGCGGATGACGGGCGCCCTCATCGTGGCGCCGCCCGGCGCATCGGACGACCCGTACGCGCGGGTCGTCTTCCACCTCGCGGACGGGAGGCAGCTGCGCTGCCGCGACGTCCGCAAGTTCGGGCGGATCGGGCTGTACGCCGGCGGCGGCCTGCGGGCGCACCGCCCAGGTCAGGGCCGGGTGGCCGAGGACCGAGGCGCGTACCGGGTCGGCCGGCTCTTCGACCGCCACGGACCGGAGCCGCTGGCCCACACGTTCAGCGCCGCCCGGCTCTCGGAGCGTCTCGCCGGCCGCTCGGCACGCCTCAAGTCGCTCCTCCTCGACCAGTCGTTCATCGCGGGCGTCGGGAACATCTACGCCGACGAGGCGCTCTGGCTGGCGCGGCTCAACCCGCTCCGTGGCGCCGACACGCTGACGCCGGACGAGGTCCGGCGCCTCCATCGGTCCATCCGCCGGGTGCTGCGCGCGGGAATCGCGAACCGCGGCTCGAGCTTCAGCGACTACGTGGGAGCCGATGGCGAGCCGGGCGCCAACGCGGAGCGGCTGGCGGTCTACCGGCGGACGGGGGCGCCCTGCCTGCGCTGCGGGCGCGCGATCCGGCGCGTGGTGGTGGGCCAGCGCGGCACGCACTTCTGCCCGCGCTGCCAGCCCATGGCGGCAGCGGATGCCGGCCCGCCGGCCGCGGAGGCATCATCGTCGCCATGAAGGTGATCGGGCTGACCGGCAACATCGGGTGCGGGAAGAGCACGGTGGCCGGGATGCTGCGCGAGCTCGGCGCGGCACATGTCGACGCCGACGTCGTGGCGCGGGAGATCCGCCAGGATGACGGAGAGGCGCGGCGCGCCATCCTCGGCCGCTTCGGCACCCTGGATGCCGCCGAGCTGGGGCGGACCGTCTTTGTTGACGCCGCCGCGCTCCGGGACCTGGAGGCGATCCTCCATCCGCGGGTGCGCGACGCCGTGCGGGCCCGCCTGGCCGAGCTGGCGGAGGCGGGCGTGCCGGTCGCGGTCGTCGAGGTGATCAAGCTCCTCGAGTCTCCGCTCCACGACGCGTGCGACGAGACCTGGGTGGTGACCTGCGCCGAGGCGGACGCGGTCGCCCGCCTGGCGGCGAGCCGCGGCCTGACCGAGGCGCAGGCGCGGGAACGGATGGCGAACCAGTCTTCCCAGGCGACCAAGGTGGCCGCGGCTGACGTCGTGATCGACGGATCGGCCGCCATCGAGGAGACGCGGCGCCAGGTTCACGCCGCGTTCCGCGCGCTCCTCGCCCGGTAGCGTCACGTGGAACGGCGCCGGCCAGCGCGGCCGGCGCCGTTTCCGCGCCGTGGAGACCCGGCCGCGTGCTCGCGGCAGCGGGATCAGGGCGTCGCCTGGTTCGTCCCGGCCTTGGGCGCCTCCGGGAACGGGAAGCCGAACTTGTTGATGAGGGTGTCGATCGTGGATCCGTTCGTCTTCGCGGTCCGCTCGTCCTGGTCGGGTCGCAGCGCCATGCTGAACTGGCCGCCCGCCGCCTGGAGCTCCGCGATCTGCTCCGAGGTGGCCAGGTCGGCGCGGAGGATGTAGATCGAGCCGTTGCGGGCCAGGATCGTCATCGCCTGGAGGGTCACCTTGGTCGACGGTCCGGGGACGTACTGCGCCTGCGTCTGGGCCGCCTGGCCGGCCGGCTGGCCGAGCTCGGGGTTCATCGCCAGGGTGACGATGACGTCGATGCGCTGCCCGGCCTGCAGGGTGCCGGCCACCGCCCGCTCGTCGGGCACGGTGACGCTCACCGCGCGCAGGGCCGGCCCCGTCGGGTCGTAGGCCTGGTTCGGATCGAGGATGGAGAACGGCTGGCCGGTGGTTGTCGACGCCAGGAGGTTGCGGGTGATCAGCTGGCCGCTGCTGATCGTGACGCCGCTGATGCGCCCCATCACGTCATCGATCCGCGTGTAGGCCTGCTCGTTCGTGGCATCCGCCGGAACGGTGCGCATCACGACGTCGCCCTCCTCGATCGGCTTGCGGCTCGCGATGTCCCGCGCGGCGACGACGACGCTGCGCATCTGCACCTGGGCAGGCTGCCCGATGCTGGAGAAGCGCAGCGCCACGAAGACGACCCCGCCGACGATGAGGGCGATGATCACGCCCACGGCGATGTACAGCTTCGAACGCTTGCTGTTCTTGTCGGAGTACTCGAGTTCCACGGCGCGACGGCCTCCTAGGCTGGGATGGAGATCACCAGGGAATGAGCCGCGCCTGCTGGCCGCGGCGAAGTGCTGAGTCGGTGGGATCGGGATACGCGCCCGAAACCGCCTGGACGCTGATGTCGTTCGCCCCGACATTCGTCACCTCGAAGACCGCGAAGCCGATGATGTCCACGTAGGACCCGTTGCTCGCGCTGGTCGCGACGGTGAAGGTGACCGGCATGACGTGGACGACGGGGACGGTGCCGCCGTACATGCCGTAGGCACGCACGTTGAACCGGTAGCAGCCGGCGGCAAGCCCCGAGGTGTCGATCGAGAGGGTGGAGAGCGTGCCGTCGCCGCTGGAGGTCGGGGTCACGGAGGTGGGGCTGAGCGTGATCTGCCCGGGCCCGATCGACGCGGCGTTGAAGCTGCAGTCGGTGAAGGAGCCGGCGTCCACGCCGAGGGTCACCGGGGAGCCGTCCCACTTCGTGGAGCTGGCCGTCGTGGTCGAGACGAAGAGGCTCATGGAGACGGCGCCCCCGAGCGTCGACGTGCTGCCGCTCGTCGTCGAGTTCCCCAGGCTGAAGTCGTGCGTGGCGCCGCCGACCGCCACGGGCACCGGGTATCGGCGCGACTGGTAGTACGGGTTCCCGGAGTGGCCCTCGATCCACAGCGTGTAGATCCCCGGCGGCACCGCGTTCGACTGGAGGTTGCTCATCGTCACACGAGTGCCGTTCCTGTCAGGGATGAAGACGTCGGTCGACCAGATCGGCATGTTCATGTGGCCGGCGGTGGGCGGATTGTTGGTGGGTGGATCGTCCGGGATGAGATCCCATTCGGCGTGACCGATGTCGGCCGCCCCGTAGTCCCCGTGCAGGTGCAGCGTCACCGTCGAGGTGAACGCGTCGTTGCGGCTCACCGTGAACGGGAAGGCAGGTCCGGCGACCGTGTCGCTGGAGCCGATGGTGATCGCGCTGGGCGGTGCGATGGCGAAGTCGGGGATCTGCATCACCGTGCCGTTGTAGAGCGCCAGCAGGACGCGGTCGCCCACGGCGAAGTGCTCGGCGAAGTTGCTCACCACCATGGAGGTGTCGTTCCCGCTGATGGCCGCCACCTGGTCGTTCGGATCGGCCGGCGTGGTGACCGACGGGAACGACGGGCCGTCGTACCCGTCGACGATGTAGGCGCCCTCGGTGCCCTTGAGGGTCTGGACCGTCGTCCCGGAGGTGATGCCGTTGTAGTAGAGCCGCGAGGTCGTCGACTGGAAGTTGCGTACGTCGAGCGCGACGAAGCCGCGGAACGAGCTGTCGTTGGCGGCCTTGGACTGCGGACCGTAGAGGTCGAAGACCGGCCCCGGATCGGTTTCGGAGGCCGGGGTGCGGACGTCGTAGCCGACGGTGCTGGTGGCATCGACCTGCCCGTTGCCGGAGGTCCCGGACGTGGCCACCGTGTCGATGAACCCGTTCTCCGGTCCCGGCGCGTTGATGTAGCGGCGGGCGACGAGCGGGAGCGCCGGACTGCCCTGCAATGCGCAGCGGGCGTGGGCGGTCGTCTGCATGGACTGGACGCCGACGACCCGTCCCAGGGTGGTGCCGAGGGTGGAGCTGATGGCCACCCGCACGCTCGTCCCGCTGACGATGATCCCGCTCTGGAGATACTGCGGGTCGCCGGCGTGGCCATCCTGGTAGACCGGCGTGCTGGCAAGGGTGGCGGTTGCGCTCGCCGGCGAGTGCTCGAGGTTCACCAGGGCCGTCTGGCGGGCGTCGGCGGCCGCCGCGGCGTCCGACTCGCCGGCGATCAGCGAGCGGCAGGCGGCAAGCGCGGCGGCGTCGGCCGCGGTCTGGATGTGTCGATGCTCGGCCGACTGCCGGCCAACATCGATGGCGAGCCCCGTGAAGGCGAGCAGGATGACGAGGAGGACCGCGATCATCACGAGCACCTGGCCGCGGGGGTCGCGCGGGGTCCGGAGAAGCGGGCGCATCAGTTGACGACCATTGCGGCGCTCACCCGCTGGACGAAGCGTCCGCCCGAGTCGTGGCCGATGATGTCGCCCAGGAACGGCACGATGATGTCCGAGCGGTAGGTGAGCGTGACCTGCATGAGGCATCCCTGGCGGGTGTCGGGGACGCACGCCGTCGACGGGTCGGCGGGATCCGGGCACGGGCCGTCGGTGCTGTTCACGTGATCGCAGTACGAGATCGTCACGTCGCCATCGGTCAGCGAGTCGCTGCTCGGCAGCGGGCAGGCGCCGCTCGTGAGCGGTGCCGAGAAGTTCGGCGAGGAGGTCGAGAGGAGGCCGAAGGCCTGCGTGGCGGCGTCGACGACGTCGCCGCAGCGGGCGGCGTCGTTGCGGTACTTCCCGTTCGACGTGATGGAGTGGTCGTACAGGTAGATCGTCCCGGCCCGGGCGCCCTCCCGCGCGGCATTGGTGAGGGTCACGTTGGCGGCGAAGAGCAGCCCGAACTGGACGATGCCCACCACGAGGAGGAGGAGCGGGAGGAGCACGGCGACGAACTCGACCATGGCCTGGCCGCGGGATCGCGAGCCGGCACGGCGCAGCCGGCCCGGCAGGCGCACGCCCGCCAGGCCCTGCCGCCCCGTCGGTCGCTCGGGCAGGTTCATCGGTCGCGGCAATCTTCCGTGCCGGTATTCCTGACCGAAATAGGCCCTTAAGGCACCCGAGAATCGGTACCGATGGCGTCGGCTAGAATCGGGTGCCGCCCGGTCACGACCCCCGAGGACCTGCCCCATGCCCGAATTCACGGTCAGCGCTCCCTACGAGCCGACCGGCGATCAGCCGGCCGCCATCGAGGGGCTGGTCGGCGGCCTGGGCGAAGGGCTCAGGCACCAGGTCCTGCTCGGCGCCACGGGCACCGGCAAGACGTACACGGCGGCGAAGGTCATCGAGCGCGTCCAGAAGCCGACCCTGGTGATGGCGCACAACAAGACGCTCGCCGCCCAGCTCTACCAGGAGTTTCGCGAGTTCTTCCCGGACAATGCGGTCGAGTACTTCGTCAGCTACTACGACTACTTCCAGCCCGAGGCGTACCTGCCCCGCAGCGACACGTACATCGAGAAGGACTCCTCGCGTAACGAGGAGATCGACAAGCTGCGGCACAACGCCACCCGGGCCCTCTTCGAGCGACGGGATGTCATCATCGTCGCCAGCGTCAGCTGCATCTACGGCATCGGCGCGCCGGTCGACTACGGCTCGACCGTGCTCAACCTGAAGGTGGGAGGCCGGTACCGGCGCGACGGCGTCCTCCGGCATCTCGTGGACCTCCAGTACCAGCGCAACGACACGCAGCTGGCGCGCTCTCGCTTCCGGGTGCGGGGCGACGTCCTGGAGTTCAGCCCCGTATCGGGCGACTACATCGTGCGGGTCGACTTCTTCGGCGACGAGATCGAGCGGATCGTGGAGGTCGACGACCTCACCGGGGAGGTCCTCGCCGAGCGCCGCGAGGTGAATATCTACCCTGCCTCGCACTACGTCACGCCACGGGACAAGCTGCTCGCCGCGATCGACAACATCGACGTCGAGATGGAGGAGCGCACCCGGCAGCTGGCGAACGAGGGACGCGAGCTCGAGGCTGCACGCCTTCGCCAGCGGACGCTGTTCGACCTGGAGATGATGCGCGAGGTCGGGTTCTGCTCGGGGATCGAGAACTACTCGCGCCACCTGGCTGGGCGGGAGGCGGGCTCCCGGCCGTGGACGCTGATCGACTACTTCCCGACCGATTTCCTGCTCGTCGTCGACGAGAGCCACATCACGATCCCGCAGGTCCACGGGATGTACAAGAACGACCGCACGCGCAAGGAGATCCTCGTCGACTTCGGCTTCCGTCTCCCGTCGGCGCTGGACAACCGGCCCCTCACCTTCGAGGAGTTCGAGGACCACATGAACCAGGTGGTCTACATGAGCGCCACGCCGGGTCCGTATGAGACCCAGCGCGCGGAGCGCGTGGTGGAGCAGTTCATCCGGCCGACCGGCGTGGTCGACCCGATAATCACCGTCCGGCCGACATCGGGCCAGATCGACGACCTCATCGGGGAGATCCGCGACACCGTGGCGCGTGGGGAGCGGGTGCTCGTCACGACGCTCACCAAGAAGATGGCGGAGGACCTCGCCGACTACCTCGCCGAGCTCGGGATCAAGGTCCAGTGGCTGCACTCGGAGGTGGACACGCTCGAGCGCATCGAGATCCTCCGCGACCTGCGCCTGGGGGTGTACGACGTCCTGGTCGGCATCAATCTCCTGCGGGAGGGCCTCGACCTGCCGGAGGTGACCCTGGTCGCCATCCTCGACGCGGACAAGGAGGGCTTCCTGCGCTCCGGTGGCTCGCTGATCCAGGTGATCGGGCGCGCGGCGCGCAACATCGGCGGTCGCGTGATCATGTACGCCGACCGGATCACCGACTCGATGCGCGCCGCGATGGACGAGACCGAGCGACGGCGAACCAAGCAGCGGGCCTACAACACGGAGCACGGCATCGTCCCCGAGACGATCACGAAGGCCATTCGCGACATCCACGACGGCCTGCGCCGGGTGGCGGAGGAGCGCGCGACGCTCACCGTGGAGAGCACCGAGCCGGAGGAGCTCGCGGCGATGATGGGTCGCCTGGAGGCGCAGATGAAGGAGGCGGCGCGCAACCTGGAGTTCGAGCGGGCGGCGGCGCTGCGCGACGAGATCCTGCAGCTGCGGCGGCTGCGCGCCGAGCTGGCGGCGGCGCCGGGGACGATCCCGGCCGACGTCTACGCCGCGGCGTCGGGCGCGGACGTCGCGGGCGCGGGAGGGCCCGATGGGGCGGGTCAGCGACCGCGGCGCGAGGTCTTCAGCGTCTCGGCGCGGCCCAACGTGATCGCCGCGGGGAGCCGCCGACGGCCGCCACGCCGGCGCAGGCCGTAGGCTCCCAGGGAAGCGAGGAGGAGGCTCATGGCCGGAACCATGCCCCACGCGATCTTCGTCGAGACCGGGCTGGACGACGGAGCCACGGTGGCTGCCTACGCGGCGGAGCTCCCGGGCTGTGCCGCCTTCGCACCCACGGCCGACGAGGCTGCCGCGGCGGTGCCCCGCCGCGTGGCCCGCTTCATCGCCTGGCTGGCGGCATCGGGCGAGGATGCGCCCGACGTGGCCGGGGAGAACTGGTACGAGGTCGAGCGCGGTGCGGCGGGGCCGGCAGCCGGAGAGCGGGCCGCCTTCACGCTGGACGAGCTGCCGCCCTCCGAGCAGGAATGGACCCGCTGGCTCGGCTGGCTGGAGCTGGCCCGTGAGGAGCTGGCGGGTGCATTGGACGAGGCCGGGGAGGCCGCCGCGGCCGCCGCGGCGGGTCCCATCGCCGAGCAGGACATGGCCTTCATGGAGTCGCTCGGCGTGCCCGCCGTCCGGGCGGAGACCGCCGACCCGGTCGACCGGCTGTACGCCGCGCGCGACGCCCTGACCGAGGCGCTCGAGTCGGCGGGCGCGGCGGGGGAGGGGGTGCGGCGGATCCTGCGCGTCGCCATCGCCGACGATCTGCGCGCCGCTTCGCGGCTGCGGGGAGGCACGGACTGAGCGCTGCCGCGCCGGCCATCGCCGCCGCCCTGCCCAAGCGGCTCCGCCACGCGGACCCGTGGCCGCTCGATGCGCCGCGCCGCGCGGCGCCGGGCTCGGAGCTGCGCGGGCTGCAGGACGCCATGACGTCCTGTGCGGACGGGTCGCGCCCCGTCCTCTCCGGCGACGGGACCGAGCAGGCGATGCTCATCGGCCAGGCGCCGGGGTGGCGCGAGCTGGCGACCGGCCTGCCGTTCGCGCACGACGCCGGACGGCGCCTCGCCGGCTGGCTCGGGCTCGCCGGGGTGACGATCCACGACTTCCGTGAACGCTGGTACGTCACGTCCGTCGGCAAGTGCTACCCGGGGCGCCGCCCGGGGTCGTCGGTGGATTCGCCGCCGTCCCGGGGGGAGATCGCCAGGTGGAGCCCGGTCCTCGCCGAGGAGGTGCGCCTCACCGCACCCCGGCTCGTGGTCCTGGTCGGCGGGCTCGCGCATCGCTTCGCGTTCGGCGAGGCGGCACGGCTCGACGACCTCGTGGGCCGGCGTCTGGGGTGGGCGACGGCGCCCGGGGCGACGGTGGTCTGCCTCCCGCATCCGTCGGGCGCTTCGACCTGGCTGAACGATCCGGCCCGCGTGGAGCTCTGGCGACGGTCGATGGAGCTCCTCGCCGAGGCGTGGCACCGGCTGGGAGATCCGGAGCGGTGAGCGGCGTCGACGAGGGCGGCATCGGTCCGCGCCCGGGCGGTGGCTACCCGGTCCCCGAGGCACCGACCTACGCGGGCCCCACCCGCGAGCGCTGGATGTGGACTGCGATCGTGGTCGCGGTGGGGCTCTTCATCTTCGGGCTCATGGTCTTCGGCAGCGGCGGGGGGATCAGGCCCGACCTCAAGCAGGTGGCGGTCGGCGACATCCTCGCGTCGAGCCAGCTGCCCGCAGATCGATTCGGGACGGGCGAGATCCGGGTCGTCGGCTGGTACGCGCAGGTCACGGCCGGCTGCGCCGGCCCGACCCCGGGACCGGCGGGAGGGTCCGCGGCGACATGGCTGCAGGCGACCTGTCCGGTCCGCGTGCTCCTCCCCACCCAGCCGACCGGCTCCGTCTCGCAGCAGGACCTGATGCGCGAGGGCCTGCGGCTCGCCGCCCCGGACGGAACGCCGTTCCCGCCGCCGGCGGGGTCGGGGACCGCGGGCCTCGAGCAGCTCGTCTTCGTCGGGCACTTCGACGACGCCTCGGCCAGCTCCTGCAGCCCGGACCGGGTCGTGCAGTGTCGCAACACCTTTGTCGTGAGCGAGTACTCCGGAGAGATCCGGTGACGGCGCCAATCGAACAGGCGTTCACATCGGTCTGGTAGGATAGAAGCGATGCCCTCCGACAAGATCGTGGTCCGCGGCGCCCGCGAGCACAACCTGAAGAACATCGACGTGGAGATGCCGCGCGACCGGCTGATCGTCATCACCGGGCTCTCCGGGTCGGGGAAGTCCAGCCTCGCGTTCGACACGATCTATGCGGAGGGCCAGCGACGCTACGTGGAGTCGCTCTCCGCGTACGCGCGCCAGTTCCTGGGCCAGATGGAGAAGCCCGATGTCGACCAGATCGACGGGCTCTCCCCGGCGATCAGCATCGACCAGAAGGGCGCGTCGCGGAACCCGCGCTCGACGGTGGGCACCGTGACGGAGATCTACGACCACCTCCGCCTGCTCTTCGCGCGGATCGGCCGCATGCACTGCCCGATCTGCGGCCGCGAGATCGCGCGCCAGACCGTCGAGCAGATGGTCGACCAGCTCTACGGCCTGCCGGAGGAGACCCGGCTGATGATCATGGCGCCGCTCGTCCGCGACCGGAAGGGGGAGCACGAGAAGGTGCTGGCCGGCGCGAAGCAGGCCGGGTTCGTGCGCGTCCGCGTGGACGGCGAGCTGCGCGACCTCGACGAGGAGATCACGCTCGACAAGAAGTACAAGCACAGCATCGATGTCGTCGTCGATCGGCTCGTGATCCGCCACGGCGCCGCGGACCAGCCGGACGGGGAGCGGCCGGACGCGAGCCGCATGGCCGACTCCATCGAGACGGCGCTCCGCCTCGCGGATGGAACGCTCCTCGTGCATCTCCCCGATGGCGGCCCGGGCGGCACGGACCGGCTCTACAGCGAGCGCTACGCCTGCCCGGAGCACGGGGGCAGCTTCGAGGAGCCGGCCCCTCGCAACTTCAGCTTCAACTCGCCCCACGGCGCCTGCCCGGACTGCACCGGGCTCGGCAGCCGTCTCGAGATCGACCCGGACCTCGTCCTGCCGAACAGGGACCTCTCGATCCGCGAGGGCGCGGTCCTGCCCTGGCGACGCATGGCGATCACCGACTCGTGGTTCAGCAAGATCATCGAGTCGGTGGCGAGCCACCACGGCTTCCGCACGGACGTCCCGGTCCGCGAGCTTCCCGAGTTCGCCCGCGAGATCCTCCTCCGCGGCAACAGGGGCGAGCGGGTGAGCGTCCTCTACACCACGCGCCAGGGCGCCCAGCACACCTTCAGCACGACCTTCGAGGGCGTCCTGCCGAATCTCGAGCGGCGCTACCGCGAGACGGGCTCGGAGATGATCAAGACCGAGATCGAGCGGTACATGACCACCCGTCCCTGCCCCACCTGCAAGGGGATGCGCCTCAAGCCGGAGGTGCTGGCCAGCACCGTGGGCGGGAAGAACGTCATCGAGACGACCCAGCTGTCGGTGACCGATGCGCTGCGCTGGTACGAGCGCCTGCCGAACCGTCTCACGGAGCGCGAGAACCACATTGCGCGGCAGGTCCTCAAGGAGATCCGCGCTCGTCTCGGCTTCCTCGTCGACGTCGGCCTGGACTACCTGACCCTGGATCGGGCAAGCGGCACGCTGTCGGGCGGCGAGGCGCAGCGGATCCGGCTGGCGACCCAGATCGGGTCGTCCCTCATGGGCGTCCTCTACATCCTCGACGAGCCGTCCATCGGCCTCCACCAGCGTGACAACGACCGGCTGATCTCCACGCTCGTGCGACTGCGGGACCTGGGGAACACGCTCATCGTCGTCGAGCACGACGAGGACACGATCCGCTCGGCCGACTGGGTGATCGACATCGGTCCGCGTGCGGGCGAGCACGGCGGAGAGCTCATCCATTCGGGGCCGGTCGACGGCCTCCTCGCCAATCCCCGGTCGATCACCGGGGCCTACCTGCGGGGCGATCGCTCGATCCCGGTCCCCAAGCGCCGGCGCGAGGGGAACGGCGAGTGGCTGACGGTCCGCGGTGCGCGCGAGAACAACCTGCAGGGAATCGACGTGGGCTTCCCCCTCGGCCGCTTCGTGGCGGTGACGGGGGTGAGCGGTTCCGGAAAGTCGAGCCTCGTCGCCCAGATCCTGTACCCCGCGCTGGCCCAGGTGATCTGGAACTCCCGGGAGCCCGCGGGCAAGCACGACCGGATCGAGGGAATCGAGGCGATCGACAAGGTGATCGAGATCGACCAGAGCCCCATCGGCCGGACCCCGCGCTCGAACCCCGCCACCTACACGGGCCTCTGGACGCCGATGCGCGAGCTCCTCGCCGCCGTCCCGGAGTCCCGCCTGCGCGGGTACAGGCCGGGACGATTCAGCTTCAACGTGAAGGGCGGCCGCTGCGAGGCGTGCCAGGGCGACGGGATCGTCCAGATCGAGATGCACTTCCTGCCGGATGTGTACGTCCCCTGCGAGGTCTGCAAGGGCAAGCGCTACAACCGCGAGACGCTCGAGATCCACTACAAGGGCAAGAACGTCGCGGAGATCCTGGAGATGACCGTCGACGAGGCGCTCGCGTTCTTCGAGGCGGTCCCCACCATCCGCAACAAGCTCCAGACCCTGCACGACGTGGGGATGGGCTACGTCCACCTCGGCCAGCCGGCAACGACGCTGTCGGGCGGGGAGGCCCAGCGCGTGAAGCTCGCCACGGAGCTTTCGAAGCGGGCCACCGGGAAGACCTTCTACATCCTCGACGAGCCCACCACCGGGCTCCACTTCGACGACGTGTCGCGGCTGCTGAAGGTCCTGGGCCGCCTGGCCGATGCGGGGAACACCGTGGTCGTCATCGAGCACAACCTCGACGTGATCAAGTCGGCTGACTGGGTCGTCGACCTTGGTCCCGAGGGTGGAGACGGCGGCGGCCGCGTGGTCGCGACCGGGACGCCGGAGGACGTGGCGGCCAATCCGGGGTCGTACACCGGGCGCTACCTGCGGCCGGCGCTGCCCTCGCTCGCGTCGGTCCCGCGGCGCCGCGGCCGGCGGCGAGAAGCCGTCCCTGCCTGACGCGGCGGGGATCCATCATCCCTGCCCGCCCTCGCGGCTCTGCTCCGTGTGGCCCAGGCGCTGGATGGCGCGCCAGAGGCTGATGGCGATGGTGGCAAGCATCGTCACGACGATCAGCCACCAGGCGACGATGCCGCTGTGGGCGAGCCAGTAGGCGACCCCCAGGCCGACGACGACGAGGGCCGCGATCGTCCAGTCGTCGCCGACGATGAAGTCGTACCAGAACTGGCCGAAGGCCTTCACGTATTCGAGCGGGTTGCGATCCATGATCTCCTTTCGCCAGCCATGTGCCCCGCGGCGACGCGCCGATCGGCGTCAGGCCTCGCCGGGGATGATGTCCGGCTGCCCGGGCGTGACCCTGGCCACGGTCCAGATGGCGGCCGCGGCAGAGCCGGTGACGACGACGAGCAGGCCGAGGATCGCGAGGTCTCCGCCCGGCCACGAAACGCCGACGCCCTCACCGGACCAGAAGGTGCCGAATGTCGTCAGGAGGATGCCCACGACCAGGCGCAGGACCGCGCCCGGGATCCTGGCGATCCAGCCGTGGAGCGCCGCGCCGGTCCCGCCGACGATGACGATTGCCGCGCCGGCCCCGATGGCGGCGAGGCCGACCTGGTTCGTCTGCGCGCCAAAGGTGATCACGATGAACGCGACCTCCAGCCCTTCCAGCACGGTCCCCTTGAGCGCGATGACGAAGGCGTTCCAGTCGAAGCCTGACTCCGGCTTCGACGCGTCGAGGCCCGAGACCTCCTCCTCCTCTCCCGCGAATCCCTGCTGCGACACCTTGACGATGGCCTTGCGCAGCCACTGGAGGCCGAAGATGAGGAGGAGTCCGCCGACGAGGATGCGCAGGTAGGCGATCGGGATTGCCGTCAGCGCGGCACCCAGCCCACCGACGATGACCGCCAGCACGACGACGCCCACGCCCAGCCCGATGAGCGTGGCGCGCCAGCCCCGGGTCAGGCCGACGCCGAGCAGGATGGTGAGCACCTCGATCACCTCGATCGAGGCCGCGAGGAACGTCGTTCCGATCAGGAAGATTGCGTTGAGCATCCGGTCTCCGGCCTCCTGCACTTCCGCCGTGCAAGACGCCGGCCACCAGGCTCGCTTCGTGCCGGGACGTCCTACAATCGCCGGACCTTTGCGGGGGTCCTGGCACGGAAGAGGAGCTCCTGGAGATGGCCGCCCTGTCACTCGTCCTCGTTGGGCTGTTGCTCGTCGCGATCGGCATCTTCGCCGCCGGATCGCTGGAGCTCATCGCGCTCGGCGTCGTGGCGCTCATCGCCGCCGGCATCTTCGAGACGATGGGCAGGCGGGCCGCGAGCCGGTGAGCGCGCCCGGGCGCGAGGCCGCGCTTGCACTCCTCCACGAGTGGAACGAGAACCCGTCGCTTCGCAAGCACGGGCTGCTGGTCGAGGCCGGGGTCCGCGGCTACGCGGCGGATGACGGGCTCGACCCGGCGACGGTGGAGCGGTGGGGGATCGCCGGCCTGCTCCACGACCTCGACTACGAGCGTTTCCCCGACGCGGGGTCCCACGGCGCCATCGGCGCCGACGAGCTCGCCCGCCGCGGCTACCCCGAAGAGGTGGTGGACGCCGTTCGCCGGCACAACGACGCGCTGGGGATTCCGCGCGAGAGCCGCCTGGACCACCTCGTCTATGCCTGCGACGAGCTCGCCGGCTTCCTCGTCGCCGTGGCCCTCATGCGACCGAGCCGGCGGCTGGCCGATGTCGAGCCGGCCAACGTGCGGAAGAAGATGAAGGACCGCGGGTTCGCGCGCGCGGTGCCGCGGGAGATGCTCCTGGCCGGGGCCGACGAGATCGGGCTGGAGTTCGACGAGCACGTCACCCGGATGGTCCGCTACCTCGGAGAGGTCGCGCCGGAGGTCGGGCTCTAGCCGCCATTCCCCGGCTCCAGGCCCATCTCCGCGATGAACCGCGAGGGGCGGGCGGGGTCGAATGCGAGGACGAGTCGCCTGGTCGCGCGGGTGAGCGCGACGTAGGCGAGGCGCCGTTCCTCCTCGACGGCGCGCTCCGGGCTGGCGGCGTCCAGGAGGGCCCGCCGGTTCGGGAAGCGGTCCTCCTCGAAGCCGACCACGACGACGGTCGGCCACTCGCGGCCCTTGGCGCCGTGCACCGTGACGAGCTCCACGGCTGCGGCCGGGTCACGCAACCGCTCGATGCGGGCACGGACCGCGTCCGCGGCGGAGAGGAACCGCTCCAGCGTGGCGAACCCCACCGCCCAGCCGGCCATCGCGTCGAGCGCGGCATGATCGTCGTCCCCCAGGTCGTCGGGCTCGTCCTGCCGGCGCCACCCCCGCGCCGCGCGCACCGCCCGGATCGCCGCGAACGGCGGCCGTTCGAGCGGCAGGGTGCGCAGGAGGTCGAGCACGGTCGCGACGCAGGCCGCGTCGAACGGACCGTCGATGGAGCTCGCATGGGGGATCTCGCGCCGGACGAGCGCAAGGGCGATGGGCGCCAGCTCGGCGCGCGTCCGCGCCAGGAAGCAGCAGCCGACCCCGCCCCGGGTTGCCTCCTGCGCCAGCGTGGCCAGGCGCTCCGGCCAGTCCGGCCGGTCCGTCCGCAGTGCGACCAGGTCCCGCCCTTCGTCCTGGCCCGTGGCCGCCGCTCCCGGGACGATGCGCTTCACGAAGCGCTCCCGGTTCACGCCGATCAGCCGTGCGGACCGGCGCACCACGACGGGCGGGCACCGGTAGTTCGTCGCCAGCTGCACGCGGCGGGCATCGGGATAGTGGACGCCGAAGTCCAGGATGCGTCGCACGTCCGCCAGGCGCCACGCGTAGATCGTCTGGTCGTCGTCCCCGACCACGAAGAGGTTGCGCTCCGGCTCCGCCAGGAGCCGCACCAGGCGCAGCTGCGCCGCATCCACGTCCTGGAACTCGTCGACGCAGACGTGGCTGAACCGGGCCTGCCAGCGCCGCGCGGCGACAGCGTCGTGCTCCACGCGCCGCGCCGCCTCGACCACGAGGTCGTCGAAATCCCGGGCGCGGCGAGCGGCGAGCAGGCGGGCGTACTGGCGGAGGACGGGCTCCGCGTCCGGCGGTGGCGACGAGCCCTCGATCTTCCACGCGGAGAGCCAGGTGTCGAGCGCGGCGACCGGTGGTGGCGGAGGCGCCCCCGGGGAGCGGCCGGCGAGGAACCGCCGGCGCGCCGCCCGCAGCAGCGGCTGACGGTCCGCCACGAGCTCGCGCCGCCCCTCGCACTCGAGGAGGATCTGCCGCGCGAGCGCGTGGAGCGTCCGCACCTCGACCCGCTCCGCGCCCGGGAGGAGGCGGGCGAGCCGGCGATCGATGCGACCGCGCAGCTCGAGCGCGGCCTCACGGTTGAAGGTCACGACACAGATGCGCTCCGGGCTCACGCCGGTCGCGACCAGATGGCCGAGCCGCGCGATCAGCGTGGTCGTCTTGCCGCTCCCTGCCGGCGCGATGATCTGGGCCGGCCCGGCGGGCAGCGTGGCGGCGGCCCGCTGTTCGGGGTCCAGGTCCGCCAGCAGGGGAGCGATGGCCGAAAGGCCGGCGCCGTGATCGGCCTGCAGGGTATCCACGCTGCCGATGATGCGGCGGACCGCTTACCGGATGGTTCGCGGCCGCTTACGGGAATCGGTTGCCTGGCCGGCCCTCCCGGACGCCTCGCGCCCGACTCGCTATCCTGACCGCCCATCGGTGCCTGCGCGCACCTGTCGTCGATGAGACGTGCTGGAGGACCAGTCGACCCGGATGATGCTGCGATGATCCGCCGCGATCGACGGCGACCCCAGGCGGTGCCCACCGCCCGCGCGCGCCGCGCTCGCGACGCCTCCGGCGCGGGGGCCGCCTCGGAGCGCGCGCAGGCTCCGGAGAGCCCGCCATCGCCATGGGGCCCAAACCGCGAGCCGAAGACGGAGACGGACATCTACCCGGCCGCCTCTGCGAGCGAGCCGCGACCGCGTCGTCGCCCGAGCATCAAGCGGATGGCGATCACCGGGATCGTCCTGGTCCTGGCGGTCGTCATCGTCGGCGGAGTGCTCCTCTGGGGCCGGGTGTCCAGCTTCAACGACGCGGTGTCGAGCGCCGGATCCGCCTCGAGCGCGCTCTTCGGCGCGCTTGGCGGCAAGGACCGGGTCAACGTGCTGCTGATCGGCTACAGCGGCGACCCGAAGCACGGCGGGACCTACCTCGCCGACTCGCTGAACATCATCTCGATCGACCCGACGACGAAGACGACCACGCTCGTCCCCATTCCGCGTGACATCTGGATCCAGGGTCTTTCCGAGATGCCGCACAACGGGAAGGTCAACGAGGCGTTCGCCGACGGCTGGGACAACGGCGGGTGGCAGAACGCGGGGGCGGTCGAGGCCTCGGTCCTGGAGAAGGTCACCGGCCTGAAGATCGACCACTTCATCTCCATCGACTTCGCGGGGTTCGCCGCGGCGGTCGACGCGGTGGGCGGCGTCACGATTTACAACCCGACCGCATTCCAGTACACGTGGTCGGAGCCGAACTACGTGAACAAGAACTGGACCGGCGGAGGGTTCAAGAAGGGGACCCTGCACCTCACCGGCACGAAGGCGCTCGACTATGCGCGCAACCGCTACACGAGCGTTCCGGCCGAGTCGAGCGACTTCGCCCGCTCCGTCCGGCAGCAGCGCGTCCTCACCGCGCTGCGCCAGAAGATCGGCTCGGGAATCGGCGCCCTGGGTCCCGGGCTGGCTCTCATGGACGCCCTGAAGGGGCACCTCCACACGGACCTGTCGGCAATCGACCTGCTCCTCCTCTCCGGGCACATGCACGTCGACCGCCGGCTGGAGCTCAAGGAGGACGTGGCGCTCAAGGCGGGCCGCAACGACGCCGGCTCGTACATCCTCTTCCCGGTCGGCGCGAAGACGCTGGGGGACTACGCGCCGCTCCACGCCTACATCGCCGCCGAGATGGCAAAGCCCATCCCGTCTCCGAGCCCCACGCCGACGGCCACGCCGGCGAGGTAGGCCGCTCCGTCGGCCGGTCGCCATCGGCCTAGAATCCACGCGTGCCAGACGCTCCCGATCGCGACCGCGAGGCGCACCTGCGCGCCATCCTCCGCCAGCTCCCGGCCAGCCCCGGCGTGTACCTCATGAAGGGGGCCGACGGGCGCGTCCTCTACGTGGGCAAGGCCGATGTGCTCCGCAACCGCGTGCGCTCCTACTTCGGCAGCAAGGCTGCGCTGGATGCCCGGATCCTGCGCATGGTCGGCGAGGTGGCCGATATCGAGTACATCGTCACCGACACCGTCAGCGAGGCGTTCCTGCTCGAGGGCAACCTCATCAAGGAGCACCGCCCGCGGTTCAACATCCGGCTGCGCGACGACAAGAGCTACCCGTTCGTGAAGATCACCCTGGGCGAGGACTTCCCGCGCATCGTGCGCACCCGGAGGCTCGCACGAGACGGGAGCCGCTACTTCGGGCCGTACGCGTCTGCCTCCAGCGTCGACGAGACGCTCAAGCTCCTCCGCAAGATCTTCCCCTTCCGCACCTGCAACCTCGACATCCCCGAGGGGAAGCGCGTCCTGGAGCGGCCCTGCCTCCTCTACTACATCAAACGCTGCCAGGGACCCTGCATCGAAGCGATCGGGAAGGGCGAGTACCGCGAGGCGATCGACCGCATCGTCGACTTCCTGGACGGCAGGCAGGAAGGGATCGCACGCGAGCTCGAGCGGGAGATGACCGAGCACGCCGAGGCGCTGCGCTACGAGGCGGCGGCGGTGGCCCGCGACAAGCTTCGGGCGGTCGAGCGGACGATCGAGCAGCAGAAGATGGCCGCCTACTCGACCACGGAGGAGGACGTGGTGGGGATGGCCCGCGAGGAGGGGGAGGCCTGCCTCCAGCTCTTCGTGATCCGCAACGGCAAGATGATCGGCCGCGAGCACTTCATCGTGGAGAACGCGACCGACGCGACCGATGGCGAGGTGCTCGGCAGCTTCCTCCAGCAGTACTACGCCGCCGTCGAGCGTCCGCCGCGCGCCGTGCAGCTCCCTGCCGCTCCGGACGATCCGGACGGCCTGGCCGCCTTCCTTGCGGACCGGCGCGGGTCGCGGGTCGCGCTCCACGTCGCCGAGCGCGGCGAGAAGCGCCGCCTGGTGGCCCTCGCCACCCAGAACGCGGTGGAGGCGCTCGCCAAGGAGCGCGCCGAGTGGCTTGCCGACGAGGGACGGCGCGACGAGGCGCTCACCGAGCTGGCGGACGCGCTGGCCCTGCCCCGCCCCCCGGAGCGCGTCGAGTGCTACGACATGAGCAACATCCAGGGCACGAGCGCGGTGGGCAGCATGGTCGTCTTCGTCAACGGCCGGCCCGATCCGCGCGAGTATCGCCGCTTCCGGATTCGTTCCGGGGAGACCCCCGACGACTTCCGGATGATGGCGGAGGTGCTCCGTCGGCGCTTCACGCGGGCCGCGCGCCTGCGCGCGGAGACCGGCGCCCTCTCCCTGGCGGCGGTGGGGGCCGACGAGGCTCCCGAGGCAGGCTCGCCCCGCAACGGGACCGATGCCGGCGGCACGGGGTCCGCCGACGAGGGCTGGGCGCTTCCCGATCTGGTGATCGTGGACGGCGGGAAGGGGCAGCTCTCGGCGGCCGTGCACGTCATGGAGGAGCTAGGCCTCACCGACGTGCCGCTGGCCGGACTGGCGAAGCGCTTCGAGGAGCTCTACGTCCCGCTCCGCTCCGAACCCATCGTCCTTCCGCGCAGGAGCCAGGGTCTCTACCTCGTCCAGCGCCTCCGCGACGAGGCCCACCGATTCGCCATCACCTACCACCGCCAGGTCCGCGGAAAGCGGGCGCTCCACTCCGAGCTCGACGACGTGGCCGGCATCGGTCCCGGACGCAAGAAGGCGCTCCTCAAGCGCTTCGGGAGCGTCCGGCGCATCCGCGACGCGAGCGTGGACGAGGTCGCCGAGACACCCGGGATCAGCCGCGACCTGGCCGAGCGGATCAAGAGCCGCCTCGCCCGGGAGGGGATGCTCGCATAAGTTGCGTTGCGGGCGATCTGCCCGCGCCCCTATACTCTGCCCGCCCGCCGCGAGCAGCGGCGTGTTGTGTGTCTGCGCGTTTGCACTCGCGGCGCCGTTGACCATCCCGAGTGAAAGGACCTCTCGGCCAAAGCATGACCTGGCGCCGAATTGCCCCGTGGCTGATCATCGTGATCGCCATCCTGGCCATCTACTACGACCTCCCGCGCAAGACCCTGGGGCTGTACAACACGAGCACCGCGTCGAGCGTGCTGCCCGCCCCGGGCTTCGGCGGCGAGGCGCGCACGGTGCTCGGCCTGGACCTCCAGGGCGGGATCCGGGTCACCCTCAAGGTGAACCCGCAGCCCAACCAGACGGTGACGAGCGACGACGTCGACGTCGCGCGCAACATCATCGAGCAGCGCGTCGGCGGCCTGGGGGTGAGCGAGCCGCAGGTCCGAACGGAGACGAACGGGTCAGGTGACCGGCTCATCGTCGTGGAGGTGCCCGGCGTCTCGAACGTCGAGGAGGTCCGCAAGCTCGTCGGCTCCACGGGCCAGCTGCAGTTCATCGACCCGCTCTCGCAGACGCTCACCGTCGGGGAGGACGTCACCGGGCTCATCCAGCAGCAGAAGGTGAAGGTCCTCTTCGACGGCGGCTCGATCAACGCCGGCAGCGTCGCTCCAGACGCGAACAACGGCCAGATCGGCGTCAGCTTCGGCCTCAAGAGCGACGCCAGCACCACGTGGTGCAACTACACGACGGCCCACGTCGGGGATCCGGGTCCGGTGGCGCTCGACGGGAAGATCATCACGACGCCAACGATCCAGAGCGCCATCTGCCAGGGGACGACCATCATCACCGTGGGTGCCGGGTCGAGCGCGGAGCAGGAGCGCACCACGCTGTACAACCAGCTGCGCTACGGCGCTCTGCCGGTCGGCCTGCAGGAGATCGGCTTCGACAACGTCGCGCCGACCCTGGGCCGCGGGTTCCTGGACCAGGCGCTCTTCGCCGGAGGCGTGGGCCTCCTCCTGGTCCTGCTCTTCATGATCGGCAGCTACCGGCTCCCCGGTGTCCTGGCCTCGCTGGCCCTGATCTTCTACACGCTCGTCAACTACGCGGTCTTCCGGATCATCCCGGTGACCCTGACCCTGGCCGGGGTTGCCGCATTCATCCTCTCGATCGGCATGGCGGTCGACGCCAACATCCTCATCTTCGAGCGGATGAAGGAGGAGATCCGGTCCGGGAAGACGCTCGGGCCGGCCATCGAGGCCGGGTTCAACCGGGCCTGGTCGAGCATCCTCGACTCGAACGTGAGCTCGCTTCTCGTCGCCAGCTGGCTCTACTGGCAGGGCACGACGGCGGTGCGAGGCTTCGCGCTCGTGCTGATCATCGGCGTCCTGCTCAGCATGTTCAGCGCCATCACCGTGACCCGGACCATGCTCCGCTGGGTCGTCCGCCGCGAATGGGGACGGCGCATCGAGCTCTACCACGTGGAGCGCTGACCCATGTATGACATCGTCGGCAAGCGCCGCTGGTACTTCCTCTTCAGCGCGATCATCACCGTCCCGGGCCTGATCTTCATCGCCCTGGGTGGTCTCAAGCCCACCGTCGACTACACCGGCGGCACCGTCTGGCAGGTTCACTTCGCAGATCAGCCGAGCGCTTCCGAGGTGCAGGCCGCCCTCGTCCAGCTCGACCACCCCGAGGCGACCGTGACGGAGATCGCAAACGGCTACCTGCAGATCCGCACGAGACCGATCGACCTGCTGCCGCCGCAGACCGCGGCGCCGATCCCGTCGTTCGTGCCCACGCCGTCCGCGGGCGCGGCGAGCGCGTCGGCGAGCCCGACCGCGACACCGACGCCCAGCCCCACGCCAACCCCGAGCCCGACCCCGGCGGCGTCCGGCTCCCCGGGAGCCCTGCCCGCCGGCACCCAGTTCGACACCCTGAAGGCGGAGCTCGTGGGACGGTTCGGGGCGGCGGACACCGCCAGCGTGACCACGGTGGGACCGATCATCGGCGCGGACCTGATTCGCAGCTCGGCGATCCTCATCGTCATCGGTGAGCTGTTCATCCTGGCGTACCTGTGGATCCGCTTCGGGTTCCGGTACGGGACCGCGGCGATCGTGGCGCTCCTCCACGACGTGATCGTGGTGGTGGGCACCTTCGCGATCCTCGGCTACTTCTTCGGGCTCGAGTTCGATGCCCTGTTCGTGACCGCGCTGCTGACCATCATCGGCTTCAGCGTCCACGACACGATCGTGGTCTTCGACCGCATCCGGGAGAACCGCATCCGGCACGCCGGGGAGCCGTTCGGCGCCATCGTCAACCACTCGATCCTGCAGACCCTCGGTCGCTCGATCAGCACCAGCCTGACGGTGGTCGTGACGCTGACGGCGCTCCTCCTGCTCGGCCCGGTCACGATCCGGACCTTCACCCTGGCGCTGCTCATCGGCGTCATCAGCGGGACCTACTCGTCGATCTTCAACGCCAGCCAGATCCTCGTGGCGTGGTACGAGTGGGATGCGAACCGCAAGGCCCGGACGCAGGCGGGCGACCGCCGGCAGGTGCGACCGCTGAGCCGATAGGCCGCGGTCCGGGGGCATGTCGCGGATGCGCGGGGCGGATCGGTAACGGAACGGGCATCCGGCGGTAATCGGCCGCCGCTACCATGGCGGCCGTGATCCTTCCGCGACTCGACTGGCTCCTGCCCGAGCCGATCGCCGACCCCCCGGTCTTCACCGGATTCGGCGCCCCGGTGGCGACCCTCCTGGCTCGCCGCGGGATCACGACGGCCGCCGCGGTCCGCCGCTTCCTGTCGCCGGGCAGCGCCGCGCTCCATCCGATCGCCCTCATGGCCGATGCGGAGCGCGCGCTCGACCGCGTCGACCGCGCCATCGAAGCGGGCGAGCGGATCGCGATCTGGGGCGACTACGACGCGGACGGCATGAGCGCGGTCGCGGTCTGGACGCTGGCCTTGCGCGCGCTGGGCGTGGAGCCGGTGCGCCACGTGCCGTCGCGCTGGTCGGACGGGTACGGGCTCTCGGTCGCCGGCCTCGCCGCCCTCCGCGAGCGCGGCGTGGACCTCGTCATCACGTGTGACTGTGGCGTCGCGAACGTGGACGAGGTCGCCGCCTCACGCCAGCTGGGCATCTCCGTGGTCGTCACCGACCACCACCTTCCCGGACCGGTGCTGCCGGCAGCCGACGCGGTGGTGGATCCTCATCGCGCCGACTGCCGCTATCCGGACGACGACCTGACCGGGGCGGGGCTCGCCTACCGGATGACGACGGCGCTGCTGGCGCGCCGCGGGCTCGCGGCGCCGGACCTCGCGGCGGTGGCCGCCATCGGCACCGTCGCCGACATGGCTCCCATGACGGGTGAGTCGCGCACCATCGTGACGCTCGGACTCGCCGAGCTGGGCACGAGCCGTCGCGCGGGGCTGCGCGCCCTCCTGGCCCGCGCGACCGCTGACCCCGCGCACCCCACGGCCCGGGAGCTCGGCTACGCCATCGCGCCGCGCATCAACGCCGCCGGGCGCATCGCCGACGCCGAGCTCGCGATGGGGCTGCTCACCTCGGAGGACCCCGACGAGGCGGAGCGGCTCGCGGACGAGCTGGAAGCCGTTCATCGCCGGCGGCGAGAGCTGACCACCACGCTGCTCGAGGAGGCTCGACGGGTCGCGGCGGCGCGGGATGGGGCAAGCGCGAGCGGCCCCCTCGTCCTGCGCAACGACGCCTGGGAGCCGGGCCTCATCGGGCTCGTCGCCGGTCGCCTGGCGGACGAGCTGGGGCGGCCCGTCGTCGTGGTGAGCGCCGCGGAGGGAGAGCTGCGAGGATCGGTCCGGGCCCCCGCGGGGTTCCACGTCGCGGCCGCCCTCGAGTCGCTCGCCGAGCACCTGACGAAGAGCGGGGGGCACGCCGGCGCGGGCGGCTTCAGCATGGACGCATCCGGCTGGGAGGGCTTCGTCGCTGCCTGCGAGGCACTGCCGCCGTCGTATCCGCTCGCCGCGGTCGGCCCCGGACCGCTCGTGGCTGCCGGGGCGCTCCACATCGACCTCGTCCTGCCCGCCGCCCACGTGGACTGGACGCTGGCCGAGGAGCTCGGCCGTCTCGAGCCGTTCGGCCCCGGAAACGTGGAGCCGCTCCTGGCGGTGACCGGCCTCACCGTGACCGAGGCCCGGCGCGTCGGGGCGAACGAGGCGCACATTGCCTTCCGGATGCGGCGTGGACTGGAGACGTTCGACGCGGTCGCCTTCGGCACGCCGGCGGAACGCCCGCTCCCCGCGGCGGGCAGCCACGTGGACCTCGTGGGAACGCTCGAGCGCGACACGTTCGGCGGCATCGAGCGTCTCCGGCTCCGCGTCCTCGACTACGCCGATGCGGAAGCAAGCCCGCTCATGGCGCGCCGCCTCGCCCATCGTCGCGCACGCCCGCTGGCGGCGGCAGCGTCGTGAGCTCCGTGCCTCCCGGCGAAGCTCCGCTCGACCGGCTGCGGGCCCGGATCCATCGGCTCGGGGCACCGCTCTGCGTCGGGATCGACCCGCATCCGGACGCCCTCCCCGAGGGACTTCCCCGCAGCGTTGCCGGCGTCGAGCGATTCGCCCGCGGGATCGTGGCCGCGACCGCCGAGCATGCGGCCGCGTTCAAGATCAACGTCGCGTTCTTCGAGGCGTTCGGGTCGGCCGGCATGGCCGCCCTTGAGCGGGTCCGCGCGGACGTGCCCGGCGAGCATGTCGTGATCCTCGACGCCAAGCGTGGCGACATCGGCTCCACGGCGGAGCGGCAGGCGGTTGCGCTCTTCGGCCATCTCGCCGGCGACGCCGTGACCCTCTCGCCGTACCTCGGCGAGGACGCCATCGAGCCGTTCCTGGCGTACCCCGGGCGCATCGTCTACGTGCTCGCGCGCACGAGCAACCCCGCGGCCGGCCAGCTGCAGGACCTGGCCGCCGACGGGGTGCCGCTCTTCCGGCGGGTCGCCCGCTGGGTGGCCGAGCGCTGGCCGGACCCGCGCGTGGGGCTCGTGGTGGGAGCGACGGCACCGGACGAGCTGCGCGCCCTGCGCGCCGACGTGCCGGCGCCGGGCTTCCTGGTTCCCGGCGTGGGCGCGCAGGGCGGGGACCTGGCGGCGGCCGTGGAGTGCTGCCACGGAACCCGGGCGCCGGGCGTGGTGGCCGTCTCCCGGGCGATCGCCGGAGCGAGCCGCGGGGCGGATTGGGAGCACGCGGCGCGGGCGGCGGCCGAGCGGCTCGGGGGCGAGATGCGGCGGCTGGGTGCTACACTCGAATGACAGTTCCGCCGAGCAGCATCGGTGGTTGATCGCCCACAGACCAGAGGTTCCAACGCAGGCTCATGCCCTTCAACATCGGCCCGGGCGAGCTGATCCTCGTCCTGGTCATCGTCCTGATCATCTTTGGTCCCGGGAAGCTGCCGGACATCGGGAGTGCCATCGGCAAGGGGGTGCGTGAGTTCCGCAAGGCGTCGAGCGACATCGAGGACTCGATCCGCGGCGAGCCCGCTCCCGCGGCCAGGCCCGATGACGCCTCGAGCGGCACACCCGCGGGGACCACGGCCGGCGGCAGCGCCCCGAGCGCCGCGAGCGCTTCGACCCCGCCGCCGAACGAGCCGAAGTAACCCCAGCGCGACGCGCCCCGCGTCGCGCGCTGCCTCCGCCCCACTGAGCCTGAGGCGCCCATGACCAACGACGAGGTGGCCATGCCGCTCCTCGAGCATCTCGAGGAGCTGCGTCGTCGCCTCATCATCATCGTGATCGCCGTCGTCGTGGCGGCGATCGTCGGCTTCGTCCTGTCGAAGCCCGTGCTCGACTTCCTGAGGCAGCCACTGCCGAAGGACTACGAGACCGTCTACTTCACGAGCGTCGGTGGCGCCTTCGCGGTACGGGTCAAGGTCGCCGTCTTCGTGGGCATTGCCCTGGCCATGCCGGTCATCCTGTTCGAGATCTGGCGCTTCGTGACGCCCGGACTCACCCGCGGCGAGCGTCGCCTGGTGTGGCCGTTGCTCTTCGCCGCGCTGGGGCTCTTCGCCATCGGCATGGCGGTCGGCTACTTCATCATTCCCTTCGCTCTCGCCTTCCTGCTCAGCTTCGCGGAGCCCGGCCTGCAGCCGCTGCTGACCATCAACGAGTACATCGGGTTCGTGACGACCATGATGCTGGCCTTCGGCCTCGTCATGGAGTTCCCCATCGTCCTCATCGCGCTCGCACGCGTCGGGATCCTCTCGTACCGCCGGGTCGCCGCCCAGCGCCGGTTCATCATCGTCGGGATCGTCATCTTCGCCGTGGTCGTGACCCCCGGCGGCGACCCCTTCTCGCCCTCGGTCCTGTCGGCGGTGATGTACGTCCTCTTCGAGGCCTCCCTGCAGGTGATGCGAGTCATCCGCCGGTGACGGCACCCCGGACGGTCCTGCTCCTGACCGATCCGGCCATGGCGCGGCATGCGGCGCCGGGGCATCCCGAACGCCCCGAGCGGCTGGATGCGGTGACCGATGGGGTGGCGCTCGGCGCCACGCGTGCGGGTGCCGACCTCGAGCGACGGGCGCCGACCGCGGCCGACGAGGCGACGATCCTGGACGTCCACGACCGCGAGTACGTCGCCGCGCTCGACGCATTCGAGGGCGCCGGCGGCGGCTGGGTCGACCCCGACACCTACGTCTCGCCGGGGACGATGACGGCCGCCCGCCTCTCCGCGGGTGCCGCGGTCGAGATCGCCCGGGCCGCAGTGGCCGGAGACGCCGCGGTCGCCTGGGCCGCCGTCCGTCCACCCGGGCACCACGCCGCACGCCGGCGGGCGGGTGGCTTCTGCCTGCTGAACAACATCGCCATCGCCGCGGTGGCGCTGGAGCGCCACGGGCTCGCCTCGCGGATCGCGATCCTCGACTGGGACGTCCACCACGGGGACGGCACCCAGGAGATCTTCGACGCGCACCCGAGCGTGCTGTACGCCTCGACGCACCAGCGACCCCTCTACCCTGGCACCGGTGGGCCCGGGGAGCGGGGGCGCGGCGAGGGGCACGGCACCATGCACAACGTCACGCTGGTGCCGGGGTCCGGCGACGAGGCCTTCGTTGCCGCCTGGCAGGCGCGGCTCATTCCGGAGGTGGAGGCGTTCGAGCCGGACGCCATTCTCGTCTCCGCCGGGTACGACGCGCATCGCGACGATCCACTGGCCCACCTGGGCGTCACGGCCGACGGCTACGGACGCGTGGCGCGGGCGGTGGGGTTGCTGGCCTCGCGACGGGCGATCGGCGGCGTTGGCGTCGTGCTGGAGGGCGGATACGACCTCGACGGCCTGCGCACGTCCGTGGCGGCCACCGTCGAGGGCCTGCTCGCCGGACTCGAAGGGGAGCCGGACCGCTGAGCTCCGTTCGCTGTGGCGGCCGGCCTGAGGCTATACTCGAAGAGACCGCCGACCCAGGGGAGATGAGCGTGCCACGCAGCGCCGCCAGCACCACCACGCACCGGGGGCGGCTCCGCTCCGCCGGCCCCGACACGGCATCCACCGCCCGGCGCTCTCCGGGTCGCGAGAATGCGCCGACCCCGGCCGATCCCGGACAGGTCCTCATCCTCAGCGGCCTCTCCGGGGCCGGGAAGAGCCAGGCCTCCAAGCTCTTCGAGGACCTGGGGTACGCGTGCATCGACAACCTGCCCACCGACCTCCTCGACGCCTTCATCGGCCTGCGCGCCGCCGACCCGGAGCGCTTCCACGACGTCGCGCTGGTCCTGGACATCCGGGGTGGCGACCCGGCGCCCGCCATCGAGCGGGCGCGCGCGGCCCTGGCGCATCGCGGGGTCCGGCCGACGGTGATCTTCCTGGAGGCCAGCGACGCGGTGATCGTGAGCCGTTTCGCCGAGACGCGCCACCGGCACCCGCTCTCCTCGCGCACCGGCGTCCAGGCATCCATCGCGGAGGAGCGCGAGCGCCTTCGCGCGACGCGCGAGCTGGCGGACCATGTCGTCGACACGAGCGGCCTTTCCATCGGCCAGCTCAAGGAGCGGCTCTTCAACCTGGTCCCGAGCCTCGCCGGCAGCGATGCCCTCCAGGTCGAGATCGTGACCTTCGGCTTCAAGTTCGGGATCCCCCTCGAGGCCGACCTCGTCTTCGACGTGCGGTTCCTCAACAACCCGTACTGGGTCCCGGATCTCAAGCCGCTCTCGGGACTCCACGCATCGGTCCGGGAGTACGTGCTGGGCCAGCCGCGGGCGCGGCGGTTCCTGGAGCTCGTCCAGGAGCTCCTTGAGCTCACGGTGCCCGCGTTCCGCGCGGAGGGCAAGAGCCGGCTGGTGGTCGCGCTCGGCTGCACCGGTGGCTACCATCGGTCGATCGCGCTCGCCGAGGAGCTGGCCGAGCGCCTGAAGCAGCGGGACGGGACGAACGTGAGCGTCTTCCACCGGGAGCTCGAGCGATGAGGCGGCGCATCCGCATCCCGCGCTGGATGTACCCGGGGATGCACCTGAAGCGGTGGCTGCTGCTCGCCTTCCTGGGAATCACGATCCTGGGCCTGGGGGCCGCGATCTTCCTCGTGGATCTCTACCGGCGCTTCAACGCCGACAACATCCCCATCATCTTCTGGCTGACGGGCGCCGGGCTGGAGCGGCCGATCCGGGCGGTCGTCATCGCCACCGTGGGCCTGGTGACGACCGGGCTCGGCGTCTGGGGCCTGATGCGCAGCATCGTCTCGCCGTTCGTTGCGCGGGGGGACAGCGTGCTCGAGGTGCTCTACACCAAGCGGTACCTCGCGCGGGGACCGCGGATCGTCGCCATCGGTGGCGGCACCGGCCTTTCGACCCTGCTGCGCGGTCTCAAGGGCTACAGCGCGAACATCACTGCCGTCGTCGCCGTGGCAGACGACGGCGGGTCCTCCGGGCGGCTCCGCCAGCAGCTCGGGATCGTGCCTCCCGGCGACATCCGCAACTGCATCGCCGCGCTGGCCGATGCCGAGCCCCTGATGACGCAGCTCATGCAGTACCGGTTCCCGCCCGGCTCCGGGCTCGACGAGCACGCCTTCGGCAACCTCTTCATCGCGGCCATGACCGCGGTGACCGGGGACTTCGAGGAGGCGGTCCGCGAGTCGAACCGGGTTCTCGCGGTCCGTGGCCAGGTCCTGCCCGCGACGAGCGTGCCGCTCAACCTCTCCGCCCGGCTCGTCTCCGGGCGTCGTGTCGACAGCCAGGTGGACATCGGTCACGCGGACGAGCCCATCGAGCGCGTCTTCATCGAGCCGGCCGACGTGCGTGCCAACCCCGAGGCGCTCGAGCGCATCCTCGAGGCGGACATGATCGTCATCGGGCCTGGCAGCCTCTTCTCGAGCGTGCTGCCGAACCTGCTCATCAGCGACATCCGCGATGCGCTGGCCGCGGCACCCGGCCTGCGGGTCTACGTCTGCAACGTCGCGACGCAGCCGGGCGAGACGCTGCAGTTCTCCGCCGCGGAGCACCTCGAGGCGCTCTTCGCGCACATCGGCGAGGGCCTCATCGACTACGTGCTCATCAACCACAACCGCAACGCCCGCCGCCCTGAAGGGTGGCAGGGGCAGCCGGTCGTCATCGATGCGCGTCGCCTCGAGGAGATGTCGGTCACGATCGTGGAGGAGGATGTCGTCGACGTGACGAACGCCCACCGCCACGACCCGGCCAAGCTCGCCGCGGCGCTGATGCGGCTCCAGCAGGAGGACCGCGTGGACTACCCGCGCCAGCGACGGATCGCCCGCCCGGGCGCCAGGGCTTCGTAGACCCCGCTCGTGCTCGTCGCCAGCGAGGTGAAGGGCGAGCTCGCCCGGATCGTTCCTGCCCGTGCCTGCTGCCGTCGGGCGGAGCTTGCCGGCCTGCTGTGGGCCGACCGCACCGTGGCCGGCGTGAGCACCTTCGACCATGCCACCGCGCGCATCGCGGTGCAGCTCGCCACGCTGCTGGGTCTCGCGACCTCCGGCCCGCACCCCGCCGCCTCCGCGTCAGCCCTTCCGCACGCCGCCCTCGGCGCGCGGCCGCGCAGGGGGCGCGGACGCCACCATCTGGTCATCGGGCTCGACGAGACGTCGATCGGTCCGTGGGAGTGGGAGACGGCGCCGGCCTGTGACCACCGCGCGTTCCTGCGCGGCGTCCTGCTCGGCGGGGGATCGCTCTCCCTCGCGGCCGGGGGGCCCCACGTGGAGTTCGTGTTCGGCAGCCGGTCGCGGGCCGCCGAGCTGCTGGACCGCCTGGCCGCGCATGGGATCCGGGGCGCGCTCATGGAGCGGCGCGGACGCTGGGTCGCGTACCTCAAGGGCCGGGAGGAGATCGCCTCGCTTCTGCAGCTCACGGGCGCGAACCGCAGCCTGCTCGACTTCGAGACGAGCCGCGTCGGCAGCGACGTCCGGAACCGCCTCAACCGGCTCCTCAATGCGGAGGAGGCGAACCTCGCGCGCACGGTGCGCGCCGCGGATCGCCAGCTCCAGGCGATCGCCGCCCTCGAGCGGACCGGCCGCCTGACCAGGCTCTCCGAGGGCCTCCGCGAGACGGCCGCCCAGCGTCGCCTGCAGCCGGAGGCAGACCTTGACACACTGTCGGGTGCACTGGGAGTCAGCCGCTCGGCGACGAGCTACCGCCTTCGCCGGCTGATCGAGCTTGCCGATGACGACGCGTTCGACCCGATGGATCCTCCCGCGACGCGAAGACGAGAACGGAGGGCCACACCATGAACCCGAATCGCACGCCGGTGATCGCCGGCAACTGGAAGATGAACCCTACCGCGCCCGGGGATGCCCTGGCGCTGGCGAACGGGGTCGCGGAGCGGATGGCGGCGCTGCCCATCGAGACCGTCGTCTGCCCGCCGACCATCTGGCTGGAGTCGATCGCCGGTGCGGTCGCCGGTCGAATCGGCGTCGGCGCCCAGACGATGGCCTCGCAGGAGAAGGGCGCCTTCACCGGCGAGATCTCGCCGCTCATGCTGGCCGGCGTCGCCGGCTGGGTGATCATCGGCCACTCGGAACGGCGCCAGTACGACGGCGAGACCGACGAGCGGGTCGGCCTGAAGACGGCCAGTGCCGTCGCCCACGGGCTGCGGCCGATTGCCGCCATCGGTGAGCGGCTCGAGCAGCGCGAGGCGGGGGAGACCGAGGCGGTGATCGACCGCCAGCTGCGCGCCGCCGTCTCGCAGCTGGAGCGGATCGCCGGGAGCGGCCTGGCGGTCGCCTACGAGCCGGTCTGGGCGATCGGCACCGGCAACGCGGCCTCCGGGGCCGATGCCCAGGCGGTGGGCGCGCAGATCCGCGCGATCCTCGTCGAGCTGGGCGGAGAGGCCGCCGCCGAGGTTCCCATCCTGTACGGGGGGAGCGTGACGGCGGCCAACGCGAGCGAGTTCTTCGGCCAGCCCGACATCGACGGCGCGCTGGTGGGCGGCGCCTCCCTCGATCCGGACGGCTTCGCGGCCATCGGCGCCGCCGCGGTCGGGGCGGCGGGACGGTGACGGCCATGCCGACACGCGTTCCCCGTCCGGTCGTCCTGTGCGTCCTCGACGGTTTCGGCATCGGCGAGGATCCCGCGCGGAACGCCCTGATGGCGGCGAAGATGCCGACCTGGGACCGGGTCCGCGCCGAGTGGCCGCTCAGCCGCCTGGGAGCAGCCGGGACCGATGTCGGCCTGCCCGCCGGGCAGATGGGCAACTCGGAGGTCGGCCACCTGAACCTCGGGGCCGGCTTCCGCGTCCTCCAGGACCTGCCGCGCATCACCGAGGCGATCGAGACCGGCGAGTTCTTCGAGAATCCGGTGCTCCTCGCGGCGGCGCGCCACGCCCTCGACAGCTGGAAGCCGGCTCCACCTGCTGGGGCTCGTGGGCCCGGGCGGGATCCACGCCGTGGACGGCCACATCGAGGCCATGGTCGAGCTCGCGCATCGCGCCGGCCTCTCCGCCGACCGCGTCATCCTCCACGCCTTCACCGACGGGCGCGACACGCCACCGCGCTCGGCGATCGAGTTCGTCCCCGGGCTGGAGGGGCGGATCGCCGGGAAGGCCACCATCGGCTCCGTCTCCGGCCGCTACTACGCCATGGACCGCGACAAGCGCTGGGAGCGGACGAAGCAGGCCTGGGACGCCCTCGTGCACGGGGAGGGGCTCAGCGCTCCCACCGCGGAGGCCGCGGTGCGGGCCGCCTACGAGCGCGACGAGAGCGACGAGTTCATCCAGCCCACGGTCGTCTCCGGGGCGCCCTCGATCGAGGACGGAGACGCCGTGGTCCACATGAACTTCCGCGCTGACCGGGGGCGCGAGATGACCCAGGCGCTGGCGCTCGACGACTTCGACGCCTTCGACCGCGGCCGCCGGCCCGAGGGCCTGCTGGTCAGCACGCTGACGGAGTACCAGGCACACGACGACCTGCCGGTGCCGGTCGCGTTTCCGCCGCTCGAGATCGATTCGTTCGGCGCCTACCTGTCGCGGCTCGGGAAGCGGCAGCTCCACATCGCCGAGACGGAGAAGTACGCCCACGTGACCTACTTCTTCAACGGCGGGGTGGAGGCCCGGCTCCCGGGCGAGGAGCGGATCCTGGTCCCCTCGCGCCGGGACGTCCCGACCTACGACCACGCGCCGGAGATGAGCGCCGAGCCGATCACCGAGAAACTCGTCGCCGCCATCGGCTCGGGCACCTTCGACTTCATCGTCGTGAATTACGCGAACCCCGACATGGTCGGCCACACCGGCGTGTGGGATGCCGCCGTGCGGGCGGTGGAGGTGGTCGACGGGTGCCTGGCGCGCCTCGTCGCCGCGGTGCTCGACGCGGGCGGCGTGCTGCTCGTGACCGGCGACCACGGGAACGTCGAGGAGATGCGCGATGCGGCGGGCGCGCCTCAGACCAAGCACACCACGTCGCCGGTGCCCCTGGCGCTCGTCGGCAACGGCTTTGCGGGGGCCCGTCTCGCGGACGGGATCCTGGCCGACGTGGCCCCCACGATGTGCGACCTGATGGGCCTCCCGCCGGGTCCCGCGATGACCGGTCACAGCCTGCTGACGAGGGACGCGTGAGGCCGATGCCGATTGTCTCCGCTATACTGCGCCGGCCATGAATCCACTCGTCCTCGCCCAGATGATCCTCGCCGTGGCGCTCATCACCGCGATCCTGCTCCAGCAGCGCGGGACGGGCCTCGGCGGCGCCTTTGGGGGCGAGGTGACGGCCTACCGGAGCCGGCGCGGCATCGAGCGCACGCTCTTCCGCCTCACGATCGTCCTGTCGGTGCTGTTCGTCGTCTTCTCGCTTCTCAACCTGCTCGGTCCCAACGCGATCTGAGGACGGCGGTTTCGCCGCCTGTGGCGCCAGGCGCGGCCGGACGTCGGCGGCCTGGGCCTGTGCTATCATCGGCGCCGCTTCGCCGGCTCTCTCGGGGGCCGGCGGTTGGCGTGCCGAGGTGGCGGAATAGGCAGACGCGCTAGGTTCAGGACCTAGTGACCGCAAGGTCGTGTGGGTTCAAGTCCCTCCCTCGGTACCACCCTCGGGCCCAGGTGGCGGAATTGGTATACGCGTACGTTTGAGGGGCGTATGGGGAAACCCATCCGGGTTCAAGTCCCGGCCTGGGCACCAACTCCGAGGACGGATCAGACGCACGGCGCCGCTCCCCGCGGGGAGCGGCCGTTTCATCTCCGCCGCGTGCTAGGCTCAGGCTCGGGCGGTTAGCTCAGTTGGTAAGAGCGCCTCGTTTACACCGAGGAGGTCGGGGGTTCGAACCCCTCACCGCCCACTGCTCCCGAACCGCCCCGCCGACCGGGGCACGCGAAGCTTCCGCCCGCTGGTGCCGGGATTGCGCACTCGCCTCCGGCGCGGAGATCCGCCCGAAGTGGGGGTGACACGATGAGCGAGACCCTCCTCACGCCGCCGCAGGCGGTCGAGGGTGGCACGGACGCCCGCGGCACGAGGTGGCGCGCGGCGGCCCGGCTGGCGGCCGCCATCGCGCTGGTGGCGCTCGGTGCGACCACGCTTCTTGTGGCGGCCCAGGTGCAGCCCATCTGGTTCGGCGACGCCGACTGGTACGCCGCTGGCGTGCGCGCCATCGGCGGCGGCCAGCCACTCTATCCCGCCGCCTACCTCCAGCCGCATGTCGCGGTCCGGCCGCCGGCGTTCAACCAGCCGCCGGCCGCGGTGCTGCTCGCTCCGCTCGCTGCGCTGGGCCGCGTGCCGTGGGGGGCGCTCATGGCCGTCGCGCTCCTCGCGGGCATCGCGCTGGCCTGGCCGCGCCTTCCCGGCGTCTGGGGCTGGGTGCTGGCGGGTGCGGTCATGATCTGGATCCCGGTGCCCGACGCGGTCATCTGGGCGACCCTGAACAGCGTCGTCCTCCTGCTCCTCGCCGTCGCCGTCCGCTGGCCTCGCCAGGCCGGGTGGGCCATCGGCGCGGCGGCCGCGCTGCGGCTGGCGCCCGTCTTCCTGTTCGCCTGGCTCATCGGCCGCCGCGACTGGCGGGGCGTGCTCACCGCCGCCGGCGTCGCCATCGGTCTGACGCTGCTGGCAGCCGCCCTGACCTCGCCATCGGTTCTGTGGGACTTCGTTGTGGTCCGCTGGTTCGAGGCGCCGCAGCCGCATTTCGGTGAGTTCAGCCTTGCGACCCTCGGCCTTCCTCCGGCCGTCGGCTACGTCGTCGCCGCGGGGCTCGCGATCCTCGCGATGCGCCGCGCGAGCCTGAGCCTCTCGATCCTCGCCGCGCTCGTCGCGGTTCCCGACCTCCACTATCACTACTGGATCCTGCTGCTGGTGCCGCTCCTCCGCCTTGGTGAGCATCCGTACGCCGTCGACGGCGAGACGTTGCGTGCCGGAGCCCGTTGGCTCCGGGCCGTGATCCGCCCCGCCTGAGCGCCTGCGCGCGCACCGGGCTGATGCGCTCTATCGTCCGGCAGCCGCCGCTGCTACGATGCCGCTGACCATTCCCGAGTAACAGGGGTTGACCACCACCCATGCCCACCGTGTGGATCGTCCTGATCGTCATCGCGGTCCTCGTCCTCTTCGCCGTGTTCATGTACAACGCGCTGGTCCGCCAGCGGAACATGGTCGACGAGGCGTGGAACCAGATCAGCGTGCAGCTCAAGCGTCGCCACGACCTGATCCCGAATCTCGTCGAGGCGGTGAAGGGATACATGGAGTTCGAGCAGGCGACCCTCACCCGGGTCGTCGAGGCTCGCAACGCCGCCGTCAGCGCCCAGGCCGCCGGTCCCGCCGCCGCGGGGCAGTCGGCGCAGGCGGAGAACATGCTCACCGGTGCCCTGCGCCAGCTGTTCGCCCTGGTCGAGAACTACCCGCAGCTCAAGTCGAACGAGAACGTCATGCAGCTGCAGGAGCAGCTGACCACGACCGAGAACCAGATCGGGTTCTCGCGCCAGCACTACAACAGCACCGTGCGGCAGTACAACACCTCGATCCAGACGTTCCCGAACGTGCTGCTGGCGGGGATGTTCGGCTTCAACGCGCGCGACTACTTCCAGATCCAGGAGGCGGATGCCGCGGTCCCGACCGTCGACCTGTCCCTCAAGAGCTGAGGAGACAGCTCGCCACAGCAGGCGACGGCGGCCGCGCTGAGCCATGAGCTCCTCAACGGCGTCCACGACCTTCTACCGCGAGATCGGTCGCAACCGGCGGAACAGCTGGATCCTGGTTGCGGTCGTCATCCTGGTGCTCGGCGCGCTGGGGGGCGCCATCGGCTACGCGACCGGCATCGACTGGCTGGGCGTGGTGATCGCGGTGGCCATTGCCACCGCGATGAGCCTCGGCACCTACTTCGCCGGCGACAGGATGGTGCTCGCCTCGTCCGGCGCCAAGGAGGTCCCGGTCGCCAACCCGCCGGACCAGTACCGCCAGCTGGTGAACGTGGTGTCCGAGATGAGCATCGCGTCGGGGATGCCGATGCCCAGGGTGTATGTCATCGACGACACCGCGCCGAACGCGTTCGCCACGGGGCGTGATCCGAACCACGCGTCGATCGCGGCCACCACGGGGCTCATCGAGAAGATGGACCGCGAGGAGCTCCAGGGCGTCATCGCCCACGAGATGAGCCACGTGGCGAACTTCGACATCCGCTTCACGCTGCTCGTCGGCGTGCTGGTGGGCTCCATTGCCCTCCTCGCCGACTGGTTCCTGCGCTACACGTTCTGGTTCGGGGGCGGGCGTCGCCGCAGCAGCTCCGACCGCGGCGGTGGAGGCGGGGGACTGGCGGCCATCCTGTTCGTCGTGGCGATCGTCCTTGCGATCGTCGCGCCGATCATCGGCCGCATCGTGCAGCTCGCGGTCTCCCGAAGCCGCGAGGAGCTCGCCGACGTGAGCTCGGTGGAGCTCACGCGCAACCCCGTCGGCCTGGCGCGCGCGCTCCGGGCGATCAGCGACGACCCGGAGGTGCTGGAGGTGGCGAACCGGGCGACGCAGCACCTCTACATCGTCAACCCCATCAAGAGCTTCGAGGAGCGCTCCAAGTCGATGTGGGACACGCATCCGCCCATCGCGGAGCGGGTCCGGGTCCTGGAGCGGATCGCCGGCCAGATGGGCCAGCCGTTCCCGGCCGGGCTGGACGTGGCGACCCCGGTCGGAACGGGAGGAATGCCCTCCCCGCAGTAGGCCGATGGCGCCTTGCCGCTCGCCGAACGGCTGTGCTATCGTCCTCAGCCGATACGCGACCGCGAGCGGGGCCGCAGATCCTCAGGATCGAACAGGCGAGCCGAGGTAGCTCAGTTGGTAGAGCACCGCCCTGAAGAGGCGGGTGTCGTCAGTTCGATTCTGACCCTCGGCACCATCTCGTGGGCGTGCATCGGTAACGGGCGGAAGTGGCTCAGTTGGTAGAGCATCACCTTGCCAAGGTGAGGGTCGCGGGTTCGAGTCCCGTCTTCCGCTCCATTTTTCTGCCCCCCGGTCGGTGACCTGCTAGCCTCGGGTCGGTCGAGTTCCCTGCCCCGTCGTCTAGTGGTAGGACAGCGGACTTTGGATCCGTGAACCGAGGTTCGAATCCTCGCGGGGCAGCCAGCTTTCCTTCCCTCGGGCCTCTGGGCCAGCCAGATACGGCCGCGATCCTTCGTGCGCAGCCATGCGTTGCGGCGTGACCTTTGGCACCCCACAACTTGCCGCTGGACGCTGCCGAGCTGCAGGGATTCCTCGCACCATCCGATGCGAGAGGCCCATCTCATCAAGGCGCCAGGGAGGGAGTGACAGTGACTGCCGTACCAGAAGCGGAGCAGGCCACGCGAGGTGCAGGTGTCGGGGCGCGACGGAGCAGGCAGCTCGCCGGCCTCCTGCTCTTCCTGCTCGGCGCGTGGTTCCTGACCGCCATCATGCTCGGAGCATCCATCGCTCCGAGGTACGACTACAGCGCCGCGGCGATCAGCGACCTGGGGGTGATCCCAGAGACGGCCGTCCTGTTCAACCTGACGCTGCTGTTGATCGGCGCCCTCAACCTCGTTGGCGGCTACCTCTTCTACGCAACGCATCGGAACAGGCTGGTGCTCGCGGCATACCTGGTGGCCTCGCTCGGTGCGCTGGGCGCGGGACTGTTCCCGCTGAGCACCGGCAGCCTGCACTCCCTGTTCGCCCTGTTCGCGTTCGTCTTCTTCAACGTCGAGGCGGTGGCGACCGCGGCGGTGTTGTCAGGCTGGATGCGAGCGATCTCGGTGGTCGCCGGCCTCACCGGCCTGGTGTTCGTCGGCCTGATGATCATCGGCGACGGTGGAAACACGGCAGCCTTCTGGATCATCGGTCACGGCGGGACCGAGCGGATGATTGCCTATCCGGTAATGCTCTGGCTCATCCTGCTCGGGGGAGACCTCATCGCGCAGGAGCCGATGCCGTCCAGAGGCTGACCACCGCGTCGCTGCCCCGTGACTGGCGACGGTGGATCGATTCAGGGGGAATCGGCCCAATCGGGCGGGAGGCTGCAGACGCAGTGCGAGCAGGATCGGTTTGGGCTATGCGAGCAGCGCGGCGACCTCGTCGAGTGTCATTGCCCGTCCGGCGGCGTAGGCGAGGGCGAAGGCGTCCTCTCCGAGGCCCTCGCGTGCCTGGACCATTGGATCGGGCAGCTTGAGGGTCTTGATCGGCGTGGCGATGTCTCCAAGCGGTTCGCGAAGCACGTCGTAGGCTCCGGTCAGCTGCGCGGCCGTGGCAAGATCCCCGGCGACGACTGCCGAGGCTGCTGCCAGGACCAGCTCTCGCACCATCCAGTGCCGGTCGTTGGCGGCCCGGAAGACGGCGAGCGCCTCGCGCTGCATGGCGCGCGCCAGGTCGTATCTCCCATGCCTGGCCTCGAGGTATGACAGGAAGCCGGTGCCGATTGCGGCCCGAAAGATCTCGTTGCCCGCCTTGAAGGCCGCCACGTTCTTCTCCTGGATCCGCTGGGCCGCCTCAAACTCGCCCATGTGGAACATCAGGAACGCCAGCGCCTCCTGAATGCGCAGGACCGATGGTTGGTCACCGATGCGGGAGGCGATCCCCAGAGCCTCCTCGTACAGCCGCCGGGCTTCGGCGTGTTGCGAGCCAACGGCCTTCACGAAGCCGAGGTTGTAGAGGGCCTCTGCAAGGCCCGCGGGGTCGTCGAGCGATCGCTGGATGGTCAGCCCTTCGGAGTAGGCCTGATCCGCGGCGGCCATGTCCGATTGCCAGTACTGAAGCCCGCCCAGGGCAGCAAGCGCCCGGGCCCGGCTCACGGTTGGCGCCGCAGCGTCCGTCCGCGCCAGGAGGTCCTCCAGCGTCGTCCGTCCCTCGGCGAGGTTGCCCCGCAGCTGCCAGAAGCGCCACAGCGCGGCAGCCATCTCCAGCGCGAGCTGGGTGCGTCCGTCGTCGGCCAGGCGCTGGAGGGCCGCCCGGAGGTTATCCCGCTCGCCTTCGAGGCGGGCCGCCCATGCCTTCTGGTCGGGTCCCATGATCTCCCCGGCCGACTCGACGGCCAGTGCCGAGAAGAGGTCCTCATGTCGCTGGCGCACCTCGTCCCAGTCGGGGCTCTGGGTCAGCCGCTCCAGCGCATAGTCGCGAACTGTCTCGAGCATGCCGACTCGCAGGTCTCCATCGGCGCGGTCCAGGCGCCGCAGGAGGCTCTTGTCGATCAGCGACGCAAGGCCGTCGAGCATGTCCATGCCGAGCTGGCCGTCCGCGTCACAGATGGCCTGTGCGCGGTCGAGGCTGCAGCCACCCACGAAGACGCCGAGCCGCCGGAAGAGGACCCGCTCGGTGGGATCCAGCAGCTCGTAGCTCCAGTCGATTGCCCCGCGAAGCGTTCGCTGCCGCTCGCTGAGATCGCGCGAGGTGCTTGTCAAGAGTGACAGGCTCCCCTCCAGGCGGTGCAGGATGGCCTCCGGCTCCAGGAGCTTGATCCGCGCGGCGGCCAGCTCGATCGCCAGCGGCAGGCCATCCAGGCGGGCGCAGATACCGGCCACCGCGGGCGCGCTGCCAATGTCGATCTCGAAGTCGGGTCGGGCGGCCTGTGCGCGCCGGATGAACAGTGCCACTGCGTCGTACTGGGTCAGCGCATCGAGGTGCGTCAGGTCCGCCATGTCCGGCAGGCCCAGGGGCGGGACCGGATACTCCTGCTCGCCCCGCAGGTGAAGGACCTCACGGCTCGTGACCAGCACGACAAGCTGCGGCGCCGCCGCCATCAGCTGTCCGACCAGCGAAGCGCCCGCCTGCAGCTGTTCGAAGTTGTCGAGGACGAGCAGCAGCCGCAGGTCCTGCAGGAAGACCTGCAGCGAGGCAAGGAGAGGGCGGTCCGGCTGCTCCGCGACGCCGAGGGCTGCCGCGATGGTGGTGGGAATCAGGGCCGGATCGGTGAGCGGCGAAAGGTCCACGAAGAACACGCCACCGCTGAACTCTCCGCGGAGCTGCGCGGCGACCTGCAATGCGAGGCGGGTCTTGCCGGTCCCGCCGGGCCCCGTGAGCGTCAACAGGCGGGAGCCATGGACGAGTTCGGCGATGTCGTGGATCTCCCGATTGCGCCCGATGAAGTCGGTCATCTGGACCGGCAGGTTGGTGGGCGCGTCGAGGGTCCGCAACGCCGGGAACTCCTGCGGCAGCCCGTCCACGATCAGCTGAGAGAGCCTCTCGGGCCGGTCGAGGTCCCTGAGGCGATACTCCCCGAGATCTCGCAGGTTCAGGCCAGGCGGCAGCGATCCGGCGACGAGACCGCGCGTGGCCTCCGAGAGAAGCACCTGGCCGCCATGGGCCGCGGACGCGATGCGTGCTGCGCGATGCACGTCGAGCCCGACGTAGTTGTCACCCCCGAGTGCTCCCTCTCCGGTGTGCAGTCCGATGCGGACGCGCACGGCTCCTCCTTCGGGCGGCCATGGCTCCCCGGCAAGGGCTCGCTGAGCGGCCGCAGCGGCCCCTGCCGCCGCGAGGGCGCTGCGAAAGACGACGAAGAACGAGTCGCCCTCGGTTGCCACTTCGACGCCGCCGGCCGCCTCGAATGCCTCCCGGAGCAGCGCCTGGTGCCGTTCGAGAAGCGGCCGGAACGCCGCGCCCATGGTCTGCACGAGGCGTGTCGAGCCCTCGATGTCCGAGAACAGGAACGTCAAGGTGCCGGTGGGGAGCTCGCGGATGGCTGTTGGGCTCGGTCCCGCCATCGGCGCAGGATACCCCGCCGCACCACTACCGATGGAGGGCAATAGCCGACGCCGGCCCTTGCGATGACTGGTCCACCGCGCCCTTGCGGCGCCGCTTACCGGGCACCCCCGTCGGGGCGCGTCGGCCATGCCGGCACGACTTGCGGTGCCACGCGGCGTCCATCATGCTTGCCGACGGCCCGAGCCTCCTCGAGTCCCCGTGGAGCCGGTCCCGAAGCTCCTCGGGATCGGTCAGGAGGGCAGCCAGCTCACGGCGTGCGAAGATGTGATTCGGGGCGACGTGCCCGAGTGGTCCAGGGAGCGGTC